>NZ_FXBJ01000002.1:500000-1700000 GCF_900177385.1 Carnobacterium iners
TATGGGTTGTGTCTATCCCTTCGTTACGGAATACTCTACCAATTTCATAAACTTTTTCCATACCACCGACTATTAAACGTTTTAAATGTAATTCTAACGCAATACGGAGATACAATTCCATGTCCAAAGCATTGTGGTGCGTAATAAATGGTCGTGCAGCAGCTCCACCAGCAAGATTATGCAAAGTTGGTGTTTCTACTTCTAAGTAATCTTTTGCATTTAAAAAAGTACGAATTTCTCTAATAATCTCACTACGTTTAGTAAAGCGATCGAAACTTTCTTGATTGCTAATCAAATCTAAGTAACGTTGTCTGTAACGTTGTTCGATATTAGTTAATCCGTGATACTTATCTGGCAAAGGTCTTAAAGCTTTCGACAGTTGTACAATAGTCGTTGGTTTAATGGTTACTTCACCTGTATTTGTTTTCATAACTGTTCCTGTAACTCCAATAAAGTCACCTAAATCAGCACTATCAAATGTTTGATAGTCTTCGTCACCGACAGTATCTTTACGCACGTAAACCTGAATAGTCCCCTTGCAATCTTTCAGGTGTGCAAAACCAACTTTTCCTTTTCCACGCTTGGTCATTATCCGACCAGCAACCGTTACAACATCTTCTTTTTCGGCAATTTCTTCTTTTGTAAATTTATCATAGTTAGCATGTACTTCATTCGATAAATGTGTTCGATCAAAACGTCCACCAAAAGGATCAATTCCACGTTCACGTAGATGGGTCATCTTTTCTCGTCGGACTTGTAATTGATCATTCATTTCTTCATGTATTTCTTCGTGACTCATGTTTCCCACTCCATTTCTCTTATTCATCCATTTGTTACGTTGTCTCCTTAATAATGCCAAGACCGTACAAAAAAAGCAAGTGAATTAAAGAAGTTCTTATCTATTCTCTCACTTGCTTTCTTATCTATTTATATTTTCATGATTTTTCACGCTATTTTTTAGTTAATCTTTTTTCCACTTAAATTAGGGCGTGTTTGAAAACTATTTCTTTTTATCTTGTTCTCAATCTTCATTAGGAAATAAGGCTGTTGAAAGATAACGTTCTCCATTATCAGGAGCAATTGTAACAACTTTTTTACCTGAGCCTAATTTAATGGCTACATCTATCGCACCTTTAATAGCTGCACCTGAGGAAATACCAACTAATAATCCCTCCATTAAAGCTACTTTACGAGTCATTTCAAAAGCTTCTTCACTTGTAACGTGTAAAACTTCATCATAGACGAGCGTATCTAATACTATGGGTACGAATCCTGTTCCGATTCCTTGGATTTTATGAGGACTAGGTTTTCCGCCACTCAAAACGGGTGACTCCGTAGGCTCTAAGGCATATATTTTCGTATTCGGATTTGCCTGTTTTAAAACTTTCCCAACACCTGTTAATGTACCACCTGTTCCAACAGTAGCGACAAATGCATCTAACGATTCGCCATCGAAAGCTGCTAAGATTTCAGGACCTGTAGTTGCTACATGAACAGCAGGATTAGCCATATTTTCAAATTGTAGTGGCATAAAATAACCCGGTTGACTAGCTATCTCTCTAGCTTTTACGATAGATTCTTTAATTCCACCTACACCAGGTGTTAATACTAGTTCTGCACCATAAGCTTTTAATAATTTACGACGTTCAATGCTCATAGTATCAGGCATAACAAAGACAGCTTTATAACCTTTTGCTGCGGCAATCATCGCTATTCCGATACCTGTATTTCCACTAGTTGGTTCAATAATAGTATCTCCTACTTTTAACTTACCTTCTTGTTCGGCGACTTCAATCATATTCATTGCTATCCGATCTTTGATACTTCCACCGATGTTTGAAGATTCTATCTTAACATAAACATCTGCTGCACCCATTGGCACAATCTTGTTCGATAGCTTTAATAAAGGTGTATCTCCAATTAAATCTGTGACGCTTGTAACAACTTTTACCATTGGCTTATTCCTCCTCAATAGTTTCTTTATTAAATGATTTTAGAGTTTCTTGGGCTTAATAGCAAGTATAATCTATTTATCTACTGCTTTAGCAAGTATAAGAAAAAAGTTACTAAGCAACGGTAAAAAAGCGAATAAGTTCAGTCTAATTTAAACTATTCTGTACTTATTCCCTTTTTCTATATCTTTTATTTACTTTTCTAAATCTTTCCTTAACTAACGGCTTCCACTTTTAAACTTTCTAGGTCCGCAACATCAAAATGGTATTGATTACCACAAAAATGGCAACTCGCTTCAGCGCCTTGATCTTCTTCAATCATGCTAGTAATTTCTTCTACGCCAAGAGTAATTATTGCCGTTGCAAAACGTTCTTTTGAGCATTCACATTTAAAGGATACTGGTAATTTTTCTAAAATTTTAACATTTCCTTCGCCTACTAGACGATTTAAAATAGATTCTGGACTTTCTCCTTCTTCCATTAATTGAGAAATCATTGGAATAGAAGCTAAGCGGTTTTCAAGAGCTGTGATTGTTTCATCTGTAGCGCCTGGCATCACTTGAATCATAAAACCTCCAGCTGCCTTAATAGAATCATCGGTATCAACTAATACACTTAACCCAATTGCAGATGGAGTTTGTTCTGAGGTCGCCATATAATAGGTGAAATCTTCACCTAACTCTCCACTTACTAACGGAACTTGTCCAGAAAAAGCTTCTTTCATTCCTAAATCCTTAGTCACCGTTAACGTACCTTGCGTCCCTACTGCTGCACGAACATCAATTTTTCCAGCTTCATTTAATGCAAGACTAATTTTTGGATTAGCGATATAGCCTTTCACTTCGCCTTTTCCATTGCTATCAACAATAATGTGGCCTGCTGGACCGTCACCTTCAACTTTTATCGTCATTTTCTCTTCACCTTTTAAGGTAGCTCCAAGTAAAATCCCACCTATCATTGTTCGGCCTAAAGCTGCAGAAGCTGCACTCCAAGTTCCATGTCTACGTTGAGCCTCTGCAACAGTTTCTGTAGCATCAACAGCATACACACGGACCTCACCATTATAACCTAAACTTTTCAATAAATAGTCTGACATTTATTTAACTCCTTCGTCAATCGTTTTTAGTTTATTCTTACTTTAATTCAGAAAATTACTAAAGTAAAGTAAGTGTTCTTATTATTTAATAGTGAATAAAAAGAAGGAGCGCTAATACACGCATCCTTCTTTTTATAGTATGAATTAATGACTAGTTAAATCATCATCATTTTTATCTGGTGCATTTCTTTGTTTGTGATTATCTTCATCGACGCCTAATTCTTTTTTTACATCTTCTGCAATTTCTTCAGCGTCTTTTTGTGGTGTACGTTTTTTAAATTCGTTCTTTAAACGATCTGCTTCTTTTTTTTCTCTTGCACGTTTAATTTCTTCGAATGTTTTTCCTTCAGTTTCTTCATGAGGAAATTCATCTTGCGAAGAGTTTACTGGTTCAGGCATTTCGCCTGTTTCAAATAAGCTCTTGATAGTACGCTCGTCTAGAGTTTCTAGTTCAAGTAATTTTTCAGCAATCAGTTTATGCGCATCTTTATGCTCTTCAAGAATCTGACGAGCTTGATCGTGCGCTGCGACAACAATACTGCGAACTTCTTGATCGATTTCAAATGCTACTTGCTCAGAGTACGCTTTAGTTTGACCGAAATCGCGTCCAACAAAGACTTGATGATTTCCCTCATATTGAACTGGGCCTAATTTATCACTCATTCCATATTCGGTTACCATACTTCTAGCTATAGCAGTAGCTTGTTGGAAGTCGTTACTTGCACCTGATGATTGTGAGTCAAAAACTAATTCTTCTGCTACACGTCCACCTAGCAAGCCTACAATCTGTTCAGTCATTTCTTTTTTAGTCATTAAGAAACGATCTTCTTTAGGAAGCATAATGGCGTATCCGCCAGCTCTCCCACGAGGAACAATCGTTACTTTATGAACAACACGGGCATCACTTAAAACCATTCCACAAATTGTGTGACCTGCTTCATGATAGGCGATCATTGCTCGTTCAACTTTACTAATCACACGATTTCTCTTAGCTGGACCTGCAATTACTCGGTCTTGAGCTTCATCTAAATCTAATGCATCAATCGTTTTCTTATTGCGTCTTGCTGCTACTAGAGCTGCTTCATTCAATAGGTTTTCTAAATCGGCACCCGAAAAACCTGGTGTTTGAGTTGCAATAACTTTTAAGTCTACATTTTTACTAATCGGTTTATTTTTAGCGTGGACCTTCAAGATAGCTTCGCGTCCCTTAACATCTGGATGTCCCACTAAAATTTGACGGTCAAAACGACCTGGACGTAACAAAGCAGGATCTAAAACATCAGAGCGGTTTGTTGCAGCAATAACGATAACTCCTTCATTACCAGAGAAACCATCTAATTCAACCAATAATTGGTTCAACGTTTGCTCGCGCTCATCATGTCCGCCACCCATTCCTGCGCCACGTTGACGACCTACTGCATCAATTTCGTCGATAAAGATAATCGATGGTGCAGTTTTCTTCGCATTTTCAAATAAATCACGCACACGACTTGCTCCTACTCCGACAAACATCTCAACGAAATCTGAACCGGAAATAGAATAAAATGGTACGCCAGCTTCACCAGCAACAGCCTTAGCAAGCAATGTTTTACCCGTACCAGGAGGTCCTTCTAATAAAACACCTGCTGGGATACGTGCGCCAAGTTCAGAAAAACGTCTTGGATCCTTTAAGAATTCAACAACTTCAACAAGTTCTTCTTTTTCTTCATCTGCACCAGCAACGTCAGAAAAACGAACTTTATTAGCTTTATTATCAGATTCTTTTGCTTTTGATTTGCCAAAATTCATGACACCGCGTCCACCTTTACCGCCACCGCCGGCTTGTCCACTTTGCCCCATCATCATATAGATGAAGAATACAAAAATGACTAAAGGTAAAACAGAAACTAACAATGTTACCCAGATGCCTGTAGATTCCTCAGGAAGTGGTGCTACTTCTATTTTATTTTCTTTTGCAAGAGAATTAATTTCACTTACGGTTGAGTCATTTTGTAAAACAGATGTTGTGAAATTTTTGCTAGATGTTTCTGTTGAACCAAAAATACTGATTGCTGAATCAGACTCTTTTTTCAAAGGTTGAGCTTCGCGATATTCTCCAGTGATTTTATATACACCAGCATTAGGTTGGATTGTGTATTTTTTGATTTCATTTTCTTCTAATTGCGTTACGAATTCACTAGCTGGAATTTCAGTAGTTTGTTCACCAGATGAGCCACCTGTTGCCCAGGTCACGATTCCAATAATTCCTAGAAATACGATTGCATAGAAGACTCCATTTTTTAAGAGTCCTTTTTTCATTGTTGCCCTCCTTCTACAAATAAACCTTCATAGTTTTTTTCTGTATTTTTTATTTTCAACATATTAAATCCATGTCATCATATCACATTTGACCATCATTGACCATTTATTTCTACTGATAAATTTCCGGTTTTAAGATACCAATGTAAGGTAGGTTACGATACTTTTCATCATAATCTAAACCATAACCAACTACAAATTCATTGGGAACTAAGAAACCAACATAATCAGCTTTCATATCAACTACTCGTCCTTCAGGTTTGTCTAGCAACGTAACAATTTTAATTGATTTTGCTTTACGGTAACGAAACATTTCTATTAGGTAATTCAACGTTCGTCCACTATCAATGATATCTTCAACAATCAATAAATCTTTTCCTTCAACATTTGTATCTAAATCTTTAAGAATCTTTACTTCACCTGAAGAAGTGATACCCCCTCCATAACTTGAAACATCCATGAAGTCCATCTCAAGATAAATATCCATTTCTTTTATCAAGTCTGACAAGAAAGGTGTTGCCCCTTTTAAAATTCCAACAACTAACGGAGTCTTCCCTTTATAATCAATCGTCAGTTGTTTACCTAGTTCACTTGTTCTTTCTGCCAGTACTTCTCTTGAGAAAAGCACACGTTCAATATCATTTTTCATAGTTTTTAAGTTCTCCCTTTCAATACGGCCTCTTTTATCTTTGGTAAACGAGTATGTATTGTATTTTATCAGTTTCGCGTTGAATAGACAATCTAGATTCCTTATATTTTAACAACCAGATAATTTCATCTAAAGAATCGGTTAATATAAGCATTTCTTCTCGTGCTTTTAAAGGTATTTTTTGATCAATTAAAATAGTTTTAATTTTTTTATGGCCTATATCCATTCCTTTTAATGTCATTCGATCTCCAGGCTTACGATGTCGAATGAGTAGAGGTAAACTAACTTTACTTGGTTCAATCCAAATGTGCTCGTCTTTTTCAAAAGGTGAAGTAGTATTGGCTTCTATCTGAAATAAGCCAATACGCGCACCGTTCGTTATAGAAACCCATTGACCAAGCAAAAGCTTTCTTTCTTTTCGAAGAAGAAGGGATTCACTAAATTTATTTTTTTCTAAATAAAAGTGCTGATATTCACGTCTAGCCTTCCAGCCATCTGGCAAATCTAGTTGAGCATTAGACTTAGTCCCAGTCATTAAACCCAGTAATTCTTCTACTTGTTTTCTAAGCATTTCAACTGGATAAGCATGATAAACCTTTTCTATTAAAATATGCTTTAAGACTTGTCTTTGAGTTTCAGGTTCACAACTCAGTAATACACTTCTATCTAGTTCATAAAAATCAGATTTACTTTCCAATAATATCTGTTCAGATTTTTGTTGAATGACTTGGTTAGCTAAAAATAAGACATCCGATAAATCAGCTGAAAAATCTTTAAAATGAGTTAAAACTTGTCTGTTTTCAAGTTTTAACAGAGGGGCAATTTTTTGGCGGTAACGATTACGGGTATACAACAAATCTACGTTTGTCTCATCTTCGTAATAATCTAGATGACGAGCTTGCTATATGCGTAAATTTGTTCTTTAGAATAATGCAACAATGGTCGAACAAGTAAACCTATTCCAAAAGGACGTTGTGCCTGAATACCCGTCATACCTTCTAATTGTCCACCGCGTACTAATCGCATTAAAATGGTTTCTAATTGATCATCTGCGTGATGAGCTGTTAAAAGATGTGTGGCTTTAACTACTTGCATTGTCTCTTTGAAAAAAGCATACCTGAAATTACGAGCTGCTAGCTCTACTCCTGTTTCAGGATGTTTTTTACTATCCCAATGACGACTAAAATAAGGAACGTTTTTTAAACGACACTGCTCTTTCAAAAAACGTTCTTCTTCCATAGATACAGCGCGTAATTCATGATTTACATGAACAACACCGTACCAAGGACGCAAAGTATCTGGTAACCGCTGAATTAAATCTAATAAAACCATTGAATCAACTCCACCAGAAACAGCAATCAATAGTCGATCCGAGGACTTCCAAAGAAGATGTTGTTGACATTTTTCCGTAAAATCAGAAGACACTTCCATTTCCCTCTCACCCCGTATAATAAGTTTAATTCTCTTATACTTAACTATTTACCATTTTCCAGTTGCTTTTTCTATTATTTATTTAACTTCTTCCTATAATAACAAAGAACGATAAATATAAAAAAGGATAAGTCTCCTTATCCTTGGTTTTTCTTTTTAATTACGACGTCCGCCTCGACCGCCGCGTTTCCCTTCAGTACTTCGTTTTAATATAGTTAAGCGATCATCACTATCTTTTAAAAATGATGACATCAATGAATCAAAATCATCTTTTTTAGGTTCTACACTCTTCATTCCACGAGCGTTACCACGTTGGCTTTGGTATCCACCACTACGAGGAGCAGCACTTTCGCGACGTCCTTGGTAACCACCTGTTTTTTCTTGAGGACTTGAAGCAGGTTCAACTGGTTTATCGACTGCACGCCTAATAGAAAGACCGATTTTACCATCGTCTCCGATAGACATAACTTTTACAGTGACTTCTTCTCCAATTTTTAATACATCTTTGATATCTTTGATAAAACTATCGGATACTTCACTAATATGAACTAATCCAGTTTTTCTGTCTCCTAGATCGATGAATGCACCAAAATTTGTAATACCTGATACTTTTCCTGTAACTTTATTTCCCACTTCAATTGACATATAAAATTGTTTCCTCCTTAGAACTTGTATGCTTATTATAGCATGCTATCTGGTGACTTCAAACAGTTTATTGTTAATTAATCATTTCTTTAGAAATAATCGTATTTTTTCCAAAAAACTGTCTGTAGTTCTACTTTTAATGGCATTATGAATCACTTTTTTGTACTCTTTTTTCTTTTTCTTTTATTTCTTCTATAACTTTTGCAGCATTATCTTCCGGAAAACTAAAAATTATCTCGTTATCCTTAGATAAATAATATTGGCTCCTAGCCAACTTAGCAACATAATCTTCATCTTCTAAGCGTTTAACTTGGATTCGCAACAATTCTTGTTCTTTTTTGGTCCCTTTTAACGTAATTTTTTCTTGCTGTTTTTCAATTTCCATTTTTGAAATAGATTGCACATTCAAAAAGATTTTTAAGGAGAAAAAAATAATAACAAACGAACCTATCAATAAAATAATTGTCACTCTCATAAGCATCTTACGCTTTTTTTTCTGTTCACGATGAGCTTGAAGGGTCTTGGATTTTGTATAATCATTTTGTAGCCTAGCAATATTTTTCGGCTCTTTTTTCTTCATAAACTCCCCATCCTTTTGCTACACTATTAGCCTTTTTATTATAGCAAGAAAGCGGATGCGTTGTCTAATATATTGATAAATAGAGACCTTACTTACTTACTTGCTTTCATCACTTTTCGATTCTTCACTGATAACTGTATACATTTCTTTGGTTTCTTCTTTTTTGGTTGATTCAACAATTTTTTCTATTTTCACAACCATTGTTTTGTTTCCAAAACTAATCGTTAATTCATCTCCAACTTTGACATCAGATGAAGATTTAGCTATTAGCCCATTTATTTGAATCCGACCTTTATCTGCAACTTCCTTGGCGATCGTACGACGTTTAATGATACGTGAAATTTTTAAGAATTTATCTAATCTCATTCTTTTCTCCTCATTTCTTCTGATTTTATTTTTTGCCAAAGTATCTCTACTTCTTCAATACTTGCTGCTTCAACCTCATCAAATACATGCGGATGTCGTCTGCGTAACTTTTTGTTAAGCGTTTCTAGCACTTCTTCTAGAGAAAAATAGCCAGAGCGCTCTCCTAAATTAGTGTGGTATAAGACTTGCATTAGGATATCTCCTAATTCTTCGACCATATTTATGTCATCTTCTTTTTCAATCGCTTCGATAAATTCGGCTGTTTCTTCTTTTAGATAAGGAATTAAGCTTTCGTGTGTCTGTTTTTTAATCCAACTATCGCCAGTTTCTCCAGTGATTAAATCAATATAGTATTGGGCTGTTTGGAAAGACTTCGTTTGATCATCTCTTGCTAAAGGAGGGATATACATTGACGTTAAATTGTGAACACCTTGCATGCGATCGATTTCAACTAGAGGAAGCCATTCAACTTCTTCTGTTTTGCTCCCAGCCGCATGGACAAATGCTACAACATGATCATCTGGGTATTTCTCCGTTAAGATTAGTTTAACATCACTAGCAATATATTGATTAAATACTTGCATGATAATTATGTGTTGTCCCAATTCTAGTTCATCTTTTTTTAAATCTAACGCGTCAACTAATTGAAAACCTTCTATTGGATCAATTTGAACGGCTTGAAATAAATCATCTAAAAAGCTTTTCCCGCCTTTGATGTTAATCTCAATTCCTTGTTTGCTTGCTAATAATAGTTGAACAGATTTTTCTGCAACCATCGGATGTCCCGGAACAGCATAGATAATATCTTGGTTGTTTGCTAACTCAAGCAATTCTTTTGAAATTGTCTCATAGACTCCTTCAAATTGCCCATTGTTTTCGTATACCGCATCAAAAGAATGAAATTCAAATCCTTCTTCTTCTAATTCTGAAACAGCTGGATGCAACTTTGTACGCAAATAAACAGGCTGATCACTTTTCAACAAACGATAAACACCCATCGGTAGTTGTTCCAAGTCTCCTGGTCCTAAACCTACTACACTAATTCTCCCCATTCACTTCACCTGCTTTCTTAACATTTTTTTACCAAAAGGCAACGATAGCCATTCGCGAATAGTTAAAACATCTAAACGAAATAAGCCATAAGAGAATACGCCAATTCCTATCGTCACACCTATTATTGTTAGAGTAAAAGCCTCTAACCGGTTCCCACCATTTAAAAGCCAATTTTCCGCTACTTGCGTTGCTACTCCTACTACTATTGCCATCAGCAGACTGAGTAAAACTAATTTTAGAACTATCCTATTTTTAGCAGCTTCTTTTTTCAAAGTATGCGGCAAACCTAATTGAATAACAAATAAAATAAGTCCTAACGATAATACAGTCGCTAAACTTGCTCCTATTGTACCAAATTTTACAATCAGCCAATTATTTACGAACCATTTAGTCAACAAACCAACTAATAAAGCTCCTATCGTTAAATAATGATGGTTTTGACTTTGTAAAATAGCATTATACGTACCTATCAACGAAGCGAACAAAATTGCGACCATATAAATTCTTAAAACTCCGACTCCAGAACGATCTCCGAATAATAATTGATTGATATAAGGCATTAAAACAATGAGACCGGTTGTTGCAGCTAGTGAAAAAGTAGCTGTTATACGGACCATTGAACTAGCTGAGCGGATAAACTCTTTTTCTTTTTTTTCACTAAATGCTCGACTTAATACCGGAAGAAGTGTAGTTGAAAAAGCTGTTGCAACAATCATTCCTAGTTGAATCAAGGGTTGTCCTCGGTCATAAATCCCTTTTGCATTCTTAGCTAGTTGGGATGACATTCCTGAATACGTTAAACCTTTATATAGTGTAAAAGAATCAACTAATTGCAACAAAATCAATAACGCACTTAACAAACAAATAGCTATGCCTTCTGTCATAAAACGCTTGGTTAAAGTAGTGTAGGAGATGAGTTCTAGCGGAGCTTCTAGTCGAGAAGAGAACTTTTCATCTGTCTTCTTTTTTCTTAAAAAAGCTATTACTAAAATTAAACTAGCTGCTAGTCCAGCAATCCATGCACTACTCATGGCCACTGTCCCCATTTGATAGATATCCCATTCCAAAAATTGATACATCAACGCCGCAATTAAAATAACAGCCACACGAACAACTTGTTCCACAACTTGTGAGACAGCTGTCGGCATCATACGAAACGTTCCTTGAAAATAACCTCGCGTTGTCGTTAATAGCGGTATCAATAAAAACAACCACGAGACTGACTGGATAATCGGAATAAGTTGTACATCCCCCATCCCTTTTGCAATCCAGCCTGATCCAAAAAAGATTAAAGAAAATAAAAAGAGCGAAAAAATAGATAACAAGATAAAAACTTTTTTTATTGTATTCACTTGCTGTTCTTTATTTTTTTGTTCCGCAATGAGTTTAGATAAAAAAACCGGTAAACCGGTTAAAGCTATCGTCATCCCAACGCCATAGATAGGATAAACTTGTTGATAAACATAAAAACCGGTATTTCCTACGATATTTTGGAATGGTACCCGATAGACAGCACTCAGAATTTTTGCAATCAAAGCTGCTAAAGAAAGTAGGACTGCGCTATTCATCGTTTTTTTCATTTGTTGATTATCCAAATAGAAACCTCACCTTTCAAACTACAGTGTTTAGATTACTCTCATTAGTCTTCAGATTTTTTTCTTCGATATGTTGCAATAACTTTTGCAAACTTTTGAAGATAATCTAACCACTGGTAAGTGTGAATTTTTTCAATTTGTATCGTTACATGGAATTTATTCTTTTTCATTGTCATATTGGCTCCTAATGGTACTTCACCAAGCGCTCTAAAGATTTCTTCTGCTGGTAAAGCAGTTGAACCAGACTCAGAGAATGTTATCTCGAGCTCTTGTTCCAAGCGTCTGATTGTCTCAATCAATGCACGTTCGCTATACAACTTAATTAAACCAATTACTAACAGATCCGAAACTTCGTCTGGATACTCGCCAAAGCGATCGATAACTTCATCTTGTAACTGCACGTATGTTTCTTCATCACGTAATTCACGTATTCGTTTGTACACTTCAATTTTTTGACGCTCATCTTCAATATACGTACCAGGCAGATACGCATTGATGCCTAAATCAATTTCTACTTGTGTCGTTTCTTCTTTTTCTCCTAAACCGCGCTTGCGGGCAACTGCTTCACTTAGCATCTCTGAATACAAATCGAATCCAACAGAATCAATAAAGCCATGTTGTTGAGACCCTAACAGATTACCGGCTCCACGAATAGACAAATCACGCATAGCAATTTTAAATCCTGATCCTAATTCTGTAAAGTCTTTAATCGCTTGTAATCTTTTTTCACTGATTTCATTCAAGACTTTATCGGCTTTATACAAGAAATAAGCATAAGCTACACGATTGCTCCGCCCAACTCGACCTCTTAATTGATAGAGTTGAGATAGTCCCATATGATCAGCATTTTCTACAAATAAAGTATTCACATTGGGAATATCCACACCTGTTTCAATAATAGTCGTCGTAACAAGTACATCGTATTCTCCTTCGATAAATTGGAAAAGCATATTTTCCAATTGATTTTCAGTCATCTGTCCATGGGCAAATCCAATACGAGCTTCAGGAATCAATTGCTTTAATTCTTCAACTTTTTTTTCAATCGTAGCTACACGATTGTGTAAATAAAATACTTGCCCACCTCTTGCCATTTCTCGCTCAACAGCTTCGCGAACAGCCCCGAGATTTTGCTCCATAACATAAGTTTGAACCGGATAACGGTTAGCTGGCGGCGTTTCAATAATGGATAAATCACGAACACCTAGCATCGACATGTGCAACGTCCTCGGTATTGGTGTTGCTGTCAAGGTCAAGACGTCCACTTGGGATTTTAACTGTTTTAATTTTTCTTTGTGTTTTACACCAAATCGTTGTTCTTCATCTACAATCAATAATCCGATATCTTGAAATTCAATGTCCTTAGATAAAATTCGATGGGTTCCTATTACGATATCAACTTGCCCTTTTTTTATTCCTTCAATCGTTGCAATTTGTTGTTTTTTTGTTCTGAATCGACTTAATAAACCGATCTCAATAGGAAATTCTGCAAAGCGTTGCTTAAGTGTTTCATAATGTTGTTGAGCTAAAATAGTAGTGGGTACTAAGAATGCCGCTTGTTTGCCTTCTTGAATAGCTTTAAAAATAGCACGCATCGCGACTTCCGTTTTCCCATAACCAACATCACCTACTAACAAACGATCCATGGGCTTTTTACCTTCCATATCATGCTTGATTTCAATTGTACTACGTAATTGATCAGGTGTTTCTGTATAAGGGAAAGCATCTTCAAATTCTTGTTGATAATCATTGTCTGCAGGGTACGCGTAACCGACTTCTTGCTCACGAGCAGCATATAGTTCGATTAATTCATCTGCGATGTCTTCAATTTTACTCGCTACTTTGCTCTTAGTTTTAGCCCATTCAGTCCCACCTAATTTATTAATTTTAGGTGTTTTAGCTTCTGAAGAAACATATTTTTGCAGTAAGTTTAATTGAGTTACAGGAATAAATAACTTTGCATCATTTTTATAAATAATAGACAGATAATCTTGATGAATACCATCTATCGTCAAGGTTTCCATTCCTGTATATTTACCAATCCCATGATTTACATGGACGACAAAATCACCCGGATTGAGTTCGCTGTAACTCTTTAACCGTTCAGCATTAGATAAAGATTGGCGTCTGGGTATTTTCTTTGTTACTTTATTGAACAACTCACGTTCAGTTAACAGCACTAACTTATCCGTTGGCAGTTCAAAACCATTTTGAATGGTACCTTTTAAAATCTGAACTTTTCCTACTTCAATTTTCTTTGGTTTAACAACTTTACTGGTGATTTCAAAATCCTTAAAGATTTGCTGAACTTTATTTGCTCGCTCATCACTAGGCACTATAACGATAACCGTATTATTTTGCTTGATCCACCTATCCAATTCTGTTTTTAACAGGGGCATTTGCCCAAAGAATTGTTGCATATTTCGATAGGAAAAAGGATGGATTTCTGAAAAACGTAAATTCCCCATCCCTTTTTGGAAAAGTGAAAAGTATAAAATATCTTGTTTAATTGTTTTTATTTTATTACGAAAATCATTAGAAAAAACTTGTTTTTGTAAAATACGATGCTCTGAAAGTTTTTCTATGACCCACTCAGATTCCTCTTTTATCAATTGGCGATCTGTTTCCATAATTCGTGGATATTCATCTAGAATAACGATGCTTTTTTTACTAATGTAGTCTAAAATACTGACAGGTTCAGGATAAACGTAATCTGTAAACATCGCCAGTTGATCCATTGGCTCTCCCTTATCAAAAGCATCTATAATTGGAGTAATGTATTGTGTGAAAGTTTGTTTTGCGTCAGCTTCTTTTAACAATGCTAAGTTATGTTCTACAGCTTTTGAAAATCGTGGGGCAGCACTTTGAAGCAAACCATGTGTGTAGAGTGTATCAATAGCCGGCAAGATGGTTATCGATTCGATAGTTTCAATTGAACGCTGATTATCTGCATTAAAATAGCGTAAAGAATCAACTTCTACATCGAATAAATCAATGCGAATAGGATGTTTTTCTGTTAAAGGATAGATATCGATAATCCCGCCACGTATACTGAATTCCCCTGGACTGCCAACTAGTTGTTGTCTGACATAGCCCATATCTACTAGTCTGCGAGCCATTCCTGTTGCATCTAACTCGCCTCCTTGTTGCACTTCGAAACGAGCATTCTCCCATATTTTCTTAGGCGGCAATAATTTACGAACTCCGGCTAGCGGAACAACAATAATTCCTGGTTTTCCAGAAAGTAAAAAATCTAAAGTCGCTACTCTCTCAGTTCTAGCTTCTGGGGATGAGATAGACATTTCAGCATGAAGCATTTCTTCAACTGGAAATAAATGCAAGTTTTCTTCAGCAACAAAACCTGAAAAATCTTCTACTAATTGTCGAGCATGAAATAAATTATGCGTGATTAAAACAATTGGTCGTTTCTTTTTTTCTAAAATCGCATTTGTTACTAAAGTTCTAGCTGAACCAGCTAATCCTGTAACCAATTGAACCTTTTGCTCGCCAATTCCTGCTAATAAACCTTTTACATCAGGCGAATCAGCTAATATTTTATTGATATCTCCCACTAGATAAGCTCCTTTTTTTGTTTTTTCAGATGATAAAAGAAGCTCATTTTCTTACTGAGCTTCCTTTTGAGCTACTTTATTTTTTGTTGTATTGATTCATTGCGTCGCTAAATGGATGCCCACTGACCCAATAGTCAATCGCAGATGCGCCGTCTTTAACAGCAAACGAAATTATTTCTTCTTTCTCTTTTGAAAATCCACCTAAGACATGGTTTACTACAGTTTGATCGAAAAATGGACGGTCAATACCGATACGAATGCGGTTAAAATTAGCTGTTCCTAGGTGTTGAATCAAACTTTTTATTCCGTTATGGCCTCCAGCGCTTCCTTTTTGTCGAAGACGAATTTTTCCAGCAGGTAAATCTAAGTCATCGTAAACAATAAGAATATCATCGATCGTTACATTAAAATAATCCATTAGAGGTCTTACTGCTCGTCCGGAATCATTCATAAATGTTTGTGGTTTTACCAATATGATTTTTTCTTTTCCTATAAAAGTTTCTGTATACAGAGCTTCAAATTTACTTTTATTGAACGTTAAATCGTGTTGTGCAGCGTACTCATCCAATACCATAAATCCTATATTATGCTTAGTATGTGCATATTTCGTGCCGGGATTTCCCAGGCCAATAATCATTTTCATATCAGTTATTCTCCAATTTCAGTTATTTCTTTTCCAATAATTTTTATTTAGTATAAGCCTATCGAGAACTGCACGCAAAAAAATGCCGCACGAAATTCTCTTCGTCCAGTAGTATTTTTTACAGTATACCATATTTTAAATTACAATAGAAAAAACTTGCTTTTTTCTATTTTTTTAGTCTGTTTTTTCAGTAGTTTAATTGATATTTTTGCTATTCCAAGCATTTTTTTCTTTTATCATAGGAGAGACTAACCATATTTTTATCCTTCATGCCTTAGAGCTATACCTTTAACTAGAATAAGTTCTTGGATTGATTACGTAATTTTGATCAAAACAATGTCTTTAAAAAAGTATCCACAATAATCTTCAACTTGTTTTGAAGTCATCAGGATAAAGCATAAACAGGTAAAAATATAGTTTCTCTTCATTCGAACAACCCTTTACTTACCCTTTCAATTCTACTACAAAGGGTTTTCTATTTGGAACTCCAGCAAGTTAATCTGTATTAGATAGTTTAATGAACTATTCATTCACTTTCAATAGTCCTTGCTGTTTGTTCTTTATTTCTTAATAGACACCTCCTAGTTTTATTAGTATTGCTTCTTTTTCTAGATAAGCTTCTGCGATTTGAATGCTTGTATTTCTTGATTTTAAAGCATAACCTACTCATTACTCACTGGAAAAAGAATATAAGCAATCAGTTTATTTTCTTCAAACTTACGTATACTTATTAAAGACAGAATTTTTATTCTGTTCTTAGTTTTTTATTAAGTTAACTTTTATTTATTCGCTTTAAATTATTCGTTATTTCTACCATTCTAGTATGTTACATCATTTCTTGCTCCATTAATCAATTTTCTATCTGTTTTATGAATTTATTATTTAATTACTTAAATTAAAATTACGTTCATTTTCATTGGTTTATTATTCTATTTTAGTTGATAATTTTTTTAAAAATGACCATAAGGTTAGAAAAAGAGCAAACTCAGTGAAAATTTACTGCTAAATCAAATGAATGTGTTTTCATTTTCAATAAATTGTCTTCGTTCTATTTCAACTTCTTATCTTTGAGTGTTATAATTGAAGGGTAACTTAAAGCTTATGAGGAGGACTAGACATTATGTATAATATTAAAATAAAAAGTCACCAAAAAGTTATCATCGTAGGGGACGGCGCAGTAGGTTCTAGCTATGCTTTTTCTTTAGTAACACAAAATATCGCTCAAGAAATCGGTATTATTGACATCGATACGAAAAAGGCAGAAGGCGATGCAATGGATCTCTCACACGCATTAGCTTTTACCTCTCCTAAAAAAATTTATGCGGCTACCTATGAAGATTGCAGCGATGCAGATATCGTTGTTATCACTGCTGGAGCAGCTCAAAAACCAGGTGAAACTCGCTTAGACTTAGTTCAAAAGAATTTAAAAATATTTAAAGGTATTGTTGGGAGTATTATGGGAAATGGTTTTGATGGTATTATTATTGTTGCAACTAACCCAGTAGATATTTTAACTTATGCCACTTGGAAATTCTCAGGCCTTCCTCAGCATCGGATTATCGGCTCAGGTACTTCTTTAGATAGTGCTCGTTTCCGTCAAGCTATTGCTGATTTGACAGGCGTAGACTCACGTAATGTTCACGGGTATATTTTAGGTGAACATGGAGATACAGAATTCCCTGTATGGTCACACGCTAACGTAGCAGGTCTTCAAATTTATGAATGGATCAAAGATAACCCTGGCGTAGATGAGCAAGCTTTAGTTGATATGTTCTTTAAAGTTCGTGATGCTGCCTATGATATCATCGAACGAAAAGGAGCTACTTTTTACGGTATCGCTGTTTCATTAACGCGCATTACTAAAGCAATCTTATCTGATGAGAATGCTATCTTGCCTCTTTCAGTTTACCTGGATGGCGAATACAATCAAAAAGATATTTTTATTGGAGCACCTGCGATTATAAACCGTCAAGGTGTCAAAAGTGTTATTCAAATTCCTCTAAACGATTCTGAACAAGAAAAAATGAATCATTCTGCTGATACACTCAGAAAAATTACACTAGAAGCAATGAGAACACTAGAAGAAGAATCAAACTAATTTAAAATTGCTAGAAAAGAAACGCGTCTTTATTATGAAATAAACTAAAAAAACACATTTTTACTTATTACGTAATAAGCAAAAATGTGTTTTTTGGTTTGATTATTCACAACACAATTGAAAAATTGTTTCTGCATAGATATCCATTGCTTGAAATAGTTCATCCAAGGATATCCCCTCATTGCTTTGATGAGCTAAACTTTCTGATGTTGGAAAACGGGACCCAAAGGCAACCATATTTTGCATAGTTCTTGCATAAGTAGCTCCACCCGATGTGAGTGGCTGAGTTAAATCATTTGTTTTGCTTTGATAAATAGCCATTAGCGTCTGAACTAACTCATCTTCTTTTGGAACATATAAACCAGCTACACGATCAAACTCACAGTACTCTAAACCATAAGGCTCTATTACTTCTTTAAGTATTTTCACTAAATCTTCTATTGGAAAGCTAACTGGGATGCGTAAGTCTAACTCTATCTCTGATTTTTTTTCATTAATAGAAAGAGAAGCCACATTAAAGGTTAATTCTCCGGTCATCTCATCTTTTATTTCACCAAATATACTCAATCCATTGGTTTCATCACCTACCTTTTCAGCTAAAAAATTCACCGTTGGATGTGGATGAATATGAACTAATCCTTTTGCTAATTGATTAATTGCGTTGACTCCTTGGTCTGCTACACTCGCATGAACGGCCTTACCGTTTACCGTAATTAGATTTCCGTCAAATGTCTGAGCAACTCCTATTTTGGTCAATTTTTCATGTACTAAGTTTGCATCTTTACCTTGAAACTCAGCACGACCAGGAACGATATTAAATGCATCGCCACAAGCTAATGTGATATCTGAGCTTCCTGGACCAATTAATTTCACCTGTAATAATCCTTTTTCGGCATAGGTTACAGGAAAAGAACTATCTGGAACAAACCCCATAGTTGGCTGCTCTTCTTTAGCGTTATAATGCTCCATGCACCGCCAAAGTGTTTCTTCGTCTGTTCCAAAAACGAAGCGAATGCGTTTCTTAAAAATAGCTCCTTCATCAACTACTGCCTTAAACCCATATAAAGCTGCAATGGTTGGTCCTTTGTCATCTTGCGAACCACGTCCTATCAACTTTTCGTCTTTAATAACTGCACCAAATGGAGGAGTATCCCATAGATTCACATCTCCCTCAGGTACAACGTCTAAATGGCATAATACGGCTACTAACTCTTCACCTTGTCCGTAATCAGCATAGCCATAAAATCCTTCTGGGTCCGAATAAGTTTTCATTCCCAGTGTTTCGCAAATACTCAGTGCTTCTGCTAGACAATCAGCAATAGCTTGTCCAAAAGGCGGATAAGTTTTTCCATTCCCAGTATTAATAGAAGGAATACTGACTAATTTTTTTAATGCGGTTATACTTTCATCTTGGTGTGCTTCCGTTACCCAATTTTTCATAAAATAACTACATCTCCCTTTTAAAATTTTACTCTCTAATAGAAACATATTTTAGATTGACACTATTAATTTGGCTCAAGTAATAGTCTTCTACGTTCTCCCTCAATAACATTGCTTGGGCTTGTTGGTAAAGTGGCACAATTGCTACGTCATCCATCAGAATTTTTTCAGCAGCTAAATTATTTGCCCATTTTTTTTCTGGATTGTTACTATCTACATCCATAGATGCTTGAACGAATTTATCGTATTCTTCGCTTGAATATTTCCCACCATTAAAAACAGAACCAGATAGAAATAAACTCAAGAAATTATTTGTATCGTTCGTATCTGCACCCCAACCGGATAATAATAAATCAAAATCACCATTATCGCCTAATTCAATTCTATTTTTGAAAGGGACATTTTTTATAGTCACCATTACACCGGGTAAATTTTTCTCGATTTTGTTTTGTAAATATTGGCTTACTTTTTTTGTTACCTCATCATCATCAGCAACTAACTCTAACTCAACATCCGTTAGGCCCAATTCTTTTTGTGCTATCGCCCATAACTGGGAAGCTTTTTCTGGTTGATACTCTAGATAATCTCCAGCTGCTTTTCTAAAATCTTCGCCTGTTTCAGGATTTTCTACTAAACCACTTGTTACCAAACCACCTAAAGCTTTAGAGCCGTTAGCCATAATGTTATCTGCTAGTTCCTCACGTGATATTGCCAATGCTAAGGCTGTCCTCATATTTTTATTTTTTAATGCTGGGTTATTTAGGTGATTTAGTTCTAAATAAACAGATTTTGCCATCAAAGGTGCCATAAATTCAGAATCTTGATTATATTGTTGAGCAAATTCTCCAGTCAACGCAATCGAATCAATTTCGCCATTATTGTATAAATTTAGACCCGTAGATGTTTCTTTAATCACTTGATTCGTAACTTTTGTTAAAGCAACATTCTCTTTATCCCAGTATTGCTCATTTTTTTCATACGTCCACGATAAACCTGTTCCATCCCATTCTTTTAAGATAAACGGACCATTATACAATGCTGCTTCACTACTCGTTCCAAATTTTGAACCTTGAGTACTGATAAATGATTCCTTTTGAGGAAAGAACGTTGGTTTAGTAATCAACTTCAAAAAGTTTTCTACTGGTCTTTCCAAAGTAATTGCTAACTCTAATTCATTTAGCGCTTTTATCCCCAGTTCATCAACCTTAGTTTCTCCCGCTAAAATAGCTTCAGCATTTTTTATATCTGTCATTACAAATGAATAGTTAGCAGCTGTTTCAGGATTAACAATTCGCTGCCAACCATATTCAAAATCCGCTGCCGTCAAAGGTTCACCATTAGACCATTTTAAATCAGGTTTCAATGTAAACAGATACGTTAACTGGTCCTCACTTACTTCGGGTGCTCCTTCAACTAAAGCTGGAATGGCTTTTTCGTTAGTATCTAAGCGGTAAAGACCTTCCATCACTTGGTTTAAAGTACTAAAACTAATGGTGTCTTGTGATAAAGCTGGGTCAATTGTCGGCAATTCCGAGGCAACACTTAGATTAAGTAATTGTTCTGTCTTATCTTTTTCTGAAGCATTCGAAGCAGAATTTCCATTAGCTGCTTGACTATCAGACAATCCACATCCACTCATAACGACCATTCCTATAGCAAAGTAAATAAGTTTTTTCATTTTCATATCTCTCCTTTTTTTTATAGTTTATTTTCTTATCATATTCTAACCTGTTAAAGCTTTTTCCTATCATACAAGATTAAACATAATTATACAACATTAATCCCCATTTTTAACAAAAAAAGATAAAATATGCATTATAAATGCATATATCAGCTATAGATTTTTTTGTGTACAAAAAATAAAGCTGAAAGAAAACATTTCAGCTTTATTCTAAAGAGGTATAATGAGATCATCTTCAGAATCTTTATTTGAATTGATTGCTTTTATTTCAATAATTAATTTGTGAGGCAAACAGATACTCGTCTCACCAGGTCTACTTATCCAACCCGTTTTCACAGCAATTTGGTCAGGACTATTGTCTTCTTTGTTTCGGATTTTTTTTCCATCTACTTCAATAATATTGTATTGTCCATCTGCTGGATAGAAAGTAAACTTCTCGTTTTTTGTTTGATCCGATAGCTCTACTTGTTTAACTTCTTTGCCATTGATTGAAACAATTGCAATGATTGTGCTATTTTGGTCTATCAAGAAATTCTGTCGATTAAATACAATATATGGAATAAATGAACCAATTAGTAATAAAATAATAATAGCCACATCAAGTGGTTTAACTAATTTCTTATACTGTTTAAATTTAGTCATAAAAATTGGCTCCGTCCATTCTAATCTGTTAAGTAAATTTTCTACTAGCCTTATTGTAACAAGCAATAGCTAACTCAACAAGAGCAACATTACTTCTTAATCATTATTTTAGCTTACAAAAAAACACAAGAAAAGCTCATGAGCTTCTCTTGTGTTTTTTTAATTTTAGGATTATTTACGACTTTCCTTAAATTTTCTTTCAAAAAGTGGACTAACAGACTTATTTTCATGAATCCGTTTGATCGCATCTGCCATTAATGCACTAACGCTTATTCCGATAATTTTATCAATTTTTTTATCTTCAGGAAGATAGATAGAATCCGTTACAATCAATTGTTTGATTCCAGAATTTTGAATACGTTCAATTGCAGGGCCGGATAAAACTGGATGTGTGCAACAAGCATAAACTTCAGTAGCACCCGCTTCTTCTAAAGCTTTTGCAGCTAAAGTAATGGTTCCTGCTGTATCAATCATGTCATCGATTAAAATACACGTTTTACCTTCAACAGACCCGATAATATTCATTACTTCTGCTACATTAGCTTTTGGACGACGTTTATCAATGATTGCAATTGGCGACTTTAAGAATTCAGCTAATTTACGGGCACGGGTAACTCCGCCATGATCAGGTGAAACAACTACAACACCTTCACCTTCAAGACCACAGTCTAAAAAATGATTTGCTAAAAGAGAAGCTCCTAATAAATGATCCACTGGCATATCAAAGAATCCTTGAATTTGTGAAGCATGTAAATCTAATGTCAGAATACGGTCTGCTCCTGCAGCTGTAATCATATTAGCAACTAATTTTGCAGTAATAGGCTCTCTTGAGCGTGCTTTACGGTCTTGTCTAGCATATCCATAATAAGGAATAACTAAGTTTACTGTTTTTGCACTAGCTCGCTTTAATGCATCAATCATAATCAACATTTCCATTATATTATCATTTACTGGACTAGAAGTTGATTGGATAATATAAACATGATCTCCACGAATACTTTCTTCAATATTGATTCGAATTTCTCCATCGCTGAACTGATCCACTGAGAGTTTCCCTAATTCTACTCCTACATCATTAGCAATTTTCTCTGCTAATGGCTTGTTAGAGTTTAACGCAAAAATCTTTAACTTTGGATCAAAATAGTGTCCTGACATAGTGACCTCCACTTTCTTTATTTTCAAGAATATCCTTTGTTTACCATTCAACTCAATACTAGTCATTTTAACCATATAAATCAAGATAATTCTTACCATTACTTAAATTTCACGAGTTATCTTAATGTGGCAAATTGTTATAATAGCCTAGTTTATTTTCTTGGCGTGCTCTAGCGATTGCCAAAGCTTCTGTCGGAACATCTTTCGTAATAGTCGACCCTGCAGCAATATAAACATTCTCTTCAATCGTTAATGGTGCAACTAAGTTTGCATTACAACCCACAAAAACATTATTTCCTATTGTTGTGCGGAATTTATTTTTGCCATCATAGTTTACAAAAATTGTGCCACAGCCAATATTAATGTTCTCGCCTAAGTCGGCATCGCCAATATAAGTCAGATGACCAACCTTTGTTGTCGCTCCAATACTAGCATTCTTGATTTCAACAAAATTCCCAATATGCACGGCTTCACCAATTTTACTATTTGGGCGAAGATGACTATAAGGTCCAATATTGCTATTTTTCCCCATTATGGAATCCTTAATGGTTGAGTTAGCAACACGTACACCATCAGCGATAGTACTATTTGACAGTTCAGAATGTGCTCCAATAAAGCAATCTTCTCCTATCGTAGTGTTGCCCTTCAATAAAACATTAGGCTCAATCACTGTATCTGATCCAATAACAACACCGCTATCAATGTAAGTTGTTGCTGGGTCAATCATTGTTACGCCGTTTTTCATATGCATTTTATTGATTCGTTCACGCATTAATTGTGAAGCCTCAGATAATGCAACGCGATCATTGACTCCTAGTCCATCATGTTCGCTTACCATCTTATAAGCGTCAACAATTTCATTTTGCTTCTTAAGTATTTCGATAACATCTGGTAAGTAGTACTCACCTTGGGAATTTTGATTCCCTACTTGTGAGAGAGTTTCAAATAGTAAGCGATTATCAAAGCAGTAAGTTCCAGTGTTCACTTCCTGAACAAGTTGCTCGGCTTCATTCGCATCTTTTTGTTCAACGATTTTCTCTACAGAATTTTTATCATTGCGAATAATACGACCATAGCCTGTTGGATTTTGAGCATGCGCAGTCAAAATTGTCGCTTTTGCTCCTTTTTCCTGATGGTAATCAAATAGATTGTTTAATGTTTCTGCTGTTAATAATGGTGTATCTCCGCAGATAACCAAGGTAATTCCTTCTCTATCTTTCAAATGGGTTTCAGCTTGTATGACTGCATGACCTGTACCTAGTTGTTCTTCTTGTACAGCGTAACTTGTTCGATTACCTAAGTATTCTTTAACCTTCTCAGCACCAAATCCAACGATTGTTACAATTTCATTTACACCTGTCGCTTCTACTTGGTCAATGACATGACCCACCATTGGTTTGCCTGCAACGAGATGTAAGACCTTATATAATTTCGACTTCATACGTGAGCCTTGTCCTGCCGCTAATACGACTGCGTATCTTTGCATCATTTCAGTAACCTCCATTCATTATTTTAATCATCAACTGTTTTTATTTTGTTTACTCTAATTTTATAGGTTTATTTATTTCTTGTTTTTAGCTCCAACTATTCAATAATAGCTTAAAAAACGTTAATTTTCAAGGAAAACTCCTATTCTTTAGGGTCCTTTTAGAATTTTATTCCAAACTATTTAGGTAAGTTGAATCATTCTTACTTTTAAAACTATTGTCTTAGTATCTATTCTTGTATACTTAGAGAAATCATACTAAAAGGAGGATTATAAATATGAATCAAAAATCAGAACATTATTGGGTAGAACAACTAGAATTGATTCCTCACCCTGAAGGAGGTTTCTTCAAATCTGTTTCTCAACCCGCTGAAATCTATCACATTAAAGAAGGTTATGAAAGGCCTTTGTATACGAGTATTTACTTTTTGTTAAACGATGAAAGTCCCTCGCACTTTCATCGTTTAAAATCAGATGAGGTCTGGTATTTCCATGCTGGTGATCCTTTGACTGTCCATATGCTTCATCATAATGGGCATTACAATCAAGTAAAATTAGGTGATACACTTGAAAACAATGAAACTTTGCAATTTACTGTTCCTAAAGGTGTTATTTTTGGCTCAAGTGTTGAAGATCAAGGTAGCTACTCCTTAGTTAGTTGTATGGTTTCTCCAGGTTTCGATTACGAAGATTTCGAATTATTTACACAAGCAGAATTGCTTAAAGACTACCCACAGCACGAATTGATCATTAAAAAATTAGCTTTTGAAATCTTACCTGACTAGACATAGAAGTAGCGGCTGAGACTTTTGTCATAGACGCTATTTCTATGTTATTTAATCTACTTAAAGTTTCATTTTAGAACGTACCACAAAAAAACCAACATCTACTATTTTTCAAATAATTTAATTAGTAAACTTTTTATACTTCTTTTATTTCTTTTGTTTTTCTTTTATTTTAAACTTAGCCACCTAGTAATCTAACGTTAAATGATGAACAGGGTGTCTATAATTTATTTTTCTTTTTTTGAATCTCTCTTTGGCTATATTTTAATACTGCTGTAGAACTCCAAGAAGCTTATTATTTTTATCTTTCGGGATCAACTGAAATACGAAGTGCTCCTATCAGCCATAGAACTAGGATACAACAGGCTAGAATAATTTATATAGATAAAAAAACAAGTTAAAAAAACGCAGATTTGCATTTTTAGATGCAAATCTGCGTTTCTTAACAGTCATTTAATAAAGCAATAGGAATCCTTTTCAAGTTACCTGTTGCTTTATCAGTCTATCTCTTTTTTATTAAAATAATTTCCAGGAGTTACATGAATTGTTTTATCCCGAATATCTACTTCATCTACACATAATAAGGATGTATAATCCTCAATCATTCTATCACCATTAAAGGTTGATTCTGCAAATACTGTCACACCGACTAATTGCGCCTCAAACTCCTCAATCAAACTCTTCATTCCATTGACGGTTCCGCCGCCTTTCATGAAGTCATCTACGATTAAGACACGTGATCCCCTTTTTAAACTACGTTTAGATAACTCCATTTTTTCTATTCTTTCAGAAGATCCTGAAACATAATTAATACTAACAGTTGATCCTTCTGTAATCTTAGAATCTCGTCGCACCATTACGAACGGAACATTTAAGTAACTCGACACTGCTTGAGCAATCGGTACACCTTTTGTTGCTACCGTCATAACCGCATCAATCGAATTATGAAGATACTGAGAAGCAATAATTTTGCCAATCTGACGCAATATTTGTGGTTCTCCTAGCAAATCTGATAAATAAACATAGCCACCTGGTAATAAGCGATTAGCCTCTGACAAACGTTCGCACATGTCCTCAACGAATTCTCGCGCTTCTTCTTTACCTATCTCAGGAATGTAACGTACGCCACCTGCTGCTCCAGGTACTGTTTCTAATGTACCTGTACCACGCTCTTTAAACGTTTTTTTGACGATAGATAAATCTTCACTGATAGAAGACTTAGCAGAATCATAACGCTTTGCAAAATAAGTTAACGAAACTAACTTATGTGGTTTTTCCAATAGATAACGAGTCATATCAATTAATCGTTCACTTCTTTTTACTTTCAACCCTTTCACCTCATCATAATGTACTTTTAAATTTTATTTTTAAAATGGTTGTGTTCATTATAATCATATTTAACGAAAAAAGGTAGTCATTTCTGCTAAATATAGTGAAAATGTTCGTTTTTATTATTATTTTCTCATAAAAAAAAAGCGAACTTTCGGATTCGCAATTTTTTTATCCGATTAGATGTGTTGATTTTTTTTATATCTTAATTGATTGACTAGTTTCTTTACAATCGTCGTGACAATAAAGATAACAATAAAGACTAAAGTTATTGTCGCTCCCGGAGGTGTTCCAAACTGATAAGAAGCGGTTAAACCAGTGAACATACCCACAAGACCAACAATGATTCCTATCAAGATAACTAAGTTAAAACTTTTACTTAATCTCATCGCAATCGCGGCAGGTAATATAATAATTGCTGAGACTAGTAACGCTCCAACAATAGGCATAATAACAGCTATGGTAACACCGGTAATCACATTAAAGATAATCGACATCAGCTTTACGGGTAAGCCTGCGGTGTAAGCCGTATCTTCATCAAAAGTCAAAACATACATTGGCTTACGAAAGACTAAAAATAGTCCTACTACTAGTAGGAAAAGAAAGAACAACAAATGCACTTGAGAAAGGTTAATGGTTACAATTGAACCAAATAAGTATTGTTGAATACTTGTATTTGTTCCACCTTCATTTAAACTCATCAAAACTAAAGCAATTGCCATCCCTGCTGACATCAAAATAGCTATAGAAATTTCTGAATAAGATTTATAAAGTATTCGGATATAATCTATTGATACAGCTGCTATAACAACAACAACTAATGTCATCAGTGTTGGATTAATATTTAACAATAATCCTAAAGCAATACCCGCTAAAGAAATATGTGACAATGTATCGGCCATCAGAGATTGGCGTCTAAGGATTAAAAATAATCCTAGAATAGGAGCAATAACGGCTATTAAGAATGAGGATTGGAAGGCTCTTTGCATGAATCCATAGAAAAACATCTCCACGGTGAATCCTCCTTTCTAACAAGTTGAATATGACGGTCTGCATATTGTTTGATATCTTCGTGATCATGAGTGACCATTAAGATGCCTTTGCTGTGAACTTTACTATTGTGTTTTAGTAACTCATAGAATTCTCGACGTGAATCAAGATCCATCCCTGTTGTTGGTTCATCTAATACAAAAAGATCTGGATCTGTAGCAAAAATACGAGCTAGTGAGATACGCTGTTTTTGTCCTCCTGAAAGTTCACCAATTTTTTTGTATCTCATCTCCCACATTCCAACTGATTTTAATGCGCGTTCAACGTGTTCTTTATCTTCTACATCTAGTTTTTTAAACCATTTATTTCTTTGGTAGCGGCCAGAACGCACTAATTCCAAAACTGTACTGGGGAATCCCGCATTAAACGAAGCTACTTGTTGGGGAATGTATCCAATAGCTAACTTTTCATTTCTCTCATTTACTGGAGAGATAAAAGCTGTGCCTTTATTTGGTGTCAATAAGCCTAATATATTGCGGAGTAAAGTTGATTTGGCCGCACCATTTTCACCTGTCAGCATAACGAATTCGCCAGGATCAACTGTGAAACAAATGTTTTCTAAGACTGGTTCTTCGTCATAATAAAAGGATAAGTCTTTAACTTCAATATAATGCATCGTTATCATCCTTTCTTATCTTGAGTTCTACTACAAAATAGTATAAGTCATTAGTGTTGCATAAATATAGTCTGACTGACTTAATTTTTTATTTTTCCGGAAAAAGGCAAAAAAAGGGGGTGCTCGCGCAAAAGATGACTATTTTCCAAAAAATTTTACTTATTCGACTGATTCCATTATCTACTTCAACCCTTTCTTTAAGGGTTGAAGTAGATATCAAAAGGGTAAACCATTCTTTTGCCGATTGAGATAACGGAAAAAGCGTTTGATTTGGAAAACAGACTGTTTACTTTTTGTTTTTAACTTAATAAAATAGATTAATAAGCTGGTAATCATGGTTAAAATTAATTGATTGTCAACTCCTTTTCCACTTCTCGAAAAAAACTTTTTAATCGTCATATGTTGTTTAATAGATTTGAAGAACAGCATTATTTGCTAACGTACTTTATACGTTTCTGCAATTTCAGTAGACGAGTAGTCAAAACGATTTGTAATAAACTGGATAGTTTCCCCCTTTTTATCTTGAACGGTTACTAAACGAAATCTGGACGTTAGAGAGTTTTAAAGAGTTGGAAATGACGAATACTAGTCATTCCCATTTCTTTTTGACGTTCTTTCGAAACAAAGGCCTCATCCATCTCTATGAGACTTTCTTTTTTGTCATTGATTCCATGAAGAAAAAAGTTGAAGAGCTAAAAAGAAACTAAGTTTATTGTGGTATTTATCAAAATCAACAATCTTTTTTTGACTAGGGCTCGGTAAACAATCTAACTTAATGGAAGAAAACCCTTTATTAAAAGCAGAATTTGTTTTCTGCTTACCCATGAGTTTGGTCCTTTTTATTGGTTTTGGATGAGCCATTTAAGTTCAGTATAAAGGACTTTTTTATCTATTGAAATAATATAAATAAGTTTATAAAACATATAATGTTTCATACATTATTAGCGAATATGAGTGTAAATACACTATCAGTATCCGCTTTTTCTTACTATCTTACGCCATTTACAAGTCGTAATGATTACTTTTTAGAATCACTTTAGTAGCTTAGCACTACTCTTATTATTCGTCAAGAAAAATATCTTGAACAAATAAATAGTTGTTTTTGAAAAATAATGAGGCTAGAACTCATGTCCTAACCTCGTTTTCTTATTTTAGTGTTCTTACGAGATAAACTTCATTACAAAAACCTTTTAGACCATTATAAACTCTTTGCGCTCTAGAGTACTTACGACAAAGAGCAAAAATAGTTGGCCCACTGCCGCTCATCAAAGCAGCATCTGCTCCAAAAGAAATCATTTTTTGTTTGATTTTTTCAATCGAAGGTTGTCGAATAGTAGATGCTTCTTCCAATGAATTACCTATTAAATTTGTCATTTTTGAGTAGTCTTGCTCTTGAATAGCGGCTACCATTAATCGGGTAGAAGGGTGTATAAGTGTCTCATAAGAAAGTGCGCTAAAGACTGTTCCTGTTGAGATACCTTTTTTAGGCTTAACTAGAACAACCCAGCACTGAGGGACAGCTTCTAAGTGTTCTATCTTTTCGCCTCGTCCACTTACAAAGGCTGTCCCTCCATAAATACAATAAGGGACATCCGAACCTACCTCAGCACCCAATTCAGCTAATTCAGCTAATGATAAATTTAAATTCCATAATTGGTTTAAGCCTCTTAATGTTGCTGCTGCATCACTGCTTCCACCACCTAAACCCGCTGCGATTGGAATATTTTTTCTAATCATCATTTCTACACCTAGTTGAATATTAAATTTATCTTTTATTAATCTAGCTGCCTTATATGCATGGTTCCTTTGATCTAAAGGTAAAAAACCATTATTAGATTGAATAATAATCGTATCTTTTTTAAGTGTTTTCAATGTTATATAGTCTGCTAAATCAACAGAAGTCATAACCATCTCAAGTTCATGGTAACCATCTTCACGCTTATGCAAGACATCTAACGTCAAGTTGATTTTAGCAGGAGCTTTTTCTGTTACTTCTGTATTCATCATTTGCCTCCTTTCGTTTTTAAAAAGTCTTTTGTCTGTTAAACATACTAGCTTAAAAAAAAGGATTTGCAAATAAAGAACAAGCAATTTTAACGGAATTATTAGAAAAGTTTTTTTGTAAAAAAAAAACGAGCTCATGTTTCAGCTCGTGGTCTTACGATTAAGCATATTGTAGACTTTCTTCATCTAGAAATTGAATTTCCACCGATTGGGTCAAAACATCTGTATAACTATAAGAAACACGTTCAAAAGCATTTTCATCTTGATCTAATTCCACAACAAAAACGGAAGGATATGTTTCAGTCAAAATACCTTTGCGCTCTGTCTTTTTCTTACGACCTACTTGTGCGGTCAACATAATTTTTTTACCTAATTTGAGATCTAGTTTCTCTTTGATACTGGATAATGTAATTGGCATCAGTTTCACCTCTCTCATCTGGTGATAATTATACCACACTTAGACAAATTTTACAAGTGTAACATATGAGAAAGAAGGAATCAACTATTTTCTCTCTAATAAAACAACTACCGAAAATCCTATCTATTAAAGAGTTTCGGTAGTCATTCTTATTGTTTTCTAATTTAATTTTAATAGTTTTAAGTAGATTCCATCTGATAATTTACCAAATTCCACTAAACTCAGTGTTTCTCCTCGTCGTTTTGGATCAATTCCAGCATAGTCAAGTGCTTCAATTAATTTTTCTTTCACACCTTCATTTTTTCCATATCTACCAGAAAGATTATTCCAAAGAGTTTTTCTTCGTTGAACAAATGCAGCTCGCACAACTTCAAAGAAAATTTTCTCATTTAGTACCTCAACAGCAGGTGTTTCTCTTCTAGTTAGTTTGATAATTGCTGAATCAACATTGGGCTGTGGCACGAAAACTGTTTTAGGTACAATAAAAGCTATTTCTGCATCCATATAGTATTGAACTGCAATGGATAATGAACCATATGCTTTGCTACCGGGCGCTGATGTAACTCTTTCTGCAACTTCTTTTTGCATCATCACAACTAACGTATCAATTCGAACAGTTGATTCCAGAAAATACATAATGATTGGCGTCGTTATATAGTAAGGTAAATTTGCTACAACCATTAGTGGTTCGGTTAAATCTAGTTTATTTGATAAGATTTCTTTCAAATTTGCCTGTAAAACATCTTTGTTTATGATCGTTACATTATTATAAGGACTTAACGTATCCTCTAATACAGGCAGCAAGCGATCATCTATTTCAAACGCAATAACTTCTTTGCTCGAACGAGCTAAGTGCTCTGTTAAGGCTCCAATACCGGGTCCTACTTCAACAACATTTGTTTGTTTGTTTAGTCCTGCCGTATCAACAATTTTTGTTAAGATATTTGAATCAATGATAAAATTCTGGCCTAAACTTTTTTTAAGGGAAAACCCATGTTTTTTTAATATTTCTTTCGTTCTAATAGGTGTTGCAATATCCTTATTCGTTGTCATTTTCTTCCTCCAAAATCTGTTGCATAGCTTGAATAACTTCGTCCGGCGAGATTTGGAACATGTTTAATCTCTTTTGAAGCTGTTTTCCATTAGTATAACCAATGTTCAATCGGTCACCCAATTTTTCTCGTCTTTTTCGTGCATACGCTCCAGCAATTAAACCTGTATCTATTAATAATTGTCTAGGAATCACTGTTTTTTGCTCTAATACTTGCGTATAACTTTTTGATAACGCTCTTCGAATTGCTTCTGGACAAGCGTGCTCAATACCTAGACTGCCTTTATGCTTTGGTTTAGCCTCATCAATCGTTAAAAAAGCATGTTTTACACCTGGTACAGCTCTTGAGATTATTTTCCTTATTTTTTCTCCTGGAAAATCAGGATCAGTAAAAACAATGACACCTCTTGTTGCTTGTGCTTTTTCAATTAACTTTAGTGTCTCAGTATTGATAGCTGAACCATTAGTCTCAATCGTGTCAGCCTCAAGTGACTCTTTAATTCTTCTCGTATCATCTCGTCCTTCGACGACAATAATTTCTTTTATTTTTTCCATTCGTCTAACCTAAACAATCTGTTGGCATTCTCCAATGTTTGAGTAGCTACTGCTTCATAAGAACAGCCTCTTAACTCGGCAACTTTTTCTGCTACATATTTAACATAAGCTGGCTCATTTCGCTTGCCTCTGTAAGGAACAGGAGCTAAATAAGGAGCGTCTGTTTCAATTAATAATTTATCAAAAGGAACAACTTTTGCTATATCTTTAGGCTCTCGTGCGTTTTTAAATGTCACTACGCCGCTTAAAGAGATATGCATACCTAAGTCCAAAAAACGCTCCATCCATTGTGTATTGCCACTAAAACTATGCATGATGCCGCCTATATCTTCAACGTGCTCTTCTTTTAGAATCTGATACGTATCTTCTATCGCATCACGCATATGGATACTAACAGGCAAGTTTAATTCTTTCGAGATTTGAAGTTGTCTTCTAAAAACATCTTGTTGTTTTTGTTTGGGAGAAGTATCCCAGTGATAATCTAAGCCCATTTCACCCATAGCCACTACTTTAGGTAATTGCAATTGTTGGTAAAGTTGTTCTTCAATTTTTTCAGTATACAAATAACTTTCAGTTGGATGCCAACCGATAATACTAAAGACTTCTGGATATTTTTCGCTTAAAGTTAGTGTTTTTTCAATGGTTAATAAATCAAAACCAACCACTGCCATACGAGAAACATCGTGTTCTTTCGCACGTTGAAGCGTTTCTGGAATTTCTTCATCAAATTCTTCTGCGTTTAAATGGGTATGTGTATCGAATAACATAAGCGCCATTCATTCCTTTCTCTATTTATCCTTTTTCTAATTCAATACCCTGCCAAAGATTCTTCAGCAGGGTATTCCTTTATTTAAACCGTTAAGCTACTTCAGAACCATTTGGTGCCTCTTTAGGCGCTTCAATAATCTGTAATACTCCATCTTTTTCTGAAGATAAAATCATTCCTTGACTAATTTCGCCACGCATCTTGCGCGGTTTTAAATTAGCAACAATAATAACTTTTTTGCCAATCAAATCTGCTGGATTAAGGTACCATTCAGCAATTCCTGAAAGAATTTGACGGTGATTTTCATCGCCAGCATCTAATCGAAATTTCAATAGCTTATCTGCTCCTTCAACTTTTCCACAATCGATTACTTCAGCGACTTTCAATTCTACTTTATCAAAATCTTCATATTTGATTTGTTTTTCTTTAACAGAAACTAATTTTGTCTCTGTCGGATCCCATTCTTCTAAAACAACCTCTTCTTCGTCATTCACTGTTAAATCACCATCCATTTGGGTTTTTATATAGGCCACTTCTTCTTCCATATCTAAACGTGGGAAGATTGGTGTACCTTTTGCAACAGCTTGAGAATCTTGTGGGAATTGACCAAAACTTATACTCTCCCAGTTTTTTGATGCTTCATCTTCAATGCCTAATTGTCTGAATAATTCTTTTGGTGCTTGAGTTAAGAAAGGTTGCAGTAAAACACCAGAAATTCTCAAACTTTCTGCTAAATGAGTCATAATACTTTCTAGAGACTCTTTTTTTTCTTCATCTTTGGCTAGTTTCCAAGGCTCAGTTTCATCGATGTATTTATTTGCTCTAGAAATTAGTACCCAAATATTACTCAAAGCACTACTAAATTGCATTTTTTCCATCTCAACCTGATAATTAGCGATAACCGTTTCGGCTGTTTCTTTCATTGACCCATCAAAATCCGTCACATTACCCTTATAAGCTGGAATCTTACCATCGAAGTATTTGTTAATCATCGCAATGGTTCTATTTAAGAGATTTCCTAAATCATTCGCTAAATCATAATTTACTCTTGAAACAAAATCTTCCGGTGTAAATACGCCATCACTACCAAATGAAACTTCTCTCATTAGATAATAACGTAAAGCATCTAAACTATAGCGTTCAACTAACATCTCGGGATAAACAACATTGCCTTTTGATTTTGACATTTTGCCGTCTTTCATCAATAACCAGCCGTGACCGAATATTTTTTTCGGTAAAGGTAAGTCTAAAGCCATCAACATAATCGGCCAATAAATCGTATGGAAACGAATAATCTCTTTCCCAACCATATGCACGTCAGCTGGCCAAAACTTATCAAATAAAGTTGTGTCATCTGTACCGTAACCTAAAGCCGTAATATAATTCGCCAAAGCGTCAATCCAAACATAAATAACATGTTTTGGATTGCTTGGCACCTTAACACCCCAAGAGAACGTTGTTCGAGAGACCGCCAAATCTTCTAGGCCTGGTTTAATAAAATTATTAATCATTTCATTTTTACGTGATTCTGGTTGAATAAAGTCAGGATGCGCATTGTAATACTCTAACAACCGATCAGCATATTTACTCATCTTAAAGAAATACGATTCTTCTTTTATCAGTTCTACAGGATGACCACTATCTGGTGACTTCCCACTAATAATTTCTCCAGCAGCACTACGCTCAATATCAACTAACTGGGTCTCTGTATAAAAGGTTTCATCCGGTACAGAATACCAGCCTTCATACTCATCTAAATAAATATCTCCTTGTGCTAAAAATTGTTCGAAGATATCAGCTACTACCTTTTCATGAACCGGATCCGTTGTCCGAATAAACTTGTCGTTACTAATTTCTAATAACTTCCATAAGCTTTGCATATCATCAGCCATCTTATCCACGTATTGTTGAGGGGTAATAGCTAACTCTTCTGCCTTATTTTCAATTTTTTGGCCATGTTCATCACTACCTGTTAAATAAAATACATCAAAACCAATCATTCTTTTATAACGTGCCATTACGTCACAGGCGATGGTAGAATAAGCATTTCCTATATGTAATTTTCCGCTCGGATAGTAAATTGGGGTTGTAATATAAAATGGTTTTTTCTCAGTCAAAATAAGCGTCTCCTTTATCAGTTCCTAAATTTTTTCGTTCACACGTTTTATCCCTAGTCTTCTTCTTTGTCTTTTTCATTATTCAACTAAGACTGTCCTACAATAGTATACCACACAAAGATAGTAGAATAAGGACTTGTCTCTCTAATTTTACTTGCTTTTATTCTTTTAAACTTCTTTTTCTAGCAAGTATTTAAGTTCCTTTAATTAAAAACTTTTCTACAAATAGTTTACTGTCTTTATCTTTACTTGTAAATGTTTCATATAAAATTATTCCAAGTAAAGTCTCAGCTTTTTATTCTTTTTAATAAATAAGGTAAACTACTCATACTAGTAGAAACTAATATAGAAAAGAGGCTTTTTAATAAATGATTACAATAGGTTTAACCGGTTGGAGCGACCACGAATTATTGATGACAAACAAAGCTCACAAATTGGAGGAGTATGCTTCTCATTTTCCTTTTGTTGAGTTAGATACGAGCTTTTATGCCATTCCATCCGAAAAAAATATTTTAAGTTGGCTTGATAAAACACCTAAAAATTTCCAGTTTATTCCTAAAGCTTTTCAAGCAATGACTCAACACAAAGAATGGATTGATTTCTTCCCCTCTCAACAAGCTATGTTTCAAACCTATCTTGTAGCTTTTGGGCCCATGATAGAAGCGAATAAGATAAAAGCCTTTTTATTTCAATTTCCACCATTCTTTCACTACACGAAAGAACACTTAGTAGATTTAAAGAATATGCGAACTTGGATGGGTAATTTGCCAGTAGCCATTGAATTTCGCCACTCTAGTTGGTTTACTAAAGAAAATAGTCCCCATACACTAGCTTTTCTAGCGGAGCACCAATTTATTCATGCCGTTATTGATCAACCCCAAACTCCTGGAAATAGCATCCCATTGGTCGCAGCAGCGACTAACAAAAAATTGTCGCTCTTGCGATTGCACGGTCGTAATTACGAAGGATGGCTAAACTCAAGTGGACCAAACTGGCGTGAAAAAAGAACCTTACATGATTATAGTGAAAAAGAATTAACTCTTTTTATCCCAATTATTCAATCACTAGAAACTAAATCCGAGGAAGTTATTATTATTTTTAATAACAATTCAGGTGGTCATGCTGCTCGTAACGCAAAACACTTGCAAAAGTTATTGCGTTTAACCTTTGATCAATTAGGACCTCAACAACTCAGTCTATTTGATTAAAAGAAGCCAGGCTGCAATCATGATGATTACGGCCTGGCTTTTTTTATAGCAACTCTTTTGCCAATAAACGATAAACGTCTAAGCGCTTTTCTTGTGAGTGTGGAATACTACAAATCATTGCTTCATCAAATCCGTAATATTCTTGTTCTTCTTTCAAACGATCAGCCACTTCTTTAGCTGTGCCTACAAGATGCAATTGACGGTTATCTGCTATCATTCTTTTATCGCTTTCCGTTAATGGATACTGTCGCGCTTCTTCTGGTGATAACAAGTTACTAGGTTTACCTTGCATCAACCATAATCTGCCAATATCTTGTGGCAATGCTTCAAATTCAGCTTCTTCTTTTGTCTCAGCAACCGTAACTAAATAGGCCACACTAATTTCTGGTTTTTCCATAAAATAAGACGGCACAAAATGATTTTTATATTGGTCCATTATTTCTTTTGTCATCCCCCCCATGAAAAATTGTGCGAACGAATAACCTAAGCCCATGCGTGCTGCTTCTAAGGCACTGCTTCCGCTTGAACCTAATAACCAAGCTTGTGGCAAATTGACGTCTGAAGGTGTCGCAATTGTTTTGTCGTAGAGTCTATCATTCGGGGTTTTATCATTGATTAATTTTAATGTTGTATCTAGCTTCTCATACAGATTATCTAAGAGGGGTTGTCGACCTTCTGATAAAGCATACATCGCATTTCTATCCCCGCCTGGTGCTCTGCCAACTCCAAAATCTATTCTATCTGGCGAGAATGCACTTAATGTCTTAAATATTTCAGCCATTTTTAAAGGCGAATAATGCATCATCATAATCCCACCAGTTCCAACTCGAATGCGTTTAGTTTTCGATGCGATATGAGCAACCACAATCTCGGGAGCTGAGCTTGCATACCCATCTGTTCCATGGTGCTCCGCTAACCAAAAACGACTATATCCTAGCTCATCTGCTAGAATAGCTAATTCTTCTGATTTCCTTAAAGCTTCCACCGCAGTATTTCCATTAGTAATCGGTGCTTGATCCAATACACTTAATTTCATTTTTTATTATCTTCCTTCCTAAGTGACACTCTTTTATCTACGTAAAGTAGTATATCAGTTTCTATTTAGAATAAAAGATATCACCCTTTTGAGTTCTTTTCACCCTCATAAAAGACAAATAAAATGATAAAATCAAAAAAATAATTTATACTAAATCACTAGTGTTGCATAAACATAGCTTAATTTGACCTCATTTCTTGTTTTTCTGAAAAAAGGCAAAAAAAGGGAGTGCTTACGCAAAAGATGACTATTTCCAGAAAATTTTGCTTATTCAACTGATTCCATTACCAACGGACACCCTTTCTTTAAGGGTCTAAGTCGGTATCAAAAGATTAAACCATTCTTCTGCCGGTTGAAATAACAGATAACGAAAAAATCGTTTGATTTGGAAAACAGACTGTTTACTTTTTGTTTTTAACTTAATCAAATAGGTTAATAAACTGGCAATCATGGCTAAAATCAGCTGATTGACAACCCCTTTTTCACTTCTCGAAAAAAACTTTTTAATCGTCATATGTTGTTTAATATGCTTGAAAAACAGCTCTATTTGCCAACGTGCTTTGTACATTTCTGCAATGTCAGTAGAGGAGCAGTCAAAACGATTGGTAATAAACTGGAGAGTTTTCCCCTTTTTGTCTTGAACGGTTACTAAACGAAATCTGGACGTTAGATGGTTCTGAGCACCTAATGCGACCATTTGGTCGCTGATAACGGACTCACTCTTGAAAGCTACTAATGGTTCTAAAACATGAACTTTTGTATTCTTTTTGATTCTTGTCACAAAGAAGTAGCCCTGCGAGTGCATCGTATCTAATCGTTCAAAATCAAGGTAACCGCGATCAAACACATAAGTCGCTTCAGGTTGATTAACCAATACTTCTAACTGATTTGTATCGTGCTCGACGGCGTTAGTCAGTGTAAATTCATCTGGGTAAAGATGGTCATTATCCATAAAGCAGAGTTTTAAGTGAAGCTTAACTCCTGATTTTGTTTTACGAAAATCAGCCCATTGATAAAGGTTTTGGTTAAGTGAAAACGTCGAAGAATCAATTAGGTAGAGACTATTTCGTTTCGTTACGGGCCTTTTATTTTTAGCCTGACTAACTAGCTGACTAAAAATGGCTAAAAGAATCTCTGAATCTATTTTTGAGAGAGTTCTAGAGAGCTGAGAATAACTGATACTAGTCATACCCATTTCTTTTTGAAGTTCTTTCGAAACAAAAGCCGCATCCATCTCTCTAAGACTTTCTTTTTCGTCATTGATTCCATGAAGAAAAAGTTGAAGAGCTTGGAAGAAACTAAGTTTCTTATGGTATTTATCAAAGTCAACAATCTTTTTTTGAATAGGGCTTGGTAAAAGATTTAGCTTAATGGAAGAAAACCATTTATTAAAAGCAGAATTTGTTTTATACTTATCCATGTGTTAGGTCCTTTTTATTGGTCTTGGATGAGTCATCTGAGTTCAGTATAAAGGACTTTTTTGCATATTGGAATAATATAAACAAATTTGTGAAATACATAATGTTTCATGCAACACTAGTGATACTAAATGAATTCATCATAAATAAATAGAGTGTGAGGAGATTATCAATGAATAAAAAAAATTCTGATGCTTTAATTATTATTACTCATCTTTCTTATATCCTGTTATCTTTTGTCATTGCTATTTATACACCTTTTTACGTAGGAGCGTTGCTCATCTTTACTCATTGGTTACATGAGAAGTTTGTAGGTGATTGTATTTTAACCGTCTTGCAGAGAAAATATGGTTTTGCTAATAAAGAAGAAGATTTTTTCCACTATCTTTTTAGAAAATTAACGATTCCGGTTGATGCAAAAATAACAATTAAGATCCACTACTTGATTAAAACAATTATTTTAATCATCGTTTTAATTAAGTTCTATCTCTTTGTTAGATAAGCATGTCCCTTAAGTCAATGAAGACTCTTTTTTAAAAGGACTTTAACTATTCTACTTATTTACTCATAAAAACCTGATGCCAGTAAGTTTTTACTTACTGGCATCAGGTTTTTATAATCTAAAATACGAATTCCCTTTATTTCTTATTCGATAATTTGTAGAATTTTAGTGGAAAGAGTGTCTTTTTTTAATTTAACGATATCAGACATGTATAAACCGCTATCAATGCCAATTAAAAAGAGAATCTTCTCCAATAAAGTAGATACGTAATTTCGTTAATGTGTCGTCCATGTACCAATAACGTTTAGTGGAATCATTTGTATAGGAACTTCTCAGAATTATTCATGACCTGTTGCAAAAACTAAACTCATTCCTTTGTTTGTATTTTTATCTATTTTTTGTACATATATACAATGTCCAAATCTGCCAAAGGAAGAAAAGAAATTAAATAGACAGAACAGCTATTACTAAAATTGCTGATAAGAATAATCACTTTCCCAAATAGAGCAGCTAGCATTCCAACAACTAGCCCAATAAATACCACTATAACTGCGTATAGTCCAATTTCTTTATACTCTACTATATATTTTTCCATTTTTTACTTCTTTCATTCATTCATAATAAGAACTGATTATATTTTTCATACAACTACTTATAGCTTAGTCACTAGTGGCGTATAATACTATTTTTCTAACAATTTTTTGTAGGAAAGATCTATAAATGTTGCACCTAATGGAGCCGTCAAGATGATAGAAAGAACAGCGACCGTTAGAATGATATTACCTGCTGGCACTCCCATCGCAAGAGGAATAGAACCAATCGCAGCTTGTACTGTCGCTTTTGGTGTATAAGCACCTGCTGTAAACAATTTTTCTTTAACTGTTAAATTTGTACCGGAAACACTTAAAAAGACTGCTGTCATGCGGAAGATTAAAGAAATGAGTATTAATAGGACGACGGTTATTCCAGCTTCACTAAGTGCTGTAATATCTGTTACTGATCCTACCAAAACAAATAAGAATACTTCTGCACCTATCCAGATTTTTGAAAATTTAGTATTGATACGTTTAGCTAAAAGTGGATATAACTTCAGTATAATACCTCCTAAAGCCATAACGCCTAATAGACCAGAAATAGGAAAAAAACCTTTTAACCTTTCTTCTAAAACCACCATTAAAAAACATATGCTTAAAATTAATAACACTTTTACGGTATCGCGAATATGAAAATACTTAAATAATTTAACCAGGATGTACCCTACTAGAACTCCTAATAGAAGACCAAAAATAATTGCTACGGGAACAGATAGCAACGAAAATATTTCAAACCCATTTCCTTGAAACATGCCTAAAAATGACGTAAATAATACAATGACAAACACATCATCTACAGAAGCTCCAGCTAAAATCATCTGGGGAATTCCTTTGGCTTTTCCATAGCCACTTTCAATAAGTCTAATCATTCGCGGAACCACAATTGCTGGAGAAACAGCTCCTAAAACAGTCCCTAAAATAGCAGCTTCTAAAGTGCTAATTCCAAATAATAACGGTGCTAATATGGTTACAGTTATTATTTCAAATGTAGCCGGCAAGAAGGTCATTAAAATAGCAGGACGACCATTCTTTTTCAGATCGTTAATATTCATTGTTAATCCTGCCCTAAACAAAATAACAATCAATGCAATTTGACGTATATCAGCTGATATAGATAATATTTTGGGGTCTAAAAGATTTAAACAATACGGACCTAAAATAATTCCTGTTAAAATGAGACCCAATAAACCTGGCAAACGTAAACGACTAAAAATGGAACTAAATATAAAGCCTACAATTAATATCAACGCAAGACTCAACAGCACTATCTATTCTACCTCCAGTTTATATAACAACTAAATTTCTTATTTCATTCTTATTCACTACAAAAAAAGCTGATGACAGACTGCGACCTATGCGCAGAAGTCACCAGCTCTAATAAACGGTTTAAGCGATAACTAGAATAATAAAAAAGAACCTTAAACCTGAATAAGATTCTAAATACACGGTTTTATAATATTTCATGTATTTGAAACAAACTATTAATAATTATTGCAACTAATAAAAGTAAAAGTCACATAATAAATAATGTCAGATTAAAACAAGGGGCTGGGACTTTTTATTCCATCCTCTTTCGCATATCTAGATTTTCATTCTAGAACGTACCCCAAAAAGTAAACTAAAATCACTGTATGTCAGACTGCTTATTTTAATTAACGTTTTTTTCCTTTTACTTTATCTTTGAACTTGTTTGTTACCTTTTTTAAGTGACTCGTATGAGGTCCAACTCGTCCTTTTAAATCACTAACTTTATCAACAACTTTTGATAAGTTTGTTATCTGTTCATCAGATAGCTTTTCTACAACATCTAAAGCTTTTTTATTGCCTTTTAATCTATCTTTAACAAAATTCTTCGCTTTTTGACGATTAGCAGATACTTCTATTTTAGCCATAGCTTTATTTGATATAGATAAAACAACAGATCCAACTACTACTGCAGCACCTAAACCGACTAATAAATTGCGTGAGCTTCTTTCCATAAACGACACATCTCCTTTTTATTATTTCTCTATTAAAAATAACAGAAAATAAATAAAAACACGAATAAAACACCTGATATTATTGTTTGAATTCATTATTTCATTTTGTTTAATAAAAGGAAATAAAATATAAGAAATTTCAAGGCTTAAAAGCGCTTCATAAGCACGCTTCCAAATGCCTATATTCCTATAAATAAGTGAACATATAAATGTGTCAAAGTATTCGCAAATAAACACATTAATATTAGAAAATGATAAATATGAACTGAACAAATGAAACAAATTTATAAATGGAATAAGAAAAGAATGAATAACAAAAACACGAAATTATAAAATCACTTTTTCTCACTAATGTTGCATGAAACATTACATGTTTTATAAACTTATTTATATTATTCTAATAGGCAAAAAAGTCCTTTATACTAAACTCAGATGAATCATCCAAGACCAATAAAAAGGACCAAACTCATGGATAAGCATAAAAAAAATTCCACTTTTAATAAAGGGTTTTCTTCCATTAAGCTAGATCGTTTACCAAGCCCTATTCAAAAAAAGATTGTTGACTTTGATAAATACCATAAGAAACTTAGTTTCTTTCAAACTCTTCAACTTTTTCTTCATGGAATCAATGACGAAAAAGAAAGTCTCGAAGAGGTGGATGCGGCCTTTGTTTCAAAAGAACTTCAAAAAGAAATGGGTATGACTAGTTTCAGTTATTCCCAGCTCTCTAGAACTCTCTTAAAAATAGATTCAAAGATTTTGTTAGCTATTTTTAGTCAGCTGGTCAATCAGATTAAAAATAAAAGGCCTATAACGAAGCGAAATAGTCTCAATCTAATTGATTCTTCGACGTTTTCACTTAACCAAAATCTTTATCAATAGGATGATTTTCGTAAAACAAAATCAGGAGTTAAGCTTCATTTAAAACTCTGCTTTATGGATAATAAGCATCTTTATCCAGATGAGTTTGCGCTGACTAAAGCCGTCGAGCACGATACAAATCAGTTAGAAGTACTAGTTAATCAACCTCAAGCGACTTACGTGTTTGATCGTGGATACCTTGATTTTTAAACGGTTAGATACGATGCATTGGCAGGGCTACTTCTTTGTGACAAGAAGCAAAAAAATACAAAAGTTCCTGTTTCAGAAATTACTGCTAGCCATTAAGGGGCCTCGCTTTACTTATTGAGACATCATAGGTTACAATTAAAATGAAAGCGGTACTAAAAAAACAAAAATAAGAACGTTGTTTTATCTATCGATGACTTAATCGCTGCTCGGATACAAAAATTAAAACTGAAAATTAAAATAGAATTACAAATCATAAATAATTAGACGCAGAAGATTACTTAAATTCAAATAGGACTAAACTAAAAACAAGGAGCTGAAAATGATGAAGAAAAAAACAAGAAACATATTGATAATTATAGTTGGGATTGCTATTATTTTAGGGGTTGGTGCATATAGTTTTGCAACCGCAAACATAAATTATAATAAAGAACAATCTCAAGAAATCGCTCTACAAAGAATTCCTGGTGAAGTAACAGATATTGAAACGGAGTTTGAAATTGAAGATATTACGTTGGAGTATACTTTTCTTATAATAGATGAAGAAAACGTCATGCAAGAAGTTACCGTAAATTCAAAAAGTGGTGCGATTACTGGTATCAATTAATACTTGTCAGGCCTGATACAAGCTACTTTCTAAAAATAGTGCCTTGCTTTTTATTTCTAAATTTACGATAAGAGCACATTTATCGTTTCTATCTTCAAGAAAATCCCCCTCCAAAAAGGCGAGGGGGATTTTTTGTTTTGCTTGAAGAAAACAGGCGGAAAATCCGACGTTTTTCGGGCCTGTTCGCAGAAATCTTTTTTAGCTCAAAGGTGAAAAAAAGAGCCGAGAGAACGATGCTGCTGAAACATAACGGAAATTTCAGCAGCATCCTTCACGGACGATAAGATATAGAATAAAAAAATAAGATCACTGACAATTCACTTCGTGAATGAGGCAGTAATTCCTATTTTTTTATTATTTTTTATTTATTAGTGTTATTATTCTCTTTGTGTTTACCATAAATATTATAATTGCTGCTTGAATATACATGCCAATTAGACCCAACGATGACGCTATACCATAACCGTGTCGTTGTTTTAATTCACTGTTTTTTGCTTCAATTTTATAGTGTTTCTTTGTTTTCTCTTTAAAATAGTCGCTAGTTTGAAATTTCTTTTGCTGGCCGTGTAAATCACTTAGAATTGAAACACTATAAGATTTACTTTTAGCCCCTGTTTTATAACAACTTTCATTTATTGGACAACATTTGCATCTTTCGATATCAAAATAGTAAGTCATTGTCTGATTATTATTTATGTTTTTTGCTCCTCTCTTTGCTTTTCGGAGTGCTTGATACCCTTGCGGACAACAATACATACCAGAATCTTTATTGAAATTGAATTTGTCTTCCTCACGACGTGCTCCATTACTAATTTTGGGATGAAGCTTTGCAATAAGATGCATTTTATTCAATCTTGCGTAGTTAATGTTTTATTTTCCAGAATATGTAGTGTAGCCGATAATAGCCTCAACATCTATTCCATTTGCAACTGATTTTTCATATAATTTTTTTAGGTATAAGCCATCAGATTTATGTCCAATAGTTGCCTCGATATTCCCAAGGGAATACAGCTAGTTTTTACCTCGCAGAGCCTGTCCAAAATTTTTTGGTCTAACAAGCTGTACCAGATGTTTAATGGCGCTCGCTTTATATTACGAGAGTTGTATAAAAGACGCACGTTTTTATGCTATTTCATATATCTGGAATAGCTGAGTTTTTATTAACGTACGTTTTCGAGTACGTTAGTAAAAATAAAAAGAGAGGAATAATCTATGTCAATTATAAACCCTAACCAAGCTAGAAAAGTCTTTTATCAATTACTAAAAGACGTCAACGAAACCAATGAGCCTATTTATATCTCAGGTAAAAATGAAGTTAGCAAAACTGTTATGATTAGCAAAAAAGATTGAGATTCTATTCAAGAAACACTATATCTTCAATCTTCTGGAGTATCTGATGTGATCCAACAGTGTAAACAAAAAAATGGGGTTATTGCATTGGAGGATATCGATTGGAATGCTCTATAAAATTAGCAAAATCCGCTACAAAAGATTTAAAGAATTTAAAATCTGCTCATTTAGGCAAAAAATTAATGGTTGTCTCACAAAATAATTCTTTTCAAAATCCACCTCCGTATGAGAAGTTAATTGAAAATCTAAAGGATAAATATTCAAGACGCTTAACTATTCAGCATCGAATTGTTTATTCTGTCGATAGTAATGCAAAAGAAATCATTATCTGGTCAGCTTGGACACGCTATGAAAAATAAAATTTCACTTTGAAAAAGATGAGATTCTATCTTTTTCTGACTAAAAAGAACCTTGATTAATCAAGGTTCAAGATACATAATTCTATGTCACTTCATATATTGGTAATTTTATAAAACAGCGGTTTTTTCTTTAGGTGTAATCCTATATTTTGAAATTAAGAGAACTAATAGCAATAGAAAACAAGCAATAGCTGTATTGTTACTTGTAAGGTTAGTTGACGGAAATAATTGCAGGAATATTAATACATTTAATATAAATGCTAGTAAAAATCCAGCCATTGAAAAAGTTGCTAGGTAACTGCCTATCAACGATCTTTTAGAAATGTCTAACTTTCTCTTTTTCTGTATTGATACTGTTTGTTTTACTTGTCTTATTAAAATATAAAAAAGACTACTAATAAATAAAGCAACAACAGCATTAGAAATCAAACTGTTCATTTTATCAACTCCTTTATTGAATAATTATTTTAACTTTTTTATATGCTTAGTATCAAAAAGAATTGTATGCTGGATTGTAGAATGAAGTTAGCCACTGCGTATGTGTAAAATAGTTCTCGAGATACTATTATTTTTTACTAGCAAAAAGAAAGAAGGCGTTCTATCATAAATGTATGCTTGAGCGGCAAATACATAAATGAAAGAGGCCTTCTTATGAATAAGATTATATCAAAGATTTACCAAATAATAAAGGATTCAAGCAATTTAATAGAGACAGAAGAAGCTATTCAAGTCTGTATGTATGAAGTATTCGCTGAATTAGTAGGAGATGTCTTCACTCATCTCAATCAGGTAATCAAAGAGCAGAAACAAGAGGAAGGTTGGAAAGTGAAACGAGAAGATTGGAAAACCGTTCAGTTTATTTTTGGGTCTGTTCGTTATTGTCGTACCTTGATGATAGATCAAGAGAGTCAAAATCATTATCCGCTAGATGACTGGCTAGGTATTCGGAAATATCAACGCCATAGTCCACTAGTAGAAGTAAAAGTGGCAGAGTTGGCGAGTAACGTTACTTATAGAGATACTGCAGATATGTTAAATGAATGGACAGCTGTTACGATTAGTCATCAAACAGTCGGTAGTCTTCTCAAACGCGTTGGATCCGCACAAGCACGTGAAGATGAAGAGAGCGTATTGGAACTAGAAGAATCAGCTGAGTTGCCGGAAGGAAAAAAGGTAGACTATCTTTATGCCGAGGCTGATGGAGTTTTTGTCCGTGGGACAAAAAAGAAAAAGAGCTTAGAAGTTCGTCATGCCATCCTTTATGAAGGCTGGAATAAAAATGGAAAACGCGTCTCTTTAAAGGAACCCAAAGCCATTATGACGACTAAAAAAACCGCTGGTTTTTGGGCAGAGATTCAAGCCTTTACAGCGAATCATTATGCCTTACAACAAGCTCAAATCATTACAAATAGTGACGGCGGACAAGGGTATACCGCAGACAAATTCCAAGAAGCTTTTTCTCAATCGAACTACCCTGTTTTAAATCAGCTAGACTCTTATCATGTTTTTCAAGGGTTAAACCGTGCATTTGGCGTGAAAACTACCATTTTTAAACAGCAGGTCAAGCAAGCATTAAAGACGCATGATTTAGATCATTTAACTATTTGGTTGGATACGTATGAAAGTACGCTAGATGAAACTTCTGCAGTGGAAAAACTGACTACATTTCGAACCTATGTAGTACGAAATTGGGATCGAATTTTCGATTGGTGCGAAAAAGTAGAACAAGCGCCGAAGGACGCAAGAGGTTTAGGCGCAATGGAGTCCAATCAACGACGTATCTCTTTTCGCATGAAAAAGCGAGGAATGCATTGGAGCGCAGAAGGTTGCGAAGCTATGGTAAAGGTAAAACAAGGGATGTTTAATCACACCTTGCGTGAAGCCTATCTTCACCAACAAAATAGAAGTGCGAGAAATCAACGTAAGTTAAACCAAACGGTTCGTTTATCGTCGTTATTGCATGAGAAAACACGGCAGTCAATCGGGGCAAAAAATGGGACTATTCCGTTATATGCCTCCCGTTCATCAGCAATAGGACAATTAATTAAAAGTTTTCGTTAATTCCTGTCTTTTGGGAGAAGGTTCCTGGTTTTAGGAACCTTCTCCCAAAAGATGGGCCAGCAAGCGGCGTAGCCGTGCGGTAGCTGATGAGTGTACAAGAATAAAACGTCTAAACTAGCATGGTAATAGGACGCTCGAGAAAAACTTGACACAAACAGCCACTGCTAACTAAAAAAAGCGCCACGTGAATTCATGTTATATTGAAGTTACCACACTCTCAATAGAAAAGGATGAATTCACATGACGCAAATCAAGAATAACATAGATTCACAAAAGGGAAAACACCTTTCATATGCAGAGCGTTGTCAAATTGCCGTTCTCAAAAAAGAAAAGTACACCAACCGTCAGGTTGCTAACATCTTAAATCGAGCACCACAAACGATTAATAATGAAATCAATCGTGGATCGATTACACAATTGAAACGCCAAGCACAGAAAGAAAAAACGTATAACTATTACACTCTAATTTATGACGCTGATGCTGGACAAACTTTTTATGAAGAACAACGAATGAACTGTGGTAGACGCCCGAAATGGGCAGATACAGATACTTTTATTGATTGGGCTGATGACAAGATGTTAAAAGAAAAATGGTCGCCAGACGTTGTTATTGGCTTTGCTTTAAAACAAGAGTTGTTTGATCCATCTATTATTCCATGTACCTCTACTCTCTATCAGTGGATAGATCGAGGAGTTATGAGAACAAAAAATATGGATTTACTTGAAAAATTGTCTCGAAAAACAAAAGAAAAAGCACACGGAAAACTGCCGAATAAGAGAATACTAGGAGTATCTATCGAAAAACGTCCAGAGATAATCGATTCAAGAGAAACCTTCGGTCACTGGGAAATTGATACCGTTGTAGGGAGTAAAACAAAATGCGATGCTGTGTTATTGACTTTAGCAGAACGACAAACTCGTTTTGAAGTCATCTTCAAACTAAATGGCAAGGATGCTAAGTCAGTCGATCGAGCTATCCAAGACTTACGTAATCGGTCAGGCGAGTACTTTGATCGTCTTTTTAAGACCATAACTTCAGACAATGGTTCAGAGTTTTCAGGGCTGCACGAAGCCTTACAAGATGTAATAGATGTGTACTTCAGTCATCCCTATGCCTCTTGGGAACGAGGAACCAGTGAAAATCAACATAAACTAATTAGACGATTTATCCCTAAGGGAAGTCCGATTAGCGATGTGAGTGAAGCTCAGCTGATACGAATACAACAATGGATGAATGACTATCCGAGAAGAATTTTGGATTATCAAACGCCACATGACTGTTTAGCAAGGGCGTTTAAGGAAGAATGCTTGGCTGCATGACCCACTGAAAACAGTCCCTACCCGTAATTGAACGATAGTTAGTTCTAGGAAATAAGCCATTAGAGCCCGTAGGGAATTAATTCCACACCAACAAATTCAACTGGTTCATTAATTAATAACATCTGGCAATAAACAGTTGCATAGGGTGGCTAACTTAAACTTGAAATTTACGAAAAGAATTGTATGAAAAAGCTATGTTTAATAATTATAGTACCATAAACTAACTGCCGATTTAGAGTCTACCCAAAATGTATAGTTGCAAGGTATTGGATTCATGCAGTTTACTAACTAGAAAAATCGAAAAGTACTCTTAATTTAATAAGGTTATATATGCATAATTCTATGTCCTTTCTTAATTTCAAATAATACGTAAAATAATATACTGATATACTAATTTAAAAATATTTATTTAGAATAAATTGTTCAGTTACTAGAGAAAGTTGGATGATATATATGGACCGTCTTACCAAAAGAAAAATTATGTTTAACGGAGTAATGAAAAAGCGAGAAAAAAATGTACTTGAAGTTGGAACTAAAAAATATTTGATTACTAATTTTCTAGCCAAAAGATTACGACTTAAGAATTGGTTACTAGGATTAATGACACTCGTATTCTCTTTAATTTACTTATTTTCTATTGAAAAATATTCTAACGTTCCATTAGATGGAGCAAACAGCTATTTATTAATAGAAGGATTGACAACTACCTTTTTATTTCTATTTTCTATTGTGATTGGTTTTATAGCTATTTCAGTTATGCTTATTCCAAAAGAATTAGAAAAGTATATAAAAAACGAATTGTTTTAAGTCATTTTAGAAAAGCATGTCTTTAATTGTCTAAATTATTAACTATTATTATTTATACCAATTATGAAAATAACTAGGCCACTTGCTGTTGCTGAATAGAGTTCACTTGAACATCCTCCGGTAAGTCTTCGCTTATCAGTAGGATTCAAAGGACTATCATAATACCCGTTTTCTTCACTTATACTGTGACAAAGTTCATCGCAAATAGTCTTTCCTATCAAATCAACACGAGCATCTAATAATTTCATGATTAAACTGGCTGTAAAGTCGTTTGGCTCACTGTAGAAAAACCAATCAGGATAACCGTTTCACCAAGAAAAGTGCTGCCTTTAATTTTAAAATATCTTTTACACCAAATACGTAATTTGAAAGACTCTCTCCTTTTAAATCTTTTACCGCGAGATGATTATCCGGGACAAAAGATTGTAGTGGATTGTAGGGGGGATAGTTGAAACAGAAAGCTTTTCTAGATTTTTCATAGCGCACCTACTCATACCTCAATCTACTCACTTAATTAGTTATTTTTCACTTCACTCTAAGTCAATCCGGCATGTAACTGTTTTATAACCTTTTCATCTTTCTTCTTTAGTTTTTTAGCTTCTATTAGTATTTTTTTACTCGTCCAAACGGTATAATCATTACATCAAATTCATCACCAAAAATTAAATTATCCGGTTCAATTAAACTATCATCTACTAGAATTGCTACATTAATTGCATCGACGCTAACTAAATCTTTTCCGCTTCTGCTAGAGTAACTTTTTGAAAAAAAAGGAAAACCAAGTTCTTGTATTGGTCTTACATCACGGTAAACACCGTTTATAACTACACCACTGACACCTTTTTTTGTGCATAAAGGACCGTAATATTGCCCCAAATACTTTCATCCATGCAACCCTAGTTGTCAATAACAACAACTCTGCCTTCCGGAATCTCTTCTAAGAATGTTCCGAAATTTCTTTGATTCTCTTGTATAGGCAAGTACTTTAGAGTAAAAAATTGACCACAAATTTTCGTATTTCCACTCATTTGTTTAGGAAGAATATACCCTTCTTGTCCAATCTTTGACTCATCAAAAGCATCTGAAATTGTACACGAATCTAACCTTTTAAATTCTTATACTATTTCCTCTTTTATTATCTTATTCATAACCGTATTCGTCTCCTTTCTAAACTATTTTTATTTTCCATTGCTTTTAGTAAAACTCTTCTAGCTAACTTTGCTACGAATAATCGCTATACATCTACTTTTAAAACAAATCACAATTGTTGGAAAATTGCTTACAATTCAAATTTTATAAAAACAGATCTCTTATCCAGTGGATTAAGAGATTCGATTAATTAAATCGTTTGCATTTTTTCAAACTCGATTGCTGGCTGTTTGAATAGCTTCGCTAAGAGCGCATGTACCAAGGCAATAGGGATAAATAGAAACGTACGTAAAATCATACTTATTTCATACAGTAAATTGCTTCTCTCATCAGGTTTGCCTTTTATTCTATTAGTAAAAGAACTCCAAGGAATGCCAATAACATTTCCAAGCATCATTACTCTTATAGATGCAAGAATACCTTTTGCTTTTGGCAATCCATACGTCCCCTTCACTTGTTCCCAAGTTTTTTGAGAGGGATTGCCTCTAGAATCAGCATAATGCTGGCTAAATAAGAGGGTAGATTGTTCTTATTCAGGAATATCATCGTTTATTCCTACTACCTGAATAATTCATAGCTTTTCTAAAAATACTAATCGATGTTGATTTTACAGCGCTTAAACTAATTTGTTTTATCATCCATTAGGTGATGAAAAAAGAACCCCTTTCTGCTATGGTTATATCATCACAACCAACCAATAGAAAGGGGTTCTCTTAATGATTACTTTACAAGAAAAAGCAATGAAATTCAATAACCATTTATATGTCTCTCATACAGGTGGTCGTTTATCGAGTGATTCAGGATTAATTTTAGTTGATGAATTAATGGGTACTTTTCATTTTGAAGAATTGTCAAAAAAACTCATTTCATATAATGAAAATCGTCGCTATTGGAAACACACTAACCATAAAATTTTAAAACAACTAATTCTTCAACTAATTGCTGGCTATAAAGCTGATTCGTCTGCGACTATCTTACAGTATGATCCAGTATTACAAACTCTATCACAAGAAGAGTGTTTGGCTTCTCAACCGACTATCTCTCGGTTTCTTGATCGCATTACAGACCAAACGATTAATGATTTACAAACCTTTAATCAAACATTAATTGACCAAGCGAGATTTGTTCGCAATGATATGAATATGATTATTGATTTGGATTCTACACACTCTGATACCTTCGGTATTCAGGAACAAACAGATTATAATGCCCACTATCGAACAAACGGTTATCATCCATTAGTCGCATTCGATGGATTAACGGGCGATTTTTTAAAAGCTAAACTTCGTTCAGGAAATCAATACACGTCTAAAGGAGTTAAAGAGTTTCTTGAACCGTTATTAGATCATTATAATCAAGCAGTCCCTACGGCAGATATTTTAGTGCGTGGAGATAGTGGATTTGCAACACCTGATATTTATGAGTTATGCGAAGAATATGGGTCAAACTTTGTCATTCGCCTAAAACATAATAATAATTTATACCGATTAGCAGAAGAGTTTGTGTATTACGACGATAATTATCCTTGGAATGAAAAAGAAGAATACTATTATTCCGTTTCCTATCAAGCAGCGTCTTGGTCTAAACCGCGTAGAGTATGCATTCAATCCATTCGAGAAATGGGTGAATTACTTTTCAAGCATACGTTTATTGTCACAAATTTTTCAGAAAACATTTCATCAAAACAAGTTTTTAAGACGTATAAAAAGCGTGGTGCTATGGAAAACTACATTAAAGAAGCAAAAAATGGTTTCTATTTTGATAAGACAGATAGCCCTAAATTTATTGAAAATCATGCACGTATGATGATAAGTGTCCTTGCATACAACCTAATCAATTTTTTGCGTACAACTTGTTTTGATAAAAATTATAAAGGACTTCAAATTAATACGATTCGTCTTCGCTTATTCAAAGTAGCTGGCAAACTAGTGAGTACTGCGAGAGAAATGTATCTAAAAATTTCTAGTTCGCATGTTTATCAAGCGGAGTTTTATGCCGTCTTTAATCGAATCCAAAGGATTCGGCATTATATTTAAAAACTCCTTAATTTTTTTAAAAAAAACCAATCAAAACCAAGGACCAACTATGCCCAAAATTCGTACTTTCTTAATGAGAAACCAATAAATAAATGAATTAAGTACCAAAAAGTAAAACTATTAAACGTTAATTTGAAAAAAATTTGAAAAAAGTGTGTTAATTGATTAAAAACAACAAAAAATTAAAAGTATGAATCATTCAGGCTACTAATATATTTTTAATTTTTTCACTTTTCATACCTACTTCAAGCGCCATTTTTGTATGAGTATAAGAACAGACGCTACATCCATTTACTTGCGTCACAGCAAGCATAATACGCTCCATGAAATGTGGACTTGAAAGTTCTTTTTTCTTAACCTGTACTAAATCACACATTAAAAAAAGTTAAATATATTGTTCAGTAAAACTCTGTTAAAGAGTATAATTTTTTCCCAAAGCTTTTTTTCATATCCTTACGTTTCTAACATTTTGTGTTTAATCGTCGTATCGCTTGTCTAGTATAACAAATCTTATTTTTTAAAGATAACGGACAGCACTTTCTAGTCTATCTAAACATGGTATTAACTATAATCATTCTGTATAATAAAGAAAACTACTTGAAAACGTTTTTCCAAAAAATAGATAATTTTCATTCGTTTTATAAAATCATTCTTAAGTTATCGAAAAATAGTTCTATTTACTAATATTAAGGGGGTGAGATAAATGTCTCTAGAAACAACTCTACATTTTGATGTCATTCATTATAAGGCAATTGATTTTTGCACCATTGTATTTGAGGTAGAAAAAGATGAATCAACCAATTATAGCGAAAAGACACTTGATCCTGATATCATTATTTTTAATAATCAAAAAAATCGGTTTGATAAATTAAAAGAAAATGGCCAAGTAGAAATAGAAAAAATAACTAAAGATATTTCTCAACCTAAAATACATGAACTCCTGTGAAAAGGACTAACTAAATATTAGTTAATAACTCTTAATTTTTAGATTTAACGATTATTCTGACTGTCTTTTTGATTCTTTAATGATTTTACTTATCTTAACGATAGTAGATTTTTCAAAAAAATTATTCTATCACTAAAAAAGGAAGGATAGCATGAATTTTATCCAAAGATCAATCGAACTTAAATGGCCTCTCTTGTTGTTTGAAGTTATTTTTTTAATTGCAGGGGTTGTGCTTATCGTTAGCGGAATCAAAATACGAAAAAAAAGTACCATTGTCACTATTATTAGTATCACTATAGGTATCCTTACCGCTCTACTCTTTTCCTATAGTTTACTTTGGACCCTCATATTTGGATACAATTCTTGACATCTTAGCAACAAATTACTACTGTAAAAAGTATTTTTAAATCCTATCTCTAGTCCTTGATAATACCGGTATGAGCATTGAAAACAACTTGAAAATAGATGAATCAACTGTTTCTGCATCTGATTTATCTTACAAGTCACACGAATATTGTGCCGTGCTTTTCGTTACCATGAAAGAAAAATAGGCCTAGACTTATATTATTTCCTAATTGATCTTGTCCTAAATCTATTAAAATGGTCTCTCGGATAATAATAAAACTATTCTCCAGATATCCAATAAAGTTAGTTTTCAGATAAATTAACTCACTTATAAAAATAGAATTGACAAGCCAGAATGGGTTGATTATACTAAAATCAATCTAACAGCACTATTTACATTGATTGAGCACAGTAGTAAAAAGAATGTTGTCCCCAGAAAGCTAGTGGCTGATGAAAACTAGTACAATTCTTTTTTGCGAATTACACTCATGAGTACCTTGATTAACCTCAAGCGTTTAACTGGCGTTAACAGTTTACGAGTGGTCAGCAATTATGTCTTTATAATTGTCGGCAAATTGGGTGGTAACACGAAATGATTCGTCCCGATGAAAAGGTTTATTTGACTTTTTCATTGGGATTTTTTTTATTTTTAATACTATTTTTTATAAAGGGGAGTACAACATGACAATTATCGATGAATTAATCTGGCGTGATGCCATTAACCAACAAACAGATGAAGAGGGCCTAACTAATCTAGTTAAAAACAAGAAAATTTCTTTATACTGTGGTGTTGATCCCACTGGTGACAGTATGCATATTGGTCACCTGATTCCGTTTATGATTTTAAAGAGATTCCAACTTGCTGGGCATCGTCCTGTTATTTTAATTGGCGGCGCAACGGGCACGATTGGTGATCCAAGTGGAAAGTCTGAAGAACGTGTTTTACAGACAATGGAACAAGTCCAAGAAAATGTTAGGAAACTTAGCACACAAATGGTTCGTCTTTTCGATGCTGGTGGCAGCAATGGTATTAAAATGGTAAACAATTATGACTGGACTAAAGATTTGAGTCTACTTGACTTCTTACGTGATTACGGTAAAAGTTTCAACGTCAATACGATGTTAGCTAAAGATATCGTCGCTAGTCGCTTAGAAACGGGTATTTCTTTTACAGAATTTACCTATCAAATTTTACAATCAATGGATTTTTTACACTTATATCAACATGAAGATGTGCAATTACAAATTGGTGGAGCAGATCAATGGGGAAATATTACTGCTGGTTTAGAATTCATTCGTAAACAAGAAGGTTCAAAGGCCCAAGCATATGGCCTAACAATCCCACTTATGTTAAAAGCTGATGGAACAAAATTTGGAAAAACAGCCGGTGGAGCAGTCTGGTTAGATTCTGAAAAAACAACACCTTATGAATTCTATCAATTTTGGCTAAACCAAGATGATCGTGACGTAGTAAAATATTTGAACTATTTCACGTTCTTGTCAAAAGAAGAAATTGATCACTTAGCTGAAAAAGTAGCCTCTGAGCCACACATGCGTGAAGCTCAAAAAACACTCGCACGTGAAATGACGTTATTTGTTCATGGCGAAAATACTCTAAATGATGCTGAAAAAATTACAGCAGCTCTTTTCTCTGGCGATGTAAGAACGCTAACCGCCAACCAAATTGAAGAAGGTTTTAAAAATATGCCAACTTTTGAAGCTCCTAAAGAAGAGCGAAATATTGTTGAGTGGCTGGTTGATGTTGTCGGTATTGAGCCTTCAAGACGTCAAGCACGTGAGGACATCACTAATGGTGCTCTTTCAATGAATGGTGAAAAAATTCTAAGTGTCGATACGATTGTTACCCCTGAAAATTCATTCGATGAACGCTTTATCCTAATACGCCGCGGAAAGAAAAAGTATTTCCTTGTAAAATTAGTTTAATAATAAGATGTGCTTATTATAGGCACTGCTAAAAAGGATGTAGGTGTTTTAAACTACAGTCCTTTTTGGTCTATTTAGGAGGAAAAATCATGATTCAACTCAAAGCTGTTACTCTACTAGAAGATGTTAAACTCATAGTTTTGTTGGCTAAAGAGATTTGGTATGAACATTATACGGCGATCATCGGCGCCAAACAAGTTCAGTATATGCTAGCTAACTTACAGTCTGAGATAGCTATCTTAAATGATTTAAAACAAGGAAAAGAATATGTACTTGTTGAGTCAAATCAACTCGCTATTGGATATGTTAGCTATGAATTAACAACTAACCAGCTTTTTCTTAGTAAACTGTATTTGAAAAAAAGTGAACGCGGCAAAGGCACTGGCCGTTTTGTTCTAGCTCAATTAAAAGATATTGCCAAAAAAAATAAAAAAGATGGGATTGTTTTAACTGTTAATAAAAATAATCAGGCTAGTATTTCTGTCTATAAAGCATTCGGCTTTATTTTAATAAAGGAACAACTCGTCGATATTGGAAATGGTTATGTCATGGATGATTATATTTTTTATTATTCTCTCTAACTAAAACTATTTATTAAAAAATAATCAGCAAGAAATGAGGTTTTTAGTATGAAAATAAATCGAAAAAATGATGGGTTAGCTTTAGCTAAAAAACTTCACGACAAGAAAGTTACACCGTTTGAATTGGTAGAAGAAGCTTTCAAAAAACTTGAAATTGAAAATTCAAAATGGAATGCCGTCATCCATACTCGTAAAGAAAAAGCTTTGAAAGAAGCGCTAAATAACGACTTTTCTAATACACTGTTTGGTGGGTTACCAATTTTAGTCAAAGGACTGGGTCAAGATATCGCTGAGGAGCCTAGCACATCTGGCTCACGGCTTTTAAAAAATTATTGCGCTAAACAGACTGGTAACTTCACAAAAGCGTTAGAAAAAGCAGGATTCATTGTTATTGGTCAAACCAATACCCCTGAATTTGGTTTCAAAAATATTACAGATCCTAGTTTATACGGTCCAACGCGTAATCCTTGGAATGGCGATTACTCACCAGGAGGATCAAGTGGAGGTGCTGCTGCTAGCATTGTTTCAGATATGGTTCAAATCTCGGGCGCTAGTGATGGTGGTGGGTCTATTCGAATACCAGCAGCTTTTTCTGGTCTTATTGGTTTAAAACCTACTCGTGGTAGGACACCTATTGGACCAGGTTCTGGCCGCGGTTGGCAAGGAGCGTCGATTAGTTTTGCTTTAACCAAATCTATTCGAGACACAGCTGCTATGCTAGACGTATTACAAACTGTTCAAGAATTGGCTGCTTTTCAAACCCCACTTTTTGAGCCAGGTTATTTAAATTCATTACAACAATCGCCTTCTAAGAAGTTTAAAATTGCTTATTCCTTAGCTTCACCTGTTCACAGTCCTGTCAGTTTGGATGCTAAAAAAAGTGTCTTAAAAACAGTTGAATGGTTGCGTCAAAAAGGTTACGAAGTTGTTGAATCCACTCCTAATATAGACGGCGTTTCTTTGATGCAAAGCTACTACACAATGAATGCTGGAGAAACAGCAGCTATGATGGCTAACTTAGAAAAAACTTTTCAAAGAGCTTTAACCATAGACGATATGGAATTAATGACTTGGACATTATACAATACAGGAAAATCTATTTCTGCTGCTACCTATTCTAATAGCCTCGCTGCTTGGGATACTGCTGCTGAGACGATGGCACACTTTCATGAGACGTATGACTTATACTTGACGCCTACTACTGCAGATAGCGCTCCTTTGATTGATGCTAACTTACAAACAGATGAACAAATCGAACGCATGAAGCAAGTGACGAAATTGACAGAACAGGAGCAACAAACTCTTGTTTGGGATATGTTTTCTGCAAGTTTAGCTATTACGCCTTTTACCCAGCAAGCGAACTTAACCGGACAACCTGCTATTAGTTTGCCTGTTTATTTGACAGAAAAAGGCTTGCCTATGGGAGTCCAATTTACCGCTCCAAAAGGCAAAGAGGACTGGCTGTTATCAATAGGCTATGAAATAGAAAAAGCGGGTTTATTTATCTAAATAAAAAAACAGTCTACCTTTAAAGCTATAAGTGCTTTTTAAGGTAGACTATCTTTTTTAAGCTAGTTGAGCCAAAGCTTCTTCAAAGCTTCTTCAATACTTGTATCACCTGAAATCAAATCAACTGCTTGACGACTTATTGTTGGATAATCTAAAGCCGAAACAATCGTACTTGCTACGTCTTCTCTAGGAATTGCCCTAATGGCTGTCTCTGTTCCAATTTTTACGTTACCTGTCCCAGGCTTATTTTCTAGCATACCTGGACGGAAAATAAGATAATCCAAACCACTTTTTTCTAGCATTTGGTCCGCGTAAAATTTAGCAGCCATGTAAGGCTTCATATCCTCACTCCATTTTTCACGGTGATTCGATGCAATCGAACTAACCATTATAAAGCGTTTAACGCCGGCTTTTTCAGCAGCTTCTATCGTTTTAGCAGCACCATCTAAGTCAATCAATATCGTTTTATCGTAACCTGTAGAGCCACCTGACCCGGCTGAGAAAACAACTGCATCTATATCTTTCATTGTAGCTTGTATCGCATCAACTGAACCTTCTAAGTCAGCCAGTCTCGCTTCTATTCCTTTACTTTTGAAATCCGCTACTTGCTCTTCTTTTCGAACCATAGCTCGAACGTTGTGCTGCTTACCTTCTTGTAATTTTTCTACTACCATTTTTCCGATTTGACCATTTGCACCAACAACTAATACGTTCATCTTTAAACAACCTCCTTGTTTTATTATTCTAGTACTAGTCTAACAAAGATAGCCAAATAAGCCACTGAAAAGAACTTAGCAGCTTCTCTAGAATGTCTTAAAATTTAATAGAAATCAATCTAATGCAAAATAACCACAGACTACATCACCTACCGCTTTTGCAGCAACCATAATAGCCTCTTCATCGATATCAAACTTAGGATGATGGTTGGTATAATAGTCTTTTTCCCGTTGTGATCGGCAACCGACAAAGAAAAAACAACTTGGTATTTTTTGAGAATAATAAGAAAAATCTTCATTAGCTGCTTGCATTGGCGCTTCGACTACTTCATTCAAGTAATCATCAAGCCCATTTTTTAAATAATCCACTACGCTACTAGTCAGTTCAGGATCATTGGTTACTGGCGGACAGCCTTCTTCAAGTGTCATCGTTGTTTGAACAGCAAACATTTCTTCTAATCCTTTTACTAAATGCATCACTTCTTTATTTAAACTGTCAAAAGTAGCTTGTTTCATATAGCGTATATCACCTTCGATTGTAACGGTATCTTTAATGGTATTAAAGGACCCTCTACCTTCAAATGAGCCTACTGTAACCACACCAACTTCAAAGAGGTCCAATCGTCGACTAATGACCGTTTGGAGTACTGTTACAAAATAAGAGCCAGCTACAATCGCATCATTGGCTTTATGTGGTGTTGAAGCATGACCACCTATCCCTTTAATAATAATTTTGAACTGTGTTCCACCAGCCATCGCTGCGCCACTTCGATAGGCAACAGTACCAACTGGGTATTCAGGCATCACATGAATGCCCACTATATGATCTACATCATCTAAAATACCAGACTCCAAAATATATTTAGCCCCTCCAGGAGGCGCTTCTTCAGCGTGTTGGTGTACAATTTTTATTATTCCTGGAATTTCAGCCTTTAATTCAATCAAGCAATCCGCTAATACCATCAGATAGGCAGTATGCGCATCGTGTCCACAAGCATGCATGGTGCCTTTATTTTTTGATGCAAAAGATAAGCCAGTTTCTTCTTCAATTGGTAAAGCATCAAAATCAGCTCTTAAAGCGAGTATCTCGCCAGCCTTCCCACCTGCAATAGTTACAACAACGCCATTTCCACCTACATTTGTTTCCAACGTTACTTCTTTACCTTGATAAAAATTTGCAATATAAGCTGCCGTTTCTTCTTCTTGATAAGATAATTCTGGGTGTGCGTGCAAGTGTCTTCGAATTTCAATCATTTCTTCTTTTCGTGCATCTAACATCACCATCATTTTTTCTCTCATCTAAATTCCTCCAATTAAATTCAGTCTAGCTGATCTTTAACTTTTTAGTTGTGGTAACGTTATTTTATTTATTTAGTTAACTAAAAAATTGCAATAAAACACCGGCAGCTACGGCAGAACCAATAACACCGGCAACATTAGGACCCATTGCATGCATAAGTAAGAAATTTGACGGGTTTGCTTTTACTCCTTCTTTTTGGACAACACGTGCAGCCATTGGTACCGCTGAAACACCCGCTGCGCCAATCATTGGATTGACTTTACCATTTGTTAATTTACACATTAACTTACCCATTAATACACCGCCTGCTGTTCCAATCGCAAACGCAATTAGTCCTAACAAAATAATCTTAGCTGTTTGAATGGACAAGAACAGCTCCGCTTCAGCTTTTGCACCAACCGTTATACCTAAAAATATCGTGATGATATACATTAAAGAATTTTGAAGTGTATCGGTAATGTGTGGCACTCGGCCACTTTCTTTAATGAGATTTCCTAACATTAACATTCCGATTAAAGGAGCCGATGAAGGCACTAATAAGATAACGAAAATCGCCACAACTATTGGAAACAGTATTTTTTCTTTTTGTGAGACAGGTCTTAACTGCTCCATTTTTATCTCTCGTTCTTTTTTTGTTGTCAATAATTTGATAATAGGTGGCTGAATGATGGGAACAAGGGCCATATAGGAATAAGCTGCTAAGGCAATGCTTGAAAGTAAGTGAGGAGCCAATTTACTAGTTAGAAAAATAGCTGTTGGCCCATCTGCTCCACCGATAATTCCTACAGAAGCCGCTTCTGGACCTAACATCCCCATAGCTAAAGCACCAAAAAAAGCGACAAATACCCCAATCTGAGCTGCACCACCAAGCAGTAACGTTTTGGGATTTGCAATCAAGGGGCCAAAATCTGTTGCTGCCCCTAAACAAAGAAAAATTAAAGGTGGATAAATACCTAGGTTCGTCCCTTGATACAAATAATACAATAACCCACCATTATTACCATCCATAGGCGGCGACATTAATCCTCCTATTGGTAAATTGACTAATAACATGCCAAAAGCAATGGGAATCAATAAATAAGGTTCATACCCTTTTTTTATTGCTAAATATAGAAATAAACAAGCAATTCCAAGCATAATAACATGTTTATAGGATAAATTCGCAAATCCTGAATGCATCAATACGTCTTTTATTGCTTCAATCATAATAATAGCTCCTCACCTGACATTATAGTCTGACCAAACTAGCTCCTGCCTCGACTGCCATCCCTTTCGAAACCATTACTTCTTGTATTGTCCCATCTTCAGGTGCAACAATTTCATTTTCCATCTTCATTGCCTCTAAAACACATAAGACTTGTCCAGCTTTTATGGTCTCTCCTAACTGAACTAACACACTAATGATAGTTCCAGGCATTGGTGCTTTTACCTCGATTCCACTTAAAACGGGAGTCTTTACTGGTTCTTCTTTTTTGTTTTCATTATCTAAGGCTATTGCTTTATTTTTACTATCCGCTTCGTTGACTTCTTCTACTGAAACCTGGTAAACTTTATTGTTTACTGTAACTTCATACGTTTTCATCCTACTGAACTCCTTTATCTTACTCGTTTTATAGAGATCACTTGATAGTGTTTATCTTGTTGGTCTTCATTAGCTAAAATTAAAGCCGTTAAAACTGCCACTGTTTTTGTTTCGTCCTCTTCTTCTAAAGTGTTTTTTATTATTGGAAGAGGAGTCTTTTCTTTTTTTATTGTTTTTTCTTCTTTAAAAATATATTTAAACGACATCAAAATCAGTTGTAATCCAAAAAGCACAAGGAAAACAATCACAAGCGATGTGATAGACACATTAAGGCCTTCTAATAAGCTGATATCAGACATTTAATCCCTCCTACATACTCGCGTTGATTCGGATAACTTCCTTAACAGATACTTTTTTAGACTGGTATTTATTCTTTAGAAATGTTTCACCTAATTGCGGAAACATTGCATAAATTAAAACATCCTCATCCGTCTTAGCAAGAGAACTTATCTCTTTTTTTTGCTTTTCAAATTCTGGTTCTAGTAAATCTGCTGGTCTACCTGTGATAACTTCTTCTTTTCCAATGATGAGTAGCCTCATTGATTCACTAATCGGTGCTGGTGGAGTACCATACAAACCACGAACATAATCCTTAATCTCGTTTGGGATTATTTTATAGCGTTCACCTGATAAAACATTAAATACTGCCTGTGTTCCTATCATTTGACTCATTGGTGTTACTAGTGGAGGAAAGCCTAAGTCTTCACGTACTTTTGGTACCTCACGCAAAACTTCTTCATACCGTTCTTTTGCATTGGCTTGTTTCAGTTGTGAATACAGATTAGATAACATACCACCTGGAACTTGATACAGCAATGCTTTTGGGTCAGCGGTCATCATTTTAGGATCTAAAATCATCTCTTTTAAATAATGATCTTTAATTGGCTTAAAATAATCGGCTATTTCTTCTAAAACTTCTTTATTTAAATGGGTATCATAGCCTAACTCTGTCAAAACAATGCTTAAGGACTCAGTAGCTGGCTGACTTGTCCCACCTGAAAAAGGAGAAATAGCTGTATCGATAATATCTGCCTCTACTTCAATAGCTGTTAGATAGGTCATTTCTGACACGCCACTTGTTGCGTGTGTATGAATTTCGATAGGTAAAGAGGTAACCTGTTTAAGAGCGGGAATTAATTCTTTTACAACATACGGTGTTAAAATACCAGCCATGTCCTTAATGCAAATTGAATCTGCTCCTAATTCAACCAGTCTTTTCGTTAGGTCTTGATAATAATGAACCGTGTGGACTGGGCTAATCGTATAACAGATGGTTAATTGGGCATGTCCACCATGTTTTTTTATCGCGTTTATACACGCTTCCATGTTGCGACTATCATTTAAAGCATCAAATACTCGGATAATATCTATTCCATTCTCAATCGTTTTCTCGATAAATTTATCGACAATATCATCTGCATAATGGCGGTATCCTAATAAATTTTGACCACGTAAAAGCATCTGCAAAGGAGTGTGTGTTACTCTTTTTTTGATTTCTCTCAATCGTTCCCATGGATCCTCGTTTAAAAATCGTATCGATGCATCGAATGTTGCTCCTCCCCAACACTCAATAGCATAGTAACCTGCTTCATCCATTTTCTCTAGAATTGGCAACATATCTTCTGTTTTCATACGCGTCGCCATCAAACTCTGATGGCCATCTCTTAAAACTGTTTCTGTAAACTTGACTTCTTTCTTCTTATTCAATTCCTTCACATCCTATCTTAAGTCGTTTCTTAGCCCTTAAAATTTATTCTTCTGCAAATAAACTGATTTCCTCACAATCGACCTTTCTTGATTATTTTTCATTGAGTTTCTCCCTTAAGTAAAGCGCTTACATTTAAAAACTTACCCTTTGTGTTTATTTTAACATAAGATTCTATAATCGCACTGATTATCCTACTAAAAAAAGTTATTTCTTTAAAAATTGAATTTAAACTATTAGTACAGTAAACTTTAATCTATATGGGAACTCCTATTTTAAAATAAAAAACTAACATACTCTCTACAAAAAAGTTTAATGGAGGAATAATAGATGCGGATTGGAATTATTGGTTTAGGTGATATCGCTCAAAAAGCTTATTTGCCTGTTCTCAGTGAAAAAGAAGGAATTGAATTAATCCTTTGTACTCGTGATAAGGAGAAACTAGAGAGGCTTGCTAAAAAACACCGCATATCAGAATACGTACGGACTGTCGATGAATTAATTGATTTGAAGATTGATGCTGTTTTAATTTGTACTCCTTCTCCTACTCATTTTGAACTAATTAAAAAAATAATGGAAAATAATATTCATGTCTATATCGATAAACCAATTGCAATGAATTTAGCAGAAACAAAGCAAATTGTCCAACTAGCTAAAGAAAAAAAACTAATTGCAATGGTTGGATTCAATCGAAGATTCGCTCCAATGATTGCCGCTCTAAAAGATGAAGGAAAAGCGGATATGGTCGTAATCCAAAAAAATAGATACATTCTTCCTGGTGATAAGAGAAATTTTATCGTTCAAGATTTTATTCATGTTGTTGATACATTGCGTTTTCTTATGGATACACAAGTAATAGACTTAACGGTTCAGCATTTAGAAAAAGAGGACTCACTGTATAATGTTGTGATTCAATTAATTGGAAAAGATTGTACCGCTATTGGTATTATGAATCGCAATAACGGTACAACAGAAGAAATTATCGAGTATATGGCTGAAGGAAATAAGCTTGTTGTTAATGATCTCGTTGAAACGACTCATTATTTAAATAATAAAAAAACAACGCTTGATTTTAATGGTTGGGAACCAACCTTGGTTAAGCGAGGATTTCATCAAATTATCAATCACTTTATTGAATGTGTTAATCAAAATAAACAGCCTAATCCCTCTCTTTCTGATTCTCTTATTACCCACGAAATTTGTGAAGAAATTTATGAAAGAGTGACAAAATAGTCGCCTGCTTTAGCAGTCATTAAAATAAGTCCTAAAAATGTATCTTTATAAAATAGATACTTATTTTTAGGACTTATCTTTTTTCATATTTAGTTATGCCAATCTCTTGGACTCCACAGTCTTCCGTCTAGTTCACCTTCCATTTGATTTATCCGTTTAAATTGTTCTTTTACTAGTTCCATTGCCGCTTTAAGAAGTGCCTTTTGTTTGTATTCTTGGCTACTCGTAAACAATTTTTCTAGTTCTAATAATAGCCAGTCTTCTTTTTCCATCATAAACCTCCTAGTTCATATCATCTAATAAAATTTTCAAATCATCAATTGTTTCTCTATTTTCTTCGATCATTTCAATAACGTGCTGCAGTATTTCTTCGTTTCCTGTCCCTAACGTAGTCACATTCGTTTTTTCTAGTTGATTTAATAGCCAGTTTTCGCGCGATAATAAACTTTGTTCTGGATCACCAGTCACAAATAGTTGGTAGTCAATTAACAACGTCATTTTTTCTTGTTCGGTCATATAGACAAACTGATAGATAGAAAACGTCTTAAGAAATATCATTCCTGTTTTATGAGCCATTGCCTGGAAAGGTTTCGTTAATTCATCCATACTAAACAATTCTTTTCCACCAGCTTGGTAATCTGATTTTGCAGCACCTATCAACAAAACAAGCGCAAATTCTTTATTCTGTAATTGAGTGCCTTTTTTCCCATAGGCAAAATCACCTGTTAAGACTTCGTCCTGCCATTGTTTAAGCAATGCCGGCGAACTGTACCAGTAAAGCGGAAATTGAAAAATAATGCGGTCATGAGCGGCTACTAATTTTTGCTCCGCAACAACATCAATCGGAGTATCAGAATAAAACTCCTCTAAGTGATGGATGGTTAAATCATGGTCATCAGGAATTGAATGAAGCAAATATTGTTGACTACTTGATTCTTTAATTTCAGGATGAGAAATAATAATTAATGTTTTCACTTATTTATTCTCCTTCGTCTTTCATTTCTATACTCACTATAACCTGTTACTTATTTATAAGTATAAATAAATTAGAAAAAAAAAGAAAGAAATCGACTTTTATTGATTTCTTTCTTTTTTTCTTACTTTTATTATAAATAGTCGAGTAGTCCTTTTTTAAAAGCAGAAATCATTGGTAATTTTTGAATAGGAACTAACTCAATCTCTAAGTTAAGTAATAAATTTTCTAAATACCTAGCAACTCTGCAGTACTGATTAGTACTAACAACAATTTTAGGAGGCTTTTTATTTTCTGATAAAATTAATTGAATGAGTAACCGCTGAATCGTTTCGCTATCTCCTGGTTTGAAAAACTCACTGCAAATAATTTCACTTTCTTCACTATCTACTATTAGCAGCGCTAATGGAAAAAAAGGTCTCTCTCCTTCTATCGAGACAACAGGAGAGCTCATAAAATCAATATCTATTTCCCATATACCAGAACCAAGTTTTTGACTATTTACTCTTTTCATCTCAAAAGAGGTCAATAAAATTGGTGCGGTTTTTTTAAACTGAGAAGTTCCTTCCATTATTTTTTTAGGTAATCTAAATAAGCCATCTGTATAAGTATCATTTTTTTGATAGGTTCGAATGGGTATCTCTGAGGGGTGTTTTTTATCTTTATCAAGCACTAATTTCTTTTTAAAATCTTTAGCTGTTTCTATTAATTTTCCAATTACTTCTATGATTAATAAATTATCTGATTCATCCATTATTGAAGGGTAGTAACCTGGAAAATAATCCACAAAAATTGGCCAAGATTTTTTCCCTCTAAATGGTACGCCACTATCTTTGATGAGTCGGTACTCTTCTTCACTAATAGCCCCTCTGTCTTCGAATTCTAAAGACAGACAATTTTGTAATTGGATGACATCTGGCATAGCCCGAAAATTTTGTTGTTTTGCTCTTATTGTTGCTTCAAAAAAACAAGCTAATTCTTCTAAATTCCGATAAAATAAAAACCCATAGTTGTGATCTGTTTGACCCAACACAGAGATAATGACCGGCTCTTTCCGGTTAGCTAGTTGGATAGCGATCAAATCAGTCTTTAAATAATCATTCCAAAAATTTTCTTTATATAGTTGTTTAGCAAGTGAATACAACTGTTTTTGCTGATCCATCCTAGTCTAACCCCTCTCTTAAATAGCTAACTATCTTATTCTTTTTATTATACCAAATTAAACCGGTTACAAGTCAGTTATTTTATTGCGTTATTTAACTAACCTTTCTTCTACTACTTTGAGCTAAGTATTTGTTGTTATCTAAAAAAACGGTTACAATGAGAGAATAGAGACAAATAAATTAATAGGAGGACTTTTTAATGAAAAAAATTATGAATGATCCCTCATCCATTTTAGATGAGATGCTTGATGGTATAGCTTTTGCCTACGATAATTTGGTAGAACGTTTGCCTGAATCAAATGTTATTCATCGAAAAACTTCACATAACAAAAAAGTAGCACTTGTTAGTGGTGGAGGAAGCGGTCACGAACCTGCTCATGCTGGTTTCGTTGGGCAAGGAATGCTTTCTGCTGCAGTTTGTGGAGAAGTATTTACATCTCCTACACCAGATCAAATTCTAACAGGCATTAAAGCTAGCGACGAAGGACAGGGTGTTTTCTTAATTATCAAAAACTACTCTGGAGATATTATGAATTTTGATATGGCAAAAGAATTGGCTGAAATGGAAGACATCGCTGTTGACTTTGTTGTTGTTGACGATGATATCGCTGTTAAAGATAGTACCTATACGGCTGGAAAAAGAGGCATTGCCGGAACTGTATTTGTTCATAAGATTTTAGGTGCTGCAGCCGATGAAGGGTTCTCTTTAAAAGAAATCAAACAACTAGCTGACCAACTGATTCCAGCCATTAAATCTCTTGGCGTAGCTCTAGGTGCTGCTACTGTTCCAGAAGTAGGAAAACCTGGCTTTGAATTAGCTGAAGATGAAATTGAATTTGGTGTTGGTATTCATGGTGAGCCCGGTTATCGTAGAGAAAAAATTAAACCTTCTAAAGAATTAGCAAAGGAAATGATCAAAAAATTAAAAGATGAGTTTCAATGGGAAAAAGGCGAAAAATATGCCTTATTAGTTAATGGTATGGGCGCAACACCTTTAATGGAGCAGTTTATCTTTATGAACGATGTCAAAGAATTACTAATAAAAGAAGGACTCGAATTACCCTTTAAAAAAGTGGGAGATTACATGACCTCAATTGATATGCAAGGACTCTCATTAACGTTAGTCAAATTAGAGGATGACAAATGGCTTGACTATTTGAACGCACCTGTAAAAACTATTGCTTGGTAGGAAAGGATGACTAGTATGCTATCTTTAGAAAATACAAAAAAATGGCTCACTCTTTTTACAGCTCAATTAATAGAGAATAAAGCTTATCTTAGTGAATTGGACACAGCCATTGGCGACGGAGATCACGGCAACAATATGGCTCGAGGAGCAACAGCTTTAAACGATGCTTTAGATTCTGAAACTCCAGAAGATATTCCTTCTTTATTAAAATTAATTGGGATGACTTTAGTCAGTAAAGTCGGTGGTGCTTCTGGACCATTGTATGGCTCTGCTTTCATCAGTATGGCAAAAGCCAGTCAAGAAAGTTCTGATTTATCTCTCTTACTGGAAGCCGGCTTAGAGGGTATTCAAAAAAGAGGAAAAGCTGTAGTTGGTGAAAAAACAATGATCGATGAGTGGTTCCCAGTTATTGAAGCTATCAAAGAAAATAAGCTAACCGTTGAATTAATTGAAGAAAGTGTTCAACTTACTAAAGATATGAAAGCTACTAAAGGACGCGCATCTTATTTAGGCGATCGCTCAATAGGTCATATTGACCCAGGTGCTATGTCTAGTAGTTATCTATTTAAAACGATGATGGAAGCAGGTGTTTACGATAACTAGAGAGTATGCAGTTCTATTGATTTCACATGTAGAAGACTTAGCAAATGGTGTTGCAACATTACTAAACGAGATTGCCGCAGATGTTACAATTAAAACCGCTGGCGGAACTTCACAAGGAACGGTTGGAACTAGCTTTGATAAAATAAATGACAGGCTAGAATCTTTTGAAGAAGAAACTATTTTAGCTTTTTACGATTTAGGCAGTGCAAAAATGAATTTGGAATTAGCTTCTGAGATTTCCGATAAAAATATACTCGTTTATGACACAGCTTTTGTAGAAGGTGCCTACACAGCTGCTGCGTTACTGCAAGCAAAGGCTCCGCTCAAGGCAATTGAAGAACAGCTCATACCTCTGAAAATAAAATAAAAAGTATCTTTTTTCAAAAAAATATTTTGAATACGATGGCTAAAAAATAAAGCTAATTATCTATCAGCTTCCTTTTTAGTGTTCGTATTCATTTGCCTGTTATTTCTGTGAATAAGTGAGCATAAAGCGCTTTTTTATGATACAATAGATGTATAAATGAATAGGAGGTTATTTTTATGGCAATAGAAACATTTCATGCAGTAGCTAAATCAATCGGTGGATTAAAAGTCTCATGTACCTCAAGAAATTTTGAATTCATATTGGATGAACCAAAGAACTTAGGTGGATCAAATGAAGCGATGAATCCTGTTGAAGCGCTACTATCTTCTCTTGGTGGTTGTAAAGTAATCGTAGCTCGCTCTTTTGCTAAGATGCACGGTATTAACTTAAAAGATATTCGTGTAGAGTTAGAAGGCGAATTGGATCCAGATGGTTTTATGGGAAAAAATAAAGATGCTAAAATAGGTTTCTCCTCAATTGTATCTAAAATGTATATTGATGCAGATAATACAGATGAAGAAATTGCAAATTTCGTAGCTTTCATTGACCGCACTTGTCCAGTAGCTGATACGATTCATAATGCACCAACTACTAAAACAGAAATACACAAACTTTAATTCAAAAACACGAAATTTTTCTCTTTTACTTAGAGAAAAGTCTCGTGTTTTTTTAGTTGTTTTTAGTCATTTCGGTAACGAATAGCTAATCCTTTCAAGAAGTTTCTAGCGTAACGGTCACCACATTCTTTATAATTGCGCTGTCCTTCTCTTCTTAAAACAGCACTTAATTCACTTTTTGATAAGTGAACACCTGTTTCGTCTAAAATCCCTAATATATCATCACTAGTCAAAGAAAGAGCTATTTTTAATTTTTTCAACAAAACGTTATTAACACTTTGATCGTTTCTTATCATTACTTCTGCTTTTTTTATCGGTTCTCCTGGTTTAACTTCTTGTTTGCCTCTTTTAAAGACAATCAATCCATTTAAAAAAGATTCTAATACCGTATTCTTACATTTTTTCATGTATTCATTAACTGAGTAGCCTTCGTCATCTTCTTGATTTTGTTTGGCTTTAACCTTTGTTAAAAGTTGTTGAACTTCTTCTTTAGTTATTTCTAACTCACCTAATTTAAATATATCAACCATTTCTGCATCTTTAATGTCTAATGCATATCTTAAGCGTACAAGTCTATCATTATTATTCATTTTTCATCCTCCGATTCTATTGGATTAGGCTGCTTATCCCTAGACGAGTTCCTATACCTTGTTTATTGCATTATGCCATGAAATAATACTCTTGACCAGCTAGGCAAAAGTTACTGTTTCTATTACTAGTGAGTCCTTTTCTTAAAAATATCATTCCTTTATTGTAATTCCTATTTTTTACTGCTAGAATAATTGAAGCGAAGTCCTTTTAAACTAGTCCAGAGAGATTAGAAAGGGTAACAAATCAAATTTTGATACCTTAGGTCCTTTTGCGAATAACACATTCAAAAGGCTTTTTTTGTGCCTAAAACAGGGGGAATCATAGATGTCAAAGAAGAATATTATTCAAGTAGATGAAAAGGTCCCAGTAAAATTACTTATTCCTTTAAGTCTTCAACATACGTTTGCAATGTTTGGAGCATCGGTTTTAGTGCCTATCATTTTCGGAATTGATCCAAGTATTGTTTTATTAATGAATGGACTTTCAACATTGTTGTTCATTTTCATTACAAGAGGAAAGGCTCCTGCTTACCTTGGTTCAAGTTTTGCTTTTATCGGACCAACCAGTATCATTATTGCCAATCAAGGATTCCAATACGCACAAGGAGCATTTGTTGTTTTAAGTTTAATCGGTTGCCTTTTGGCACTCTTCATTCATCGAGTGGGAACAGGATGGATCAACGTTGTCCTTCCTCCAGCAGCTATGGGAGCCGTTGTCGCTTTAATTGGTCTAGAATTAGCAAGCAATACTGTTAATGGTGGGACAATCGGTGCTAACTTAATGACTGATACTGCGACTCCTCAAAACTTTATTATTTTCTTCATCACTTTAGGTGTAGCTGTTTTAGGCTCGGTATTATTTAAAGGCTTTTTATCTACTATCCCCATTTTAATCTCCATTATTGCTGGTTATCTTACCGCAATCGCATTTGGTATGGTTGATTTTGCTCCTGTTTTAGAAGCATCTTTGTTCACAATACCATATTTTCAATGGGCAAAATTTGATTTACAATCTACTTTAACAATGCTGCCGGTTCTTCTAGTGGTAACTTCGGAACATATCGGACACCAAGTTGTGACGTCTAATGTGATTGGCCGAGATTTAATGAAAGAACCAGGCTTGCACCGTTCATTATTTGCAGATTACTTAGCTTCGGCTATTTCCGGCTTAATTGGTGGTGTTCCTACAACTACTTACGGTGAGAATATCGGCGTGATGGCTATTACCGGCGTTTATAGCGTTCGAGTCATTGCTGGTGCAGCTATTTTCTCTATTTTCATGGCTTTTGTCGGACCATTAGCAGCTTTAATTTCTACTATTCCTGGAGATGTTATTGGCGGAGTAACCTTTTTGCTTTATGGAATGATTGGAACAAGCGGATTACGTTTATTAGTTGAATCAAAGGTTGATTACAGTCAATCTAGAAACCTCATCTTAACATCAATCGTTTTCGTAGCTGGTTTAAGTGGCCTAACTGTTAACTTTGCCGGCATTGAGTTAAAAGGAATGATTCTTGCCAGTGTTGTTGGTATTATCTTGAGTGTCTCATTTTACTTATTTGATAAATTAGGCTGGATGAACGAATAAATAAATAAACGAAAAAAAGATTCCATGCTAGTCAAAAGCATGGAATCTTTTTTATTTTGTAAAGGCTATTTTTTTGCATACCTTTTTAATTTTTGATTTAACTTTTGATAGATAACTTTCATCTCTGCTTCACTGCATGCCATAACGGCATCGTCTAATTCCTTCCATTCTACGCCACTGTTTTCATCCGGTTTAATAGAGGTTAATTCATCTTCATCTGCCTCAATGAGATAGGTAAGATTTAAATGCAGGTGTTTGGCTATTGGTTTATCTTTTTTTATATGAGCTGGAACTTCTAGAATCTCAATGGAGTAAATTTCTTTGGAAATTGCTGTAAGATTTGTCAAGCCTGTTTCTTCTTGTGTTTCCTTGAAAGCTACGTGTAGCAAATCAGTATCGCCGTCTGTGTGTCCGCCAACCCATGACCACGATTGATAAATATTATGATACGCCATCAATACTTTTGTTCTCTTCTTATTTACCACCCACGCTGAAGCAGTGAAATGAGCCTGTTCATTTTCTCTAGTTAATAAATTATCGAAAGTCATCAAGTAACGCAGTATTTCTTTTTGATCTACAGCTTCTCGATCATTGTACGGTTTATATTGAGTTAATTGTTCTTTTAAGTTCATCTAAGATTCTCCTTTAGTTCTATCATTTATTTAAGCTTTTATCTGATACCTATTATATCAGAAGAACCAACTGTAGAAAAATAAATCAGTTAAAACTAACTAAAACGCTTCTCTTAAAATAAATTAGTTCATTATTTGAAGAAAAAATGAATACTTCCTGTTCATTAGCTAAATAGGAAGATTGCTTGTCTTTCTCTACTTACTACTACCTTTTTTAAAATTTAATCTTTCAAAGATTTAATTAATTAACTGCAAATCATATTTATATACCCAGTATTACAATATAACGTTTTACATCTATCCATCCAGAAAGGTATAATGGACCAGTAGTATATAGATAGTTGTACTTACTTATTTATATATAAAGTAATTTGTTAGGGGAGATTTTATTGGAAAGAGCCGTTGGAACAGTTGTACGTGGTCTTCGAGGACCAATTATTAATGAAGGTGATAATATTGAGAAAATCGTAGTAGATACTGTATTGAATGCAGCAAAAGTTGAAGGCATAACTTTTGAAGATCGCGATATTATAACGATTACCGAATCAATCGTCGCACGCGCACAAGGAAATTATGTTAGCATCGATGATATTGCTGAAGATATTCAAACAAAATATGGAGACGAAAAAATTGGGGTTATCTTTCCAATTCTTAGTCGTAATCGTTTCTCAAATATTTTACGCGGTATTGCAAAGGGAGCAAAAAGTATTGTTTTGATGTTGAGCTACCCTTCTGATGAAGTGGGTAACCAACTTGTTGATATCGATGAATTAGATGTTAGAGGCGTTAATCCTTGGACAGATGTATTGACTGAAAGTGAATTCCGTGAGCACTTTGGTTATAAAAAACACGAATTTACTGGTGTTGATTATATCGAATACTATCGCTCAATCATCGAAGCTGAAGGAACGAGTTGTGAAATTATTTTCTCAAACGATCCAAAAACAATTTTAAAGTATACAAAAAGTGTACTAGCAAGTGATATCCATTCAAGAGCTAGAACAAAGCGAATTCTTACTAATGCTGGAGCCGAAAAAGTATACGGCCTTGATGATGTGTTATCAAAATCAATTAATGGCAGTGGCTTTAATGAATCTTATGGTCTACTTGGATCTAATAAAGCTACCGACGATACCTTAAAATTATTTCCTCATAGTTGTCAACCCATTGTTGATCATATTCAAGAAAAAATGAGAGAACAAACAGGTAAACTAATCGAGGTAATGGTTTATGGAGATGGAGCCTTTAAAGATCCTGTCGGAAAAATTTGGGAATTAGCAGATCCAGTTGTTTCTCCTGCTTATACGTCCGGTCTTGCTGGTACACCTAATGAGGTAAAACTGAAATATTTAGCAGATAACAACTTCTCGCATCTTCGTGGGAAAGAGTTGAAAGAAGCGATTTCTAGTTACATTGTAAACAAAAAAGAAGATCTTGTTGGCGCGATGGAAGCTCAAGGGACAACTCCTCGTAGACTAACTGATTTAATTGGATCTTTATCTGATTTAACTTCCGGTAGTGGAGATAAAGGGACGCCTATTATCTATATTCAAGGATATTTTGATAACTTTACAGAATAATTCACTTATCGAAAAATAGTTTAATAAAAAAGCAATAATCCTAATCTAAAATAGGATTATTGTTTTTTTTCATTCACGTATCCTTTTTATCTCTTCAAAATCGTTTAATTGTTTTTTGAAAACTAACTTGTCTACTATTTTATTGATTTTTAGATTTAGATAAGATTTCCGAATTATAGATAAGATAACTATCACTTCTCCTTAATCCTTATTCCCAGTGGTAAATGATTGTTTTAAATTTTATTAGTTTTATAAGTTGGATAAGGAGGTAAAGATAGTACGTGTCCTTCTGGCTAAACGACTGGTAGCTTTTTATTCGTTTCTCTTTGTTCAACACACTATCCTCTTTATCTACTTTTTACTTAACTCTCTTATAAACATGGACTTGGTTACGTCCTGCTTGTTTTGCAGAATATAATGCTTTATCCGCTTTATTCAATAACTGATCTATCGTTTCTATTTTATCCGGTACTGCTTGGGCTACTCCCATACTAAAAGTAACTGAGATAATCCCTTTAGAAGAATAAAGGCTCTGTCCTTCCAAACTTTCACGTAGCCTATTTCCTAATAACTCAGCCTCTACTGCTGTATATCCATTTAAGGATAAAGCAAATTCCTCCCCACCATATCTAGCAAAAATCTGTCCTTTTGTTAATTGGCTTTTAAAAATGTTTACAACATGTTTGAGTAATTGATCCCTTATATAATGTCCATACGTATCATTTACTTTTTTAAAATGATCAATATCCATCAAGATAACTGTAAAGGGAATCTCTTTCTGCTCTGCTTCTAAGAAATTTTGTTCGCAATGTTCCATAAAAGCACGGCGATTGTATATTTGAGTTAATCCATCATAGCTAGCCTGATACTCTAGTTTAATTTGTAATTCTCTCAATTCAGTAATATCTGTAAAAATTATAATCAGACCTTTGTTATTTCCAACTTCAATCAATGGCGAGACGCGAATTTGATAAATACGTTTTGTTTCTTTAACGACCAATTGTATCTCTTGGTTATGACTCTCCAGCTCAAGTACTAAGGGGAAAGTCTTACCTATTAGTTCAAGCCAAATATCGTAGAAATATTTTCCAATCAACGTCTTATTTAACTTCGGGAAATATTTCCCACAAATTTGATTAAATTCAATTAACTGAAGAGACTCATCCAATACCATTACTCCATCATTTATACTATTAAATATAAGGTTTTTTGCAACAGGCATTAATGTAAACATTCGAGACGAACTAATTGACCATAAATATAAAATCGAAGAAAGCCATAAAATCATTGGAACAGGATCAACCCCTCGAGGAGTAAGTTCCATTAAATATAAAAAAGCTGTTACCATAGGAATAAATTGTCCTAATATCAAAGAAAGTAACTGTGGCCGATATATTTTTGCTATCTCTTTCCAATGTGATATAGCTAGTAAAAGAGCGACTAGCATACAAAAAAAGATATACGCTCCATGAATCATATACCATAGGCCTATCTCTTGATTTATGTAAGGTGCTCCTAAAACAGGATCTATTTCAAAAACCCGATAATAAAGATGATGAAAGTCATTCGTTGCTACCATAATTGAAGTGATTATTGGTACAACAAGTAAAGCAACTATCTTAATTTTTGAAAGATGAAGTCCTAGATAGTGCATGATAAATAGTAAACCTAATATCGCAGAAATTGGCATACCGATGTATTGAATAGTTGTCCAAAATTTTATTTGTTCTAGTGTCACACTCATTAAAGAAAAAGCTGAAGCAAAACAATAAATCGCTATTGTTGCAGTATAGATCATAAAATAACAAGCAATATTTCTATAGCGTTGACGTTTAAAATACACATATAAACATAAATACACGTTTAATACGCCCGATGCAGAAATAAGTGCTATATAAGCTGTCAGAGGTGAGTTCATAGTTATATATCCTCTCCTGGTAAATTTCACAACGAATCATTAAACAGCTTTAATTTTTTATTTATTTAAGTAATAAAAAATCGTTACTTATTTCACTAAATAATTAACGATTTTTATTATAAGAGTTTAAAAAAAGTGACACATAGTCCGATTAATACCTGTAAGTCTCACCTTTCATTTTCTATTACATGTAGGGTGCGTAATCTTCTTCCATTACTTTGAAAAGCTGTCCTTTTAGCTCTGGAGTCGTGAAAGCACCTTTTAAGCCATTTAGGTTTAATAATTTCATTGTTGGATAACTAATTCCAGTATGTTCAGCTAATAGCATATATTCTTTCGTCAACGTTGTATTTGAAACGGTACGATTATCTGTATTGATACAACAGCTTATTCCTTTTTCCAAAAAATCGACTAAAGGATAATCTTCCCAGTCTTTAACCGCATTGGTTTGGATATTACTAGTCGGGCACATTTCGATGATGGTTTCCTTTTCTAAACAAAGTGCTTGCGCCGCTTCATTTTTTTGAATAGCTATCCCATGTCCAATACGTTTTGCTCCCAAGCGTATCGCTTGAACAACATTATGAGCACAACCACACTCACCAGAGTGAAGTGTGATTTGTAATTCATTTTCTTTTGCACAGGTCGTTAATGGTTCAATATGATCGTTTGCAAAATCAGGTTCTGGACCAGCCATATCAAAACCAACCATTAACTCTTCTTTTATCTTTATGACTTCAGATAACATCGTAAGATTATCTTCGTTAGAATGCTGGCGCATCCCACATATCAATAAATTTACTACAATGGTAGACTCTTCCATAGCACGGCGAATTCCTCCACTGACTGCTGCAATAACTTCTGGTACGGTTAAATCCGCTTCGATATGCAAGAGTGGAGCGAAACGCAACTCCATGTAGCGAACATTTTCTAAAGCTGCAGCTTTTGCAGTTGCGTAGGCTGACTCTTCCAGTTGCTCATAAGTTTGCATTAGCTGATGAATAATATCAAAACCTTTTAAATAATCGACTAAGTTAGTACATTTTGCTGGTGCAATAATTTGATCAAGTAAAGCTAGATCAAACTGTTGTTTTTTTGCCATTTTTTTTAGTGTTTCCATAGGAACAGAACCGTCTAAATGACAGTGTAATTCTACCTTAGGTAATTGATGAACGATTTTTTCCTCCATATTATTAAATCCCTTCTTAAATTATTTTGTAATTTAATTGCTCTTTTTAACAATGACTTATTTCTTCTTATCTCTTGAACTATAGAATCAGAATGTGCTAAAGTGTAGGCAAAATAAAAGTACTCTAGCTCTATATTTTCCCTTTAAATTTTTTTACTATTTACGACTACTTAAAATTAGCATGAATTAGTTATTTCTATTCATTATAAGTTATTAGAACGCTAATACAACCGTCTTCATCTTATTGATTAGTCACGATACATATTTTATATTCTACTTTAAAATAAATATAGCTTTTAAAAATAATAAGCAAAAAGTACCTCTATTAATAAAATCTGAATAAAGAATTTTGTAATTATAAATATAGCAGAAATCTTTCTATTTAACCCTGAATAATTCATAGCTTTTCTAAAAATACTAATCGATGTTGATTTTACAGCGTTTAAACTAATTTGCTTTATCACCCATTAGGTGATGAAAAAAGAACCCCTTTCTGCTATGGTTATATCATCACAACCAACCAATAGAAAGGGGTTCTCTCAATGATTACTTTACAAGAAAAAGCAATGAAATTCAATAACCATTTATATGTCTCTCATACAGGTGGTCGTTTATCGAGTGATTCAGGATTAATTTTAGTTGATGAATTAATGGATACTTTTCATTTTGAAGAATTGTCAAAAAAACTCATTTCATATAATGAAAATCGTCGCTATTGGAAACACACTAACCATAAAATTTTAAAACAACTAATTCTTCAACTAATTGCTGGCTATAAAGCTGATTCGTCTGCGACTATCTTACAATATGATCCAGTATTACAAACTCTATTACAAGAAGAGTGTTTGGCTTCTCAACCGACTATCTCTCGGTTTCTTGATCGCATTACAGACCAAACGATTAATGATTTACAAACCTTTAATCAAACATTAATTGACCAAGCGAGATTTGTTCGCAATGATATGAATATGATTATTGATTTGGATTCTACACACTCTGATACCTTCGGTATTCAGGAACAAACAGATTATAATGCCCACTATCGAACAAACGGTTATCATCCATTAGTCGTATTCGATGGATTAACGGGCGATTTTTTAAAAGCTAAACTTCGTTCAGGAAATCAATACACGTCTAAAGGAGTTAAAGGGTTTCTTGAACCGTTATTAGATCATTACAATCGAGCAGTCCCTACGACAGATATTTTAGTGCGTGGAGATAGTGGATTTGCAACACCTGATATTTATGAGTTATGCGAAGAATATGGGTCAAACTTTGTCATTCGCCTAAAACATAATAATAATTTATACCGATTAGCAGAAGAGTTTGTGTATTACGACGATAATTATCCTTGGAATGAAAAAGAAGAATACTATTATTCCGTTTCCTATCAAGCAGCGTCTTGGTCTAAACCGCGTAGAGTATGCATTCAATCCATTCGAGAAATGGGTGAATTACTTTTCAAGCATACGTTTATTGTCACAAATTTTTCAGAAAATATTTCATCAAAACAAGTTTTTAAGACGTATAAAAAGCGTGGTGCTATGGAAAACTACATTAAAGAAGCAAAAAATGGTTTCTATTTTGATAAGACAGATAGCCCTAAATTTATTGAAAATCATGCACGTATGATGATAAGTGTCCTTGCATACAACCTAATCAATTTTTTGCGTACAACTTGTTTTGATAAAAATTATAAAGGACTTCAAATTAATACGATTCGTCTTCGCTTATTCAAAGTAGCTGGCAAACTAGTGAGTACTGCGAGAGAAATGTATCTAAAAATTTCTAGTTCGCATGTTTATCAAGCGGAGTTTTATGCCGTCTTTAATCGAATCCAAAGGATTCGGCATTATATTTAAAAACTCCTTAATTTTTTTTAAAAAAACCAATCAAAACCAAGGACCAACTATGCCCAAAATTCGTACTTTCTTAATGAGAAACCAATAAATAAATGAATTAAGTACCAAAAAGTAAAACTATTAAACGTTAATTTGAAAAAAATTTGAAAAAAGTGTGTTAATTGATTAAAAACAACAAAAAATTAAAGGTATGAATTATTCAGGTTAACAACTCAACTTGTAATCGCTTTAATTATTTTGTGCTTGTTATTTTATTTGATTACTATGAGGTCTATTTATATAAAAAATCACTAGTGTTGCATGAAACATTATGTGTTTCACAAATTTGTTTATATTATTCCAATATGCAAAAAAGTCCTTTATACTGAACTCAGATGACTCATCCAAGACCAATAAAAAGGACCCAACACATGGATAAGTATAAAACAAATTCTGCTTTTAATAAATGGTTTTCTTCCATTAAGCTAAATCTTTTACCAAGCCCTATTCAAAAAAAGATTGTTGACTTTGATAAATACCATAAGAAACTTAGTTTCTTCCAAGCTCTTCAACTTTTTCTTCATGGAATCAATGACGAAAAAGAAAGTCTTAGAGAGATGGATGCGGCTTTTGTTTCGAAAGAACTTCAAAAAGAAATGGGTATGACTAGTATCAGTTATTCTCAGCTCTCTAGAACTCTCTCAAAAATAGATTCAGAGATTCTTTTAGCCATTTTTAGTCAGCTAGTTAGTCAGGCTAAAAATAAAAGGCCCGTAACGAAACGAAATAGTCTCTACCTAATTGATTCTTCGACGTTTTCACTTAACCAAAACCTTTATCAATGGGCTGATTTTCGTAAAACAAAATCAGGAGTTAAGCTTCACTTAAAACTCTGCTTTATGGATAATGACCATCTTTACCCAGATGAATTTACACTGACTAACGCCGTCGAGCACGATACAAATCAGTTAGAAGTATTGGTTAATCAACCTGAAGCGACTTATGTGTTTGATCGCGGTTACCTTGATTTTGAACGATTAGATACGATGCACTCGCAGGGCTACTTCTTTGTGACAAGAATCAAAAAGAATACAAAAGTTCATGTTTTAGAACCATTAGTAGCTTCCAAGAGTGAGTCCGTTATCAGCGACCAAATGGTCGCATTAGGTGCTCAGAACCATCTAACGTCCAGATTTCGTTTAGTAACCGTTCAAGACAAAAAGGGGAAAACTCTCCAGTTTATTACCAATCGTTTTGACTGCTCCTCTACTGACATTGCAGAAATGTACAAAGCACGTTGGCAAATAGAGCTGTTCTTCAAGCATATTAAACAACATATGACGATTAAAAAGTTTTTTTCGAGAAGTGAAAAAGGGGTTGTCAATCAGCTGATTTTAGCCATGATTGCCAGTTTATTAACCTATTTGATTAAGTTAAAAACAAAAAGTAACCAGTCTGTTTTCCAAATCAAACGATTTTTTCGTTATCTGTTATTTCAACCGGCAGAAGAATGGTTTAATCTTTTGATACCGACTTAGACCCTTAAAGAAAGGGTGTCCGTTGGTAATGGAATCAGTTGAATAAGTAAAATTTTCTGGAAATAGTCATCTTTTGCGTAAGCACTCCCTTTTTTTGCCTTTTTTCAGAAAAACAAGAAATGAGGTCAAATTAAGCTATGTTTATGCAACACTAGTGATAAAAAATATATCATTTTTCTTTTATCTTCCTTCAAGACTTTTTAGAATGTCCTATTCTATTACTAGCTTATTATTATATTTTACATTAATTAACAATAGGCGTTTCCAAAAATAATCTTTATATCATTATTGAGTATAAGTACCTCTATCGTCAAAAAAGTTGTTCATTTTTTAGAATAATTAAGATTTTATGACAAGCTTTTAGAGTTTCCTTCCTAGTTCCATATACCATCCAGAATAACATGTGTAAATTAATTACCAAAAAAGTTTATTATCACACAGATTTTTAGTATTAATGAACATAAAAAGCTAATTTCGTCTCAAAATTTTGACTACTCTCCTAATTAATAGAGCACATTTTCTTGTGTCCTATTTTTTAAATAGTAAATAGAATTAGATTATTTAGTGATAAAGAGTTTTTTCTGGTATTATATTCTTACTAACATTTAAATAGGAGGTAAAGACACCATGCTGAAATTTGAACATAAATTACGTGGAAACGTAGCACTAGGCATAAATCCAGTTGGATGTATGCAAGAAGTAGTGAATGAAATTGATTATGTAAAAAAGAAAGGACCTTATGAAGGAGCAAAAAAGGTTTTAATCGTTGGTGCATCATCAAGCTATGGTTTAGCTACTCGAATTAGTCTAGCTTTTGGAGCAGGAGCAGATACAATCGGTGTTTCTTTTGAAAAAGGCCCAAAAAGTGAAAGAAATTTAGGCACCGCTGGTTGGTATAATAATATTGCGTTTCGAGAAGAAGCTGAAAAAGAAGGATTAATTGCTAAAAACTTTGTTCAAGATGCTTTCAGCTATGAAAGTAAGCAAGAAGTTATCAATTATATAAAGAATGATTTTGGTGGTAAAATAGATTTAGTCGTTTATAGTTTGGCAAGTGGTGTTAGAAAAGATCCTGACACTGGAGAAGTCTACCACTCTTCTATTAAAGCTATTGGAGAACCCGTCGTTGGTCCAACCATTGACATGCAAGAACAACTGTACTACACTGAAACACTCGATTACGCAACGGATCAAGAAATCGCTGATACGGTAAAAGTAATGGGTGGAGAAGACTGGCAATTATGGATGGAAGCACTAAAAGAAGCGGACGTATTAGCTGATGGTGTTTTAACAACAAATTATTCTTATTTAGGAACTGAACTGAATCATTCTTATTATGGTCAAGCAACTCTTGGTGCTGCTAAAGCAGATTGCGATGAGAAGGCAAATAATATCAATGCATTACTGTCTGATATCAATGGTAAAGCTCAGATTGTTGTAGCAACTGCTGTTACGACTAAAGCAAGTGCCGTTATTCCTTTTTTCCCTGTTTATTGTATTGCACTTTATAAAGTAATGGCTGAGCAAGGTACCCACGAAACACCAATCATGCATCAAGATCGAATTTATCGAGAAATGATTTATGGTGGCAAACCTGAGTACGATGAGTTTAATCGACTTAGACCTGATAACTGGGAAATTGATGAAGATATTCAAGCTAAAACAAAGGCATTAGTCCAAAAAATAAATGCAGAAAACTTTAAATCTGATATGACAGCTTATGATATGCTTTTCAAAGAATTCTCAGTTTTAAGTGGCTTCTTAGTTGAAAACTATGTAGAAAAAGATGTTACTTTAGAAGAATTAAAAGCATTGAAGTATTAATTTCCACTATCTAAATCACCTATTTACCAATCTATCAAAAAACGGTATGTATCAAGAGGTTCTAGTCTCTTTGATAAATACCGTTTTTTACATTACCTATTAATCAGTATTAAGGCAATAATCGTCAAAATAATCGCTACTTGATTTTTTCTGGTTATTTTTTCTTTAAATAGTAAAAATCCACCTATATTAATTAGTACAATACTCCCTGCACTGTAAATTGGGAATACGACAGACGTTTTTAAAGTCGCTAATGCTAGAATTAAAAAATAAGAAGAAAACAAATTAGGTATTCCTACCGCAAAGCCTATGAGTATATCTTTTTTCATTATTTCTCCTTTTTTTCTAAACGTATAGAAAATACTAATTAAAAATGCTACAAAAAACAGAGCAAAAAGAAAGACATCTTTGTAGTCATTTAAAGCATATTTTTGATAAAACTTACTTGAAAACTCGGCCATCCCTCCAAAGATAAATAAGAAAATAATAGTCGGTTTAACGTCAAATTTTTCAAGAGACTTTTGTGATAAATTAACAATTAAGATGGAAACTAAGGATAGAATAATCCCTATCCATTGAATGGTAGAAGGAAATTCTTTCCATATTACGATTGAAAAAATCATTGGAATCAATATCCCTAATTTAGCAATTGTACCTGAAATCCCTACCCCATTTTCCTTTATACTTTTTTGATAGTAGACAAATGAAAGAAAAAAGAATGATCCAAATATTCCTCCGATGATTAATCCCCATATAATACTAGAATAAGGAGATAAAATGTAATCATTGTTACTAGATAACAATGAAAACTCAGTTGCAAATGAGCTTTCACGAGTAATACCAAATAATAATCCTTTTGAAAAAATTAGAAACAGACTGATAGCAAATGCGATAAAGTAGTTGGCATTTGTTATAACGTATCTATTTGCATTTGTTCCTTCTGTGTATTTAAAAATAAGAGCAATCGACGCACTACATATAATGGCTAACGTTAGATAAAACATACTAGCTCCTTTTCAAATTCCGGTATATTTTTAATAGCTAACAGAGATCGTCTTTGTTAGCTATTATTTTTTATTCTATTTAGATTTTTTATCCTTTAGGAGGTGCTCTAAAAAAGATCACGAGCTTGACGCAGTTCTTTAAAATCTTCTAAGCTATTTGCTTGAAGGAATAGATTGATCTTTTTCTCCCTACCAATCGTCGTTGGTAAGGTTGGTTGTCCTTTTGTACGCAAATCATTAGTTTTTACTAAGACTTCAGAAATCACCTTATTAGACGGTTCTATAGCCTGCGAAAAGCGTAAATTAGTTTGCGTATATTCATGCGCTGCGTATACTAGTACCTCATCATCTAATTGGTTAAATTTTTGTAAGGCATCGTATTGAGCTTGATAATCTTTTGTAAAAACTCGACCACAACCTGCTGAAAATAAAGCATCTCCGCAAAAAAGTATCTTTTTCGCTAAGTAACTAATGTGACCATCAGTGTGTCCGGCTGTTTTTATTACATTGAAATTTTTATTTAATAGATTAAAAGAGTCGCCTTCAACTACGATATGATTAGCTAAAGAACTTGTTTCTTCAGGTCCATAAATAGAAATGCCTGGATACGTTACCAAAATTTCTTGGACTCCTCCAATATGATCGTCATGATTGTGAGTTAGTAGGATAGCCTTCAACTCTAGATTCTTTTCTACTAGATAACCTATCACACCTCTAGCTTCTCCTGGATCGACTATTACTGCCTCTGTGCCTTCTTCAATAACCCAAATATAGTTATCAGAAAAAGCTTTTATTGGATGAATGGTCATCGTTAACCCTCCTCATTATAGCTAAATAATTCATTCCCAAGTAAATCAATAATTTTTTTCAAATCTTTAGCTAAAATAACCATCGTTTGGTCAGGTCTAGCAGGAGCAAAAACAAGTTTTTCTTGTTCAAAAAGCTCTTCATCTACTATTATTGGAATCGTATTTTCATATCCTAAAGGTGTTACTGCCCCTGCTTTTTGACCAGTGATCGTTTCCATTTCCTCTTGTTTCACAACAGCTACTTTTTCGCCTACAACTTGCTTTAATCGCTTAAAATCAGTTCGTTTCGTTGTAAAAGTTACAAATGAATAGTACTGTTCAGATTTTCCTTTTAAAAATAGTGCTTTAGTCTCCGTACCTGCGAATCCTTTTTCTGCTTTCATTATTACAGCATCTTCATTTGTATAAATAGGATCATGATTATACAATTCAAAATAAATGGAATGACTTCTTAAAAATTCTTCAAGATTTACTATCATCTTTTTTCCTCCTTATTTGTATATCTACATCTATTTTGTTCTTTTTGACTGTTTTTCAAAAGTACCGTTGAGATTGTCCTACTAAACTACTAATCAGCGACTCTTCATTAGTATAAAATAAAAAAGACCTGTTCACAAAAAAACAAGTCCCATTGTTTGTGTCAAGTTTTTCTCGGTCGTCCTATTACTAGGCTAGTTTGGCGTTCTACTTTTGTACACCTATCTGCTACCGCACGGCTTTGCCGTTTGCTGGCCCATCTGTTTGGAGAACGTTCCAAAAAAATGGAACCTTCCCCAAACAGACAGGAATTATCGAAAACTTTTAATTAACTGCCCCATTGCTGAAGAATGAGGGGCATACAACGGAATCGTTCCTTTCTTTGCCCCAACTGACTGACGCGTCTTTTGATGCATTAAAGACGATACACGAACGGTTTGTTTCACCTTACGTTGTTGTCTTGTACTTCTAGTTTGCTGGTGAAGATATGCTTTACGTAACGTTTGATTTAAGATCCCTTGTTTCACTTTCACCATGGCTTCACAACCGACTTCGCTCCAATGCATTCCACGTTTTTTCATCCGATAAGAAATATGGCGTTGATTCGATTCCATTGCGCCTAAACCTCTGGCATCCTTCGGTACTTGTTCTACTTTTTCTCGCCAATCAAAAATCCGATCCCAATTTCTTAAAAGATAAGTTCGAAAACTAGTCAGTTTTTCTACTGCTTGTGTTTCTTCTAAGGTACTTTCATAAGTGTCCAACCAGATCGTTAGGGCCTCTAAATCATGTTTTTTAAGCGCTTGATGAATGTTCTGTTTAAAGAGATTACTTTGTACACCAAAAGCACGGTTCAGGCCTTGAAAGATGTGATAAGCGTCTAATTGATTCAACACGGGATAATTCGACTGCGAAAAAGTTTCTTGGAATTTATCTGCGGTATAGCCTGGTCCACCATCGCTATTGGTAATGATTTGAGCGTGTTGTAACGCGTAATGAGTCGCTGTAAAAGCTTGTACTTCTGCCCAAAAACCAGCCGTCTTTTTAGTCGTCATAATGGCTTTAGGCTCGTTCAAGGAGACTCTCTTTCCATTTTTCTGCCAGCCTTCATAAACAAGTGCATGATGAACCTCTAAACTTTTTTTCTTTGTTGTCCCACGGACAAATACACCATCTGCTTCGGCATAGAAATAATCGACTTTTTTTCCTTCTGGTAACGCTGCTGACTCTTCTAGCTCAATCACCATTTCTTCGTCTTCACACGCTTGTGCTTCTCCCACTCGTTTAAGGAGGCTGCCTACTGTTTGATGGCTCATCGCTACTGCTGTCCATTCTTTCAGTGTTTCAGCGGTGTCCCGATAGGTACACTTACTGGCTAACTCTGCTACTTTGACTTCTACGAGTGGACTATGACGTTGGTATTTTCTAATCCCCAACCACTCATCTAATGGATAATGATTTTGATTCTCTTGATCTGCCATTAAAGTACGACGGTAACGGACAGGCCCAAAAATAAATTGGACTGTTTTCCAATCTTCTCGCTTTACTTTCCATCCTTCTTGTTGCTTTTGTTCCTTAATCGTTTGGTTTATGTGTATAAATATATCTCCTAATAATTCCGTAAATACTTCATACATATAAAGCTGAATAGATTCTTCTGTAGCAATTAAATCGCTTGATTCCTTTATTATTTCGTATAATTTTGATATAATGTTATCCATAAGAAGGCCTCTTCCATTTATGTATTTGCCGTGTAAGCATACATTTATGATAGAACGCCTTCTTTATTTTTGCTAGTAAAAAGATAATATCCTCTCGAGAACTATTTTACACGTACAGTCCCATTCATCTATTAATTCATCTATTAATTCATTTAAGATTTAAATCTGCTAACGAAACAATTTCTGAGGTGAGTTTGACTTGTCCAATAACTCCTAGTACTGTCGTTGGTGCAGCTAATAAAAATAAAGGACCAGATACGACGGTTGTAATCAGCCCACCTGAAATTTTAGAAAGCCACTTACCTTCACCGATTTTCACTTTTATTAAATTATCTGAAAAATCCTCAATTACGATAGTTAAAGCTTTACTACCAATGCCTAATGTCCACTTACTCTCTTTTTTTATCTGACAGACCCATTCTAACTGATTACCCTCTTGCTCTTGAAGTTCATAGTCTTTTGAAGCAACATATTTTCTGACGTTTTCTTTAAAAGAATCTAATTTTGATAAATCTTTTTTGTAATAAATCTCTTTCATTTTTTATTCTCCTCCGCTAAAAAATTAGTGTATAAGGGTATTATAACACGTTAAGTTTATTAAATATAAAAAGTTTTCTTGTTATTTTCACTACAAAAATAGATTAGAGATAAAAAAAGAGAGAAAGCATTTTTAAAACAATTTCTCTTCTTCTCTTTTTCTATAAAAGAAAATTTTATCTTGACCTACTCTCCAAGTGGTTGATACTCTACTTCTAAACCTTTTTGAACACCTGGTCGCTCTGCAATACGATGAGACCATTCTAAGAAATGAGGGTATTCATCTATATTTAAAAATTCGTAAGAACCTTTATATAATTTTCCTAAAGCTAAAAGACCATACCAAGACCATATAGCAATATCTGCAATACTGTAGCTATCTCCCGCGATATAAGGACGCTGTTCTAAGGTTTTATCAAGTAAATCTAACTGACGTTTCGTTTCCATCGTAAATCGATCGATTGGGTATTTCAACGGCTCTGGAGCATAAGCGAAAAAGTGGCCGAATCCTCCACCAACATAAGGGCCTGCTCCCATTTGCCAGTATAACCAATTAAGTGTTTCGGTTCGACCATGAATATCCGTTGGAATCAGTTGCTCAAATTTCTCAGCTAAATAAAGAAGAATAGAGCCTGATTCAAAAACCTCTAGACGAGGACTTTGGCTTTGGTCAACAAGGGCAGGAATCTTAGAGTTAGGATTAATTGTGACAAATTCTGAACCAAATTGATCGCCTTTCCCGATATCAATCGCATACAAATCATAATCTGCGCCCTCTACACCTAATTCCTTTAACTCTTCAAACATAATAGCGACTTTAATACCATTTGGTGTTCCTAATGAATAAAGTTGGAACGGAGCCTCCCCAATTGGTAATTTTTGCTCAAAACGACTGCCTGCTGTTGGACGATTGCCACCTTTTTTTGCGTTCTCTTCTTCCCACTGCCATACTTTTGGTAATGTATATTCCGTCATCATACCACTCCTCATAATAATCATTTGTGCCTTCATCATACTACTCCTAAACTAATATAACTAAAATTTAGCTCATTCATCTGTGGCAAAATTAGTCGTATCCTTTATCATGACTATTTTTATATCAATAATTTTGATACGAATCTCTCGACTCCTTTAGTACTCTCTCTGCTTTTACCTATTGATAATCACTAGTGTTGCATAAACATAGCTTAATTTGACCTCATTTCTTGTTTTTCTGAAAAAAGGCAAAAAAAGGGAGTGCTTACGCAAAAGATGACTATTTCCAGAAAATTTTGCTTATTCAACTGATTCCATTACCAACGGACACCCTTTCTTTAAGGATCTAAGTCGGTATCAAAAGATTAAACCATTCTTCTGCCGGTTGAAATAACAGATAACGAAAAAATCGTTTGATTTGGAAAACAGACTGGTTACTTTTTGTTTTTAACTTAATCAAATAGGTTAATAAACTGGCAATCATGGCTAAAATCAGCTGATTGACAACCCCTTTTTCACTTCTCGAAAAAAACTTTTTAATCGTCATATGTTGTTTAATATGCTTGAAGAACAGCTCTATTTGCCAACGTGCTTTGTACATTTCTGCAATGTCAGTAGAGGAGCAGTCAAAACGATTGGTAATAAACTGGAGAGTTTTCCCCTTTTTATCTTGAACGGTTTCTAAACGAAATCTGGACGTTAGATGGTTCTGAGCACCTAATGCGACCATTTGGTCGCTGATAACGGACTCACTCTTGGAAGCTACTAATGGTTCTAAAACATGAACTTTTGTATTCTTTTTGATTCTTGTCACAAAGAAGTAGCCCTGCGAGTGCATCGTATCTAATCGTTCAAAATCAAGGTAACCGCGATCAAACACATAAGTCGCTTCAGGTTGATTAACCAATACTTCTAACTGATTTGTATCGTGCTCGACGGCGTTAGTCAGTGTAAATTCATCTGGGTAAAGATGTTCATTATCCATAAAGCAGAGTTTTAAGTGAAGCTTAACTCCTGATGTTGTTTTACGAAAATCAGCCCATTGATAAAGGTTTTGGTTAAGTGAAAACGTCGAAGAATCAATTAGGTAGAGACTATTTCGTTTCGTTACGGGCCTTTTATTTTTAGCCTGACTAACCAGCTGACTAAAAATGGCTAAAAGAATCTCTGAATCTATTTTTGAGAGAGTTCTAGAGAGCTGAGAATAACTGATACTAGTCATACCCATTTCTTTTTGAAGTTCTTTCGAAACAAAAGCCGCATCTATCTCTCTAAGACTTTCTTTTTCGTCATTGATTCCATGAAGAAAAAGTTGAAGAGCTTGGAAGAAACTAAGTTTCTTATGGTATTTATCAAAGTCAACAATCTTTTTTTGAATAGGGCTTGGTAAAAGATTTAGCTTAATGGAAGAAAACCATTTATTAAAAGCAGAATTTGTTTTATACTTATCCATGTGTTAGGTCCTTTTTATTGGTCTTGGATGAGTCATCTGAGTTCAGTATAAAGGACTTTTTTGCATATTGGAATAATATAAACAAATTTGTGAAACACATAATGTTTCATGCAACACTAGTGATTGATAATAATATAAAAGATAACATGGGTGTATGTGTAAAATAGTTCTCGAGATACTATTATTTTTTACTAGCAAAAAGAAAGAAGGCGTTCTATCATAAATGTATGCTTGAGCGGCAAATACATAAATGAAAGAGGCCTTCTTATGAATAAGATTATATCAAAGATTTACCAAATAATAAAGGATTCAAGCAATTTAATAGAGACAGAAGAAGCTATTCAAGTCTGTATGTATGAAGTATTCGCTGAATTAGTAGGAGATGTCTTCACTCATCTCAATCAGGTAATCAAAGAGCAGAAACAAGAGGAAGGTTGGAAAGTGAAACGAGAAGATTGGAAAACCGTTCAGTTTATTTTTGGGTCTGTTCGTTATTGTCGTACCTTGATGATAGATCAAGAGAGTCAAAATCATTATCCGCTAGATGACTGGCTAGGTATTCGGAAATATCAACGCCATAGTCCACTAGTAGAAGTAAAAGTGGCAGAGTTGGCGAGTAACGTTACTTATAGAGATACTGCAGATATGTTAAATGAATGGACAGCTGTTACGATTAGTCATCAAACAGTCGGTAGTCTTCTCAAACGCGTTGGATCCGCACAAGCACGTGAAGATGAAGAGAGCGTATTGGAACTAGAAGAATCAGCTGAGTTGCCGGAAGGAAAAAAGGTAGACTATCTTTATGCCGAGGCTGATGGAGTTTTTGTCCGTGGGACAAAAAAGAAAAAGAGCTTAGAAGTTCGTCATGCCATCCTTTATGAAGGCTGGAATAAAAATGGAAAACGCGTCTCTTTAAAGGAACCCAAAGCCATTATGACGACTAAAAAAACCGCTGGTTTTTGGGCAGAGATTCAAGCCTTTACAGCGAATCATTATGCCTTACAACAAGCTCAAATCATTACAAATAGTGACGGCGGACAAGGGTATACCGCAGACAAATTCCAAGAAGCTTTTTCTCAATCGAACTACCCTGTTTTAAATCAGCTAGACTCTTATCATGTTTTTCAAGGGTTAAACCGTGCATTTGGCGTGAAAACTACCATTTTTAAACAGCAGGTCAAGCAAGCATTAAAGACGCATGATTTAGATCATTTAACTATTTGGTTGGATACGTATGAAAGTACGCTAGATGAAACTTCTGCAGTGGAAAAACTGACTACATTTCGAACCTATGTAGTACGAAATTGGGATCGAATTTTCGATTGGTGCGAAAAAGTAGAACAAGCGCCGAAGGACGCAAGAGGTTTAGGCGCAATGGAGTCCAATCAACGACGTATCTCTTTTCGCATGAAAAAGCGAGGAATGCATTGGAGCGCAGAAGGTTGCGAAGCTATGGTAAAGGTAAAACAAGGGATGTTTAATCACACCTTGCGTGAAGCCTATCTTCACCAACAAAATAGAAGTGCGAGAAATCAACGTAAGTTAAACCAAACGGTTCGTTTATCGTCGTTATTGCATGAGAAAACACGGCAGTCAGTCGGGGCAAAAAATGGGACTATTCCGTTATATGCCTCCCGTTCATCAGCAATAGGACAATTAATTAAAAGTTTTCGTTAATTCCTGTCTTTTGGGAAAAGGTTCCTGGTTTTAGGAACCTTCTCCCAAAAGATGGGCCAGCAAGCGGAGTAGCCGTGCGGTAGCTGATGAGTGTACAAGAATAAAACGTCTAAACTAGCATGGTAATAGGACGCTCGAGAAAAACTTGACACAAACAACATGGGTTAAAAAAATGCGTAGATAACCTATTCATGCTAGAATAAAAATAAGACATTATTGGAGGATGATATTATGAAACAAGAACTCGTTGAGATTTGCCTACGTGTCAGAAATATTGACGCTACTTTAGACTTCTATACTAATCTATTTGATTTTGAAGTTGCTAGCCGCAGAGAATTCCCTGAAAAAAAGTTTGATTTAGTTTATCTGAATTCTCCCGGTTCTTCTGTACAGATTGAGCTCACTTATAATTATGATGCTGAGCCATATAATGTAGGAAATGGCTTCAGTCATTTAGGTGTGGCTGTCGGTGATTTAGAAAAAATGTATGAAATTTGTACAGCCTCTACTTACGAAACAGGTGAGTTAAGAGGACTTTCAGGCGGTACACCAACCTATTTCTTTGTGACAGACCCTGATGGCTATCGCATTGAAGTAAAACGCGCAAAATAATTGTTTGAATAGTTAAAATAGATGCCTGTTGGTAATAACCAATAGGCATCTATTTTTATTCTTTAATTTCCTGCTGTTTTTATTTAAGATTAAATCAATTATTTTCTAAAAATAGTATCATTTATGGTACTATTCTCCGTGATGTATCTAAATGAGGTTTTAGAGTTTTCTCCATCAATAACTTTTTCTTTTCATAATCAATATACAATCGATCACTTACTTTTCTATACCTACGCAACTTATTGTCCTCTGAAATTTCCTTTAACCGAAAATTCCCAATATATCTATAGCTAAATTTCCCGAAATTATCTTTTATCTTAGCAAAAACCACTCTTAAATCACCTAATTCATGATCAACTGTTTTACCGTCTTCACGAATATTCTCTTCTGTGATAACACTCCAGTCTTCATTTAAGTAGTTCAACCATTGACTATGCTCTTCTTTTTCTTTTGTTGAAATAGTCGGAAACCAAACGTGCGTAAGTTCATCATCAATAGTAACTAAGAAGCTTGCTTGTTGCTAGCCTTTATAATTTTTGAAAAACAACTGGTTAGCAACGTCAGTAATTAAACGAAAGCGATAAAAATCATCAATCGATATATATTCTTTTTTCTTTATTTGCTCTTTAATAGATACATCTGTATCCCATTCTGTAATTTTTTTATCTACTATTTTTTCTTTTATCTCTGCTGAAACTGTCTCTATTCTCTCTGTTAATTTTTGTAATGGTAATGTTGCATCAATTCGTTTTAATTCAAATAGACTACTTTCGCGAATGGATGATAATTTTTCTTCAATAGTTAATTCACGTTTTAAATCAGATTTAGTATTTTTTTTATGAAAAGCCTCATCTACTTCTACGCCTACATTTATTTGGGGAAAGTATAAATCGATTAAATAGTATTTATTATTATCACCCTTTACATATTGCTGGGTTACAGGTCGTATATTTAAATAATTAGTTTTTTGCCAGATAGCATTAAGTATATAATTCTCATAATCCTTTCGTTTAGTACGAGAAAAAGTCTTAATTAAATATTCAAGCTTGTTCATCTAATCCTCCTTGTAAAAATTTTCTCTTTCTTTATAAAGTCAAAAATAAATGATTTTCTATAAAGATGATCTACTGATGGTATTATTATTGATTCTAAACTACTCATCTCATTTTTTTTGATACTGTTGTAAGTCGAAAATTATTATCGACAATATTAAATAAATAAATAAAATTATTCCAAAGTGTCGGATAATCTTTATTATCTTCAATCCAATCACGATTAACAATAATTGATACTTCTCTGACATTACCAGTATCACACATTTTTATTGGCTCTTCTAAACCTTTTTCATATCTTATTAAAACACTAGATTGCATATAATGTTTGTTTTCCCCTGAATATATTCATTAAATTTTTTTACTTATACATACTTTGAAATGTTAAAATATTCAATTACATCTTCTAATGACCATTCTTTCTCAATAGAATTGTCATTAATTTTTTCTATAACTTTATCCAATTCCCAGCTACATGCCAAATCATATTCAGATAAAAATTTAACTCTATTCATTTTTATCTCCCCCAATCTTAGTAATATTAAATATATCAGATTCACTAAATTAAGCTCATTTTATAACATATTCATATTTTCTTTACTTAATACTTAATTATAACTAAAAGATCACGCCTCTTGATTCTTTTCCATACCAATATTTTAAATATTTCTTACAAAACCTCATTTACTTATGATATGGTTCATTCTTCATAATGCGAAAACCACGATAAATCTGTTCAATAAGTACTAATCGCATCAATTGATGGGGAAGGGTCATCTTGCCAAAAGAAATCTTTGTATTGCTTCTTTTCATAACTGCTTCACTTAAACCTAAAGAACCACCGATAACAAATACAAGGTTACTTTTTCCTTGAACACCTAATTGCTCGATTTCTTTTGAAAATTTTTCTGATGTTCGTTGATCTCCTTCAATAGCTAGAGCGAATACAAAAGCTTGCTCAGGGATTTTAGCTAAAATTCGCTCTCCTTCTTTTTCTTTTACCTGAATCATTTCTGCTTCGCTCAATTTTTCTGGAGCTTTTTCATCTGCTACTTCTATTAACTCCATTTTACAATAGGCGCTTAATCTTTTAATGTATTCAGCGATACCCATTTTTAAATACTTCTCTTTTAATTTACCAACCGTTATAATTTTAATATTCATAGTTATCCACCTTTATAAATTAGTTATCCACAATAGTTACGCACATGTTCACAACTAGACCACTTCATATGGTATGCGAATGTCCGTTCTCTACCACATATATAGGTGCTGCCTCGCAATAAGCACACTTATCGTTTTGCTTGTCCACAGGTGAAAAAGCCTTCAAAACCGGCAATTCAAAACCTCCATAAACAGCGTCATCTAGACCTTCTTCAATATGTTCTTGACACGCTTTAATATGTTCCATCCACAGCACTCCTTTTATTTTGTGGATAACTTTGTAATCCACGAGTTCTTTCTTTTCTTATTTTACAGCACTTATCCACAATGTCCAAAACTTTTTATTATTTGTTATCCACAAAATAGCTAAGAAAAGAATAAACTCTTCCTTTTTACTACAAATAACCCCCGATTACCTATAAGGCAATCGGGGGTTATTTACAGATTAATTTAGGAGATTGATTCAGAAGTGGTCATCGTTACAGTTGTCTTTTCAAGTTTACCATCACGATAATAGTCTATTTCAACTTCCTTGCCTAATTCTGATTTATAGATTCCTTTACGTAAGGAAATCGTATTTTTAACTTCTTCACCATTAAATTTTACAATAACGTCATATTTTTGAAGTCCTCCTTTTTCTGCGGCTGAACCTTCCTGGACTTGACCTACGACAACACCTGCTGTTACCTCTTTAGGCAATTTGAGTACACTTTCTTTTTGTTGTTCAGAGATTTGAGAAATGTCTAATAAACTTATCCCTAGGACTGGACGAACAACTTTTCCTTCTGTTTCCAATTGATTAATAATATCAACAACATCATTACTTGGAATAGCAAAACCCAATCCTTCAACTGTATCTGCTGAGATTTTCATTGAGTTGATTCCAATAACTTGGCCTGCAATATTAATTAAAGCGCCACCTGAATTTCCAGGATTAATCGCTGCATCTGTTTGGATAACAGTCATTTCCCAGTCTACTACGCTATCCCCGTCTATATCTGTATCAACTGTTCTATTCTTTGCTGAAACGATCCCTTGGGTTACAGAAGAAGCAAAATTTGTGCCTAGAGGAGAACCAATTGCAATTGCTGGTTCGCCTACTTGTATGCTATCAGAGTTTCCGAATGTCGCTGCTTTCTTCACTTTATCAGCAGGAACAGATAGCACAGCTAAATCTGTCCATATGTCTGTACCGATTACTTCGGCTTTAAATTTTGTCCCATCTTTTAGTAAAATTTCTATCGCATCAGAATTATCGATAACGTGGTTATTCGTTACAATATAAGCAGTATCACCATCTATTTTATAAATAACGCCGCTTCCTTCTCCAATTGTTTGTAGATTCGTTTCATTTGTAGGTTCCGTAGTTCCTGAGCCAAAGACTCCATCGAATCCTTCTAAGTTTTGTTCTTTCATATTTATGACCGAAACAACTGAGTCTTCAACTTTTTTTACTGCTTCTGTCACTTCTGAAGTAACATTAACAGTAACATCTGTCGTTGTTACTTTTCCGTTGCCATCTACTAAACCAGATTCTTGTGTTGGAATTCCTCCACCATCTAGATTGTCAGTAGCATATAAATATCCACCACCGAGTAAGGCTACTATTAAACCACCGAGTAATCCGCCTAGAATAATTGCTTTAAATCCTTTATTTTTCTTAGGAGTTACTTCTTTTACATGGTCAGCTTTTTGTTTCATTTTTCACTCACCCCTTGTAATTATTTCTATTATCATTTTAACAGTCTATTTTGAATTTTTCGTGAATAACCAGTGACTTAAATAAGGAATATAAGCTAACAAAAATCTTATTTCATCTTACTAATGGTTGCTTTTATTCTACCGTTATTTTTTTAAAATGACTACTAAAAACCCTTTTCCATAAAAAAATTCAAAGTAGAAAAAGGACTTTTCTACTTTGAATTTTTTTTATTTTTCTAACTAAACAATAAATAATGAAGTTGGCTCACTAGGATCTGTATCATACACGGAAAAAGCTCTGCCAACATCTAGTTCTTTTTCTTTTAAAATATTTTCTGCCGTCATGTGCGCTAATTCTTTCATATTGTTATCTTTACTTAAGTGTCCCAAGTAAATACGTTTTGTTTTATTCCCAATCATTTCAGCTAAAGCTAATGCTCCATCTTCGTTTGATAAATGACCCTTATCGCCTAGAATACGTTGTTTTAAATGCCAAGGATACGGTCCCATTCGCAACATTTGTAAATCATGGTTGCTTTCAAATAAATAGGCATTTGCATCAGATAAAACGCCTCGCATCCGATCGCTAACATAACCTGTATCTGTTAACATAACAAATCGCTTATCATTTTTATGGAAACTATAGAATTGCGGTGCAATCGCATCATGAGAGACACCAAAACTTTCGATATCAATATCCCCAATTGTTATCACTTTGCCCATTTCAAAAATAAATTTTTGCTCGTTTTTAATCTCGCCAATAATCGGTGACATAGCCTGCCATGTTTTTTCATTTGCATAAACATCTAAATGATATTTTCGCGCAAGAACCCCAACTCCATGAATATGATCTCTGTGTTCATGAGTCACTAAGATAGCATCTAAATCTGCAGCATCTCGATCTATTTTTTTAAGCATTTCTATAATTTTTTTACCACTTAATCCACTATCTACTAATATTTTTTTTTTCTCAGATTCAATATAAGTCACATTTCCAGAACTGCCACTAGCTAAAATACTAACTTTTAATCCTTGATTTTGATTGTACAACATTTAACTAAATCCTCCTCGTTCCTCTCGTTTAGTTTATATCAAATTATCTAAAATATCCATAGAACTATTTTTTAAACTAATTTCAAAAAATAAAAAAAGTCATACTATTAGGTCCTGAAATCCTAATGGTATGGCTTTTTTTATTCTTTTCGAGAAGAAGAGTCGTTCGTTGAACTTGGATTAGATGAATCTGATTCGTTAGAAGGTTTTAACCTATTCTTCGTAGTGGACTGAGGTTGCTCCAGTGTTGGGACTTTCAACAGCGTCCCATTAATAGCATCTATACGTTTAACTTGTGTGTCTGTACTAGATTCTATTTCTATAAACCAAGCTGGAGCATACATACTCAGTTCTTCTAAATCTAGCGTCCTATAGTAACTTAATACTGGTTTCTTAACGATTGTATCTGCAGGTATTTCATTATTCTGGTATAAAATACCTACAGCACTCTTATCCGTTATTAATTCCCGACTTTCTCCTTGAACTGTTACTGGTCCAGCATAGCTTTGTTCATAGGAAATAACTCTTTTTGAATTATCTAAATGGAAAATCACTTCTGAGGTACCATCTGCGATAGGAATATTATTAGCGATTTGTGTGAATATGACTTGTTGACTATTCTTTATATAACGAAAAAACTGATAATCTTTATCAAATAAAACTTGGTTATTTTTTACATAAGACGTTAATTTTTCAATATCTTTAGCATTGAATTCTTTTTCCTCTGTTAGTAAGATGGGAGAAGATAAGATACTACTAAAAATAGAGCCTTTTTCTTCGATAATATCTACTTGATTCGCTAGGCTATAACTTTCTGCTAACAAACGATTCGCTTCAGATTGGACATAAGGAACCTTATTTTTTTCATCTTGAAAGGTAGGCAATTCAATATTTGATTTAGACATCTCTTCTATAAAATTCACTTCTGAATTAGAAGAATTTGATGAGAAGTCATTGTAGTTTTTATCAAAGTAAGTGGATAAAAGAAAAGCATTGAGTGCTAGAAAGGTTAAGACAAAAATGATTTCAATTCGTTTAAAGTCCATTTTCTAATCTCCCCCGTTCTCATCAAGTTCTTGAACATTTATCCAACTTCCTTCGGTATAAATATACCAATTCGGATCTAGCGTAATTACGCGATCTGATTCTAGATTGTTCGTCCACGTATATCCTATCTTGATATCATCAATCGTTTCAAGTGTGTAATTTTTTTCAGCTAGTCCTTTTAAAAGATCAGAACCACTCTGCAACGTCTTTGGATTTTTTTCATCAGAAATAGGTGTTTGAGCTACAACCATTGGAACTTGTAACCTAGACATACCGTCTTCTACTACAGTAAGATAAGTAGCACCATACCCTATCGGACTAAAGACAGGAAACCCATCAATGTAACGTCGGTAAGTTACTTCGTTTGTCTGCTTATTGTAATCAAAAAAATGTATTTCATCTGACCAACTTTCATAAAGTGTTAGTTCTTTAAATGAAAGCATTAACGTTTTTGTTAGCGGCATTGCTTTTGAAGAAGAACGGTTACGGTAATAATTTAAAATATTTGTTTCTTCATTTATTCTTATTTCGCTAATGTAATCAAGATACTGAACAGATTGTTCGCTTCTTTTTTCGCGTACTTCTGAAGTATCATCAAACAAACGTCCAATAAATAGGCTGTTGGGTTGTTTTTCTACCATATACGTCAAACAAGGCAATTTTATCTCGTTAATTGGAAGATAAATATACTTTTCACCGATTTCTCTTATTTCTACAAACCGATAAGGAACTCCCTGTCTATGAATAGCTGCCAGTAGTTGTTCTTGGTCAATCTCTTCTATTTCGCTCGTGTAAAGTAACTTATCAGCAGTATTATAAAAGTTGATTTCACTCGGATTTGTCTCAGTTAAATAGATACGGTCAAATGTTTTCTCTAAATATTCTTCTTGTAGATTAGAGAATAAATTACTCATTATACCAAAAGGAATGCTTTTGAAATAAAGCCACTCAATTTTATCATCTTGTTGACTTAATTCTGTTTGGTAATCTCCACTAGAAAAATTAATCGGTTCTTCTAACTTATCTAATTTAATTTCATTAAATACTTTATTTGAAGAGGTTAAAACTTCTTTTTTCATTGTCATTCTCGCTTGCCCTGCATGATGCAAAACAATTTGAGAGGGGCCAAATACACGAGAAAGTTGTCGTTTTATTACTACGGATGAAGACTTTTTCTGTTCATTCCCAGTCTGATTATCATACTGACTTGGCCCCGTCCAGATGCCCCACATCAAAACAAGACTAAGAAGAATTAGAATGATTAATAATGGTCGAATTAACTTGCTCCATTTCACTCCCAATCATCCTCCTCATAAGGAACATAAGGCAACAAGATGTAAAATGTTGTTCCCTCGCCCTCAATACTATTAGCCCAGATTTTACCGTTGTGTTTCTCGATTGCTTCTTTTGAAATAGCAAGTCCTAGACCTGTTCCACCCATTGAGCGTGCACGGGCTTTATCCACACGATAAAAGCGATCAAAAATATGTGGCAAATCTTTTTTAGGAATTCCCATTCCTTCGTCAGTAATACTGATGATGACGTTATCGTGCGTTTCTTTTAAGCTACAATTGATAACGCCGCCCTCAGGTGAATATTTAAGCGCATTATTCATAATATTATCAAATACTTGTATCATTTTATCTGTATCTATCTCCATCCAAATTTGACGATTGGTTATTTCCCGTTTAATTGTATACTTTTTTTCAAACTGATCAGCGGATTGAATCATCATATCAAATCGATCTAGCACATGATTAAATAATCGATTGATATTAACGTATTCTAGAGCTAATGTACTTTCACTAGCATCCATTCTAGATAAGTTAAGTAGATCGGAAATCATTCGAATCATGCGATCTGTTTCTTCTTGTGTAACTTGTAAAAATTTTGGAGCAATAGCTGGATCTTGCCAAGCACCATCAATTAACGCTTCTAAATAACTTTTCATACTAGTCAAAGGCGTGCGGAGTTCGTGTGAAACATTCGAAACAAAATCTCTGCGTTCACGTTCGATTTTTTCTTGTTCAGTAATATCATGTAACACACAAACTATTCCGCTAATAAAACCTGTTTCTCTTTGGATTAAAGAGAAGCCACCTTGTAAAATTAATGGCGTTTCAGGAGTTGAAAAGTCAAAAGTTAATTCTTGATCGTTTTTTAATAAATTACGTAAAGTAAACTCATTTTCTTTTTTTAGTATTTTCAAAATAGATTGACCTACAGCATCTTCTTGCGATGTATTTAACATCTCAAGTGCCATCTCGTTGATAATAATAATTTTCCCTCTACGATCTGTAGCAATTACACCATCTGTCATATGTGTAAGAACACTATTTAACCTTCGCCGTTCAGCTTCTGTGGATTCTTGAGCATCTTCTACTTTAATAGAAAGTTCATTGATTGCTAATGAAAGCTGACCTAATTCATCTTCACTGTATATTTTTACTTGTCCTGAATAGTTTCCACCTGACATTTGGACAGTTTGATTCGTCATTTCAGCAATAGGTTTAGTAATCGCTCTAGAGATAAATAAAGCTAATAAAATAGTTAGCCCCATCGAAATTAAGGATGCATTTAAAAAAATAAAAGTAATTTCTTCAATTTGTTCGTAAACCGTTTCGATATTAGTTTTCAAAGAAATAGCGCCCAATACTTTATTTGAGCCATCACTAGCAATAATAGGAGAAACCAACTTCCAGATTCGGTCGTTGGTTGTTTGGTCTCTATATTGGCTTGTTATTTTACTGTTCAATAATAGCGCTTGATGAACATCACGATCGTTAGAATTTTCACCAACAATCGATTGGTTTGTGCTATCACTCGTTCCTATAATACGATGTTTGGGATTAATAACTTGAGCTTCGATTACACCATTTCCGGAAAAATCCGTTAAAAGTCTAGTGATTTCCTCATTCAAGCTAAGATTTTTATCATCTTTTAATAAAGGTTGAAGAGTATTATCTAAAAATCCTACTTGAAGACGTCTTTCCTCTTGAAAATTATCAATTAACTTTGTTTCTAATTGTCTAACAAAATAAGCACCAATTAATTCTAATGCAACCAATAATAAAATAATGAAAACAAACACAATTTTAAAATCGATTGATTGAAAAAATCCAATTTTCTTTTTCATGAAATTCTACTCCTGTTCGGGGTTTCTTAAATAGTACCCAACCCCGCGCCTAGTAACCAACCAAGTTGGATGACTCGGGCTGTCTTCAATTTTTTCTCTCAATCTTCTTACCGTTACATCTACTGTTCGAACATCACCAAAATAATCGTATCCCCAAACGGTTTGCAATAAATGTTCTCTCGTCATCACTTGACCAAGATGTTTAGCTAGATAATGTAACAATTCAAATTCTCGATGAGTCAGTTCAATTGTTTCTCCTCTTTTTGAAACAATATAAGCATCTGGATGTACCGTTAGTGCCCCAACTTCAATATCATTAGTTTCTTCTTCTTCAACAACAACAGATTTTGCATTGCTGTGTCGTCTTAAGTTTGCTTTCACGCGTGCAACCAATTCACGATTTGAGAACGGTTTGGTTACGTAATCGTCTGCACCTAGTTCTAAGCCAAGAACTTTATCTATTTCCGAGTCTTTTGCTGTTACCATGATGATTGGCATATCGTGCGTTTTTCTTATTTCACGACAAACTTCTAATCCATCAATTTTAGGTAACATCAAATCTAAGATAATCAAGTCTGGCTCAACTTCTTTCACTTGTTCTAGTGCTTCTTCACCATCGTAAGCTATAAATACTTCATAGCCTTCTTTTATTAAATTGAATTTTACAATATCTGAGATTGGCTTTTCGTCATCAACTACTAAAATTTTCTTCATTATAATAAATCCTCCTTGGAGTTTTAATCTTTCAGATAAGGGAATAAAATAAATCTACTCTGCCCTCTATTATACCCAACACGTCGAGGAAGTGCAAAAAAGTAGTATCCGCTTTCTTTCATGAATTTAGCTAAGAACAGATTCTAAAATAGTTTTCTAACATTATTTCCCCGTCTTTTTAAAAACTGTTAACACAATAGTTTCACCAGCCAGTGCTTTTGCTTCTGGATTTAATTCATAGCGATACAAATCACTGCAACCATTGATAATTACTACCGATATCGTTAACTCTTTTTCTTGTTCGATTAAATAATCAAAATCTACCGTGGCTAAGAGCTCTCCACGCTTAACCAACATCCCTATTTTCAAAGAGCTTTTAAACCCTTGACCTCTTAAGGTTACCGTATCTAAACCAATATGAACCAGTACTTCAATGCCTTTATCTGTAACGATACCATATGCATGCAACGCATCTGCAACTTGAAATAACCTTCCGCTGACGGGCGAAAGTACACTCTCTGATGTAGGTTCTATTGCAAAACCATCACCCATCATTTTTTCTGAGAATACAGGATCTTTTACATCTTCAATTGAAATAATTTTACCATCCGTTACAGCATATAATTCTGTTTTTATCGTCTCTTCTACATTCGTTTCTTGTGCTGAATTTTTTGATAACATAATCACTTTAATCATCCCCCAATGACATAGTATCTGCTTATTTCAATAAATTTTTTTATTTGCTGTTCATATAACCTTTATTGTAACGGATAAAAGCTCATTTGACTATATGTTCAAATAAATATGCAGCTTTTATTCCTTAACTTCCTTGAGAAAAAAATGAATTAGACTAGCAGATATGATTACATATTATTTGGATATTCACTCATTTAATGGTAATCTTAAGACGTAAATTATCTTCAAGAATAGAAAGGAGCTCGAAAAATAGATGACTGGTGGAATTATTGCCTTAATCATTGCTGTTTTAGCTTTAATCGTGTTAACCGTATTCGGCTTGAATGTTTTGAAAAAAGTTTCTCATTTAATGAAAGAAATTGATAAAACAACTGTTACTGCCCAAGATAAAATAGATTTTTTTACTAAGGACACAGATGCCATTAAAACTAAACTAGATCAGATAACACAAAGAGTAAATGGATTGTCTATAGAATTAAATATAAAAATGGAAAAAATTGATTATTTTTCTAAGACGACAGCTGATTTTCAAGACGCTTTAGATGAACTAAAAAACTCAATCGAAAGTTTATTTTCAGGATTTTTTAATTTTTCGAACAAAAAATCACCTCAACATACATCTTCTGTTTCTATTTAAAAAAAAACAGCTAAAAAACTCGTTGAAAAAAGAAAAACAGTCTAAATTTATTTTTAGATTTATATAAATTAACTCAACTAAAGGAGAATGTCATCATGTCAAAAAATAATTTTATGGGTACTTTGTTTTTCGGAGCAGCAGCAGCTGTAACAGCTTTATTATTCGCTCCAAAATCTGGTAAAGAATTACGTAATGATATAAAAGAAGAATCACTGTCTATGAAGAGTCAGATAATGGACAAAGTAAATGAATTAGTAGATGAAGTAAAGGTAGCTTATAAAGAAGTTGAAGAAGAAATATACGATGATAACCAAGATTTAGCTGATACTATCGAAAGTATTGAAAATGATTTAGATATAACCGCAAATTTTTCAAATGAATCGGCTATCGAACTAGATCCAATGGCTATTCAAGATGAAGCTCCTCTTGATGAGTCAACAGTAGAAGAATTAACTGCTCATAATGATTTAAAAATAAATGATCACCGTGGACAATTTTAATTTATTTGAATAAAAAAGTTTCTCTGCTTAAAAATGCAGAGAAACTTTTTTTATTCAGTATTTTTTTTCACCCAGACAGACAATGAACCAGCCTCAACAATAAACTGGCCCCATCCATTCTCGTCAATCGTTACAAAATCTTGACTATTTTTTAAATAGTCTACGAATATCTCTCCAGATTGTTCTTCACCAACGTACATATTTTTGTATCCTTTTTCTGAATTAGAAAGAATTACCGCACAACCATGTGGGTTATCTTCATTGCCAAATCGAGTCCAACCAATACAATTAGCATGATCTAAATAATCAACTTGCTCTCCATACGCATAGTTAGCTCGGATATAAAGGAGTTGGTCAATTGTTTCTCTTTGAGGTTCAATTGGGTTATCTCCTTGAATACCATAATAATCACCATAAAAAATACAAGGATAGCCTTTTTCTCGTAATAAAATTGAACCATAGGCCATCGGTTTAAACCATGGCTCAACAAATGATTCCAGTGATTGACCTGGTTGAGAGTCGTGATTGTCAACAAACGTAACTGAATGAGGATCGTTTTTTTGCATCAGCGTTTCATCAAATAGCTTACGCAAGTCGTAATCATTTCCAGATTTTGATGCTTGTTCAAAATTTGTATGCAAACTTACATCAACTAAATCTAGATTAAAGTCTCCTGCTTCTAAATAATTTTCCATTTCGTCATAATCATTTCCCCAATACTCTCCAACTATATAAAATTGTTCGCCAAATTTGTTGCGTATTGTTTTAACTAAGTCAAAAATAAAGTCCTCATTAATATGTTTAATAGCGTCTAATCTGAAGCCGTCTACCCCTGTCTCTTCTACAAACCATTTAGCCCAATTCTTTGTTTCTTCAATTACATCTGGATGGCTATAGTCAATATCAGCGTACATTAAATAATCATAATTTCCATGTTCATCATTTACTTTGCTATCATCTGCCCAACTCTTGTTCTCTCCTTGGATAAGGTAAATAGCTTCCTTACCGTTAGCTTGATTGTAATCAATTCCTGTAAAATGTTCCCATGACCATTTAAATTTTGAGTAAGTATTTTTTCTGCCAGGATAAGTGAATTTAGTCCACCCCGTAATTTCGTAAGCATCACTAACTATTTTATTGCGATCATCAGGATCTACTTCAATAGCTAAAAATTTTTCTGTTTCATCTGCTCCAGCTTTATGATTTAACACAATATCTGCATAAACTTGAATGTCGTATTTGTGCAACTCATCTATTGCTGCTTTTAATTCTTGTTTTACTCCATACTTCGTTCGAATAACCTCTTTTTGTTTAAACTCTCCAAGATCATATAAATCATAAATACCATAACCAACATCATTCGTACCTGTTGCTTTAAAACAAGGTGGAATCCAGACGCTGGTTACTCCTATTTCACTCAAATGTTTTGCATCATCTTTTAATCGTTGCCAATGTTTGCCATCGTCTGCTACAAACCATTCAAAATATTGCATCATAACACCATTTTCCATCGTTTCATCTCCCTTGAGGTTATTTTTCCTTAGACTAAATAATAAGGCTTAAAAGAAATTTTGGCAATTTTAACTTAAGTACATAAAATAAAAAATGTTGAAATCGATTCTTAGTTTATTCGAATTCACTCTTTTTATACTATTATTTAATGATACATTCTACACTAGTCCATATTATTAATAGACTTTATATTTTTTATTCTCTAGTGTTTTTCTTATCTATTTCAAAACGTAAATTTTAAAAGTAAATCTTCAAGAAAAATAAAATAAGAAAACCTATTAGCCATGAAAAAGCTAATAAGTTTTCTTGTTTTGATGACTTGATAATGATTAAAGTTGTGTCCAAATATCTTCTAGCACATTTGTTTGTTCACGATCTGGACCTACTGAGAAAGTTAGGAGAGGTACTCCAATTAATTCAGAAACACGTTGAACGTACTGTCGTGCTTGAATGGGTAGTTCTTCTAAGGTTTTACAACCTGTAATGTCTTCACTCCAACCAGGTAATTCTTCGTATACTGGTTGGCACTCTGCTAATTCTTTTAAGCTTGCTGGGTAGTGCAAAATATGTTTGCCATTTCTCTCGTAAGCTGTACATATTTTAACTGTTTCTAATCCACTTAAAACATCAATTGAGTTTAGTGAAAGGTTGGTAATTCCTGATACACGCTTAGAGTGGCGCATAACGACAGTATCTAACCAACCAATACGACGTGGACGACCAGTTGTTGTTCCGTATTCTTTTCCAACGTCACGGATACGCTGCCCGATTTCATTTTGTAGCTCTGTTGGAAAAGGACCGTCCCCAACACGAGAAGTATACGCTTTGCATACTCCAACTACTTTATCTATTTTGGATGGACCTACGCCACTTCCAATCGTCACTCCTCCAGCTACAGGGTTAGAGGATGTCACAAAGGGATATGTCCCCTGGTCAATATCAAGCATAACTCCTTGGGCGCCCTCAAATAATACACGTTTATTATCATCTAATGCTTCATTTAAAATAACTGAAGTATCACAGATATAGTGCTTTATTTCTTGACCGTATTGATAATATTCTTCGAAAACATCTGAAAATTCAACTGGCTTTGAATCAAATATTTTTGTGAATAATTGGTTCTTTTCTTCTAGATTAATACGTAAACGTTCTTCAAAAATTTCTTTGTCTAGTAAATCTGCGATTCTAATCCCTACTCTGGCAGCTTTATCCATATAAGCAGGTCCAATTCCTTTAATGGTTGTCCCGATTTTTTGATCGCCTTTTGAATCTTCTTGTAATTGATCTAATTGAATATGATAAGGTAGGATAACATGAGCTCGATCAGAAATACGCAAATTATCTGTACTTACTCCATTTTCATGTAGATAAGCCAGTTCTTTAATAAGAGCTTTAGGATTAATAACGACACCATTTCCAATAACGCTTATTTTTTTAGAAGCAAATATGCCAGATGGAATTAAATGAAGTTTAAACGTCTTACCATCAAACTTAATCGTATGTCCTGCATTGTCTCCTCCTTGATAACGTGCAATAATTTCTGCTTTTTCACTTAAAAAATCTGTAATTTTACCTTTTCCTTCATCGCCCCATTGCGTACCAACTACTACTACTGAAGACATCAAAACACCTCGTTTATTTTTATTTTATAAAACACTCGATTAGTTTATCAGTATTCTTAAAAAAATTCAATCAAAATCCGAATATTCCTTATTAAAAAAACGGATTATCATCATATAAGCGAATGATTAGTATTTTATCTATAAAAAATAAAGTTAAAAACGAACGATATCGTCTTTAACCTTATTTTTTATCTTTGGGGTATATCATCTGGGAAATAAGATAGGGATGAAAATTTATTGTATTCCTTAATAAATAAAAGTTTAACGGTCCCACGTGCCCCACTTCTATTTTTCTCAATAATGACTTCTATAATATTTTCTTGACCAGCCATATCTGAGTCTTTTTCTTCATCGCCGTCTTCACGATCGTAATAGTCATCTCGATAAAGAAAAGCAACAATATCCGCGTCTTGCTCGATAGAACCAGACTCACGAATATCACTCAATACTGGACGTTTATCTTGTCGTTGCTCTACTCCACGTGACAATTGGGATAATGCCATAACAGGTACATCCAATTCTTTAGCTAATTTCTTTAATTGCCGTGAAATTTCAGAGACTTCCTGTTGACGGCTCTCTCTACCAGTTCCTTCAATGAGCTGCAAATAATCAATTAAAATAAGACCTAATTCGCCTTTTTCTTGTTTCAATCGACGACATTTTGCTCTGATTTCAGCAACTCTAATTCCTGGTGTGTCATCTATATAAATACTCGCTTTAGATAGACTACCCATCGCTACAATTAGATTTTGCCATTCCTCTTCGGAGAGATTACCGGTCCGTAAATTACTAGCATCAATACTTCCTTCAGCGCAAAGCATTCGATTAACAAGTGACTCTGCACCCATTTCTAAACTAAATATAGCAACTGTTTTATCTGTCTTTGTTCCAACATTCTGAGCAATGTTTAAAGCAAAAGCCGTTTTACCAACAGCTGGTCTAGCAGCTAAAATAATTAGTTCTTCTTTTTGAAGTCCTGCCGTCATCTTATCTAGTGCTTTATAACCTGTCGGTAACCCCGTAATTTCTTCATCGTTTTGGTACAATTCATCAATTCGTGCAATAGAAGTGTTCAAGACTTCTGAAATAGACAAAAAACCGCTCCTGCTACGCTTTTCGGAAACTTCTAATATATTACGCTCTGCTTCATCTAAAATAGATGCAAGCTCTTCTCCTTCATCATATCCTTTTGCAACGATTTCTGTGGCTGTTCGAATTAAATTTCTTAAAATAGATTTTTGCTCAACAATCTTAGCATAATGCTCCATATTGGCAGCAGTTGGAACTATGATAGCTAGTTCAGCTAAGTAAGCCATTCCACCAACATCTTCTAATTGATTTTTAGATGCCAGTGCATTTGTAATGGTTACAATATCAATAGCTTCATTATTGTTATTTAAATCCAACATTGTTTGAAATATAAGTTGGTGCCCGCGTCGATAAAAATCTTTTGCTTCAATAAATTCTAATGCCCCTACAACCGTATCAGGATCTAAGAAAACAGAGCCTAATACAGCTTGTTCAGCTTCGATACTCTGAGGTGGTAAGCGGTCCTGAAAAGCTTCATTTGCCAATTTTCCTCTTCCTTTCAATAGTACAATTTCATTCTACTATTTTTAACGGATTATTCTCCTTATTTTACCTTAGTCCTTTAATAAATACAATCAAATAATACGAACATTTGTTCTTTTTTTATTGCATTAAAAAATGTTTAATCAGCTTTTTCTCTGATTAAACATTTCAGTAAATCGTTTTTATTCAGGTAATACGTTTACTGTCATTGTCGCAACAACTTCAGGATGGACTTTAACGTCTACTTTCATTGATGTAACTGTGCGAATAGGAATATTTAATTCAATTTTACGTTTATCTAATTTTATTCCTAATTGTTTTTGAGCTGCTGCTGAAATTTGTTTGGTTGTAATTGAACCAAATAATCGACCATCCTCAGCTGCTTTAGACTTTATTACTAGTGCATTAGATTCTCTTTCTAATAATTCTTTTATTTCTTGTGCTTCTTGCTTTATTTCTGCTTGTTGTTTTTCTTCAGCATGAATTTTACCTTTTAATTCGCTTAAAGAACCTGTGGTTGCTTCTTTAGCTAATCCATTTTTAATTAAGAAGTTATGTGCATATCCATCAGCTACATTTTTAACTTCTCCTTTTTTACCTTTACCTTTTACATCTTTTAATAAAATAACTTTCATTTTCATTCCTCCTCATCTTGTTTAGCCACTACTATACGCAAATTTTCTTTTGCTTGTGCAATAGTGCAATTTTCTATTTGCGTAGCTGCGTTTGATAAGTGACCGCCGCCACCCAATTCTTCCATAATAATTTGAACATTTATTTCACCTAAACTTCGTGCACTGATTCCTACTTTTCCATCTGAACGTTTTGTGATGACAAAAGCAGCATCGACGTCTGTCATTCCTAACATAGTGTCTGCTGTTTGTGCCGCTACTACTGTATCATAAATCTTATCTTCTTCGCCAACGGTAACAGCCATTTTATCACTAATGAATTCGATTGTTTTAATTAAATGGCTACGAAGTAAATAAGTATCTTTATCTTCTTTTAAGAATCGCTGAATTAAAACAGCGTCAGCTCCACAAGATCTTAGATAACTGGCTGCATCAAATGTACGAGAGCCTGTACGTAAAGAGAAACTTTTAGTATCGACTATAATACCACCTAGCATAGCTGTTGCTTCAATCTTATTAATCGATTCTGATTCATTTGGTTGGTATTCGAATAGTTCTGTAACCAATTCAGCAGTTGAAGAAGCATAGGGCTCAATATAAACTAATACCGGTTTTTCTGGAAACTCTTCACTTCTTCGATGATGGTCGATAATAACGATGTCATTGATTTGATTAACTAGTTTGGGTGCTATAGAAAGTGAAGGCCGATGGTGATCTACCATCACTAGTAAAGTAGTAGAAGTAATCATTTCCTCAGCAATCTCAGGTGTGATAATATAACGACTAATAGAATTATCTTTTTCTACTTCTGCAACTAATTGAGTAATATCTTTACTAAGATTATCCGGATCTATAATAATCCACGCCTCTTTGTTATTCATCTCAGCGATTCTTCGAACACCCAGTGCAGATCCTATAGCATCCATATCAGGATAACTATGTCCTATAATAAAAATCTGATCTGCTTGTTTCATCAATTCTTGTAGAGCTTGACTAATTATCCTGGAACGAACACGCGTTCTTTTTTCCATTGGGTTTGTCTTACCGCCATAATAACGTGGCTCACCGCTCGATGATTTGACAACAACTTGATCTCCACCTCTTCCTAATGCTAAATCAAGATTAATTTGAGCTTGCTTAGCTAAGAGACTCAAGTCATTGTTGTCATAAGCTAATCCAATGCTTAATGTTAATGGAAAATTTTGTTTAGAAGTTCTTTCTCTGATTCGATCAATAATGGCAAATTTATCTTCTTCTATTTTTTCTAAAGACCATTGGTACATCATAACGATGAAGCGATCTTCCGATACTCTTTTTAAATAAATATGGTGTTCTTTTGCCCAATTAGATAATTCTGTTGTAACAAAATTATTCAAATTAGAAATACTTCGATCATTCATCCCTTGAATAATTTCATCATGATTATCTACAAAAATATTTCCAATCGCAATTTTTTCGTCTTCGTATTTCACTTTAATTTGGGCATATTCAGTAATATCCATCAAATAAACGACACGGATATCTTCTTGAACAATAATTTGATAAACGTTCTCGCCCCAATGAACTGTTTGTAAGCCGGAAGACTGACTACTTTGAATGACATCTGCTAATTCTTTATCAATCTCAGTAATTTTTTTACCAAGAACTCCTTGATGCCCGAAATAATTCTGAAGATAAGGATTTGTCCATTGTACTTCATACTCTTCATTAAACAATAAAATACCAATCGGCATTTTGATAAGTGCTTCTTGTTCCCCTCTTTTAATTCGGTATGATAAATCAGTAATATACTTACGAGTTTCTATACTAATTTTTTTAGCCAAATAATATAAAGAAAGAACCGTAATGATAAAAGCAACTAGCAAAACTATTCCAATCGTAAAATGTACAAAAAAACCTAATATGATTGTAACTGTCTGTAACAAACCAATAACAACAGCAAACCATTTAAATTTATTATCATTTAAAAAATTCGGGAGCTTTTCTATAGATAACTTTTCCATAATTAACTCCTTTTAATCTGTCCCTTTATTTAACCAACTACTTGTATTTTAACATGTTTTCTATTCGGATACTAGATATTAGATTTTTTAAAAATTGTTTCATGTGAAACAATTTTTAAAAAATCTAAAACTAAAAACGAAAAAAAGAATCATGATAAATTATCACGATTCTTTCTAACTTTCTTATTCAGCTGTGACGAATGGTAATAATCCCATGATACGTGCACGTTTGATTGCGATTGTTATTTTACGTTGGTTTTTAGCTGAAGTGCCACTAACACGACGAGGTAAAATCTTACCTCTTTCAGAGATGAATCGTTTTAAAAGATCAAGATCTTTAAAATCGATATGTTCAATGTGGTTAGCTGCAATATAATCAACTTTACGGCGCTTGCGTCCGCCTCTACGTTGGATAGCCATTTTTTCTATTCCTCCCTTATGTTTCTAATTTAAATTAGAACGGTAAATCATCATCTGAAATATCAATCGGTTGGCTACTCTTCTCGAATGGATCAGAGTTTCCAAAATCAGGATATTGTGAATTTTGATTTTGAGGAGCTGATTTTTGCGAATAATTATTTTGTGTTTGGCTAGCTGAATTTTGTTGATGTGTTTTCGCTGTATTATCTGTATCATCTGAACCCCGACGTTGATCGTTGGCAGACTTAGATTCTAACATTGAAAAATTCTCAACGACTACTTCAGTAACATAAACACGCTGCCCTTGTTGGTTATCGTAAGAACGTGTTTGAATACGCCCTTCTACACCAATCAACGATCCCTTACGAGTAAAGTTGGCTAACGTTTCAGCCGTCTTTCTCCAAGCTACACAGTTAATGAAATCTGCTTCTCTTTCACCTTTTTGGTTTGTAAACTGCCTGTTTACCGCTACAGTAAACGATGCAACAGCTGCACCATTTGAAGTGTATCTCAAATCCGCATCTTTAGTTAATCTTCCAACTAAAACAACATTATTAATCACAATAATAGCTCCTTTCAAAAAAATGTTTCACATGAAACAATCACAAATTTAAGCTTCTACTTTAATAGTCATATGACGTAAAATATCATCATTGATTTTAGATAGACGATCGAATTCATTGATTGCTGCTGCGTCTGTTGCTGATAGTTTTACGATATGGTAAATTCCTTCGTGGAATTTTTTAATTTCGTAAGCTAAACGGCGTTTAGACCAGTCTTTAGATTCAGTGATTTCAGCACCATTATCTTTTAAAATAGTATCGAAACGTTCGATCAAAGCAGCTTTATCAGCTTCTTCAATGTTTGGACGAATAATGTATAAAATTTCGTAGTTTGTTACTTTGCTCATCTTGACTGTCACCTCCTTATGGACTTTGGCTCATTCATTTGAACGAGCAAGGAGAGCATCTATATATAGATTACTCACGTTTAATAAATATATCATATCCTCCAACAAACAGCAATACTTTTTATTGAAACTTATGCTCTATTTTAAAATTAAATAGATTTATGTCCATGCTTTTAAAAAACATTCTATATTGTCTAATGAATTAGCTAATTCGCTTGTCCAAACTAAAAACAGACTTCAACTGAGGTGACGAACCGCTCATTTGAAGTCTATTCGACTTATTTATTCTTTTTAGTCGCTTTCTTCTTCGTTAAACAATGGTTGGTCTACAACAGGCTTTGATTCTGCTGTAAGTATTTGTTCATCCGTTGATGTACCCTCTAAATCAGTCTTTTCTTCTTCAACGTCTACTTCTTCAGCCTCTACTTTTGCCATAGTAGATACGGCACCATTATCCCCCACACGTATTAAGCGTACACCCAACGTTACACGTCCAGTCTGCGAGATGCTAGATGCACTAAAGCGAATGATTACGCCAGCATTAGTAATTAGCATGATGTCTTCTTCACCTTTTACAGTCGTTAAACCAGCCAATTTTCCATTTTTATCGGTAACATTAGCCGTTTTGACTCCCTTACCGCCACGGCCTTTAATAGCATATTCACTTGCACTTGTGCGTTTGCCATATCCTTTTTCGGTAATAATCAACACTTCAGATTCAGGTGTTAATAAGTCCATACCAACAACATAATCCTCTTCACGTAAACGAATGCCACGAACACCACTAGCACTTCTTCCCATATTACGTACTGCATTTTCTTCAAAGCTCACTGCGTAGCCTTGGTGAGTCCCAATGATAATGTTTTGTTTTCCATCTGTGATAGAAACTTTCATTAGTTCATCGTTTTCACGCAATACAATTGCCCTGATTCCATTGCTTCGAATATTTAAGAAGGCTGAAATACTTGTCCGTTTAACGGTTCCTTGACGCGTTGTAAAGAAGAGGTAACGATCATCGTCTTCTTTATTTTTCAAGTTAATAACCGTCTGGATTTTTTCATTGGAATCTATTCCTAATAGATTAATGACAGGAATACCTTTAGCTGTACGGCCGTATTCTGGAATCTCATAACCTTTAGAACGATATACCTTTCCGCTATTCGTAAAGAATAGTAACGTATCATGAGTTGAACAAGAAACCAACGTTTCAATAAAGTCATCGTTGTGAACGCCCATTCCTTGTATGCCACGACCACCACGTCTTTGAGTTTTGAACTCTGAGCTTGCAATACGCTTAACGTATCCATTATGAGTCAACGTGATAACTACTTCTTCTTCTTCGATTAGATCTTCATCTTCAAGGCTTAGTACTTCACCGACCAATAATTCTGTTCGACGAACATCACCAAATCGATCCTGTAATTCCAATAATTCTGTTTCAATAATAGTGTGGACGCGTTCCGGATTATCTAAAATATCCTTTAAATCAGCAATTAACGCAATCAAATCGTTGTATTCAGACTCTATCTTCTCACGTTCTAAGCCCGTTAAACGAACCATCCGCATATCTAAGATTGCTTGAGTTTGTTTATCAGATAAGCCATATGTTTCAATCAACGCGTTTTTAGCAATTTCACCTGTTTTAGATCCACGAATAATGCGGATGATTTCATCTATATGATCTAGCGCAATGCGTAACCCTTCAAGAATATGAGCACGCGCTTCTGCTTTTCGCTTATCGTAAGCTGTTCTTCTACGAATGATGTTTTCTTGGTGTTTTAAATATTCTTCTAAAATTTCTTTTAAGCTTAATACTTTTGGAATACCGTTAACAATAGCTAACATATTGAAGCCAAATGACGTTTGTAGCGAAGATAATTTGTATAAATTATTTAAAACAACACTGGCACTCATATCACGACGAACATCAATAACCACGCGCATGCCATCACGGTCTGATTCGTCCCCTAAATCAGTTATTCCCTCAATTCTCTTATCCCTTGCCAAATCGGCAATACGTTCCACTAAGCGGGCTTTATTGACCATATAAGGCAACTCATGCACGATGATTCTTTCTCTGCCCGTTTTTGTAATCTCAATTTCTACTTTTGCACGAATTGTAATAGATCCACGGCCTGTTTCATAGGCTCTTCTAATACCTGATTTACCCATTACTAATCCACCAGTTGGAAAATCTGGACCAGGTAAAGCTTCCATCAAATCAGCAGTGGTTGCTTCAGGGTCTTTCATCAAGATATGAAGCGCAGAGATAACCTCGGTCAAGTTATGTGGTGGAATATTTGTTGCCATTCCTACAGCAATTCCTGTTCCCCCGTTAACTAAAAGATTAGGAAAGCGAGCAGGTAAAACTTCTGGTTCTCGCTCTGACCCATCATAGTTATCACGATAATCAACTGTATCTTTATTTAAGTCACGCAACATTTCTAAAGCCATACGAGTCATACGAGCTTCGGTATACCGCATTGCTGCAGCCCCATCTCCATCAACTGAGCCAAAGTTCCCATGTCCATCCACTAACGGATAGCGGTAACTAAAATCTTGTGCCATACGAACCATTGATTCATAAATCGCACTGTCACCATGAGGGTGGTACTTACCCATAACGTCTCCAACAATACGAGCTGATTTTTTATGTGCTTTATCAGGCGTGACGCCTAATTCACTCATTCCATACAATATTCTACGATGAACTGGTTTTAAACCATCACGTACATCCGGCAATGCCCGTGCTACAATAACACTCATTGCGTAATCAAGGAATGATGTCCGCATTTCCTGGCTTAAATTTTTATGTTCAATATTTTCTTCAAATTCTTCGGCCATTCTTCATTATCCTCCCTCGATTAAATATCTAAGTTCTGAACGTAGCGAGCGTTGTCTTCGATAAATTTACGACGTGGTTCCACTCTGTCACCCATAAGCATATCCATTACTTGATCTGCTTCAATTGCGTCTTCAACAGTTATCTGAAGCAAACGTCGATTTTCTGGATTCATTGTTGTATCCCATAGTTGTTCAGCATCCATCTCTCCTAGTCCTTTGTAACGTTGAATAGAAGGTTTTGGAGCAAGAGGCCATTCTTTCAATAGATTATCTAATTCCTCTTCAGAATCAAGATAGACCATCTTTTTACCTTGTTTTACTTGATATAAAGGCGGTTGTGCGATATAAACAAATCCTGCCTCGACGACTGGCCGCATATAACGATAAAAAAGTGTTAATAATAATGTACGAATATGTGCCCCATCAACATCGGCATCCGTCATAATAACTAATTTATGATAGCGAGCTTTTGATAAATCAAAATCTCCACCAAAGCCAGTTCCCATAGCGGTAAAGAGCGCGCGTATTTCTTCGTTTCCTAAAATCCGATCTAATGTCGCTTTTTCAACGTTTAGAATTTTACCACGGATAGGCAGAATTGCTTGGAATAAACGAGAACGTCCTTGCTTAGCTGAACCTCCAGCAGAATCTCCCTCAACAATGAATATTTCACTGATTTCTGGATTTTTGCTAGAACAGTCTGCTAATTTACCAGGTAAATTACTAATTTCTAAGCCACTCTTTTTACGTGTCACTTCACGAGCACGTTTTGCTGCTAAGCGAGCTCTAGAAGCTAAAAGCCCTTTTTCAACTATTTTTCGGGCTGTCTGAGGATTTTCCATTAAAAATTTATCAAAATGTGCAGAAAAAAGACGATCGGTAATCGTTCTTGCTTCAGAGTTACCTAATTTTGTTTTTGTTTGTCCTTCAAATTGTGGATCTGGATGTTTAACCGAAACAACAGCCGTTAATCCCTCACGGACGTCTTCACCTGTTAGGTTATCTTCGTTTTCTTTTATTAGTTTATTGCGTTTTGCGTAATCATTAATGACACGTGTTAAAGCCGTTTTAAAACCCGACTCATGTGTTCCACCTTCGTAAGTATGAATATTATTAGCAAATGTTAATAAATTAGAATGATAGCCATCTGTGTATTGCATCGCTACCTCGACTGCAATACCTTGTTGCTCGCCTTCTAGGAAGATTGGCTCTTCGAATAAAATATTTTTATTTTTATTTAAAAATCCAACATAACTCTTAATTCCACCTTGGTAATGGTATTCTTGAATTTGAGGTTTTTCTTCTCTCTTATCCTCAATCGTTATTTTCAATCCTCGATTCAAGAACGCTAATTCGCGAACACGAACAGCTAATCTGTCGTAATCAAACTCAATCGTTTCTTTGAAAATATCCGTATCTGGCAAGAAATAGACTGTTGTACCGTGACGATCGGTATCCCCAATAATTTCAACGTCATTTAAAACGGCTCCTCTAGAGTAACCTTGGAAATAAATTTTTCCATTCTTGTATACTCGCACTTCTAAACTTGATGATAAAGCATTAACAACAGAACCACCTACGCCATGTAAACCACCAGAGACTTTGTAGCCTCCACCACCAAATTTTCCTCCAGCATGAAGAATAGTAAACACTGTTTCAAGAGCTGGACGACCCGTTTTCTTTTGAGTATCAACAGGAATTCCACGCCCATTATCGATTACAGTGATACCATTATTAGCTTCGACAGTAACATTAATTTCATCCGCAAAGCCAGCTAAAGCTTCATCAATTGAGTTATCTACGATTTCCCATACTAAATGATGCAAGCCTTCTCCACTCGTTGATCCAATATACATACCTGGTCGTTTACGTACAGCTTCTAATCCTTCTAATACTTGAATTTGACTTGCATCATAATCTTGGGCAATATCTTTTTTACTTCTAATTTCTTCAGACAAATTCATTCACTCTCCATTTCTACATGACCATTCTCAATACGGAAGACCTTGGGAGCTTCCAACATTTCTTTTTTAACTCCGTCTAAACTAGTTGTTGTTAAAAAAGTTTGAACTTTATTTTGAATCGCCTTTAGCAAATGCGTTTGGCGTTCATCATCTAATTCAGACAGGACATCATCCAGTAATAAAAGTGGATATTCACCCGTCATTTCTTTCATCAAATCAATTTCAGCTAATTTAATACTTAAGGCTGCTGTTCTTTGCTGACCTTGAGAGCCATAAGTTTGCACATGGCGCCCATTAACTTTAAATTTCAAATCATCTCTATGAGGGCCAAAAAGAGTGATCCCTTGATCTAATTCTCGTTTTTGTCCCTCTTTATATGTTTGGAGCAAATCTAAGTAGATTTGTTTTTTATCTTGCGTATTAGATAAAGTAATAGTGCACTGATAATCAATTCCTAAGTGTTCTTTTTGTTTAGAAATTTCATAATGAATCGGAGCAGCCCAATTTCCTAATTTAGCTACAAACAAATAGCGTTCAGCCAAAATAGCTGCACCATGCTCGGACAATTGCTCCGTTAAGACCTCTAAAAAAGTAAGGTCTTTTTTTTTTTGAAAAGCTAGTTGCTTTAAATACTGGTTTCGCTGTTTTAATATCCGCTGATATTGCACTAAATGGTGTAAATAAATAGGGCTCATTTGCCCCATTTCCATGTCTATGAATTTTCTTCTTACAGATGGCGAACCTTTGACTAAAGATAAATCCTCGGGAGCGAAAAGAATGACATTTAAATTACCAATATAGGCGCTTAATTTTTTCTGCTCTAATTGATTAAATTTAGCTTTTTTTCCTTTGGTGGAAATTGAAATAGCTAAAGGGAAATTAGAGTTCTTTTTTTGAATTCTTCCACTTACTCTTGCGTTATCTTGTTCCCAGCGAATTAATTCTTTATCATTTACTGTTCGATGGCTTCTTGCCATAGCCAACACATAGATAGCTTCCATTAAACTCGTTTTACCTTGTGCATTTTCTCCTAAAAAAACATTAATTCCTTGGGAAAAAGTTACTTCTGCACTTTCATAATTACGATAATTTAACAGTTTAATATCTTTTAAAAACATTAGTGCTCATCCTTAATTGTTTTATTAGCTGAATGAACAGATTGAACAAAAAATGTTCCTTCCCCTGGAATTTCTACAACTGTTCCTGGATAAAGTTTTTTGCCTCTTCGATTTTCTAGCTCATTATCTACTAAAATAGTATTTTCAGCTAAGTAGCCTTTTGCCATTCCACCACTACTAATAATATTAGCATGCTTTAAAAATTGACCTAAAGTAATAAATTCGTTGTTAATTGAAATATTTTTTTTCATTAAATCACCTGCTTTCATTAAAATAAGCGTAGAGTGTAAAAACCACGCAAGTCGCACTTATTCATTAATTCTATTATACCTTCTTTTCACGAAGAATACAATCGCTATAAGTATTTAGATAAGGTTCTTTACGTTTTAATGATTAAATACAAAAAGACCTTAAATACTCGAAAGTTGCTTAAAAGTGAAAATAAACCTGTTTTTGAATGATTCAACAAAAAACGACTCTCCTGATAATTCAGAAAAGTCGTTTTTATTTATTAAAATGTACGAACAGGAGTAATCAATTGAATAAAGGTTTGATCATTTTCACTTGGTACTAAAATAAACGGTCTAACAGGTGAAGTAAATTTAATTTTAATTGTTGTCTGCCCAAAGGTTCTTAAGGCATCCTTCATATAATCTGGATTAAATGATAGCTCAATTGGATCACCACTAACAGATATATAATCTAATTCTTCTTGAACATTGCCTATATCTGGTGAATTCCCTGAAATTTCAACTAAGTCTGGATTAATTGTGATTTTAACAACATTATTTTTCCCTTCATGTGAAAGCAAAGATGCTCTTTCAATTGCACCTAATAACGTATTTGCGTTAAATTCGATTTCTGCTACTGATGTTTCAGGTATCAAGCGTTTCGTATCTGGATAATAGCCTTCCAGCAAGCGAGAGTAGAAAAACATATTTTCTGTTTTAAATAAAACCTGATTTTCGGCAATCGTTAATTCAATTGTCTCAGAATTATCATCCAGAGTACGAGACAATTCAATTAAACTTTTACCTGGAATAATAACGTTGTATTTTTTCCCAGCTTGTTCTTCAGTCATTTCTAAAGGAATAATTCTTTGACTTAACCTATGGCTGTCTGTAGCAACAGCTAAAATTTGCCCGTTTTCAATGACCATATTGATTCCTGTTAGGATTGGTCTGCTTTCATGAGTAGAGACAGCAATCACGGTTTGCCCTATTACTTGTTTAAATAAGCCTACTGGTAAATGAAAAGATTCATTTGTGTCAATCACTGGTAAATGAGGATAGTTATTTGCATCTAAGCCATTAATAGTAAATGAAGCACTTGCTGAAGTAATTAATGTCTGAAAATGATCAAGAACTTCTATTTCCATTGTTTCTTCAGGTAATTTTTTTACAATTTCACTAAAGAAACGGGCTTGCAATACGATGCTACCGGTTTTTTCAATGATTAAAGTATTGGATTCATCTGATATTGGAATAAATGTTTCTATAGAGATATCTGAATCACTACCAGTTAACGTAATTCCTTCTTCATTTGCTACAATTTTTATTCCGGTCAAAATGGGAATAGTTGTTCTCGAAGAAATGGCTCTCTGAACGTCAGCCATACTTTTCAAAAATGCGCTTCTTTTTATTGTAAATTTCATTGAATAAACCTCCAAAATATAGTTAATTAATTTAATAAGATCTTTAGTAATAGTAGTAGGGCCTGTGGATACTGTTGGTAAGTAAGTTGAGCCTAAACACAACAAGGTTTTACACATGTGGATAACTTGTGGAAAAAACGAGTACAACTTTAGCAGTTATACACATGTTAATAAATCTGTTTTGTTGATGAACAAGAAAAAAATAGCTAACTATCATTTCTTTCGTTCAAAATAATGTAAGAAAAAAGGATGGTTATTCTTGAAAGTTAGTTTAGTTTATTTTTTATTTCTTCTATATCTTGTTTTAATTGATAATCTTTTGTAATGGCACGATTGATTTTTTCGTAGGCATGAATAACGGTGGTGTGATCTTTTCCACCAAACTCAGCACCGATTTTTGGTAAAGAGTTTGCAGTCAATTCGCGTGAAAGGAACATAGCAATTTGTCTAGGTAAAACAATCGCTTTAACGCGCTTTTTACCTTTTAAATCCGTTAATGAAATTTGATAATACTTAGAGACAACGTTTTGAATATCTAAAATAGACAAGATATTTGGTTTGTTTGAAGGAAGCATACTTTTTAGAGCATCTGCTGCGAGGCTAGTTGTGATATCACGATTTTCGATAGCTGCGAAGGCTTGAACCCGTACTAAAGCTCCTTCTAATTCACGAATATTAGAATCAATTTGTCCAGCAATATAACTTAAGGTATCATCAGGAATCTCTAACCGTTCTGCATTTGCTTTTTTTCTCAAAATCGCAATGCGTGTTTCAAGATCAGGTGGAGTAATGTCTACAGATAAGCCCCAAGCAAAACGTGAAATTAATCGTTCTTGTAATTTAGGAATCTCATTAGGTAGTCGATCACTGGTCAAGACAATCTGTTTACGATCATCATATAAGGCATTAAAGGTATGAAAGAATTCTTCTTGTGTTCCTTCTTTATCTGCAAAGAACTGGATATCATCAACCAATAACAAGTCAACACTGCGGTATTCGTTTCTGAATTTTTCTTGTGTCTTATTTTGGATTGAGTTAATAAAATCATTTGCAAATGTCTCACTACTTACATACTTCACTTTTGCGTCTGGATCGAGCAGCAACATTTGGTGTCCAATAGCATGCATTAAATGTGTTTTTCCTAATCCAACGCCACCATAGAAAAATAAGGGATTATAGATGGTTCCTGGTTCTTCTGCAACGACTAATGCAGCAGCATGAGCCATTTGGTTGCCTTTACCAATAACGAAAGTATCAAATGTATATTTATCGTTTAATTGAATATCTTTTCTAAAGGAATTTTTTTGTATCAAAGTTTGACTTTGTTGCCTTCCATTATGATTGGAATTTTCTTGTTCGTTCTTTATAACAAATAGCGGTGAGATCTCGCGACTAGAGTATTCATAAATATTTTCAACAATACGAGTAGCTAAATTATTTTCCCAATACTCTTTATGTAAAGAGGATGGAACTTCAATAATAATATTATTTTCAGTTATACGAATCGGATTGGCACTTTCAATCCATGTATCGTAACTGACCTTTGATAATGACTCTTTAAATTTTTCCTTTAAAAAATTCCATAGAGATTGTAAATCATCCAAACAGAGAACCTCCTTTATAAATATGTCTGTTTCATTTTAGCACGTTAATAAAAAGTTTTCCACAGATAGTTTAAACCTGTTAAATATTTATACCTAGCCTGTAGATACAGTTATCCACAGGCTAGAAAAAACTGTTAACAACTATATTTTTTCCACCACTTATAAGGCTAAAAGTGGATAAAATATCTTTCTGAAGATTGATTTAATAACGTTTTAAAAGGTTATCCACAGAACTATTAGATTCCAGGCAGCATCATATACACAGGCTGTTCATTTGTGGATAACTATATTGTAACTTAAATTTAATAAAATCACAAAAAAAAGTTATACTGGAACATGTGGATAATAAAAATGGATTGTGGATATCTTTTTACTGATAGAAAATACAAGGTGAGCGACTATAAGATTTTAGTTATAGCTGCTTGTTATAAGTAAAAACAGCTATTATTTACTAGCTGCTTAGATTGCCCATAATGACTAAATAGAGTGTCTTTTTATAAAAAGAATTAAAGAAATTGTAGGTTAAATAAATTAAACTCAATAAATAGTAAAAAAAATTCAGTGGAAATATGAAAAGAAGGTTTCTTATTTTTTTTATTTATGCTATCATGTTGAAGTGAATGATTGAAAATAAGAAGTTCTTAATTTTGATAGGACTATTTTTATTTCGTTGTCATAAAATTAAAACTGTCTTATACTGATAAAAAATTAATGAGAGATAGTTATCGTAGGAGGTGTATTACGAATGAAAAGAACTTACCAACCTAAAAAACGTAAACGTCAAAAATTGCATGGCTTCCGTAAACGTATGAGTACAAAAAATGGACGTAATGTATTGCAAAGTAGACGCCGTAAAGGCAGAAAATCATTGTGTGCATAGATCACTGAACGTTTCAGTGGTCTTTTTTTTCTTTTTTTTTATTAATTTTGAAAAGAGTAGTTTAAGAAAAAGAGATGAGAGGTTATTTGAATGAGAAAAGCCTATCGTGTCAAAAAAGAATCAGATTTCCAAAAAGTTTTTCATAACGGAAAATCGACAGCCAATCGACAGTTTGTTCTATATATATTAGACAAAAAAGAGCAGCCCCATTTTCGCGTAGGATTATCTGTTGGAAAAAAAATTGGAAATGCTGTCGTTAGAAATAGCGTTAAAAGAAAAATACGACAAAGCTTAACAGAATTAAAGCCTAAATTAAAAACGGAGAAAGATTTTATTGTCATCGCCCGCAAACCAGCGGCAGATATGTCAGTAAAAGAAACTAAAAAAAGTTTGATTCACGTTTTGAAATTGGCTAAGATGTTAGATTAGCTTATTTTTTTATATATAGAATGTGGAGGGAAAACGATGAAAAACCGTAAGCGATTACTTCTTTTGCTCGGAACTGTTTTGCTGGCTGTTGTACTAGTCGGCTGCGGAACCGCGCCTATCAATGCGGACAGCACAGGTTTCTGGGATCGATATATTGTATTAAATTTTTCACGTGTGATTATTTGGTTGTCAGATTTATTTAGTGGAAGCTATGGACTAGGAATTATAGTCTTTACTTTATTAATTAGAATCGTTTTATTGCCCTTAATGCATGGACAAACTAAAAGTACGCGTAAAATGAGTGAAATACAGCCTCGATTGAAAGCTTTACAAGCTAAATATTCTTCTAAAGATGCTGAAACACAAGGCAAATTGAAAGAAGAAACGTCTAAACTTTATTCTGAGGCAGGAGTAAATCCAGCTGCTGGTTGTTTGCCTTTAGTCATTCAAATGCCACTTTTAATGGGATTGTATCAAGCTATTAGTCGTACTGAAGAATTGCGTTCGGGTAGTTTCTTGTGGTTGAATTTAGGTAGGCCAGATCCAATTTTTATACTACCAATTGTAGCAGCTGTTTTAACTTATGCCACAACTAAACTATCTACTATGAGCCAAGCAGAATCAAATCCAGCGATGTCATCAATGATGTACATGATGCCGGCTTTAATCTTATTTATGGGTATCACGTTGCCTAGTGCTTTATCTTTGTATTGGGTAGTAGGAAATGCGTTCTCTGTTGGTCAAACGTTGCTTTTAAATAATCCATTTAAAATTATAAAAGAACGTGAAGGGAAACTTCAAATTGAACGTGACCGTCAACGTACGTTAGAAAAAGCGTTAAATCCGAAAAAGAAAAAGAAAAAGAAATAATCTTTACTATCGTTTAACAAAAGATAGAACGGAGGATAAACAGATGGATAAGTACACAGCTCAAGCAGCAACAACAGCAGAAGCCATTCAAAAAGGATTAGAAATTTTAGGTATCAATAAAGAAAATGCTTCTATTGAGATTGTTACTGAAGGAAAGAAAGGTATCTTTGGATTTGGTAAAAAATACGCAATAGTTATAGTAGAAAAACGCTTAGTTGATGAAGAAAAAACGAATGAACAAAAAAAGACATCTACTCAAGGGTATTCTGAAACACTAACGGGAGATACAACAATAAGAGCCCGAAAGTTAGAAGAAGAGACAGATGAGAGTGATATGTCAAAAAATCAAGTTGTTCAAGATGATGATAAAGCTTTACAATTAGTTTCTGATTATTTAGTAGATATTTCTAGTAAAATGGGAATTGAAACGACGGTCACAACTGATGTTAATTTATCTGATCGACAAGTAGTTTTTCATATCCATACTGAGAATGCTGGTTTGATGATCGGCAAACATGGTAGAATTTTAAATGCTTTGCAATCGCTCGCGCAGGTTTTGTTGTATCAACAGGCTAAAACTAAATTTACTGTTATAGTAAATGTTGGTGATTACCGTGAACGACGTGAAGCTAGTTTGAAAAATGTAGCTGAACGCACTGCTGATAAAGTTGTACGTACTAATTTACCTGTTTTTCTAGAACCAATGCCTGCTTTTGAAAGAAAGCAAATTCATTTTTATTTAAGTAAAAATAAACGTGTCACAACACACTCTGAGGGCAATGAACCACATCGTTACTTAGTTGTTGAACCGTTAAAATAAATTTATTATTTGAGTATCTTGAGTAGCATAATAAGCTTAAGATGCTTTTTTTAATTTCTTGAATAAGACTAGTTAAAATGGTCTTTATAAAGTCTTAAAAAATAAACTCTAACAGACCTGTTGGAGTTTATTTGACTACCTATTTTTTTTTACCCATTTCAATAGCAACTTTTCAAAAATCAGTCATTTGCTTTGAAAGGTTGTGATGTAAAGTTGATAAATCTTGTTGAACAAGCAATTTATCGCGTACAATCTATTTTCCCTTAATCATGACATCTTGTACGTTACTAGCATACTAGTACAGAATAAGGATCAAAGGTGGGAAACATATTAGCTGAATTCGTTTCTACTAGAATTAAATCAGCTTTTTTACCTTTTTTTAAAGATCCAATCTTACTAGCCATACCTAATACTTCAGCACCTCCAATAGTAGCCATTCGAACAATGTTACGAGCTGGAAAAACAGAACAATCTTGTAAGAGCGTTTTGTGAAAATTAACAAATAGTTTCATTTAAATGAATAAATCTAACGTATTTCCACAACTAGGTTCATCAACTATCAAGCCAGCTTGTATCATTTTTTGTACTGGTGCAACTCCTTTAGCAGATTTTGTATTGGCACCGATACAATGAGCGATAGCTACATCAGCTTCTTTAAGAATTTTAATATCTTCATCATTAAAAAATATACCATGAGCGGCAATAACTTTTTTATTTAAGATAGCCAAATCAGCTAAATATGCAACAGGTGTTTTATTAAATTCTTTAGCATACTTCCGCATTTCAAAATCCATTTCACTCAAATGAATGGTAAGTGGTACTTCGTATTTACGGGCAATACGTGCTGCTTTTTGTAAAGAGGCATTAGTATTCGTGTAGGGTGCATGAGGAGCGATAGCGGGGTAATAAGATCATGATGCAGCCATTTAGCGATAAACTGTTCAGAATAAGCCAATCCACAAATGGTCCTCCTACATCGCATGCCTTTTCTAAAATACTTTGTCCTAATATAGCGCGTGCATCCATTTCATCAGTTGCATGTGCTAGTTCATCTTCATAATAATACATATCTAAAAAGGTTGTAATACCGGCTAACTGTATTTCAGCAATCGCATATTTCCCGCTATGACAAGCTAATTCTTTTGTCATACAAGCCTGCTCTAAAGGAAATAAGAAACGAGTCAATCGATCAGGTGTATCGTCACCCAATGAACGAAACGGAATCATCCCAATATGGGTATGAGTATTAATCATTCCTGGTAAAACAATTGCTCCTTTGCCATCCATAATTTGGATATCAGATAAAGGAGGAATAGTTGACATTGCTCCTATTTCTAAAATAAGTGTATCTTCGAGAAGGAGATAACCACAGGGGTATTCGCTAAAGGTATCATCCATAGTCAAGATATGAATATTAGTAATGACTGTCTTCATTCAATTGCCTCGATTAAAGGCACATGAGCGTGTGTATACACATCCATCATTCCAAAATCAGTTAGTTTTAACTTTGGTGAAACAGGCAGAGAAAGAGTAGAAAAAGACATAATTTCATTGGTGTTTTTATAGCCTAAATCAACCATAGCTTGTCTGACTTCTTTCAATTGATTTCCTACTTCATAAATAGATTTATCACTTAGAATCCCACCAATGGGTAAGGGACAACTAGCAGATAAACTCCCTTCTTTGCTGATGACATAGCCGCCTTTTAATTTTACTATCTGATGTTGTGCACGAAGCATATCTGCTATAGAAGTCCCCATTGCCATTAGATTATGGTGGTCATGTGCCTATGTTGTTGCAATTGCTCCTTTTTCTTTAAGAGCATTTTCGACTAAGCCATAACCGATATTGCCGTTCTTTCCGTAACACTCCATGACAATAATGAAAGAAAGGCCACTATTTTCCCAAATTTGAACGGTTCGTTGCACATGTTTAGTGAATGTTCCAACTTCTTGAATTTGAATGACATTACAGGTGACAGTATTTTGCTGCGTTTCTACTGAAATCTGTAAATCTTTAGCAGTCAAAGATTTACATTGGAGGCTATCATAAAAGTGGGCGGGAAACTTAGGTTTAGTAGAAGGATAAGCCATTTTATTTTCTCTTTGGTGAACACACTTCCCTTTTTTATATACACTTTCGATAGTTATTTTTTCTAAATCATCTACTAGTATAAAATCAGCTAAGAAGCCTGAAGCAATTGCTCCGCGGTCTTGGAAGCCCATGCGACGAGCTGGCGTATAAGTTGTCATATAGATAGCTTCTTCTACAGGCATGCCGCATTCAATAGCTAGACGTACGTTGGCATCCAAATGCCCCTCTAGTAAATCATCCGCCATAATATCATCAGTAATGAGAGCAACGTGTTCATAAAGACCATAATCTACAATGGTTTTAATATTTTCTGGAGTAATCGATTTTTTTGCAATTCTAAGAAAATACCATTTGTTACTTTTTCTAAAATCGATTCAGGTGTTTGCTGAGTATGATCGGCTGTTAGACCAGCAAACATAAATTTAGCTAGTGTTTCTCCTGAAACATTAGGGACGTGTCCTTCTAAAGGCATGAATGGTTTTGTATCTTGAACTTCTTTTAAAATTTATCTGATTAAAGAGTTGGGTTCGTCGGTAATGCCTTTGAAGTTCATAGCTTCAACCAAAGCAATGACTTTTGGGTGTTTTAAAAGTGACACAACTTCCTTTACTTCAATTAACCCGCCCGTTGTTTCCAATTGAGGTGTGGTAGAAGGAACAGAAGAAGGAATGGCATAAAAGATATCTAAGTCGGTTTTTTCTTGCATGAAGGCTTCCATTCCTGCTTGTCCAAAGACAATAGCAATTTCGTGAGAATCTGCTACAACTGTAGTAATTCCATAAGAGAGAGCAGCTCCTGAGAAAATAGAAGGAGGGATCATAGAACTTTCAATGTGCATATAGCAATCAATAAAGCCTGGAATAAGATATTTTCCATTCGCATGTAGTATTTTTTTTGGTTTAAGATAACGTAGATTTTCCTCACTGATAAAATAAAATTTTTCACCAGACAGAGCTATATTTTTCTTTTCAAAAATTTTTCTAAAGACATTAAACGAAATAAATAAAAAAGACTATCGCTTTTTTTTAAAGTAATTAGTTCTTATATAGATAAAACGCTTGCATTATTTTTTAAAATAGTATATATTCAACTTGTATATACAAGTTAGGTTTAACTTATTTATAAGGAGGAAAAAAAGAATGGCAGATTATAGTCAAGATGTAAAACAATTACTGGAATATATTGGAGGTTCTGCTAATATTTCAGCAGTCAGTCACTGTGCCACTCGGATGCGTTTTGTATTAAACGATCCATCACTTGCAGATAATAAGAAAATAGAAGATATTTCAGCAGTCAAAGGAACGTTTACTCAAGCAGGTCAATACCAAGTTATTATTGGAAATGATGTAGCTACTTTTTATAATGAATTTACAAAGATTTCTGGAAAAGAAGGCGTATCGAAAGATGATGTAAAAATAGCTAGCAAGCAAAATCAAAATCCAATTCAGCGAGCTATGTCTGTATTAGCAGAAATATTCACTCCCATTATTCCCGCAATTATTGTTGGTGGATTAATTTTAGGATTTAGAAATATTTTAGGAGAAATCCAGATGGAGTCATTAGGTCAACTTATGATCGATGGAATGGCTCAATTTACTGATGCAGGAGCTCCGATTTATAATCGAATTGTTGATGTTAGTCAATTTTGGAATGGTGTAAATGGTTTCTTATGGTTAATTGGTGAAGCGATTTTTCACTTCTTACCAGTAGGAATCACTTGGAGTATTGCTAAAAAAATGGGAACCACTCAAATTTTAGGAATCGTTTTAGGTATCACATTGGTTTCACCACAATTATTGAATGCTTACGGTGTAGCCGGAACTGCAGCAGCAGATGTTCCTTTTTGGGATTTTGGTTTTTTCCAAATTGATATGATTGGGTACCAAGCTCAAGTTCTTCCAGCGATGCTTGCAGGATTCTTATTAGCTTATTTAGAGTTAGGATTAAGAAAAATTGTACCACAAGCGATATCAATGATATTTGTTCCATTCTTTGCTTTAGTACCAACAGTGTTGATTGCTCATACGGTTTTAGGACCGATTGGTTGGGTTATTGGAGGTTGGGTTTCAAGTTTAGTTTACGCTGGTTTAGGCAGTTCAGTAAACTGGTTATTCGGTGCGTTATTTGGATTCTTGTACTCACCGCTAGTTATTACAGGGTTGCACCATATGACAAATGCTATTGATTTACAGTTGGTTGCTGACTTTGGTGGGACAAATCTATGGCCAATGATTGCTTTATCAAATATTGCACAAGGTTCAGCTGTATTAGCGATTATTTTCTTACATCGTGGTGATAAAAAAGAAGAGCAAATTTCTATTCCAGCAGCTATTTCTTGTTATCTAGGTGTAACAGAACCAGCGATGTTCGGAATTAACATTAAATATATCTATCCTTTCGTAGCAGCAATGATTGGTTCTGGTATTGCTGGAATGATTTCAACAATATTTAACGTCACAGCTAATTCAATTGGAGTAGGTGGATTACCAGGGCTTCTTTCTATTCAAAATGAATACTGGTTTATCTTCATTATTTGTATGGGCATCGCAATCGTGGTACCTTTTGTCTTGACGATTGTTTTCCGTAAGTACAATATTTTTAATAAATCAGATCAAACAGAACAAGCAATTGTTACTGAACCAGAATTAGGTAAATAAGTAAAAGAAAGTAGGAATAAAAGTGACTGCGTTTCATGAAAAAGTCGTATATCAAATCTACCCCAAATCTTTTAAAGACTCAAATGGTGATGGGATTGGTGATTTAAAAGGAATTATTGAAAAGATTCCTTATTTAGCCAGTTTGGGAGTGGATATGCTTTGGATTAATCCATTCTTTTCTTCCCCTCAAAAAGATAATGGCTATGATATTTCTCATTATACTGAGATTGATCCTTTATTTGGAACGATGGAAGACTTCGAAGTGCTCGTAGAAGAAGCAAAAAAAAATCAGATGGAAATCATGTTAGATATGGTTTTGAATCACACATCTATTGATCATGAGTGGTTTCAAAAAGCACTAGCAGGAGAAAAAAAGTATCAAGATTATTATTTGTTACGTGAACCGAAATCAGACGGAAACCACCCGACTAACTGGGTATCTAAATTTGGTGGCCCAGCTTGGGAACCGTTTGGTGATACAAGAAAGGAATACCTCCATTTATATGATGTCTCGCAAGCAGATTTAAACTGGCGTAATCCTGATGTTAGAGAAGAAATGTTTAAAGTTGTAAATTTTTGGCTAGATAAAGGTGTAACTGGTTTTCGATTTGACGTCATTAATGTTATTGGAAAAGATGAAGAATTAATTGATGCCCGAGATGGTGTAGGGAAATCGTTGTATACGGATCGGCCAATAGCACATGAGTATATCCATGAGTTAAATAAAAAAACATTTGGAAGAAAAGAAGCGATTATGACGGTTGGGGAGATGTCTTCTACTACTATTGAAAATGGAGCAGCCTATTCAAATCCTGAAAATGAAGAGTTATCTATGCTATTTAGCTTTCATCATTTAAAAGTAGATTATTTAGACAGTGAAAAATGGAGTCTGATGCCTTTTGACTTTATGGAGCTCAAACGTTTATTAAATGATTGGCAAACAGGTATGACAGAAAAAAGTGGTTGGAATGCATTGTTTTGGAATAACCATGATCAGCCTCGTGCCATTAGTCGTTTTGGGGATCCTGAGAATTACTTTTATGAGTCAGCAACTGTACAAGCTCAAACGATTCATTTATTAAGAGGAACGCCCTATATTTATCAAGGTGAAGAAATAGGTATGACAAATCCTGGTTTTTCAGAGCTAGCTGATTATGTCGATATAGAAACACACAATGCTTATGCCGAATTGATTGATAAAGGCTTATCATCAAAAGTGACAATGGCTATTATCAAAGAAAAATCTAGAGACAACAGTCGTACTCCTATGCAGTGGTCTGATGAAGATAATGCTGGTTTTACCACAGGCCACCCCTGGTTAAAGGTAGCAGATAATTACCGTCAAATTAATGTAGAAAAAGAAGAAGCGACAGGAAATATTTTATCGTATTATAAAAAATTAATTCAGTTACGTAAAGAAATGAAAGTTATTTCAGAAGGAAATTATCGAGGCATCTTGTTGGAGCATACAAGTGTTTATGCTTACGTGAGAGAATACGAAGGGCAACAATTACTGGTTTTAAATCATTTTTATGGTCAACCTGTTGATGTTGAGATTCCTGAAGAATTCTTAAATGGACAAATGAGTTATCTAATCGGAAATGGAAAAAAACGTGAGTTAACTTCTCAATTTATAATGGAGCCATACGAAACAGTAGCATTTTATTTTAACGATAAAAGCAATAAGTAAAAAACAATAAAAGACACCTTTTAGTATGAGGTGTCTTTTATTGTTTTTATTTAGGCTCGTTTGGATTTTTACGACGGGCAAAATCTACGAAACGAAACCGGTCTAAACGATGCCTTGATTCTGTATATTGAAACAAAGTCGTATCTTCCAAATAAACATCGCTACGGACAACGACTACGTGTGTATCATCGTATAAATTCATTAAACGTTGGTCTTCAGAAGTAGCTAGTTCAACGATTATTTCTTTTTGTGCGTAACTGATTACTAAACCTAACTCATTTTCAATATAACTATACAAAGAATCTTGGGCTGCTTTGTTTGGCATATCAGAAATAACAGAGGTTAAAAGATAATCTTTGTCTAAAATAACGACTTCGCCATCGACTTTGCGCTGTCTTTCTATATAAATGACTTGAGTGCTCTCTGGTAGCCTCAGACGCTCAGCTAAAGAACTTGGTAAGTTCATTTTAATATTTGAAGAGACAATCGTTTGGCTATTTATATGTTGAGCAGTTTGCAATTCTTTATAACTAGTTAAACCAGAGATTGGAAAATCAAAACGCTTTATATCTAAAACAATAGAACCTTTACCTTGCTGTTTCTGGATATACCCATTTTCTAACAGTAAAGATAGTGCTTTTCGAATGGTTTCACGAGAAACTTCGTGTTTTTTTGATAGTTCGTTCTCACTAGGTAAAAGATCTCCAGGTAAATAAATTTGATTAATAATAGCGGCTTGAATTTCTAAAGATATCTCGTTAAATTTGTTCACAGTAAAAGACCTCTCATTCCTTATGTTCCTTATCTAGTTTAGCATATTTAGTAGTAAAATGAGCTAAAACGAACGAATTTTTTAGAATATTAGTTAGGGCATGTTTGAAAACTATTTTGCTAAGAAAAAATAGCAGCGCTATAAACAAAGGCTAAGTACGACGTTGCGAGTTTATCGTAACGAGTCATAATAGGGCGGAAATTTTTTAACTTATTAAAAAAACACTCCATCAGATGACGCTCTTTATACAATCACCAATCAACAGCCCAAGATTTTTTCGTCTTTTTCTTTGGTGGAATGGTGTAGGTCGTATCGTGATCACCAACATAAGTCCGAATAGCCAATGAGCCGCAAGCACAATCACCAATGATATTACTGCCTTTTATCGTAACAGGATCAAGCACTTCAATCGCGATAACACTATCATGGAGATTGCCACCAGATAGTTGGAAATACAACGGATTCCCTAAGCCATCAACGACAACATGGATTTTTGTCGTGTGCCCACCATTGCTTTTACCAATAAGTTGCGAAATCGCAGAAATTAGCTCCTTTTTTTTGCACTAGCATTCTATTGATGCGCTGTTAAAACGGTTAAACCGATACTTAAATTTTCGTAATCGGCCTCACTATTCAAAGCTATAAAAAGAGAGTCTAGTAAATTCGTATCACGCCATAAGTAAAATCGACCGTAAACGATTTTCCGTGATCCGCAACGTTCTTTAGGGAGGTCGCGCCATGCGGCGCCACTTCTAGCGATTCATAAAATAGCATTGAACATGATGCGAATGTTTTTTGGCGGTCTACCAGTGCGATACGGTGGAAAGAGATTTTTCATTTGATTCCATTGCTCATCAGTTAATTTATACCATTCGATACTCATGATGTTCACTCCTGTTTTTCTTTTATTATACTAGAAATTAGGTTAGTAGTCAGTTTTCAAACACGTTCTAGTCTAAAAAAATCTCCCGAGATATAAAAGCACAAGCTTTTATATCTCAGAAGATTTTTTTTTAGATAGTGTCTGACAGAATGACTAACGATTCATAAATAAGATAATTATTATTTAGAAACTTGGACATTCAATGTTTGTCTACCGAAGTTAATTGCTCGATTAAGGTCAGTCATATGAATATCAATACGATTTCCTTGAATGGCACTACCTGTATCTCCAGCAATAAATGTTCCATATCCCGGAATAGTAACAGTAGAACCTAGCGGAATGAAGTTTGGATCGACGGCGATAACATTAGGATTAACATTCAAGTTAATCCCTGTTGCAGTTGTATCGCTTAACTCGGGTTGATTAGTTGAATATGCCGTTGCTTGAACAGCAATGGTTTGTCCTGTCGTTTGTTGAGTAGGCTTTTCTATAGGAGCTTCTTGTTTTGGAGTTTCTACTTCAACGACATCTTTTTCTGGAGTTACATTGTAACTAACTTTTTTGTCTTCTTTTTCAATGGTAACAGTTGAATGATCTGCAGATAAAGAAATCGTATTTCCCGTATAAATGATGTTAGCATTGTTAATATCGTTAACATTGATTAAAGAATCAAGAGAAGTCTCCGTTGCAGATGCAACGGAAGAAAGAGTGTCTCCCCATTGGATAGTGTATTCAGAACTACCATCTTCATTGTTTTTAATACTTTCTTTGATTTCAGAAACGGAACGTGCTTCCCATGTTGAAGCATTGTATTCTGCTGCTGATGCTTCTATTGGATTTGAAACAGCTATAACACCAGTCAGTGCTAGAGTTGTACTAGCGATAAATAATTTTGATTTTAAGTTAAACATATTGATTTAATCTCCTTTTTTTGTTTTCTTTAGTAGTAGTGAATCATTTTTGACTACATGTAGTAAGAGGAAGTGACTGTAGTTTTAAGAATGATTTATCTAATAATCATTTGTCTCTATTACTTAAACGAAGGGGTTATCCCTTCAACATTTGCTATCCTACCATGAATAAACATAAAATAAAGAAAAAAGCTCAATCGTTATATTTTCTTATCCTGTTTGTATTATTTAGCTAGAAGTTTACAAAAAAAAGAAAAAATTCAGTTTTTTTGTAAGAAAGAGCTTTCTTTGTAATTTTTTAGACATAGGTTTGATTTATTTGTAAAATAAAAAGTCTTTTATGATAAAAAACGACAGATTTTGATATCTTAACCACTAAAAAATTCAAATATGTAGTTAATAAAATCAGTTAAATAGATGAAAATCATAGTTATTTAGTATAAACAACGAAACGATTGTAATACAAGATAACTAGACAATAAGGAGTAAAGAATGGTTAAAATAAGTAGCTATTTCTTGAAATAGCTACTTAATAAACGGATTTATTAGACTACATATCCCGAATGCACAGAATTTATCAGACTAAATATAAACGAACGTATAATCAGACTAAATATAAACGAACGTATAGATAGTAGAAAGATAAAAAAACGTTCGAAAAAAACCTAATGAATAGTTAGCTTAGAAATTGGAAAAGACGATAATCACTATTTTTTGTAGCTAAGTTATTGACAAATAGTTAGAGAACTTGTATAGTCTAAACGGAACAGTGATTACCTAAAAATATAACTAAATATAAATTTATCTGAATGATAAAAGTAGTCAAAGTGCTTTATCCATTCCATTTGATTTCAACAAATGGGTGGAGTGGGCGCTTTTTTCGTGCAAAAAATTAAAAAGGAGTGAAGGAGTTTGTCATTAGAATTTGAAACAATAGCAGCTATTTCAACACCACCAGGAGAAGGTGCGATAGGGATTGTTCGTCTAAGTGGAGAAGAGGCACTAACCATTGCTGACCGTGTTTATAAGTCCGGTACAAAAAAATTAATAGAACAAAAAAGTCATACACTTCATTATGGGCATATTGAAAACCCAAAGACAGGTAAAATAGTTGATGAAGTAATGATTTCAGTAATGCGAGCTCCTAAAACCTTTACACGTGAAGACGTCGTTGAAATAAACTGTCATGGTGGGATTACATCAGTTAATCAGGTGTTACAAGTTGTTCTTCAATTTGGTGCGCGTTTAGCTGAGCCAGGAGAGTTTACTAAAAGAGCTTTCTTAAATGGACGGATTGATTTATCACAAGCAGAAGCGGTGATGGATTTAATAAGAGCTAAGACAGATAGAGCGATGCATGTTGCTTTACAACAACTTGATGGCAACTTATCAACGTTAATTAGAAACCTGCGCTCCGATATTCTAGACACCCTTGCCCAAGTAGAAGTTAATATCGATTATCCTGAATACGATGATGTAGAAACACTGACGTCTAAACTATTAGTTGAAAAAGCGAAGATGGTAAAGATTCAAATCCAACACTTACTGCAAACGGCCAGTCAAGGAAAAATCTTAAGAGAAGGTTTAGCTACAGCAATTATTGGTCGACCTAATGTAGGGAAATCTAGTTTATTGAATTTCTTATTACAAGAAGAAAAAGCGATAGTAACCGAAATTGCTGGAACGACTCGTGATGTTATTGAAGAATATGTAAATGTAAGAGGAGTTCCTTTAAAATTAGTAGATACTGCAGGAATACGTGAAACAGAAGATATCGTAGAACGAATTGGCGTGGAAAAAAGTCGCCAAGCGTTGGCAAATGCAGATTTAGTGTTACTAGTATTTAACCAAAATGAAAAATTGACTGAAGAAGATAATTTATTAATAAAAGCAACCGATCAAAATCATCGGATTGTTATTTTAAATAAAATGGATCTACCTAATCAATTAAATTTAACAAAACTAGAATCGTTAGTCGATCCTGATTCGATTGTCAAAACGTCTATTTTAACTAAATCGGGGATAGATATACTTGAAGAAAAAATCGCTAACTTATTTTTTGCAGGTGAAACTGGTGAAAAAGATGCAACTTATGTTTCTAATGTAAGGCATATTGCTTTATTAAATGATGCAGAATCTGCTTTAGACGATGTTATTACTGGAATTGAATCAGGAATGCCCGTTGATCTTGTTCAAATAGATATGACTCGTTCTTGGGAGTTGCTTGGAGAGATTACAGGAGACAGTGTTCAAGACGAATTATTAACGCAATTATTTAGTCAATTTTGCTTAGGTAAATAATAAAATGAAACATTTGTGTTTGATGTGGAACGCGAATAGGAGAGGAATGATTTGATGCAACAATATGAAGCAGGTAGCTTTGATGTTATCGTAGTAGGAGCAGGACATGCAGGTTCTGAAGCAGCCTTAGCTTCTGCAAGAATGGGAAGCAAGACCTTATTGATCACTCTAAACTTAGACATGATTGCTTTTATGCCATGTAATCCATCATTAGGTGGACCAGCTAAAGGAGTAGTTGTTCGAGAAATAGATGCTCTTGGTGGCGAAATGGGGCACAATATCGATAAAACGTATATTCAAATGAGAATGTTAAATACCGGAAAAGGCCCAGCAGTAAGAGCTTTACGTGCACAGGCAGATAAATTTATGTACGCAAACGAAATGAAGCGTACGATTGAAACGACTGAGAATCTTGTGTTAAAACAAGGGATTGCAGAAGAACTAATTATAGAAGAGGGTATCTGTAAAGGAATTATTACAAATACAGGAGCTATTTACCGTTCAAAAGCCGTTATTTTAACAGCAGGGACTTCTTCTCGCGGACAAATTATTATCGGAGAACTAAAGTATTCTTCAGGTCCAAATAATTCTCAACCGTCGATTAAACTTTCAGAAAATTTAATTGAGCACGGTTTTGAACTGAATCGATTTAAAACAGGAACGCCACCTAGAGTTAAAGCGTCTACTATAAATTATGACTTAACAGCAGAACAACCAGGTGATACAAAAGTAAATCATTTTAGCTATGAAACCTCAAATAATGCTTATTTAAATGATCAATTATCTTGTTGGTTAACGTATACTAATAAGAAAACTCATGATTTAATTCAACAAAATCTGCACCGCGCACCAATGTTTACCGGGATTGTTGAAGGAGTGGGCGCAAGATACTGTCCGTCAATCGAAGATAAAGTAGTTCGTTTCAGCGATAAACCAAGACACCAACTATTTTTAGAGCCAGAAGGCAGCCATACAGAAGAAGTTTATGTCCAAGGGTTATCGACTTCGCTTCCTGAAGATGTTCAAGAAGATATTTTACACACCATTGAAGGTCTAGAAAATGCTGAAATGATGAGAAGCGGTTACGCAATAGAGTACGATGTTGTTGTTCCTCATCAATTGCGTCCGTCATTAGAAACAAAAGCGGTTGAAAACCTCTTTACAGCCGGACAAATGAACGGAACATCAGGTTATGAAGAAGCTGCTGGGCAAGGCATAATGGCTGGAATCAACGCAGTTCTTAAAACGCAAGGCAAGGAACCGTTTGTGATGAAACGTAGCGAAGGGTATATTGGTGTCATGATCGATGATTTAGTAACGAAAGGAACAAGTGAACCTTATCGCTTATTAACATCAAGAGCAGAATACCGATTGCTATTGCGTCACGATAATGCTGATTTACGTTTAACAGAACTAGGTTATAAACTAGGTTTAGCAACAAAAGACCGTTACGAAGCACTCCTTATAAAAAAAGAACAAATAGAACAAGAAATGAATCGTTTAAGTCAAATTCGATTGAAACCAACAGAAGATATCCAAGCGTTTTTAGCAGGGAAAAATATCTCTCCACTAAGAGATGGTATTTTAGCGCTTGATTTCTTACGTAGACCAGAGATTTCTTATTGGGATATTCTTGAATTTGCGCCATTAGACGAAACGTGGCCTAGAGATGTAGAGGAACAAATTGAAATTCAAGTAAAATATGAGGGCTATATCAAAAAAGCTATTCAAAAAGTAGATAAGTTAAAAAGAATGGAAAATAAACGAATTCCTGAGAATATTGATTATTCTGCTATCAACGGGATTGCAACGGAAGCTAAACAACGTTTAACACTCATTCAACCCGAAACGATTGCACAAGCAAGTCGTATCAGTGGTGTTAATCCAGCTGATATTTCAGTTTTAATGGTATATGTAGAACAAGGGAAAATTGTAAAAGTATAAGGATAAAATGAGAACATAAATAAGAGCCGTACATTAAGGATTAATTTAATGTACGGCTCTTATTTATCTAGTAGATTAAATTTTGTTTTCTTTTAATGCTTGTTGAATAGCCTGAGCATTCTTTAAATCACAAGTAATAATAAGATGATCACCAACATGAATAATGGTGTGTCCATGAGGAAAGATGTATTCTTTACCCCTACGCATGGAAGAGATAATAATTTCTTCAGGCCACTGCACTTCGTCGATAGTTCTTCTAGATAGAGGACTATCAGGTTCGATTGTGTAAACAAAAGAGTGAGGTTTACTAACTACTACGTTAGCGTCATCTGGAATGATATTTTCTAACAAACTTTCGTAGATTGGTTTAACTTCTAAGAAGTCGGCCATCACATAGGCTATCAATGATACAACAGCTAACGGCATTAATTGATTGAAACCTCCAACCATTTCGGTAACTAATAAAATAGCTGTTACAGGTGCTTTTCCAATGGCAGTAAAGTAACCAGCCATAGCAAATAAAATAAAATGAGCGATATACTGACCGTCCATATTAAAATAATAAACCATGAGCTGAGCAAATAGTGCACCAATAATGGCACCTAATGACAAAATGGGTAAGAAGATGCCCCCTGGCAGACTAGCTCCATAAGAGATCATTGAGAAAATAAATCGAAAAATAAATAATCCAACTAAAACAGACAAGGATAAATTCCAATCTGCTAATTGCGTAATAATACCACTTCCACCTCCCATTAATTCTGGTAAAAAATAGCCGATTGGGATTACTAGTAAAAGTGGGATAACTGAATTAAAATGTTTAGGAATAAAGGGGAATAATTGATAAAATTTTGGAAGGACATCCAATAAGACCTTATTGTAAACTCAGCCTCCAAAACCGAGAATGATTCCTAATAATGGTAAATAACTATAATATTTAAGTGGCAAAGACGTAACTGCTCCGATGTCTAATATAGGAGTTAAACCAAAAATAGTTAAAGAGACGAAGTTGGCAACAATTGCTGAAGTAAACGTTGTTATCGCAACTAAGGGGGAGAAGTTGTGATGGACCTCTTCTAAGATAAACATTAAGCCTGCGATGGGCGCATTAAAGGCAGCTGCCAAACCAGCACCAGCACCACTTGATAATAAAATTTTCTCTTCTGTTTCATCTCCTTTTGTTAGTTTACTGACACCCAACCCTACTGAAGCTCCTAACTGAATAGAAGGACCTTCTCTACCAAGAAAAAGTCCAGATCCAATAGCTAATAGTCCGCCGATGAATTTTTTCCATAAGACGGACCACCACTCAATATGGATAATTCCTTGAACTTGACCTTCTACTTGAGGAATACCACTTCCTTTAATATTTGAATCGCTTTTTACAAGTAAACCAATAACAATTGCAATAACAATGGAAATAACCACCCATGGAATCAACCATAGAGGATTTGAATGGAAAAATTTATATAAGAGAATAATATTTTTAAAAATGATTTCTACACCTAAACGAAATAAACTTACGAGGAAGCCTACCAACACCCCAACTACTATACCTTTAGTGATGTATCGAATTCGTCGATCTTTAAGCGCAGTGAACAATCTTTTCATGCTTTAAACTTCCTTTTCTAAAATATATTTTAAATCTCACTCATCTATACTACACCTTTTAAGCGAGGAGAAACAAGATGGATAGTAAACGAAGAGAGTTAATGTAAATAAATAATTGGAAATTAAAAGCAAATGTAACAACTAGATTAAAAGTTTTTTGCGTAAAAATATAAAATAAAAGTAATTTCTTAATTTTATACTAAATAGAATATAATAGAAGAGGTTTAGTAGAAAGATTAGAAAGAAAAGATTTAAATCAAAAAAAGCAAGAACTTTTCTAGACAAAAAAAAGCAGAGAATTTTTTAAAAGCTTTACTTAAATCAAGCACTAGCTTATAATAAAACTAGCAAAGTTATATTAAGATAGAATTTGATATAAATGTAGGTTCCATAGCTCAGTTGGGAGAGCACTACCTCGACAAGGTAGGGGTCGCTGGTTCGAGCCCAGTTGGGACCATACTGTTAATTAAATAAAAGTTCTATAACGTTGATAGGTTTAACATCCTATCACGCTATAGGGCTTTTTTTTGACTGTCTATCTACTTATTGACAAATAATGACTAGCATTTTAGTAATAGGATTTAGGCTAAGTAATTTTTAAAATCTTTAAAACAGTCTAATCAAATGAGATATGTTATAATTTACTAAAAGCTTAAAGGAGAAAAGATGAAGAAAATACTTAAAGAAACTGTAGAAGAACTTAAGCAATTTATGTCGGGAAAAACAATAGATACAATCATTCCGCCAATAATCTACGTAATAGGAAATAATCTTTTTGGACTTAATGTAGGGATTATTCTTGCTTTATCGGTTGCTTTTCTTTTTGCTTTGTTAAGACTTCTAAAAAAAGAGAATATTCTCTATGCTTTGGGAGGCATTGGTGGAGTAGCTCTTGCTTCTGGATTTGCTCTTATTGCAGATAATGCAGCAAATTATTTTTTACCGAAGATAATAGGGAGCGGCGCTTTATTTTTAATCTCTACTATAAGTATTTTTGTTGGAAAGCCTCTTGCAGCAATTTTGAGTCATGTATCAAGAGGTTGGAGCTTTGATTGGTTTTTAAGAAAAGATATTAAACCAGCTTATAGAGAAGTAACCATCGTATGGGCAATTTTATTTCTAGCAAGAATGCTTCTCCAACTATTTTTATATAATAGAGGAAATTTAACAGAATTAGGTTGGGCAAGTATTTTACTGGGTTTTCCGGCAACACTGACCGTATTGGTTTTGACGCTTATTTATGGAGGATGGAGACTTAGAGTATTGGGAGGACCTGGTATAGAAGAGTTCCAAGAAGGGAAGAACCCACCATGGGAAGGTCAGAAAAAAGGGTTTTAATTTAGAAATCATCTATTTGAATAATCCAGCAATAAAAAATGTGATGATAGAAACAGACCCACCTAAGGTTGTTCCCCAAATTAAGTCAATAATAGTTATTTTAAGAGGCCAATTCTTTAAAGTAGCTAAATTAGTCAAGTCATAGGTAGCGTAGGTTAAAAATCCTAAAAACATTCCTGCAAATAAAGCATAAGTCCAACTGTTGCTTACTATTGCTGGGTTGATTACGAAAAATACCAAGCCAGCTATAAAGATTAAATAGAAAATAATAGCTGCAACCCAATTAGGTTTGTCACTCATAATAAAACCTAACTCTCGTTTATATAAATTTTTAGCAACCAATCCTAGCCAGATAAGATCAATAATTAAAAAAATAGTGAAAGCTATTGAATAATGCTTTAAAATTTCTAACATATTCATTTTCCTCCTTTTATTACGTACCGCCTTTTTTAAAATGATAGATGAATATACCTATGCAGTTATCTTATAAGGAAAAGAATAAACAAAATACTAATCAATTGAGTTTAATTAATCTATTTTTTTAATATATAAGATAATGCAACCGCACCAGCACCAGCACCAACAGCTATAATTGACGAAGTTTCTGTTATATATCTGGGTTTTGTGCCAATTAAATTTGTAAATAAGAGCTCTAATTCTTTTGCTTCTTCTAAATTGTTAACGTGGACAATACTATAGGATTCAATAGTATGATCTTTCATTATTTTCTTAACATGTTTTACTAACTTATTGAGACTAGCTTTAGTTGTAAAAGAAACGCTATCTAATGCGCCTTTTCCTTCTTCATCTAACGTTACAATAGGTTTCAATCCAATTTTCTTTCCTATTTTTCCAGTAGTTGTACTTAAACGACCAGATTTTATCATGTTATCTAAAGTCTTTACACGAACCAATATTTTACTTCTCGCTATATCGCTAGTTATTGTATCGACGATTTCCTTTTGTTTGTAACCTTCTGTAATTAAATCAGCGGCTTTAGCAACTAACAGTCCTTGAGCTCCTGAATTCTGCTTAGTATTGATAACATCTATTTTAAAGTCATCAGATTCCATTCTCTTAGCGACTCTTTTAATCGTACTATAAGTTCCGCTTAATTCTTTGGAAACAGTCATAACAATCAATGATTTATAGTGTGTAGAAAGATAGAGCAAAATATTTTCTATCGATTTTTCATCAGGCTGTGATGTTGTTGGTAAGTCTCTACTGTCTTTGGAATAGTCCAGTAGTTGTTTAGGAGTAATAGATAATTTATCGATAAAAGAAGTATTCTCGAATAATATGCTTAAATTAATGACATGAATTTGTTCTGCATCAATAAACTCTTGAGGGACGTCTGCTATACTGTCTGTCAATAAAGCGATATCTGATTTTCTTCGCAACATAGTATCTTGCTGTTTTTTCATATCGTCTACTTTCTGGTAGCCTACATTTCCATTTTGACGAAGTATTTCAAAAACACGTTCAGGTTCGTTGGAATGGATATGGACTCTTACTTGGTTTTTATTAGCAGCAACAATCAGAGAATCACCTAAATGGCTCAATGATTTCTTAATACTTTTAGTATCGATTTCGTCTGCTCTTAATAAACATTCTGTACAATAGCGGTAAGTAATTTCAGCATTCATATCGTGTTCAACTTCAACACTGATACTATCTTTTTGCAGTTTATTAATAGATTCTGGGCCTATTGAGTTTCCTTTTTTAAAGTATTCTAGCATCCCGTGAATAAAGAAAGCGAAGCCATTTGCTCCTGCATCTACAACTTTTGCTTTTCTTAACTCTTTTAGTTGAAACTGTGTTTTTATTACTGCATCATTCAATACGATGATTGCTGCTGACATGAGTTCTGTGATCGTATTACTTGAACCATCTTGTCGACTTAAGGCTTCTCCCCAATCTCTCATAACCGTTAAGATAGTGCCTTCTACAGGTTGTTCAATTGCGTCATACGCATATTCAGCTGCTTTCTTACTAGCTGAAGCATATTGATTGTAATCTATAAATTCTTGATCAGATATCTCCACGCTTAATCCGTAGATATATTGGGCAAAAATAATACCTGAATTTCCTCTAGCCCCACGAATCGCAGCATCAGAAAAAGATTCTAACGTTTGTTTAACCGTTTCTCCCTTAGCGGACTCATTGATAATTGTCTCCATTAATGAAGAAAGATTCGTACCCGTATCGCCATCTTGTATCGGAAATACGTTTATCTTGTTTAAAAATTGTCTATTTGAAACTACTTCATATGCCCCATGTAAAAATGCATTATACATATCTCCACTGGTTATGTTGGTATCAGCCATTCGTTTATCTTCCTTCCATAAAAAAATTATAATAAAATTAACTGTCAAAAAGTACATTTCAATCATTTTGACAATTGATATAGGCAATAAAAATTGTGAATTATATGATTAAGACTAGCTTTTTTTAATAAGTATGTCAAGCAACAAAGACTGGTATTCTCTAATCAGATAACACAGAAGAGCAAGCGTTCCACCAACGTAATAGATGGATTTTTGTAATTTCTATTTACTTTAGATTGAAATTACGAAATTAGCGTTATTTAATAAGGTCCTACTTACATTTATTATAGTATTTTAAATGCCTTGTGTACATTTTTGCGACTTATTTGAAATGATGTAAAATATAAGAGTGTTGGAAACCTGAAAAATGATTTCTAGATAAAGTTGATTTGAAATTTGAATTAACTATTTTTATCTTTTTATGTTGTAAAATATAATAGAGTGTAGGTTGTAGTGCTAAAAATGGATGGAGTAAATACCTTTTTAGTCGAGAGTAAACTTACGTGCGTTTATTAGCCTATTTTTTCTACCTGATAAAGTTCATTTAGTCGAATTAGTTAATAAAAAAAGTTAATAAAAAAAGTTTCTTCCTAATATAATATCAAAATAATATATTTCTTAGATTGCGAATAAGTCGCCGAATCAATAGCTGTTAAGGTGTCTAAGAAATGTTATTTAAAAAAAACAGACTATTTTAAAGGTTTCAATTTTTTTAATTCTCTAAAAGGATAAAAAAAGTTGGATTAGGCATTGCACTTAGACCAAATTTGTTATACAGTTAGACAGATGAACCTGTGAAACAAATTAGTGTTTCACGCTATAAAAGGAGTTGTCTTATGAATCCAGAAGAGTTTAAACTAGCCCTTCATAATAAAGGGATTGACGTTAACGAAAAACAAATGAAACAGTTTGATAATTATTTGCTTTTATTGCAAGAATGGAATGAAAAAATTAATTTGACAGCGATTACTGAAAGTGAAGAAGTTTATCTAAAACATTTTTATGACTCAATAACAGCTGGATTATATGTGGATTTTAATAAAGGGGTCCAAAGCTTATGTGACGTAGGTGCTGGTGCTGGGTTTCCGAGCATCCCCCTAAAAATTATTTTTCCAAAATTAAAAGTGACAATTGTGGATTCTTTAAATAAAAGAATTCAATTTTTAACTATTTTAGCAGAGACGTTACAACTAGAAGATGTTTATTTTTATCACAATCGTGCTGAGGATTTTGGTCAAAACAAACAATTTCGTGAATCATTTGATTTTGTAACGGCTCGTGCAGTTGCACGCATGAGTGTCTTAGCGGAGTTGTGCTTGCCACTAGTAAAAAAAGGCGGTCTCTTTATTGCTTTAAAAGCAAGTAGCAGTGATGACGAGATGAAAGATAGTAAAAAAGCTATTGCGATACTTGGCGGTAAGTTTCAAAAAGAGTTTATTTTTGACCTGCCTAAAGAAGCAGGGGAAAGACATGTTTTATTAATCGATAAGAAAAAGGAAACACCAAAAAAATATCCTAGAAAACCAGGAACACCTAATAGAAGTCCGTTATAAAAAGTGAATAAAGAGCGAAAAATGATAGATCATTTTGAACAAATGCGTAAGAGAAAGATACGTATTTGTATTCTTTCTCTTTTTATTTATTTAAAGTAAAAGACAGTTAAGATTATAGATGGAGGGAAAAGAATGGCACGAATTATAGCAGTCGCAAATCAAAAAGGCGGTGTGGGTAAAACCACTACAACAGTCAATCTAGGCGCTTCTTTAGCTTATTCTGGTAAAAAAGTCTTATTGGTCGATATTGATGCTCAAGGAAACGCAACGAGTGGATTAGGTGTTCGTAAAGTTGATGTAGAAAAAGATATCTATGATATTTTGGTGAATGAAACGTCTCTAGAAGAAGTCGTTTTGCCTTCTTCTAGAGAGAATTTATGGGTTGTACCCGCAACCATTCAATTAGCTGGTGCAGAGATTGAACTGACAAATCAGATGGCACGTGAAACTAGATTAAAACAAGCATTAGTTCAGGTTACAGATAACTATGATTTTATTCTAATTGACTGTCCACCTTCATTGGGTCACTTAACGATTAATGCATTTACAGCAAGTGATACAATTCTAATCCCTGTCCAATGTGAATATTATGCTCTTGAAGGACTAAGTCAGCTATTAAATACCGTTCGTTTAGTACAAAAGCATTTTAATCCTGATTTAAAAATAGAGGGCGTTTTATTAACAATGTTAGATGCAAGAACGAATCTAGGCTATGAAGTAGTCGATGAAGTTAAAAAGTATTTTCGTGAGAAGGTATATAAAACGATTATCCCTCGTAATATTCGTTTATCTGAGGCCCCAAGTCACGGGTTATCTATTATTGATTATGATCCGCGCTCAAAAGGAGCAGAAGTTTATTTGGAGTTAGCGAAGGAAGTGTTAGCGAATGGTTAATAAAAATAGTAAAGGTCTGGGTAGAGGAATTGATGCTCTTTTTAGTGAATATTCTGAGTTGGACAAAATTGATATTTCAAGTGAACAGGTTCAAGAAATTAAACTAGAAGACATTCGACCCAATCCTTATCAACCTCGTAAAACATTTGATGAAGAAGCACTCAACGAATTAGCTCGTTCAATCGAACAATCGGGTGTCTTTCAACCGATAATTTTACGCGAATCAACGATTAAAGGATATGAAATTATCGCTGGCGAACGACGCTTTAGAGCCTCTAAGTTAGCAGGCAAAACGACAATACCGGCAATTATTCGCGAATTTGATGAAGAAAAGATGATGGAAGTAGCTGTTTTAGAAAACTTACAAAGAGAAGACTTAACCTCCCTTGAAGAAGCAGAAGCTTATGATATGTTAATGAAAAAATTAAAATTAACACAAGAAGAAGTAGCAGCTCGTTTAGGCAAAAGTCGTCCATATATTGCAAACTATTTGAGATTGTTAGGTCTACCAGAAATAGTAAAACAAATGCTTCAAGCTACTGATATTTCAATGGGTCAAGCACGAACATTACTAGGATTAAAAGATAAAAAACAAATCGTTAAATTAGCTAAAAAAGTTATGAAAGAAAATTTAACGGTTCGCCAACTAGAGCAATTAGTTAATAAAATGAATCATCCAAAAGAAGAAGTCGAGAAAATAGAAAAAACAACTAAAAAGCCTTACTACATCCGTGAAAGTGAAGAAAGACTAATGGATAAGTTTGGTACATCTGTCATTATTCATGAAAAAGATCAAAAAGGTAAAATTGAAATTGAGTATCTTTCGACTGAAGATTTAACGCGTATTTTAGATGTTCTGGATATTCAATTTGACGATGAGTAGGTAAATTGAAACAGGAGTGTGACGAAATGTATGATTTAAATGATGTGGTTGAAATGAAAAAAGCACATCCATGTGGAGAAAACCGCTGGGAAATTATTAGAATGGGTATGGATATTCGTATCAAATGCTTGAATTGTGGACATATGGTTATGATGCCAAGAAGAGAATTTGAAAAGAAAATGAAAAAAGTATTAGAGCAAGCTGAGAAAAAATAACACTGTATTAAACTAAATTATTAAAAGGAAGAGTGAATTAAGAATGGCATTAACAGCAGGAATTGTCGGATTACCAAACGTAGGAAAGTCAACTCTTTTCAACGCGATAACAAAAGCAGGAGTAGAAGCAGCAAACTATCCATTTGCTACAATCGATCCTAACGTCGGAGTAGTTGAAGTACCTGACTATCGTTTAGACCGTTTAACAGAACTAGTTGTTCCTAAAAAAACAGTCCCAACAACATTTGAATTTACAGATATCGCAGGTATCGTAAAAGGAGCAAGTAAAGGAGAAGGCTTAGGGAATAAGTTTTTGGCTAATATTCGTCAAGTTGATGCTATTTGTCATGTTGTCCGTTGTTTTGATAATGATAATATTATCCATGTAACAGGTAAAGTTGATCCTTTATCAGATATTGAAACGATTAACCTTGAATTAATTTTAGCAGATCTTGAATCGGTTGAAAAACGGTATACTCGAGTAGCTAAAATTGCTAGAACAAAAGATAAAGATGCTTTAATAGAAGCAGCTATATTGGAAAATATCATTTCAACATTAGAAAAAGGCGAATCTGCTCGTACGATTGATTTTAGTGAGGAAGAAGAAAAATACGTTCAACAACTATTCTTGTTAACAACGAAGCCTGTTTTATATGTTGCTAACGTTGCTGAAGATGAGGTAGCAAATGCAGAAAATAATGAGTACGTAAAATTAGTTCGTGATTTTGCTGAAAATGAAAAATCTGAAGTAGTCGTTGTATGTGCTCAAATTGAAGAAGAAATTGCTGAATTAGAAGATGATGAAAAAGAAATGTTCTTAGAAGACCTAGGGATTGCAGAATCTGGCTTAGATAAATTAATCCGTTCAACATATTCATTATTAGGATTAGCAACTTATTTTACAGCTGGAGTCCAAGAAGTAAGAGCATGGACGTTTAAAAAAGGAATGAAAGCTCCTCAAGCAGCTGGAGTTATCCATTCAGATTTTGAAAGAGGTTTTATTCGTGCAGAAACTGTTTCATTTGATGACTTGAATAAATACGAAAACATGCAAGTTGCTAAAGAAGCTGGACGCGTTAGATCAGAAGGGAAAGAGTACATTGTTCAAGATGGAGATGTCATGTTATTCCGCTTTAACGTATAATAAGAGAGTTATCAGCTCGACCTGTCATTAATTTGTAAGATTTAATAAGGAGGCTTTTCAATTGGTAGTAGAAAATACAAATGAACAAATAACTGCACAAGAAGAAAACAAAGAATTATTTGGACAGTTGACTAAAAGAAACGAGCAATACATGATGAGTTTGGATAAAGCTTTAATTGCAGGCAATATCTCTGAAGAAAAACGTGTTATTATTTATAATGAGATGTTAAAAAACTTAATCAATGGACAAAAATCGGGCCAAACAGCACGTCAGATTTATGGAACAGTAACCGAGCGTACAAATGATTTGTTAGCTTCGCCAAAAGATAATGATACAGGTCGTTCTGAAGATTGGAAAATTATGTTAGACGGCGGATTATTAATGGGAGCTATGTTTGCTTTAATTACTGGTATATCTGCTTTCATTGGCAGCGGACAAGGATCCGAGATGGGTATCATAACGATGATCTTGAACTTTATTATTGGTGGATTTGTTATTTTGCTAATTTCTAAAAATTTACCAAATAAAAATAAAGGTAAAAAAGGCAATACCTTGCGCTATATACTAGTATCAACATCAGGAATGTTGGGTTGGATGTTTATTATGACAGCCTCAATGGCTCTTCTTCCAAGCTCTATCAATATTTTAATGTCAGCAGGTGTTAATATTGCTATTGGGGTAACAGCCTTTGCAGCGAAGATGTACTTTAAACGTAAATTAAATATTCGTGGTGGCTTATTCTAACATAGATATAAAGCTTTTAAACTCTTTTAATTTGATGAGTTTAAAAGCTTTTTTTGTAATAGTTTTATCTTATAACTCTCAGATTTATCAAAACTGGATCGAGATAACTTTTCTTGATTAACTTACATTTAAAAACTAGTCTTGACGGACAGCAGTATCTCTGTTATTTTTGTAAGTAAAATCTCAACCAAATTGCAAGTGGAAAATAAAAAAAGGAGTGTTTAACTAGATGTCAAATTGGGAAACGAAATTCGTAAAAAAAGGCTTCACGTTTGATGATGTTTTATTGGTTCCAGCAGAAAGTCATGTTCTGCCACATGAAGTAGACTTGAGTATTCAACTAGCTAAAAATATTAAACTAAATGTTCCAATTATGAGTGCAAGTATGGATACCGTTACTGATTCAAATATGGCTATTGCAATGGCTCGTCAAGGTGGATTAGGTGTTATCCATAAAAATATGAGCTCAGAAGAACAGGCTGGTGAAGTTAGAAAAGTAAAACGTTCTGAAAGTGGTGTTATTATTGACCCTTTCTTCTTAACTCCAACTCATTTACTTTCTGATGCTGAAAAACTAATGGGCCGTTACCGAATTAGCGGTGTTCCAATTGTTGATAATATGGAAGATCGTATTTTAGTAGGAATATTAACCAATCGTGATTTACGCTTTGTTACGGATTATACTAAACCAATTGAGGATGTTATGACAAAAGATCATTTAGTTGTCGCTCCTAAAGGGACTTCTTTAAAAGAAGCAGAGAAAATTCTACAACAGCATAAAATTGAAAAATTGCCAATTGTTGATAAAACTGGTCGTCTAAGTGGATTGATTACTATTAAAGATATTGAAAAAATTCTTGAATTTCCTAATGCAGCTAAAGATAGTCATGGTCGTTTATTAGTCGCGGCAGCTGTTGGTGTGACAACAGATACATTTGAACGTGCACAGGCGTTGATTGATGCAGGTGTAGATGCTATTATTGTCGATACTGCACATGGACACAGTGCTGGAGTAATACGTAAAATTAAAGAAATCCGCGAAACCTTCCCAGATATTACATTGATTGCCGGTAATGTAGCGACAGGAGAAGCAACTAAAGCCTTATATGATGTTGGGGTTGATGTTGTTAAAGTAGGAATCGGCCCTGGGTCAATTTGTACAACACGTGTTGTTGCAGGAGTAGGTGTGCCTCAACTAACTGCTATTTATGATGCAGCAGCAGTAGCGCGTGAATACGGACGGACAATTATCGCTGATGGTGGGATTAAATATTCTGGTGATATCGTTAAGGCTCTAGCAGCCGGTGGACATGCAGTTATGTTAGGAAGTATGTTAGCAGGAACAGACGAGTCTCCTGGAGAATTTGAAATATTCCAAGGTCGTCGTTTTAAAACCTATCGTGGAATGGGTAGTTTGGCAGCAATGGAGCATGGTTCAAGTGACCGTTATTTCCAAAGTGGCGTGAATGAAGCCAATAAAATGGTTCCAGAAGGTATTGAAGGTCGTGTTGCTTATAAAGGTGGCGTCTCAGATATTATCTTTCAAATGCTAGGTGGTTTAAGAGCTGGAATGGGATATGTCGGGGCAGCTAACTTGGAACAACTTCGTGAGGACGCACAATTTATTCAAATGAGTGGTGCTGGTTTGAGAGAGTCGCATCCACATGATATCCAAATTACAAAAGAAGCACCAAACTATTCTATTCAGTAATAGGAATAGGCAGGTTCTTTTGAAATAGTAGATTTAATCAAACTAAGTTAGCCACTGTTTCTTTAAACGGTTGAGTTAACTTAGTTTTTTTAATAAAAACTTTAGTAATTTCTGGTATGCTAGATAAAAATATGGCTAAAATGAGGTGGAAGTATGAAAATTTTAGTAGTCGATGATGATAAAGAGATTGTTGAACTGTTAAGTATTTACATTAAAAATGAAGGTTACGAAGTAGAAAATGCTTACAATGGAAAAGATGCATTAGCTAAATTAGTTAATCAGAAAGATATCGACCTAATGGTTTTAGATGTTATGATGCCAACAATTGATGGTATTGAAGTGGTCAAAACGATTCGAGAAAGTTCGCAACTGCCTATTTTGATGCTTAGTGCTAAAACAACGGATATTGATAAAATTAAAGGCTTGATTTCTGGAGCAGATGATTATGTAGCAAAACCATTTAATCCCCTAGAAGTAATGGCTCGAATCAAATCACTTCTAAGAAGAAGTACCTATTCATCTAGTCAAGAACGAGGTATAGATCAACTAGAAATAGGACCTTTGATTATTAGTAAAGAATCACATGAGGTTTGGACACTAACAAATCAATCGATTCAGTTAACTGCATTAGAATTCGGTATTTTATATTTGTTAGCTAGCCATCCAAATCGTGTTTTTAGTGCAGACGAAATTTTCGAAAGAGTCTGGCAACAAGAAAGCTTGATTTCTGCTAAAACTGTTATGGTCCATGTTAGTCATTTACGCGACAAAATAGAAGAAGCAACCGGTGGAGAAAAAGTCATTCAAACAGTTTGGGGCGTAGGTTATAAAATTGAAAATCGCTAAATGAAAAGATTGAAACCAGAGGAGCTGAAAAAAGAGTTTGAAAATTTCTAGAAAAGAAAAAAGTCAGTTAATTCTCGAAGGACTAGTTACGTTAGGATTGATTGGTTTGTTGTATTATGCTGCCTTCATTATTCTAAGTCGAATGGTGTTGGCTTTTCCAGGTATTATTCGTTCGCTTTGGATATTTGGTGATGCCATTATTAGTGTTCATAGCAATCAAGCGGTTTCGATTACGCCATTTTTTGGGTTGATTTTATTTGTTATCGCAACAATCGCCATTCACTGGCGTTTAAAAAGAAGGTATCGCCAAATGCAACTTCATCATATTATCAGCGAGTTACATTATATTGCAGAGGGCCATTATGAACATAGGATCGCGACAGATTTTAGTAGCGATATGAAAAAAGTCGTAGAGAGTATACACGTGTTGGTAGATAGCACTGTTCAAGCAATGGAAGAGGAACGTAGAATAGAGCAATCAAAAGATGAACTTATTACGAATGTCAGCCATGATATCCGGACACCATTAACATCTATTATCGGATATTTAGGTTTGATTGAACAAGGTAGTTACAAAGATCAAGAAGAATTACTGAAATATACACAAACAGCCTATAATAAGGCCCAGCAAATGAAAATTTTGGTTGAAGATTTATTCGAATATACACGAGTTCGTCAAACAACAACGCCTTTAACACTAAGTGAATTTGATATGGTGCAGTTGTTGGAACAATTAGCAGCTGACTTTGAATTCGAATCTAAAAAGAAAAATATGCAAATCGAAGTAACTTCTAAACAAGATGTTATCATGATGGAAGCTGATACCGAAAAAGTTGTGCGAGTATTTAATAATTTAGTTTCAAATGCTTTAAACTATGGCGATGATGGGTTACAAATTTCAATTGAGGTTGAAAAAATAGAAAGCGAAGTCATCATTTCTGTTAATAATGACGGCAATCCGATACCACCTCAATCATTGAACCAATTATTTGAGCGTTTTTACCGCGTAGAAGAGTCTCGATCACAAGAAACGGGCGGAACAGGACTAGGGTTAGCGATTGCACAAAGTATTGTAGAGTTACATGGTGGTTACATCTATGCGAAATCTGATGAAAAGTTAACTCAGTTTATAGTTCATTTCCCTTTACATCCAGCACAAAATAATGAAAAAATTGTTTCACGTGAATCAAATTCAAAAAATAGATTTAAAAACAAGTGTGAACTAATGAATGATGAAAAATAAGGTTGTTTTTTTTATAGGATTTCGCTAACATAGGAAAGGTGAGTGGGAATCCCATTTAAATCGTAAAACTTATTGAGGAGAATTTAATTAAATGAAAAAAACAATGAAATTTGGACTACTAATGACTATTACATTACTGATAGGAACTTTTCTTCCAGTTGATAGCTTAACAGCAAGTGTATCTGCGGCTGAAGTAACACCTAAAATAGAAGCCGAAGCAGCTTTTATTCTTGAGCCAAGTACGGGTAAAATTTTGATGAACCAAAATGGAGATAAAAAATTAGGAATTGCTTCAATGACTAAAATGATTTCAGAGTATCTTATTTTTGAAGCAGTTGAGAAAGGGACTATCAAATGGGATCAAGTTGTACCCATTAGCGATTATGCTCAACAATTAAGTCAAAATAATTCACTATCAAATGTTCCGATGAGACAAGATGAAACATATACGTTTAGAGAGTTGTATCAAGCAATGGCTATTTATTCTGCTAATGCTGCTACTATAGCGATGGCAGAAACAATCGCTGGAAGCGAATCTGAGTTTGTTGATATGATGCGAGAAAAGGTGGAATCTTGGGGAATTAAAGATTACGAACTTTATAATAGTACAGGCTTATCTAACTCAGATTTAATGGGGAATATATATCCAGGTAGCGATGAAAAGAGTGAAAATGCTATGTCAGCTCGCTCTATCGCAATTGTGGGACAAAACTTATTAAATTCTTATCCGGAAGTATTAGAAACAACGTCTATCCCTAAAATGACTTTTAAAGAAGGAACATCGGACGCTATTGATATGGATAACTGGAATTGGATGTTAAAAGGCCTAGTATCTGAGCGTGCAAACGTTGATGGACTAAAGACCGGTACGACTGATTTTGCTGGAGCAACATTCACAGGAACAGCAGAAGAAAACGGGATGCGTATTATTACGGTAATTATGAATGCAACAGATGGACAAGAAGATTTGCAAAAACGTTTTAAAGAAACGGATAAAATGATGGATTGGGCTTTTTCAAATTGGGAAAAAGTTCAAGTTTATAAGAAAAATGATAACTTAGATAGTGTTAAACCGCTAGAAGTAGAAAAAGGTAAAACAGATAGCTTGAAAGTAGCTGTAGCGTCAGACGTTTCATTATTAACTCGTGTTAATACAGATTTAAAAGATAAAGATGTTCTATTTACAGCTAAGAAAAATTTGATGAATGATGCTGGTAAAGTAGAAGCGCCTATTAAAAAAGACGCTAAAATAGGAACCGCAGAAATTTTATTGAAAAATGATGATTTAGGATATATAGATGGGGGAAAAGGTGCTAAAGTAGACGTCATTGCTGCTCAAAAGGTCGAAAAAGCTAATGTCTTTGTATTAGCTGGACGCTGGATCAAAGTATTTGTTTCTGACCTATTCTAATTGAAAATTAATTAAAGAGTGAATTCCTTATTATAGGGATTTGCTCTTTTTTTAAGACAGTCAGATATCAAAAGAACAGCACTTGTTTTCGTTGACTTAGTAACAAAGTTTAGGTAAACTAGAGTCATATAATTAAATAAAAATGAACGTTAGTAATACGAGATAGTAAAGTAAATAAATACAACTAGAGAGTCAGTGGTCGGTGTGAACTGATGGTTTATTTATTTGAATCCGTCGTATGAAGTAAACAATGAAATCAAACTAAAATTGACTAAATTGTTTCAGCTCCAGACTGTTATCTGATGTGAAGTGTAGAAGTGAATTAAAGACTTCTGAATATGGGTGGTACCGCGATTAGTTTAGGCCATTTCGTCCCTGTGTGTTATTCAGGGTGGAGTGGTTTTTTTGTTTGCATAAAAAAGATAAAAATAGTATAAAAAAAGGAGAGGTTCAGATGTTAGATATAAAAAAATTACGCAATGATTATGAGGACACAGCTAATAAATTAGTAAATCGTGGTGTCAAACGAGAAGTTCTAGATACATTTATGGCATTAGATGAAAAAAGAAGAACACTTTTGGTTGAGACTGAGAACTTAAAAAAATATCGTAACGAAGTTTCAGGAGCAATTGCTTCTTTAAAGCGTAACAAAGAGGATGCAGATAATAAAATTAAAGAAATGCGTGAACTTGGAGATGAAATTAAACTAAAGGACGAACAACTTCAAACAATCGATTATCAAATGGAAGATATCGCATCAGGATTACCTAATTTACCACATAAATCTGTTCCAATTGGCAATGATGAAGCAGATAATTTAGAGGTAAGAAAATGGGGGATACCAAAAGCATTTGATTTTGAAGTGAAATCCCACTGGGAAATTGCAGAATCATTAGATATCGTTGATTTTGAAAGAGGTGCAAAAGTTGCGGGTAGTCGTTTTGTTTTTTATAAAGGACTCGGTGCTAGATTAGAACGTGCAATCTATAACTTTATGTTAGATTTGCATACCGTAGAACACGGTTATACAGAGATGATCACACCTATTTTAGTCAACGGTGAGTCTATGTATGGAACGGGTCAGTTTCCTAAATTTAAAGAAGATGTTTTTCAGATTCAAGATAGAGATTTGACTTTGATACCGACAGCAGAAGTGCCATTAACAAATTACTACCGAAATGAGATTTTAAAAGAAGAACAATTACCTGCTTACTTTACGGCACTAAGTCCCTCATTTAGATCTGAAGCAGGGAGTGCTGGAAGAGATACACGTGGTTTAATTCGATTACACCAATTTAATAAAGTTGAAATGGTCAAGTTTAGTAAGCCGGAAAGCTCATACGATGAACTAGAGAAAATGACTAACAACGCTGAGGTAGTATTGCAGAAATTAGATTTACCTTATCGTGTTTTAGCATTGTGTACAGGGGACATGGGTTTTTCTGCAGCCAAAACGTATGATTTAGAAGTATGGATTCCTGCTCAAGACGTTTATCGTGAAATTAGCTCTTGTTCAAATACAGAAGCTTTCCAGGCTAGACGTGCAAAAATCCGTTACCGCGATGAGGCTACAGAAAAATTATCTTACGTGCATACATTAAATGGTTCAGGATTAGCTGTGGGTAGAACATTCGCTGCTATTTTAGAAAACTACCAAGAAGCAGATGGAACTGTTAAAATACCAGAAGCTTTAGTCCCTTACATGGGTGGAGTAACAGAAATTAAAAAATAAAATGACTCCCAATTTTTATAACTACGTATCTTACATACTGGATTTTTTTAATCTAGTATGTAAGATACGTTTTTTTATCGTTTTAAAGTAGTACAAGTCAAATGACTGGTAATTAAAAGAAGAATGATTTAATATAAATACAATATTAGCTAACAAAAAATAAGTATTAAAGTGATATCGGAGGAAAAATAATGAAAGCAATAGTAATTGAAAATTATGGTGGTAAAGAACAATTAAAAGAGACACAAATAGAAAATCCTAAAGCAAATGAAAAACAAGTAGTAGTAGAAGTTAAAGCAACCTCTATCAATCCGATTGATTGGAAATTACGTGAAGGTTACCTACAACAAATGATGGACTGGCCATTCCCTATTATTCTTGGATGGGATGTTGCAGGTATTATTAGTGAGGTTGGAAAAGAAGTAACAGAGTGGAAAGTAGGAGACAAAGTCTTTGCTCGTCCAGATACAACTCGCTTTGGCACGTATGCTGAGTTTACAGTAGTTGATCAACATCTGCTTGCTGAAATCCCAGCTAATATTAGTTTTGAAGAAGCAGCAGCTGTTCCATTAGCTGGTTTAACTGCTTGGCAAGCCCTATTTGATCACGGTAAGTTAAAAAAAGGCGAAACAGTTTTAATTCATGCTGGTGCAGGCGGAGTAGGAACGTATGCTATTCAGTTGGCGAAAAATATTGGTGCTAAAGTAATCACAACAGCTAGTGAGAAAAATCACGACCTATTAGTTGAATTAGGTGCAGACCAAGTCATTGATTATAAAACAGAAAAATTTGTAGATATTCTAGATGGAGTAGACTTAGTTTTGGATACTATGGGTGGAGAAATACAAAATGAAAGCTTTAAAGTTCTGAAACCAGCAACGGGCCGAATGATTTCTATTGTAGGACTTGCGGATGAAGAAGTTAGAAAACAATATGACGTAGAATTTGAAAGCATATGGTTAGATCCTAACGGTCAAGAGTTAGCAGAAATTGCAAATTTGATGTCAGCAGGAAAAGTTAAATCAATTATTGGTGCTCAATTTCCACTTACTCAAAAAGGAATTTATGATGCGCATGAATTAAGTGAAACACACCATGCCCTCGGAAAAATTGTTATTGTTGCTGATTGATTTTGAATGAATAATTTTAAAAAAGTGGCTTTTTCTTGACATCTAACTATAGAAGAATAAATTAATTTCTTCTGTTAAACAGTCATGATATAATCTATCTATTATTATAATGGAGGGAGAAATAAAGATGAATGAAGAAAAATTTCAAAAGGCAATATTCGCCGGAGGATGTTTTTGGTGCATGGTTAAACCATTTGATACACAGCCAGGTATAAAAGCTGTTGTTTCGGGGTATACTGGTGGACATACTGTTAATCCTACCTATGAAGAAGTTTGTAGCGATAAAACTGGACACACCGAGGCAGTTCAAATCACATTTGATCCAGAATTAATGAGTTATGAAGACTTAGTGGAAATTTATTGGCGACAAACAGATCCAACCGATGCGAGCGGTCAGTTTGCAGATAAAGGTTCATCTTATCGTCCTGTAATTTTTTATGATAATGAAGAACAAAGACAAGTAGCAGAATCTTCTAAATTAGCTTTACAAAATAGCGGAAGATTTAAGAAAATGATTGTGACAAGTATTGAACCAGCAGAATCTTTTTATCCTGCTGAAACTTATCATCAAGATTTTTATAAAAAAAATCCTGCGCACTATTCCGGATATAGTAAGGGATCAGGAAGAATTCGCTTTATTGAAAAGAAATGGAAAGATAAATAATGAAATAATTGTTGAACAAGAAACCAACGTTTTATAAACGGTGGTTTCTTTTTTTTAAACGAACATTACTGAATAAAAAAAAGAAAAAGATAAGTTTTGAGAACGATTAAATAACAAATTTTAATCTTTTTAGCATGAATGTTTGTCTTTTTTTAAGAACATAGTTTTATTTTCTGAAAAGCATTGACGGAGCTATGCATAGCTGTTATATTAATAGATGTCGCAGCGATACAACGCAGCAACGAAACGAAAATAAAAAAATGAATATTGAAAATTTGTTGACAAATTAGTCATCATCTGGTAATATTTAGAAGTTGTCAAAACGACAACGCAAGCAAATTAGACCTTTGAAAACTGAACAAAGTAGAACAATAAACTGTGAACGGCGGTTCGGCCAAGGGTCGAACCAAAAGAAACAAAGTGAAAGAAATTTCGCTAGCAAGTCATTTTAATGAGCTTCAAGCATCGTTAAAAAGCGAAACAATCCTAACGGGTTGCTTCAACTTTTATGAGAGTTTGATCCTGGCTCAGGACGAACGCTGGCGGCATGCCTAATACATGCAAGTCGAACGCTTCTACTATTGAGTGCTTGCACTCGATAGTAGAGGAGTGGCGGACGGGTGAGTAACACGTGGGTAACCTGCCCATAAGTGGGGGATAACATTCGGAAACGGATGCTAATACCGCATAATTCTGATTGCCGCATGGCAGACAGATGAAAGGTGGCTTCGGCTACCGCTTATGGATGGACCCGCGGCGTATTAGCTAGTTGGTGAGGTAATGGCTCACCAAGGCAATGATACGTAGCCGACCTGAGAGGGTGATCGGCCACACTGGGACTGAGACACGGCCCAGACTCCTACGGGAGGCAGCAGTAGGGAATCTTCCGCAATGGACGAAAGTCTGACGGAGCAATGCCGCGTGAGTGAAGAAGGTTTTCGGATCGTAAAACTCTGTTGTTAGAGAAGAACAAGGATGAGAGTAACTGCTCATCCCCTGACGGTATCTAACCAGAAAGCCATGGCTAACTACGTGCCAGCAGCCGCGGTAATACGTAGATGGCAAGCGTTGTCCGGATTTATTGGGCGTAAAGCGAGCGCAGGCGGTTCTTTAAGTCTGATGTGAAAGACCCCAGCTCAACTGGGGAAGGTCATTGGAAACTGGAGAACTTGAGTGCAGAAGAGGAGAGTGGAATTCCATGTGTAGCGGTGAAATGCGTAGATATATGGAGGAACACCAGTGGCGAAGGCGACTCTCTGGTCTGTAACTGACGCTGAGGCTCGAAAGCGTGGGGAGCAAACAGGATTAGATACCCTGGTAGTCCACGCCGTAAACGATGAGTGCTAAGTGTTGGGGGGTTTCCGCCCCTCAGTGCTGCAGCTAACGCATTAAGCACTCCGCCTGGGGAGTACGGCCGCAAGGCTGAAACTCAAAGGAATTGACGGGGACCCGCACAAGCGGTGGAGCATGTGGTTTAATTCGAAGCAACGCGAAGAACCTTACCAGGTCTTGACATCCTTTGACCACTCTAGAGATAGAGCTTTCCCTTCGGGGACAAAGTGACAGGTGGTGCATGGTTGTCGTCAGCTCGTGTCGTGAGATGTTGGGTTAAGTCCCGCAACGAGCGCAACCCCTATTATTAGTTGCCAGCATTCAGTTGGGCACTCTAGTGAGACTGCCGGTGATAAACCGGAGGAAGGTGGGGATGACGTCAAATCATCATGCCCCTTATGACCTGGGCTACACACGTGCTACAATGGATGGTACAACGAGTCGCAAGATCGCGAGGTCAAGCTAATCTCTTAAAGCCATTCTCAGTTCGGATTGCAGGCTGCAACTCGCCTGCATGAAGCCGGAATCGCTAGTAATCGCGGATCAGAACGCCGCGGTGAATACGTTCCCGGGTCTTGTACACACCGCCCGTCACACCACGAGAGTTTGTAACACCCGAAGTCGGTGAGGTAACCCTTTTGGGAGCCAGCCGCCTAAGGTGGGATAGATAATTGGGGTGAAGTCGTAACAAGGTAGCCGTATCGGAAGGTGCGGCTGGATCACCTCCTTTCTAAGGATATAACGGAACCGTCACAGTCGTTTTACTTTGTTTAGTTTTGAGAGGTCTAATCTTCTCAGAAAGTAAGTAGTTGTTCTTTGAAAACTGGATAGTGTTTAACATGTAAGAAAAGCAAGAAACCAAGAAAACATCGCGTTTTATTTTTTAATGTATTTCTTCACCTTAGGGTGAATGGAATAGTTAACATGACCATAGGTTAAGTTAATAAGGGCGCACGGTGGATGCCTTGGCACTAGGAGCCGAAGAAGGACGGGACTAACGCCGATATGCTTTGGGGAGCTGTAAGTAAGCTTTGATCCAGAGATTTCCGAATGGGGAAACCCAACACTCTTTATCGGGTGTTACTATTGACTGAATACATAGGTCAATAGAGGTAGACGCAGAGAACTGAAACATCTAAGTACCTGCAGGAAGAGAAAGAAAAATCGATTCCCTGAGTAGCGGCGAGCGAAACGGGAATAGCCCAAACCAGAAAGCTTGCTTTCTGGGGTTGTAGGACTGAACACATAGAGTCATAAATGAACGAAGTAGGAGAAGCGACCTGGAAAGGTCCGCCGAAGAGGGTAAAAGCCCCGTAACTGAAACTTCGTTCACTCTGATCAGTATCCTGAGTACGGCGGAACACGAGAAATTCCGTCGGAATCCGGGAGGACCATCTCCCAAGGCTAAATACTCCCTAGTGACCGATAGTGAACCAGTACCGTGAGGGAAAGGTGAAAAGAACCCCGGAAGGGGAGTGAAACAGCACCTGAAACCGTGTGCTTACAAGTAGTTAGAGCCCGTTAATGGGTGATAGCGTGCCTTTTGTAGAATGAACCGGCGAGTTACGATCCCATGCGAGGTTAAGTTGATGAGACGGAGCCGTAGCGAAAGCGAGTCTGAATAGGGCGAATGAGTATGTGGTCGTAGACCCGAAACCAAGTGATCTACCCATGTCCAGGTTGAAGGTGCGGTAATACGCACTGGAGGACCGAACCCACGTATGTTGAAAAATGCGGGGATGAGGTGTGGGTAGCGGAGAAATTCCAATCGAACTTGGAGATAGCTGGTTCTCTCCGAAATAGCTTTAGGGCTAGCCTCGGAATTAGAATCATGGAGGTAGAGCAACTGTTTGGACTAGGGGCCCTTCTCGGGTTACCGAATTCAGATAAACTCCGAATGCCATTGATTTATATCCGGGAGTCAGACTACGAGTGATAAGATCCGTAGTCGAGAGGGAAACAGCCCAGACCACCAGCTAAGGTCCCAAAGTTTATGTTAAGTGGAAAAGGATGTGGGGTTGCTTAGACAACTAGGATGTTGGCTCAGAAGCAGCCATCATTTAAAGAGTGCGTAATAGCTCACTAGTCGAGTGACCCTGCGCCGAAAATTTACCGGGGCTAAACATAACACCGAAGCTGTGGATAGAACTTAGGTTCTATGGTAGGAGAGCGTTCTAAGGGCGTCGAAGCTAGACCGTGAGGACTGGTGGAGCGCTTAGAAGTGAGAATGCCGGTATGAGTAGCGAAAGACGGGTGAGAATCCCGTCCACCGAATGACTAAGGTTTCCTGGGGAAGGCTCGTCCTCCCAGGGTTAGTCGGGACCTAAGTCGAGGCCGATAGGCGTAGACGATGGACAACAGGTTGAGATTCCTGTACCAGTTTGTTTTGTTTGAACAATGGAGGGACACAGTAGGCTAAGGAATACGCACTGTTGGATATGTGCGTCCAAGCAACAAGTCTTGAGGTGAGTCAAATGCTTGCCTCTATTAAGGACAAGTTGTGATGGGGAGAGAAATTAAGTATCGAAGTTCCCGATGTCACACTGTCAAGAAAAGCTTCTAGTTAGAAACAATCTGCCCGTACCGCAAACCGACACAGGTAGTCGAGGAGAGAATCCTAAGGTGTGCGAGCGAACTCTCGTTAAGGAACTCGGCAAAATGACCCCGTAACTTCGGGAGAAGGGGTGCTGACCATTTGGTCAGCCGCAGTGAATAGGCCCAAGCAACTGTTTATCAAAAACACAGGTCTCTGCTAAATCGAAAGATGACGTATAGGGGCTGACGCCTGCCCGGTGCTGGAAGGTTAAGAGGATGGGTTAGCTCTCGAGCGAAGCTCAGAATTGAAGCCCCAGTAAACGGCGGCCGTAACTATAACGGTCCTAAGGTAGCGAAATTCCTTGTCGGGTAAGTTCCGACCCGCACGAAAGGCGTAATGATTTGGGCACTGTCTCAACGAGAGACTCGGTGAAATTATAGTACCTGTGAAGATGCAGGTTACCCGCGACAGGACGGAAAGACCCCATGGAGCTTTACTGCAGTTTGATATTGAGTGTTTGTACAGCTTGTACAGGATAGGTAGGAGCCTATGAAGCCAGGACGCTAGTCTTGGTGGAGGCAATGGTGGGATACTACCCTTGCTGTATGACCACTCTAACCCTCAGCCATAATCTGGCTGGGAGACAGTGTCTGACGGGCAGTTTGACTGGGGCGGTCGCCTCCTAAAGTGTAACGGAGGCGCCCAAAGGTTCCCTCAGAATGGTTGGAAATCATTCGTAGAGTGTAAAGGCAGAAGGGAGCTTGACTGCGAGACCTACAAGTCGAGCAGGGACGAAAGTCGGGCTTAGTGATCCGGTGGTTCCGTATGGAAGGGCCATCGCTCAACGGATAAAAGCTACCCTGGGGATAACAGGCTTATCTCCCCCAAGAGTCCACATCGACGGGGAGGTTTGGCACCTCGATGTCGGCTCATCGCATCCTGGGGCTGTAGTCGGTCCCAAGGGTTGGGCTGTTCGCCCATTAAAGCGGTACGCGAGCTGGGTTCAGAACGTCGTGAGACAGTTCGGTCCCTATCCGTCGCGGGCGCAGGAAATTTGAGAGGAGCTGTCCTTAGTACGAGAGGACCGGGATGGACACACCGCTGGTGTACCAGTTGTTCTGCCAAGAGCATCGCTGGGTAGCTATGTGTGGACGGGATAAACGCTGAAAGCATCTAAGCGTGAAGCCCCCCTCAAGATGAGATTTCCCATCACGTAAGTGAGTAAGACCCCTGAGAGATGATCAGGTAGATAGGTTGGAAGTGGAAGTACAGCGATGTATGGAGCGGACCAATACTAATCGGTCGAGGACTTAACCATTTTTAAACGATGAAGAAACGGTTTTATTGTCTTATAGTTAAACACTATCCAGTTTTGAGAGAACAACGTTCTCTTATAGCTAAAAGATGTGTGGTGGCGATGGCAAGAAGGTCACACCTGTTCCCATGCCGAACACAGTAGTTAAGCTTCTTAGCGCCGATGGTAGTGAAGGGTTTCCCTTTGTGAGAGTAGGACGCTGCCGCGCATCTTTAAAAAAGTATCATCTTCGGATGGTGCTTTTTTTATTGTTAAATTTTATATTCAAATTAAAACATGTTAAGATGAAGGATACAAAGAATGTAAAAAAAAGGATGGATACAATGAATAGAAAAAAATCAGTTATATGGGGACTAGCTATTTTTTTAACAATAATTGGGATATTCTACGTTACGTTAAGTATGCAATATAAAAATCAGTTTCTACCTAAAACAACTGTTAATGGTATAGAAGTTGGGAAAAAGACAGTTAAAGAAGCAAATCAAGAAATTAAAAAATATTATCGAGAAAAAGAAATCAGAGTAATGGAAAATAAAAAAGAATTATTTACTTTTACGGGCAAAGATATAGGCGTTACATCTGAGTTTATAAAACCACTAGATAAAGAAATAAGAAAACAGAATAGTTGGTCTTGGCCAATAAAGCAAATTAGTTCAAACCATGCAAAACTAATAATTAAAAATTTAACATTTGAGGATAGTAAACTTGAAACATATATTTCAAGTTTACTATTAAATCAAGAAAATCGTACAAAACCTAGTAATGCAGAGATAATAAAAGTGGATAATCAATTTAGTATTCAACCTGAAGTAAAAGGTAACTTTTTAGACCAGTTTAGAGTGGTAGAATTATTAAAAGAATCTTTTAAAGAAGGTGATTCAAAACTTGATTTAAAGCAAGCATATGAAAAACCTGGTATCCTTGCTTCTGATAAGACTTTAGAATCTAAATTAGGTGAGTTACAAAAATTAAGTGAACTGTCTGTTGTTTATACTATTACTGGTTCAAAAGAAGTTGTGCCACGTGAAACATTGGTTAGCTGGTTAGGCGTAGATGAGGCAAATTCGATAACAGTAGATAAAATAGGAGTTACTGCATATATCGAAGGACTAAGTGTGAAATATAGCACTTACGAAAAAACAAGAAATTTTAAAACGAGTAAAAGAGGTGTAGTTAATGTGCCACCGGGAACTTATGGTTGGACACTAGATGTAGCTCGTGAATCAGAATTGCTGGCAACTGATATTTTACTTGGGGAAAATATCGAACGGACTCCACTTTACAATGGATCAGGCTATTCGGATAATGAAAATGAGTTTGGAGAAAATTATATAGAAGTTGATTTGGCCTCGCAACATATGTGGGTATATATCAATGGACAGCGATTCTTAGAAACAGATATTATTTCTGGAAAACCAAAAACACCAACACCAAAAGGAGTTTTCTATGTTTGGAAAAAAGATCGTAATGCTACTTTAACTGGTGAAGATTATGCTACTCCAGTTGATTATTGGCTTCCAGTTGATTGGGACGGAGTGGGGATACACGATTCTCCTTGGCAATCTATCTATGGTGGAAACAATTATATAACCAAGGGTTCCCATGGGTGTATTAATACGCCACCAACTGTGATGTCAAAAATATATAATCAGGTTGAGGTAGGTATACCCGTAATAATTTATTAAATACCATTAAGGTACGACAGGAATACAAACCTGTTGTACCTTTTTCAAATTAAAATTTACGATCTGTTTAAAAGTAATAATTATAGGAATGAAAAATAGAAATAGAATCAGTTAAATGAAAGAAATTAAATCATTACTTTAAAAAAATATCGCCTTGAGTTATAAGTAAAAAAATGGGAAGATATGAAAAAATTTAGAATATAGATGCTTAAGGTAAACCTTTAATGGTTGATACTACCTAATTTCTGAATTTAAATAGATACCTAAGTTAGTAGAAGAGGAGAAAAAAGAAAATGCGAATAGAAAAAGAAAAGATGATCAACGGAGAAATGTATGATGCTTCTGATTTTGAATTGTCAAAAGCTAGAAATCAAGCACAAAAAGGATTAACAAACTTTCATCAAACACAAGAATTAAATAAAAAAAAAGCTATACTTAAAAAGTTGTTTGGAACAACGGGGCAGAATTTCCATGTAAATCCTGGTCTAATAGTAGATTATGGATTTAACATTCATATTGGTGAAAAATTTTATGCTAATTTTAATTGTACTTTACTAGATATTTGCCCAATAACAATTGGCAAGAATTGTATGTTAGCTCCGAATGTTCAATTATATACCGCTACCCATCCGCTAGATCCGATTGAACGTAATACGTCAATTGAATATGGCAAGCCAATTACATTTGGAGATAATGTATGGGTTGGTGGGGGAGCTATTATTATTCCAGGCGTAACGTTAGGAAATAATGTAGTTGTTGGAGCAGGAGCTGTTGTAACAAAATCTTTTCCTGATAACGTTGTTCTTGGAGGCAATCCCGCAAAGATAATTAAAACACTAGATTCAAAATAAAAGAACTGAGATTTGGATTTTCATCCTAATTTCAGTTCTTTATGTTAAGGGGTTAACCGTTAGTTGAGTTATCTCTAACAAATAAATGTTAGATGATAGACGTATTAAATAAGGACAGCCTCTGTTTCAGGGTCAAAGAAAAGGCTCTTATTAAGGTTGAATGCCAAGTCAATAAATTCTCCAGGCTTGTGGTAATCACGAGCATCTACTTTAGAAATAAATTCAGTATTGTCTACACGTGTGTACAACATCGTCTCAGCACCTAGTAATTCTGATACAACAACTTCTGCGTGAACAACACTATTAGGATCTGTATCTAAAGCAATTTGCTCACTATGGATGTCTTCTGGACGGATACCAAAAACTAAATTTTTACCGTCATAGCCTTTAGAAATTAAAAATTTACTTTTTCCTTCAGGGATAACTAATTTTAAACCTGCTCCATTTGTTAGAACATTTCCATTTAAAGTAACATCAAAGAAGTTCATTGCTGGAGATCCAATGAAACCAGCTACAAATTTGTTAACGGGAGTATCATAAACTTGTTTAGGAGAACCAATTTGTTGAACAAAGCCATCTTTCATAATAACAATACGATCGGCCATTGTCATAGCTTCGGTTTGGTCATGAGTAACATAAATCGTCGTTGTTTCAAGACGACGGTGTAATTTAGCGATCTCTGCACGCATAGCTACACGTAATTTTGCATCTAAGTTAGATAAAGGTTCATCCATAAGGAAGACTTTAGCATCACGTACAATAGCACGTCCTAGTGCGACACGTTGACGCTGTCCACCTGATAATGCAGCTGGTTTACGCTGTAAGAATTCAGTAAGTCCTAAAATCTCACCAGCTTCTTCTACACGACGGTTAATTTCTTCTTTTTTATATTTACGTAATTTTAAACCAAAAGCCATGTTATCATATACGGTCATATGAGGGTATAAAGCATAGTTTTGGAAAACCATTGCGATGTCACGATCCTTAGGAGCAACATCATTCATTAATGTTTCACCAATCAACAGTTCTCCTTCGGAGATGTCTTCTAGTCCTGCTATCATACGTAAAGTTGTAGATTTGCCGCAACCAGAGGGTCCGACAAAAACGATGAACTCTTTGTCTTTTATTTTTAAGTTAAAATCTGTAACGGAATAATTTTCATTATTCTCATATTTTTTGTGAATATTATTTAAAGCAATTTCTACCATCCTGATCACCTGTCCTATTTTTATTAGTGTTTCAATAACGTTCTCATCAATATATTCAGTATAATGTAAACGTTACCTTTTCAAAACGGAGCAATGCACAAGTTTTTTCCTTTTTTTTGTGCATAGTGCACATCTAAGAAGTGAAAACTTATTTTTATGGGAAGAGGGATTCTCTTAGGGTGTGTTTGAAAACTAACCACTACCCTAATTTCTAGTATAATAAAAGAAAAAAAGGAATGAACATCATGAGTATCGAATGATATAAAATAACTGATGAGCAATGGAATTAAATGAAAGATTTCTTTCCACCATATCGCACTGGTAGACCTCCAAAAAACAATCGTCTCATGTTAAATATCATTTTATGAATCGCTAGAAGTGGCGCCGAATGGCGCGATAGGGACTTACTGGAATCTCTTTTTATAGCTTTGAATAGTGAGGCCGATTAAGAAAACTTAAGTATCGATTCAACCGTTGTAACAGCGCATCAACAGAGTGGTGGGCAACACAACAAAAATCCATGTTATCGTTGATTACTTAGGGAATCCGCTGTATTTCCAACTATCTGGTGGTAATGTCCATGATAGTATTCTCGTGATTGAAGTGCTTGTTCCTGTTGCGATCTACACTATTCTGCCAAAGAAAAAGACGAGAAAACCTTGGACTGTTGATTGATGGCTGTATAAAGAGCGTCATTTGGTGGAGTGTTTTTTTAATAAGTTGAAGAATTTCCGCCACATTGCCACTCGTTACGATAAACTCGCAACGTCGTGCTTTGACTTTGTTTATGTCGTTACTATTCTTCTCTTAATAAAATAGTTTTCAAACACGCCCTGATAAGAAAGAAGAGTTATCGTAATGCGATTAAATATTTGTTATACTAATTAAGACGATTTTTAATCGGTGGAATTTGTAATATTAGATTTTAAATTTTACTTGATTTACTAAAGGGGATAAAGAAATGAATAAACAACGTGGTTTTGAAATTGTGACAGATTATCAAGGAAAAGAAATAAAGTTACCAATTAGAGCAACATATCATGCAGCGGGCTACGATTTTGAGGCAGCCGAAGATTGTTTAGTGCCTTGTATTTGGAAAGCTTTATTAAAAAACAAAAATATGGTAAATGAAAAAAAAGATTTCTCTCTTGGAGAAGAAAATCAAGAATATTTGAAATCAACTTTAGTACCGACGGGTATAAAAGCCTATATGGGAGAGGACGAATTTCTTCAACTAGCAAACCGTTCGAGCAATCCAATTAAAAATCAGTTGTTGCTACCTAATGGGATAGGAATCATCGATTCAGATTATTATAATAATAAATCGAATGAAGGCCAAATTTATTTTCAATTTATTAATTATGGTATTAAGGATCGTCTTATTAAAAAAGGGGATCGAATTGGACAGGGTATTTTCTTGCCCTTTTTAAAAGCTGATAACGAAAGAAGCACACAAAAAAATCGTTTAGGTGGCTTTGGTTCTTCAGGAAAATAAAAATAGAGTTATGATAAAACTACAGAAAAGCTGAGAATAATATTCTTACCTTTTCTGTAGTTTTTTTAAAAAATAAGCTGGTTTAATAACTAATTAAATTTATCCTATTTAATAAAGATAAAATCAAAGTGAGTAAGATACTATTAAATGATTTAGTATCGAGAATAAAAGGACTTTAAAACCTTTTGCTCTCATTTTTGTGGTAAAATACATTTACAATCTATGCAATAAACGAAGGGAAGGTTCGATCAGTGGCAAAAAAAATATCAACTAAGTTTGTCTGCCAAGCTTGTGGATACGAATCTCCGAAATGGATGGGACGTTGCCCAAACTGTGGTGCATGGAATCAAATGGAAGAAGAAGTGATTGCAGATAAGAACAATCGTAGAAGTCGTGTTAGTATGACTGGAAAGTCTGCTAAGGCTCAAACGATTCAAGAGATTACTGTTTCAAAAATACCAAGAGTAAAAACGAAATTAGCCGAATTAAATCGTGTACTAGGTGGAGGGGTCGTTCCAGGCTCTTTGATTCTAATTGGAGGAGATCCAGGAATTGGTAAATCAACCCTCTTGCTACAAGTTTCTGCTCAGTTAAATGATACTGGTGGTAAAGTGTTATACGTATCGGGTGAAGAAAGTGCAAGTCAACTAAAAATGAGTGCAAATCGATTAGGCGTTAAAGGTGATAATTTTTATATTTACCCTGAAACAGATATGGCCGCTATTCGTCAGACGATTGAAGAAATAAAACCAGACTTTGTTGTTATTGACTCAATCCAAACGATGAGTCAACCAGATGTTTCAAGTGTTGTTGGAAGTGTTAGCCAAGTACGAGAAAGTACAGCAGATTTAATGAAAATAGCCAAGACTAATAATATTGCTATTTTTATTGTAGGACATGTAACTAAAGAAGGGTCTATTGCTGGGCCTAAAATGCTAGAACATATGGTAGATACGGTTCTTTATTTTGAAGGAGACCGACACCACACGTTTCGTATTTTAAGAGCTGTTAAAAACCGTTTTGGTTCAACGAATGAAATTGGAATCTTTGAAATGAGAAATGGTGGTTTAGTAGAAGTTCTCAACCCTTCTGAGATGTTCCTTGAAGAACGACTAGCTGGAGCAACAGGATCAGCTGTTGTAGCTGCAATGGAAGGCACAAGACCAATCCTAGCAGAGATTCAATCGTTGATTACACCGACTGTTTTTGGAAACGCCAAACGGACGGTAAGTGGCTTAGATCATAATCGAGTATCACTAATTATGGCTGTTTTAGAAAAAAGAGCAGGTATGTTGCTACAAAATCAAGATGCCTATTTAAAAGCAGCTGGTGGAGTGAAATTAGATGAGCCTGCTATCGACTTAGCGATTGCGATGAGTATTACCTCTAGTTATCAAGAAAAAGAAACACGTCCAAAAGACTGTTTTATTGGTGAGATAGGGCTTACGGGAGAAGTAAGAAGAGTAAGTCGTATTGATCAAAGGGTTCAAGAAGCTGCCAAATTAGGGTTCACTCGTATTTTTATTCCTAAAAATAATATTGGTGGGTGGACATTCCCTAAAGATATTGAAGTCGTAGGAGTATCAACTATTACGGACAGTATTCGAAAAGCTTTTGATAATAAATAAATTAAGTAGCTGGCATAGTCTTTATTTTAAAATTAAAGTAGAGAACATACCGTTATTGAAAAAGGAGGATTATTTTGGCTAAAAAAATTATTATGGGAATGTTTGTATTAATTGGTGGAAGTATTGGAGCAAGCTTTTTACCATTAGTATGGGATATTTTTAATGTTTCAAATCAATTTATGGACTATAGCTTTGTGAATATTGTGATTGGTGCTATTATATTTTTATTCATTTCTCTTCCCACCACAAAGTATATTGAGCAAGGGATTAAAAAAATAGAAGTATTATTAAGCCAGCAAAGCCTTACTTACTTGTTATTTGGAAGTATTGGAACAATTACAGGGATGGTGTTAGCTTGGTTAGGTAGTCTTTTCTTAATCGGTTTATCATGGCCGTTTATCAGCAGCATCTTACCCATTATTTTAATGTTTATTTTTGCTTATCTTGGTTTTCGTATTGGTACAACTAGACGCGAAGAGTGGCAAAAAATGTTCCAAACGAAATCTAAAAGGAATGTAGAATTAGAAGAAGAAAACCAGTTGTTAGAAAGAAAGTCAGATGAAACCTTTAGAAAATATAAAATTTTAGATACTAGTGTGATTATCGATGGCAGGATTTATGATATTGCTAAAACAGGTTTTGTTGAAGGGGTATTGTTAATACCTAACTTTGTTTTGCAAGAATTACAATACATTGCAGACTCTTCAGATAGCCTTAAGCGTGTAAGAGGACGTAGAGGACTAGATATTTTAAATGCTTTGCAAAAAGAAAATGATATGGATGTCGAAATGTACGATGGCGACTTTGAGGATATTGCTGAAGTGGATACAAAATTAATTAAACTTGCAAAACTTTTAGATGGAGTAGTTGTTACTAACGATTACAATCTAAATAAAGTTAGTGAGTTCCAAAACGTACCCGTACTAAATATCAATGAACTAGCTAATGCTGTAAAACCGGTTGTGATACCAGGTGAACAAATGACCGTAATGGTTGTTAAAATCGGGACAGAACGCAATCAAGGAGTAGCGTATCTAGATGATGGGACAATGATTGTAGTAGAAGACGGGCAGTACTTTATGAATAAAACAATCAATGTAGTTGTGACAAGTGCACTTCAAACGGCTGCAGGCCGTATGATTTTTGCAAAACCAGTTCATTCTCAAAAAGGAATTAAAGAAAAAGAATAGGAGCCTTGTGATGAACAAAGACTATGAGCTGATTTTACTAGCGGCAGGTCATGGAAAGCGCATGGGAATTTCGGGAAATAAGGTCTTGCTACCATTGTTAGATGAACCATTAATTGTCTATCCCTTAAGGACTTTTCTAAAGGATAACAATTGCTGCCACATTATCATTGTGGCAAAGAAAGATGAAATTCCTTTGCTAAAAGAATTGGCCAAAAAAGAAAGTGTCTCAACAACTATTCCTTTTACGTTTGTAGAAGGTGGTGCTGAGCGCCAAGATAGTGTGAATTATGGATTGAGAAAGTTAGAAAATATAAAGGGCTTTGTCATGATCCATGATGGAGCTCGACCTTTTGTTGAAAGCCACTTAATCGAGGGCTTAAATGAGGTTGTTCATCAGACAAAAGCGGCGATTTTAGGTGTTCCTGTTAAAGATACAATCAAAAAAGTTGAAAATAAACTGGTTGTAGAGACAATAGTACGTTCGGCTTTGTGGCAAGTTCAGACGCCTCAAGCATTTAGTAGCCAATTAATACTTAAGGCACATAAAACAGCAAGAATAGAAAATTTTCTAGGGACAGACGACGCCTCACTTGTAGAACGACTTGGCGAAAAAGTTGTAATGGTACCAAGTAGCTATGATAATATTAAAATAACTACACCTGAAGATTTAATTGTAGGTGAAGCGATATTGAAACATCAGCAAAAATCACAAAAGGAGAACAAGATGCAAAGAGTCGGTCAAGGATATGATACCCACCAATTAGTTGAAGGGCGACTTTGTATTATTGGTGGTGTAGAATTGCCATTTGAAAAAGGTCTTGTTGGTCATTCTGATGCCGATGTTTTAATTCATGCCATTATTGATGCATTGCTTGGAGCTGCAGGAAAAGGCGATATCGGACAGTTATTTCCTGATACAGATCTAGCTTTTAAAGATGCAAACTCTAGAGAATTATTGCAACAAGTTTATAAACAGTTAATAGGTGAAAAATTTAGTATTATTAATATAGATGCGACAATTTTAGCAGAAAAGCCAAAAATGCAACCGTATTTAAAAGAAATGCAAAAAAATATAGCATTTGATTGTCAAATGGATACAGAACGTGTTAACGTAAAAGCGACAACGTCTGAGAAAATGGGTTTTGTCGGAAGACAAGAAGGTATTGCAGCAATGGCTATTTGTTTAATTGAAAAAAATACTATTTAGAGATGAGGAAACTATTATGACGAAAAAAGTTCGCGTACGCTATGCACCAAGCCCAACCGGAAATTTACACATCGGAAACGCTCGAACAGCTTTGTTTAATTACTTATTTGCTAAGCATAATAATGGTGATTTTATCATAAGAATTGAAGATACAGATCAAAAACGTAACATTGAAAATGGCGAAAAGAGTCAATTAGAAAACCTGAAATGGTTGGGAATGGATTGGGATGAAAGTCCCGAGAAACCGGGTAAATACGGCCCATACAGACAATCTGAAAGACGATCTATTTATGATCCATTAGTTGATCAATTACTAATGGGAAGTCGTGCATACAAATGTTACTGTTCTGAAGAAGAACTAGAATCAGAACGTGACGCGCAGCGTAATCGCGGGGAAATGCCTCACTATGGTGGGAAATGTGCTAACTTATCTCCTAAAGAGCAAAAAGTTAAAGAAGCTGAGGGTATTGAACCTGTTATTCGTTTTAGAGTTTCACCAGAAAACACTTATAGTTTTGAAGATATGGTAAAAGGAACGATTACATTTGAAGCAAGTAGCGTTGGGGGAGATTTTGTTATTGCTAAACGTGATGGTATGCCAACATATAATTTTGCTGTAGCAGTAGATGATCATTATATGGAAATCACTCATGTATTGCGTGGAGACGATCATATCGCTAATACGCCAAAACAATTGATGATTTATGAGGCATTTGGTTGGAAACCACCTACTTTTGGGCATATGACTTTAATCATTAATAGTGAAACAGGTAAAAAATTAAGCAAACGTGATGAAAGTATTTTACAATTTATTGAACAGTACCATGATTTAGGTTATTTACCAGAAGCCATGTTTAATTTTATTGCTTTACTTGGTTGGTCACCAGTTGGAGAAGAGGAGATCTTTGACCAAGCGAACTTTATAAAAATGTTTAATCCAGACCGCTTGAGCAAGTCGCCAGCAGCCTTTGATCCTAAAAAATTAGATTGGATCAATAACCAATATATGAAACAAACGGATTTAGAAACACTAACGACATTAGCTATGCCTCATTTGGTTAAAGCAGACTATGTAGAAGAAAATTTATCTGACGATAAAAAAGAATGGGTCCAAAGAGTGATTGGTTTGTATCATGATCAAATGAGTTATGGTGCTGAAATCACAACATTAGCTAGTTTGTTCTTTACAGAAACGCCAGAACTAGATGAAGCAGCAAAAGAAATATTAGCTGGAGAAACGGTTTTAGAGGTGCTTAATGCATTTGATAAAGTTATTTCAGACTTAGAAAGTTTTGATGCAGTTAGTATTAAAGCAGGTATCAAATCTATCCAAAAAGAAACAGGTATTAAAGGAAAGAATCTCTTTATGCCAATTAGAGTTGGAGTAACAGGACAAGTTCATGGTCCTGAGTTACCTGAAACGATTGAATTACTTGGTCGCGAAAAAACAAAGGCGCATTTGCAAACGGCTATTTCTCATCTTTGAAAGCAACTAGATAAAAATAATTAAATAATCTAAAAACTGTGACGAGAAAGAGTAACTTTTAAAAAAACTAAAGAGAGTCTGTGGTGGTGTGAGCAGATGTTTTTTAAAAGCGAAGTGCCTCTCTGAGTTGTGATATTGAAAAAAAGTAGGTATCAACCGGTAGCAACCGTTAACTTGTCCAATACAATCAGATAAGTAAGAAAGATTTATTTATATCGATAGAAGTGAAATAGAAAAGTGGAATAACGCTAACAGCGTCTTTTATAAAGATAAAAGGCGCTGTTTTATTTTTATTTAAATGTGTGGAGGGATACGATGAAACGAATGAGAGAAGATCTTAAGACAATCAAACAAAAAGATCTTTCTGTTAAAAGTACACTTGAAATCATTTTAACTTATCCTAGTTTTTATGCTATTCTTTTACATCGCTTAGCCCATAAATTATATTTAAATCATTTTTATTTACTTGCCCGTATACTTGCTAATTTTTCTAGATTTTTAACAGGAATTGAAATTCACCCAGGAGCGATTATTGGAAGAAGATTATTTATTGATCATGGAATGGGAGTTGTAGTAGGAGAAACAGCTATTATTGGTGACGATGTTGTGATGTTTCACGGAGTAACATTAGGTGGAACTGGCAAAGACGAAGGGAAGAGACACCCAACTATTGGCAACAATGTCTTGCTTTCAGCTCATGTCCAAGTTATTGGACCGATTACTATTGGGAATAACACTAAAATTGGTGCATCAGCTGTTGTATTGAAATCTATGCCTGCAGATGTAACAGCTGTCGGAATGCCAGCTGAGATAGTGAGATGGCATAAATAAATGAATAATTATCTGATACTTTTAAAGTGAGGAGATTAATAATGATAAAAATATACAATACTTTAACAAGAGAAAAAGAGGTTTTTACGCCGTTAGAACCAGGTAAAGTAAAGATGTATGTTTGTGGTCCAACAGTGTATAATTACATTCACATCGGAAATGCTCGTAGTACAGTAGCATTTGATACCGTAAGACGTTATCTAGAATACCGAGATTATGAAGTAAGATTTATCTCTAACTTTACGGATGTAGATAACAAAATCATTCGTGCAGCTAAAGAACTTAATGTAACAGCTCCAGAGGTAGCTGATCGTTTTATTGAGGCTTATTATAAAGATACTAAAGCTCTAGGTGTTAGAGACGCAACAGCTAATCCGCGAGTAATGGACAATATTCCTGAAATAGTCGACTTTATAGCGGTTCTAATTGAAAAAGGATACGCATATGCCGTTGATGGAGATGTATATTATAGAACGCGTAAATTCAAAAAATATGGAAGATTAAGTGGGATATCTATTGATGAATTAGAAGTTGGAGCTAGTAAACGAACGGAATCGAGTGAGAATGATAAGAAAGAAGATCCTTTAGATTTTGCTTTATGGAAGGCTGTCAAGGCAGATGAAATTAATTGGGAATCTCCTTGGGGGCCTGGTCGACCGGGTTGGCATATTGAGTGTTCAGTGATGGCAACTAAATACCTGGGTGACACCATTGATATTCACGCAGGAGGACAAGATTTATCTTTTCCACATCATGAAAATGAGATAGCTCAAAGTGAAGCTAAAACGGGTCACACATTTGCTAATTATTGGATGCATAACGGATTTGTGACAATGGATAACGAAAAAATGAGTAAGTCTCTTGGAAACTTTGTGTTGGTGCATGATATGATAAAAGAAATGGATCCTCAGATTCTGCGATTCTTCATGGCTACTACGCAATATAGAAGACCGATTAGTTACAACGAGGCGACGATTGAAGAGGCTAAAACGAATTTAAATAAACTAAGAAGAGCATTTGATAATATTTCTTACCGTTTAATAGATGCGTCGAAAGCTTTACTTAGCGATTCAGATTATTTAAAACAACTAGCAGTAATAAAAAACCAGTTTATTGAAGAAATGGACGATGATTTTAATTCAGCAAATGGAATTACAGTTATTTATGAACTAGTAAAATTAATGAATATCTACAGTGAACAAGATAACGTTTCAGAAGTAGTTTTAAAAGCTATGCTTTCACAATTCAAAGAGCTAATGCAAATTTTTGGCATTACTTTTGGTACAGAAGAATTGGTTGATAATAAAATTGAAGAATTAATTGAAGAAAGAAATACTGCGCGATTAAATAAAGATTTTAAACGAAGTGATGAAATTAGAGATTTACTAAAAAAGGAAGGAATTATTTTAGATGATACCCCACAAGGAACAAGATGGAGAAGAGAACAATAAAGAAGAAATAAATAAAGATTGGTCTTTATTAAATGGTCTAGCCTTAGCGTATGTAGGAGATGCTATTTACGAAATTTACATTCGTGATCATTTAGTTGAAATTGGATTTACACGTCCTAATCAATTGCATAAAACGGCAACGAAGTATGTTTCAGCTAAAGCACAAAATATGCTGATGCATGAAATGTTAGATGAAAAAGAGTTGTTGACTGAAAAAGAAATCGAGATGTATAAGCGTGGCCGAAATTCAAAAAGCCATACAACAGCAAAAAATGCAGATGTTATCACGTATCGTACCTCGACAGGGTTTGAAGCATTGATGGGATATTTGCATTTATCAAAGCAAACAAAACGACTGGAAGAATTAATTAATTGGTGTATTCACACTGTGGAGGTAAAAAATAATGTCCAAAGATAAACGTACATTTAACAAGCAAAATACCAATCAAAAGAGGCCATCTAAACCTGTTAGAGCTGGAAGAGAAGAAAATGCACCAATTGAATCTATGGAGGAAGAAGAGCATCAACAAGATTTAGTTGCAGGTCGACTACCTGCAATAGAAGTCTTGAAATCTGAACGAGATATTAATAAAGTCTTCATTCAAGAAGGGTTAAGCGGCTCTAAAATGGATGAAATTCAAAAACTTTCTAAAAAAAGAAATGTTCAAATTTCTTATGTACCGAAAACGAAACTAGACCGATTAGTAGAAGGTGTGGTACATCAAGGAGTAGTTATTGCCGCTGCAGCATTTCAGTATGCAACAATCGATGACTTATTTGCTGCTGCTGCTGCAAAAGGAGAAGATCCGTTCTTTATTATTTTAGACGGTGTGGAAGATCCTCATAACCTGGGTTCAATTATGCGTACGGCTGATGCAAGTGGAGCTCATGGAATCATTATTCCTAAGAGACGTGCTGTTGGTTTAACCGCAACGGTTGCCAAAGCTTCAACTGGAGCAATAGAACACGTCCCTGTAGCTCGCGTAACGAATTTAACTCAAACAATTAAAGAATTAAAAGAACGAGGAATTTGGTTTTATGGAACAGATATGGAAGGTCAAGATTACCGTAAATGGGAAACAAGTATACCATTAGCATTAATAATCGGAAACGAGGGAAAAGGTATCACTCGGCTGGTTAAAGAACAGATGGACGGTATGTTAACTATACCGATGACCGGTCACGTTCAAAGCTTAAATGCTAGTGTTGCTGCAAGCTTATTGATGTATGAAGTTTTTAGAGGTCGTCATAAAATCTGAATGAGAAAATGATGAGGAAAGGAGGGGGAAATTTCATGAAAAAAGAATTGTTAATTATTGACGGATATAATATGATAGGTTCGTGGCCAGAATTAGTGAAATTAAAAGATAAAGATAAGATGGAAGACGCTAGAGAACTGTTGCTTCATGAATTAGCGAATTATCAACAATATACAGGTATTGAAACCCGTATAATATTCGGTGCTCAACTTGTTCCTGGCATCCAAAAATCATATAAAAAATATACATTAACGGTTGTTTTCACGAAAGAAGGAGAAACCGCGGATAGTTATATTGAAAGGATTATTGGAGAAGAAAATTTATTAATTACGCAAGTGACAGTTGCAACAAGTGATCTTGCGGAGCAGTGGTTGGTTTTTCAAAAAGGAGCACTACGTAAATCTGCTAACGAACTCTATAAAGATTTACAAACGGCTAAAAAAGCGATTGCTTCAGATGCAAAGGAATATCATTTTCAGCAATACCGTCGCAACTCACCATGGAACCGCCTTCAACTGGATAAACTGGAAAAACTGAGAGATGATTTGACTAAAAGATAAATGAGGTTTGTCTCATTTTTTAGAAACTTTCGAGAATAGTAGACTCAAAAAAATTATTTTTTTGAATTTTACAGTTAATTATCTTAAGGAGGAAAATAAATGCTAGAGAACGATGACCTTTTTACACAAATGAGTGATAACGAAATAATAACGGTTATAAAAAATGGAGATAATACTCCTTTTGATGTTATTTTTAGGCGCTACCATGCTTTGTCTGTAAAGATAACGAAAGATTTTTATTTGAAAAGTTTTGAGTCAGATGATTTTTTGCAAGAAGCTAGAATGGTTTTTAACAAAACCATTCATACTTTCAATAGTGAAAAAGGTCACACGTTCGGTAATTTTTATAAACTAAACTTAAAACATCATATATATAGTCTTGTTCGTAAAGACATGGCAAAGAAAAGAATAATTGAAAAAAATGCTGAATCACTAGAAGAAATGTTAGAAAGCCAACAAGGTATGCAGTACATACTACAAGGGAAGGATCAATTGCCAACAATCGAAATACTTCAAGTTCGAGAAAGACTGGCTGATTATCAAGATACATTATCAGAATTCGAACAACGTGTATTTTTAGATTTTATTCACAATAAAGATGTTGAGTCAATTTCATCTAATTTGAATTGCGACGCTTTACAAGTTAAGAATGCTTTAGATCGTTGTAAGCGTAAGCTAAAACAATTACTTGAGTAAGAATAGATGCTGAAAATGAAAGCGTATACTTTCTTGATTTAGAATAATATCATTTAAGCAAAAAAATGTCTACTATTCTTGCAAGTTTTTAAATAATAAGAGCCTTATAAAAGATGGATATCTTTTATAAGGCTCTTATTATTTAACTAGCCATTGGCTAGATATGACGCTCTAATAAAGATAATGTTATTTTTTTTATTTGTTCCTTTTCTTTTTGATCAGGCAACTGTTCTATTCGTTTCATCGCTTTTTGAGTATATTTTTCAGCCAATTGTTTTGCTTTCTCTAAACCATTTAGTCTAATGACTAACTGCTGAATTTCTTTAGCATCTGATTCAGTTAGTTGTGCTTCTTTATCGATAAGTTCTTTTAGACGTGCATTCTTTTCTTGAAGTGCAAAAATCAAAGGAGCGGTATAAATACCTTGACGAACATCTTCTAAAACAGGTTTTCCAAAGACGATAGAGGTTTGAGAATAATCTAAGATGTCATCAATTATTTGAAAGGCCATTCCAATATGACTACCAATATAATAGCTATTTCTAGAAAATTTTTCTGTTTGTCCACCATTCAAGGCACCTGAGTAACAAGCAAGAGCGAATAATTGGGCCGTTTTCCCAGAAACTTGAGTTAAATAACTTCGAATAGATATATTTTTATTATAGCGTAAATACATTTGATCTAACTCACCCATTAGAATGCGTTCCATACCGCGAGTATTTACTTCAACTTGTTCTGTTGGATCAGCATAGTTAGATAAGAGACGAAAACAAACAGTGAAGAGGTAATCTCCAGCATAGACGGCTACATCTTTTCCGTATTGAGCTTGGAGACTAGGTACTCCTCGTCTTAGAGGAGAGTCATCAACAATATCGTCATGAATTAACGTAGCTGTATGGAGGAGCTCGACTGCAGCTGAAAGTGCAAGAGTTCGCTCTACTTGTTGATTGTCACCAAATTTTGAGAAAAGTAATGTATAAGCTGGACGGATCATTTTTCCACCGCGATAAATACTCTCTAAAAGTACGGTCTCGATTTCTTTATTGCGTAAACGAATTTGTTTAGCCATTAAGTGTGTAACTGATTCTAATTCTGCTTGCAATTCTGAATAAGGTTCCCAGAAGGAGGACACAGACATCCTTAACAACTCCTTTCTATGTTTGAGTGAATGAGTCATTTTTTAACTGTTAATTTTATCGTAATAAATAACTCTAAATTCTCTAAGTGTTTGAACATGTTCCATTAAGTAATTGGCTGCAATTCCGATAGCAATACCAGATAAAATACCCATAAAGGATAAGATAGGTAAGTACAGCATAACTGTCCAAGTTTGAGAGATCCAGCTAGCAACAGCTAATTGTCCAGTATTGTGTAAAATTCCTCCGGTTGCACTAATTCCAATGATGCTAACATACTTTGGTCCCAATTGTTTCACTGCTAACATGCCTAAATAACTTAATAGGGTACCAGCAAAGCTGTATAAAAAAGTTGAGAGTGTACCTCCTAATAAAGTTGTCATAATCAATCGAATCCAAACAACAGTAAAACTATCTTTTAAAGGAAGAGTGAACAACGCGATAATCGTAATTAAGTTAGCAATTCCTAGTTTTGCTCCTGGAGCAAATGTAAATGGAAAAGGAATGCTTCGCTCAACTAAACCCAAAATAACAGCTTGAGCAGCTAACAAAGCAATGTAAACAATTTTTTGGTTTTTTGTCATCGGAATAGTTTCCCTTCTTTTTAAAAATTAAAATAGAGTGAAGGCAGATGTAAACTGCACCCACTCTATTCGTGTAAAACCTATGCTTTTTTATTATACAATGAAGACGGTGTTCCGTACCACCATTTTCCTGCTATTTTTTGAAGCCATGGAATAATGTAGTAATCTAAACCAAATGCACGCCCAGAACCGTTCATTAATGCAATGGCAACGAAAACAAACCAGATATTAACCCAATAAAACATTCCTGATAAAGAGAAACTTGCAACTAGAATAATTGTTAAAGCACTTAATAACCAAACAAGTAGCCCACCAATAAGAGCTAAACCAATAGCAATTTCAAGAAGCGTCATTACTTTTTGAAAAATCAAAGCAACTTCTGGCGTAGGAATCATAACTTTCATAATACTTTCAAACCACTCGGGCGATTTTGAGAAGACCGTCATCGGTTCTTCTCCATAAGCATAGCTTAAGCCAAAGATTGGTTTGGCTGCTTCAGCTTCTGTGTAAGTGGCTGAAGCACCAGCTGTAGCGTCCTGTAACCAAGAGAAAGGTAGGGCAACTTTACTACCAAACCAACTATCTGTTCCGAATAAACCGAAGGCTTTTTTAAGTCCTTCAAAAAGCCACATGCTACCATAAAATATCCGTAAAGGAACACTCCAAAGAACATTTCCATAACGTGATAGATGGCCACGGAATAGATTGCGCTGATCTTTAATATGGAAAAATTCATGGAAGATGTATTGTGCCGCATAATAACCAGAACGAATGCCAAAGAAATAATATAAGTTGACTAAATGTTTCATTAAAATAGCAAAGAATCCACTTAAATGAATAACGTCTCCTAAATGTGCAACACCATAAGTTGAACCGATTGAGACCATAAATCCTTGATATTTACCTGAATAGACTTTCTTTTCCGTTTGTTCAATATCAGCAATAATATTATCAGCAGCCGTATGACCAGTTTGTTCAGCAGCTTGAACAATTTGAGGTGTTGGTGTGTCTTTAAATTCTTCATAATAAACTAAATCTCCAACAACGTACACTTGCTTTAGTCCTTTAGCTTCCATATATTCGTTAGCCACTAAGCGACCTGCGCGGGCCGCTTCCATTTCGAAACTTTCAGTATCTGTATTGGCTTTAACACCAGCAGTCCAAATTAAAGTGTGTGTCGGTATTTTCTCATTTGACTTCAAAACAATATGATCTGACTCAACAGCAATAATAGGAGAATTTTTCAATAATTTAATACCTTTTTTAGCCATATAAACTTCCGCTTTATCTGCATCTTTACGAGTAATCATATTTAAAATGGTTGGAGCAGCTTCAACGACCATCAAATTAATTTCAGAAGAATCAATTTTATTATCTTTTGCTAATCGCTTCTTCCAATCCATTAATTCACCAATCATTTCAATTCCTGTAAAACCAGAACCACAAACAACAAAGTTCAACATGGCTTTCCGCTTAACCGCGTCTCTTTCAACAGCAGCAAGAGCAACCGTTTCTTTTATATGATGTCTTATTTTTAAAGCGTCTTCTAATGACCATAGTGTAAAGGCATTTTCTTTTACTCCGGGAGTTCCAAAATCATTAGGCTCTCCACCCATAGCTAAAACAAGGTAATCAAAAGGAAATGCACCGTTCTCTGTTAAGACGATTCTTTTATCTTGATCAATTTCAGTTACGCTATCTGTAACTAAAGAAATATTTTTTAATCGGCAAAATAACCGTTGCAAATCAAATTTAATGGCATCTTCTTCCACTCTATCACCGGCTACCTCATGTAATTCGGTCATGTATGTTTGATAAGAATAGCGATCAATTAGAGTAATGTTTATCTCTGGATTTTTTTTAAAACGTTTAGCTAATTTTTTTGTAGCAGCGAGGCCTGCAAAACCCGCACCAACAACAACAATATTTTTCGAAGCTATTTTTTCCACCCCTTATTATTATAATAATGGTTAAGTAAATAAAATATCCATTGTAACTAATGGGATAAGTATAAAACGAGCGATTTAAGTTAGTTAATTAATTCACAAACTATATAAAAGTAAGTATACTAAAAAATAACGTCTTTGTCTATATTCATTTGGGTCAAAAAATAAAAATGATGGAAAAAATCTATTTTCAAAAAAATTGTAAAAAATGTATAAAACTAAACAGTGATCAATGATACTACTTTTAGGTGTTCCTTTACTTCTTGTGAATAAAATATTAATGTGGGGAAGAATAGACTGAAAAAAGGGTGGTAAATCATTATGAAAATTAAAAAAGATTTAAGTTAACGAATGTTATTTTTTCAATGATTTTCTTAGTTGCTTGTGGTAGCAATGACAAAACAAAAGAAGAAAGTTCAAAAGTAGCTGTTGGAGAATCGTAAGACGGTACATACAAATTAGAAGAGAAGAATTTAGATGAAAATGCCGTGAAAGTTGATTTCTCACTAATTGTTAAAGACGGAAAATTAAGAGAATCATTTAGGTATGATTCTCTTAATAAAGACGACAAATTAAAAATATAAAACGAAGTTTATCAAGTAGCAATGGTAGAAAAATTAGGAACAGGTCCTGCTGATTATACTCCTGAATTAAATAATGACTTAGTAGCTGAAGGTGATTCAGTTGAAGGTGAGGTTGTTACAGGAGCAACTCATTCAGCAGAAGCATTTAAAACATGCGCACAACAACTAGTTGATGCAGCTAAATGAGGCAATACAAAACTAATCATAGTAGACAACAAAGTAGAAGAATAGTCTTTTCTTTTTTTATTTAATAAACTAAACTGACAAGGTCTTAGATTAATTATTCAGATTTTGTTGAAATTTTCTGTTCACTTTAATCAGTAATTTTGATAGGATGGTTTAAACTAAACAAAGGAGCGAGCGCAATGAAAGTTGAAAAAAATTGGAAGGGGTTACTTCTTTTATTTAGTGTAGGACTCATTATTTCTGGGTGTAGTATGAAAGAGAAAAAAGAAGTAAGCGGTCTAGTGAATGAACCATATAGTAGAACAGAATTTTTAATGGGGACAGTAGTAAATGTGAAAATTTACGACAAAGGCAAACAAGAAGTGTTAGCAAGTGTCTTTGATCGAATTGAAGAGCTATCTGAAAAGATTACAGTAAATGATGGAGAATCAGAAGTTGAAAAGATAAATAATCAAGCCGGTATCGAGCCAATAGAAGTCTCTGACGATGTTTATTCTTTATTAAAAGCTGCATATAGATATAGTAGTGATAGCGATGGTACTTTTGATATGACAATCGGTCCGTTAACGAACTTGTGGCGCGTTGGCTTTGAAGATGCTAAAAAACCAACCCAACAAGAAATTGAGACTTCATTAGCTTTAATAGACTACAAAAAAGTAACATTAGATGATGAGAAACAAACAATTTTTCTAAAAGTCTGATAAAAAAATGCGTTTAGACTTAGGCGCTATTGCAAAAGGATATATTACAGATGAAGCAGTAAGTAACTTGAAAGCCAACGGAGTAAACACGGCAATTGTTGATCTAGGAGGTAATATCTATGTTTTAGGGAATAGCCCTCGGGCTAAAGGCGCTGACTGGAATGTAGGAATTCAAAACCCTTTTGAGGCACGTGGCGAAGTAGTAGGTTCGATTCCAATAAGTGATAAAACGGTAGTGACATCGGGTATTTATGAGCGTTTTATTGAAGCAGATGGAAAAAAATACCATCATTTACTTGATCCGAAAACAGGATACCCTTTTGATAATAGTCTAGCTGGAGTTAGTATTGTTGCAGAAAAATCGATAGACGGTGATGGACTTTCAACGGAAGCTTTTTCTAAAGGATTAGAAGGCGGACTGAACTTTATTAACCAAAGTAAGGAGATAGAGGCTGTTTTTATAACAAAAGATAAATCTATCTATTTATCTAAAGGACTGAAGGATCTTTTTAGAATAAATGATGACGAGTTTATTTTGAAAAATTAACTGCAAAAAGAATTTAATACCATTCTTACGAAAGAAGGAGTACTTCATTGACACTGACTGTTTTTTTAAAACTTGTTGAGATACAGACAAAAATTGCTAGTTTATTTCCATTTTTATTAGGCGCTTTATTCTCTCGCACATATTTTAAGTCTTTTAATTTAGTGAATACACTTATGTTTTTTACAGCGATGCTGCTATTTGATAGGACGACAACAGCTATTAATAATTTGATCGATTATCAAAAAGCGAAAGATAATACGTACAAGAAAGAAGTCAATATTATCGGACAACAGAATATTTCTGAAAAAATAGTAATTCGGATAATCATTATTATGCTAAGTATTGCTTCACTACTAGGTCTATGGTTAGTCTATCAAACAACAATCTTGTTGCTCTTTATGGGAGGAGCCTGTTTCATTATCGGTATTTTCTACACATTTGGTCCGGTTCCAATTTCAAGAATGCCATTGGGAGAAATACTTTCTGGATTAGTTATGGGATTTGGGATTTTCTTTATTACGGTTTATGTAAATATAGAGTCGAGTGTGCTGTTAGACTTAGTTTTTCAAGGAACGACGTTTCTTCTAATAGGCAACTACCTCGCTATTGCAAAAATAGCATTTGTTTCACTGCCAACAGTCTTTTTAATTGCAAATATTATGTTAGCTAATAATATATGTGACTTAAATCAGGATATAGGTAACCATCGGTATACATTGCCTTTTTATATAGGTAAAAAGAATGCTGTTTTATTATTCAATCTGTTAATGTATGTTTCCTACGTCATTATTATTTTAGTAGTAGCTTTCAAATTAATGCACCCGTTAGTACTGTTGATCTTAGTTACAGTTATTCCGATTAAGAAAAATCTTCATGAATTTAATCAAGAACAGATAAAAGAAAAAACATTTTCTGTTGCGATTAAAAATATTTCCATCTTTAGTGGAGCAGAAGTTTTACTTTTAACTGCTAGTTTATTATTTGTTCAATAGGCAAAATAACTTTTTTGTTATTTTAAAAAATAAAAAGAATAATGTCAAGCGAAAGAGAAAATGTCCTAAAACCAAGGGTCACATTAATGCAAGCTTTTACTTCGCAAAAGCTTGCATTAATGTGACCAAATTTGTTAAAATTAGTCTTAAGCTGTTTGTTCAGCTTCATACTCTTCGAGTGTTTTTCCGACACTACGAAGATATCTTTTGAAAGACTCTAGTTTCCACGGGTGAGATTGTAGGGGAATATACTGGCGTCTTTCTTTTTTTTGCTCTGGAATCGAATCAAATTCTTGTGAGTAGTAGTCATGTTCTTTCAGTCTCCTTGTTGTGTATATTTTTTCAGCTATATTTACATAGATATTTCCATTAAACGCTTCGATAATTAGCACCTTTGATCTTCGCGTAAAGTATCTATCTTCACTATCTTCCGTAGGCAGGTAATAGTTATTTTGATAACGAATATGATGCCCACTATCCACTTTTCTATTAGCTACTCGTGCTAATAATAAATTGATTTCTGATTTAGTTGGTGCATTTTCATAGATGGATTCCTTCGTTTTATTACCAAACTTCTTATTAAAAGTTCTAACCCATTTTATTAAAAAGTGATTGGCTTCCTCCATAGACTGTATTCCAGCTAATTCTAAATCTACAGGAAGTCGCGATTGAACAGTCCCGTTTAAACGCTCTACACGGCCCTTAGCTTGTGGTATAGACGTGGTATTAACCTCAATACCGAGTTGATGACAGGCAAAACCAAACTGGGTAAATGTATCTTCTTCAACCGCTCTCATGGCTTTTGATGTGTATTCAAAAACAGTTCGTTTATCTGTTAAAAAAGCTAAGGGGATGCCTTGTTTCGTTAGGATTTGATTGAGCACATGATAATAGCCCTTGAGTGTTTCTTGCGTATCGAAATAAGCCCCAACGATGTTACCAGAAGCGTCATCAATAGCTAAATGAAGATGTGCCACATCTTTACCAAACCAGTTATAGGAGCTGGCATCCATTTGAATAAGCTCCCCCTGATATTTCTTTCTAGGACGGCTAGGATGGCTTTTTTCGGGTAACTCCATTTGATCTTCTGCTCTTGGAACCAGTGGGTTCTCAACCTCTTTTTTTCCTTTCATTGATTTAGCTTTGATTCGAGCTTTTATTTTCTTACGCGTTTTTCTTTGAGTTTTAGGTGATAGAATATGAGCTTGATATAAAATACGGCGAATAGTCGTATCAGTGTAACAGATGTCATGATCTTCCTTCAAAATTTCAGTAAAATGCTTCACGTTAGGTTTTATCTTAAAACTTTGATAGAGCTCAATTACTTGTTTTTTTGTTTCCTTAGGCACGGCGTGCTTAGCTATTTTTCCTCTATTACCGTGTGAAAAAACACCTTTTCCTCCTTCTTGATATTCTTGAATTAATCTGTTGACTTGCCTCATCGAGAGCCCAAGTTCAATACAAGCTCTCTTTTTGTCCTTTCTTTTTTCTGCCACAGCTTTTATTGCTTTATATTTCTTATCTTCATTCATCGTTAGTAGGATCCTTTTCATTAGTTTATTTTATCATTTTGGGACATTTTATGCTTCGACCTACTTAGGACATTATCACGTTCGAACGATATTATTTTAAAAAATAAAAAGAATAATTGACACTTTAGCAAAGTGGTGTTAAATTTAATGAGATTTCACTCGTTAAAATAGAAAGTATAGGTGAAAAAATGACTGTTAAAAAATCTGCCCTAGCTTGTTCGATTTGTGGATCTAGAAACTATTCTAAAAAAGTGAATAGTGCTGGACGTACGGAAAGACTAGAAGTAAAGAAATTTTGTAAATATTGTAATCAGCACACGATACATCGTGAAACGAAATAAAAAGTAGTTTAATGAATTGTTCGGAGGGAATAGACATGAGTAAAATAAAAGGTTTTTTGGGTGGCGTAAGTCGTGAAATGAAAGCTGTCACTTGGCCGACAAGTAAAGAATTAAAAAGAAACACAATTATTGTGTTTGGAGTTTGTCTGTTATTTACGATTTTCTTTATGGTTGTTGACTTCGGAATTGATTCTATTCTTGATTTAATTTTATAAAACGGCCAAAATTACTGGTGAGTTCACCTGAAAGATGGTATACTTGCTGCAAATAAAGGGCTTGCCAAAACCTTCCTAGTCTTAACGAAGGTTTTTTTGTATGACTTAAACTAATGACAAGTTTTGACAATAAAAACGAATAAGGTAACGAATAGATAGGAGAGATAATAGTGGAACAAGTTGAAATTGAAAAACACTGGTATGTTTTACATACCTATTCAGGCTACGAAAATAAAGTGAAACAAAATATTGAGTCACGTGCGAATAGTATGGGAATGGAAGATTATATCTTCCGCGTTGTTATCCCTGAGGAAGAAGAAACAGAAAAGAAAAATGGGAAAGATAAAGTAACAATGAAAAAAACATTCCCCGGGTATGTACTAGTAGAAATGATTATGTCTGATGATTCTTGGTATGTGGTTCGTAATACTCCAGGTGTAACAGGTTTTGTCGGTTCTCACGGAGCTGGGAGTAAGCCAGCTCCGCTACTAAAAGAAGAAATTGAAGTTATCTTACGTCGTTTAGGAATCAGTTCACGCCATAAAGAAGTTGAATTCGAAGTAGGCGAGTCTGTTACTATTATCGAAGGTGCTTTCAGTGGAATGGTCGGTAAAATTACTGAAATTGAACGAGAAAAAGCTAAATTAAAAGTAAATGTAGAGATGTTTGGTCGCGAAACAAGTACAGAACTTGATTTTGAACAAGCAGATAAACTTTAAAAAAGACTACTAGCCTTTTGTGAAAAGTGATAAAACCAGAATGAAATGGTTTCTTCTCATTTTGCAAAAGGTTTTTGTTGTCATCCTGATAGAGTAGTTGGCTTTGATCTGAAGGATAAAGACGAGTTAGAAGCGGAGGAACTTTATGAAGGCTCTTATTTTATGGTTGGCTAGTTTAGTTAATGAAATACATGATCAAATTTCTTTGCGGGTCGGAATACAAATGACAGATAAAGAATTGCATTTTTGGGTAATCGGACTAGTAGGTATTGCATTCTTTCTATTAGTTTATCCTATTTTTAAGTGGATTGATAAGTTTAAATTTAAAACGACGATACTAGCATTTATCTACACATTTACTGTAATGATTGTTTTAGTTTTTGCGATTGAAATCCAACAAGCTATTACTGATCGAGGACAGATGGAGTTTAGTGACGCTGTAGTAGGGCTTTGGGGATTTATAGTACTCTTTTTTATCTATAGCATAGTTGCGGGGATTGTCTACGGCTTCGTTCAATTCCTAAAAAGACCAAAAAATAAAAAGACTACTAGCGAATCAACAACACCTTTGAAAAAATTTCGTTCAAAAAAATAAAAAAGGTGAATTAAGACTGTCAATGATAAATGAAAATGTCCCGTTTTTATATAATAATGAGTTTGGATTATCAACCCTTTTTACTCGCTTTCGCAGATTAACGACCGCGCTTCGCTTGCTAAAGTTGTTCAGGATAATTCCTTCAAAAACCATGAAGCAACCATCCTAAACAACTGCTATAAAAAAGCTATACAAAATTGGTTCGCTACTTTATTTGAGTAAAGCACCTTTTTTTATAGCTTCTTTTTGTTTTTTATTTCTAAGATAACGATCATAGGATGGTTTTTTCCAAGGATGAGATAAGGCCGGTATTACTAATTGAGTCTTTCTCGCTCTTACAGGTTCATCTAATTCTTTCGATACTTCTTCATGTAATAAAATTTCTTGTAAGGAAAACACCGAATTATCAACGCTAGCGTATAACTCATTTCCCTTTGTATGGATAATCATGACGCTTGTTTTTGGAGTAAGTAAAACCTGCTGGTTTTGATCATGCAAGCGATAAAGCTTATTTTGATACTTCACGCCATGACCTTTTTGGATAATTCGTTGCGAAAATCGAGCGAGTATATGATCCAAAATGACTGTTTTTGGTAGCTTTTCAAAAGCACTTTTGCTATCCTTGAGCTGTAAAGCAAATTTGGCATTATATGTAGGAATGTAATGCTTCAAAAATAGATTTGCTTCATCGATTGATTGGATAGAACATAAGGCCATTTCTTGAAGGAGACGATCTTGGAGTGTATTCCAAAGCCGTTCTATTTTTCCTTTTGCTTGAGGGATACTAGTTGTACGTAAGTTTATTCCTAAAGTATGGCAGGCATATCCAAATTGTGTAAAAGTATCCTTTTCTTCAGAAGGGTGCTTTTCTTGTTTATAGATAAAAACCGTACGGTTATCTGTTAAAATTTCGTAAGGAATACCGTAGTTGGTCAAAAATTGCTCCGTCACTTCATAATAAGCGTCTAGCGTCTCCTCCTTATCAAAACGGGCTCCTACTATAATCCCAGTTGCGTCATCGATTGCAGCGTGTAAATGAGCATATGACCCGTTTTTAAACCAATCATGAGAGGAAGCGTCCATTTGAAGCTGTTCGCCAAAGTATTTCTTGCGAGAACGACTTGGATGAGCCTTCAATGTATCTACATAATCTAATTCATTTAATACCTGACATTTTTTTTTTGTTAGTACTTGTTTATGTTGTTCCTTTTCTTGCAATTCCTTATGTTTTTTTCTTTTTGTTTGTCGAAAAGCACGTGGGGATAAGAGATTTTTTTCATACAATAAGTTTCGTACCGTTGTGTATGAGACTTGGATATTTTCTACTTCAACTAATTTCTCAGTAAAGTGTGTAAGATTGAACGCTTCATATTTCTTGTTGTAAAGCGTAATAATTTTTTTCTTAGTTTCAGGTGTTAAACCAGTAGAAGGTTTCCGATTCTGATTCCCATGTCTAAAGCCGCTTTTACCTTCTGTCTGATAAACCCGAATTAATCGATTGATTTGTCTACGAGATAGAGCTAACTCGACTCCTGCACGAGCTTTGGAAATTTGTCCATTGTTTATTTTTTTTATGGTCTTATATTTTTGTTCTTCAAACATCTTTAGGTGAACTCCCATCAAATCACTCCAATCCTTCTAGATTAGAGTAACGTAGTTACGGGACATTTTCATTTGTTAACTATTAAGACATTATCATTTGTTAATGACAAAAAAAATAAAAAAGGTGAATTAAGACTGTCAAGCGAAAGAGAAAATGTCCTAAAACCAAGGGTCACATTAATGCAAGCTTTTACTTCGCAAAAGCTTGCATTAATGTGACCAAATTTGTTAAAATTAGTCTTAAGCTGTTTGTTCAGCTTCATACTCTTCGAGTGTTTTTTCGACACTACGAAGATATCTTTTGAAAGACTCTAGTTTCCACGGGTGAGATTGTAGGGGAATATACTGGCGTCTTTCTTTTTTTTGCTCTGGAATCGAATCAAATTCTTGTGAGTAGTAGTCATGTTCTTTCAGTCTCCTTGTTGTGTATATTTTTTCAGCTATATTTACATAGATATTTCCATTAAACGCTTCGATAATTAGCACCTTTGATCTTCGCGTAAAGTATCTATCTTCACTACCTTCCGTAGGCAGGTAATAGTTATTTTGATAACGAATATGATGCCCACTATCCACTTTTCTATTAGCTACTCGTGCTAATAATAAATTGATTTCTGATTTAGTTGGTGTATTTTCATAGATGGATTCCTTCGTTTTATTACCAAACTTCTTATTAAAAGTTCTAACCCATTTTATTAAAAAGTGATTGGCTTCCTCCATAGACTGTATTCCAGCTAATTCTAAATCTACAGGAAGTCGCGATTGAACAGTCCCGTTTAAACGCTCTACACGGCCCTTAGCTTGTGGTATAGACGTGGTATTAACCTCAATACCGAGTTGATGACAGGCAAAACCAAACTGGGTAAATGTATCTTCTTCAACCGCTCTCATGGCTTTTGATGTGTATTCAAAAACAGTTCGTTTATCTGTTAAAAAAGCTAAGGGGATGCCTTGTTTCGTTAGGATTTGATTGAGCACATGATAATAGCCCTTGAGTGTTTCTTGCGTATCGAAATAAGCCCCAACGATGTTACCAGAAGCGTCATCAATAGCTAAATAAAGATGTGCCACATCTTTACCAAACCAGTTATAGGAGCTGGCATCCATTTGAATAAGCTCCCCCTGATATTTCTTTCTAGGACGGCTAGGATGGCTTTTTTCGGGTAACTCCATTTGATCTTCTGCTCTTGGAACCAGTGGGTTCTCAACCTCTTTTTTTCCTTTCATTGATTTAGCTTTGATTCGAGCTTTTATTTTCTTACGCGTTTTTCTTTGAGTTTTAGGTGATAGAATATGAGCTTGATATAAAATACGGCGAATAGTCGTATCAGTGTAACAGATGTCATGATCTTCCTTCAAAATTTCAGTAAAATGCTTCACGTTAGGTTTTATCTTAAAACTTTGATAGAGCTCAATTACTTGTTTTTTTGTTTCCTTAGGCACGGCGTGCTTAGCTATTTTTCCTCTATTACCGTGTGAAAAAACACCTTTTCCTCCTTCTTGATATTCTTGAATTAATCTGTTGACTTGCCTCATCGAGAGCCCAAGTTCAATACAAGCTCTCTTTTTGTCCTTTCTTTTTTCTGCCACAGCTTTTATTGCTTTATATTTCTTATCTTCATTCATCGTTAGTAGGATCCTTTCATTAGTTTATTTTATCATTTTGGGACATTTTATGCTTCGACCTACTTAGGACATTATCACGTTCGAACGATAAAAAAATAAAAAAGGTGAATTAAGACTTGTTCTATGGCATTAAAGATGCTATAGTCAATTAGTACGTTTTTACGTATGAAAAAATGTGGGAGGGGAAATCTTAGCCCCATTAACCACATCGCGGACTCATTCAAGGAGGTATGTCACGTGGCCAAAAAAGTTGTTAAGTTAGTTAAATTGCAGATTCCTGCAGGAAAAGCAAGTCCAGCTCCACCAGTAGGTCCAGCTTTAGGTCAAGCGCAAGTGAACATCATGGGATTCTGTAAAGAATTCAATGCACGTACGCAAGATTTAGGTGGATTACTGACACCAGTTGTTATTTCTGTATATGAAGATCGTTCATTTACATTTATTACAAAAACACCGCCTGCGGCTGTTTTGCTTAAAAAAGCTGCTGGTATTGAAAAAGCATCCGGTGAACCAAACAAGAAAAAAGTTGCAACCGTTACAAGTGCACAAGTACAAGAAATCGCTGAAACAAAAATGCCTGACCTAAATGCTGCAACTGTTGAAGCTGCTATGCAAATGGTAGAAGGTACTGCACGAAGCATGGGAATTACTGTCGAAGGTTAATCCCGAAATACGCTTCTCAGTGTCTCTCGTCTAGAATAAGACGAGGATCAAGTGGGAGGTAAAACCGTTATAACCACAATCAAGGAGGAATAAAAACATGGCTAAAAAAGGTAAACAATATTTAGCAGCTTTAGAAAAAGTAGATGTTGAAAAACTTTATACTGTAGAAGAAGCTGTAGCTTTGATAAAAGAAACTAGCTTTGCTAAATTTGATGAAACTATTGAAGTAGCATATAGACTTGGTGTAGATCCTAAGAAAGCTGACCAACAAATTCGTGGTGCAGTTGTTCTTCCAAACGGAACGGGTAAAACACAAAAAGTTCTAGTTTTCGCTAAAGGCGACAAAGCAAAAGAAGCAGAAGCAGCTGGAGCAGACTATGTCGGCGAAGCTGAATTAGTTCAAAAAATCAATGGTGGATGGTTTGATTTTGACGTTGTTGTAGCAACACCAGACATGATGGCTGAAGTTGGCCGTTTAGGACGCGTTTTAGGACCCAAAGGTTTAATGCCTAACCCTAAAACAGGTACTGTTACAATGGATGTTACAAAAGCAATCAATGAAATTAAAGCTGGTAAAGTTACTTACCGCGTAGACAAAGCAGGAAACGTTCATGCTCCTATCGGAAAAGTATCATTTGATACAGCTAAATTAATTGAAAACTTTGGTACAATCAATGACACAATGCTTAAAGTAAAACCTTCAACTGCTAAAGGTCAATATATCAAAAATATATCAATCACTAGCACATTTGGACCTGGCGTTAAAGTTGACGCTAATACATTTGCATAAAAAATAATAAATGTCTTGACCTAGGCGATTTGTCTTGTTAAAATCGTCTAAGTTAAGTACTATTACCGAAGACAGTAGGTGGCCTTGTGCCTTAAATTCCTGCCGAGGATGATATGTGAAAGCATACAACACTCCCTCTATGTCTACGGTGACATGGAGTTTTTGCGTTGTGCAGACTGTTTAAGTTGGCTACACGAAAAGATTCCATCAATCGATCGGGAGGTGAAAATTTAATGAGTCAAGCAGCAATCGCAGAAAAACAATTGCTTGTTGAAACAGCAATGACACAATTCCAAAATGCAGCATCAGTTGTAGTAATGGATTACCGTGGATTAACTGTTCAAGAAGTAACTGAATTACGTAAACAATTACGTGATGCAGGTGTTGTAATGCAAGTAATCAAAAATTCTGTTTTAAGTCGTGCAGCGCAAGCAGCAGGTTTAGAAGGAATGGACGATGTTTTCAAAGGACCTACAGCTATTGCTTTTAGTAATGAAGATGTTATTGCACCTGCAAAAATTATTGCAGAATTCGCTAAGGTGGCATCAGCTTTAGAAATTAAAGGTGGCGTAATCGAAGGCAAAGTATCATCAGTAGAAGAAATGAACGCTCTTGCAACATTACCAAATCGCGATGGTTTACTATCAATGTTACTATCTGTACTTCAAGCTCCAATTCGCAATACTGCTCTTATTATCAAAGCAGTTGCAGAATCAAAAGAAGAAGAAGTAGCTTAATAAAAAAAACCGTTCTTTTGGCAATATGAAAAGAAAAAGTACAAAAAAAACTAACCAATAATGGAGGAATATAACAATGTCATTAAACATTGAACAAATCATTGCTGATTTGAAAGAATCAACAGTATTAGAATTAAACGACTTAGTAAAAGCTATCGAAGAAGAATTTGGCGTAACTGCTGCAGCTCCTGTAGCTGCTGCTGGTGGAGCAGAATCTGCTGCTGCTGAGCAAACAGAATTCACAGTTGAATTAACAGCTGTTGGAGACGCAAAAATTAAAGTAATCAAAGCAGTTCGCGAAGCAACTGGCTTAGGTTTGAAAGAAGCTAAAGCTTTAGTTGACGGCGCACCTGCAGCAATTAAAGAAGATATTTCTAAAGAAGACGCTGAAGCAATGAAAGAAGCTCTTGAAGCTGCTGGCGCAACTGTAACAGTTAAATAATTCAACCACTTATGTTGAAAATTTTTGAGACACGCAGTTCGCTGCGTGTCTTTTTTAATCATAAAAAGTAGAATAAGGAGTTTTTTTAAAATGGCAGATCATTACTTTACAAACAAACCTAATACTGAAAGTGAACAGTCAGCTTGGACATACAAATTACGCGGACATACGTTTAAATTTGTAACAGATTTAGGTGTTTTTTCTAAAAAAACCGTTGATTTTGGCTCTCGTTTGTTAATTGAAACAATTGACTTAGATAACATGGTGGAAGGTGACATTCTAGATATAGGCTGTGGATATGGACCGATGGGACTTTCTTTAGCTAAAGAAGCTTCTGAAAGAATGGTCGAGATGGTAGATGTTAATGAACGTGCGTTAGGGTTAGCGAAACAAAATGCTTCTAACAATCGGATTAGCAATGCGAAAATTCATCCTTCTAATATTTATCAACAAGTAAAAGGCGATTCTTTTGCTGCAATTATCAGCAATCCGCCCATTCGTGCAGGGAAAAAAGTTGTTCACGAAATATTGACAGGGTCTTTCGATCGCTTAAGAACGCAAGGAACATTAACTATCGTCATTCAAAAGAAGCAAGGAGCGCCTAGCGCAAAAGAAAAGATGATAGAGACCTTTGGAAATGCAGAAATTTTAATAAAAGATAAAGGATATTGGATTATTCAAAGCATAAAGAATTAAAATAGAGAACAAGGCAATTTTAATTTCGTCTTGACTGTTTGATTTATTTGATGTAAAATAATCTAATGCAATCAGTGTGTAGATTAGAGTAAGAGTGTTCTGAAATATTGTCCAGAACACGCTTTTTAACGAAAACAAAAGAAAATGTGATTTTTATTTTAAAGTTCACGACTCTTTTGGTTTTTTTTTGTCAAAAAATAGGTTAATTTATGCGATGTTACGCAATGTTAATATTTGACATTTAAATGTAATATAAGCGAATGAACTAATTTTGATTTTCTGAAAAGCACATTCAAAACAATTTTAAGGGGTGAATAGGTTGGCAGGCCACTTAGTAAATTACGGAAAACACCGTACACGTAAAAGTTTTGCGCGAATCAGCGAAGTTTTAGAACTTCCAAATTTGATTGAAATTCAAACCAATTCCTACCAATGGTTCTTAGACGAAGGCTTACGCGAGATGTTTAAAGACATTTCTCCGATAGAAGACTTCGCAGGAAACCTTTCATTAGAGTTCTTGGACTATCAATTACAAGAGTCAAAATATACAGTTGAAGAAGCTCGTTCTCATGATGCTAATTACTCAGCGCCTATTTATGTAAAGTTACGTCTAATTAATAAAGTAACAGGAGAAGTTAAAGATCAAGAAGTTTTCTTTGGCGACTTCCCACTGATGACAGATATGGGTACTTTTGTTATCAACGGAGCTGAACGAGTCATTGTTTCTCAATTGGTTCGTTCACCAGGTGTTTACTTTAATAGTAAATTAGATAAGAATGGTAAAGAAAATTTTGGAACAACTTTGATTCCAAACCGTGGAGCATGGTTAGAATATGAAACAGATGCAAAAGATATTTCTTATGTCCGCATTGACCGTACTCGTAAAATTCCTTTATCTGTTCTAGTTCGTGCATTAGGCTTTGGCTCAGATGACCAAATTTTTGAAATCTTTGGTGATAATGAAAGTCTTCGCTTAACAATAGAAAAAGATTTGCACAAAAATGCAAGTGATTCACGTACAGAAGAAGCCTTAAAAGATGTGTATGAGCGTCTACGTCCAGGCGAACCAAAAACAGCAGATAGCTCAAGAAGTTTATTAACTGCTCGTTTCTTTGATCCAAAACGTTATGACTTAGCTAATGTAGGCCGTTACAAAGTAAACAAAAAGTTGAATTTAAAAACACGCCTATTCAATCTGACATTAGCTGAAACGCTAATTGATCCAGAAACTGGCGAAATATTAATCGAACAAGGAACACTTTTAGATCGCGATCATATGGATATTTTAGATCCTTACCTTGATGCTGGTTTAAACAGTGTAACTTACTATCCATCAGAGGACGCGGTAGTAAAAGATCCAATTTTATTACAAGTTGTAAAAGTAGTCTCTCCAAAAGATCCTGAGCGCGTAGTTAATGTTATCGGGAACAGTGTGATTTCAACAGAGATAAAAAATGCTACACCTGCTGATATTATTGCTTCAATGAACTACTTCTTTAATTTGCAAGAAGGAATTGGCCACGTAGATGATATTGACCATTTAGGCAATCGTCGTATTCGTTCAGTTGGTGAGTTATTACAAAACCAATATCGTATTGGCTTGTCTCGTATGGAACGTGTGGTTCGTGAAAGAATGTCTATTCAAGATATGGCAACTGTTACACCACAACAATTAATCAACATTCGTCCAGTAGTTGCAGCAATTAAAGAGTTCTTCGGTTCTTCTCAATTGTCACAATTTATGGATCAAACCAATCCTTTAGGCGAGTTAACACACAAACGTCGTTTATCGGCCCTAGGACCCGGTGGTTTAACTAGAGACCGTGCCGGTTATGAAGTTCGAGACGTGCATTACTCGCATTATGGCCGTATGTGCCCGATTGAAACTCCTGAAGGACCAAACATTGGATTAATTAACAGTCTATCAAGTTACGCTAAAATAAATAAATTTGGTTTTATTGAAACACCTTATCGTCGTGTAGACCGTGAAACGGGTAAAGTAACCAATCAAATTGATTATTTAACAGCCGATGAAGAAGATGCTTATGTAGTAGCTCAAGCAAATGCAAAATTAAATGATGATGGCACATTTGCGAATGAAAATGTTCTTGCTCGTTATGTTGAAGAAAACTTGGAAGTCCCTATTAGCCGAGTGGACTACATGGACGTATCACCTAAGCAAGTAGTAGCAGTCGCAACAGCTTGTATTCCTTTCTTGGAAAATGATGATAGTAACCGTGCCCTAATGGGAGCCAACATGCAACGTCAAGCGGTTCCTTTGGTCAATCCGCAAGCTCCTTTAGTAGGAACAGGTATGGAATACGTAGCCGCAAAAGACTCAGGTGCTGCAATTATCTGTCAAAATGATGGAATAGTTGAGTACGTAGATGCTAAACAAATTCGCATCCGTCAAAGCAATGGTGCATTAGATAAGTACGCTGTCACAAAATTTCGTCGTTCAAATGCTGGAACTTGTTACAACCAACGCCCAATTGTTGCTAAAGGTGATCGCGTAGATAAAGGCGAAATTTTAGCAGATGGATCTTCAATGGAAAATGGGGAAATGGCATTAGGTCAAAACCCACTAGTAGCCTTCATGACTTGGGAAGGGTATAACTACGAAGATGCGATTATCATGAGTGAACGTTTGGTTAAAGATGATGTGTACACTTCTATCCATATTGAAGAATATGAATCAGAAGCTCGTGATACAAAACTTGGACCTGAAGAAATCACTCGCGAAATTCCAAACGTTGGAGAAGACGCATTAAAAGATTTAGATGAAATGGGTATCATTCGTATTGGTGCTGAGGTACGCGATGGCGATTTATTAGTTGGTAAAGTAACACCTAAGGGAGTAACTGAACTATCTGCTGAAGAACGCTTATTGCATGCTATTTTTGGAGAAAAAGCTCGTGAAGTACGTGATACTTCTTTACGTGTACCACATGGTGGAGGCGGAACGGTTCATGATGTGAAAATCTTTACACGTGAAGCTGGCGATGAATTATCTCCAGGAGTAAATATGCTTGCTCGTGTGTATATTGTTCAAAAACGTAAAATCAATGAAGGAGATAAAATGGCTGGACGTCATGGTAATAAAGGGGTTGTCTCTTTAATCATGCCAGAAGAAGATATGCCATTTATGCCTGATGGAACACCAGTAGATATCATGCTGAACCCATTAGGAGTTCCTTCACGGATGAACATTGGACAAGTGCTAGAGTTGCATATCGGTATGGCTGCTCGTCAATTGGGTATTCATATCGCTACACCAGTATTTGATGGAGCGAACGACCAAGATGTCTGGGAAACCGTTAAAGAAGCAGGAATGGCTGCAGACGCTAAGACTGTTTTATACGATGGAAGAACAGGACAACCGTTTGATAACCGTATTTCTGTTGGAGTTATGTATATGATTAAGTTAGCCCACATGGTTGACGATAAATTACATGCACGTTCAACTGGACCTTACTCATTAGTTACACAACAACCATTGGGTGGTAAAGCTCAATTTGGTGGACAACGTTTTGGAGAGATGGAAGTTTGGGCGCTTGAAGCATATGGGGCAGCTTATACGTTACAAGAAATCCTTACCTACAAATCAGATGATGTCGTTGGTCGTGTGAAAACTTATGAAGCTATCGTTAAAGGCGAACCGATTCCGAAACCAGGAGTTCCTGAATCATTCCGTGTACTAGTTAAAGAATTACAGGCATTAGGATTAGATATGAAAGTATTAAATGCTGATGATGAGGAAATCGAACTACGTGACATGGATGATGACGATGACATTGTAAACATTGATGCTTTAAGTAAATACGCTGAAGAACAAGAAAAAGTTCGTGCAGCTGCAGCTGAAGTAGAAAGACTAAAAGATTAAGACGCTGAACGCTCTATCAAGCTCTGAGAGAAAAATGGAAAAATACCTTAAGAGGCAACTGCTTCGAGGATAGTTTTTCATTTTTCTCTTAGAGCAAGAGTGTGAAGTTTAATTTAAAAATAATCCAGAAAAAAGAGAGCAAGATAGGGCAGCTCGAAAAAAATAAAGGGAGGTAGGCCCCTTGATAGACGTTAATAATTTTAATAGTATGCAAATAGGCTTGGCTTCTCCAGATAAGATCCGCAGTTGGTCTTATGGAGAAGTAAAAAAACCAGAAACCATTAACTATCGCACATTAAAACCTGAACGTGATGGACTATTCTGTGAACGTATTTTTGGACCTTCAAAGGACTGGGAATGTGCTTGTGGAAAGTACAAACGGATTCGTTACAAAGGGATTGTTTGTGATCGCTGTGGGGTTGAAGTTACTCGCTCAAAAGTACGTCGTGAGCGTATGGGACACATCGAATTAGCAGCGCCAGTTACTCATATCTGGTATTTCAAAGGAATTCCAAGTCGAATGGGACTTGTCTTAGACATGAGCCCGCGTGCACTTGAAGAAGTTATTTATTTTGCTTCTTACGTGGTTACTGAACCTGGAAACACTCCAATGGAAAGAAAACAGTTGTTAACCGAAAGAGAATACCGTGAACGCCGTGAACAATACGGAAATGAATTCCAAGCTGCAATGGGAGCAGAAGCTATCAAGCAATTGCTAGATGACGTAAACGTAGAAAAAGAAGTTGGCGAGCTAAAAGAAGAACTAAAAACAGCTCAAGGACAAAAACGAACACGTGCTATTCGTCGTTTAGATATCTTAGAAGCATTCCGTAACTCAGGAAATCATCCTTCATGGATGGTTATGGACGTTATTCCAATTATCCCTCCAGAAATCCGCCCAATGGTTCAATTAGAAGGCGGACGTTTCGCAACAAGTGATTTAAATGACTTGTATCGTCGTGTTATCAATCGTAATAACCGTCTAAAACGTCTATTAGACTTAATGGCTCCAAATATTATTGTTCAAAATGAAAAACGTATGTTACAAGAAGCCGTTGATGCTTTGATTGATAATGGTCGCCGTGGTCGCCCTGTTACTGGACCAGGAAACCGTCCTTTAAAATCGTTATCTCATATGTTAAAAGGGAAACAAGGGCGTTTTCGTCAAAACTTACTAGGAAAACGTGTCGACTATTCTGGCCGTTCAGTTATCGTAGTTGGTCCAACTTTGAAAATGTATCAATGTGGCTTGCCTAAACAAATGGCTATTGAACTATTCAAACCATTTGTTATGCGTGAATTAGTTGCCCGCGATATTGCTAGCAATATTAAGAATGCTAAACGCAAAATTGATCGTCAAGATGACGCTATCTGGCCTGTTTTAGAAGAAGTTATCCGTGAACATCCAGTACTATTAAACCGAGCACCGACACTTCATAGATTAGGTATCCAAGCATTTGAGCCTATCTTAGTTGAAGGTAAAGCGATTCGTCTTCACCCACTAGTTTGTGAAGCTTATAATGCCGATTTCGATGGTGATCAAATGGCTGTCCATGTACCATTAAGTGACGAAGCACAAGCTGAAGCACGTATGTTGATGCTAGCTGCTCATAACATCTTGAACCCTAAAGATGGTAAACCAGTTGTTACTCCATCACAAGATATGGTTTTAGGTAACTACTATTTAACGATGGAAGAAGAAGAGCGCGAAGGCGAAGGTATGACATTTAGTAGTTTAAATGAAGCCTTAATCGCTTACCAAAGTGGCTATGTACATTTACATTCACGTGTTGGTATTCGTTCAATCGATATTCCAGGTAAACCATTTACTGAATGGCAAAAAGATAAAATGCTAATTACAACAGTTGGTAAATTAATTTTTAACGAAATCATGCCAAATGAATTCCCATATTTGAATGAGCCAACACAAAGCAACCTTGAAGTTGCCACACCAGATAATTATTTTGTTGAAATGGGAACAGATATTCCAGCTCATATTAAAGAGCAAGAATTAGTTAAACCATTTAAGAAAAAAAATCTGGGTAATATCATTGCTGAAGTCTTCAAACGATTTAAAATCGCTGAAACTTCAAAAATGTTAGATAAGATGAAAGATTTAGGATACAAGTATTCTACAATTGCTGGAATCACTGTAGGTATCTCTGATATTGTTGTTTTAGAAGAAAAGCAACACATATTAGAGGAAGCTCATGGCCAAGTAGATAACATAATAAAACAATTCCGTCGTGGTCTGATTACGGATGAAGAGCGTTACGAACGTGTTATCGCTGTTTGGAATGCTACAAAAGATCGCATCCAAGTCCGACTGATGGAAAGTTTAGATGACCGCAACCCAATCTTTATGATGAGTGACTCTGGTGCCCGTGGTAACATTTCCAACTTTACACAGCTTGCTGGTATGCGTGGATTAATGGCAGCACCGAATGGTCAAATCATGGAGTTACCTATTACATCTAACTTCCGTGAAGGTCTCTCTGTTTTAGAAATGTTTATCTCTACTCATGGAGCCCGTAAAGGAATGACCGATACAGCTCTAAAAACGGCTGACTCAGGTTACTTGACTCGTCGTTTAGTAGACGTAGCACAAGACGTTATTATTCGTGAAACAGATTGTGGAACGGATAGTGGACTTGAAATTATGGCAATTAAAGACGGAAATGAAGTCATTGAGCCTCTTGAAGAGCGTTTATTAGGTCGTTACACTCGTAAAACAGTTATAAATCCTAATGATGGATCAGTTATCATTAAGAGCAATGAGATTATTACAGAAGATATTGCTAAACAAATCATCGATGCTGGAATTGAATCGATTACGATTCGTTCAGTCTTCACATGTAATACTAAACATGGCGTATGTAAGTACTGTTATGGTCGTAACTTAGCAACTGGTTCTGAAGTTGAAGTTGGTGAAGCAGTTGGAACAATCGCTGCTCAATCAATTGGTGAGCCAGGAACCCAGTTGACAATGCGTACATTCCATACCGGTGGAGTTGCTGGAGATGATATTACTCAAGGGCTACCTCGTATCCAAGAGATATTTGAAGCTCGTCATCCTAAAGGACAATCAGTCATTACTGAAGTAACAGGGGAAGTTATCTCAATCGATGAAAATCCTGCAGATCGTACTAAAGAGGTAACTATTAAAGGTGAAACAGATACGCGTAGTTATCAAGTTCCGTTTATCTCACGCATGAAAGTGGCTGAAGGAGATATCATTGAACGCGGTACTCGCTTAATTGAAGGTTCAATTGATCCTAAGCAATTACTAAGCGTAAGCGATGTTCTATCTGTTGAAAATTACTTGTTAGGTCAAGTTCAGAAAGTATACCGTATGCAAGGAGTAGAAATCGGAGATAAACATATCGAAGTAATGGTCCGTCAAATGTTACGTAAAGTTCGTATCATGGATCCAGGTGAAACAGATGTTTTACCAGGTACTTTAATCGATATTCATGACTTTACAGAAGAAAATAACAAGACATTAATGGCCGGTGGCGTGCCAGCTACAGCTCGTCCAGTCTTATTAGGAATCACAAAAGCATCATTAGAAACAAACAGTTTCTTATCTGCTGCATCATTCCAAGAAACGACTCGTGTCTTAACAGATGCTGCAATCCGCGGCAAGCGCGATCCGTTATTAGGATTGAAAGAAAATGTTATCATCGGTAAAATTATTCCGGCTGGTACTGGAATGGCTAAATACCGTAAAATGGAGCCTAAAGGTGTTGGCGTCGTAAGTGAAAATGTTTACAGCATCAATGATACTAAGTAAGGCGAAATAAATTGAATAATGATGAAAAGCAGTTCAACTGATTCCTAGAATCGGTTGAACTGCTTTTTTTTGGTTCGATAAAAAAACGAACATTTAATTGTTAAGAGTCGTTTAATATTAACTAAATGTTATATTTTTTCTTAACAAAGGACATTGTTTTGATGAAAATAAGATCATTACTTTGAAAAGAAAATGCTTTCGAACACATGTATATATTAGTGACTTACAAATTTTTACAAGGTAGGAAACTAGAAGAATTGGACACTTATTTACATTTTTATAAAATAAATAATAAAAGTATTCCTGATGAGATATAAAAAAGATTGGAGGGTTCTACAAGTGACCGATATAGTGAAATCAAGCGATTTAAAGTTTAGTAATTATCCGCAAAAATCAGATGGGGGAAGCTTGTTAATCGAGTTCTTGTAGGAGAAAAAAGATAAGAGGCACTTAAAAGAGACGAAATGCTTCCAAGAATCAGCGTTGATCTAGAAGCTGTCATTACGACAGAAATGATTATTATTGGTGTCTTGTCTCTAAACGAAGGATTTATGAACGAGAAAGACTATAAATGAGTCTTAACAAAAGGCAGATTAGAAAATGGAACAATTTGACCTGTTCCACTAAGTTTCGCACCAAAAGAAAAACAGAATAAAGGGATGATTCGTTCTTTAAAAGAAAATGCTTAGGTAGCTTTAATAAACAAGTATAATACGGTTATTACGCTACTACTTGTACAAGATATTTTTAACTGCGACAAAGAATTTCGTGCATTCCATCTATATTGGTACGACAAATCGTGATTATCTTGGTGTAGATGCTGTTCATCGCCGGATGGGCAATATTGCTCTTGGAGGACCAACTCAGTTAGTGAACCGTGTCATTTGGGGACCATTCAAAGACATCCGTATGGAAACTAACGATGCATGGTATAAATTTTATGAAAAAATTTCGTTCTGTTGCTGGTCTTATTACAGGAGCCAATCCTTTACATCGTAGACATGAATGTATTCATAAAAAATGTATTAGAAGAAGTGGATGGGCTATTGATTCAGCTACTTGTTGAAATGACAAAGAGGGAATATATATGTTATGAGCACCGTATGATGTCTTACAAAAGTGTTCTAGAAACCCATTATCCCAAAGAACGCACAATATTATCACCTCTTCGCGTGACCTATATATTTGCATGTCCTCGCGAAACGGTATTGCATGCATTAACTATGAAAAATTAGGGTTGTACACATGCTCTAATCGGGCGTGATCATGCAGGGATTGGTGATTACTACGATAAGTATGCTAGTCACTCAATTTTTGATTAGCATTCGCCTCAAGAGATAGGGATTAATATTCCTTTATACCATGAAGTGTTTTATTGCACTCACTGTGATAATCCAACTACAAACCAAACGCGTCCACATAATGAAAGTTACCGCATTAATATTTCTGGAACAGTACTTTATGATCTTTTACGCCATGGAATCATGCCACCAAGAGAAATCGTGCGCCCTGAATCTGTCCGAATCGCTATCCAAGGTGTTCAATCTAATGGCTTAAATGAGATTTATGAGGCAATGGTCCCAGTAGAAAAAACTTTAAGTAAAGTATTCCCATATTATATCGAACGTATTGGAATCGTCGGAGTAAAGCGGTATAAAAAAATAGTCATTGAAGATGTAACAAATTCAGATTTATTGCTCACGAATATAAATACGCGAGACCGTGCAAGTAGTGTCTATCAGGGTGTGTTTGACTAGCATAGTCATGTCTCTGATACAAATAGAAACATGCAGAATCCACGGATAGAAGAAGTGCATTTAAATATGAAATGCCAACAAGAAATTCTTATTTAAGATTTGAAAAAGAAAGCAGAACTAGCCTCAGATGTACCTTCTGATAAATTTATGTATCAAGATAAAGAAGAAACACAGCGAGAATTGGATGCAGCTCATCAAATTTTAAATGATCTTCCGTCTCCCTTAATCAAAGAAGAAGTTAACTACCGTAAGTGTAACACCCCTTCACATGCCCGGTATCGTGGAGACGACGAACCAGATGTGTCAATAAAAAGTAAAAAAACAAAAGTTAGCATTAAAGGATAAATGGAAAAAAAGTTAGCCCGATTAATTTATCTGAGAAAGGAGTGGAATTTTCACTTCGCTTCTTTCTTAGATAATTGTGAATACTAGCATGTTCAAGTACTTGAAGAAACTAATTAACTAAAGCTTGAAAAGGCAACATGCCGACGCTAAATTACTTGGTGAGGTTTACTCGTGTTAACGGTAATAAAAGCGACAATCAATTCTTTCTTTAAATCAATTAATTAAAAAAGCGAGTAAAAAATAACTTGAAAATTTTCTCCGTAGAGCGCAACAATAAAAGAAGCTAAGAAGATAAATGGAGCAAATGGGAAAGGTGTATGTTTTGAAATTTTTTTAAGAGCAAAGAGACCGAGACCGAATACTAAACTGCTTAGACAAGCAATAAATAAAATGAATAAAGTTAACTCAAAACCAAAAAATAGACCTAAAATACCAAAAAGTTTTACATCCCCCCCTCCTATCCCTTGGCTAGTAAAGCAATAGAAAGCATAAAATAATAAGAAGAAACTAATGCCACTTATAAAGTAGTAATATAAAGGTAGAGGGTGAAACCACAAGCGCACAATTATGGTTGATGAAAAAAATAAAAGCATTAAAGAATCAGGTAATAGGAAATAATATAAATCACTGATAAAAAATATAATGCCAAAAGCAATTAAAAAAAAGAGTAATAGAATTTCTTTGGGTTGATTTATAAATCGAAAAAAAACTAAAACAAAAAGTAATCCGGTTAAAGCTTCGGTGAAAGGATATAAAAAAGAAAATTTTGTATGACAATGACGACAATGACCTTTTTGTATAACATAAGAAAAGAAGGGAATCAGTTCAAGAGTTCCAAGATAATGAAAGCAATTAGAGCAAGTTGACCGTGGATGAATTATGGAATGGCCAATTGGGAATCTTAATCCAATAACCATGAAAAAAGAACCGAAACAAGCTCCGATCATCCAAATAGAAAAAATAAGCAATATATGAATCATATTTTATTTCCTCTCCTATCTTTGAGAGTATAGTGTATCAATTTAAATATACGTTGTTGTCTTCAAGGAAATTTAAAAATTTGAAATAAAAAAAGTTGAAACATTTGTTGACAAAGAAAAAATGACGTGGTATGATTCACAAGGTGCTTTTGTATACAGATTCCTATCTATCGGTCGTTCTGACTGGTACAATGGCCAAACGTTCCATAAGCAAAGTTGGTTGCGATTTGCAGCACTATTTTTTTGCTGGAAAAAGAACCGCCTGGATGTGTGGACTAGAAAAGATAAATACAGGAAAGGAGGAAATTACCAATGCCTACTATTAATCAATTAGTTCGTAGCCCTCGCAAATCTAAAGTCGGAAAATCAGAATCTCCTGCTTTAAACAGAGGATACAACAGTAAAAGAAAAAAACAAACAATCGTAAACTCACCTCAAAAACGTGGTGTATGTACTCGTGTGGGAACTATGACTCCTAAAAAACCTAACTCAGCGTTACGTAAATATGCACGTGTTCGTTTATCTAACTTAATTGAAGTAACAGCATATATTCCGGGAGAAGGACACAACTTGCAAGAACATAGTGTTGTACTTATCCGTGGAGGACGTGTTAAAGATTTACCAGGAGTACGTTACCATATCGTTCGTGGTGCTTTAGATACATCTGGTGTTGCAGATCGTAAACAAAGTCGTTCTAAATACGGGACTAAAAAACCTAAGAAATAAGCTTTTTCTTAAACTAACTATAAAATATAACAAAACTAAAACTATTTTTGAAAGGAGGAATTTGGATGCCTCGTAAAGGTCCTATTACTAAACGTGATGTTTTACCAGATCCGATTTATAATTCTAAATTAGCTACTCGTCTAATCAACCGTTTAATGGTTGATGGAAAACGTGGAAAAGCTGCTACAATTCTTTACAACGCTCTTGAAGTAGTTAAAGAACAAACTGGCAACGATCCTATTGAAGTATTTGAACAAGCAATGAAAAATATCATGCCTGTTATTGAAGTTAAAGCTCGTCGTGTTGGGGGTTCTAACTACCAAGTGCCAGTTGAAGTTCGTCCAGACCGTCGTACTGCATTAGCATTACGTTGGTTAGTAAACTATTCACGTCTACGTGGAGAAGATACTATGGAACAACGCTTAGCTAAAGAAATTATGGATGCAGCAAACAATTCAGGTGCTGCTGTTAAGAAACGTGAAGAAACACATAAAGTAGCAGAAGCTAATAAAGCTTTCGCTCATTACCGCTGGTAAAATTTTCCAACAAAAGGCTTGGTTTTTGTTTTTTGAAGACCATGCCTTTATTGGAAAAAATGTGTTTTTTTTAATACAATAAAAATCTAAAAGAAAAAGGGGTGTTAGTGCAAAATGGCAAAAAGAGAGTTTACTCTAGAAAATACCCGTAATATTGGAATCATGGCCCATATCGATGCTGGTAAAACAACAACGACTGAGCGTGTCCTTTATTATACTGGCCGTATCCATAAGATTGGTGAAACCCATGAAGGGGCTTCACAAATGGACTGGATGGCACAAGAACAAGAACGTGGTATTACAATTACTTCTGCAGCTACAACTGCAGCTTGGAAAGGTCACCGTGTAAACATTATTGATACTCCAGGTCACGTTGACTTCACTGTTGAAGTTGAACGTTCTCTTCGCGTATTAGATGGTGCTGTTGCTTTACTAGATGCTCAATCAGGTGTTGAACCTCAAACTGAAACAGTTTGGCGTCAAGCAACAACTTACGGTGTACCTCGTATTGTTTTCATTAATAAAATGGATAAAACTGGAGCTGACTTCTTATATTCTGTAGGAACGATTCATGACCGTTTACAAGCTAACGCTCATCCAATCCAATTACCCATTGGTGCTGAAGATAACTTCACAGGGATCATTGATTTAGTGAAAATGAAGGCTGAAATCTATGAAGATGATTTAGGGATTAATATTCGTGAGGAAGAAATTCCTGCTGAATATCTAGAATTAGCTGAAGAATGGCGTTTGAAATTAGTTGAAGCGGTTGCTGAAACTGACGAAGACTTGATGGAAAGATACCTTGATGGGGAAGAAATTTCTCAAGAAGAATTGAAAAAAGCTATTCGCGTTGCAACGATAAAAGTTGATTTTTATCCAGTACTTTGTGGATCAGCATTTAAAAATAAGGGTGTTCAATTAATGCTTGATGCAGTTATTGATTACCTACCATCACCACTTGATGTTGAAGCTATTGAAGGTGTACTTGTTGGAGATGAAGAGCGTGTTTTACGTCATGCAGATGACAGCGAGCCTTTCTCAGCTCTTGCGTTTAAAGTTATGACAGATCCATTTGTTGGACGTTTGACTTTCTTCCGCGTATACTCAGGTACTTTACAAGCTGGTTCATATGTTCAAAACTCATCTAAAGGTAAACGTGAACGTGTTGGCCGTATCTTACAGATGCACGCTAACTCACGTAGCGAAATTCCTGAAGTGTTTGCTGGCGATATCGCTGCAGCTGTTGGATTGAAAAATACAACAACTGGTGACACTTTATGTGATGAAAAAGATCAAGTTATCTTAGAGTCAATGGAGTTCCCAGAACCCGTTATTCAAGTAGCTATCGAACCTAGATCTAAAGCTGATCAAGATAAAATGGGTGTTGCGTTACAAAAACTTGCTGAAGAAGATCCAACTTTCCGCGCTGAAACTGACCACGAAACTGGCGAAACAATTATTGCTGGTATGGGTGAGTTACACTTGGATATCATTGTAGACCGTATGAGACGTGAATTTAACGTTGACGCTACTGTTGGTGCTCCACAAGTTTCTTATCGTGAGACATTCCGTGGTTCTACTAAAGCCGAGGGTAAATTCGTTCGCCAATCTGGTGGTAAAGGTCAATACGGTCACGTATGGATTGAATTCTCACCAAATGATGAAGGAAAAGGTTTTGAGTTTGAAGATGCAATCGTTGGTGGTGTGGTTCCTCGTGAGTACATCCCAGCAGTTAAAGCAGGATTAGAAGCTTCATTAGATAACGGTGTTCTTGCTGGGTATCCATTAGTCGATATCAAAGCAAAACTTTATGATGGTTCATACCATGACGTTGACTCAAATGAGACAGCCTTTAAAGTTGCTGCATCAATGGCACTTAAGAACGCTTCTAAAAAAGCAAGCCCAGTAATTCTAGAACCAATGATGGCTGTTGAAATTACAGTTCCTGAAGAATATTTAGGGGATGTAATGGGACATATTTCTGCACGTCGCGGACGTATCGAAGGTTCTGAAGCACGTGGAAACACAACAATTGTTAAAGGAACAATTCCTTTGGCTGAGATGTTTGGCTATGCTACTTCTTTACGTTCTTCAACACAAGGTCGCGGAACTTTCTCTATGACATTTGATCATTACGAAGATGTTCCTAAATCTATTTCTGAAGAAATTATCAAGAAAAATGGTGGAGAAGCGTAAGCTTCTTTATCGATTGTTAAGTATTGCTTTTATTAGGAATACTAGGTATACTTTTTACGACTGATGAGATAAATTCAATTTTATTCATCAAAAAATTAAAACTCAATTCGAGGAGGAAATTACTAAAATGGCAAAAGAAAAATATGATCGCTCAAAACCACACGTTAACGTTGGAACTATCGGACACGTCGACCATGGTAAAACAACTTTAACAGCTGCTATTACAACTGTATTAGCTAAAAAAGGATTCAAAAGTACTGCTACAGACTACGCTTCTATTGATGGTGCTCCAGAAGAGCGCGAACGTGGAATCACAATTTCAACGTCTCACGTTGAATATGAGACTGCAGATCGTCACTACGCTCACGTAGACTGCCCAGGCCATGCTGACTATGTTAAAAACATGATCACTGGTGCTGCACAAATGGATGGAGCTATCTTAGTGGTATCTGCTGCTGATGGCCCTATGCCTCAAACACGTGAACACATTCTATTGTCTCGCCAAGTTGGTGTTCCATACATCGTTGTTTTCTTAAACAAAGTAGATATGGTTGATGACGAAGAATTACTAGAATTAGTTGAAATGGAAGTTCGTGACTTATTATCAGACTACGATTTCCCAGGAGACGACACTCCAGTTATTGCTGGTTCAGCTCTTAAAGCATTAGAAGGCGTTGCAGAGTACGAAGATAAAATCATGGACTTGATGGCAGCTGTAGATTCTTACATCCCAACACCAGTTCGTGATACTGAAAAACCATTCATGATGCCAGTTGAGGACGTATTCTCAATTACTGGACGTGGAACAGTTGCTACAGGTCGTGTAGAAACTGGACAAATCAAAGTCGGTGAAGAAATCGAAATCATCGGAATCCACGAAGCAACTACTAAATCAACTGTAACCGGAGTTGAAATGTTCCGTAAATTGTTAGATTTTGCTCAAGCAGGAGATAACATTGGTGCATTATTACGTGGAGTTGCACGTGAAGATATCCAACGTGGACAAGTATTAGCTAAACCAGGCTCAATTACTCCACATACAAAATTTACAGGTGAAGTTTATATCTTATCTAAAGAAGAGGGTGGACGTCATACTCCATTTTTCGCAAACTACCGCCCACAATTTTACTTCCGTACAACTGACGTAACTGGTGTTGTTGAGTTACCAGAAGGTACTGAAATGGTTATGCCAGGAGACAACGTTACAATTTCTGTTGACTTGATTGCTCCTATCGCTATTGATCCAGGTACTAAATTCACTATTCGTGAAGGTGGACGTACTGTTGGAGCCGGCGTTGTAGCATCAATCGAAAAATAATTAATTATTTTTTACAGTAATAAGGGACTTTGTCAAAAGGCAAAGCGTGATCATATGAAAAAAGACCGCATCGAATCTGATGCGGTCTTTTTATGTCTAATTTTAACTTAATAAATCAGCTACATAGATGAATAGTAGATAATAAAAAATGATAAATAAAATTAAATGATATTTTTTGCAAACATGTTATACTAAAATTTATCAGAAGATGAGGAGAATATAAAATGAAAAAATCTATAGAATTAGACTGGGCTAACTTAGGATTTAATTACATTAAAACAGACTATCGCTACATTTCATATTGGGGAAAAGGAGAATGGGATGGAGGAACTCTGACCGAAGATAATACGGTGCACATAAGTGAAGGTTCAACAGCATTGCATTATGGTCAAACAGTTTTTGAAGGGATGAAAGCTTACCGAGCAAAAGATGGCAGTATTAATTTGTTTCGTCCAGAAGAAAACGCAAAACGGATGCAGCGTAGTTGTAGAAGACTGTTGATGCCTGTAATTTTAACAGATGTTTTTGTTGAAGCAATAAAAAAAGTTGTAAAAGCAAATGAAGAATATATTCCGCCATATGGCACTGGCGGTTCATTATACATTAGACCTTATATGATTGGAATCGGTGATAATATCGGTGTCAAACCTGCGGAAGGTTACTTATTTTCAATCTTTTGTATGCCAGTAGGAGCTTATTTCAAAGAAGGATTGGTTCCAACAAATTTTTTAGTTTCGGAATACGATCGTGCTGCCGGAAATGGCACGGGGGCAGCTAAAGTTGGCGGAAATTATGGTGGAAGTTTACTTCCAGGAAGTCTAGCGCGTGAAAGAAACTTTAGTGATGCTATTTATCTTGATCCAATTACTCACACTAAGATAGAAGAAGTAGGAGCTGCTAATTTTTTTGGTATTACAAAAGATAACCAATTTATCACACCGTTATCTCCTTCAATTTTACCAAGTATTACGAAGTATTCTTTATTGTATCTAGCCGAGAAACGGCTAGGATTAGAAGCAAGAGAAGAAGATGTCTTCGTTAATCAATTAGATCGATTTACAGAAGCAGGAGCTTGTGGGACCGCAGCAGTGATAACGCCTATCGGTGGAATACAATATAAAGATGATTTCCATACGTTTTATAGCGAAACAGAAACTGGACCAATTATAAAAAAATTATATAATGAATTAACCGGTATTCAATATGGTGATGTTATAGCACCAGAAGGCTGGATTATAAAAGTTTAAAGATTTCGTGCTTAGTAAAAAAATAAGAAAAATAAGATTGTTTAAGTAGACAAATAAAGTATTGTGAGTTACGATAAGAGGCGTTGGCAAAATCTTATCGTGGCCTTTTATATTTGGGAGAAAAAACTTCTTCTATAGTATAGAATGTTACAGATAATAAGATGTTTTGGCAGAACATCAAAAAAAATAGAAAAATAATTAAAAAAGTCTTGAAAGATAAAGATACATCTTGTATAATTGGACAGGTGCAGATTTTATCGGATAAATCGTACTGGGTATTTCGAAAGAAAACCAACGGCTATGAAACGAGAAGTTGCGACACACCCGGCCGCTTTGCCACGGCGAGTGCATCGGAAAATTTTCGTGGAGCAAAGTCTAATTTCTAAGACTAGGCGAAGGAGGGAAAATGATGGCAAAACAAAAAATTCGTATTCGTTTAAAAGCGTATGAACATCGCATTTTAGACCAAGCAGCGGAGAAGATTGTAGAAACAGCAAAAAGAACTGGTGCTAGCGTGTCTGGTCCAATTCCATTACCGACAGAAAGAAGTCTTTATACCGTGATTCGTGCGACTCATAAATATAAAGATTCTCGTGAGCAATTTGAAATGCTTACACATAAACGTGTGATTGATGTTATCAATCCAACACCTAAAACTGTTGACGCGTTAACAAAACTTGATCTACCGTCAGGCGTAGATATCGAAATTAAACTTTAATAAAAATTAAAAAAATGGAGGTGTACTCATGACCAAAGGAATCTTAGGCAAAAAAGTAGGGATGACACAAGTGTTTACTGAATCAGGCGAATTAATCCCTGTAACAGTTATCGAAGCAACACCAAACGTTGTTTTACAAGTTAAAACAATGGAAAATGATGGATACGAAGCAATTCAATTGGGTTACCAAGACAAACGCGAAGTATTATCAAACAAACCTGCAAAAGGACATGTAGCAAAAGCAAATACTGCTCCTAAGCGCTTCATTCGTGAATTTGACGATGTTGAGCTTAGTGAATACGAAGTGGGTAAAGAAATTCGTGTTGATAGTTTCAAAGCTGGAGACATCGTTAACGTTACGGGGACAACAAAAGGTAAAGGATTCCAAGGTGTTATCAAACGTCACGGACATAGTCGTGGACCAATGTCTCACGGATCCCGTCACCACCGTCGTCCTGGTTCATTGGGTGACGCTAACGCAGCGCGCGTATTTAAACAAACATTATTACCTGGACGTATGGGCGGAAACCGTATAACAATTCAAAACCTTGAAGTTGTACGTGTAGATCTAGAGAAAAATGTTATCCTTATTAAAGGTAATGTGCCAGGAGCTAAAAAATCCTTAATCCAAATTAAATCTGCTTTTGAAAAAGTAGCTAAATAATTAACTAAGAGAGGAGGAACAAGGAATGCCAAAATTAGCATTATACAAACAAGATGGTACTCAAAATGGTGAAGTTACTTTAAACGACGCTATCTTCGGTATCGAACCAAACGAAAACGTTGTGTTTGATGCAATCATCATGCAACGTGCTTCATTAAGACAAGGGAATCATGCAGTTAAAAACCGTAGCGCAGTCTCCGGTGGTGGACGTAAACCATGGCGTCAAAAAGGAACTGGTCGTGCCCGTGCAGGGTCAACTAGATCTCCTATCTGGCGTGGTGGTGGAATTGTCTTCGGACCGACTCCACGTTCATACAGCTACAAACTTCCTAAAAAAGTTCGTCGTTTAGCAATTAAATCTGTTCTTTCTACTAAAGTAATTGATCAAGATTTAATCATTGTTGACGCGTTGAACTTTGATGCACCAAAAACTAAAGAGTTTGCACAAGTGTTAAAAAATCTAAACGTTGATACAAAAGTATTAGTAGTTGTTGAAGACGGTAATGATTTTACAATGTTATCAGCACGTAATCTTCCAGGTGTTACAGTAGTAGCAACTGACAACATTAGTGTATTGGATGTTGTATCTCATAACAAAATGATTTTGACACAAACTGCTCTTACTAAGGTAGAGGAGGTTCTTCAATAATGGATGCACAAGACGTAATCAAGCGCCCGGTTATCACTGAAGCTTCAATGGTAGCTCAAGAGGACAAGAAATTTACTTTTGAAGTAGATGTCCGCGCTAGCAAAACAGAAGTAAAAAAAGCAGTTGAAGAGATTTTTGACGTTAAAGTTAGAAAAGTAAATATTATGAACGTACGCGGAAAGTTAAAGCGTCAAGGTAAATTTGCTGGTTACACAAAAAAACGTCGTAAAGCAATTGTATCATTAACAGCTGATTCTAAAGAAATCCAATTTTTTGAAGCGTAAGTAAAGCTTTAAAATAATATTCAGGAGGGAAAACACGTGGCGATTAGAAAGTATAAACCTACTACAAACGGTCGTCGTAATATGACTGGTTCAGATTTCGCTGAGATCACTTCAACAACACCTGAAAAGACTTTGTTGGAGCCGAAAAAGAGAAACGCTGGTCGTAATAACGATGGTAAAATTACTGTCCGTCACCGCGGTGGTGGCCATAAACGCAATTACCGTGTGATCGACTTTAAACGTAACAAAGACAATGTCATGGGAATTGTTAAAACAATCGAATACGATCCAAACCGTTCTGCAAACATTGCATTAGTGCAATACACAGATGGAATTAAGACGTATATCATTGCACCAAAAGGAATAGAAGTTGGACAACACCTATATTCTGGAGAAGAAGCAGATATCAAAATTGGTAATGCGTTGCCTTTAGCAAATATTCCTGTTGGTACTGTTATTCACAACATTGAGTTAAAACCTGGAAAAGGTGGACAATTAGTACGTTCAGCTGGAACTAACGCACAAGTGTTAGGTAAAGAAGGCAAATACGTGTTGGTTCGTTTAAACTCAGGCGAAGTTCGTATGATCTTATCAACTTGTCGCGCAACGATTGGTTCAGTTGGTAATGAGCAACACGAATTAATTAATATTGGTAAAGCTGGACGTTCACGTTGGTTAGGTAAACGCTCAACTGTTCGTGGATCAGTAATGAACCCGAATGATCACCCACACGGTGGTGGTGAAGGTAAAGCTCCAATCGGACATGCCGGTCCAATGACTCCATGGGGCAAGCCTGCTCTTGGATTGAAAACTCGTAACAAAAAAGCTCAATCAGATAAATTCATTGTACGTAGACGCAAGAAAAAATAATTTGAGTAAATCAGCGTAAGCTGGTTTACTACTAGCGGAAAGGAGGTCCAAACATGGGTCGTAGTCTTAAAAAAGGACCTTTTGTAGATGATCACTTGATGAAAAAAATGGACGCATTAGCTAAAAGCGAAAAGAAATCAGTTGTTAAAACTTGGTCTCGTCGTTCAACAATTTTCCCGAGTTTCGTAGGATACACAATTGCTGTCTATGATGGACGCAAGCATGTTCCTGTTTATGTACAAGAAGACATGGTCGGACACAAATTAGGCGAATTCGCACCAACAAGAACATACCGCGGTCACGCTGCGGATGATAAAAGAACTAGACGTTAATATCGAGGGGAGGTATACTCATGCAAGAACAAATTACAGAAGCTACAGCTACAGCAAAAACTGTTCGTATTGCACCTCGTAAAGTTCGTCTAGTTGTCGATCTTATTAGAGGAAAAAGTGTTGGAGAAGCTATTTCGATTTTGAAATTCACTCCACGCGGGGCATCACCAGTAGTTGAAAAAGTGCTAATGTCAGCTATAGCGAATGCAGAACACAACTACGATTTAGATGTAGAAAACTTGGTAGTTAGCGAAGCTTACGTTAACGAAGGCGCAACGATGAAACGTTTCCGCCCTCGTGCAAAAGGTTCAGCAGCACCAATCTTGAAGCGTACAAGCCATATTACAGTAGTGGTATCAGAGAAAAAGGAGGGATAATCTGTGGGTCAAAAAATTAATCCAACGGGCTTACGTATAGGCATAATTCGTGATTGGGATGCTAAATGGTATGCAGAAAAAGAATATGCTAACTATTTACATGAAGATCTACGTATCCGTGAATACATTGCTAAAAAACTTAGTGACGCTTCAATTTCTCAAATTGAAATAGAACGCGCTGCTAATCGTGTAAATGTTTCACTTCATACTGCTAAACCGGGCATGGTTATCGGTAAAGGTGGTTCAGAAGTTGATTCTCTACGCAAAAAATTAAACGAGCTTACAGGCAAACGTGTCCACATCAACATCGTGGAAATTAAAAATCCTGATTTAGATGCTAAATTAGTTGCAGAAGGTATTACTACTCAACTAGAAAGCCGTGTTGCTTTCCGTCGTGCTCAAAAACAAGCAATCCAACGCACAATGCGTTCTGGCGCTAAAGGAATTAAAACAATGGTTTCAGGTCGTTTAAACGGTGCAGATATCGCTCGTAGCGAAACTCACTCTGAAGGATCAGTTCCATTACACACATTGCGTGCCGATATCGACTACGCATGGGAAGAAGCAGATACTACTTATGGTAAATTGGGCGTTAAAGTCTGGATTTATCGTGGAGAAATTCTTCCAACAAAAAAGAACGCTGAGAAAGGAGGGAAATAATCATGTTAGTACCTAAACGCGTGAAATTCCGTCGTGAATTTAGAGGTAAAATGCGTGGCGAAGCTAAGGGTGGAAAAGAAGTTTCTTTTGGAGAATACGGCTTACAAGCTATCGATTCACAATGGATTACTAACCGCCAGATTGAAGCAGCACGTATAGCAATGACACGTTATATGAAACGTGGTGGGAAAGTATGGATTAAAATTTTCCCTCATAAATCATACACGTCTAAAGCAATCGGAGTACGTATGGGTTCCGGTAAAGGAGCTCCTGAAGGATGGGTAGCACCAGTTAAACGTGGAAAAATCATGTTTGAAGTTGGTGGCGTATCTGAAGAAGTAGCTCGTGAAGCATTACGTTTAGCTTCTCACAAATTACCCGTAAAAACGAAAATTGTAAAACGTACAGAAATTGGTGGTGAATCGAATGAAGGCTAATGAACTTAAAGAGTTATCCACTGCTGAAATGGTTGAAAAAGAGAAAGAATATAAATCTGAACTGTTCAACTTGCGATTCCAATTAGCAACAGGCCAATTAGAAAACACTTCTCGTTTAAGTGAAGTTCGCAAATCGATTGCACGCATTAAAACTGCGTTACGTCAAGCTGAGTTACAAAAATAGTTGACTAGCAAAGGAGGTTACCAAGCAATGAATGAAGAACGTAATCAACGTAAAGTTTATCAGGGCCGTGTTCTTTCAGATAAAATGGATAAGACAATTGTTGTCGTAACAGAAACTCAAAAAAGACATAGTAAATATGGTAAACGTGTTAAATACTCTAAAAAATATAAAGCACATGATGAAAACAATGTAGCCAAAATTGGCGATATCGTAAAAATTATGGAAACTCGTCCATTATCTGCTACTAAACATTTCCGTTTATTAGAAGTGGTACAAGAATCAGTTATTATCTAATTGACTTTAAAGATAAGAAGTCAATTTTTAAATCCGAAAGGAGGATACTATTGTGATCCAATCAGAATCCCGTCTAAAAGTTGCAGATAATTCAGGAGCACGTGAAGTGCTAGCTATTAAAGTACTTGGCGGTTCAGGCCGTAAAGTAGCTAATATTGGTGACGTAATCGTTTGTAGTGTGAAGAACGCTACACCAGGCGGCGTTGTCAAAAAAGGTGAAGTTGTTAAAGCTGTTATTGTTCGTACCAAAACTGGCGCTCGTCGTGCAGATGGTTCTTACATCAAATTTGACGAAAATGCTTGTGTAATCATTCGTGACGATAAAAGTCCGCGTGGAACACGTATCTTTGGACCTGTTGCACGTGAACTACGTGAGAACAATTTCATGAAAATCATTTCGTTAGCACCAGAAGTTTTATAATATCCAACCATCCACTATAAGGAGGTGCAAGAAAACATGTACATCAAATCAGGCGATAAAGTTAAAGTGATTACTGGTAAAGATAAAGGAAAAGAAGGCATTATTTTAAAAGCTTTCCCTAAAAAAGATCAAGTAATTGTTGAATCAATTAACATGGTGAAAAAACACCAAAAACCTAGTCAATTGAACCCACAAGGTGGCATTATTGAAATGGAAGCTCCAGTTCACGTTTCAAACGTTATGCTAATCGACGCTTCAACAGGCGAACCAACACGTGTTGGTTATAAAGTTGAAGATGGTAAAAAAGTACGTATTTCTAAAAAAACTGGTGAAGTTTTAGATAAATAAACTATAAGGAAGGAGGGACAATCCGAATGAACCGCCTTAAAGAAAAATATACGAATGAAATTACACCATCTATGATGGAAAAATTTGATTACAAATCAATTATGGAAACTCCAAAAGTTGACAAAATTATTATTAACATGGGTGTCGGTGATGCCGTATCAAACGCTAAAAACCTAGATAAAGCTGTTGAAGAATTAACCGCTATTTCTGGACAAAAACCAATGATTACTAAGGCTAAAAAATCAATCGCTGCTTTCCGTTTACGTGAAGGTATGCCAATTGGTACTAAAGTTACTTTACGTGGAGAAAGAATGTATGATTTCTTAGACAAATTAGTTACTGTTTCTCTTCCTCGTGTACGTGACTTCCACGGCGTAAGCAAAAAAGCTTTCGACGGACGTGGGAACTACACTTTAGGAGTTAAAGAACAATTAATTTTCTTAGAAGTTGACTACGACAAAGTAGACAAAGTTCGAGGAATGGATATTGTTATTGTAACAACTGCTAAAACAGATGAAGAATCACGCGAACTTTTAACACAACTTGGAATGCCATTCCAAAAATAGAAAAAGGAGGCGAACTACGTGGCTAAAAAATCAATGATTGCTAAGAACAAACGTCCTGCAAGACACTCAACTCAAGAGTACACCCGTTGCGAACGTTGTGGACGTCCACACTCAGTTTATCGTAAATTTAGACTTTGCCGTATTTGCTTCCGCGAACTTGCCTATAAAGGACAAATTCCCGGCGTGAAGAAAGCAAGCTGGTAAGACGATACTTGCATAAAGGAGGCTAAAAACAAATGGTCATGACAGATCCAATCGCAGATTTTCTAACTCGCATTCGTAATGCCAACATGGCACGTCACGAATCATTAGAATTGCCTGCTTCAAAAATCAAAAAAGACATTGCTGAAATTTTAAAACGTGAAGGTTTTATTAAAAATGTTGAATATATGGAAGATGACAAACAAGGTGTTATCCGCGTTTTCTTAAAATACGGAAAAAACAACGAACGTGTTATCACTGGATTGAAACGTATTTCTAAACCTGGTTTGCGTGTTTACGCTAAATCTGGTGAAGTGCCTAAAGTTCTTAACGGACTAGGTATTGCAATCGTATCAACTTCTGAAGGTGTATTCACAGATAAAGAAGCTAGATCTAAAAATGTTGGCGGAGAAATCTTAGCTTACATTTGGTAATATAGATAAATAAACAAGGAGGTGCACAGCTGTGAGCCGTATCGGTAATAAAACAATCACTGTCCCTGAAAACGTAACTGTTACTCGTAATGAGAACGAAGTTACCGTTAAAGGACCAAAAGGTGAGTTGACTCGCTCTTTCAGCCCTGTTATTACAATGACTGTAGATGGTAACGAGATTTCTTTTTCACGTCCTAACGACTTAAAAGAAAATCGTGCGATGCACGGAACAATGCGTGCTAACCTAAACAACATGATTGTTGGTGTAACTGTAGGTTTTGAAAAAGTTTTAGAATTAATTGGTGTAGGGTACCGTGCGCAATTGCAAGGCAACAAACTTGTAATGAACGTTGGTTACTCTCATCCTGTAGAATTCGATATTGAAGAAGGAATTACTGTTGAAGTTCCTGCAAATACTAAAGTTATCATTAAAGGATCAAATAAAGAACGCGTTGGCGAATTAGCTGCGAATATTCGCGCTATCCGTCCACCAGAACCTTACAAAGGCAAAGGAATTCGTTATGTTGGCGAAGTCGTACGTCGCAAAGAAGGTAAAACAGGTAAGTAATTCTTATTACTTAGCTGCTTAAAACTAACAAAAAAGAAAAAGAGGTGACAATTGTGATTAATAAACCAGACAAAAACAAAGTACGTTTGAAGAGACATTCACGTGTACGTTCAAAAATTTCTGGTACTGCAGAGTGCCCACGTTTAAACGTTTTTCGTTCTAATAAAAATATCTACGCTCAATTAATTGATGACGTAGCGGGTGTAACGCTAGCAAGCGCATCTTCATTCGACAATAAAGACATATCAGGCGAAACTAAAGTGAACCAAGCGACAGTTGTTGGGGAAACAATAGCTAAATCAGCCGTTGAAAAAGGAATTAAAAAAGTAGTCTTTGACCGTGGTGGATACCTTTACCATGGCCGTGTGCAAGCTTTAGCTGAAGCTGCTCGCGAAAATGGACTAGAATTTTAAAAAAAGGAGGAATACCACACATGGTTTACATCGATCCAACACAATTGGACTTAGAAGATCGCGTTGTTTCTATCAACCGCGTAACTAAAGTTGTAAAAGGTGGACGTCGTCTACGCTTTGCTGCATTAGTTGTTGTAGGAGATAAAAACGGACACGTAGGTTTCGGTACTGGTAAAGCTCAAGAAGTTCCAGAAGCTATCCGTAAGGCAATTGAAGACGCTAAAAAAAATCTTATTCAAGTGCCTATGGTAGACACTACGATTCCTCATCAAGTTATCGGACGCTACAGTGGCGGTAACATTTTAATGAAACCTGCTAAAGAAGGTTCTGGAGTATCTGCTGGCGGACCTGTCCGTGCAATCTTAGAACTTGCTGGAGTATCAGACATTACAAGTAAATCTTTAGGCTCAAGCACACCAATTAATATGGTTCGTGCAACAGTTGATGGTTTAATGCAATTAAAACGCGTTGAAGAAGTTGCAAGACTTCGTAATAAATCTGTAGAAGAAATTCTAGGATAAAAGGAGGACAATAAGAAATGGCTAATTTAGAAATCACTTTAAAACGTAGCGTTATCGGACGTCCTCAAAACCAACGTGATACAGTAAAAGCTTTAGGTTTGAGAAAAACCAATAGTTCTGTAGTAAAGCCTGCTAATGAAGCTATCATTGGTATGGTAAAAACAATTTCACATTTAGTGGACGTTAAAGAAGTCTAAAAAAGAACGAAATCTTTTATTGAAGGAGGTGCCCAATCTATATGAAACTTCATGAATTAAAATCTGCCGAAGGTTCTCGTAAAGAACGCAATCGCGTTGGTCGTGGATCTTCATCAGGCAATGGTAAAACTTCAGGTCGTGGTCAAAAAGGACAAAACTCACGTTCAGGTGGTGGCGTACGTCTAGGATTCGAAGGTGGACAAACACCATTGTTCCGTCGTTTACCAAAACGTGGATTTACGAACATCAACCGCAAAGAATATGCAATTGTCAACCTTGAAACATTAAACCGTTTTGAAGATGGTACAGAAGTAACACCAGCAATGTTGGTCGAATCTGGTATCATTAAAGCTGAAAAATCTGGGATTAAAGTTTTGGGTAACGGCCAAGTTGAACGTAAACTAACCGTTAAGGCAAGCAAATTCTCTCAAGCAGCTAAAGAAGCTATCGAAGCTGCTGGTGGTTCAATCGAGGTGATTTAATGTTCACACTATTGAAGGATGCTTTTCAAGCAAAGGACATTAGGAAAAAAATTCTATTTACTCTTGGTATTTTAGTTATCTTTCGCATAGGAACTCATTTAACGGTTCCTGGCGTAGATGCGTCAGCTTTAAAAGGACTTGCTGATTCGTCAAACGGCCTTTTCAGTTTATTAAATACCTTTGGTGGTGGAGCGCTAAGCAGCTATTCTATTTTTGCATTAGGTGTTTCTCCATATATTACGGCTTCGATCGTTATTCAACTACTACAAATGGATATTATTCCTAAGTTTGTGGAATGGGCAAAACAAGGTGAGGTAGGACGTAGAAAATTAAATCAAGTAACGAGATATGTCACAATCGGTTTAGCTTTTGTTCAAGCGATTGGTATCTCTTTTGGGTTTAATGCTTTAACAGGTACGGGATTGATTAAAGATCCGAGTGTATCTACTTATCTTTCTATTGCACTTATCCTTACCGCTGGAACAATGTTGGTTATGTGGATGGGTGAACAAATTACGGTTAAAGGTTTTGGTAATGGAACATCAATGATCATCTTTTCAGGGATTATTGCAAAAATACCATCAGACGTTGTAACATATTACAATACTCAAATCCGCAATGCAGGGGATGAACTTACAGTAGCCATTTTGTTTACAGTAGCTTTATTGATTGCCATTGCTGCAGTTGTAATTATCGTTATTTATATTGAAAATGCTAAACGTAAAATTCCTATACAGTACTCAAAACGAGCAACTGGTAGCAACCAAAGTTCGTTTTTGCCTTTAAAAGTTAACTCGGCTGGAGTTATTCCGGTTATCTTTGCAAGTTCGTTTATTACAACACCACAAACATTATTAGGGTTTCTTACACAGAGCAATATTGATGCCTCGTGGTTTAACGTTTTAAACACAGTTTTTAACTTGGAAGAACCAATTGGTGCAGCTTTGTATACATTGTTGATTGTGCTATTCACTTACTTCTATGCATTCATTCAAGTGAATCCAGAAAAAGTAGCTGAAAACTTACAAAAACAAGGTGGTTATATTCCAAGCGTGCGTCCTGGTAAACCAACACAAAACTTTATCTCAAGAACGTTAACGAACTTGAGTACAGTGGGTGCTATTTACCTAGGAGTAATCGCATTGCTGCCGATTATCGCTTCCAATTTATGGGATTTACCTTCTTCTCTAGCGCTAGGTGGAACCAGTCTATTAATTGTAGTTGGTGTTGCTTTAGATTCAGTTAGACAATTAGAAGGTCAAATGATTAAAAGAAGTTACCAAGGCTTTATACAATAAGAAGAACGTGTTGGGGATTATCCTCAACACCAATTCTTACATTAGTAGGAGGGAAAATGATGAATCTCATTTTAGTAGGTCTTCCTGGTGCAGGAAAAGGAACACAAGCTGAGAAAATTGTCGACACATACCATGTGCCACATATTTCAACCGGTGATATGTTTCGTGCTGCTATCAAAAATGAAACTGCCTTAGGAATAGAAGCAAAAACATTTATGGACAAAGGTGAATTAGTTCCTGATGAAGTGACAAACGGGATTGTAAAAGAACGTTTAGCTGAAGCAGATACAAAAGACGGCTTTTTATTAGATGGTTATCCAAGAACGCTTAACCAAGCGAACGTTTTGGAAGGAATTTTAAAGGATTTAAACAAGAAATTAGATGCTGTTGTTTACATTAACGTGAACAAAGACATTTTAATGGAACGTTTGACTGGAAGGATTATCTGTCGTTCATGTGGTGCAACTTATCATAAAGTCTACAACCCGCCAAAGGTTGAAGGTACGTGTGATCGTTGTGGTAAACATGAATTCTATCAAAGAGAAGACGATAAACCTGAAACCGTTGAAAACCGAATAAATGTTAACCTTGAATCTACAAATACTCTTGTAGACTTTTATTCAAAGCGCAATGTCTTGCATACCGTAAATGGTGAAGATGATTTTCAAGATGTGTTCAAAGATATTCAAACAATCATTTCTGATGTTGAATAAACTCAATACTAACTTGATTGAGACTAGTTTTGAGACGTTTTGAACAATATCTCGCATTAAAGTGGTTAGCAGAAATAAGCATAGCGATAGTCTGCAGCAAACTTGTTACTATATTGATTTTATGGTATAATGTGCCAGATGTTGATTCCTCAATACTGTTATGTTTTGATATAATTAATAGGTTAAGATGAAACAGAAAAGTGAGGGCTAATGCTGCTCACTGTTTATCGCGTTTAAAATGCGAAACACTTTTAAGGAGGTACTAGGCGTGGCGAAAGACGATGTCATTGAAATAGAAGGAACAGTCGTTGAAACTTTGCCGAATGCAATGTTTAAAGTTGAACTTGAAAATGGCCATATTGTATTGGCTCATGTTTCAGGGAAAATTCGGATGCACTATATTAGAATTCTGCCTGGAGACAAAGTAACAGTTGAATTGTCCCCATACGATCTAACCCGTGGTCGCATTACTTATCGCTTTAAATAATTGTACTCCGTCAATTAAAATAGGAGGTATAATTCATGAAAGTAAGACCATCAGTTAAGAAAATTTGTGATAAATGTAAAATTATCCGACGTAATGGTCGTGTTATGGTGATTTGTGAGAATCCTAAACACAAACAACGTCAAGGTTAATCAGTTAAATTAACAGGAGGTGTAAATAAATGGCTCGTATTGCTGGTGTAGATATTCCACGTGATAAACGTGTAGTAATTTCTTTAACATATATATTCGGAATCGGTAAAACAACAGCACAAAAAGTCTTAAAAGCTGCTGACGTTTCTGAAGAAATTCGTGTAATCAATTTAACAAATGATCAATTAGATGCTATTCGTGCAGAAATTGATAAATTAAAAATTGAAGGTGACCTTCGTCGTGAAGTAAGCCAAAATATTAAACGTTTGCTTGAAATTGGTTCATACAGAGGTATGCGTCACCGTCGTGGTTTACCCGTTCGTGGACAAAACACGAAAAATAACGCACGTACTCGTAAAGGCCCATCTAAATCAATCGCAGGTAAGAAAAAATAATAATTAAGTAAGGAGGTCAACCTTCATGGTAAAAAAAGTTGTACGTAAACGCCGTGTGAAAAAAAATATCGAAAGTGGGGTTGCTCACATTCGTTCTACTTTTAATAACACAATTGTAATGATCACAGATGTTCATGGTAACGCTATTGCATGGTCATCTGCTGGAGCTCTAGGTTTCCGTGGATCAAAAAAATCAACACCATTTGCAGCACAAATGGCTGCAGAAGCTGCAGCAAAAGTTTGTATGGAAAATGGTATGAAAACTGTAGAAGTAGCCGTTAAAGGTCCTGGTTCAGGTCGTGAAGCAGCTATCCGTTCTCTACAAGCAACTGGTTTAGAAGTTACTGCTATTCGTGACGTAACACCTATTCCTCATAATGGATGCCGCCCTCCTAAACGCCGTCGTGTATAATTGAGAGCTAGTTCGTTTTTTAGTTTTGCACTCGGTAACATGAACTTCACGTTTTGAAAGGGGTATAGATAGAATGATCGAAATTGAAAAGCCAAGAATCGAAACGATTGAGATCAGCGATGATGCTAAATTCGGCAAATTCGTTGTAGAGCCACTTGAACGCGGTTATGGAACTACGTTAGGAAATTCTCTACGTCGTATCTTGTTGTCTTCACTACCGGGAGCAGCAGTAACCACTATTCAAATCGATGGTATCTTACATGAATTTTCAGCTATTGATGGTGTTCTTGAAGATGTAACGTCAATTATTTTGAACGTGAAAAAACTTGCACTCAAGTTATATTCTGGTGAAGATAAAACGATTGAAATCGATGTAAATGGTCCAGCAATTGTAACAGCAGCCGATATCATTTATGATAGCGATGTTGAAATACTAAACCCTGATTTGTATATTTGTACAGTAGCAGAAGGTGCACGTTTCCACGTACGCATGACCGCTAAAACAGGTAGAGGTTACGCAAGAGCTGAACACAATAAACAAGATGATATGCCTATTGGTGTATTACCTGTCGATTCGATTTACACCCCAGTTAGTCGTGTAAACTACCAAGTAGAAAACGCACGAGTGGGTCAGAAAGATATTTTTGACAAATTAACACTTGATGTTTGGGCAGATGGTTCAATCAGTCCTGAAGAAGCTGTCAGTCTTGCAGCTAAAATTATGACAGAACACTTGAATATCTTTGTAAATCTAACTGACGAAGCTCGTAAGGCTGAAATCATGGTAGAAAAAGAAGAGACTCATAAAGAAAAAATGCTTGAAATGACAATAGAAGAACTAGATTTATCTGTACGTTCATACAATTGTTTGAAACGTGCTGGTATTAATTCTGTTCAAGAGTTGACTGACAAGTCTGAAGCTGAAATGATTAAAGTACGCAATCTAGGACGTAAATCACTTGAAGAAGTTAAGTATAAATTAGCTGAACTCAATTTAAATCTACGCCAAGACGATTAGTACTGTAACAAGGGAGGAAAATCAAAATGGGTTACCGTAAATTAGGCCGTACAAGCTCACAACGTAAAGCAATGTTACGTGATTTAACATCTGATTTAATCATTAACGAACGTATTGTAACAACTGAAGCTCGCGCTAAAGAAGTTCGCAAAACAACTGAAAAAATGATTACTTTAGGCAAAAAAGGCGACTTGCACGCACGTCGTCAAGCAGCAGCTTACATTCGTAATGAAGTAGCAGCTATTAAAGAAGAAGACGATGCAGTTGTCATCCAATCTGCTTTACAAAAATTATTTAGTGATATCGCACCTCGTTACGCTGAGCGTCAAGGCGGATACACGCGTATTATGAAAACAGAACCACGTCGCGGCGATGCTGCACCAATGGTTATTATTGAATTAGTTTAATTTCAGACATCGTTTTGTGACTTCAGTCAATAGAAACAATGCTTCTTAATTACACAACATTCAAACAAGTTTACTTTTTTGATGTATGTAAAGAGTGTTACGATGATGGAAAGCCATTTAGGTTTCTCCAAGTCTAGCTCGAAACTTCTCTTAGATGAAAATGGGTTTCATCTAAGAGAGGTAAATTCATCGAGGAAAGTGATTTTTTTTGTCTTAAAACAGGCAACAAATAAATGGGTTTGTCCCTTTATTTGTTGCCTGTTTTAGTATATAAAAATAAAAGAGTATACTATACTGATGAAGATAAAACGGGACAATATGATTTATTGCATGAAAGTTACTTTTTTGATAGTCTTATAGAGAACCGAAATTAATAAGAACGTGAGGAATGTTCAATGGATAAAGTTATAACGTTAAAAAACATTTCGTATCAATACCATACAACAGACACTAAGCCTGCTTTAAATAACATCTCACTCTCTATTGAGGCGGGAGAATGGGTAGCTATTATTGGCCATAATGGCTCTGGGAAGTCTACTTTAGCTAAAACAATTAACGGGTTAATTGCCCCTAACCAAGGTGAAGTAACGGTTGGTGGATTAATCTTGAGTGAACAAAACATTTGGGAAATCAGAAAATTAGTTGGGATGGTTTTCCAAAATCCTGATAATCAATTTGTTGGCTCTACCGTGCAAGATGATGTCGCATTTGGATTAGAAAATCAAGGTATTCCAAGAGATGAGATGATTGATCGTGTCATCGATGCAATTGAACGTGTAAAAATGACTGAATTTATAGAAAAAGAACCTGCTAGACTTTCTGGAGGACAAAAACAACGTGTAGCCATTGCTGGCGTAGTTGCTTTGCGTCCAGCTATTATTATTTTAGATGAAGCTACAAGTATGCTAGACCCACAAGGACGTCAAGAAGTTTTAACTACAGTCAAGGCCATTAAAGAAAAAGCAAACTTAACCGTTATTTCGATTACTCATGACATTGATGAAGCAGCTAATGCTAATCGAATTATGGTTATTAAAGATGGAGAATTAATCCAAGAAGGTACACCAGAGGAGATTTTTATGTCTGGTGAAAAATTAATTGAAATGGGATTAGATTTACCTTTTCCCGAAAAATTAAAATTATCTTTAAAGGAACGTGGCATTGATGTACCAGCAAATTATCTGACAGAAGAAGGGATGGTGGACTGGCTATGGACATTATTTTCGACAAAGTAGGCTACACGTACCAAAAAGGTACACCTTTTGAAAATCGTGCCTTATATGATATTGATATGATTATAAAAGAAGGCAGTTTTACTGCTTTAGTTGGTCATACAGGTAGTGGGAAATCGACTGTTTTACAACACTTGAATGCATTAATGAAACCTTCAGAAGGTACGGTAACAATAGGGGACCGAGTAATTACAACAGAAACGAACAATAAGAATCTTAAATCTATCCGTAAACAAGTGGGTATTGTTTTTCAATTTCCAGAAGCACAACTCTTTGAAGAAACGGTTGCAAAGGATATTGCTTTTGGTCCAAAAAACTTTGGTGCCCCCGATGAAGAAGCAACAGAACTAGCTAGAAAGATGCTTCCTTTAGTCGGCTTGGACGAAAGTTTCATGGAACGTTCACCGTTTGATTTATCTGGTGGACAGATGCGTCGAGTTGCGATTGCAGGTGTTTTAGCAATGGAGCCAACTATACTTGTTTTAGATGAACCAACTGCCGGTTTAGATCCACAAGGCCGCAGAGAAATGATGGATATGTTCTATCGTTTGCATAAAGAAAAAGGATTAACGATTGTTTTAGTGACACATTTAATGGATGACGTTGCAGATTATGCAGATCATATGATTATTTTAGAAAAAGGCACTGTCATTAAAGAAGGCACGCCACGCGAAATTTTCCAAGAAGAAGCATGGTTAAAATCAAAACAATTAGGTGTGCCGGCTGCAGTGTCCTTTAGCAATCGATTAGATGCCAAACTAGGCTTCTTGAACACTCAGTCTGCACTAACAGCTACAGAATTAGCTGATCTAATTGCTGAGCGCGTAAAGGCCTTAAAAGCAGGTGAAACTAAATGATGGGAAAATTGATTTTTGGCCGTTATATCCCTGGGGACTCGCTAATTCATAAATTGGACCCGAGAGCTAAGTTAATGGGCAGTATGTTTTTTATCGGGATTATCTTTTTAGCTAATAATTGGCAATCATATGGGTTATTATTTCTTTTTACCGTAGCTGTGATTTATCTCTCTAAAATAAAATTGAGCTTTTTTATTAACGGTGTTAAACCACTAATTTGGTTGATTTTATTTACGGTTATTTTACAAGTTTTATTTACAGGCGGCGGAACGATTTACTTTTCATGGGGCCCAATCACGGTATCTCAAGAAGGCATTTTAAACGGCGTATACATCTTTTGTCGTTTCGTGTTAATCATATTCATGTCGACGTTACTAACGCTAACAACGATGCCTCTTTCGCTTACAGATGCTATTGAGTTCTTGTTGCGTCCTTTGTTAGCAGTAAAAGTACCTGTTTATGAAATTGCGCTGATGCTATCTATTGCTTTGCGTTTTGTTCCAACATTAATGGACGAAACAGAAAAAATAATGAATGCGCAGCGTGCACGAGGAGTAGATTTTGGTGAAGGCAACATTTTTCAACAAATGAAAGCAATTGTACCGTTACTAATTCCTTTATTTGTGAGTTCGTTTAACCGAGCGGAAGAACTTGCAACAGCCATGGAAGCTCGTGGGTATCAAGGTGGCGAAGGTCGAAGCAAATACCGCTTGTTAAAATGGGAACCGCGTGACACATTTGTTATCATCGCCTATGCTCTTTTAACTATTGGGTTAATTATTTTAAGAAAATAAAGTAGGATAAAGACTTGTTCAATAATCAATCGAACAGTCTTTTTCTGTTTTGAAACGAAAACTAAATCTCTAGGAGTCAGATAAAATGAAAAAAAAACGTTATAAGATTATAATCCAATATGATGGAACGAATTTTAATGGTTTTCAAATTCAAGCTAAAGGCCGAACGGTTCAAGGTGAAATTCAAAGAGTTTTAAAAATCATGTCTAAAGGAATAGATATCAAAATACATGGTTCGGGTAGAACCGATTCAGGTGTACATGCGTTAGGACAAGTAATTCATTTTGATTACCCCTTTCCTATGCCAGTCGAAAATATGCAACGAGCGATGAATAGTCTAACAACCGATGAAATTGAAGTCTACCATGTTGAAATGGTCGATTCAGATTTTCACGCAAGGTATCTGGCAAAGGGGAAAAAATACATTTACCGAGTAGATACAAGTGAAAATACGAATCCATTTAAACGATTATATGCAAAGCACCACGAATACCCTATTAACTTACCTGTATTAAAACAAGCCTTAAAGGATATTGAAGGAACTCATGATTTTTCTAGTTTTTGTGCAACTAATAGTGGACGTGAAAATAAAGTCAGAACGGTTTATGAAGCAAGTGTGATAGAAGATAAAGAAAAAGGCGAATTAGTTTTTACATTTAGGGGAAATGGCTTTTTGTATAATATGGTTCGTATTTTTATTGGCACATTGCTTCAAATAGCGAATGGCAGAAGACCTGCTGACGATATGAAGCGCTTGTTAGAAGTTAAAGATCGCCGTCAAGCTGGTCCGACGGCCTCACCACAGGGACTGTATTTAGTTGAAGTTTTTTATGATAATAAAAAAGCAACGAAAGGTACAATTTTTGAAACGTTAGTAGCCGACAGAACGGAGAGATCTGATGACAATCCAAATACGACCAAGTCAGTGGTCTGATTATCCTGATTTGATTGCGATTGAAAATCAATTGTGGAATGAAAGCAATACACCACAGGTAGTTACGTATTCTTCACCAGAGGCTTATAAAGTACAGTACCCTGTTGGGACGCATTTAGTAGCCTTTAGCGAATCTGAAGAAAAAGTTGTTGGATTTATAGGCTTTCATCCTCCATCGCACTTAAAGGCCCATGAACGGACGTGGATAATTGATATAGGTGTAGATCCAACACTACAAAGCAGTGGAGTGGGTAAAAAGCTAGTAGATGCTGTTAAAGAAGCAGCAGCAAAAAAAGATATTCATAAATTAAGCCTACGCGTTTTAGGAACCAATCAACGGGCTGTTCAATTTTATCAAAAAAACGGTTTTGTTATTGAAGGAATCTTAAAAGAAGAATTTTGGTTAAATAATCGATTTGTAGACGATATTCTGATGAGTTTTACTTTGAAAAGTAAACTTAATTTGTTGTAATGCCGAAATGAGTACAAAGGTTCATCGAATAGAAACAGAAAAATAAATAAGAGAAAAGAATAAAAAATGAATAAGAAAATAATGGTCTTTTTTATCACAGTATTTATTTTAGGCGGTTGCAGCACACAAGCAGCTGAGGAATCAGTGGTAGAATCTTCTAATTCGGCTACTCAATCTAGTGAAGAAATTATGGCAGAAAGTGTAGCTGTTGAGAGTTCAGTAGTCACTGAATCTTTTACTCAAGAAGATGAAGATACGGCTCCGGTTAGTGAAGAAGCAGCAGCAATAGCTGAAAAGTAACGGACACAACTCAATATGAAGAGTCAGCCTATGCTAAAGATACAATTGAGTTGTCTCGTTATGAAAGTCGCTTACTAACAGATAACCAAGGAACACGCGTGATGCTGTTTTCAAAAAATAACGAGCAACTTTACAAAACAGTTCTTGTAAAAAATAATAACTGGTTAAAAGTAATCGATTTGAAAGCAGATAACCTAGTACTAGATGGAAAAATAAAGTAAGCTAAAAATAAAATAAAATAAAGCATTTAGAAACATTGACATTTATCTTTTAAAACGGTAAAATGTTAGATGGTATTGTTTGCCACCACATAATGAGCCCCGGAAACTTATATTGTGCTTCAAACAAACAGATAAGAATATGGAGGAATAAATCGTGCGTACAACTTATATGGCTAAACCTAGCGAAGTAGAACGTAAATGGTATGTGGTAGACGCAACCGATATCCCAATGGGACGTTTGTCTACTGTAGTAGCATCTATTCTACGCGGTAAAAATAAACCAACTTTCACACCCCACATTGACACTGGTGACTTTGTGATTGTTATTAATGCAGAAAAAATCAAATTAACTGGTAAAAAAGCAACGGACAAAATTTATTATCACCACACGGGTTTCATTGGTGGCATAAAGCAAGTCTCAGCTGGAGAATTACGTTCTAATAACCCACGTAAATTGATTGAAATGTCAGTTAAAGGCATGTTACCTAAAAACACTTTAGGCCGTGCACAAGGCATGAAATTACATGTTTACGCTGGTACAGAACATACTCACCAAGCACAACAACCAGAAGTATTAGACATTACTAACCTAATTTAAGGAGGGAAATTCTTTGGCACAAGTACAATATACCGGCACAGGCCGTCGTAAAAACTCAACAGCTCGCGTACGTTTAGTACCCGGAACTGGTAAAATTATCATGAACAAAAAAGACATTACTGAATACATGCCTTTCCCATATCTTTATGTAATCGTTAAACAACCTTTAGCAGTTACAGAAACAATGGAAAACTATGACATTCACGTAAATGTAAATGGCGGTGGATATACTGGACAAGCTGGCGCTACACGTCACGGTATCGCTCGCGCGTTACTACAAGTAGATCCAGATTTCCGTGCTCCTTTAAAAGCTGCAGGCCTATTAACACGTGACCCACGTATGGTTGAACGTAAGAAACCAGGTCTTAAAAAAGCTCGTAAAGCTTCACAATTCTCAAAACGTTAATTCGTTATTATATCAACGTTTCAAGACATCTTCCATTTATTTGGAGGATGTTTTTTGTTCGCCCAGCATGGGCAAACTCTAACAGGTGAAAGTCCTGAGTGCGACCGATTAGCGGTAAGCATGTAGCTAAAAGCAAGGGTGTCCACCGTGAGGTGGAATCTGAAGGAAGCTCGAGGCAAATCTCTGGTCTGACGAACAGAAATCATATAGGAGGCAGTGCACGAGGATAAGGTTGCAAAAGAAGCTGAAGTCCAATAGCTAATGTATCAATCGTGTGATGTAGATATGGCAGATAGATGGAGAGAAAGAGTTCGCACCTTAACTGGGGAGGTCTTCTGTTCTTATTTCAAAAACTTGTAGTGATACAAGCCTGAGACAGGAGAAGTCAGCAGAAGCCGTAGTAGTGAAGACAGCTAGTGAAAGTTAGACAGAGCGAAGGGCTGAACCGTTTTATCGTTATGGAAATCAATATTGGAAGAGGAAATAGACCGCTGGTCAAAAGACGAGAAAGTGGATACCGACTTCACGAGAAGGAAAGGAAATAACAAACATGTATGAAAGAAAAATCCTTGAGCGTATCTTAGATAAAGAGAATTTGACTGTAGCATTCGAACAAGTAAGACGAAATAAAGGTGTCGCAGGTGTGGATGGCATGACAATTGACGAGCTAGGAATATATTTTCTTCGAAACAAAGAAGAAGTTATGGCTCAGATTCGTCAAAGAAACTACCAAACCTCACCCGTTCTTCGAGTGGAGATTCCTAAACCAAATGGTGGTGTTCGTTTACTAGGAATCCCGACAGTTAAAGACCGTATGATTCAACAAGCCATTGCACAAGTATTGACTCCCTTATTCGATAAAGGTTTTAGTAACTATAGTTACGGTTTTCGACCAAACCGGCAAGCTGAAATGGCGATTAATCAGGCGTTAGTGTACTTCAATGAAGGATATGACTGGATTGTTGATATCGATCTTGAACGTTTCTTTGATACGGTGCAATATGACCGATTGATGAATTTAGTCTCTAGAACAATCTCCGATGGAGATGTAATTTCGCTGATTCGTAAATTTCTTGTCAGTGGAGTACAAGTTAATGGGATTATTCAAGATACTAGCATTGGAACTCCGCAAGGAGGGAACCTTTCACCGCTATTGAGCAATATCATGCTTAATGAACTTGATAAGGAACTGGAAAAACGAAACCTCCGTTTCGTTCGTTACGCTGATGATTGTATCATTATGGTTAAGAGTGAAATGTCAGCGAGAAGAGTGATGCGTTCCGTTACAAAATTTATCGAAGAAAAGTTAGGATTGATTGTTAATAGTACAAAATCTAAGATTACGAAGCCAAATAATCCAGAAATGAAATTTTTAGGATTCGGTTTTTACCGAGATTTTAATAAGAAAACCTATCAAGCGAAACCACATAAAATCTCAGTAGAAAACTTTCGATATAAACTTAAAGTACTTACACGTAAGAATTGGAGTATTGATACGAAATATCAAGTGGAACGACTGAATCAAGTGATTCGAGGGTGGATAAACTACTATAAAATAGGTTCAATGAAAAGCATTTTAAAGAAAATTGACTCTCATTTGAGAGTCCGTCTCAGAATGTGTATTTGGCATAAATGGAAAACAGCTAAGAATCGGCGAAAGAACTTAATAAAATTAGGGATGGACAAATACAGTGCCTATAAAAATAGTCACACTAGTAAGGGTGTCGTACGTATTGCCTATTCTTGGATTTTAACAACGACTATCACAAACAAGAGACTTGCCCAATTTGGCCTAGTCTCTTGTGTAGAGCATTACGATAAAATACATGTTTAGTATAAAATGGAACCGCCGTATACCGAACGGTACGTACGGTGGTGTGAGAGGTCGGAGCCGTGAGGCTCCTCCTACTCGATTTGTTTTTTAGAATATATTATTGAGATTATACTTTTTTGTAAACCTGATTAAAATTATTATATATATCTCAGTACTTGAGTGATTCATATTTTTTAGAAAATCTAGTATAGTTTGTCCTTTATCATTTATTTCAAAAAATTTCCTGTTAAACCATCAAAAGCTACCACTGGATGATAGCCATTCATTTGACAGTGAAGATTATAATTCGGATTTTGTCAATTAAAGCTTAAGAGGTGATTTCTCTTTGCCTAAAATACTTTGGCAAATTAGATTTTTTGATAAGATATCAGCAGAATAATCCGCCTTACATCCTACAATTAATTTTGATAAATAATTATTGTGCTCATAATATAAGCGACTATCTTTAACAATTAGTTTTTCTTTCAGTACTTTTATGAAATTAGTTGTGTGCATAAACTCTTTAGTCAATATTAATTTAGAATCAGTTGGAAAAATTTTATCATTTGTTGAAATGGATAGTTTAAAATTGCAAAGCAAATGATATTCGTTTAATGCAACTATTAGAAGAATCTCTTTCATGATTTAGTGTAGTCATTTCAACTACAACAAATTTTTTTCTTTTGTTACAATAAGAGATGTAACGAAATTAAATATAAAGTAGGAATACAGTACATATCGAGTAGCTATTGAAAAATTATATAAAAATGAAAAAACGATTGTAATATGTCTTGTATAAAGATATTATTGAGCTAATTAATAGATAACAGATAACTTACTTATAGTTAAATAAAGTAGATAACTCTTAAAGATATTAGTCAAAATAAAACATAAAACTAAATATAATAAAGGAGGTATTATGAATGGGAGAATATGTTAAGTCTAAGAAAAATATGAATTTTCAAAGTCAAGATTCACTAAAAACAGTACAAAATGTTATTTCTGATGCTGATGAGGCACTTAAAGAAAAAACTAGAAGGATAAAAGACTCTCCAATAGGGGAAGCAGTAGCAGGAGCGATTGGAGTTAGTACCGGAGCAGGTGTTGGATTTGCAAGTCTTTATCTAGGCGGTTCAGTTGTCGGACTAAGTGCAGCTGGAATTACGAGTGGTTTAGCAGCAGCAGGTTCATTAATTGGTGGTGGAATGGTTGCTGGAATTGCTGTATTAGCCGCTCCTGCTGTTATATTAGGTGGTGCTAGTATGGGGATGGCATCGCATTTTAAGAATAAAAAATTACGTGAAGCAAAAGAATTAATATATAAAAATGCTATCGCTAAGCAAAGTGCTATTCTTAGAGCATTAGATGCAGAAAAAAATGCGGATAAAGATAGAATCGATTATTTAACTGGATTAAATATTCTATTACAATCTGCTATCAAAGATTTGAAGCAAGACTTAGGCGTTTAATATGAGGGGAGAGAGTTGAAGTGAGTAGGTTCAAATATTCTGGTGAAGAAATGGATTTAAATAAAGTTTTGAAAATGAATCAAGATATATCTAAATCATTTCTTAAGGATTCAGATATTTTTTTGACTAAAAAGAAAGCAGATATGAATATATCTGCTTCTATGGAGTTATTATACTCGCTTGGAGAGGGTGCTTCTATTGAAGAGTTATCCCTAGAAATCACAACAAAAGATAAAAAACTAAAAAATCGACCTATTTTGGAGGAGTGGGATAAGGTTGTAAATCAGGCAAATGAGTGTATCTCAACAGCAGTAGTTATAGAAGATATCGTATCCGAAAGTGAGATTAAAGAAGCATTTCAAGAATTAGATGAGATTAACCAGATGTTTTCTAGAAAGACAACTATTACTAATAAGACGGATTTATCTTTTCTTGCTATTGCTGTAGCAATACAAGTCTTAAAAAGTTTAATTTTCCCTCATGTTGCAGAGAAATTTCATTATGGAGAAAGTTTTGATGAATCTGGGAGATTAAAACATAATGATAAATCTATTGAGCAAGCACATCGGAAATCTAATTCTGATTTTCGTGATAAGAAATTAAAAAAACATGAAGCAGGTCATTGGATTAATATTTTATATCAAACTCCTGCATACGATATAACAAAAGGATCAAAAGGTTTAAATATTAATATGGGGGGTGCATATCATAGAATGTATACTCTCGGACACGATCCTGTTTTAGGATGGGTCTTTGGTACAATGAATATTTTAACTGATATTATTACTCTTAATACCTTTAAATCGTATAGGATAATGAGAAATCCTATGAAAATTACAAATGAAGTTGTTCCTATGGGATTACTGTTTAAAGAAAGTTATGAATGGAAAAAAGATGACCCCTTAAATTTACCAGCAGCAATATTTGCTCAAGCACAACATCTGAAATCTGATGAGTATACAAAACTTGGCCTCCCGATTCCTATATTATCAAGTGTTAACGAGATGCTCGCTAGTAAACTTTATAAGAAAAATTACGATGCAATATGTTTAGCTAGAGATTTGAAGGTTGTAGGATCTTCATTGATGGTATCGAGAATTTTTGATACAATAATTTCTTTAGTCCATGGTTTTTTCCGTAAAGAAGACGAACTAAAAGATTTATATGAAGTTAGAACAAGGAAAATTTTATTGATTTCAAACTCAATTGCATCTACTAGTACAATATTAAACGCAAAAATTACATCAAATCCTAAAAATCTTGATATTGGTATGTTACTTAACACAGTTACACATTTGTTTATGGATATCAGATTTATTGAAAAAATAAAACAAGAATTTATTGAAAGTGAGATATCTGATAGATTAAAAAAAGAACTTGATGAGATTGATAGATTATACGAAGAGATATAATAGATAAAATTTTTTAAATTTAAATAAAGTAGTGAAAAAATGACATTATTACTTATATGTACTAAAGAGAATTGTTTAATGGCAATTCTCTTTTTTGAATATAGCTATATTAAAAATATGATGAAGTAGTCAATACTTCTAACTTGCCTGTTTACAGATGGTAAATAAAATGTAACTATTGAAAGAGAAAATAACAAATAGCTATTTAAAATAATTACTGTAAAGAATGAGTCTATTTATTTAAAATAGTTTTAAATAAATATTTTCTTTCGTACTAATAAAAGTTTATTTATAAAAGAGAGGGCAAAGATTTATGGCTGAAAAGAAAAAATTATTTTCCTTAACGTTTCCAATTTTTTTAGAGAGTTTATTGTTTTCTATTATCGGAAGTGTTGATACTATTATGCTCTCTCGCTACAATGACTCTGCTGTAGGAGCTGTGGGCGTGGTCAATCAAATGATATTCCTGATTCTTATTGCAGGGAACATTATTCTTTCTGGTACAGGTATTTTACTTGCACAAGCTATTGGAGCAAAAAGGGCAAAAGATCATCTTCAAAAATTGACTTTAACAGCGATACTAATTAACCTATTCATGGGACTTCTTTTTAGTCTAGCTTTTATGGCTTTTTCTGGAAGCGTTTTAAGTATTATGAACTTACAAGGAGAAATGCTGATTTTTGCAAAACAATACTTGGTCATTGTGGGCGGGTTTATTTTCATGCAACTTCTAGCTATGACATTTTCTATGTTTCTTCGTTCCTTTGGTAAAACGAAAGCAACATTAATGATTTCCATTATTACTAACTTAACCAACGTGTTATTAAATTATCTTTTGATTTACGGCCATTTAGGTTTCGCGGCCATGGGAGTAAGAGGAGCTGCTATCGCTACGATTATAAGTCGAGCTTTAGGGATGATTATTTTAGGTTATCTAGTCTATAATTTAATTTTCAAACCTAAAATGGTCTCCTTTACGATAGGTGATTTCAAAGAGAATATTCCGGCTATTTTAAAGTTTGGTCTTCCTGCAGCTGGAGAACAAATTTCTTACAATCTAGCCCGCTTTGTCATGATGCTTATGATTACGAGACTCGGAGAAGTTGCTATTACTGCTTATTCTTACAGCAATACTTTAGTTAGTTTTGTTTATATTTTTGCTGTTTCCTTAGGGCAAGGTACCTCTATTATGATCGGTTGGCACGTTGGTGCGAAAAATTATATGAAAACCAAGGACCTAACCTCCTTTGCTTCTAAAGCTTCCTTTGTGATTAGTATGCTAGCCTGTTTGGTGCTCGTTTTGTTTAGAGTTCCCCTGCTAGGTTTACTTACTGATAACGTAGAAATTATTACTTTAGCTAGCCAAGTTTTAGTCTTTAATTTTATTTTAGAAGCAGGAAGAAGCCAGAATTTAATTTATGTAAGTGCATTAAGAGCTTCCTCAGATGTGCAGTTCCCCTTTTACGTAGGTGTTTTATCGATGTGGAGTGTTGGAGTCTTTCTTGCTTACTTATTCTCTTTCCCGCTGCAAATGGGTTTGGTAGGAATCTGGTTAGCTTTAGGATTAGATGAAATTGTTCGAGCTATTTTTATGAGACTCAGATGGCGAAAAAACATGAAGAAAATTTTTCTTGAACGGTCTTGATAAAGTTGCATTTAACTATCTTTATAGCTCTTATTCTTAAATAGTATGAATCAACTTTATTTTGATGGACAGATTTAAACTGAATAGTTATTTGAGCAGACGACTCTTTTAAGGTTGTCTGCTCTATTTGTGAATAATTTCTCATTGCTATTTACTTTGATGAAAAACAATCATATAATTGATAATGAAAATCATTCTCAATTGAAGTGAGTGCCTTAGTGGTAAAGCTAGGTTTCTTATTTAACAACTAAGTTCTGGATGAAATGAAAGAATCGATAAATAAAAAAAATCATTATTAGGAGAGGAAGAGAGTATGGAAGTATATGATGTGACGATAATCGGTGGAGGACCTGCAGGACTTTACAGTTCTTTCTATTCGGGGCTACGCGAGATGAAGGTCCAGATAATTGAAGCTCAACCTTATTTAGGTGGTAAACTAAATCTATATTCTGAAAAGATTGTCTGGGATGCAGGTGGGATTCCACCGATGCCTGCAGGTCAATTTATTCAACACTTGATCAATCAAGCAAAAACCTTTCAACCAACTATACGCACAGGCGAAAAAGTTAATGGGATTAAAAAAAAAGTAGACGGGAATTTTCAATTACAAACGACAAAAGGCAAGACATATTTAACTAAAACACTTTTACTAGCGGTTGGTAATGGTATTTTAGATCCTACTCCAACACCATTTTTTACGAATGAGGGAAGACAATTAAAAAATGTCCAGATAGCCGTTATTGATTTTGAAGCTATGAAACAAAAAAGAGTTTTCATTTCTGGTGGTGGGCAATCAGCGATTGATTGGGCGAAAACCTTAGCGCCAATTGCCAAAGAGGTTATCCTGGTCTATCGAAGAGAAGCATTTAAAGGACATGAATCAGAAATTAAAAGAGTAACAAATGGCCCAGTGAGATGTATAGTAAAAGCGGATCTAGTAGAAAAAAAGTTGACTCCAGATGGCTCAACTATTGAGGCGGTAACGATTCTTCATAAAGAGACAGATAAAGAAGAGACGATTTTAGTAGACGAAGTTATTGTGTGTCATGGTTTTAATCAAAAAAATGAGTTATTTGAACAAAATGATATTGGCCTAGAGGTGTTCAATGACTATTACGTTCAAACGACACCACAAACTAAAACCGTAATCCCTGGCGTTTTTGCTTTAGGAGATGCAGCAAGTTATACGGGTAAAGTTCATTTGATAGCTGGGGCTTTTCACGATGCTATTAATGCTGTCAATGCTGCAAAATTATACATTGATCCAAAGGCGGATGCAATAGGAACCGTCTCAACTTATGCTGATAATCTAAAATCAAAAGTAGCGACCGTTTGGAAACAATATGCAACGGAATAAAAAATAGATTAATGGAGGAATAAAAATGAATGGATTAAAGAAGGTAAAATATTTAGGACTAGTGGCAGTGGCAACAGTACTGCTGGGTGCGTGCGGACAGACCGATTCTACGAACAATCAAGCTAGCACGAATAAGGATTCTGCAGCGTTTCCTTTAACGCTAGATAATTATACGGTTTCTCCAGAAGGAGCCGAGTTTTCTGCAAAAGAAATAACCTATAAGTCTCGTCCCACATCTATCGTTGCCAATAACCAAGGAACCGCAGAATTGCTTCTACAGCTTGGATTAGTAAAAGATATCACAGGTGTCGCGGCCTTATACGGCGAAGGGGATAAAACAGTAGCGGAAGATTTCTCCAAAATTCCAGTGTTATCTAAAGAATATGTCGGAAAAGAATTGGTTGTGGGTGCGGATCCAGATATCGTTGTCGGACGAGGCCAGCTGTTCGCGAGTGCTGAGTGGGGAACTGGTACGGTTGAAGAATTAAATGAATTAGGCATTCAAACCTACATTCAAGCAACATCAACGAGTGAGGCTACTTTTGATGACTTATACGCAGATATTAAGAATCTGGGCAAATTATTTACTGTCCAAGAGAAAGCCCAGAAATTTTCGGATGAGGTACGAAAACGGATGGATAAATTAGTCGAAGCTATTCCTGATGATCAAGAAACAAGCGACTATGCGTATATCTTTGATGCAGAAGGCACGAACGTGAACATTTATAGTGGCGCAACCGATACTTATTTAAACGATGCATTGAGTTATATGAAGTTAAACAATGCCTTTTCAGATGCAACAGGTGAAATTAGCGTAGAAGCTTTGTTAGAAGCTAATCCAGACGTTTTGTTGCTAGTCAATTATACTGGCGGACGTGATCCTAAAGAGAGTCTAGCTGATTTAAAAGCGAATGAGGTTCTTTCAAGTCTAACAGCTATTAAAGAAGACCGTATTTATACTGTCGACTACAATCAATTTTGGAGTTATGGTTATCAAATTTTAAGTGGAATGGAGCAACTCAGTACCCAAGTGTATGAAACCAATTAATGCCTAGCCAGAAAGGAAGAAAGTGATGAGCCGCATCGACAAGCAACGTCAATTATTTTATATAAGTTTACTCCTATTTACCGTATTGATTATTCTTTCGATGGGGATTGGTGTTACGGTCGGACAAGTCGCTGTCCCTCTCACAGAATCTTTTCAAATTTTAACGAATCATCTTTCAGGAGGATTAATCGGTGATTTAGCCCATCTTTCTTCTAGTGCTCATGAAAACATTATCTGGCAAATCCGTTTTCCGAGAGTACTTTTAGCGATGCTTACAGGTATGGGGTTGTCATTAGCAGGTGCAGTTATGCAGACAACGGTCCAAAATCCACTGGCAGACCCTTATATTTTGGGAATCTCATCTGGTGCTTCTCTAGGTGCAACGTTTGCTATCATGATTGGCTTTGGTGGAACGAGTGTATTAGCTCAGTTAGGTTTATCTTTTTGGGCATTCCTAGGAGCGGTAACAGCTGCTTTTCTAGTCTTACTTTTATCAAATGTAGGCGGACAAGTTAATTCTATTAAGCTTATTTTATCTGGCATGGTATTAAATGCTCTGTTTACCGCATTTTCAAATTTTATTATCTATATAGCCAATGATGCAGAAGGGATTCGTTCGATAACATTTTGGATGATGGGAAGTCTGGCAGGAGCGAGTTGGTCTAAGCTGCCTTTAACTGCGGCAGTCGTCCTAATTTGTTTTCTATTCTTCGTAACCCAAGAACGGGTGCTAAATATCATGCTACTGGGCGATGAAGCAGCGATTACGCTGGGTGTTAATTTAAACTTTTACCGTAAACTGTATTTAGTTATTGCGGCAATTTTGACAGGGATTATTGTTGCAAATGCTGGAATGATAGGTTTTGTTGGATTAATTATTCCACATATCGTCCGTGGAATCGTAGGCTCTAATCATCGTTACTTTTTACCGTTATCGGTTTTTTCAGGATCTTTATTTATGGTTTGGTCAGATATTTTATCGCGTATCATCTTACCAACAATTGAATTACCTATTGGTATTTTAACTTCATTAATTGGTGCTCCATTGTTTATTTATATCTTTGTTAAAAAAGGCTACAAGTTTGGAGGGTGAAAAATGAAATTAACGGTTGATAATGTATCGGTATCGATTACTTCTAAAAAAATTATAGAAGAGATTTCTTTGCAAGTTAGTGAGAATCAATTTGTTGGTTTGATTGGACCAAATGGGTGCGGGAAATCAACTTTATTAAAAAGTATTTCAAAAATACTCGAACCTGATATGGGAATGATCACTTTGGATAATGAAAACGTCCAAGAACTCTCAAACAAGCAACTGGCAAAAAAATTAGGTGTAGTAGGACAATTTCATCAAGTCAACTTTGATTTTTCCGTTCGCCAAATGTTACTGCTTGGACGATCGCCACACAAAGGGTTGATGGAGAGAGACAATGCGTTAGATTATGACATAGTTGAAAAAGTACTCCAGCAAATGGATTTACAAATACTCGCTGATAGGAGTTTTTTATCCCTCTCAGGTGGAGAAAAACAACGAGTAATTTTAGGGAGAACGTTGGTACAACAGCCTAAATTTTTAGTTTTAGATGAACCAACGAATCATTTGGATATTAAACACCAATTGAGTATTTTAAAAATAGTCAGTGCCTTGCCCATTGGTGTTTTAGCAGCGTTACATGATTTGAATTTAGCTGCTCGCTTTACCGATTACTTGTATGCTATGAAAAATGGACGGATAATCAAACAAGGAACACCGGAAGAAGTTATAACAGAAACCGTTATTTCCGAATTGTATGAAGTCGATTGTCGGACGTATACGAATCCTATTTTAGGTAAGCAGACTATTGAATTTCTATAAAGAGCTCTTTTAAAAGTATAAAAGAGCTCTTTTTTTGGATTCTTTTACTCCTACGATGCATGGATCTTTGCATGTAAGAAATTAAAAAAACCTAGCTCACGTAATAAGGTCAGCAATAAGATAAGTTACTGATACGAAGTGAAAAGTTATTTAACCCCTTTTGAGGGTGATTTTTTAAAGCCATACAAGCTAGAAACGACAAAATAAATACCAGCTACTCCTAAAATAATAATATACCCACTAATCAAACCTGCTGTAAAATAGCCACCTAAGGTTAGTCCAACAGCTGCTAAAAGTTGAGAACCTTGAAAGGATAGGGCACCAAAACTTAAATAAGAAGCTTGTTTATCTTCTGGAATTAAATCAACTTTTCGAGCGCTTAAGATAGGAGCTGAGGCTAGCTCTCCTAGCGTAGCTAGAATCATTAAGGGAATCAAAAAGTAAATACTATTTGCTGAAGCCATTAAACCATATCCGCTAATATAGATAAATAAACCAATAATGACAACCGTTCGTTCTGTTTTTTTCTCCGTTATTTTTGAAACAATAAAAGTAAAACAAACGACCATGATAGTATTAATTACTTGTAAGATACTCAACATTCTGACTCCATCAATGGGGATTGAAAAAAGAGTCAGTGAGTCAAACTCTTTTGATAACTGGACGCCGGTATAATTTTGTAAAGAGATTTCAGCAGCATTATAAAGAGCAAAGCCTAAAACTAAAATCACCCAGCGTTTGTCTTTAGCTGCAATGTAATAGTTAGTAAAGAGATCATGAAAAATCGTTTTTCCTTTAATATGCGAAATAGCATTTTTATAGTTAAGATTTTTTTGAAAAAAAGCCGAAACGGCAAATTGTAAAAAAGCGGCTCCTAAAAATAAATAAATCAAGTAGTGTTTAAATAGGAAACCACCAATAGAAGCCCCTAAAGCCATTGATAAGTTAAAGGTCCAATATTGTAGTTGGTAAACTTTTTTTCTTTCGTGTAGGACCGTTGAGTCAAGTAAGATGGCATCAGATGCAGAGCGATACAAATTATAAGCCATCCCGCAGATTAGGTAACCACCAATCAACCAAAAAGATTGTGGCAGGATTCCTGTGAAGTTTAAGGCGATAATAAATAAGGAAATGCCGTATAAGTTTTGGAAAATAAGTAAAACTTTTTTACGCTGAAAATTATCTGCTAGGTAACCACCAACGATTCCAGCAATAAAGGATAGAATAACACTTATCATAACTAAAAATCCCAGTGTTTCTTTACTGAACAGACTGGCTAAGTAAATAATAAGGTAAGGAATTGTACAAGCATAGACTAAGCTACTAAAAAAAGAAGCAATTAAGGTCGATTGAATATTTTTTGAAAAAGAGGATAGCATAAAAAATCTCCTGACAAGGTAGAGGAACAGTTAATAAGGTATTGATACCTCTCCTTCATTCATTTTGACTCACTAAATAACAGTGAGTCAAAATAGCTTAGCATAATTATGAGAATATGGGAATAATAAACTAAGAAAACACTAAGAAAGATAAGTGGAAATAGCTAAACTGTTCAAGTAAGTAGGTATAAGTTTTTTATATAAAAATTTAGATTCAATAATAAATGACTCTTTAGCCGTTAGAAAATAAAGAAAGCCACAAAACAGAGAAAAATTGTTTTGTAGCTTTCTTTATTCAAACCGTTAATTTTAGTAAGAGTAATGAATAAAGTAACTACGGATTTGACATTATTTCTTTTAATAATCCTTCATCATCATTTATATTGAGCGAGTTGATTTTTCCGTCATCCATTTCAACTCTGCCATTTAGGACACGAGTTCCTTCGTCATTTTTTTCATCAATGTACTTCACGGTTACATCAAATTCGTAACGCTGGTCGTTTTTTTCATCTTGAATAATACTAATGTCTTCGGGCGCTAGCGTATAGTTGGCCTTATCTGCCTCATCAGAGTACCGATATCCTTCTCCACTAGTTATAAAAAACTTTTCAAACCCGTAATCAGTAAAATATTCGCCGTAGTTTTCTTCTATATACTGATCAAAATCATTTTCTTTTTCTTGAACAGAAGAAGTGCTTGATTGTTCATCTTGGTTAATAATCGTAGCATTATCAGAATCGTAAAGTTTGGATAACAGTACCTTATCAGGTGCATTAAGAGTTTTCTCTAAAACGACTTCTATAACTTCTTTATTTTTATCGTCTTCATTATTTAAAGTTTCACCAGAACCATTTCCACAACCCAATAAAGTGAAAATAGCTAGGGTATTTAATAGAATTAATGAATACATAGACGTTTTTTTCACATCACTCATCCTTTCTTAGTTATGTAACTCAATCTTTAACAGATTGGTTTAACGTTTTTCCTCTTTTTACTTTCCTCCTTATCGTGATGATTTAAGTATAACCATTATAATAATAAATACTAGAACGCATTAGTTTACCTATTAGCAACCATTAGTTGCATAGATAATTCTAAAGAGATTTATTGGAATTTAAGCTAATAGTAAAGACTTTCTTATTTAGGTATGATAAAAAAAAGCAAAAGATAAGGTGGAAACTATGGAGCATGGAGAAAGATTAAAAAAAGGTAGAATGAATATAGGATTTTCGCAAGGAAATGTAGCAGATCATTTATCTATTTCAAGACAATCCATTTCAAAATGGGAAAATGGAAATAGTTACCCTGATTTGGATAATTTAGTGAAATTGAGCGAATACTATGACGTTTCAGCTGACGAATTACTAAAAGGAAATCAAGAACTAAAAAATAAAAACAAGATAAAAGAGATTGAAATAGGAAATAAATTCCAATCAGATACAAGTATAAAAGATGAACGATTAATTTTATTAGTTTTGATTTTTCTTAGTTTCTTAATAGCTCCTGTAGGCTTATTTATTTCTCCTATTTTAATAAATAGAAATAAAAAAACAAACACATCTTAAAAGCTAATCTACTTAGCATGTGTTTGCTGTATAGCCTTTAATTTATTCCTTGTATATAGTTTTTTAGGAGATTTTTTTGGTTGGGGAACCACGACTGTTGAATATCTAGGATAATCAATAAGATTTACGGATTTAGATTACATTAGAAATTGAATCTATCAATCAACAGAATCTCTTTAAGGATAGTTCTACTGAATTTACATTTTGTAAGCAAGTAAGTAAGTAGGTAGAAATAGTAAATAGACCTAAAAGTTGATGACTAATTAAGTAATTGACATATGGGTTTGAAACTAATGATGCATTCCAAGAGAGCTTAAGACTTTTACATATGAGACTTCCTATAAAAGTAAGAAAATAAAAATTATTAGTATTAGCTAACCAAAAGATGATAGGCAAATTAATTATCTACCGCCTTTTTGTTAATTAGTTATACAGTAATAAAACAATTTATTTAGCATCTTATTAAATGGATTATATAGAGTCACTTTATTTTTTAATTCCTGAAATTACATGACGAACTTTAGTGATAGATTTTTCTGACTTTTCTTGATTAAAAAATCTAAAGATAACATACAACGAATCTATAATGCTTAGTTGTGCAATACGAGAAGCCAATGCTTCAGAGCGAAATTCAGTTTCTTCAGAAAGCGAAAGGAAAACAACATCTCCTAGTTTAGCTAAAGGAGAGCTTGCTTGACTTGTCACAACAATAATTTTAGCACCAGACTCTTTCACAAATTTAGCGATACATATTGTTTCTTTAGATCTCCCTGTGTGGGATATTATGATTGCACAATCTTCATTCGTCATTAAAGAAACTTCCATTAGTTGAATATGGTAATCTGTACTATGGAAGACTGGAATAGGGGAACGTAAAAATTTATGATAAGCATCTGTAGCAACAATTTCAGATCCTCCGACACCAAAAAGAAATAAACGTTTAGAACTATTAATAATATTTCCTGCTTGTTTTAAATCTTCTTCTCGTAATAATTTTCTAGTATCAGTTAATGTTGAAATATTAGAATCAAATACTTTTTGTGCCATCGTTAACTCAGTATCATCTTTTTGAATATTTTCATGGATTGAGATAGCGGATAAATCATTTTCTTGAATCAGCATGGCGATTTTAAAATCTTTGAATCCGTTAAAACCTATTTTTTTTGTAAATTGAAAAAAAGTTGAATCAGCAATTTCTAATTCATTTGCTAAGTCACTAATAGAACTATGGCCTACTTTACCCGAATTTTCTAAAATATAATCAGCAATTGCTTGTTCTTTTATACTAAAGTCATTATACATAGTTTTGATTTGTAATCGAATAGAGACAGTCATTATTATTCCTCCTTGAGATAATATTTATCTCTTTTTTAGGTTAGTACAACGATACAGTAATTTTTTTGAAAAGGCAAAAAAATTTTTCCATATATTTATTAATAAAAATATATCATTTTTATTAATAAATTGTTAGTAATAAGTAGTTCAAATAAAAAGATAGTATAAGAACAAAAATATTTAATTGTTTACAATATAAAAATTCTCATATTTTTGAGAAATTATAAATCTAATATACGAGTAACTACCTTTTGCTGTTATTCTCTGTTTTATAGAAGAAAAAATATTTTAGTTTTATTTAAGTGGGAATAGTTTATTTATACTATTTGTTAAAATAATGAGAAGAGATTACTTTGTAGATTAAAAGTTAAAAGTAAGTAATAAAAATGTTTAAGATAGAAAGAAGCTAAAGTCTCCTATAAATAAAAAAAACTTTTATTTATAGGGTTGACAAAAAAATATTTTTTGTATAATTAAGTTATAAAGATTGGAGGCGCTATCATTAGAGGCTAATATTATAAGCCTAGAAAAAATAAAATCTTACATTCTACCCAAAAGAGTATTTGTAAGATGTAAAAATAATAGTTAGATGATTATAAGCTTTGAATGCTACTAAAAAAGTACATGAAGAATTTATTTTATAGGAAGATGTTTTAGGGTATTCAATAGCAAAAAAAGTGAAGGAGTATCGAAGATGTCAAAATATAATATCGCAATTGTTAATTCAAGTAGTTTTGGAAAAATTTTTCCAGAACATATAGAACGACTTCAAAAGCTAGGGTCGGTCAACCATTTTACTGTTGATGGAGATATTACTGGGAAAGATTTAGCAGAAATTCTTCATGGATACAATGTTATCATAGCTAGTGTTACACCATTCTTTACACAGGATTTTTTTGACCATAAAGATGAACTTATTTTAATTACTAGGCATGGAATTGGGTATAATAATATCGATATTGAAGCTGCTAAAGAACACGATACACTTGTTACAATTATTCCGGCACTTGTAGAAAGAGATGCAGTTGCAGAAAATAATGTGACTAATTTATTAGCAACTTTACGTTGTACAGTTGAAGCAAATACAGGAGTTAAAAATGGACTTTGGGTAGATCGTGCTCAATTTGTTGGAAGAACATTATTTAATAAAACAGTAGGAGTAATTGGTGTAGGAAATACTGGAAGCGGTGTCGTAGAAATTATTCGTAATGGTTTTCGCTGCGACGTGCTAGCCTATGATCCTTATAAATCTGCAATGCATATTGAAAGTCATGGTGCAAAGAAAGTAGGGCTGGATCGATTACTAAAAACGTCAGATATTATTTGCCTATGTGCTAATTTAACAGAGGAAAATTATCATATGATATCCACAAAAGAAATTGAAAAAATGAAAAATAATGTTTATATTTCTAATAGTGCAAGAGGTGCTTTAGTAGATGAAAAAGCAATCGTAAGTGGTTTAAATTCAGGGAAAATTGCTGGATTTGCGACAGATGTTTTAGAAGAAGAACCCGGGTATAAAAACCATCCATATCTGGCGTTTGATAATGTAGTTGTGACACCACATACTTCAGCCTATACAATGGAATGTTTAGAAGAAATGGGAAATAAATGCGTTCGCGATGTTGAAAATATTGTTGGAAGAAAACTACCTGAGCGAGCCGTACAAGAGTATAGTAAATATCTTGTTTAAAAAAGGAAGTTGAAATAATGCTAAATGATTTGAAAGTTAAAGTAGGACCACAATTTTATCGCTATCACATTGGTGCGATTGATTTTGTACCTGATGTTTTAGTGGAGTATGATGCAAAAAACATACTGATCATTCATGGAACAGTTTCTTGGGAAAAAGCTCAACCTAAACTAAATTTTCTACAAGATAGTCGTTATACATTTTCTTACCATCAATATACTGGTGAATGTAGTTATTATGGTACGGGTAAGATTGCTACGATAGTAAAAGAAGAAAATATTGACTTTATTATCGGTGTAGGTGGAGGAAAACTAGTAGATTTAGTTGGTTATGCAGCACATATAGTTAATATAAATTTTGGTGTGATCCCTACTTTAGCTAGTAATTGTGCTCCGTGGACACCATTGTCAGTCATGTACAAAGAAAGTGGAGAAGCAGAGGGGAAAACAGAACACTACCTAAGGCAAGCTTCATTTTTCATCACAGATCCTGAACTTATAATAGATTCACCTGTTGAATATTTTATTGCAGGTCTAGCAGATACATTAGCTAAATGGTATGAATCAGACGCTATACTACAACAAGAATATTTACAGAATGAACCATTTTTACAAATGGCAAGTCATACTTCACAACTTTGCAAAGATACGATTACTAGTAATGCAACTAAAGCAATTACTGATATGAAAAATTTAGAAGTGACAGAAGAGTTTGTTCATCTTTCTGAAATTATCTTTGCCGTTGCTGGCTTAGTTGGAGGTTTAGGCGATAAGTATGCAAGAAATGCTGCTGCACATGCTATGCACGACGCTATGAGTAAATTCATACCTGATAGTCACCGTTTCCTTCATGGTGAAAAAGTTGCGTATGGTATTTTTTATCAACTAGCGATTGAAAAAAAATGGGGAATGATTGATGCATTATTACCGTTTTACCAGGAATTAAATTTACCAGTATCTTTACATCAAATGGGTATTTTTCCAAAAGATGAGGCAATTCTTAATCAATTGGTTGAATTTATTGACTCAAAAGAAAAGGTTCACCTGATACCAGTTCTCATTACGAAAGAATTACTATTGGATTCAATTTTAGAATTAGAAAAATACACTACTAAGATTTAAGAGGAGGACATATGGAAACTTTAAGTATAGTACAAAGTTTATTAATCGCTTTATGGACTGCAGCCGTAATGTCAAGATGGCTAGGAGGAGGGGCAACATTAACCCTGCGTTTCTCTCCATTAATGACAGGACTTGTTGTAGGTATTGTAATGGACGATGTTGCGCAAGCGATGATCGTAACAGCAGCACTACAAATGATTTACATGGGTATCTTCTCACCAGGCGGAACAATGCCTGCAGAGCCATCAATTGCTGCAGCCATTGCTGTACCAGTAGCTTTAATGGGAAACCTTACGCCAGAAGCGGCTATTGCAGTAGCCGTTCCAGTAGGACTTTTGGGAAGTTATTTATATCAATTCCGTTTCTTTATTAATACGTTCTTAGGTAAATATACAGACAGAGCCGTAGAAAAGCTAAATTCAAAAGGCATTTCACGTTCGATTATTCTCTATCCAACGATAGCATCATTTTTGCTATTTACACCATTAGTATTTTTTGCTCTTTATTTAGGAGCACCTATTATCGCAGATCTTATTGTAGCTCTTGAAGGAACGGTGATTATTCATATTTTAGAAGTTGTCGGTGGTGGATTGGCAGCAATCGGAATCGCAACAACTGTTTATGTCATTGGACGTAAAGATTACATGGTCTTCTTCTTTCTTGCATACTTTATGAGCGTAATTTTAATGCCACTGGAAATTACGATGGTTGCATACGCAGTCTTTGGTGTTATATTCGCATTGATTTTTGTTCAATCCCAAAGTGGAAAAAATGGAAAAGTAGCAAGTAGCACAGGAAATGATAGTATTTCTTTTTCTGAAGACGATGAGTATGACGATGGATTTTAATCTACAAGGAGGGAATAAAATGACAGAATTATCAAAAAATAAAAATCTTACACCAGAAGAAATTACAACAAAAGATGTTACTAAAGCCTATCTTAGATGGCACTTTGCAAATGAAATACCCCATTCATTCGAGCGTTACTTGGCTCCATCGTTGCTGTATGCGATGATGCCGATATTAAAAAAATTATATAAAGACGATGATGCATTGAGAGCAGCATATAAACGTCAATTGTTATTCTTCAATACTCAACTTAGTTGGGGGGGGGGGTTATTACCGGCCTGATGTCTTCTATGGAACAGCAACGTGCTGAAGAAGAGAGTGGGAACAAAGAGATTTTGATGCAAGATGATTTATTGTATAACACAAAGGCTGGTTTAATGGGTGCTCTTGCAGGAATTGGAGATGCGATTGATTCAGGTACTGTTCAATACATTTTTATTGCGATTGCACTTCCATGGGCTCAACAAGGAAGTCCTTTAGGGGCGCTATTCCCATTTGTAGCTTTTGCACTTTATCAAGTAATTTTAGGATTATTCTTTGCAAGACAATCTTTTGCAATGGGTCGGAGTGCAGCAGGTCTAATGCAAAGTTCGGGTATCCAAAAAGCAATTGAAACACTTTCAGTTCTAGGTCTATTCATGATGGGGATTCTAGCTGGAAACTATGTAAAAGTTTCGTCAGCATTAAAATTTGATATTTCTGGTAAAGAATTCATCATTCAAGATATTCTTGACCAAATTATTCCAGGAATATTACCGTTAGCAGTCGTAATGGGCGTTTATTGGTTCTATACAAAGAAAGGGTTGAAAGTAACCCAAGCCTTGTTATGGCTGACAGGAATACTGATTGTTTTAGCTGGTGTCGGAATTCTATAATTTAAAAAAGGGTGTGTTCAATAATGGGAGAAGTAAATTTGGCACGTGTCGATGAACGTCTAATCCACGGACAAGTAATGATGACATTGTCACAAAAACAAGGAATAAATTCAATTTTTGTTGTAGACGAAGTAGTTGCAAAAGATAAATTTATGCGTGAGCTATACAAAAATGCCGGAAGTCGTACAGGACAAAAGACTATTGTCGTTACGCCAGAAAAAGCACAGTTTTACTGGGACGAATATAAATTTAAAGAATACAATTGCATTTTAATTACTAAAACAATTAGTGTCATTTATGATTTAGTTAAAAATGGTGTGCCTATGAAAGAATTAAATATTGGTGGAATTGCGCAAAAAAATCCAGAAACAGATATTTTTGTAACTAAGTCTGTTTATTTGAATAAATCTGATGCTGGAAAATTAAAGGAACTAAATGAGCAATATGGGGTTGAGGATATTTATTTCCAAGCGACACCATCCGGACCAAAATCAAGCTTAAAAGATGTATTAAAACAATTTGATTTATAAAATAATATTGACATTGAAGTAGGTACTAAAAACACCTACTTTTCTCTATAGAGGATACAGTGACCAGGATAGGTGGTAAATACTATGCAGCAAAATGAAAAATTTAAAGATTGGTTATTTCGATATCAATACATTTATCGGATACGGAGTACTGATAAGAGTAAAGGACGATTTCTTTCAGCATTAGTGACGGATATATCTGAAATGAGAGAAGATGTACAAGTGGTTGAGTACAATCGTCATAAAAAATATGCTTTGAGAAATGTTTACGTTGGTAATATCGAAAAAGCAGATCGGATCATTTGCACATATTATGATACGCCTCCTAAAAGCTATGGTGCTTATGAATTATTCAATTTAAAAGAACAGAAGAAACGAACGCTTAGTTTCATTTTAGTTAGTTCTATTTTGATGATTCTATTAGGAATTGTTGGAACACTTGTTTATATGCAATATGCAACGAATGCCTTTGATTTAACTTCGTTTTCGACTATTTTAATTGTTCTTATTTACGGTATCTATTTCCTATTATTAGGTAAGGTTGCGAAAGGATTACCAAGTCGAAAGACGCTTGTTCGTAATACCTCATCAATTCTTGCACTATTAGAAATAATTAGTGAAACAAAAGATGAAAAAACAGCCTTTGCTTTTATAGATGAAGGAAGTTTTGGAGAAGTCGGTCTAGAAGCGTTAAGTGCTTCTCATAAAGAGAAAGCAACTATGTTCATTTTGGATAGCATAGGCTCAGAAGCACCATTGCACATTTCAGGAAACGATTTCTCTAAGAAAAAAGTTGCAGAATTAAAAATTGATCATCCTTCATCGAATCAAAACTTTAATTATGTTTTTAGCGCAAGGATATTGGAAAAGGAATCAGAGAGTAACTATTATTTAGAAAAATCAGATTTAAAACGAAAGACTTTAAATATGCAAAATTTAACAAAAGTTGTAGAACTATTTAAATAAGTTTTTCTGATTCTTCGGTGTAATCGTTGTCGGGAGAAAAAGGACTAGTTTTTTTTAAAATTATTTTACAATATAAGGAGGATTATTAATGCTAGGGATTGTCATTGCAACACATGGGAAATTAAGTGATGGATTGAAAGATTCAGCAGAAGTGATTATGGGTGAAACTAATAATATTACGACAGTAAATTTGAATTCAGGAGACGATGTTCAAGAATTAGGCGCAAAAATTAAAGTGGCAATACATGAAGTTAATGAAAGTGAAGGTGTCATCGTATTAGCAGACTTAGTAAGTGCTAGTCCTTATAACCAATCAGTTATTGTTACAAATAGTCTAGATAAAAAATTGCAAGATTCAGTTTATGTTATCGGTGGAGTTAATCTTCCAATGTTATTAGAAACAATTAACCATCAAATTTTATCAACGCCAGTAGAACAAATTGCAGAAGCTGTAATCAAACAAGCAACCGATAGTCTAGGTGTATGGCACGTATCGATGATAAGTGATGACCAAGATGAGGATGACTTTTAATGAGAGGAAGAGAGATATAATGAAGTGGGGATTTAGATGGTACGGGGAAAAAAATGACACTATTCCGTTGGGAAATGTCAAACAAATACCTGGGATGAATGGGATTGTGGGTACACTATTGAACAAACTACCAGGAGATATATGGGAAGTTCCTGAAATTCAAGAGCTAAAAGAATCAGTTGAAAAGAAAGGCTTAGAATTTTTAGGGATAGAGAGCGTAGCCGTTCATGATGCAATAAAAGCTGGAACATCTGAAAGAGATCAATATATTGAAAATTATATTCAAACAATTAGAAATTTATCTGAATGCGGTGTTAACATGATTTGTTATAGCTTCAAACCAATTTTCGGTTGGGCCAAAACAGATTTATTTTATGAGAATAGTGATGGTAGTTTCTCTCTTGTTTACGATCAAGCTGTTGTAGATAATATAGAAGCGAGTGACATGTTCAAACTTATCCATAGCCAATCTAAAGGATTTAGCCTACCTGGTTGGGAAGAAGAGCGTTTGAATAAATTTAGTAGTTTAGTAGAGACTTACGAAGGAGTAACAGAAGAAATATTATTTGATAACCTTACTTATTTCTTACAGAAAATAATTCCAGTATGTGAGGAAGTAGATGTTAAGATGGCGATTCATCCAGATGATCCACCATTTGAAATATTTGGATTCCCTCGTATCACGAAGAATTCAGAAGACTTGAAAAAGATTCTTAGTATTATAGATTCTCCATATAATGGTATTACTATGTGTACAGGTTCACTTGGAGCAAATCCAGAAAATGATTTAGTCAAAATTATTCACGAAGTTGGAGATAAAATCAATTTTGTTCATTTCCGTAATGTTAAATTTTTAGGTGAGCGTCACTTCAAGGAATCAGCGCATTTGAGTATTGAAGGATCATTAGATATGTATTCAATAATGAAAGCTTTGCTAGATGTAGGCTTCGATGGAGTCGTTCGCCCAGATCATGGTCGTACTGTGTGGGGCGAAGTTGCAATGCCTGGTTATGGTCTCTATGATCGCGCAATGGGTCTTAGTTATATGCAAGGTCTACATGAAGCTATTCTTAAGTCAAAAGAAAAGTAAAGGTTCTTTATACTAGAAAGCGAGAGATTATTATGTTAGCAAATATGGGAAATGAAATTTATCGAAAAATTGAGCAAGTAAAGTTGTTACCTCTTTATACTGCAACAGACCTTACTTATTTAGATCGCTTAGAGGATATTTTAGTTAAAAATAACGTGCGGTTTATTGAAGTAACATTTAGAAGTGATTTAGCAATAGAAGCTATTAAAAAATTATCTCAGTCTAATGAGTTAATTGTTGGAGCAGGAACTGTAAGAACACAGAAAGAAGCAAAAGATGCTATCGAAAATGGTGCGAAATTCGTTGTTTCACCAGCAGTTGTTCCTGAAGTTATTGAATATTGTATAGAACAAGACGTTCCAGTTTTTCCAGGAACGGCAACACCTGGAGATATTCAACGTGCTATGGAATATGGTATCAAGGTGGTCAAGTTTTTCCCTGCAGATATTTATGGTGGATTAAAAGCAATTAATGCGTTGAGTGGTCCCTTCTATGATGTTAAGTTTTTACCAACAGGTGGTATTAATGAAGAAAACTTTATGGAATATGTTCAAAATGACCATATAGTAGCAGTTGGGGGTTCATTTATCATCTCTGAATCTTTGATTAAAAAAGATGATGGAGAAACAGCTGATAAAGCATTAAAATCATTAATAGATAAAATTAATTTACAGAAATAGAGACTCTAAAGTATTTTTAAAAATAGTAGTGTAATAGCACATAAGTGTTGTTGCACTATTTTTTAAGTTTTTATCATAATTTTATCAAACAAAATTTTTTTTGAGATAAAGAATACGTAAAGAATGTGATTAAATAACCATAGAATTTTAATGCAATTAAATAAAAAAATAATCAAAAGTAATACAATTTACTCAATTTTAAAAAATAAATTAGTTAGTAGGTATGTATATGAATAAGATTGAATTACTTATTTTTGATATGGATGGTTTAATGTTTGATACAGGTCGGTTAGCTTATCGTGCTTATCTTGAATCAGCAAAAAAACATGATTTTGAAGTTACTCATAATGTATATTATTATTTAACAGGACGGACAGAAAAAGGTATCCGTCAGCATATGGAAGAACTGTACGGTAATGATGTTTCTCATGATGAGTGGCGTGATTCAATCAATATGTTTAAAGATGAAATTTTAGCACATGAGAAGCGTGTATATAAGAAAAAAGGGTTAGTAGATTTACTAGAATTCACTAAAAATAATGGAATTAAAATTGCTATTGCTTCATCATCAGATCGAGAAAAAGTAAACTATTACTTAGAAATTGAAGGGATTTCTGAATACTTTGATATAATTATAGCGGGAGACGAGGTAATAAATAGTAAACCTGATCCTGAAATTTTTTTGTCCGCATGTAAAAAAAGTGAAATTACTTGTAGTAATGCCATTGTACTCGAAGATTCTGCTGCTGGTATTGAAGCAGCTCATAGTGCAGGGATTGTTTCATTCTTAGTTGAAGATGACATCACCTATCTTCCTACTAGAAAAGGTCATCATAAATTAAAAAAAGATTTATCTCGTTTAAAAGAGAAAAAAGTACCAGCAGATTATCAATTTCTTGATCTTTTACAAGTTAGAGATTTTTTAGAAAAAACAAAAAACACTGAATTTTAAGAGGGTTTATGGAAAAGAATACTCGAGAATGAAATTTTATCCTTAAAGTTAGATATTGAAAATTTAAAGACAAGTGATGAAGAGTATTCACTAGCAATAATTGCACACGTTACTTCTTTGGAAGTAAATAACGCTAGTCATAAAAAGCTATTGATTCTGTAACCTTGACTCGAGACAATGCCCTTACTGCTGGATAAAATACAACGACGATAACTGAAGCTAATGCTACATGTTTAATAGCTAAAAAGGCAATGGATACCGCACGAAGAACGACAATGAGTTTAGCAGATACAGAAATTATAGCTACCTTGAAAGAAAGAGAAGCCAGTTCAAATATAGTGAATGCAAATCTTATAATAGTTAATATGGACTTAGTTAAAGCTAATGAAGATTTGGATAAAACCAATAGAAATTTAATTCGTAAATTTAATTGCTACAATCTCAAATTTAAAAGATAAAAGTTTTGAACAAGAGATCCACCTTAATAAGGTGCTTTTCGATATAAAGACTATTGAAATAAAATTACTAAATTTAACCAATAAGATTCAAATGCGTGAGTCTAAAATAAGAAAAAGTTCCATTGTAAAGTTAATGGAACTTTTTTATATCAAGTTCAAAGAATTCTTTGAACGAGAAGAATACCTACTAGTAGATGTTTTTATATTTATATCCATAAAGGTAAAGTCTAATTTTTTTTCTATACAAAGTTTTTAAATATCTATTCATCAGATAATATTTGCTTCTACGTGAATACTCTATTGCTATTTATTTTTGAGCATTTATGAAGGAAAGTGCGTAAAATATTTTCTGGAAAATTAAAAAATTTAATATGCTATTGTCGTTACTTGAAATCAGGCAATGAAAATCATCCGAATTAGAAACAATAAAATAAGGTGACCAGGATAAAAAAGATAAAAGAAAGTTTTATTTTGTTTACCTCTTTTTCCATTGTAAAGTTGAATAGGAATGAAAGAAAAAATAGCTGTAAGATTCATTAAAAATAATGGACCATTTAAGATTGTTCTCAATAGAACGTGGTCATGAAAATAATAAAAGATAAAGATACTTAATATACCGATTATAGAGTAATCTACTTTTAAAAGTTCACTAATGAGAAGCGCTAAAAGAAGTATGATCCACTTGCTATCTTGTTTTTTATCGAATAAATCAAAAATAGCGATACATAAAAGACCAATAAATAGCGTAAAGAAAATATTTTGATGAGAAAATTCGAGTAAGACACCTTTACTTGCCAGATCAAATGGAATTTCTGATAGCAGAGCGAACAGTCCCAATTGACTAATGTATTTTTTTAAGTGACGCGTATAGAGGAATTCTTCTACAAGAAGAAAGGCAAAAATAGGAAAAGATAATCTTCCAATCAGTCTAAAAATCACATATGTTTGATAAAGCAAGTAATAAGAACTACCTGTTGGCAAATCGGTTGCTAAAAATAGTGAGACAGTATTTACTCCCTGACTCAATAAATAAGGTTCAATTAAAAAAGCGCCGATATGGTCGATTAACATGGTAACGATGGCAATCCATTTTAGCGTGCTACCGGTAAAAGACAGCTTACTTAATTTAGCTGATTTTTTTATAAAAAATCTCCTCCTTTTATTGTTACTTTACTATTTAAACTACTCTAGCTAGAATAAGGAATCAAAAAATAAATTAAGTAATGGTAGTACATAATATTTTATACATAAAACGAAATGATTGCTACTATGAATCAATTAATTACCATAAACCTTACAACTAGCTATTATTTTGGTTTTTTAACTCAGCTAAAATAAGCAATGTTTTTTCGTAATCTAGATTAGGGCTTCCGTCTAGATTTTTACTTGAGATTTCAAATCCAAAATATTCGTATAGTCGAATAGCAATATGACTCCAAGTTTGCGTATGGAGATAAACAGGAGAAGTATGCTCAAGACTTTGTAATAGCTTGAGAGTGTGGGTCATCATAGCTTTTGCAATCCCTTTTCCTTGATAGCTAGGTTTCACAGCAACCCAATGAATAAGCGGATAACGTTCTTTATTAGGTGTCTCTTTCCACCAAGCCGAGCAGGTTCCTATTTTTTCTCCTGAGGAATTTATGACAAATACCATACGTTTTTGTAATTCTTTTAAGTGTGGTGCAAACTTCTCTTCAAAATAATCCAGTGCTTGGACTGTATCCTCAAATTCAGAAACAGCTGTTTCAATAGCTGCCCATTCAACTTCATCATCTTCTTGGTAAAATGCAAAGTGAAAGCCCTCAGGTAAGTGTTGTTCGATAACCGGGAGTTCTAGTAAACGGATCATCCAAATTTCTGCATACGGTATTGTCTTATCCAACAAAAAAGCCCTCCTCTCTTTTTGTAAAAATAAATCTTAGTTAAATACTATCACAAAATTAGCTAGAAGAATGAATAAATTAATATTTGTACATCTAATAAACTAGCTTAACGATAAATAATTCTAGAAAGAAACTGCGTTAATACACTAAAAGTAATGAGTTTTTTTGTAAAGAGATGTTTTTTAGTTTTTTAAATCTAGTGAAAATAGTTCTTTCTTTATTTTTATGATTTGAACGGTAGTTAAGCATTCAAGTTGACTTAGTTCTAAAGCTGTATTACCATCACACTACTAAGACTAAAAAAAGGATACATAGTTTTATTTAAAAAACTTAGATAAGTAAGGATACGTTAAACGAATTTTTCATTAAATAGAGGTATTTTTGAATATCTGTTTAGTGATGTGTTGTTTTGTATGATTATTTAGTTAATGATATTTGTAGTAGTAACCATGAAATAATTAATTCGTCTACTTTAATCTGAAAAAATAGTCCGATATCTTCAATAGAACAAATAGAAAAGGATTTGAAGTGGCGATGGGAAGAAAAGAAATAGTAAATAATTTAGATACAGAATCAGTAGGGAAATCTTTCTTGAGGTATTTAGTTCCGTCCGTTGTCGGTATGTTGTTAATGGCTGTTAATATTATTATTGATGGAATTATGGTTGGCAATAAGCTCGGATCAGTTGCTCTAGCAGGTGTCGGTATTGCTGTACCTGTTTACAGTATTTTTGTGGCGATGTCACTATGGATAGGTGTGGGTGCTGCAACTCGTTATTCCGTTATGATGGGTGCTAAACGGCCAGATCAAGCACGTATTATTTTTTCACATGCGATTAGTACGATATTAGTCCTGACGATAATTATTGGATTCACTGCTTTCATCTTTAGAACAGAACTTGCTTATTTATTAGGCGCAAATGCAGATACGATTGGATATACATCAGATTATCTGAATATTTTATTGCTTTTTGGATTTATCTTTACAGCAGAGAATACTTTTAGTATTTTAGTACGTAATGATGGCGGTCCAAATACAGCAATGACTGCTCTTATAGCTACGTCAGTTGTTAATATTATTTTAAACTATGTATTTTTATTTATATTTGATTTTGGTGTGAAAGGTACCGCTACTGCAACACTGATTGGTGCACTTGTAGGACTTATTATCCTTAGTACGCATTTTTTTAGGAAAAAAAATAATTTGCATTTTGTGCGTTTCAGCTTCGATAAAAGGTTGATTGCTCTCATTTTAGTTATCGGTTTTCCAAGTTTTCTTGCAGAAGTAGGTATTTCCTTTTTTACAGTTTCACATAATATCGTATTTGAAAATCTTGCAGGAACAGTTGGTGTATCTGCCTTTGCGATATTGAATTATGTTCATAGTGTCATGTTGTTGCTGTTTTTAGGAATGGGATCGGCTATTCAACCTTTAATTAGTTATTACAAAGGAGCTAAGGATGAAAAGAAGATACAAAAAACAATTCAACTCGCAATTGGAACAGCTTTGATAGCAGGCATCTTATTTATGCTCATTGGTCAGTTTGCAGCAACACAAATCGTCAGATTGTTTGGTGACTTCCCTGAAGAAGTCGTAGTATTAGCAGTATCAGGTATTAAATTATTTTTTATTGCCTATCTCTTCATGGGAACCAACTTTGTTATGATGACTTATTATCAATCTATCGGACAAATTCGAATGGCAACATGGATTACTGCAGCACGTGGTATAATCGTTTTACTGATTATGCTTATGATTCTGCCTAAATTATTTGGTTTGACAGGTTTATGGCTTGCCGTTCCAGCATCGGAATTTATTGTTCTTTTGACTATTTATTATTACCATAAAAGATGGCACAGTAAAAATAGCCATTCGACATTATAGAATAAAAAGCAGTAACTAAAATTGTGCAGTAGTAAAAGCTACTCTGCTCATTTAGTTGCTGTTTTTAGTTTTTTAGTAGAATAAATGAGTCTTAACATCGTGATGGATACTTACAATAACTTGTTTTCCCATTCGCTTTAAGAAATAATGAAGTCGTTAACAACACTAGTGAAAATGAGCTGATTCTTTAAGGTGAACAGATGAAATAGTTTGTTATTTATTAATTTAAGGAGGGGGAGATAAAGATGACTACCACTACGTTTATAGTATTTCTTATATTAGCAAGTGTAGTCTATAATAGCTTATGTACAGTAAAATTAAAAGAAGAAGATAATAAACTGAAAAAAGAAATAGAAATCTTGAAAAAAAGCATATCGAATCAATGAGTAATCTATAATTTAAAAGAAGTAAATTTAAAAAATGAGAGACAATCAAAAAATAGAATGAATAAACCAACCAGGATACTTTTAAGTACGTTCTCTTTAGAATCGTTTTTATAAAAAGCATACATATTAATTATATTGCATATCAAATCAGCAAAAAAAGAACCTTGAATGGATACAAGGTTCTGATAAAATGATTTTATTTATTCATAAAGCAAAAGTTAATTTTTACTAGCTAATCATATGGGACTTATTTAGTGAATTAGTGTCCTTCTTTTTTAAAATCTATCGCACGAATGAGTCACAATGAGTCAATTCTAGAGCTCTTCATTGTGTCTAACATTCGTTTTTTCAGTCATTTTCTTAATAAGATTTCTATTGACTTGTTTGTATTCTTTTAGTGAGTAATCAGATAGTTCTTTTGTTTTTTTATTTAAATAAGAATCCAATTTTTTAGGGTTTTTTTCAGCCATTTTTCCTGCTTCTTTATCTATTTTTTCTACAGCTTCAGTCATGTGATCCCAGACCTTTTCTTGTACCGGTGCAATTATTTCAGTTTTAAATTCATCATGGTACGGATTAGTCAAAGCGTTGGTTGTTCGATATGTCCAATAGGCAGATTTTTCATCAGGTTCGTCGGTACCTATCTGGTATTCTTTAGGCGTTTCTGTTATCCCACTATAGAATGGAATATAGTTGCTTGTATCTGGTACACCTAGCGCTAACCAGTGAATAGCACTTATTTCATCTGGCACATTGTTTCTAATTTGGAGAATATGAGATTCCATCGTATTCGGTACACTTATAGGGCGGTATTTATCTGATTCTTTTTCTCCAAAAGTATCATAGTCGGTATTATTGTAATGAGAACCTAAGATACCAGCGATTGCTTGTGTGGTAATTGGCTCATCTGCTTTTACAAAAAGTTTGAAATCTGTATCGTCAATTTTTTTATCTGATTCTGTTAGCATTTTCTGGCCATACCATATCCGCGGAGTATTATACTGAGCATCATCTTTAGTATCAGCAAAAGTCTCCCTGATTGATATGTTTTTTAAGTCGTCAGTTAGCTTGTTATCACTGACAAATTCTTGTAAATTTTTAGAATAAAGGAAATTAGCAGAATCGTCCCAATCAAACTCTTGAATAGAAATCGTGTTTGCAATAACAGCATAACTATCATCTGGTACTCTCGTTGCTACCCAATGGTGTCCAGTAAGTATCTCCATATACCAGATATCGTTATTATCAGAAAAAATAATTCCATTTGTCTCTGCCGCACCTTTATCCTCGACAATCTTACCTAATCTCTCAATTCCTTCTTTAGCCGAATTGATATAGGGCAATACAACTGTTACTATTGCATCTTCAGCGATTCCTTTTTCTACTAAAGGATCAAGTTCTAAGACATTCTCCTTAGCTGTAGTAGATTCTGTTCCACTCATCGCAATATTATTGCTATTGATCCCCGCTTCTTCATATAAGCCCTCTGAGACATCCCATTCAGGAGTAGCTGTGTACTTTAATTGCTTTTTAGGCAAATTAATAGAAAATCCATTTCCTTCTGATACAAATTTAGCTTTATTTTTATTTGCTTCTCTCACAAAAAAATGCTTAGTCCAAGCAGTCCCCATATCTTCATTTCGTGCGATCATAGTGGAGCCATCTTTTGAAGCATCTTTTCCTACTAACACAGTTGTACAGGCCTCAGCTGTTGTGTAACTAGTTATGAATAATAGACCGGTTGTTACAAGAACGCAGGCGCTTTTTACTAATAGTTTTGTCCTCATTTTTGTTTTCCTCCCCAATGTACTATCATTGATATAAGTAATTTCTATGTGCTTATCAAAAAATCTGCTAGATAAAATAAACAGCCTCCTCTCGCAGTAATCATTTTCTTTCTCTTAGCAGCATTCTTTTTTAAAGTTAGAACGTATGTAAAAGCTTTTGCTTCTTATTTCACAAGTCAATAATAGCGCTTACACAATCAGAAGTAAATCATTTACAAAAATTTAACTCGTTATATTAAGTTATGAAAAGTATTTGATGAGATACGTCTTATTTAAAAGGAGATAAGCTATAAATAGCGACTGGTAGTCTCTTACTTACAGCTTAACCTAGCTGAAAGACCGATAAAATAAAGAGCCAAACATTAGCCGTAATTAGCTAGTGTTTGGCTCTTTACTTGATAATTAATTAAATGAAAGAACGCGCTCGTCATCGTTCATGTATTCTTTATCTTGAGTAGGTGCTTCAATGGAGCCAAATGGCATTTGCGCACGTAACTTCCAGTTAGCAGATAGATTCCATTCTGAGCGAACAGCATCATCAATCAATGGGTTGTAGTGTTGTAAGCTAGCGCCGATATTTTCGATTGCTAATGTAGTCCAGACAGAGTGTTGCGCCATGCCAGAAGCTTGTTCTGACCAAACTGGGAAGTTATCGGCATACAGTGCAAATCGTTCTTGTAGATTTTTAACAATGCTCATTTCTTCAAAGAATAAAATCGTTCCATATCCAGCGCGAAAAGAGTTTAATTTTCCAACTGTTGGAGCAAAATCTTGTCCTTCAGGAATGACTTCTTTCAAAGCAGCTTCCGTTAAATCCCATAACGTTTCGTGAGAGTCTCCAAACAAAACAATTGCACGTGAAGTTTGGGAATTGAATGAAGACGGGCTTTCTTTGATTGCTTTTTTGACTAATTCCATGATTTGTTCGTTAGATAGGGAAACCTTTTTACCTAGCGCATAAATGGAGCGACGTTCTTTTAATAAATCAATGTATTGATTGTTCATAAACTGTATTCCTCCTCAAATGATCTTGCTTACGAATTAAACATAAATATATCTTTATATTAAGATATATTTATGGTATATTTATCTTAACACAAAGATATTGAAAAAGATAGAAAATAAGCACTTAAGATTATTTAGCGGAGGGAAAACAATGACGACAAATATTAAATTAATGGTTGTATTTGGAAAAATGGCTCGTACACTCCAAGAGAACTTGAGTAAAAACCTTGAAGAGTTAGGTATGCCATTCAGTTTGTATCCTATTTTAGCTTATTTAAATGAAGTCGAGAAGGCTAAAACTCAAAAACTTGGTGAAGTAGCTGTTATTAGCAGTGGAACAATAACTCATACAGTTAATAAATTGCTTAAATTAAACTATGTAGAAAAAATCCAAGATGAGCAAGATAAACGCGTCTTCTGGATTCAGATTACAAAAGAGGGTAAAAAAAGATTTATGGAAGTTCATTTAAAACATATGGAATACCTAGATGAATTACTAAAAGAATTTAGTGAAGAAGATAAAACGGCATTAATCGAATTAATGAAACTATTTGGAAAAGGAATAACAAAAACGAGTGAGTCAGAATAAAAGGAAGTTGTCAGATTTTAAAGAATACTAAACCTCATAATTTTATGCTACTCTAGATTTTGATGGATTTATTTATAAGAAAAGAATAAAAAAGAAGCTGAGCAAATTTTTGCCTAGCTTCTTTTTTATTGAAATAAGTTAATTACTGATTTGACTAGACACATTTTCTTCAAAAGGCTTTTCTTTTTTCACAATATATTTATGATAAACTTTATCGATTACAAGTGCGATAGCATTGTCCCCAGAAACGTTCGCTGCTGTTCCAAAACTATCTTGAGTAATATAAAGAGAGATGAGCAAATTACCTAACGAACCAGTTGGATCAATACCAACCATATAAACAAATGGAATAGCACTCATAATTGCCCCCCCAGGAGCACCAGGTGCAGCAACAAGTGCAACACCTAAAGTAGCGATAAAGCCAGCCATCATACCAAAGCTATGAGGCATATCAAACATCAATAACACAGCTGTTACACATGAAGTGATAGTAACCACACTGCCCATAAGATGAATGGTGGCACTTAACGGGATAACAAATTCCCTAATTTCTTTTGATACCCCATTTTTGCGGGCGCATTCCATATTAACAGGAATAGTAGCGGCAGAAGACTGCGTACCTAAAGCTGTAAAGTAGCCAGGCAATTGATTTTTTAATAAAGTAAGTGGGTTTTTTCCAGTATAAAGTCCAGCGAGTATAAACAATAGAATAATAAGCAATAATTGCAGACCAATTACGACGATGAATACTTTCCAAAAGACAGATAGAAGAGAAAATACTGCACCACTATAACTTAAATTTAAAAAATTTCCAAAAATATAAATCGGTAGACCTGGAATAATAAGTGTTTTTAAAATTTGAGTAATAATTTCACCAAATTCAGTGAAGAAGTGATACATCACTTCGCCTTTCTTTTCTTTGCGTAACCAAGAAATAAAGACTCCGAATAAGAAAGCAAAGACAATTGCTGACGTAACTCCAAATAAAGGTTCTAAGGGTAAAGTAAAGAGTGGAGTCAATTCAGTCCCTTCAGTTTGGACGGTTTCTCTTATAGAAGCGTCAATAAATAACGGGAAAAGACTTGAGGCTAATAAATAAGCGATAAATCCACCAATTAAAGTATTAGAATAAGCCATCAAAACATTAAGGCCAAGTAATTTTCCAGCTCCATCTGATAAATCAGAAATACCCTTGATAACATAACCAACAATCATTAAAGGGATAATAAAAGCTAATAATTGGCTAAATAAAGCGGATAAAGTAACAGGGATTTGAAGTAAGAATTCTGGTATAAAGGTCAATTGTCCCACCAGGACCCCTAAACCGATAGCAATTAACAGTTTTGGTACAAGACCAATTTTAAATTTCTTTTGTTTATCTATACTAACTCCTCCATTCGTGACTTAATTCTATATAGAATACTATTTAAACAGTGAATTGTCAAAGTAATAATAAAGATTATAGGTAAAATGAATGATTTAATCTGAATGTAGTTATCTACTTGTCTACATCTTTCATTACGTATAATTTTTTATTGATTTAAAATAGCTTTATTAAAATAAAGCTACTTATTATTCTAGTTGTTATTTAAAGGCTATACAAGAGTAAATTAAAATCATATAATCATCTGTTAACGGAGATTTTTTATGAAAAAACTTTATTTAATAGCTTCTACTATGCTGTGACAGCAACACTAATGAAACTATTTTTGTAAATGGAAATGAATTTTATACTGGATCGACAAAAGAAAAACTTAAAGAAAATATTAAAATTAATAGACCTTCTAAACTGATGGTAGCTAGCGATAGCCACTTTATCACTAGTTCCATACTTGAAATAGGTGGAAAAGATAAAAGTGCAGTAAATAAATTACTGCAAGCTCGTGACTATATGAGAAAAAAGCGTATAAAGGTCATCCAAAATACGATATTATTGAACGTAATCCAAATGGAGATTGAACAGATGCAGTTATTTCAGTTAAATATGGTGATTTAAATATAAAAAATACTAGTGGTAACGTATCAGCGGACTATTATTTTGAAGTTTTGCGAAAGATAGTAGTAGAAGACCAATTGGTTTTTTAAGAATGACTTAATATAGAAAGAGAATCTTTTTATTAAAAAATTCTCTTTTATCTATTCTTTTTTGATGTCATTAGATTGTTTTTTGGTCTAGATATAAATTAAATGACTTCAACTCTAGTAATACTAGGAAATAAAATTAGATTTTTATAAATTAAAGAATACTTTAAAGTAAAATAAAAAATAGACTAACCTTCAAAAAGTTAGATTTTTAGTCAAACTTTCTGAAGATTAGTACAATAAACGATTTGGTTATTTATTTAGACCTTCGTGAATTTTTGTTAGATTCCATTCCATCATATCATAGTAACTGTCTCCATTTTCTCCTTCTTTTGCAACGGAATCAGTAAAAAGCGTTTCATAAATTGGAACTCCTGTTTCTTTTGAAACACTTTGCATGCTCCGGTTATCAACACTTGTTTCTACAAATAATGATGGGACCTTGCTCTCTCTAATAGTATCAATGATCGTACTCATTTGTTCTGGTGTTCCTTGGCTATCTGTATTGATTTCCCAGATATAATCACCAGTCACCCCATAAGCGGCTGAGAAGTACTTAAAGGCACCTTCACTAGTAACCAATAATTTTTGATCTTCAGGGATATCTTCAAATTCTTTTTTTGCTTTAGTATCTAATGCTGTTAATTTTTCAATATAGGCATCTGAATTGTTTTGATAGTCTGCTTTATTATCTGGATCTTTTTCCATCAAAACTTCAGTAATATTTTTAACGTACTGAATGCCGTTACTAATATCTAACCACGCATGAGGATCTTGTTCAGATTCTTGCCCCGCAGAAGTTAGAAACATTGGCTGAACTCCTTCGCTTGTAGAAAAATAATCTTCTCCTTCAATTTTCTTAGACGTTTCCATCAAGTTAACAAACCAGCCATCTCCACCAGTTTCTAAGTTCAAACCATTATAAAAAATAACGTCTGAATCTGTTGATTTTTCAATATCTGCAGGAAGTACTTCGTACTGATGGGGGTCTGTACCGACTGGAACAAGACTGTGTAACTCAATATTATCGCCTGCTACATTTTTAATCATATCCGCTAAGATAGAGTTTGTCGCGACAACTTGTAGTTTGCCACTTTCTACTGCTTCGTCATTTCCACAAGCTGCTATGAAAACTACCAACGTTAATAAAGCTAAAATTAATTTTATTTTTTTCATTTTATAGCCTTCTTTCTTTTTTATTATCTAACCTTTTTAAGGCTCGCCTAAAACTTTATTAAAGTATAACTAAATATATTGATTTTTACAAGACTTTTTTAAAAAATGAACAAATAATTTATTTGTTGGACTTTATTATAAATCATTAGTAAGCACATAAATTTACTTTACTTAAGGGTATGGTATAATTTATAAAAATGGAAAGAGGTGCGTTATGGATAAAAAAAGAATTGTTATTTATACTATTTTATTTTTTGCGACATTAGCAATAGCAACACAAGGATTTACTAATATAGGCTTAGACGGATTATTAGTTCCGTTGATTTTTACCTTTGCTTATTTTATAACAATATTTATTATAGCAACTATTATTAAAAATAATTCGATTGTTGATATCGGATGGGGTATGGGCTTTGTTGTTGGAAGTTGGCTTACGTTATTTGTAACTGAAAACCCTACAATTTTATCTTATGCCATTGTTGGACTTATTACTGTATGGGGATTAAGATTATCTTTACGTTTACTAAAAAGAAATTACGGAAAACCGGAAGATTTCAGATACGCACAATGGCGTAAAGAGTGGGGCGATAAAGTCGTTATTATTGCATTCTTTAGAGTCTTTATGGTTCAAGGTATTATCAATTTTGTTGTTGGATCTGCAAGTTATTCTGTAATCAAGTACAATGAATTTAGTTTCAATTCAGGACACCAGTATTTCGTCTACGCTGCATTGCTTGTTTCACTAATAGGGTTATTCTTTGAAGTAGTCGGTGACGAACAATTAAGACAACACATTAGTAAAGGATCAGGCAAACTTTTACAAACAGGGCTATGGTCTGTTACACGTCATCCAAACTATTTTGGAGAAATATTAATATGGGTTGGATTATATGTTAGTGGTATTACATTATTTTTTACGGGTTCTGTGAATCCATTTTACTATATAGCTTTAGTTATCTCACCTGTTTTAATGAGTACGGTATTAATCAAAATTTCTACTCCATTATTAGAGAAAAATATGGAGAAATACGATGATTGGGAAGAATACACAAAAAAAGTTCCAATGCTTTTTCCTTGGGCTAAAAAATAATAGTTAATAGTTAGAAACACTTTATTAAGTAAAGTTCAAGAAGCTTTGTCCGTGGAATGAGTTATTTATTCTTCTTACAAAGCTTTTTTTATGCTTAAAAAGTTTGACTAGAGTATAAAAAATGGAGGGAAACAAATTTTTTTCATGGAATTCTCATAGCTGTTAATAACAATCTTTAATCTATTGCTCCGTTTTACAGATATTTAGATAGAAATAAGAAATAGACTGTATAAAACTATCACTTAAAAATAGACGTTTTCATAGAATACGATTAGCAAAAGGTTTCAGACTGATAGGACGTTTAGGATAGAAATAAAAGAAAAAAGAACCTTAATTCAATAAGATTCTTAATACATAGATGTACCTAATATCATGCAATTGGTTTGAACATATTTATACCAAAGCTTTCAGAACTATTATTTTGATTTTAAATTTATGAATTTATTTATCTTCCTGGTGATAAATTTGTACAAGTTGAGTTCGCTTATTAACTCCAGCCTTTTGATAAATATTGTGGGTATGTGTTTTTACTGTACCCACAGAAATAAATAACTCCTGACTGATTTCTTCATTGCTCTTAGCCTCTAATATTTTGTAAAAAACATCTTTTTCTCTATTAGTAAATTGATATTTTCCACAAAATGTATCTTGTGGATCTTGACAGTTGTCTTCAATATTTTTTTTTTCACAATCAGTCATAGTAGAAGCTCTCATAGACGACTTATAGTCTATAGGATTGACTTCCTCAAAAATATTACTATGAAGAGGTCCATCGATAGCCGGTTTTTTTGTAGATACGTTTGAAGAACTTAAGTATTTAAAGGAGTGGATAATAATTACATTTGCATAGATAATACTGAGTAAGTCTTCAGATAGACTACGATTATTTATTTTTACTAATAAGGAACTATAGCTATCGAAGTTAAAAATAACAATAGTATCTTCTATCAAAATTAAGACAGAAAACAATAAAGATAGTTTGAGTAGAATTTTGTAGTTATGGTAAAAAGCGTCTGAATAAAGAACAGGTTCCTTTTTTACTTTTATCAAACTAGATAGGGCTAGATAACCAAGATAAAGTTGTGCAGGTAAATAATAAAGCCAAACGTTTAAAGCACTATCCGGAAACATAGGAATGAAAAGTAAGTATATAGCGAAAGCTAAAAGTACAAAATAGTCAATAGATCTCTTTTTAATCTGTAGTACTTCATTATTAATTGTATTGTATAAATAAGCGGTACCTAATACAATGATTGTTTTAAACGCGGGGACATCCATGAAACCATTATCATACTGTTGACTGAAATTTTGTAAAAACTCTGTCATATAAATAACTGTATTATCTGAGATAAATAATAATAATAATAAGGCCGTATAAAGATAAGTTTTTCTTTTACTTTTTATATAAAGTGCAAAAATACAGGTTAATGCAGTAGAAAAAAGAATAAGCAAAAAGATATTATACAAGAAAGTAATCGTTGTCATAATTATTCTCCTCAATCTAAATGAAATCATGGGCAATATAAGATTATCTTACAGTAAAAAAAAAATTACTTCAAGTATGTTTGTAAGGCAAAAAAATAAAAGATAATTATTAATATAAAATAGAAGTTTAGATAGGTTTAGACTAGTTTAGTAATAACTTGATTAAGATTATAGCGACAATCACAAATAATAAACCGCTTACATAATAGGGTTTATATATATTTCTACCTTAAGATCTATTCTCAACTCCATATTTTAGCAGTAAAGTTAAGATGCTTTTGAAAGCGATTTCTAGAAACTGTTATTATTATACTAGGAGGAATAGAATATGACAAAGGTTAAAGATTTTATTACTACAGAAGATTTTACTAAAGAGGAATTGATGAATATTATAGATCTCTCTTTAAAAATAAAAAAAGCAATTAACGCTGGTTATTATCCTCAATTATTAAAAAATAAGACATTAGGAATGATATTTCAGCAATCTTCTACTAGAACAAGGGTATCGTTTGAAACAGCAATGGAGCAATTAGGTGGTCATGCACAGTACTTAGCTCCTGGACAAATTCAGTTAGGAGGTCACGAAACAATAGAAGATACCAGTGTAGTTCTTTCTAAACTAGTAGACATCTTAATGGCTCGTGTAGATAAACATAAAAGTGTAAATGATTTAGCAAATAATGCAACGATACCAGTAATCAACGCTATGTCTGATTACAACCATCCTACTCAAGAGATGGGTGACCTTTGTACTATGATAGAAGCTTTGCCGAAAGGGAAAAAATTAGAAGACTGTAAAGTAGTATTTGTAGGAGACGCTACCCAAGTTTGTACTTCACTAATGATGATTACAACAAAAATTGGAATGGATTTTGTACAATATGGTCCAAAAAAATATCAATTAACTGAAAATTTACAGGAAATCGCTAAGAATAATTGTAAAGTTTCTGGTGGTTCATTTATGATGACAGAAGATGAAGAAAAAGCAATGAAAGATGCTGATTTCATTTATACAGATGTGTGGTACGGCTTATATGATGCTGAACTTTCTGAAGAAGAACGATTGGCTATCTTCTATCCTAAGTATCAAGTAACAGACGAAATGATAAAGAAAGCTTCTAAAGATGCTAAATTCATGCACTGTTTACCTGCGTCTAGAGGAGAAGAGGTAACAGATGAAGTCTTAGATGCTGACTACTCAATTGCCTTTGAGGAAGCTGGTAACCGTCTAACTGCGATGAGAGGCTTACTCGTTTACTTTATGGGTATAGCTGAAAAACAAGAACCAATAGATGAAAAGAAAAAGAAATGGCTAAAGAAACGTTAGATGACATGTTAAGACAATTAGATTTAGATTTTATGTATAAAAAATAGAAGAATAAAGAAACGATCTTTTCCGGTTTGATACTATAAAAAGCTGGAAAAGATTAGTTTAATAAGTGAGAGGTGATTCTATTGGATGAAATAAAAGGTAAAAAAAAATTCAGAATGATAGATGCAATTCTTTCAGTAATTTGTGTTGTATTTGTAGCTGAAGCAGCAGCTCCTGTTGCAGCAATAGGAAATTCGCAATATTTTTGGTGGATCTTTTTAATGATTGGCTTCTTGCTTCCTTATGGACTAATTGCTTCTGAATTAGGTACAACATTTGATGGTGAAGGTGGGCTATATGACTGGGTCAGAAAGGCTTTTGGATCTAAAATGGGAGGACGAGTAGCTTGGTATTATTGGATCAACTTCCCTTTATGGATGGCCGCTTTGGCTGTTATTTTCCCAGAAATGATTGAGTTAATCACTGGGATAGAAATTAATATTGCGGTAGCTATTATGATTGAGTTAGCATTTATCTGGATTGTGACGCTGATTGCATTCTTTCCAATTAGTGATAGTGTCTGGATTTTAAACGGAGCTGCTATTATTAAAGTTTTCTTAGCAGTGGTAGTAGGTGCGTTGGGGGTTTATGTAGCAATTACACAAGGAGTAGCAAATGAGTATACTTTAACTTCAATGTTACCCTCATTTGACGTGAATAGTCTATCGTTTGTTTCAGTTATTATATTCAATTTTTTGGGCTTTGAAGTAATCACTACAATGGCTGATGATATGGAAGATCCTAAAAAACAAATACCCCAAGCAATCGTTATTGGCGGTATAGTTATTGCAGCAATCTATATTTTTTCAGCATTTGGTATTGGGGTAGCTATCCCTACTGAGGAAATTAGCACAAGTAGCGGCTTAATTGAAAGTTTACAGCTTTTAACGGGAAATCCAACGAGTCTATTCATTACTGTAGCAGCTATATTATTCTTGTTAACCCTTTTCGGAAATATGATTTCTTGGTCTCAAGGTGTTAATAGCGTAGCGGCTTACGCTGCCGACATGGAAGATATGCCAAGTGTGTTTAAAAAAAGAAGAAAAAATGGTATCCCCTCTGGTGCACCTATAATGAACGGAATCGTCGCTTCGATAGTTATATTGCTAGCACCAATTATTCCAAATGAAGATTTGTTTTGGAGCTTCTTTGCTCTTAATTTAGTCATGTTCTTACTTTCATATATACCTGTTTTTCCTGCGTTTTTGAAATTAAGAGAAATTGATCCTGACAGAGAAAGACCTTTCAAAGTCAAAGGTAGTAAAGGATTTTTGAAAGTGTTAGCTTACATTCCAATGATATTAATTATTATCGCTCTAATTTTTATTGCCATTCCGATGGATACTAGTGCAGAGACATTGAGTAGTACTTTGCCAATCACAATAGGAGCGGTTATTTTCATCATTATTGGAGAAATAATTATTAGAATAAAACACAAATCACCTAAAATATAAGAAAGAAGGAATTGTCGATGAAAAAATTAGAGACTATACCTCAAACCGATGGATTTAGAATGCCTGGAGAATTTGAACAACACGACGGTTGTTGGATGATCTGGCCTGAAAGACCAGATAACTGGAGATTAGGCGGTAAACCAGCTCAAATAGCCTTCGCAGAAGTAGCTAAAGCTATCAGTGAATTTGAGCTAGTGACCATGTGTGTTAGTAGCGAACAATATGCTAATGCTAAAAATATGCTTTCAGATACGGTTAGGGTCGTTGAAATGACTAACGATGATTCTTGGATGCGTGATGTTGGCGCAACCTTTATAATTAACGATAAAGAAGTAAGAGGTGTGGATTGGGTTTTTAATGCCTGGGGTGGCTTAGTCGATGGTCTTTACTTCCCATGGGACAAAGACGATCAAATAGCAGATAAAATGTGTGAAATAGAAAAATTAAGTCGTTACCGTTTAGATGATTTCGTTTTAGAAGGTGGCTCTATTCACGTCGACGGAGAAGGTACGCTAGTTGTTACAGAGGAATGCCTATTAAGCAAGGGGCGTAACCCAGATTTATCAAAAGAAGAAATAGAAAATAGATTGAAAGAATATTTAGATTTAGAAAAAATTATTTGGATTCCTCGTGGTATCTATAACGACGAAACCAATGGTCACGTAGACAACATCATGCATTATGTAGCGCCAGGCAAAATTGTACTTGCTTGGACAGACGATGAATCAGATCCTCAATACGAGATTTGTCAAGAAGCCTATGAGGTATTAAGCAAATCAACGGACGCAAAAGGTCGCAAAATTGAAATCACTAAATTAACTCTACCTGCAAATATCTTAATCACTAAGGAAGAAAGTGAAGGTGTAGACGCAATTGAAGGAACCCTCCCACGTGAAGAAGGAGACCGTTTAGCAGCTTCATATGCTAACTTCTATATCGCTAACGGTGGAGTTATTGTTCCTGCATTTGATGACCCCAATGATAAAAAAGCTGTTGAAACACTTCAACAGGTATTTCCAAATCATAAAATAGTGAGTGTATACGCTAGAGAAATTCTTTTAGGTGGAGGAAACGTCCATTGTATTACGCAACAACAGCCTAGTGTCTCACAAAAATGACTATTCTAAGAATAGCAATATAGCAACCACGACGGTGGAAACTATACTGCTATTTTTTTGTATTAATAGGTTTGACTAATAAAACATAAAAAAAGTGGCTCTAATTAAGATGATTAAAGACATTAAATTAATACGACGGTAAACAGGGAAGTTGAATTACTTATACTCGATATTAGTATGGAGAAGAATTGGTAGTCTTTTATTAGAATAAAGTCTATTTGATCGAAAAGAAAATGAGACTCACTGATTAAAAAAATAATGAAATAGATGAGCTAATTAAATTATCCTAATTCTGTTCTAGTTTCGTATAAAAATGATCGTCTATACAGTACTCAAAGAGTTAATTCGGTGTCAAATTTTGATAATGATAATAATTAATTTAAATAATAGAAAAAAAGATGTTGAGAACGCTAACAAAATATGTTATTGTCAATTTGAGTAAACGTTTACGTTGAGGTCAATTAAAGATAGAATAGGAAGTGAAAAAAGATGGTTACCATTCGTGATGTTGCCTTAAAAGCGAAAACCTCTATTGCGACAGTTTCTCGCGTAATAAATAATAAACCTGGTTTTTCAGAAGAAACAAAGCAAAAAGTTCAACAAGCCATGAAAGAATTAGATTATGAGACTAATGAAATTGCTCGTAGCTTAATCACAAATAAGACCAATACTATTGGTGTTATCGTACCAAATATTGCAAGTATGCTTACGCACGATTTACTTAATGGAATTGAAAACCTTTCTCAGTCAAGAAAGTATAGCATTATCGTTTGCTACACCTATTCAAACCACGAAAGAACAATGGAATATTTAAAGACATTAAAAGAAAAAAGAGTGGATGGTATTATCTTTACAAGTGAAAATTTAACGGATAAAAATATTGAATATATCAAAAAAATAAATATTCCAATCGTATTATTGTCTACGTTTTCAGAAAAATACAAGTTGCCTTTCGTAAAAGTTGATGATTATCAAGCTTCCTATGCTGCTGTAGAATATTTAATTGGTAAGGGACATAAAAATATAGGTATGCTAAGTGGTGATCCTAACGATAAGATTGCTGGAGAACCAAGAATCAAAGGATACAAAGATGCGTTGAAAAAGCATCATCTATTCTCTAATGAGGAACATATTGTTGTCGGAAATAATTTTAGCTTTGAAGATGGTAGAACGAATCTTGTAACACTTTTAGAAAAATTTCCGGAAATGACCGCAATCTTTTCTGCTAGTGATGAAATGGCTGCTGGAGCAATTGCAACGGCACATGAAAAAAAGATTAATATACCTGAAGAGTTATCTATAATTGGCTATGATAATATCTTAGTATCACAGATGGTCTACCCACCGTTGACAACAATTGAGCAGCCTTTGTATGATATGGGATACACCGCTGCAGAAATGTTATTTCAGCAGATAGATGAAAAAGAACTGATAAATAAAGAAGTGTATCTTCCATTTAAAATCATTGAAAGAGAGAGCGTTAAAGTTATGGATTCACTTTAATTGGTGATCATATCATTAGCGCAATGTTTGTTCCATTCTCTATAATCATGCTTCCATTAGTTATTTTGAGTGGGAATAGTGATATGGCAACATTCCCTCTAACTCAATATATTTTTGAATCTCAATTTAGTACAAATTATACTTTAGCATTTTCATCTTATTTATTAGCTATTTTACCTATGCTAATTGTGTACATCATTGCACAAAAATGGATTATCAGTGGGGTTACACAGGGTGCAATTAAATAAACTAACCTTAAAAGAGAATAATAAAAAAAACTTAAAGAAATGAGGAATTAAAGTATGAAATGGTGGCAGAATGCAGTAGTCTATCAAATCTATCCAAGGAGTTTCCAAGACTCTAATGGAGATGGAATAGGTGATTTGCAAGGAATTATCAAACGTTTGAATTATTTAGAGTTATTAGGGATTAATGCTATATGGCTTAGTCCTGTTTACCAATCTCCAAACGATGACAATGGCTATGACATCAGTAATTATCAAGCCATTAACGCTGAGTTCGGAACAATGAAAGACATGGATGAGTTGATAGAAAAAGCTAGAAAAAAGGGAATCCATATTATAATGGACCTAGTAGTCAATCACACATCAGATGAACATAACTGGTTTGTAGAATCAAAACAAAGTAGAGACAACGAATACCGTGAATATTACATCTGGCGAGATCCCGTTGATGGAAAAAGACCAAGTGATTTAACCTCATCTTTTAGCGGTTCTGCTTGGGAGTTTGATGAAGAAAGCGGACAATATTACTTGCACATGTTTAGCAAAAAACAGCCTGATCTGAATTGGGAAAACCCAGCTGTAAGAAAAGATATTTATGAGATGATGAATTTTTGGTTAGATAAGGGAATTGGTGGATTCCGCATGGATGTTATCGATCAGATTAGCAAAGACTTAGAAAATAACGTTACAAATAACGGTCCTCGACTTCACGAGTTTATTCAAGAAATGAACCAAGAAACAATCAGGCAGTATGACGTGATGACAGTAGGCGAAACATGGGGTGCTACAATTGATAGTGGTAAGAAATTTTCTGATCCCAAAAGAAATGAACTATCAATGATTTTTCAATTTGAACACATAACTCTAGATGAGCAACCGGGGAAAAGTAAATGGGACTTGAAGCCTCTTAATTTAGTAGAACTAAAAAAAGTCTTAGCTAAGTGGCAAGTAGAACTTGGTGATTCTGGGTGGAACAGCTTATTTTGGAACAATCATGATACACCTAGAATTGTTTCACGGTGGGGAAACGACCAAAATTATCGAGTAGAGAGCGCTAAAATGTTTGCAATTTTACTGCATTTTATGAAAGGAACCCCCTATATTTATCAAGGAGAAGAAATTGGAATGACCAATCAGCCAATCAAAGATATTTCGGAGGCAAGCGATATTGAGACGGTTAATTTATACCGTGAACGTTTAGAACTGGGTTATAATAAAGAAGAGATAATAAAATCAATTAACACAAAAGGGCGAGATAATGCTCGTAGACCGATGCAATGGGATAATACCCAACAGGCTGATTTTACTACTAGCATACCTTGGCTTTCAGTAAACCCAAATTACGATAGAATTAATGTCAAACAAGCTTTAGAAGATAAAAGCTCTATTTTTTATACGTATCAGCAATTAATTAAACTACGTAAAGAAAATCCATCACTTGTATTTGGTGATTTTAAGTTGTTGTTACCCGATCATCCAGCGATTTTTGCTTATGAAAGGACGTATCAAAATGAGACGTGGTTGGTTGTTGCAAACTTTTCTGAAGAGCCAACTAGCTTATCGTTGACTGACCAATCAGACAAAAGTCAACTAATTATTTCAAATAGTACAAGAAAATCTTATGATTTAAGTGACTTGTATTTGGAACCTTATGAAACGTTTTGTATAAAAAAATAGGATTCTTCTAATAAGGACTGCAAACTTTTTGTAGTTATACGTAGTTACTAAATTAAATAGACAATAGATAGATAAATTAGATTAATTTTAATTAAAAATACGTGTAAAAGAAGGAGAAAATAAATGGACCAGTTACTGAAAGGAACAGAATGGGAAATTTGGGAAGAAAATATAGAGCCTGACCTAATAAGGCACAATGAAACTCTTTTTTCGTTAGGAAATGGACACATTGGAACGCGAGGTAGTTTAGAAGAAGGGTTTTTAAATAAAAAATTCATCATAAATGAAGGAACCTATGCAAATGGCTTTTTTGAAACAGCACCTATTATTTATGGGGAAACAGCCTATGGATATGCAAAAAATGCCCAAACTATTTGCCAGATTCCTAATGGAAAAGAAATGAGTTTTGCGATTGATGGAGAGTGGTTTCAGCTAGAAACAGGTACTGTATCAAAACACAAGCGTATCTTAAATATGAAAGAAGGAATTCTTAAACGCTCTTTTACATGGGAAAGTTCAGATGGAAAAGTAATCGATGTAGCTATCGAACGATTTATTTCCTATGATATTCCCGAAATACTGGCCGTTTCTTATCAATTAACACCGGTAAATTTTACTGGAGAACTAACATTCAAGACTTGTGTAGATGGTAAGGTCAGCTTACCATCTACTGTGGAGACTTTAATAGATGATCCTCGAGTAATTAAGCGTGAAAAACTTGATTTTCGTACTCATTTAGCCTATGAAGAAAACCAAGCATTTTTAGTTGTAGTGACAAAAGAAAGCAACTTACGGTTAGTAGTAGGGCAAAAAATTAATAGCTCATCCAACAAAAAAAGCCACTGCATAAAGACAGATGAAAGGATTATAAATGAACTCATTATAAAAGGTACTGAAGGAAAAACGGAAAGAATTGCGGTTTTAACCGGTTATAGTTCATCTTATTCTGAGTCTGAACAAGATAAGACTAATATTAAACAATTAGGAGAGACGTTACAAGAAGTAGAGAAAATGGGCTATGAAAAACTTAAAGAGAAGCACTTGAAAACGATGGATTCTTTTTGGGAGCAAAGCGACATTCAAATTAAAGGCGACGATTTATTACAAAAAGGACTGCGTTTTAATTTATTTCATTTAAATCAAGCAGCGGGACGTGACGGGTTAACTAATATTCCAGCTAAAGGACTAACTGGTGACGGGTATGAAGGTCATTATTTCTGGGATACAGAAATGTATATGCTTCCCTTTTTTGTTTATACTCAACCTAAAACTGCCAAGTCGTTACTCTTATATCGCTATTCTATTTTAGAAAAAGCAAGAAATCGAGCTAGAGAAATGGGAGTTGAACAAGGAGTCTTATTCCCATGGCGGACAATCAATGGAGAAGAATGTAGTGCTTATTATCCAGCAGGTACAGCACAGTTTCATATTAATGCTGATATTGCCTACGGAGTAAAGCTGTATTTAGAAGCTACAAACGACAAAGATTTCAGATACGCTGAAGGATTCGAGATTTTAGTTGAAACAGCTCGATTTTGGATGGAGTTTGGAGATTACATCCCTGGAAAAGAGAACACGTTTTGTATTAATGGCGTGACTGGTCCGGATGAATATACTGCTCTTGTTAATAATAATTATTACACTAATCGTATGGTGAAAACAAATTTAGAATACGCTGCTAAACTAGCTAAAGAAATGTTAAGTCGACCAAAAAAAGAATTAATTGAGAAAACCAAAACAATAGTTGTTGAAAAAAATGAAATTCAGCTTTGGGAAAACGCTGCAAAAAAAATGAATTCACCGTTTGACGAAGAAAAACAATTAACGAAACAAGACGATACATTTTTTGATAAAACGGTATGGGACTTTGAAAACACGCCTAAAGAAAAATATCCTTTGCTACAGCATTATCATCCATTAATGATTTATCGTTACCAAGTCAACAAACAAGCAGATGTTGTATTAGCGCAATTGCTGCACTCTAAACAAATTTCACAAGAACAAAAAACTCGGGATTATCATTATTATGAAGCAATCACAACCCATGATTCTTCTTTATCCAGATCTGTTTTTGGAATGATGGCAAGCGAAATAGGTGAAAAAGAAAAAGCGTATCGTTACTTCATGGATACAGCTTTAATGGATCTTACTGATCAACAAGGAAATACAAAAGACGGCATTCACGCTGCTAATATGGGTGGGACGTGGATGAGCATGGTGTATGGATTTGCAGGAGTAGCATTACAAGAAGACGAATTATCTTTTTCTCCTCGGTTACCTAAAGAATGGCAAGAGTTGAGTTTTAAAATTCATTTTAGGGGTAGTAGGCTTAAGGTTACATTATCTGGAAGACAAACGGTGTATGAATTACTATCAGGTGAAAAGTTAATTTTCAGGCATCACAATAAAAAAGTCTCTCTTGAGGAGACGCTAACGATTAGGAATGAAGACTAATCTATTAACGATTTTTTGTTTACGAAAGAAAAATTCATAGACCCCTGCAAGTTATACAGATACTTTTGTATAACTTGCAGGGGTCTAAATACTATTCTCAATGATATAATTAAGACAGTTTTCCTAATTTTTCTATAAGTGGCTGAGATATTTTTTTAGAAAAGAAAGAAATAAGTGGCCCAGCGAAGAAACCAGTAATAATAGTAGAGATTCCGACAGGTCCAGCAAGTAAATAAGCTCCTAGAACGATAAACAGATCTTGTCCTACTCGAACAGGTGTGTAGTTCCAACCTGTTCGATCAGTTATGACCGGTGTTATTGCATCGTAGGGAGAGACCCCTAATTTTGTATCCATATATAAGGCCACACCGAGAGTGAAAATCATGATAGCTACAACAGCAATGATAAGACGAATAGCTAAATTTATTTCTCCTATATTAAAAAAGTTTTTGAATAGATCACCAAAAAAACTAACTTGATAGCCTATTAAAATCATATTGTAAATAGTTCCCCAACCGATTAACGATCGTTTTAAGAAAAATACAATCGCTAAAATGATAAGATTTAAGCCGAGTTGGTAGTTTCCTAAACTAAAGCCTAGTAAAGATGAAGCACCTTTGTTTAGTGCAGTAAATGGATCTAATCCCATATCCATTGATTCACTTAGAGCAGCACCAAAACTGATAAAAGTAATTCCGATGATAGATGCTAATGAGCGTAAAATAAAGTCTTTCCAATTGATTGACATAATTTCCTCCATTTTTAGAAATTTAATAATTGATTTTAGTATTTTTAGATACGTTTTATCCAGGCATGATTATTTTTAGTCAGCAATTCTTCAGCTTCAAGTGGACCAAATGTATTTGCTTGATAATTTGGAAAAGGAGGTGCTGGTAGTTGCTCCCAAGCGGATAGAATACTGTCTGTAATGCGCCATTGTTCTTTGATTTCTGGAAAAGTTGGAAAATAGATTCGCTCCCCAGCTAAAGCATCATGAATCATATTTTCGTAAGGGTGGGCAATGTATTTGTCTTTGAATGTCTTTCTATCAGGACCGATAAAGGTAGTCAAGGGTTCGTATTTATTATTTGGCGTTTTTTGATTTAAAACTAGAGAAAAACCTTGTGTAGGTTCGGCCATAAAAGTTAGTCTTGTAGGCACATCTAAAGCTTTTTTGCCAGTTGGCTTCAATAAGATATCAATTGCGGTGTAGTCTTCTATTAAAGCTTTTCCTGTTCGCAAATAAAAGGGTACACCTTTCCACCGAGGTGTATCAATAGCTAATTCTATTGCTACATACGTATCTGTATTACTGTCACTGGGGACGTTTTTCTCATCACGGTAACTCTTGAATTCTCCCAAGCTATCTGCTTTGTATTGTCCACGAACGACTTTTTTTTCAACTTGTTCTTTTGTAAATAGTGGTAAATTTTTTAAAATTGCTAACTTGTTAGCATGAATAGACTCGGTTGTTAATTTATCCGGTAACTCCATAGCGACTAAAGACAAAATTTGTAGCAAATGATTTTGAAACATATCTAATAAGACACCGGTTTTATCATAGTAGTTGCCACGTGTTCCGATAGATAAGTTTTCTGGTAGGGAAATTTGAATATTTTCGATAAATTGGTTGTTCCATATACCTTCAATAAACGGATTGAAAAACCGTGTAGCTAAAATATTTTGGATGAAATCCATTCCAGGAAAATGATCCATATAATAGATATTTTTTTCATCGAAGACGTCTAAAAAGAGATGGTGGTACTTTTTTGCAGCCTTTAAACTGTCTCCAACAGGTTTTTCTACAATAACTCGGTGATTTCCTTTTAATTCAGTAATTTGTGCTTTTTTAATATTATTGGTTGTTTCACCGTATAATTCAGGTGAGATAGAGTAGTAATAGATATATTCTTCAGGTGTTTCAAATTCTTTTGATAATTGTTTTAGTTTTTTTCGTAGCTCTTTTAAGTCTTCAATATTTGTATTATCCGTAGCCAAATAACGACAATGGTCTAAGAATGCCTCGTTTAGTTTCGTAAAGTTAGGTCCATTTTCAACAGACTTCTTTACGTATTTTTGAAATGCTTCATCTGACATAGTTGTACGTGCAGCACCTATTAGAGCGAAGTTTTCTGAAAGCAATCCTCTTTGATATAATTGATGTAAAGCAGGTAGTAACATGCGACTAGTTAAATCTCCCGTAGCACCAAATAAAACTATTAAGCCTCCACTTTGTTCTTCTGACATCTTTATCTCATCCTTTCATTAAATTTTGTATTTATTGACGTCAACGATTCCTTGTTCTCACTGGTTATATGAATAAGGGTTATATCTACACAATACCATGTATTGATCAACTAGTCAGAAACGATGCTCAGTCTAGATTTTATTAAAGAGCTATAGCTTTTGTTTAACCAACTAGTGACTAATTATTTTAACAGGGTGTGTAGCAGTATCCTTTTTTGATTTATCTTTTTAAATTTGTCATAATAGATAAAGTGTACAAGTTTAAATAAACTATTCTTTTTTACATACAGACTTAAGAGATAAAAAATAGAAATATCAAATTAATTTAAAATAAAAGGAGTAGAATCATTCATGGGAGCTGTACTTACACAAGCGATTAGTTTTTTATTAGTTATTCTAGCAGCGTATCTTTTCAAAGTTGCGAATATATTAGAAGGAAAAGATGGACGTACCATTTCAAAAATTATATTGAACTTAACTTTACCCGCAACAATCATTATTGGGTTTAACTCAGTAGAATTAAATAAGATATTATTCATTATGATAGGATTAGGATTATCGGCTAATATTATCTTTATAACGTTTGGAGGACTTATTTGGCGTAAAAGAAAAACGTCTGATCAAGCGTTGATGATCTTCAGTCAAGGTGGATACAATATTGGGAATTTTACAATTCCATTTGTACAAGGTTTCTTCCCGCAAGCTATTCCATTTATTGGAAGTTTTGATACAGGAAATGCGTTAATGCTTTTTGGAGGGACTCCTATTCTAGCAGATAAACTTACTGGCCAAAATCGTGGCGCGAGAGGGATCGGAGAAGTTGTTTTCCGACTTTTTCGTTCTCCAACTTTTACAACGTATATTATCATGATTCTATTAGCATTAATTAATATCACTATTCCAGAAAATATTCTTTCAGTAGTTAAATTATTCGCTAGTGGCAATGCCTTTTTATCTATGTTTATGATTGGTCTGTATTTAGAACTTACTATTTCTCGAAGCGATTTAAAAAAAGTAGCACAGCTTCTTTTCACACGTTATACTATCGGAATTTCATTTGCACTAGTCTCTTACTTTTTACTGCCTTTACCAGAGATTGTTCGTTTATCTTTAGTTCTTTTAGCACTTGCTCCAATAGCTACGGTTTCTACAATTAACATGGTCGTTTATGGCAATAAAGAATCTCTTTCTGGCTTTTTATCTTCCGCTAGTATTATTCTTTCATTGCTATTTATGACACTTGCTCTTGCTTTGATTATGTAAAAATAAATAGTGGTAATCTAATTCTTCTCGATGCTATTTTTTGTAGATGGAAATAAAAGATACTAATCAAGATAGAAAAGAAGACTACCTAATCTTTAGTTTGATTAGGTAGTCTTTTAAGATTTTTTTTGCTAAAAAACGTTAATAGGTGAAGTATCGTCTTAACTTTAGACTAGTTAATAACTTACGGGATTTTATTTTCTGGAAAACGGTATAGACTAGTTTAACTAATTCTCTATTTTCTGAATTTCTTTTTGTTTTATTGTAAACTTTTTTAAGGAAATAGACTCTTTAATAGTGAAGGGCATTACGAGGATGTTAGAAAGGAGTAGTCATGGATTCAAAATTATTGTTAGAATTATACAATAAACAAGCAAAAATGATTTATTTTTATTTGAAAAAGAATAGTTGTAGCCATGAAGATATTGTTCAAGAGAGCTATATGAAGTACATCATCTATAGTAGCGATGTTTCTTCTGATAAAGCTTTATCGTATATTTTACCATTTCTTTAAACGAATTTAGAAAACTAACGAAGAAAAAAGGAAAAGAACGAATAATTTCAATTGATGATGATGCTTTTTGGAGTCATTTTTCAAGTGATCAAGAAACTGAATCTAGTGTTTTACATATTGAGACAAGTTAGGAAATCGTAGAAACACTAAAAAATACAAAGGAAGTTTTTAGACACTTGCTGCTTTTAAAATATGAGCTAAACCTCAGTTATAAAGAAATAGCTCTTTTGCTGGGTATGAAAGTAGAAACGGTTAGAACTTATTTATTTAGGGCAAGAATCGAATTTCAAGAAATCTGGAGGAATTTATATGAATGAATTTGAAGAAGATATTTTTGATGAGTCAAAGATAGAAAAGGCAATAAAAAAAGGGAAAAGAAAAACAATTGTAGTTATCGTTTTTATTTCGATTATTGTTTTTTTTGTACTTAATCTAGTTTATTTTTTTATTTATTCCTACTTTAGTCAACAGGCATTTGAGCAATGGGACTCCTACATTCAACTTAGTACTCCAAATGGTTTTATTAGTGAAACAATAGAGACTAGGGGTTTTTTAGGCGGATAGACCCAATAAAAAGTGTCTAAAGATATGAAAATTAAGTCTGTAGCGATGGAACAAAAGCAATATAAATTTGGTTTGAGTCCCTCTAATTCGATATCACGAAATATGAGCGGAAGTATCGGAACCAATGGTGAAGATTGGCAAATGACTTACAAAGAGAATGGTTGGCGTAATTTATTGTTTTTCCATCCAGCTGTTTCTTATAAAGAATACAAGCAAGATAAAGACCTTATTAATCAGATGGAAGGAGAAAAAATATATGAAGTAGCTCTATCTTTTGATAAACCATACAAGCAGAGTGAATTACCTTTATATGAACTTCCTGCAATGACTTGGTTTTGGATAAATACCTATACGGATAGCCAATTAAACCAGTTCCAGCAAGAAACAAAAGAAAATGATTGGTCTTCAACCTTTATTAGAGAAAATGAAGCTCTAGGACTATCTGTAAACTCTTCTATATTTTCAAGTATTGAACTAGATCAGGAAAACAAAGACTTTTTAAGGCTCTTAAAAACAAGTATTTCCGATGAACACACTAGCGTTTACAAAACGATGAAAGATAAAAATATCAATGATGTAGAAATATTAGGAATGGTTGTTTACGGTACAAAAGAAGAAGTGGCAACCTTTATAGATAACCCCATCGTTAAATCCTCTTCACTAGGAGGATTTATTGGTAACCACTGATATTTTTTCAAAACGCATTTTTTTGGTGAAAATGAGATGGATAAAAGCTATAATTTTATTTGCGTAGACATTGATAAGTATAAAAAATGTTTGATTTAAATACATAAAAAATCTCAGGTAAGATTAATTCAAGATAGATAAAATGATAAGGTAAAATAAAGTTAAGCATTAAAAAAATTAGTTGTACTTATTCCTTTTGGATTTTTCTTTTGAAAAGAGTATATCTAAAAAAGTTAGACTAAAGGCAATACCTAGACCGCTGGAAAAACTTTTTAATAAATCGACTTTTGAGGATTTAATAACAAGATCAAAGAGAGAAGTTAAGGCAATAAATAAGAGCAATAGGGCTACAAATTTAACGAATCTTTTTCTTAGGTCACTCCAGCTATACTTTCTCGCATTCATAAAAGTCATGAATGGAACGTATATCAGGAGAAAGAACGTAAGGCATACATATCCTGTCAGAAAATGAAAAGAAAGAGGATGATCGCTATCTGTATAAACAATAAAAAGCGAAAAGATAGTTGCCAAGGTGAATAAGCTGAACAGAATTTTTGTAAAAAATATTGTTTTATTTTTTTTCATTTTGAACCTCTCTCACATAAGGATTATTTAATAATCTAGAACTGTCTTTATAAATAATTTAATTTTCATCTTTAAAACAGACGAATTCGCCATTCGCGACTCGCTTAGCAAGGACTACTGTTTTACCGGTGACTGCAAAGCCATGAATTTATAAGTTTTTAGAAGGACTGCTTTCTGATAATTGAAGTTGTTTCTTAGAATAATTTATTCGTTTGCCAATTCTTAGTTCGTGATAGGAGGGACGAAGCATATCTTTTAGTGGTCTGTATATTTCTGTTGTGAAATAACTAGAAGTATAGCCAGTATAAAAATAAGATTTCTTCAACAAATTATGTAACTTAATTTCAAGTCTGTCTTTTGAGAATAAGGTTAGATGATTCGTATCGTAAATACCCAGATTCTTTTTAACCTTTTCTAAGTCTTTTTCAGCGTAATGATGGAATTAAACCAAGCACTGTATGACACCATAATTATTTTGATGTCTAACCAATTCTCTACGATATAGCTCAGGGGCATGAAATCTTATCGTATTTTTTTGTATCTTTTTACTTGTTCGATTGGCGATAAGATAACGCTTTTATTTTTTGCGAACACCACTGTTTTTTTTCGTTTATATAATAATGCTGTGAATTGTAATCTTTCACTTCAGTAATGAGTATGCCAGCATTTTTTCTTAATAAATATATCGGGTCGATCACTATTTAATAAGGATTGAAAATGAATTTTGATTGAGCCATCTTGAGCGAATTCGTTTTTTAAGGTATGAAGTAAATGACGTTCTCCTTTTGTTGGTTTTACTTTTAATTAAATGATTTCGTTAAGTGTAGGGGAAAATTCGGTCATGAAAAGCCTCCTATTTAGTAGAAATAGTTTTTGAAAAGTGTAGCCTTAATCTACTTTATCGATAGCGTTTATCCATTCTTTAGTTGCAATTAAAGAATAGACTAAATAAGAGTACAACAGGTTAAAAGCCTATAGTTATATTATAACCTATCTTAAATAATATAACTCAATCTAATTCAAAAAATGAACAGAAAGCAACCTATCCATTTTTTGGATTTCTTATCGTATGCCATTATTTTTTACGATTTTTTATAATATAGTAAAAGTACCATATAAACAATAATATCTCTATTGAAAGGAAGATTCACATGAAAAAACAAAGTTCTAATACAACAATTAATCTCTTTTTTTCTAAATTATTTAAATACATAAAATCGTATATTCGGAATCCTATTTTTATAGGGTTCTTTTTTTATAGGGGTCTCTAATATATGATTGTGCAATATACTATATAAAATCATGTATCATTTTTGTGAAAGGAAAGAGCTTTTTAAATGAGCTATAACGTCCACCTATTACGTATGCAACAAGAAATAAACGACTTTTTATTCTGTTTACGACCCAATCAGCATGCCGAACGCGATGTGTTTCTGTTTTTGATCGGTATTAATAGCGGATTACGCATGTCGGATATCGTTAATATTGAAGAAACAGGACATTTTAACATCAAAAAATCCCCGTTTTGTGGAAAAAAAGACGGGGAAAACACGCATACTGTATTTAGGGAGCCTTCAGAATCTTATTCAGGACTACGCGAAAAAAATAAATCCGAACGATTATTTATTCCCCAGCAGCAAAGGAGGCCATTTGGAAGTCAATACGGTTTACCAGATTTTTCAAAAGGTCGCTAAGCTGTTAGGAAGAGATGATATTGGCACGCACACGCTGCGGAATACGTTTGGTTACCATTACACTATAAGAAAACCAAAGAGGTGGCCACCCTCATGGAAATATTCGGTCACAGCAGCGAGAAAACCACCAAGCGCTATATTGGGATAAATGAATACGAGATCAGCGAGACATTATTGAATTTCAGACTAGGTTTTTAGTTTTTTAAGTTACATTGAGAATGAATGAATCTATTTTATAGTTTCCGAACGGGTTTTTTTCTTATATTTTTCCTAATTAACATATGAAATACTGTAAATTAAATGTTCATACATTGTTTCTAATAGGAAATCTCGATACCCAGTCGGATCGATATGAACCCGATTTAAATGGATTCAATCCAGGAGATGCTCGCGACACTAGTACACCGAAAACTCTTGCCACTATCATTCGGGCGTTTGCGCTAAGTGACTTGCTTCCAGATGATAAGCGTACACTGTTCACAGATTGGCTATAGGGAAATGCTATAGGAGGTACGCTCACTCGTGCGGGCGTACCTCAAAACTAGCTGGTCGGTGATAAAAGTGGGGCTAGAAGTTATGGAACTAAAAAATGACATTGCAGTTGTTTGGCCACCAAATAGAGAACCCATTGTTATCGCAATTCTTTCCAGCCAAGATAGAGAAGATGCCACATGTAATGATCAACTAATTGCTCGGGCTACTGGGGTTGTCATTAACGCCCTGAAGTGAATGCAAAAAGTAGAGTAGTTTGAGTAAGTTCGGAGCTTCATAGTCTTAAAAGTGTACGATCTAAATAGACAAAGAACATACGTGAAAGCCTTACCAACTTGTTGACTATAAATTCATGCAATTCTTTGGTTGAAGGAGGGTGTTCTTCTATTTTTTAGACATAAATTTCACTATAAGTTTTATAAACTCCTCGTATGAAGAAGTGTATTTATTTCGTTGGTTATAACACTTTCGAATCGTTTCCACTAACCAAAATGGTACAGGATTTCCATCGATCAAATGATAATATTGTTCATATCCTTTTTTTAGATCTTCCCACCTGAAATCATTACCTGGCAGTATATATTCAGAGACATCGAGTATTTTTGCTCTTCCGTTTTGAAGTAAAATATTTTTTAAATGGATATCACGTGGGTTAAGGTCCTTAGTACGAATATATTCTCTTGCATCCTCCACGTCACTGATAACTTGTGCTGGAATGTGAATCCCTAGTAGCAGACAGTCAAAGAGAGTATTTCCTTCTTCGTAGCTTAAAATGAGGCATTCGTCATCAGAAGCAAAATAGGTTGCAAATAAAGGTGAATCTCCTAATATCTCATAAACAGTTGCTTCAACTTTTACTTTAGCCTTTTTGTCCTCAGCATATTTTTTAAACGCAAAACCTGGAATGTTTACCGATTGAAAAACGGCCGCATCTGTCCCCAAACCTATACATTTCAGGTCATCGGCGCTTCCACTTATAGTTACAGGATCGTTATTTGGATGTGAAAAAACAGTCATTTTAGAAAGCGAATCCATTGCTTTATCCCAATCGTTTTCCATATAATCTTTCCTTTCATTAACCTTGAATAAAACGAACGAATCTAATAACCTAAAACCCGTTGTTTCGGTTCCCACAATCCCATTAATTTCACTTCATATTCTCTTGATTCTCCATGTGTAGGATATGTTAAAATTTTCTTGTGTATTGTTCATAATCAAGAGAGTAAGGAACACCTATTTTTTTCTATCGCCTAACATACCATATGATTATCCCAAAGGCAACAGGCCCATTATTCGGTGATTATAAAATATCTAGAAAACACAATCATTGGTTCCACATTCAGAGTCCTGCACAATTAATGGATTGAAATAAATCTAATTTACTTTGGCTACACGATTTGACATGGAGCGTAACGACGGTGTTTCTTGATAAGATCTTCTTTTGATTGAAAGAACTGTCGACTATAGAAACGTTCAACGTCAATTTAAACAATTCCGTATGACGGAAACTGCGAATGTTCTTCCTCATTTATTAAGAGAAGCTGAGCAGCATTCCTGGACGTACCAGGAATTACTTGTCGCATTATGTAGTCATGAAGAAAAGCGTAGAGAAGAAAAAATCACTCGGAAACATCTCAATTGGGCACAATTCCCTTTTGAGATGTCTCTAGAGGACTTTAATACACTAGGCGATATTGCACTGAGTGATCACCAAATTAATCAACTGAAAGAATTCGATTGATTGAAACAAGCCTTTAATCTTTTTTTTTAGGACCACCAGGTGTAGGTAAAACCCATATCGCTATTGGTCTGGAGTTAGCAGCAATCCATAAAGGTAAACAAGTCTCTTTTTTATCAATGGCTGAACTAGTTTCGTTATTAAAAACAGAAAGTTATGTGAGAAAGTCTGAACTGCGGTTAATACGTATCGAAAAAGCAGAGTTAGTGATTATCGATGACATGTTGTTCATGGCCACGGAAACAAATGAGGCGAATTTTTTTTTCAACTTGTCAGTGATTTGTACGAAAAAAGTTCCATTATCCTAACCTCCAATAAGGGACCGGATAACTGGAGTAAGATGCTGGGAGATCAAGGAATCGTAACCGCAATTTTTGATTGTATTCTCCATCGCTGTGAAGTTATCCATATGGATGGAGAAAGCCATCGAATGAAAAATAGAGAAACAATATTTGATTAATGAAAGTGCACAAAATTAATTAGCAAAAAGTGCACAATTGTAGTTGACAGTTACAATGGGAGATTAAGTAATTAAAAGAGAAAAAATAACTTCTAATAGTCAGTCGTTTTTTCCTTTTTAATTTGTTAAATTTTTCCAAAATTTTTTTAAGACATTGAAAGATATTTTTTCATTTTGTGAAGCCAAATGCCCTACCTAATTCAACAAGTTGAATTAGGGCTTCATCATAGCGGGCTGTTATTCGGCAACAAACGCATGGGAACCCTCTTGCAGTCCCAAGCGTTTCTATCCGATAACAGAAAAGAAATTCAAGAACCGCAAAAACTATTTCCGCATTCCATTTTATTGTATTAAAAAAAATTTTTGTCTAAAGGAGTTCTAATTGCTAACGCAAAAGAACTCCTATTTCTTGATTTCCTTTTAACCTCATGATTGTAGGCTAGCCAACAAAACGGAAAAAATTCAGCTTTTGAGCTAACACTCTGGCTTAACAAAACGAAAAGAAGATTTTAAAAATGACAAAAAGAAGAGAAATAATAAACTATATCAATGTATATGAAAATGAAGTGCTTGTTGGGAAAATAGAAGATAAATTAGAAAGTATTGCTAATCTAGTTGCAAGTGCTTCTCCCTTTGAAAGATTTACCTTAGTTGATTCTTTTGACGTATTAATTTTAAAAACCAGAGGAAACTTCTTAGATTCTGTTCCGGATAAAAGGTTACTAAAAGAATTATTAGTATTTCTAGTTCCTTTACGAACAGGAGAAAAGGAACTAAATCCAGTTGTTTATAAAAAAGTAATCAAAAAATAGATTGATTACGATTGAAAAAAACAGATAGTAATAATGACTTTGAAAAGGAGATAATAAAATGAAGATCTATACACCAGAAGAAATAAAAAAAGTAGAAAAGATAGATATAATTTTATTTTGTGGAGCTAAAGGAATAGAGGCAATAAGAACAGGACACAAATATTATCGTTTAGCCGAACATGATTCTTTAGTTATAAATACCCACTCAAACTATTTTGTATGGAACAGCCAGCAATATTATTCATTTTGTACAAGCTTACTTTGATTGTACTTTTTACAAAGCAATGGAAGTTCTTTCAGCAGAAACTTTTGCTACTAAAAATGTTGAAAACCAAAAAAAGAAAGATTTTATTTATACTATTAATACTGTCGAAGATACTTCCAGAATAGAACGGTACTTAGCTAAACGAGGTATTAGTACTTACTTAACTGGTTTATTTATTGGTTTAGGGTTAATTAGTCAAGATGATAAAGGTAATGTTGTCTTTAACTGGTTAAAAGATCAGGAGCTAGTAGGTTACACGTTAAACGGAGTTTATAAATATAAGGATCAAAAAACAGGTAAACGTAAGTATTATAAAAAAATTGGTGCTAATTCAGAATTAAATTATGGATTTGTCTTTACTTTTGGCACTAAAAATAAAGCTGAAAATTTATATATTTTTGAAAGTGAAATAGACTTACGATTTTTTAATGACTAGTCTTTTTCTTCGATAAAATCTAACAATAGGCTATTAAATTCTTTAGGGTGGGTTTCCATTGAACAATGAGCTGCGCCTTCAATGACGTTTACTTTAGTCCTTGGAATAAGCTCTTTAAGTTTTTTATATTGTTCTTCAGGAACCCATGTGTCGTTCTCTCCGGTAAGAAAGAGAATAGGGATTTTATTTTTTTCAAGTTTTTCAAGAGGCTTGCTTTTAGTTGTTTTAAGAAAATTTGGAATAAAACTAGGCGTTTCACTTAATTTTAACGCATTAAGGTAGCCCTCAACTTCTTTTTTAGAGGGATTTCTACCATAAGCTGAAGAAAGAAAAGATTCTATTCTCGTATTCGTCAGTATAACATTACTATAGACAACATCTATTGCTCTTCTAATTGGAGCATAATAAATTAAATTTGGAATAGCTGAAGGGTTGTTATCAAATAATGCACCTGAAACTAAAACGAGCTTTTCGGTGTCTTCTGATCGATTCATCGCCATAGCTGAAACGGTCCCACCACCCATGGAATGTCCTACAAGTGTCCAATCTAATTTTCCGGTATCTTCGGCTAAAGATAAATCAATAGTGTCTAATAGACTCCATAAAAGCTCGCTTCTCGCTTCTTGGCTGTGGTCTGTACCTAAACTTTTGTCACTGTATCCGAAACCAGGTAAATCTACCGTAAGTACGAGATAACCTTCATCTTGTAACTGCTGAACGTTATTTCGCCACGAGAAAGTTGATCCTCCAAGACCATGAACCATTATTATTTTCCCTTTTGCTTCATCTGTTATTGGTGAATAAAAACGATAATGAAGATCGATAGTATCTATATTTTGGAAGCTACTTTCGATAAAAGGCTTTTCATTTGTTGGACCAGACGTTTTAACAGTAAATAAATAAGGCAAAATACTTATTGATACAAAAATAATTAATATAAATAGAAGAATTCTCTTAATCCATTTGTTCATTATTATCCTCCTCATGTGCTCTCAAAATAGTAGCAATTTTATCTTAATAACTCTGATGTAAGTTGTCTAGCATCATCTAATGGCCCTTCTTAAATATATCATACTCCAAATCATTTAGAGTATTTAACATAAGAAGAGTCTAGAATGATAGAGAACTAGTTTTTCTTTTCTTCATGATTAAGCCAACTGTTAATAAAAACAGCGATATAGACAATTATACTCAACAAAAAATATGAGATTAGGGATACAACTAATCCAGCATAGAGAGACATAAAAAAAATAGAAAATAAACTTGATTCTCCACCTGAGCTGAGAAAAATAGCGAAACTATATAAGAAAAAGATTACCAGACTAAATTTTTGAATTTTTCTTTTAGCTGCATGACTGATCATTCTTGAAGACCTCCTAATAGACTATAAAACGATTATTTAAACCTGAGTTCTATTTATATTATGCTGAAATTTCAATTAAAATATAAAATATAAAACATCACTAGTGTTGCATGAAACATATAATGTTTCACAAATTCATTCATATTATTCCAATAGACAAAAAAGTCCTTTATACTGAACTCAGATGACTCATCCAAGACCAATAAAAAGGACCCAATACATGGATAAGTATAAAACAAATTCTGCTTTTAATAAATGGTTTTCTTCAATTAAGCTAAATCTTTTACCAAGCCCTATTCAAAAAAAATTAGTGACTTTGATAAATACCATAAGAAACTTAGTTTCTCTCAAGCTCTTCAATTTTTTCTTCATGGGATCAATGACGAAAAAGAAAGTCTTAGGGAGATGGATGCGGCTTTTGTTTCGAAAGAACTCCAAAAAGAAATGGGTATGACTAGTATTAGTTATTCCCAGCTCTCTAGAACTCTCTCAAAAATAGATTCAGAGATTCTTTTAGCCGTTTTTAGTCAGCTGGTCAGTCAGGCTAAAAATAAAAAGCCCGTAACAAAACGAAATAGTCTCTACCTAATTGATTCTTCGACATTTTCACTTAATCAAAATCTTTATAAATGGGCTGATTTTCGTAAAACAAAATCAGGAGTTAAGCTTCACTTAAAACTTTGTTTTATGGATAATGACCATTTTTACAAAGATGAATTTACACTGACTAACGCCGTCGAGCATGATACAAATCAGTTAGAAGTCTTAGTTAATCAACCTGAAGCGACTTATGTGTTTGATCGCGGTTATCTTGATTTTGAACGGTTAGATACGATTCACTGGCAGGGCTACTTCTTCGTAACAAGAATCAAAAAGAATACAAAAGTCCATGTTTTAGAATCATTAGTAGCTTCCAAGAGTGATTCCGTTACTAGCGACCAAATGGTCGCATTAGGTGCTCAGAACCATCTAACATCCAGATTTCGTTTAGTAACCGTTCAAGATAAAAAGGGAAAAACTCTCCAGTTTATTACCAATCGTTTTGACTGCATCTCTACTGATATTGCAGAAATGTACAAAGCGCGTTGGCAAATAGAGTTGGCAAATAGAGTTGTTCTTCAAGCATATTAAACAACATATGACGATTAAAAAGTTTTTTTCGAAAAGTGAAAAAGGGGTTGTCAATCAGTTGATTTTAGCAATGATTGCCAGTTTGTTAACTTGTTTGATTAAGTTAAAAACAAAAAGTAACCAGTCTGTTTTCCAAATCAAACGATTTTTTCGTTATCTGTTATTTCAACCAGCAGAAGAATGATTTAGCCTTTTGATACCGACTTAGATCCTTAAAGAAAGGGTGTCGGTTGGCAATGGAAACAGTTGAATAAACAAAATTTTCTGGAAATAGTCATCTTTTGCGAAAGCACTCCCTTTTTTTGCCTTTTTCTAGAAAAACAAGAAATGAGGTCAATCAATTTATTTTTATGCAACACTAGTGATAAAAATAGCACTTTAATCCTATTAGAATGACAATAGATAAAAAGATTTTTGAGAAGAAATGTTCAGAAACAACTACCTAAGTAGGTTCGTATTAAAAGAATGAGCTACTTGACAAAAAAAGGTTACAAGTGTAAACTTAAATTACAACGAACGATTACGTTTGTAAACTTAAAAAAAGGAGAATATATAATGAAAACAGCGACTCCAATTAAAATTACAGAAGCAGAATGGGAAATTATGCGTGTAGCTTGGGCTAGTGGAACGGTTACTAGTAGAGAAATTATTAAAGTCCTTGAAAATAAAAAGCAGTGGAAAGCGACCACTATCAAAACGCTAATTGGTCGATTGGTTGATAAAAAAGCATTGATGACAAAAAAAGAAGGGAATAAATTTATTTACTCAGCTTTAGTAACTGAAGAAAATAGTATGGAATTCTATACTGATGATGTTCTCACCCGAGTTTGTACTAAACATAGGGGACAGCTTATTAGTAACATGATAGTTGATACTATATTAAGTAAATCTGATATTGAAATGTTAAGAACATTATTAGAACAAAAAGAAATAAAAGCACTAGATGAGGTTCCGTGTAAATGTGTAACCGGACAATGTGAATGTAACTTACGTCACCACTAAGAAAAAGGGGAGATAAAGTGGAGAACAAAACTTTTAGTATAGAGGGAATGACTTGTGCTTCCTGCGCACAAACTATTGAAAAGTCTATAAATAAATTACCAGGTGTAAAAGCAGTAACAGTTAATCTAGCAACGGAAAAAATGACTGTTCAGTTTGATGAATTATCTTTAACAGAATCAGATATTCAAAAATCAGTTGCAAGTGCAGGATATAAGGCAGTATCGAATATACGGAAAAAAACTTTTAATATAGAGGGAATGACGTGTGCTTCTTGTGCACAAACTATTGAAAAGGAAACACAGAAACTTCCAGGCATGGAAGTTTCAGCTGTCAATCTAGCGACAGAAAAAATGATAGTTCAATATAATCCAACTATACTGAATGTATCAGATATAACGAAGACAGTTGCTAATGCGGGATATGAAGCACATGAAGAAATAGATTCTGCTAAATCAGTTGATTTAGATCAGGAAAAGAAACAGCAGCACATTAAAGATGTCTGGCATAGATTCTTAATGTCGACTATCTTTACGATACCCTTATTGTACATTGCTATGGGGCATATGTTAGGTCTATCCTTACCAGAAATCATTGATCCATTAGTACACCCAATAGTTTTTTCTCTAACTCAATTACTGTTAACACTACCAGTTATGTACTACGGACGTAGCTTCTTTATAGTCGGTTTCAAGACGTTATTTAAAGGACGCCCAAATATGGATTCTCTCATCGCTCTTGGTACCAGTGCAGCATTTATTTATAGCTTATTTGGAACCTATATGATTTATTTAGGGGATACTAGTTTTACGATGGCCCTTTATTATGAATCTGCAGCCGTTATTTTAACACTTATTACTTTAGGAAATTATTTCGAAGCTGTTTCAAAAGGCAAAACCTCAGAAGCTATAAAAAAATTAATGGGCCTAGCGCCAAAAACAGCTCGTGTGTTACGAAAAGACCAAGAAACAGAAGTAGCGATTGATGAAGTACAAGTTGGAGATGTAGTTGTTGTTCGACCAGGTGAAAAAGTACCTGTTGATGGAATCGTATTAGAAGGAAGCACTTCAATTGATGAGTCGATGTTGACAGGTGAAAGTATGCCGGTTGAAAAAAATCCTAGTGATAAGGTTATCGGCGCAAGTATTAATAAGAACGGAAGCTTCCAATATAGAGTGACAAATGTTGGTAAAGATACCGCATTATCACAAATTATCAAGTTAGTGGAAGATGCTCAAGGGTCAAAAGCTCCAATTGCAAAATTAGCAGATAAAATTTCTGGGGTTTTTGTCCCAATTGTTATCGTACTTGCTATTTTTGCTGGTTTAGCCTGGTTCTTCTTAGGACAAGAGTCATGGATTTTTGCTTTAACGATCATGATCTCTGTCCTTGTAATTGCTTGTCCTTGTGCGTTGGGCTTGGCGACACCTACGGCTATCATGGTAGGTACAGGAAAAGGAGCGGAAAACGGAGTCTTAATCAAGAGTGGAGGAGCTTTAGAAACGACTCATAAAATTAAGACAATTGTGTTTGATAAGACAGGGACTATCACTGAAGGTAAGCCTAAAGTGACTGATATTCTAACTGTGAATGGTTTTTCTGAAACAAACCTCTTAATTCTAGCTGCTTCCGCTGAAAAAGGTTCGGAGCATCCACTTGGTGAAGCGATTGTTAATGGAGCTAAAGAAAGAAATCTAGAATTGAGAAAGACAGAATCATTTAATGCTATTCCTGGACTTGGTATTGAAGTGAGTATTGATGGACAACATTTATTGCTTGGAAATAAGAAGTTAATGGATGAAAGACAAATTTCGTTGGGAAATCTAGCCAAATCTTCAGATGAACTGGCTAGTCAAGGTAAAACTCCGATGTATATTTCAAAAGATGGGAAAATTGCTGGGATTATTGCTGTTGCAGATACCGTTAAAAAAAATAGTTTAAAAGCCATTGAAAAGCTACACCGAATGGGTATTGAAGTAGCTATGATTACAGGAGATAACAAACGCACTGCAGAAGCGATTGCTAAACAAGTTGGTATTGATCGAGTGCTGAGTGAAGTATTGCCAGAAGACAAAGGGAATGAAGTGAAAAAACTTCAGGCTGAGGGTAAAAAAGTTGCCATGGTCGGAGATGGTATCAATGACGCGCCAGCATTAGCACAAGCAGACATTGGTATCGCTATCGGTTCTGGAACAGATGTGGCAATGGAATCAGCTGATATTGTTTTGATGAGAAGTGACTTAATGGATGTTCCAACAGCTGTGGAATTAAGTAAGGAAACAATTAAAAATATTAGAGAAAATCTATTCTGGGCATTTGCTTACAATATTTTGGGCATTCCAGTAGCAATGGGGCTGCTATATATATTTGGTGGACCTTTATTAAGCCCAGTCATTGCAGCGGCTGCAATGAGCTTTAGTTCAGTATCGGTGTTATTAAATGCATTACGCTTGAAGAGATTTAAACCATCTAATATAAAATAGAAGATGAAATAAGAGTAATTAGTAATAAGGTGTTCATCTAATTTATAGATTTTAATTCTAGCTATAAAATAGCCTAGTATAGAAAGACAATGAGATTCATAGTTTTCAAGAGTTAATAATAAAGGAGGAAATGAATATGGACAAAAAAAATAATCATACGAGTAGTAAAGAGAAGCAGCCTTCTCATAACCATATGAACCATAATCATGAAGAAAATAAAAAATCAGCCTCTCCTCATGATTTTCACGAGGAACATGAAGAACATGTCAGTCATGGCGGTGTGCATGAGCACCACCACCATGGTAGTTTTAAAGAAATATTTCTAAGATCACTCACATTTGGAATTATAATTATGCTGTTGTCTCCAATGATGGGGGTTACTCTACCATTCCAATTTTCGTTTCCCTATTCAGACATCCTTGTTTCTATACTCGCGACCGTATTAATTATCTATGGAGGTAAGCCTTTTTATATGGGTGCAATTGATGAGTTTAAGAAAAGGGTACCAGGAATGATGGCCCTTGTAACTCTTGGGATTGGAGTTTCTTATTTTTATAGTATCTATGCTGTTGTAGGTGGATATCTCACAGGCGAACACATAATGGATTTTTTCTTTGAGTTTGCTTCTTTACTTTTAATTATGTTACTGGGTCACTGGATTGAAATGAAAGCAGTTGGAGAAGCCGGAGACGCTCAAAAAGCACTTGCTGAATTAATGCCAAAAGATGCTGATATTGTTTTAGAAGATGACTCTATCGAGTCTCGTCCGGTATCACAGTTACAGGTCGGAGATGTAATTCGCGTCCAGGCTGGAGAAAACATCCCAGCAGATGGTGTGATCCAAAGGGGACAATCAAGAGTCAATGAGTCGTTATTAACCGGAGAATCGAAGCCGATTGAAAAAAATACTGGAGATAAAGTAATTGGTGGCTCAACAAATAATGAAGGTGTTTTGTATGTTGAGGTACAAGAAACTGGAGATAAGTCCTTTATTTCTCAAGTACAAACGTTAATTAGTCAAGCACAAGATCAACCTTCACGGGCTGAAAATCTTGCTAACAAAGTAGCAAGCTGGTTATTTTATGTCGCAATTGCGGCAGCTGTCATTGCATTTACCGTTTGGCTATTCTTAACGGATGTACAAACCGCAGTTTTGTTTACGGTAACTACTTTGGTTATTGCTTGTCCACACGCACTAGGGTTAGCTATTCCTCTTGTAGTTGCACGAAGCACTAGTTTAGGTGCAAGCCGTGGGTTGTTAGTCAAAAATCGTGAAGCGTTAGAATTAGCAACAAAAGCAGATGTAATGATTTTAGATAAAACAGGAACCTTAACCACTGGTGAATTTAAGGTTTTGAATGCAGAAACGTTGAGTAAAATCTATAGCACGGACGAAGTGCTGGCTTTAATGGTTGGAATCGAAGGTGGATCTAGCCACCCTATTGCTCAATCTATTGTGGGTTATGCTGAAAATAAAAGGGTTAAACCGATTAACTTTGATTCTATTGATGTGGTGTCCGGTGCTGGAGTTGAAGGAGAAACAAATGGTCATCGCTATGAATTAATCAGTCAAAAAGCATTTGGACAGAAGATTGAATTTGATGTTCCAAAAGGAGCTACAGTTAGTTATTTAGTTGAAGAAGGAAAAGTAATTGGCGCGGTTGCTTTAGGTGATGAATTAAAAGCAACTAGTAAAGAGCTGATGAACGTATTGAAGTCTCAAGGAATCAAGCCTATTATGGCAACTGGGGATAATGAAAAAGCAGCTAAAGGTGTTGCAGAAGAATTAGGGATTGAATATAGAGCGAATCAATCTCCACAAGACAAGTACGATTTAGTAGAATCATTAAAAAATGAAGGGAAAACTGTCATCATGGTGGGAGATGGAGTAAACGACGCGCCTTCTCTTGCTTTAGCGGATGTCGGAGTAGCTATAGGAGCAGGGACACAAGTAGCGCTAGATTCAGCTGATGTTATTTTAACGCAATCTGATCCAGGTGATATTGAATCCTTTATCGAGTTAGCTAATAAAACAACACGTAAGATGAGACAAAACTTAATCTGGGGAGCTGGTTATAACTTTATTGCGATCCCGATAGCTGCGGGGATCTTAGCTCCAATCGGGATCACCTTAGCTCCAGCTTTAGGAGCTGTGCTAATGTCAGTTTCAACTGTCATCGTAGCCATCAATGCAATGACTTTAAAATTGAAAAGCTAACAAAATATGAAATATAAGCTTAAGAAAAATTACAGGCAATGTATTTTTTGAAATTTTAATATTCTTTAAATATAGGAATACATTGCTTGTTAATTAATTGGATTTTTTATGGACCACTCTAATATTAATAACAGATTTTTTTGAAAAAAACCTATTTGATGGATCTATTTTAGTTGCAACGGATACTATTAACGTACTTTATTTATTGAATAGATACAAAGGGAGGATGTAATATTTATGACAATAAAAGTGGCAATTAACGGATTTGGTCGTATTGGTCGGTTAGCTTACCGTAGAATCAAAGAATTAAATAGTACAGAATTAGAGGTTGTAGCAGTTAATGATTTAGTTGATAATGAAGACTTAGCTTACTTGCTAAAATATGATACTGCTCATGGTAGGCTTCCTTATACCGTAGAAGTTAAAGAGAACTCTCTTTTTGTTGATGGCGAAGAGGTTAAAGTATATAAAGAAGCAGACGCTAGCAAACTACCATGGGGCGAGCTAGACATTGATATTGTACTTGAGTGTACCGGATTCTATGTGTCTTCAGAAAAATCTAACGCTCATTTAGAGGCAGGAGCTAAAAAAGTAATGATTTCTGCTCCTCCTAAAGATGATAGTACAAAAATTGGTGTATACGGAGTTAATGAAAAAACATTGACTAAGGATGACCGTATCGTTTCTGCTGCTTCCTGTACAACGAATGCACTAGCATTGATGACAAAAGTATTAGTCGATGAATTTGGTATTCAAAGAGGACTAATGACAGGTTCGCGTTCATACACTGCCACACAATCTCTTCAAGATGCTCCTGGCGGCCGCAAGAAACGTGCAGGCGCACAAAATGTTATCCCAGCAACAACTGGTGCTGCTAAAGCATTAGGTAAGGTTATTCCGAAAGTAAATGGAATAATAACAGGGACGTCAACTCGTGTTCCAGTTATAACAGCAGGTTTCGTCGAACTTTACTCAGTACTCGATCAGGAGGTAACGATTGATAAGATAAATAAAGCTATGAAAGCAGCTTCGAATGAGGCCTATGGTTATACTCAAGATGAGGTGGTATCTTCGGATATAATTGGTGATACTCATGGTTCTACTTTTGATTCAACGTTAACTGAAGTAATGGATGCGAACGGAGGTCAGCTCGTAAAAACAGTTGCCTGGTACGATAATGAGTATGGATTTGTTTCTAATATGATTAGACTGCTAGAATATTTTGCAAACCTTAATTAATTCAATAGATGATACCCTAAATTTTACGTTAGGAGTAACGGGATGAAAACATGGATAACTATCACAGGGATAGAGTGTGCAACTTGTTCAAATGAGATTGGGGCAGAACTCCTAGTTACACATACTGTAGAAGATATATTTAATGGACTACACAAAAAAATACTCTTTATCCATTTAAAAAAAGGTATTGCTAAAGGAGTATTTTTAAATGCGATGAACAGGATACCCGTAATGTTAAACAAAGTCATAACGAAGTATGGGTGTACCTGTAAGTGTTGTGCAGATGTAAAAATTGATCTTTCACTGGATTAAGAAGCTTATCAAAGTTAGAAGTTAACTAAAAAATCAAAGGAAAAAGAGGAGAAAGTTATGAAAAACGAAGTTTTAGTAGAGGGTATGAAATGTACAGGATGTGCTAGTACGGTTCAAGAAAAATTTGAAGAAATCAAAGGTGTAGAATCAGTAGAAGTAAACTTGGAAAGTAAAAAAGTAATTGTAGAGAGTGAAAAAGAAATTAATAAAGAAACATTCAAATTTGCTTTATCAGGAACAAAATACTCAGTAGTTGACTAAGATAAAAATTGATGCTACTTTTATCTTTTAAATTTAACGTAATCTGAATAAGAATGAGGTATATAAGAATAGCCAGTAGAGTTAGTTGTTGTGACTTTAGTGCTAGTGGACATTCTTTCATGTCTCTATTTTTTGTATAAAAATAGGTGTAGGTAACTTTATATCACCAACACCATGGAAGAACTAACATTTTTTCGAAAATGCATGAGTACCTTAGAATAATAAATAAGGATCAAGACAGTGATTTGAAGGTAAGGTAGCCATACTTAATTGTAAAAACTAAACACAGTAAAGCTTGCAATAGCAAATAAAAAATGTTCGGCTAAACAACTTCTTTTCTTTGTAAACTAGTTCTCTTTGAAATTAAATAACCGACTATAAAAAATATCTCAAATAACCCGAACGCTAAAATAAAACTATGCATAAAAAAAGTTTCAGGCAAGATCAGTATAATCGAATCGGTGCTAGTATTAAATAACCAAGCATCATTATTAAAGGATACTTGGTGGAACAAGACAAATAGTGTATCAAAATTAACAAATAAAGTGGTAATCAGTAGCGGTGTTATCCATGATCCCCATCGAAAGAAACGACTAATATTCCAAATGACGCTTCTTTTTTCAGGTAGTTTAGAAATGAGAATGATCCTATCCCAGAGAACAATAAAATAATATAATCAAGTAGAAATAACTTTTTCACTTCGGAAAAATGAAAGAGGCCTTTTTTGGAACTTGGAAAGTTAGGCATTTCAAGTTCTGTTATCCAAGGAATAGTTAAGTAATTTAATAGGATACTGTAATTCTTTAATAGGATCTCTTTTGTCATTTCAATTCTATTGGCTATATTCAAATATTCAATATCAAATGCGTATAGCGGCATAAAACTTATAGTAATGGCAATTGACACCGAAAGAACGAAAAAGAATAGACAAATGAATCCCAACAAGTATATGGCTTTTGATTTCATGGTTGTTATCCCTCGTATCCGCTATCTATTTAGTTTAGATTTTATTGTATGCAGTTCTTCTTTTAATTCTTTGTTCTCTGTTTTTAATAGTTCTAAATCCTCTGAAGAGTTCTCATCATGAACCTGTTTTTTTTTCGTGACCTCCGTGCATACCAGGCATCATAAACATCATTAATCCGTGTCCAACAAACATAATGATAAAAAATAAAATAAGCTCCACTAAAATCATCCTCTCTTTTCTCTGTACCTAAGTTAATTTAGTGTTAAAGTAGTCTACTAATTCCTTATCTGATTTAACTGGATAATGAGAAACGGTTTGATATTTTTCGTGTCCCATACCCATTAATACAATGAAATCGCCAGCTTGTGCATCTTTTAATGCTTTTTCAAACGCCATTGTCCGATCCATATCAATAACAATTGGTTCATTAGAAAATAAAGAGTCAACAATATCTGTTGTTTCTTTTTTTAGTTGATTCATAGGAACCCCATGCAATTCGTCTGTGGTGAGATAAACTTTTTTACTCCACAAGAGTGCCTTTTCTAACATGAATTGACGTTTTGTTTTATCCCGTTTTCCTGTGAAACCGAATATACTAAATAGGTTGCCATTCGGTGTTAGTCTAGCAACCGTTCGTAAACAGCTGTCTACTGACTCAGAGGTATGTGCATAATCGATAACGACTCCAATATTGTTAGGTAGTATATACTGTTCAAATCTACCCGGGACACCTTTAAAGTCTTTTAAGTAGGTGTTAACAGAATTAATCGGTACGCCCAATTGCTGAACCGTTGCAAGAGCCATAGAAAGATTTTCAATGTTATGATTTCCTGGTAATGGAGAAGTAATATTAATGTATGTGTCGTTTTCTTTTGTCATAAATCCTTTTTCAGAGAAACTATCTGAGTAAACTCTAAAGGTGCTTTTTACGTTGCAGCCAACTCTAATTATTTTTTTATTCTCTAGGGCTAATTTTTTTAATAACTTCTTTCCCCAAGGAGTGTCTCCTTGAACAATACTTATTCCATTCGCTCTCAATTTAGTAAATAAAATAGACTTCGCGTGGAAATAGTTATCCATCGTTTCATGATAATCAAGATGATCTTTTTGTAGATTAGTAAATAATGCAAAATCAAAGGGAATCTTATGCAGTCTTTTTTGGACTAATCCATGAGATGAAACTTCCATTAAAATGACATCATCATTAGATTGATTAAATAGATTATAAAGTGTACTTGCGCTGGGGGTCGTATTAGAAGAAGCTAGGAATATACCATTAATTTCAGACCCTATTGTTCCAATTAGGCCAACGCTATACCCGTGTTTTTCTAAAAGATGTTTTATAAAATAAGTCGTAGTCGTTTTTCCATTTGTACCGGTGACACCTATTATTTTTTTGTTCTTAAAGGGGTCACGATAGAATGCGTACAACAATTCCCCCAATGCTTCTCTGCTATCATCTACTTGAATGTAAGGAACAGATAGATTTTTTTGATCATGTTCTCCAACAATTATGATAGCTCCTTTATTAATACTATCTTGTATAAAATGATGTCCATCTTGATCATTACCTGAAATTGCAACAAAAATATTACCTGGTAGAACGTAGCTAGAATCTTCAACAATTCCTGTAATTTTTAGATTTGAATTATACTCATTTAAACCAGCGTGTAAGTGCTTAATAAGTTCTGTTAATTTCATATTAATATCCTTTCTCACACTTCAACTAGAGGTGGTCTATAACCTGTTGGACAGACTAAAGCGTTTATTTTTAATAGTTACAACATAACAATTTATTGTGTAGAAATTATGTAGAAATACTATTTAGAGGAACTACATAAAATCCACACAATTAAGAGGTATAGTGATAAAGGAACAAATTAGATAGTGAATAATTTGCCGTGATACATTATTTTATGATTGTAATAAGGAGGGGCATATGCGGAAAAAAATATTAACAGGTGTATTCGTTACTGTCTTAATGATAAATTCAAGTTATTTCCCTACTGTTGTTAAAGCAGAAATAACAGAAGAACTAGAACAGAAAAAACAAGAACTCGAAACGCAATCGACCAACATGAATGAGAGCATTCAAGAAAAAGAGGATAAATTAAACCGCTTAGAAAAAGAAAAAGGGACACTTACGGGTGAAATAAAACAATTGCAAGTTGAAATTGATGAATTTGTTCTACAATTAGAAAAAGAAGAAAGTAAGTTAGAAAACTCAAAAATTAAAATTGAAAAAATACAAAAAGAAATTAACGCGTTGAAAGAATTAATTTCACAACGTGAAAAGAAATTGAAAACACAAGCCCGTGCAATACAGACAGATGGCAATGTCAACAATCTAGTAGATGTTGTATTTTCTTCTAAAAACTTAACCGATTTGATTGGTCGTATGGACATCGTTAGCCAATTAGTAACAGCTAACAAAGAAATCGTTACCGTTCAAGAGAATGATAAAAAACTACTGGAAAAAAATGAAAAAATAGCAAAAGAAGAAAAATTAATAATTGTAAAACTAAAAAGTACGATTGAAATAAACAAAAGTAATCTTGTAGCTCAAGAGTCAGAATTAGATGATAAGATCGTTAAAGTTGCTACTGCTTATAATATGACAGCAAGTGAAAAAGATACATTTGTGAAAGAGCAACAAGCAATAGCTACTCAAACTAGTATGCTATCAGCGGAGCTAGAAGAAAAACGTCAGCGTATTATTAAAGAAGAAGAAGAAAAACACGCAGAGTCTAAAAAAATCGTGGATGATTCTGCTGGAGAAATCATGTCTGAAGAATTTGAAGAGGAAAGTGTAGCGACAAGTAAACAAGAAGGTCCTATCGTTTCTGAAAAGGAAAAAGCCTTTATCGTTCCCGACAAGAAGGAAACTCCAGAGGTACCTAAAAAAAATGCACCTACTGAAAAGCCAACTGTAGTAAATAATTCTGGGTTTATTCGACCAAGCAATGGCTATACTAGCTCACCATTTGGCTATAGAATTCATCCAATTACTGGAGAAAGTAAATTACATGGTGGACTGGATTTTGCTGGCAGTGGTCAAATTGTTGCAGCTAAAAGCGGTACTGTACTAGTAGCGGGTTATCATAGTGCATGGGGGTATTACGTAAAAATAGATCATGGAGATGGATTACAAACTCTTTATGCTCATATGAAGGCAGGTAGTTTGTTAGTTTCTCCAGGTCAAGTTGCGTCACAAGGTCAGCAAATAGGAACTATGGGGACAACAGGTGATTCCACAGGTGTTCATTTACATTTTGAAATTTATAAAAATAATACGCGAGTTAATCCTGCGTCATACTTAGGTTTATAGAATAGTGTAAAGGTTCTTTGGCCTATATTAGTAAATAGGTTTAAGGAAGTTTATCTAAAAAATAATTATTAGAAACTAACGGTAAGAAGGAGATTATAAGATGAACATATTACTTGGCGAAATTGATCCACTTGCTATTTCAGCTGGTCCAATTCAAATCTACTGGTATGGTGTTATTATTGCTGCTGCAATGTTTGTTGCTATTTCTTTGACAACAAGAGAAGGGAACAAGAGAGGACTCGCAGAGGATACTATTATTGATACATCATTATGGGCCATACCAATCGGCTTTGTAGGTGCTCGTCTCTATTATGTTTTATTTGAATTAGATTATTATCTTCAGAATCCAACTGAAATAATGGCTATCTGGAATGGTGGAATTGCAATCTATGGTGGTTTAATTGCTGGTGGATTAACTGTGTACATTTATACAAAGAAAAAAGGAATTCCTTTAGCTCTTTTATTAGACGTTTTAGCACCTAATGTACTATTAGCTCAATCTATTGGTCGCTGGGGAAACTTTATGAATCAAGAAGCTCATGGAGGTCCAGTTTCTCGCGGGTTTTTAGAAAACCTTTATTTACCTAATGTAATTATTAAGCAGATGAATATCAATGGTGCTTACTACCATCCAACATTCTTGTATGAGTCTTTATGGAGCTTGTTAGGATTTTGCTTACTCATCCTTCTAAGAAACCGGAAAAACTTATTGCGTCAAGGAGAAGTAGCTTTAAGTTATGTACTTTGGTACTCAACAGGAAGGTTTTTTATTGAAGGAATGAGAACCGATAGTCTGTGGATTGGAGATTTAATTCGCGTATCACAAGCCTTATCACTTGTTTTAGTTATAGGAGCTATTATTATATGGTATCTTCGCAGACAGGATTATCCACCAAAGACATATTACCTAGAAGGAAATCAAAAGTTGGAAGCGAGTAAAGAAATTGAGCTAGACAACTAATTAGAATACCGTAAAACAGTCTTTTCAAATTTTTTGAAAATGGATCTACTATCAATTTTGAAGTTAATCTCCATAGAATTATCTGTCCAAATTGGTCGGCAAAAAAGATTTATTTTAGTAATTTTAAATTGATTATTATAACTATGAAAAATATGGGTTACCTAGTAAGAAAATGATAACTGAGAACCTAAGAAAAGGAGGAATTTTAATGTGTGGATTTGTTGGATATGTATCGATTTATTCAGAACCATTAATCAAAAATCAAAAAAACTTGTCCAAAGGATGAACCGATCAATTGCCCATAGAGGCCCGGACGAAGAAGGTTACTATGTTGATGAATCTATCTCACTGGGATTTCGCCGATTAAGTATAATTGATGTTGAGCATGGTCATCAACTGTTGTCTTATAAAGAAGAACGGTACTGGATCATTTTTAACGGGGAAGTGTACAATTATAAAGAGTTAAGAGATGAATTAATAACTAAAGGGCACTCCTTTCAGACAAATAGTGATACGGAAGTCATACTAGCTGCTTATGTAGAATACAAAGAAGAGGTAGTATCTAAATTACGCGGAATGTTTGCTCTTATTATCTGGGATAAACGAGAAAAAACATTTTTTGGAACTCGTGATCAGTTTGGTATCAAGCCGTTTTATTATGCCGTCGAAGATGAAGGACTTTATGTAGCTTCAAAAAAAGCGATTTTAAATGTGATTGGTGATAAAAAAATAGATCAAGTTGCTTTACAAAATTACTTAACCTTTCAGTATGTACCAACTTCAAATACTCTACACAAAGCAATCAAAGAATTACCACCTGGACACTATATGACGAAGAAATTAAATGAAGAAATAATAATTAAAAAGTATTGGCAGGCTGATTTTAAACCAGTACAGAAAACAGAAGACGTATTTGCTGCGGAAATAAAAAATAGCCTGTATGATTCAATTGAAAAGCATATGCAATCTGACATGACCGTAGGTTCTTTTCTATCAGGTGGAATCGATTCTTCCATTATTGTTGCGATAGCGAGAGAGTTCAACCCGAAATTAAAAACCCTATCCGTTGGATTTGAAAGAGAAGGATACACTGAGATCAATTTAGCAGAAGAAACTGCTGAAGAATTAAATGTTGAGAATTTTAGTCATACAATTACAGCTCAAGAATTTATGGATGAGTTTCCAAGATTTGTGTGGCACATGGATGATCCATTGGCTGATCCAGCAGCTGCACCTCAATTTTTTCTATCTAAATTAGCTCGAAAACACGTGAAGGTAGCTTTGTCAGGTGAAGGTGCAGATGAAATATTTGGTGGTTATGGTATTTACAATGAACCGCATTCATTAAGACTATTTGCTAATACAGGTCGGATAACAAACTACGCGATTAACCAGTTAGCTAGATTGATTCCTGAAGGAGTAAAGGGGAAAAGTTTTCTTTTAAGAGGCACAACTTCCTTAGAGAACCGCTATGTTGGTAATGCTAAAATATTTGATGAATCTGAAAAAAACAAAGTTTTAACCAATTATAATATAAGCTATCCTTACAAAGCTGTGACAGAACCTTTGTACCAGCAAACCATTGGCTACAGTTCCATAGACAGAATGCAACTAATAGACATTAATACCTGGTTAAGTGGTGATTTATTATTAAATGCAGATAGAACAACGATGGCTCATGCATTGTAATTGAGAACACCTTTCTTAGATAAAGAAGTGTTTAAAGTTGCTCAACAAATTCCAGCTAATTTGAGAATTGCAAATGGAACAACGAAATATATTTTAAGGAAAGCTGTTGAAGGTATCGTTCCAGACAACGTCTTACATCGCAAAAAACTCGGATTCCCTGTTCCTATTCGTCACTGGCTTAAAGACGAAATGTATGAATGGGCTTTGAAAATTATCAATGATTCTCAAACTGGTCATTTAGTGAAAAAAAATACGTAGTAGATTTATTGAATAAACATAGAATAGGCAAAAATGACTACTCTCGTAAAATATGGGTTATGTTGACATTTATGGTTTGGCATCGTATTTATGTCGAAGATAAAGTGGGATTTTTAATTGAACCTTCAAGTTATGCGGCAAAGTAATAATTCACTGCTAAGTTTAAATATAAAGAAGATTAAATAGTTACAAAAGGAAAAACTGACCGACAGATAAATTTTTGAAAAATTTATTCATTAAGTTAATATGATTATGATGTTGTAGCGTTGATGTACGGATAAGAAAAAGGAATCGGAGGAATAGCCATGTATGAGTGTCTAAGTTATTTAAATGGAGGAAGAATGGGAAATATGATGTTTATGGGAGTTTTCTGGATTTTATTTTTGTTTATAGCCGTGTTTTTAATTCGGAAAGCTTTATCTGGTCAACAGAAAGAAATTTACTCTAGAGAAACACCTATAGAAGTTCTTCAGAAAGAATATGCAAAAGGAAACATTTCTGAAAAAGAATATCTAGAAAAGAAAAAAAATATGTAACCAAATGAATTTAAACAGTCCTTATCAAAAATAGTACTGCACTTTTATAAAAAGCGCAGTACTATTGATCTATACTACTTTTTAACAGGGAGCACGATAGTAAATACCGATCCTTCTCCGTACTTACTTTGAGCCGTTATGCTTCCTTTATGAGCATTGACAATGCTTTTAACAATAGATAATCCAATTCCTTGACCGCTTAGATTAGTTTGTCTTGATGGATCAGACATATAAAATCTCTCGAAAATTCGTCCAACTTCTTGTGGATGGATTCCTTCTCCTGTGTCCGTAACTGTTAGGATGACTTGATTTTTTTCGTTACGAATCTTCAACGTTATACGTCCATCGTTTTGGGTGAACTTGATGGCATTCGACAAAAGGTTCGTAATAAGCTGACTCATTTTATCTTTATCAGCAGTAAGAAAAAGCGGATTTCCATCTAATATATAATGAATACTTTTTTTTGCAAAAAGAGCTTCGAAATTAGTAGATATATTTTTAGAAAGAACATATAAGTCGAAAGAAGTTTTATGCAAAACATCTTGATGGCTTTCAATTTCATTAATCGTATCGATACTTCCTATCAGACGGGTGATACGATTAACTTCATCATAACAAACCTGTAGTCTGTCATCCGTTACTTCCCATATTCCGTCTATCATAGCCTCAAGATTACCTTTTAATGTTGTTAATGGAGTTCTGATTTCATGAGCAATATCAGAAGATAATTGGTTCCTTATATCTTGTTGGTTTTCAAGCTGAGTAGACAAATCATTCACAGATAGAATGAGATCATCTATTTCTTTAATCTCCGTTTTCTCAGGAGACACACTTGTGTAATCTCCTTTAGAGATACCTTTTGTGAAATTCTTGACTTTTACTATAGGACCACTTATCTGTTTTGCAAACAATCCGGCAAAAAAGATTGAAAGAACTAATGCAACAGCGGCAACTATGATAAGATTTTTTTTCATGTCAGCGATAAAAAAAGCATCATGTTCTGAATAAGTTGTCGGTCCCACATAACTAAAGAGAACTTCCCCTATTTTTTCTTCTTTACTAAATAAAGGGAAGGTTTTATTAACAAAGTCATGGTTCATTTCACCCATCATATTGTTCATACGTGGTATGGTATCTTGTATTTTTTGTTTATTTTTTATTTCATCTGAAGTGCTAGGTTTCCAAAGTAATTTATTTTCATTATCATATACGTTCAATATGATTGAATTGTGTAAGGATTCGAACCCTATTTGTTCAAAGCCAGTAGTATTTGGCCAACCTTTATTCTTTTTATAAATTGTTTCTAAATCATTGGTGTAAACTGCTAATTCTGAATCTTGTCTTGCAGCAACGTATTTAGCAAAGTGATTATCCATTAAGGTTATTGTCATGATACTAAAGGCTCCGATTATAATAAAAGAAATCGAGATAAATGAAAATATAAACTGCCACTTAATTGTACGCTTCATCTTTTTCACCACCAAATCGATAACCCATGCCATAAACAGTTAAAATAAAATAAGGTTGTCTGGTATTATCTTCAATTTTTTGTCTTAAGTTTTTAATATGGGAATCAATGATACGATCAAGAACTTCAAACTCAATTCCTTTTACTGTTTCCAATAATTGTTCTCTAGAAAAAATTTGTTTTGGAGAGGCTGCTAAAAGCGTTAATAGTTCAAATTCTGTATGGGTCAAAACTACCTCTTGTTGAGTTTTTAAAACTTGTTTATTGCTAGGAAAGATTATTAAATCGCCTTTATTAAAAGACCACTTAGTCTGTTGACTAATAGATGAACCCGAGCGACGTAAAACAGTTTCTACACGAGCTACCAATTCTTTGGGGCTGAAAGGTTTTACTACGTAATCATCAGCACCAATTTGAAGGCCTTGTAAAATATCGTTTTCTGTTGATTTAGCCGTTAACATTATAATAGGAATATCAGACGATTTTCGTATATTTTGGCAAATAACTGTTCCAGATACATCGGGTAACATGAGGTCTAGTATGATTAAATTTGGTTGTATCAATTCAAATTTTTTCATTGCATCTGTACCATTCAAAGCTCGGAATATCTGATAATTTTTTGTGGTTAAATAAGCTTCTACAATATCTAATATTTTGGGTTCATCGTCTACAATTAATATTTTCAAGATAATTTCCTCCATTACTTTTTCTATAATCATTACATATTTTTATTATAGAGTGACTAATTTCACGTTTTAAGGTATAGCAATAATATATGAAACGATTAGATAAAGAAAGCCTCTTTTAACTGATTTATTAGAAAGGAGGAGTTATATGTACTCTCTAGAAGAAACTTTTCAGAGTTATATGTTTACAAACGTAGTCAATGGTGATATGATTAGCTTACAGCCATGTGCTATTTTTGTCAAGAGATTTATCAAAATGTTATGTCCCGAAGGAAAGTATAGACCAACATAAATATGAGTTTTAGTTTCACCAAACGAAACAGTTTTATTTTTTGATTTCTAAAGAGTTATTAATCAGTTATTCAAAAATAGAGAAAGTAGGTGGAAATATGAGAAAAAATGTTATCTGGTACTTTGCTATAGGGTTGTCTTTAATAACGTTGATAGTCTATGCAGGATTTTTCTTCATAAATAGAGGAGAAACGTTCAATGAGAGCATTTTGAATACAGAAGTACCGTTGAAGAATAGCCAAAAAGGAAAAGAAACAAAATTACCAATACCTCCTATATTAAAGGACAAGAATCCTGAAGAGGGAAAAGCGGAATTTGATTTAAAGGTACAAAACGGAAGAACAGAATTTTTTGAAGATCAAAAAACGGATACATTAGGTTACAATGGAAACTATTTAGGTCCAATTATAAAGGTAAACAAAGGCGATGAAGTAAAAATAAACGTAAATAATACACTAGATGAATCAACTACTATGCACTGGCATGGCTTAGAAGTTCCTGGTGAGATGGATGGTGGTCCGCACCAAGGAATTGAACCTCAATCTACTTGGAGTCCATCCTTTACGATAAATCAACCTGCAGCAACACTATGGTATCACCCACATCTATTAGATAAGACGGGTGAACAAGTTTATAAAGGACTGGCTGGGCTTTTCTATATCGAAGATGAGAATTCAACTAAATTAGATATTCCAAAAAATCATGGTATAAACGACATTCCTTTAGTCGTACAAGATAAACGATTTACAGAAGATGGAGATATCCCTTATGAGTTAGATATGAGAGATACAATGGATGGATTTATGGGGGACACAATTTTAATCAATGGAGCAATAAGCCCTGAATTAGATGTTAAAAATGAACTTGTCAGACTAAGAATTTTAAATGGATCCAATGCTAGAGCCTATGATTTTAACTTTAGTGATAACGCTACTTTTTATCAAATTGCTTCTGATGGAGGATTTTTAGAAAAAAGTGTCGAAATGACTAACGTAACTCTTGCGCCAGCTGAAAGAGCTGAAATACTTGTTGATTTTTCTAAGTATAAGTCAGGAGATAAAGTAACATTTAGAGATACTGAAAATAATATCATGACGATAAATATAATTGAAGAAAGTACTGAAAAAACAGAAGTTCCTAAAGAGTTGGTTGAAATACCAAAATACGATAAAGGTAAGATTGTTCGTTCAAGGGAATTTATTATGAGCGGATCGGGTCCGATGGTAACGATTAATGGTAAGCAGATGGACATGAATAGAATAGATGAAGAATTAAAGTTAAATGAATTGGAAGAGTGGGTTGTATCAAACGAATCATCAGGAGGGATGGGAATGATGTCTTCTTCCCCTCATCCTTTTCACGTACACGGTACACAATTCCAGATAATTGAAAGAAATGGGGGTAAGCCGCCATTAAATGAACAGGGCTGGAAAGATACGGTAATGGTTAAAAGTAATGAAGAAGTAAAATTGTTAGTTAATTTTAAAGAGAAGGGTCTATTTATGTATCACTGCCACATTTTAGAACATGAAGATTCTGGAATGATGGGTCAATTTATAGTCAAGTAATTTAATATGATCGACTTGAAAGAAAAAAATGCCGACTGTTTAATCATAGCTTTCACTATCTGAGGACTATACTGGTCTGTTTTACAGGTGTTCCAAAGAGGGAAAAGGGAGTGTTTGGCTTTACACAAAAAAAAGAAACCGAGATCATTAAATTGACTAGTAAAGAAAGGGTTGTAGTGTATGCACAATAGATTTGATTATATGGGTCCAAATATGACTTTAAGTTGGTTAATACCTTTAGTAGTTTTATTAGTGATTGTATTATCAATATATATGATAAAAAAGAATAATAACGACAATAAAATAAATAGAGATAATAAAGAATCAGCCTTAAATATTTCAGATAAAAGATACGCAAATGGAGAAATTGATGAAGAGGAGTATCTAAAAAAGAAAAATATATTGAAAAATAAATAATAAGATGATTATAAAAATAATTGTTTGCTTATGTTTTAATATAATTTTTAGGAGATGAGAAAATGGATATCGTTTATGAAAAGAGAACAGATAAAAGCCTAAACGAAGCTATTCATTCATTAGAAGAAAACTTAAAAGAAAATAATTTTGGAATATTATGGCAACTAAATTTCAAGAATAAACTTGCTGAAAAAGGCCTAGACTTAAAGGATGATTTTGTAGTCTTAGAGGTATGTAATCCGAAACAGGCAAAAGAGGTATTGGAAAAAAATATTCACGTAGGATATGTGTTACCGTGTAAAATGGTCGTGAGAACAGAAGGTGATAAAACTTATATAGGAATGACAAGTCCTGAAAAGCTTATTGGTCTATTTGATGAATTAGAATTAAGTGTAATTGCTAAGAGTGTTGAAATGATTATGAAAAAAGCTATCATAGCCTCCATCTAATCATATTTGATTGATGGTGCAATTAGATGGAAGGCCAGAGAAAAAGGAGCAAAAAAATGAATAAGAGTTACGCAAAATTTATGGGAATGATCGCTACTTCCGGAATACTCATGTATGGAATAATGTATCTTAATACCTACGAGTTGGATCATGTTTATTTTAGTGAAATGCGTTTGTATATGACCATATTATCGACGTGTGTTATGGCCGTTGTTATGCTTTTCTTTATGCTACAAATGCTCAAAAATAAAAAAGCAAATATTTCTATCGTTTTAGTAAGTATTTTAGTTTTTACAGGCTCATTCTTTTTAATGCGAAATCAAACTACGATAGATGAGGTCGATTATATGCAAGGAATGATTCCACACCATTCTATCGCTATACTAACGAGTGAGAGAGCCGATATCAAGGACCCAAGAGTCAGAAAACTTGCGGATGATATTATTAAAGCTCAAAAGAAAGAAATTAAGGAAATGAAAGAATTAATTGAGGATCTTAAATAAGAACCTAGATTGTTTCATTTAAAATTAAATCATAATTTGTTGAAATTTGCTTAAAAATTCGTATTTATAAATAATAGCTATGATGCATTAAAAAAGGAATTTGTTATACTTCCACAGCCTATTAAGTGAAGAGCTGGACTATTCCTACGAAGTCTTTGTGTTAAAATGATACGTGAAATAAATAAGCTAATAGCTCAGGGTTAATTCATCCTAATCTAATTATCAGAGGATACGTCTGGAACAATTTTTGACAACCTGCTAACTAATATCGTGAAAATGGAAACAGTTGATACTACTGTCAACTCTTTCCATTTTATTTAAAGCAAAAACTGAAGTGAAAATAGTATTCATATTGCAGGAAATTAATAGAAGATAATGAGTTAAATCTACATTAATTTTTGAATATATTGAATTGTCGATAAATGCAAAGAGGCATTCGACTATTTTAAGAGGTATATCATTCTATTTAGTGCAATAACTTGAAAAACAGTTAAAACTATACATTCTACTTTATCAAATTAAGTTAGATATTTTCATCCTGGTATATTTTAAAGAAGAATACCTATAGACATTTTACAGTCTAAACGCTTTCTAGTAATTTTGTTTCTTTTGATAGCAATAGATAAAATGAATGAGTAGTTGGCTGTTCTAACAGAAACTTATATATGCTTTAAAGTCTATTTAAAGCTTGAAGATTATACGTACATCGGTACTAATAGAAACAGTCAAGTTGACTAAATAAAACACATTATTAGCTACCTATCTAAAACTGCTATTGATCTATCAATAAATTATTCAATGCATAACAAAGTAAAAAAAGGAGTTAAATATGATTATTATTCTACTAGGCGCACCAGGTTCTGGCAAAGGTACTATTGCTAAACTAATCCACAAAAAGCACCAATTTCCAATTGTATCTTCTGGAGAAATGCTACGTACTGAAATGAATAAAGGAACAGATATTGGGAAACAAGTTTCTCATTTCGTCTTATCAGGGAAATTAGTTCCTGATGAAATAATTAATTCACTGATTAAAAAGAGAATAAAACAACTTCAGTATGAAAAATCAGTTGTTTTAGACGGTTATCCTCGTAATCAAAATCAAGTTCTTGCATTGAACAAAATATTAAAGTCTGAACCGGTTGTTTTTTATTTAGATATACCAAAAAATATTTTGGTTGATCGCCTTTTAAATCGTGGCAGAATAGATGACATAGAAAAAATTATCAAACAACGATTTGAGGTGTACCTAAAAGAGACTCAACCACTTATTAATTACTACACACAAAAAAATATCTTAGTAAAAATAAATGAAGACTCTTCAATGAAAATATTTCGAAAAATAGAAACGATTATATAAGCCCTGATTTATTTTTCTACTGGTTAAAGTTAAAGTAATTTATGTCGTATAGATCTTTTATTTCAATTTTTCTATGAAGGTGACAGAATGTCTAGAGTCTATTTTTGATTAAGACTATTAAATTGACATTTTTATATGGAAAAATTAAACTATAAGTTAAGTTTGAGAATATTCATAAAAGAAAGGAAGATAAATTATGAAGAATAATAAAGTCATCCAAGGAGTATTAACTTTAACTATTTTAACAGTACTAACTGCTTGTTCATCCCAAGATAATGAAAATAAAGAAGCTGTTGATGGAGGTACACAATCAAGTATGCCAACTATGGAGAGTAGTAACTCTCAAACCGAAAGTAAAACTGAAAGCATGGAAGGTATGCAGCATGACGATTTAAGTGAAATTCCAGTAGGATTGCAAGAAGCAGAAAATTCAGAATATGAAATAGGCGACCAGGTTACTTTGCTAACAGATCATATGCCAGGAATGAAAGGTGCAACTGCAACAATAGTAGGAGCTTTTGATACTACTGCCTATGAAATAACGTTTCAACCTACAAATAGTGATGAGTTAGTAGAGAACCATAAATGGGTTGTTCAAGAAGAACTTGCCGGAACTAAAGACCAAGAAAAACCTTTGGAACCAGGAACAGAGATCATAGTAGAAGCAAAACACATGGCAGGAATGGAGGGTGCATCAGCCACCATTGATTCCTCTGAAGATACTACGGTGTATATGATAGACTATGAGCCAACAAGCGGTGGAGAAACCGTTACGAACCATAAATGGTTTACAGAAGACGAACTATCAAAAGAATAAGATCAATATTTATAACTAAAAATTTTATATCAGGATAAAATATAGGGACAGCCCTAACTCGCAAAAGAATACAGCTCTCTTTCAAAAATAAAGAGCCGTATTCTTTTTTTGCTAGTTAATTTAATTCGCCTTTACACAGAATTATTTTTACAGAGGTGATGTAACTAATAATCAAAATAAATACGTAAAAAATACGTAAAAAAATAAATTAATTGAATGAATAATATTTGAATCGAAAGAGTACTTATAATACAAATTTTTGTATTATAAGGTTATTACAAGAAGTGTACTGGTACCTTTTAAGTCAACAAACAAAAAATTATTTTTGATAAATAAGTAATATGACATGACATGTTTAAGAAAAAATAGTAAGCTAAATAACACGAATAAATATATACTATTTTATCTAAAAAAATAGATATCAGATAGTTTGCACAATCACTGGAGGAGTACTGATTATTATGAACCTAACGGACTTATTGAAATCGATAGAAATCGATTCTAGTAGCCACAATGGGCTTACAACAGAATTAGATAAAATTGATATTAAAAAAATTGCTTATCATTCAAAAGAAGTAGAGACAGATACCTTATTTGTCTGTATTAAAGGTTATGAAACAGATGGACATAACTATGCCAAACATGCTGTGAGTCAAGGGGCAACAGTCATGATTGTTGAACAGTATATTGAAGATATAGCTATTCTTCAGCTTAAAGTTTCAGATAGTCGTGAAGCTTTAGCTGTTTTATCGAGTAATTTTTTTGGCAATCCTTCTAAGTCAATGACTCTATTCGGAGTAACGGCTACTAATGGAAAAACGACAATTATAGGTATTGTAGAAGAAATTTTTAAGGCTTATCAATTAAAATCCGGTTTAATAGGAACGATTCTAGTTAAAATCGATAAAGATATTGAAATGAGTCAGCTGACGACACCAGAGTCTTATCATTTACAAAAACATTTTGCAAAAATGAGAGATCGTGACATTACGCATGTTTCAATGGAAGTTTCTTCCTCAGCATTGGAACTTAAACGAGTTTATTATACGGACTTTGATGTCGTAGCTTTTATGAATATCAGTCCAGAGCACATTAAACTGCATAAATCATTTGATGCTTATTTCGATGCTAAAGCCTCATTGATAAGGAACGCTTCCAAAACGAGTACGGCTATTTTAAATTTCGATGAACCACTATTGATCCCTTTAGAAAAAGAAACAAAAGCGCAAGTGATTACTTTTGGAGTTGAGAATAAATCTGGTACGATTGCGGTTTCGAATATTCGGTTTTTGGCCGGTATTCCATTGTTTACAGTGACGATTCAAAAACCGTTTAGTACTCTAAGTGGAAAAAGAATTGACACGACAAGTTTTGATTTAGAGATATCGGTTCCAGGCTATCATTCTATCTATAATGCACTTACAGGACTTATTGTAGGATTGGTCAATGATATACCATTAGCGGATGTTCAACGAGGAATTAAAAATTTTAGAGGTGTAGAGAGACGCTTCCAGATACTTTACGATAAAGAGTTTAAGGTGATAGACGATTTATTGCTGAATCAAAACAACATTGATTCATGTATGGAAACGATCAGTCATTTAGATTATAATGAGCTGCATCTTGTACATGCAATCAGAGGAAATAACGGTCCTGAGCATAGTATAGAAATTGCTGAGTCACTAGCAAAATGGTTTCATAAAATAGCTGTCACTAAAATTATCCTGACGACAGCATCATCACATGTAGATAAAAAAGATGAAGTGACAAAAGAAGAACTAGCTACTTTCTTAAAAGTAATGAAACAAAATAAAATTGAAGTTACTTTTTTTGAAGAGCTCGAAGAGGCTTTGCAATTTGGTGTTGAACAGTTAAGCGAGAATGACAGCCTATTGATTTCAGGAGCACACTCCATGGATCAGGGCGCTAAAAAGACACTAGAATTAGTGAAAAAGATTCATCCTATAGTAGATCATGAAAAAATCAATCAAGTATTAGAAAATAAGTTTATTGGAAAAGATTCTTCAAAATTAGCTGAAAGAATTTTGAAATTTAGTTTGGAAAGTTAAAGATAAAAAGAACGTTTAGTTTAAAGTTAATATTCTGTTTCTCTGGAAGTTAGTATTCAAATCTAACTTTCAGTTTTTTTTAGAAAGAAATTCATTGTATTTCTATATTTTTATACGAATCGCTATTAAACCTGATAGGTTATCTAACTGGTATCCTTTATATAGGATTGGTTCATTTATATTGATTCTCTCTACTTTAGTCATCTAATTTAGAAATAATAATAAGCATTATTATAAATATTCGATCAAAAAGTAGATTACTATACTTTGCAGTGCCACTTGCTTCTTGCTTAATTGATTCAGTAGTTTAGTGAAAAGATACCAATTAAAGCAAATACTAAAAGATACAAGATGACAGGAAACCAGATAAGGATGTCATATAATTTGACACACGAGATGTAGACAAATCCAAGCCAGACGATTAAGGCCATTATAATAACATGAAGCAATCGTTTAATAGTTATTTCCTCCCTATTCCTAGTTTAATAAACTAATGACTGATACTCCAAAGTTGATGTACAAGATATAAAACGTGTTATGCGATTTAATCGTTTTATCTGAAATAATAATCTTTTAACTTGAGCTATTTTTGATAGATGTTGTAGACTAGTAGTAACCGTGTACAATAAAGTATAAAGATAGATTCTCTAGAAAACGTATGAGAAATAAAAGCCTAATAAAATAAGTATTTATAGTGTCTAATTTGGAATGTAGTTTTATTAAAAATTTGAAGAGGAGAGATGACTTGGTATCTGTTATGTGGTTTAGAAGAGATTTAAGATTAGAAGATAATGTAGCGTTGAAACAGGCTTTTCAAGATTCAGATTCGTTATTGCTGTTGTTTCATGTCAATCCAAAACAATTTTTAAGTGATAACTCATCAAACCAAGCCGCTTTTTTTAAAAGCGTAGCCGGCTTACGTGATGAAGTGAAAATGAAAAAGGGTACTTTGCATATTTTGTATGGAGATATAGAAGAATGTTTTTTAAAATTAAAAAAAGAAATTCCTGATTGGTCAAATATTTATATCAATAGAGATGAGACGGGATACGGTCTTGAACGGGATAAGCTAGTAAGTACTATTTTCAAGGAATTAGGAGTTACGGCTCATGGCTATTATGATCATCATATTCATGCAGCTAGGGAAATAAAGACGAATTCTGGAACGTATTATAAGGTATTTACGCCTTATTATAATAAATGGATTGAACTAGAAAAACCTGGAGTAGTTAAAGTAGTATTTGATGAGACGAAGCTAATTAAAGAGCCACTATTTTCAAAAGATGAAGACCAGTTTAATCATTCTCTCGATAAACAGATTGCTATTAAAGAACTACAGCTAGGCAATCAAGCAGCTCACGAGCGCTTAGATATATTTATTAAACAAGATTTGAATGACTATAACGAGGCGAGAGATTATCCGTTGAAAAATGCAACAAGCCAATTATCTAAACACTTAAGAGCAGGTGAACTATCGATTCGAACTGTTTATGATGAAGTTAGTCGCTCAAATTATTCTTCAGGCAAAGAAACCTTTATTAAAGAGTTGGCTTGGAGAGATTTTTATAATATGATATACGCTACTCACCCTGACCAAAAAGATCAGTCAATTAATCTCTCTTTCCGTCAAGTAGAGTGGGAGAATAACGAGCAACTTTTCGATAATTGGAAAGAAGGAATGACAGGTTTTCCACTAGTCGATGCCGCCATGCGACAGTTAAAAGAAACCGGTTGGATGCATAATCGGTTGCGTATGGTAACCGCGTCTTTTTTAACTAAAGACTTGTTAATTGACTGGAGATGGGGAGAAAAATACTTTCAAGAAATGCTTGTTGATTACGATCCAGCTAGCAATATAGGCGGCTGGCAATGGGCGGCTTCAACAGGGACAGATAGTGTTCCTTATTTCAGGATATTCAATCCAACAACACAGTCAGAGAAGTTTGATAAAAATGGTGATTTTATAAAGTACTATGTTCCTGAGCTAAAAAATATTGCTAATCTAAAGATACACGATCCATCAAAACTTTCTGAAAAAGAACAAAATGAATTTGGAGTAATGATAGGTAAAGACTACCCTGAACCGATTATCTCACATAAACAAAGACGACAATTAACCATCAAAGTATTTGAAGAAAGCAAAAAAGTATTTGAAGAGAGCAGAAAAATAATAGTCAATAAAGAAGTTGCTAAAAGAGAGGAGTTTTAGTAACTTCTTTTTAATATGTTTTTTCACTAGCGCTGCATATAGATAGTTTGACCAACACTAATGATATTAAATGTATCTATAACCTTGTTTTAATAAGGTTTTTTAGTATTTAAACAGCAGCGGTACTTAGTATAGTATAAAATTTTTTTGAAAAGCACCAATTCAAACTTTTTCAACACATTCATTTGAGTAAAATCATGTGTTGAAAATAAGACTTATTGACAAAATAATAAGCAACTAGATACACTTCATTCAAAAGATTGTTTGAATGAAGAGGTGAATTGAATGGATATAGAAGTAGATACAACTAATTTGATGCATAAAGAAAAAGTAACAATTATCAAAAATAAGTTAACCAATAAAGACTTGTCAACCTTGCTTGTGCTAGTAAAATGGTTTGTAGATTCCTCTAGAATTAAGGTTTTTATGCGTTAGAGACTTGTAAAGAGATGAGTGTCTGCGAGTTAGCAACAATAGTAAAGACTAGTACCGCCACAATATCGTATCATTTACGTTTTTTAAAAAGTACGGGATGGAAAAGTCACGTCGGGATAAAAAAGTAGTTTATTACTCTTTAGCGAATGAAGACGTACTTTTCGCTGTTCGAACTTTTCCAAAAGTGTCAGAAAATCTATCTATGAAATTTTATTTTGGAGGAAGTTATTTTGTTACAAAGTGTTTTTTCAGCATTAGCTGTTTACATTTCTACCAGTATTGATTATTTATTTATCTTGTTAATTATTTTTTCTCAAAGTCATACAAAAAAAGGTCTCCGTCAGATTTATTTGGAGCAATATCTTGGAACTGGTCTTTTAGTAGCCGTAAGTTTATTTGCTGCCTATGTACTGAATTTCATTCCTCAAGATTGGGTTATTGGACTGCTAGGACTGATTCCGATTTATCTAGGTATTCGAGTTGCTGTGATAGGCGAAGAAGAGGGAGAAGAAGAGGAAGTTGTTGGAAAAATAGAGTCTCGAGGAACGAATCGTTTGTTCTGGACAGTTGCCTTAATAACGATTGCTTCTGGTGGAGATAATTTAGGTATTTATATTCCTTACTTTGCCTCTTTAACTGTTTCAGAAATTGTTATTGTTTTAGGAGTATTTACTATTTCCGTTGCAGTTCTTTGCTATATCGGTTATAAGTTTGCAAAAATTTTATTTATCTCCGAGGCATTAGAAAAACATGAGCGAATCATTGTCCCTATCATTTTTATTGGGTTAGGGTTATTTATCTTGGAAGAAAATAATACAATACAAACTTTTTTAAACTTATTAAACTGATACGATAGTGAATTTTAAACAAAAAGGACAGTAAGTTGAATAGAGGTTGCTGGTTTTTGGATTTGTTTTGATTAACTTTTAGTATCTTTGTTATCGTATAAAGACTATGAAAATCAAGAGATTACTTTTAATTAGCAATCTTTGGTAAAATTTTATTTTTTTCTTCTGAAATATCTCTTACATCTGCCCCTTGTTTTTCTTCAATAGTTAAATAACTACTGCAAGAGAAAGTTAAGTACTCTACTTCGCTGATCTCAGAATCTGATATAATATTTTCAGTAGTAGTTACACCTGGAACTTGATTAGTATAAACGTATGTACTGTTACTGATAAAGGGACTTACTTCTAAAATTAACGCAGCAGCTAAACACGCTAATTTTAACTTTTTAATCATTGTATTCAATCCTAATAATTTTATTACTAAAAAACTTAGAAAGTGCCTGAGATGGAAAACTTCTAACAGATTGTTTATAGAAGAAATGTTGCATTTAGGTTGATAAACAATCTTATACAATATACGATTTGGTTACTATACCTAAATAAGTAAAAAGAAACGTATACTATGAAGACAGTATACATTTCTTTTTATTCATTTTTTTAATTAGCTCTATTCAAAGTTTATATCTTTATACTGAAGGTTCTACAGCGCTCTTAACGTTTGATCCCTAAAATATCTTCTTTAGCATGAACTAATTGAGTAATTAATTTACTATAAGGTGCTTCTAATCCTTTATTTTCTGCTTCTTTTGCTACAGTCCCATTTAAGAAGTCAATTTCAGTTAAACGCTTATTTTTCAAATCTTGATGCATAGAAGGATAATGTGCGCCAACTTTTTCTGCTGTTGCTTTCAGGTAACTAATTGTTTCTTCAACATTCAAATTAGCTCCTTCAGTTTTAGCCACAAGAGAGAACTCACTAACAATTCCTTTTAGTAATCCATCAATATCAGTCGTTTCGAATAGCTCTTTAATATTGCAATCTAACAACGAACACAAAGCGTTCATCGTTCCGTTAACACAAGCTTTTCTCCACGTTGTAAAATGAACATCCTCACTATAAACACCATTCAATCCACTATCAGACATCATTTTAACTATTTGAAGTGTACCTTCTTTTTCGTTGACATCAGCATTTTGAATTTCGACAGGACCTTCGCCCATAAAATGTGTTTTTCCTGGAGCATCTAGCCCACCAGTCCAGACAGTTGTCCCCATAATAATATTTTTTTCTGGAATGTATTCAGAAATTGTTTTAGCGTGTCCTAATCCATTTAATAAGCAGATAACTTTAGTATCTTCTGTTAAGATATGCTTAATTTCTTCTAACATATGGCGTAGACCCATTGATTTGGTGAAAATAAAAACAGCATCAAACGTATCTTTAACTTCACTTGGTTTTCCTATTGGAATAGCGATATTATCTTCTTTACCATTCACCGTTATAGTCAAACCAGTTTCTTGAATGGCCTTTATGTGATCTTCCCAAAAATCTATCAGCGTAACGTTATTTCCATTTTTTTGCATCATGTAACCAAATCCACAACCTAAAGCTCCAGAACCTGCAATTGCTATTTTCATTTTTATTATTCCTCCATTAATTTTATTTCCATTAATTTGAAGCTGGTATAAATTCAAAGATATCATGCTCATAAAGGTGTAATACTTTAGTGCAAACAAAATCAATAATAAAACCACCTACAAAAGGTATTACAAAGTACGCTAAAAGAACACTTATTAAACTTGCTCCCATATTAAATGATTGAATTGGTCCGACTAAGCCAACAATTCCAAATCCAGCAGATTGTGGTGTTCCTTGAATAGTCAACATGTAAACTCCTATACCTGAAAAGAAAGCATTAATTACGACTGGGATTACAATTTTTGGGTGCTTAATTAAGTTAGGAATCATCATTTTCATAGCTCCTAGTAAAATGGCTAAAGTTGTTCCAGTTTTGTTAATTCTTAAAGAACCAATTACCAAAATAGCTGTACATGCTGTAATCCCTACTGCAGCTGCTCCAGCACCCAGTCCTGTCACTCCGATAGCAATTCCTATCGCAACAGTTGAAATGGGTGAAATAATGATGATTGAAAAAGCAATAGCAATTAAAATGGTCATTAGTAAGGGCTGTAAAGAAGTAAAGCTATTAATAACACTTCCAATTGTAGAAGTGATAATACCCACATATGGAAGTATAATTAAGCCTAATGTACCTACGCCTACGCTGACGATAATGGGCATTAGAATAAGTGTTAGCGAACCCAACTTACCTTGTAAAAGACGTGTGACAAATACTGCGATTGCAGAGATAAGCATAACGTTGATTAAATCTCCAATACCAACTAGCTGCACTCCTGTTTCAGTAACTTTATAAGCTCCTGATCCTAAAAAGGCAGCTGCCCCTACAACGACACTTTCCATTCCATTTAATTTAAACTGAAGTCCTACTAGAACGCCAATAATCACTGGGGTGATAAATTGCATAATCATTACGACACTCGCTAATAATACGAATATTGATCCGTAAGGTATAAGTGCCTTGAATACAGATCCCAAGATTGCATTTGCAATTAACCCTATCACAATCCCTGATGCTGTCCCTGATAAAACTTTATTTAAGTAATCTTTTCCTGTATATGCAACCTTGTCTTTCATTATTAAACTCAACCTTTCTTATTCAAATATAATTAAATTCGCATTGATTGTTCATTAGTTCATCTTATCACATACTTTTAAAAAGTCAATTTTTTTATAGTTATAAATTATGTGAGTTAAAAAAAATTATTTATGGAAATTGTTTAAACAAAAATAAATAAGTTAAATAAAAATAAAATAAAGTAATAAGATAATATTTAAAAAGACTTAAATCTTTGATAATAATAGGGATTCTAGATTCTATCTAAAAATTTATATAGAAAAAAAGACTAATATATTTATTTTGGACACTTCTTTTAAACTGTATGTTGTGCTATCATACGAATGCAAGCACAACATGTAGTGTTCTCTACCTTTAGGTAGTTAACCATACAGATTAAAGAAAAGGAGTCTTTTAATGACAAAAAAGATAAGAATCATTTATATCAGCTTAAGTGGCAATACCAAATACTTTGTCGAAAATCTAAGCAACTACATAGAAACGACTAAAGGTTTAGTTGTAGAGTCATTAAATGTTAAAGATTTAAAAGGAGAGACGTTTTCAGTTGATGAACCTTTTGTTAGTATATTGCCAACATATTTAAACGGTGGAAATGGGATCGACAATGGAGAAAAAGAAGTCTTAACAACTAGATTAGGAGACTTTATTGCTTCCAATCATAACTTTAAATTTTGTTATGGAATTGTTGGAAGCGGGAATAGAAATTTTAATAAACAATTTTGTTTAAGTGCTGAACAATACACAAAAAGATTTCATTTTCCGCTACTTGATGTATTTGAATTGCGAGGAACACAATCAGATATTAAGAGAATTGCAAATGCGATTATTAATCGCCAAGAAGAATTTCTCAAATCATTTTAAAAAGGAGTGAGTGTAACGTTGTTAAATCAAAAAAAACTTATCAAGAGTCCAGAAACATACTTTTATTTAAATAATCTGGTTAATATTCCTGTCAACGGAGAAATCCCTTTGCATAGAGACCAAGAGGCGTTAAAAGCTTATTTTGAAGAAGAAATTATTCCGAATACTTTACTATTTGACTCACTAGAAGAAAAGTTAACATTTATGATTGAAAACAATTATATTGATGTAGCCATTTTAAATCTTTATACGCAAGCTAAAAACAATGAATACGATAATGCATTTATTAAATCTTTATTTAAGAAAATATATGCAGCAAACTTTAAATTTAAAAGCTTTATGGGTGCTTATAAATTTTATTCGCAATATGCATTGAAAACAAATGACAATTTAAAGTACTTAGAGAGATTTGAAGACCGTGTTGCTTTCAATGCTTTATATCTAGGTAATGGAGATAAACAATTAGCCATGCAGCTGGCTGAAGAACTTATTTCACAACGTTACCAGCCAGCTACACCTACTTTTCTAAATGCAGGGAAGAAGAAGAGGGGAGAAATGATTTCTTGTTTCTTGATTGATATTGGTGATTCCATGCTTTCAATTGGACGAGGAGTAAACTCAGCTTTACAGCTTTCTAGAATTGGTGGTGGAGTTGGAGTGAATTTATCCAATATTCGCTCAGCTGGAGATCCGATTAAAGGGATATTAAATGCTTCTTCTGGAGTTCTACCAGTAATGAAATTATTAGAAGACTCCTTTAGTTACAGCAATCAACTTGGCCAACGAAATGGTGCGGGTGTCGTTTATTTAAATGTTTTCCACCCAGATATTTTAGGGTTTCTATCCACCAAGAAAGAAAACGCAGATGAAAAAATACGTGTTAAAACGCTCTCTTTAGGCTTAGTAGTCCCTGATAAATATTATGAATTAATTAAAACAAATAAACCAATGTATCTATTTAGTCCTTATAGTGTTGAGAAAGAATATGGAGTTCCCTTTTCGTATGTAGATTTAACTGCTGAGTATGATAATATGGTCGCCAATTCAGCTATTAAGAAAACTCAGGTTAATGCTAGAGAGTTAGAACAAGAGATTTCACGTTTGCAGCAAGAATCGGGTTATCCTTATATTTTAAATATTGATACAGCTAATAAGACAAATCCTGTTGATGGAAAAATTATTATGAGTAATTTGTGTTCGGAAATTCTCCAACCACAAGAACCTTCAAAGCTAAATAATGACCTATCTTATGAACAAACGGGTACGGATATTAGCTGCAACTTAGGCTCGAGCAATATAATGAATATGATGAAATCTCCCGATTTCGCTAAATCAGTTAATCTGGCTGTTCGTGCTTTAACAACAGTCACAGATTTGAGTGATGTTCTAGAAGTACCAACGGTTAGCAAAGGAAATTCTTTTTATCATACAATTGGATTAGGTGCTATGGGACTCCATACGGCTTTATCTTTATATGAGATTGAATACGGTTCAAAAGAATCATTTGAATTCACAGAGGCTTATTTCATAGCGTTGAATTACCATAGCTTAGTAGCAAGCAATGAAATTGCAAAAGAGCGTGAAGAAGTCTTTTTTAAATTCGAAAAATCTAATTACGCAGATGGATCATATTTTGAGACTTACTTAAAAAGCGAATTTGTTATAAAGAATGAAAAAGTAAAAGAAATTTTTTCTGCTATCCAGTTGCCTACAGTTGCAGATTGGGAAAACCTGAAAGATGCTGTCATAGAGTATGGTTTGTATCATCGTAACCGTTTAGCCGTTGCACCTAATGGTTCAATTTCGTATATAAATGAAACGAGTGCGTCTTTACATCCAATCACTCAGCTAATTGAAAATCGTCAAGAAAAAACTGTTGGTTCAATTTTTTATCCTGCACCTTTTTTATCAAATAAAACACTTAAATACTATAACTCGGCATATGACTATGATCAACGTAAAATTATTGATGTTTATGCTGTTGCCCAAAAACATATCGACCAAGGAATGAGCTTGACGTTGTTTATGCGTTCAAAACTTCCTGAAGGGTTATATGAATGGAAAGCAGGAGCCTCGCCAAAACTAACTACCAGAGACTTGAACCGTCTAAGAAACTATGCTTGGACCAAAGGAATAAAGTCACTTTACTATATCAGGACGTATACTGAAGATGATGAATTTATAATGGCAAATACTTGTGAATCATGCATGATTTAATAGGAGGGAAATAATGTCTTATTTACACTACAAGGCGATTAACTGGAATGAGATCGAAGATAATTTAGATCATTTAACTTGGGAGAAATTAACCTCACTATTTTGGCTAGATACAAGAATTCCTGTTTCGAATGATAAAAAAAATTGGGATAATCTATCAGAAACTGAAAAAGATGTATTTAAGAAAGCTTTAATTGGATTAGCTTCTATTGCTACTTTCCAATCTGAAAAAGGTTATCTGGTAATAAAAGAAGGTCAGCATACTCAACAAGAAACTGCGATTTACAATAACATTCAATTTATTGAATCGGTTCATGCGAAAGCTTATAACACTATTCTTATTGAATTTGAAAAGTCAAAAGAAGTAGAGATGATTTTAAATTGGGCTGAAGAGAATTCAGAAATTCAATACAAATTGGATCGCATTCTTGAAATTTATAAAACAGGCAGTACACTTCAAAAGAGAGCAGCGAATTTAATTTTAGAAGGGATTTTAACATGTAGCGGTTCCTTTACTCCGTTGATGTACTGGACACAGAGTGAGTTCTTAAATGTCTCTGAAATCATAAAATTAGTCCTTATGAATGAATCGTTGCATTGTTTTTACATCAGTCACAAGTTTCGTTTAGGTTACTCTGAATTACCACAGCAAGAAAAAATAGAGTTAAGAGAGTGGGTTTTAGATTTAATTACCGACCTAGTAAACAATGAATTAAGTTATGTAGAAAAAATTTACAATGGAACTGGCTGGCTAGAAGAAGTTAAAGCCTTTGTTCAGCAGCAGGCTAATAAAGTTCTTACAAGTTTAGATTTTAACCCTCTTTACCCAGAAGTAGTGGAAAGTAATACCTATATCGATTCAATAAATAATATTCTAGAGAAAGTGACTCATCATGATGAAATCACTTATCAATCTAGTGTGAGCTTAAAAGTAGATAGAGAGGATGTAATGAGTGAAGAAGATTATAACTTTTAAGTGTAAATGAATTCAGACTAAAATAATGAAAAAGGTAGAGTTCTATTTTTAAGGAGGAAAATACCATGAGCTTAAAACATAAAGTTATAAACTGGGATAAAATTGAAGACGAGTTAGATGATTATGTTTGGGATAAAGCAACTTCTCAATTCTGGTTAGATACTCGTGTACCTATTTCAAATGACCTTGCTGACTGGCGAGATCTTTCAGCTGTCGAACAAGAGATTATTAAAAAGGTCGTGGGAGGATTAGCCCTGTTGGACACTTTGCAGTCTGAAGAGGGGGTCAATGCTATGCGAGAGGATGTTCGTACTCATAAAGAAGCGGCTATTATGAATAATTTTTTATTTATGGAAACCATTCATGCTAAAAGTTACGGAACAATCTTAACTTCTTTGAATAGCATTAAAAGTATTAATGAGATTTATGATTGGATGAATAACGATGAACGGATGCAGTACAAAGTAAAAAGGATTAACGATATCTATAAAACAGGCAATGCTTTGCAAAAGAAGATTGCTAGCATATTCTTAGAAGGTGTTTTGTATTACAGTAATTTTTTTGCTCCTTTATGGTACCGTGGCAGCAATAAATTGTCTAACTTAGCTGAACTAATTAAGTTAATTATTCGTGATGAATCAGTGCATGGCACTTATTTAGGGTACAAGTTTCGATTAACCTACAATGAATTACCTGAAGAAGATCAGGAAGAATTAAATAGTTGGATGTACGAATTGTTAGAAGATCTGATGGAAAATGAATTAGCTTATACTGAAGAAATATACAGCCCAATAGGCATGGTTGATGATGTTAAAACGTTCGTTCGATACAATGCCAATAAATCTTTACAAAATATGGGTTTTCTAGCGTATTATGAAAATGCTGACTTGGATGATGTTAATCCTATTGTTATGAATGGGATTTCCATTGAAACAGCTAACCATGATTTCTTTTCACAAGTTGGAGCAGGATATCTGATGGGGAATGCTGAAACGATGCTGGATGAAGACTATGACTTTTAAAATTAATAATTAAATGTCCTTTTTAAAAAATCTATAAAATAAAAAGCTATTAATAAACTTTTATTAGTAGCTTTTTTAGTACTAAAAATGATTGTTATTATATTTATAAAGAGGCAATTGTTTTGTGAAGGTTCTAATAACTTGATGTCCCCATAAACAACCTCTTTTATAAGCTTTTCTTTCTCTGTAGTATCAATTAAATAAATTAAAAAATGTAATAATCTATTTTCTCGCGGTTTCAGTTACTGCCCAATCCGTTTGCTGTTTAGAATTTTCCAACCATTAGGTGATAGCACCTAATAATTTAACAGAAATACTTGGATAATTTAAGACAAGCTCACGGAAATCCTCATGTTTACTTACACAAATAGAATAAGCTATTTAGGCTTTAGTAAAAATTTCATAAAGATCTTTCTCGAATAAAGCTCATTCTCCGGAATGATAAATCATTTCTTCTTATAAGGATTGTTTGTGATAGATTAAGGCATGAATTTTTTTAATTTGATAAGTTGCTAAGGATTAAAATACAGGAATAGTATATATAATTCTATTTTCCCTTTGCATTCGCAATCATAATTTTGCATTGATTGTTTTTTAAATCTAGCACACTCCTCTGTAATACGTTATCTGATTAGTTAATTTCATCAGTTTTCTATTTTGAAGGACAGGTTATATTGTTTTAAAAGATAGCATTTTTAATGGTGTGTCTGTCTATCATTTTGAGATAGACCTAAGCCTCTTTTAAAAGCTAGACAAGGTTTAAATTGTAGTAATAGATGAAACAATATATTTTTACTTGATTCAAATCAAGTAGATAAAAAAAATACTATATTACAATGAACCTACTAAGTACTTTAAGTCAAAAATGAATAAAGGTATTTTAGATAGCCATAAGTTTTATTAACTGAAGAAAAGACTATAGTTTCATCCAATTATTTGGTGAAATTATAATTATTGAAGGATGTGTATTGAAAATGGACTTTAGAGAATTTGATAAAGAGGTTTTTGACGCAATTGATTTGGAAAAAAATCGTCAAGAGCAAAATATTGAATTAATTGCATCAGAAAATTTTGTTTCAGAAGGAGTACTTGCTGCTCAAGGGAGTATTTTAACAAATAAATACGCCGAAGGATATCCTGGGAAAAGGTATTACGGTGGATGTGAGTACATCGATATTATTGAAAATTTAGCTATTGACCGTGCTAAAAAACTCTTTGGAGCTGAATATGCAAATGTACAACCTCATTCTGGTTCAGGAGCTAATATGGCTGTATTTAATGCCTTTTTAAAACCAGGAGATACTGTTTTAGGGATGGATTTGACACATGGAGGACATCTAACACATGGTTCACCAGTTAACTTTAGTGGCAGAACATATCATTTTATTGCTTATGGAGTAGATAAAAAAAACGAGCTAATTGATTACGATAATGTAAGAAGCCAAGCATTAAAACACAAGCCAAAATTAATTATTGCTGGTGGAACTGCTTATGCAAGAAAAATTGATTTCTCTTTATTCAGAGAAATTGCAGATGAAGTTGGAGCCTACTTAATGGTAGATATGTCACATATTGCAGGGCTAGTTGCTACTGGATTGCATCAAAGTCCAATTCCATATGCAGATGTTGTAACTTCGACAACTCATAAAACGTTAAGAGGACCACGTGGAGGATTAATTTTAGCTAAAGAACAATATAGCAAAGCAATTAATAGCGCTATTTTCCCGGGTATTCAAGGTGGGCCATTAGAGCATGTAATTGCTGGAAAAGCCGTTGCACTCAAAGAAGCTATGATGCCTGAATTTAAAGCATACGCTACCCAAATAATAAAAAATGCTAAAGCAATGGAAACTGTTTTTAATGCATCAACAGGTCACTTGATTAGTAAAGGTACGGATAACCATTTGCTTTTGTTAGACGTGACACAATTTGGCTTAAATGGAAAGGAAGCAGAAAAGTTATTAGACGAAGTAAGTATTACGGTAAATAAGAATACTATTCCATTCGAAACATTGAGTCCATTTAAAACAAGTGGTATCCGAATAGGAACACCAGCAATTACCACGCGCGGATTTAATGAAGGAGACTCAAAAAAAGTAGCAGAATTGCTTGTAGCAACCTTAGAAGCTAAAGATTATCCAGAAAAAAAATTAGCTATAAAACAAGAAGTACTAAAATTAACTCAAAAAAATCCATTGTATAAATAATAAAATTAGCAGATTAACATTAACTTCTATAAAAAATAGGAGACTAGGAGCTAGTCATATATGATATCCTTTATCGTATATGATTGGTTCCTTCTTTCTATTTATATCAAATACTGCTACTTTCGAATGAATAAGCTAGATAGTAAGAATAATAATTTTTAACTATAGGAGGAAAATATATGGAGATGACTGTAAATGAAGTATTGGATATCTTATCGTTTGAGTATCCAAATCCAAAATCAGAGTTAAATTATGATGATCTATTTAGCCTTTTAATTGCTGTGATTTTATCCGCTCAAGCGACAGATAAATCGATAAATAAAGTAACGCCTAATTTATTTAAAGTTTACCCAAATTTATATAGTTTAGCAAAAGCAGATATAAAAATTGTTATGGAAACTTTAAATAGTATTAGTTTATATAGAAATAAGTCCAATTTTATTATTGAAACATCAAAGAAAATAGTAAATGAATTTGATGGAAAGATTCCTCAGACACGAGAAAAACTAATGTCACTTCCTGGAGTAGGAAGAAAGACAGCAAATGTTGTATTAGCAGAAGGTTTTGGGATTCCAACTATTGCAGTAGATACACATATTATAAGGGTAGCTAAAAGACTAAAATGGGCAGGAGAAAATGATTCTGTATTAGATGTTGAAAAAAATTTAATGAATATTATTCCAAAAGAACGATGGATAATGGTTCATCACCAGTTATTACTTTTTGGCAGATATCAATCTAAAGCTAGGGATACTAGATGTATATATGAAGTTTTGAATAGCTTAAAAGAAAACAGAATAAAATATGAATAAAGAATTAAGCGTAAAGAATTAAAGCTTATTTCAGATTATTAAACTATATTATAGTCCTGAATAATTTATAGTTTTCAAAAATTTAGTATGGTTCGGACTTTACTCTTTTTTGCTTTTTTTATAAATAGTATCTTTTAATTGGAAATGATAACTATTGGAAACAATAATTATCTGTATTTATTAAACAAAAAATGTGAAGATGTATTCAAAAAAGGTACAGTTGCAATAGACAGCAACTGTATTACAGAAAACGACTACAAAGTGTATTATGTGAGTTAAGTATTCAAGAATGGAATCGTTTGCTCATCAAAAGAAATTGTCATACACGGCACTCAAATAATTGTAAGGATTCATTATAAATAACTTCACTGAAGGGAGGTGAAAATGAAGTGCTAACCGTTGTATTAGGGAGTCCGCTGTATTTGCAGTATGTTTTTGCCGGGTGTATAGTCTTAGTCATTTTAACATTGCCATTGAAAGATATTATCAGTATTGGTTTTTATGACATTAGTGATTTCTTTGTTACTGGTATGATTGCCTTTTTCATTACATATGGAATTCTAGTAGCTGGACGTAAAACAGTATCTACTCTACTGTTTATAGGTATCTTTTTTGTTATTATGATTGCGATTATGTTAATGAATATTCTCGTTATCTTACCATTTAAAGGACGTGCCGAAAATTCTAGTATTACCTCTATTTATCAATTAGAGGGTAAAGAGGGGAAGATATCCGTTCCAATTTCGCTTAATAAAACAGGCGAAGTTATTGTTTATACAGGGTTCACACGGGTTAATAAAATGGCTAGAATTTACGAAAATGATGACGGGATAACAGATATTCCAATAAACAAAAATGTCTTAGTAATGGACGTCAGAGACCGCGTACTATATGTGTTACCGTATGATAATAGTATTAAATCTATTGCTAAACGAGTACCGACATGGAATGAAAACAAAAAGAAACAAGTATTAAAAAATAGAGTAAGAAGAAAGTAGGAATAAACATATGGATTCAACCTTATTTGGAACAGTCGGCATTATCGCCATTGCCGTTATTTTATTAGTATTATTAGTTAGTCGTTACCGTACTGCTTCACCAGCCGAAGCGTTAATCATTTCTGGTACAGCTCTAGGAAATAAAAATGTTTTTATCGATCCTGAGACAAATAATAAGATGAAAATCGTTAGCGGAGGCGGAACGTTCGTTTGGCCCGTTATTCAAACGGTTAATAAACTGTCCCTTTTATCCTCTAAATTAGATGTTCGTACACCAGAAGTTTATACTAAAGAGGGTGTACCGGTCGCTGTTGATGGAACCGTTATTATCAAAATCGGATCAACTTCCGAAGATGTTGCAACGGCTGCAGAACAATATTTAGGCAAAACAACAGAGCAGTTAGAAGGCGAAGCTAAGGAAGTATTGGAGGGTCACTTGCGTTCTATTTTAGGTCGTATGACCGTTGAAGATATCTATAAAAATAGAGATGTCTTTAACAGCAATGTACAAGAAGAAGCTGCAAGCGATTTAGCTAAAATGGGATTAGTGATTGTATCGTTCACCGTAAAAGAAGTGACGGATAAAAATGGTTACTTAGAAGCATTAGGTCAAGGTCGTATTGCTGAAGTTAAGCGTGATGCTGATATTAAGACAGCTAACGCAGACAAAGAAACACGTATCCAACGTGCTTTAGCCGATCAAAAATCTCAAGAAGCTGAATTACAACGTGAAACAGAAACAGCGAATGCTAAAAAAGAGAAAAGTTTATTGTTATCTACGTATGAGAGAGAACAAAATATTGCTAAGGCCGAAGCTGAAAGTGCTTATGACTTGAGACGTGCTGAATTAAAGAAACGCGTTGTTGTTGAAGAAGGTAATGCATTAATTACAGAACGTGAAAAACAAATTGAACTACAAGAGAAAGAAACAATCAAGAAAGAGCGCGAATACGATGCAACTGTTCGTAAGAAAGCGGAAGCTGAACGTTACGCTGTTGAACAAAGTGCGATTGCTAGTAAAAATAAATCGATTGCTGAATCTGAAGCTAGAGCTAAAGAAATCGAATTAAATGGTCAAGCAGAAGCTGAAAGTATTCGTTTAATCGGTCAAGCTAACGCTGAAAGTAAAACAGCATGGGCAAAAGCTATGGAAGGTATCGGAAGTTCAGCCATTACGACTCTGCTAATTGAAGCTTACCCAGCTATTATCAAAGCATCTGCAGAACCACTAGGTAATATTGATAAAATTACAGTTGTTGATAGCGGAGACGGGAATGGCGCATCAGCCATTACTAAGACAGCAACAAATGTGTTAACTTCGACACAAGAAGCTCTTAAGGACGCAACGGGTTTAGACCTAATTGAATTAATTAATTCAATAGCTGGAACAAAGAATATTGGTCGTCAAATCAATAATTTAAACGATACACTTAGCCAGCCAGCAACTGAATCCGATACACCTATAATCGCAGAAGATTCAGAATAAATATCTTTACCAGTGCACGGTTAGGGGCCTTGAGGCAGTTCGATTCTGCCTCGTGTAGTTTAGATAAATTAAGGGACTACTAAATAATTTTCGTGAAAAGATTAATCTGTCAATTAATCCAGCAAGGAGAGAAAATCATAAAAATAAGCATGTCATGATTAATTAATGCCTATCTCTATACAGGTGAGTCTGTATGCGACTAAAGAATACACTCTCGTTTTATAACCGATTGCAAAGATATCCGTAAATCGGAATGGTATCTCAATGGATATACAGAACTAAAAAAGCTTATCTGATAAATAAAAAGATGTATCTATAGTGATATCTCTTAGACTGGGATATTCTTTTCTTAGTAGGATCAAGTAGCTTATATAAACAAGATTTTTTTACCTTAAACACTATAAAAATATCTTATATCGACAGAGTTCTGGATACACGATTATATCTTTTTCTATGTATTTAATTGTATAAGTAGATATTTCTAAATAACAATAATAAAGATATTTTTTTGTATCAGAATTAAATTACAGATTTTACGTATACATCCAGAGATAAGATTAAAATAATAATGTACAAGTGGATACTAGCTAGCTAAGAACTAAAAGAAATTATTTGGATTTTTCACAGTATAGCTGAAACGGTAGTTAGATGCTTTAGCACAGAGGATATCGTAAAGTATCCTTATTATAGATGAGCTAGGTTGCCTTGGAGATAATGGTGGCTTCGAGTTGCTAGTAGAAGACATAGCTAAATTATCGGACATTATAAACTAAAAGAATCTAGATTTATCGATTTACTTATTTAGCTACAGCATGGGATGATATACCGCTTAATACTATATCATGGAGTACAGGAATAAAATTGATAGCCTTATCTTATTTGGTTCAAACGAGGGACAAGGTTTAACTCTAAAAGTAGGAGAATAGATAGTAAAGATGGCAATGATAATCAAAGGTAGAAAGACTAAATCTAAATTCATAGACTCTTTAATTTTTGGTGATTTCAATAAAAAAGTTCTATTAAAAAAACAATTGGATATGAATGGTTAATAAGATATGCAGATGAACTAGGTAAGTATATCAAATATTCGTATTGTGGAACTTTATTCCCTATCAATTTTTAAGACGAGTTAATGGAAAACCTAAAGTGTATTGAAGATAAAAAGAATATTAAAAAATTACCAATATTTATTGTATCAAGAGCGCAAAATCTAGTGGATGATGTTGTTGAAGGGGTAAAAAGATGATAAGAGACATGAAAAATATGGAGTTGAAGATTTAGAGATGAAACTTTATAAAGTAGGCAAGTCTGAATCCCTAAATGAAACCTATAGAAATGAAGTAAAGAAGGATGTTATTGAGTAGTTTTAAAAGAAAATAGAGTAAAAAGGAACCTTGGTTTAACAAGGTTCTAAATAGGTTGTTTAATCATTTATCATTATTTAAGTAACGTCTTTTAGAATATTATTTTTATTTATTATTCCAAATTTCTAGTAGTTTATCAAATGTCAATAAGCATGTATTGTTTAAAATATAATCAGCATCTTTTAATATGTTTAAATCCCCTATTCCAACAGAGAGCATTTTAGAATCATTAATAGCCTGAATTCCTGAATAAGCGTCTTCTATGCCAATTGCATCTTTTGGATGAATATTTAGTTGTTGACAGGCTGTTTCAAATATTTCTGGCGCTGGTTTTCCTTTTTTTAATTTTGAAGGATCTACAATTGTATCAAAATAATCGTATAAGCCGAGATTTTGTAATATTTTAGGCGCATTTCGACTAGCGGATGCTAATCCAATTTTTACGTTATTAGAACGCAGATCATTCAATAACTGTTCAATACCTGGTAGAATGTTTTCAGGACTAACTTGATCGATTAAAGTGATATATAGATTATTCTTTTCTTCTTCAAAAGTAATAAGTTCCTCTTTTGAAAAACTATGTTTTAAGCCCCCATGGGACAAAATTCTACTTAGTGATTCAGTACGATCGACTCCCTTGAGATGTTCATTAAAATCTTCAGTAAGATAGACGCCTAATTTTTCAGCTAAAGATTGCCAAGCTTTAAAATGAAAATTAGCAGTATCGGTGATAACTCCATCTAAATCAAAAATAATAGTTTGAAACATGATGACTCCTCCTAAAACGTTTTAGTTATTTACGGTAATTATTATACAATAATAGAGATAATAAAGCAATACCCAAAAGAAAGCGTTTGCTTTATTTGTAAATACCTGTTATTATCCATTTATAAGGAAAAGGTTTTCGGAAGGTGGTGAGTTGCTATGAAAGGGAAGCTTGTACTTAGAATACTGGCAATTTTGATTGACGGGATGCTTATTTATCTCCCGAGCCATATGCTTTTAACTATTTTAGGTTTCGAAGGTTTTTTACTTAAAATTCTTCCGCAATTTTTATTTGTAGTATATAATACGGTTTCTCTTTCTTCTTTCGAAGGAAAGACAATAGGTAAGTACTTTTCCCGATTAACTGTTTATACAGAAGAACCAGGAATGATTCATGTAGGTTTGCGAGAAGCTTCTAAGCTACTTTATTTTCTTCCCAATATAGGAATTTTATTTTTATTCTTATCTGGCTTATCTCTGTTAATTTTTAAATTGACGCTTCATGATTTGATAAGTCAAAGTCAAGTATTACTTGATGTAGAGAGGGAAATAATGGAAAGGGAGGAACATATTGAAAAACAACTCTATTGATGAAGTTCTACAAAAAAGCTTCATAGCACAAATCGATACAGGAGAATTGCTTATACTTTTTATAATGGCTACAGGTTTAGGAATATTATTAGCTCGAATGTTTAAAAATCAATATAATCCTTCAACGCTGATAAGAAGCTATATGTTTTATGGTATAATTCATTGCTTAATTGGAATTGCCTTATTTAAAGCACCTATAACTATCGTTATTGGCACGTATTTATTAGGTGCAATATTTGCTGCATTTCGATCAAATTATTATTTTTATGAATAAAATAGCAAATAAAACTAAAACGTTTTAGGGGGAAGTTATGAGTACTGGAATGAAGTATTACAAGGATAATCCATGGTTGATTGGAGAAGATGTATTTAATATTGATTGGCTAGGTAAGGTAGAAGCAGCTATGTCTCTAGGAAATGGTTATCTAGGTTTACGATCTGTAACAGAAGAAAGCTATATCGGAGAACAAAGGGATACTTTTGTATCAGGAACATTTAATAAGGTGAGTGAAAATGAAGTTACTGAACTTCCTAACATTCCTGATTTAATTGGTATGGAATTTCGTTTGAATGGTAAACGATTAGATACAACTAAAGGGCTACTAACTGATTACCATCGTGATTTAAATATGAGAACCGGTGAACTAACTCGTTCTTTTATTTGGGAATATGGAGGTATTAAAGTTCAATGTAATTTTAAACGATTTGTCTCATTTTCACAAAAACATCTTATTGGTCAGCTCGTAGAAATCAAAAATCTAGGTCAACCTGTAGAAGTGGAATTTATTTCAGGAATAAATGGTCAAGTTACAAATAGCGGCGCACAACATTTTACTGAAGGAGACAAGGTGTTAACAGAAGGCAAATATATGCAAATGATGCCGTATACTACACAATCAGATATTTTCTTAGTACTATCTACTACTCATAAAATAAAAAAAGAAGAGGATATTTACCACGAATCTAAGAAACGTGTTGAAATGGGTAGACGAAAAATATACAACCGTTATTGGATAAATCTTGATGCGGGAGAAGAAGTAGAAATAGAAAAAATCTCATCAATATATACTGAAATAGATAAGGAGATAGAAGGGAAAACGATAGCTGAAGTAAAAAATATTGCATTGAAGGAATTAAAGAAAGCAGAAGTAACTGGTTATCAAAAGCTTTTTGAAAAATCTGCTAAGGATTGGGAAGATAATGTATGGTCGGTACTACCAATTACGATAAAATCAAAAAATTTCAAAGATCAATTAGCGATTAACTTTGCTAGATATCATCTTCATGCTATTGCTCCTGCCCATGATCAGCGAATGAATATTGCTGCAAAAGGACTATCCGGAGAGGGTTATAAAGGACATACTTTTTGGGATACAGAAATCTTTATGCTACCTTATTTCACATTTACTCATCCAGATATTGCAAAAAGTCTTGTAACTTATCGACACTTAGGGCTTGAAGGTGCTCATAAAAAAGCTGAAGAAAACGGATTTGAAGGTGCACAGTTTCCTTGGGAAGCAGCTTGGCCAGATGATGGTGAGACAACACCTGTGTGGGGGGCAGCCGATATTGTTACTGGAAAGCAGACTAAGATCTGGTCTGGGTTCATTGAACAACATATTACAAGTGATGTAGCATTTGGTATAAAACAATATATGGATGTAACTGGGGATCAAAAATTTGCACGTGAAAAAGGATTTGAAGTGATTTTAGATACGGCAAAATTCTGGGCTAGTAGACTAGAATGGCAAGAAGACAAAAAACGCTATGAAATATTAGAAGTTATTGGCCCGGATGAGTATAAAGAACATGTGGACAACAATGCCTATACTAACTACACAGCGTATTGGAACATTAACTTAGCTATAAAATTATATGAAAAACTCAAAGAAAATGAACAACATATTTTTTGGAATTTGGATAAAAAACTCAAACTGAGTCAAGTTTATGAACAATGGATAGATAAAGTTGACAAAATTTACTTGCCAAAGCCAACAGAAAAAGGAGTCATACCTCAAGACGATAGCTATTTATCAAAAAAGGTAATTGACTTAACTAAATACAAACAAAGTCCACAAGTAGGTACTTTATTTCATGATTATAATTTGGAACAAGTAAATGAAATGCAAGTAACTAAACAAGCTGATGTTTTACTTTTATTATTTTTATTTGAAGATCTCTTTTCAAAAGAAGAAAAATTAGTTAACTGGAATTACTATGAGCCTAAAACAGTACATGACTCATCACTATCATTATCTACTCATGCCATATTAGCTGCTGATCTTGACAAGTTAGATCTATCTTATGAACTATTTAATAAAGCGATGAATATTGATATGGGAGAAAATATGTTATCTTCAGACGATGGTATTCACGCAGCCTCATTAGGAGGGATCTGGCAGATGGTTGTATTTGGATATGGAGGAGTACGCTGTCTCGATGGTAAGCTTAGGATAGAGCCACATTTGCCAGAAGCTTGGAGTAACTTAACATTTGGTATTATTTGGAGAGGTAATCCTTTGATTATTGAGGTAAATAAAAAACAAGTTAGTGTAACAAATAATGGTTCGAGCCAAATTTCCTTTGAAGCATTTGGTTCAAAGTATTGTGTTTCTGTTGGTACCAAAAAAAATATAAATATATAGGAGGAATAAACATGAAAAAGTGGAAAAAAATTATTGGCATAGGAGTTACCTTGTCGGCAGCTCTTCTAATGACAGCTTGTGGTGGAAGTGGCGAGAATGAGACCGGTTCTGGAGACGAGAAATCAGATTTTACAGGAGACACATTGACGGTTGGTGTATGGGGAGGAAATGAAGCAGAAGAAGGTTCATTAGATAAAATGATTAGTTTATTTGAAGATGAAACGGGCTCAAAAATTGAAAAAAAAGTTTACACAGATTATAATACTCAGATTCAAGCAGATTTAGCCGGGAAAACTGCTCCTGATGTTTTCTACGTTGATTCATATATGTACCCTTGGTTTTCTCAAAACGAAACATTAGCAGATCTTAAAAATAGTGAATTCGAAAGCGATAAATTCTATGAAAGTTTAACAGATAGTTTTACAACTGATGGTAAATTACAAGCAATACCAAAAGATATGTCTACATTAGCACTATATTTAAATACTGAAATATTTGAGAAAGCTGGAGTATCATTGGATGAAATTCCAAGTTCATATGAAGAGTACGTGAAATGGTTACCAGAATTTCAAGAAAAAATTGATGCTGCTTATGGTGAAGGAAAAGTATTTGCTATGAGTTACAATCAAGATTTGGCTCGTAACTACCATCTAGCAGCCCGCGAAGATGGCATGCCTATAAATGAAGATGGAACAGCTAATTTGGAAAGTGAAAAAGTTGTTGAAAATTTAACAATATTAAAAGAATTAGTTGCTACTAAAGCTGTCGTGACTCCAGAAGAAATTGGGGCTGGTTGGAATGGGGAAGCTTTTGGTTCAGGAAAAATTGCAATTATGGATGAAGGTAATTGGGTATATCAAACGCTGAAAGATGAATTCCCAGATATACCTTTTACAGTTCAAAAAATGCCTACTTACAAAGACACTGAAGGTTCTATGATGTTCTCAGTAGGTTGGGGTAAATACGCAGGAACTGAGCAGTCAGAATTGGCCGACAAGTGGATTCAATACGCAACAGGTGTCGATGGTATGAAATTGTGGATTGAAGGTACAGGAACATTACCTAGTCGTCAAGATGTAGCAGCTAAAGCGAATATTACAGAAAATGCAGATTTAAAAGTTCATTTAGAAGCATGGGAATATGCTACTATCTGGCAAAATGGTACAACACTTGATACTATAAACAAAGCTTATCAAAATTTCGTAACTAGCGCTTTAGATGGTAGTGAAACATTCAAATCAGCGATGGAAAAAGCAGACGAACAAGCTAATGCCGATATTAATCCAGAATAAGAATTAGTAGTTTATAAAGATCGAGGTGAGTTATCTACTTACCTCTAATCTTTTTTACAGGAAGGTAGGAAATCATGGAAATTCAAAAAAACAAGAAAACTAAAACACAAATACAAGAAATTAAACAAGCATGGGTTTTTTTGGCACCGGCGATTATAATTGTTGGAATTTTTTTTATTTGGTCGGTTATCTTTGCGATTTATCTTTCATTTAATGATGTAAATCTATTCACAAACACTTATTCTTTTAAAGGATTTGATAATTATATCAGAATTTTTACTGATAAAAAGGCATTAATTGCTCTGAAGAATACAGCAACTTTTGCTTTTGTAGTAGTACCTTTACAAACTATTTTTGCATTAATTATCGCTTATATTTTGAGTAGTAAAGGAATTAAAGGGAAAAAACTATTTCGAATAATATATTTCTTACCAACACTAACATCTAGTTCTGCATTAACAATAATATTTATGTTTATTTTTAATATATATGGACCAGTTAACGAATTTTTCATGAGTATTGGACTATATGATACTCCTATAAATTTTTTACAAGAACCAGCATATGCTCTAAAAGTTATTATGGTAATGAATGTATGGTCAACTGTTCCGTACTATATGACTATATACTTAGCTTCTTTAGTTGATTTACCTTCTTCTTTGTACGAAGCTGCAGAAATCGATGGAGCAACTGCAATTGATAAATTGAAATATATTACAATACCATATTTGCGACCAATCACCACCTTTGTACTTTTGACTGGAATTATTGGTACATTTCAAATGTTTGACCAAGCTTATATTTTTTCTAATGGTTCTGGTGGGCCAAATAATTCCACTCTAACCCTTTCACTGATGATTTATCAGTATGCTTTTGGTCAAATGAATACAATGGGATACGCTGCATCTTTGGCAATTATTTTAGCAGTAATTATATTTATTGCTTCACGATTAGCTGAAAGAATAAATACTGAAAGGTAGTGGGAAAAGATGAAACAGAAACAAAAACCAAAAATTCTTAAAGGGATTTTGTATATAATTTTAGTAGGCTATGCATTAATGACATTTTATCCTTTTATTTGGGCAGTTGCAGCATCATTTAAATCTTATAGTGAAATCGTATCTGGAGATATGACATTAATTCCAAAAGAATTTACTTTAGGAAATTTTCAGTACGTATTAGGAAGATCTTCTCTATTTACGCGTTGGTTTATTAACTCCGTTATAATATCAGTTATTGGGACTGCTATTAACATATTATTGAACACAATGGCTGGCTATGCTTTAGCGCGATTAAATTTCCCGGGTCGTCAACGCATATACTATGGATTTCTAGCTCTAATGATGGTCCCCGCTCAAGTTTTATTGATTCCTAATTACTTAATTTTAATGAACTTAGGAATGTTAGACAGTTTTTCTGCTTTAATTTTACCAGCCGCAATTAATATAGGAAATATATTTATGATGAGACAATTTTTCTTATCTTTTCCAAAAGATATCGAAGAAGCAGCAGCGATTGACGGTCTAGGAAGGTTTCAAACTTTTTTTAGAATTGTTATGCCCTTAGCTAAGCCTTCTATTGCAACACAAGCAGTATTTGTTTTTATGGGATTTTGGAATGAATTTATGAAGCCTATGCTATATTTAACTACACCAAGTAAATATACGCTTACGCTTGGTTTACAAACTTTTCAGAGTAGAAATGGCGGAGTGCGTTGGGATCAAACAATGGCTGCCAGTATAATTACGATTATTCCGATTATTATTATCTATCTGATATTTAATAAGTATTTTTTACAAGGAGTACGTATGGATGGAGAAAAGTAAATCTTTTTTGCTAGATAGTATAAGATCTTAAATTTTAATCTAGAATAGCTTGAGGCGATATTTTCTATTGAAGGTGGATACGTTAATATCTTTTGAGAGCTAAAAAGTCAGTGCGAAGACCCAAAATAGTACGATTGATTAAGGTATAGTATACTATTAAAAACTATCACTTTGACGAGAAAGTTTTTATGATGTAAGTACCAAACCGAAGAAGTAATGTTTTGAAAAAATAGGAAGATATTTTATATAAAGAGGAGATGAAATAAGTGACTGCAACTATCAGAGATGTAGCTAGAACTGCTGGAGTATCAATATCAACTGTTTCTAAAGTATTCAATGAGTATACTGATATAAATAAAAAAACAAAAGAGCGGGTTTTAGAAGTTGCTAAACAACTAGATTATGCACCAAATATGGCAGCACGGACATTATCCTCTAAAACGCAAAAAACTATCGCACTAATTTTGAGTGAGTTAAATATTAATCGTAAGTCTACAATGCCTTTAGAAGTGTTAAGTGGAGTTTATAAATATACGGAACAAACAGATTTTGAATTCGTTTTTTACGGAACAAGTACTGAGAAACAGAAGGAGAAAACATTTCGCCAGTTTTGTAATGAACATAATATAGCTGGAGCAGTTGTCCAGGGTTTAAAAATGACAGATTCTTACTATCAAGAATTAAAAATAACAAATATACCTACTGTTTTAATCGATATTGATATGGGGAATCCATATGTAGGAACTGTTTCAATCGATAGCGAACAAGCAGCATTTGAGGCAATTGAATATTTAATTTCTCAGAAACATCGTAACATTGGTATTATTAATGGTAGTCGCGATGCAAAAGTCAGTATCTTGAGAGAAAATGGCTATCGCCGCGCATTAGTGGAGAATAATATCCAACTTAATGAAGCGCATATTCAATATGCAAATTTTGAAGAGGATATTGCTTTTTTGATTTCTCAAAACTTATTAAAAAACAATAAAAATATCACTGCTCTTTTTTGTACGAGTGACATCATGGCTATCGGTGCTATAAGAGGGATAAAGGAAATGGGATTAAATGTACCGGATGATATATCTATTATCGGTTTTGATGACATTATCCTATCCCAATACGTTACGCCAAGGCTTACAACAGTTGCACAGGATGCAGAAGTACTTGGTTTTGAATCTGCCAAGCTATTGTCAGAGATCATTAGTGGAAATACTGATTCACCAAAACTACGCATTATCCCTCACGAATTAAAATACCGTGATAGTGTAAAGGAAAATGAAACAAACTAACTATAATGTTGGTATTAATAAAAAAATAATTTAGCCTAAACGCTAATAGGTTTATGAAGTGTTTTTTTTAAAACTAGATAATATGCTATAACAAATACTAGTAAAATATACTATTTCTACGTATCAACTTTAAACGTCCAATAAACGTCCAATAAACGTCCAATAAACGTCCAATAAACGTCCAATAAACGTCCAATAAACGTCCAATAAACGTCCAATAAACGTCCAATAAACGTCCAATAAACGTCCAATAAACGTCCAATATTTTTTAGGTCTTAGCTGAGAAGATCTCTATTTATTTCGATTGTCATAAATACAGAATGTAACGAAAAAACATCGCTATTGCTTTCTTCTAATTAAATATTTAATAATTCTAAGTTTTTTACGTACGAAATTAATTCGCAAATCAAATACTTACAAGCTAATTTTATATGGTAAACCAAATATTATTTTAGCAGATTATAAAGGAGATTAATAATGAAAATAAAAAATAAAGTAATGCTAATCACATACGCAGACAGCTTAGGAAAGGATCTTAAAGAATTATCCATGGTATTAGATAAACATCTTAACGGAGTAATTGGAGGTATTCATTTCCTTCCTTTTTTTCCTTCTTCAGGGGATCGTGGATTTGCCCCGAGCGACTATACAATGGTTGATCCTTCTTTTGGAGGATGGAAAGAGATAGAAAAACTTGGGGAAACATACTTCCTGATGTTTGATTTTATGATTAATCATATTTCTAAGGAATCAATATTTTTTGAAGACTTCAAAAAAAACCATAATCAATCTAAATATAAAGATATGTTTATTCGTATTCATGAATTTTTTCCAGAAGGAAGACCTAATCAAGAAGATATTGATTTAATCTATAAACGAAAAGATAAAGCACCATTTCAAAAGATTACGTTTGCCGATGGATTATCGGAACAAGTTTGGAATACATTTGGTGAGGAGCAAATTGATTTAGACGTTACGAAAGAAGTAGTTAAACAATTCATTCGTGAGACCATTAAAGATATGGCTAGCCATGGCTGTTCACTAATTCGTTTAGATGCTTTTGCTTATGCAATCAAGAAATTAGATACCAATGATTTCTTTATAGAACCCGAAATTTGGAGTTTGCTAGATGAAGTCCGGAATGAAGCAGCGAAATACGAAATTGACTTACTTCCCGAAATTCATGAGCATTATTCTATTCAAATGAAGATATCTGATCATGACTATTACGTCTACGATTTTGCTCTACCAATGGTGACATTATATTCTCTATATAGCGGAAAATCAGAGCGCCTTGCAAACTGGCTAAAAATAAGTCCTATGAAACAATTTACAACACTAGATACCCACGATGGAATTGGAGTTGTAGATGCACGTGATTTGTTGACAGAAGAAGAATTAAACTACACATCTGAGGAGTTATATAAAGTTGGAGCTAATGTTAAGAAAAGTTATTCTAGTGCGAATTATAACAACTTAGATATCTATCAGATTAATAGTACTTACTATAGTGCTTTGGGAGATAATGATGAAAGTTATTTGATGGCAAGAGCGATTCAATGTTTTGCTCCAGGAATCCCACAAATTTATTATGTAGGTTTACTAGCAGGAAAAAATGATATTGAGCTGTTGGAAAAAACTAAAGAAGGCCGAAATATTAACAGACATTATTATACAATAGAAGAAATAGATAAACAGGTTCAAAGACCAGTCGTCAGTAAGTTATTCCGTTTGTTAGCTTTCAGAAATACCTCAGATGCATTTGATTTAGAAGGAAGTATTGAAATCGAAACACCTTCAGATTCAGAAATTATTATTTATAGAAAAAGTCGAGATAAAACTGTTGTAGCAGTATTTACAGCTGATTTAAAAACAAAAGAATTTTCTGTTTACGAGAATGATAACCAGATACTTTCTCAATAATACTTTCTGAGCGTAGTTGCTACTTTAACTATTAATACCTAAAATAAAGACCGTAAGGTAAATAAAAAGTCACTCATGAAATATGGAGTGACTTTTTATTTATCTTATAAATTAAGAGATAATACAATGAATTATAAGAAAATCACTATTATTTCTAATTTGTAAGTCTTTATAGTTAGTGGTGTGTAGTTCCAAAATAGATTTGATTGAAGCAACAGAACATTTTCCAAGATGATAATACAGAACTAATTAGATTTAACGAGGGTATATTATGATTAAGCTATAGTTCTATATGTTTAAAATTCAAGCTTGATGAAAGTCTTTTGATTTCAGACTCTTTAGGTGGGGAATCTAACTCCTACAATATTGCTCTGCAAGATAGTATACTAAATTGGTATGGCGATTAATTATACGAAACGAAATATTCGCTAAGCAGGTTATGCACCCAACTTTGAGGTGCTTATTACTTATCACGGTATTTCTATTGCGTAACAAGAAAAATCTAGTAGATTTTTCTTCAGTTGATACAAATAATGATGAAATCGTTGAAAAATAAAAAGATCTATAGACTAGACTTTTTTTAATAAATAGAGATTATTATAATGAAAAAAATAGAAATATCTTTATAGGCAGACCTTATCTAATTGCCAAGGGACAAAAAGATTTTTATTATATATATATAGTTTGAGAGTATTATTTTGTATATTACAAGGTTATCAAAAAAGTGTTAATAATTTTTCTAATACAAGCACCATAAATGATAAAAGTTATTATTTTAATTATTCATTATTTTACTGTGAGTCTTCCTAACTTCTTTGGCTAAATATTCGATAGTATATAATGCTGGAATTTGAGAGGTAATATCTGCGTGCTTGGTATATTCCTTAGAAATATAATATGGGATATTTACATCAGAAAGCTGAGCAATTGTAGACTTAGAACTATTTGTAATTGAGATAATAGAACTATTAGTAAAATTCAGATGATTTAAACAATTTATAATTTCGCTAGTTTCTCCAGAAACAGATAAAGCAATGATACAAATTTTTTCAGACAACTCTTTTGACAAGTAGTCAATTGGCAGGTTCATAGGATCTTCAATCCTTAAAGCGATATTAAAAATAGAAGAAAAATATAGAGAACCGTATGCAGCTATGATATTTGAAGAACCTAATCCTAAAAATAGAATCAATTCTTTATCCTGTAATAATTCAACAGCCTTTTTTATTCTCTCTTGATATAAAGGTTGGGTTGTTCTGTTAATGAAGTCAATCATAGCCATTTCATCTATTCCTTCAATAGGGACTTCTTTTTCACTTTTCAAATAGATATTTAATTTAATACGAAACTCTGAAAAACCTTCACATTCAAACTTTCTACAAAAACGTAAGACACTAGTAGGACTGGTGTGTGTATTATTAGCTAAATCGCGTATTCTCATGTATGTGACCTTTTCTAAATTTGCAGAGATATACCGATAAATGTCTCTATCAAGGGAAGTTAGTTCAGGAGTATAGTCTAAAAATAACAATTTATTCAGTCCTTTCATTTTTTTATAATCTATCAGTGGAACACCCTGTTACTTTAATGTAACAACTTCCAAAAGTCAAGATGACATCCTAAATAGCCAACAATTGAATTAACAATGATTTTTTGTAATATAATAAATATGTACAAATGAAAGCGTTACAATTCAGGGAGGTTATATTATGAAAGGGTTAAAAATCGTTACTATTGGTGGAGGATCTAGTTATACTCCGGAATTAATTGAAGGATTCATCAATCGCTATGATGAATTACCAATTGATGAGATTTGGTTAGTGGATATTGAAGAAGGACGTGGAAAATTAGAAATTATTGGGGAACTTTCTAAAAGGATGATTGAAAAAGCAAATGTTCCTATTAAAGTTTATCTAACTCTTGATAGAGAAGAAGCGTTGAAAGATGCTGACTTTGTTACCACTCAATTTCGCGTAGGTCAATTAGAAGCTAGAGCCAAAGACGAAAAAATACCTCTAAAATATAATACTATTGGACAAGAAACTAACGGTCCAGGAGGATTATTTAAAGGGCTAAGAACTGTTCCTGTTATTTTAGAAATTTGTTCTGATATAGAGCGACTTTGTCCTAATGCATGGCTAATTAACTTTACTAATCCTGCAGGGATGATTACAGAAGCGGTATTGAGATATAGTAATATAAAAAAAGTTGTAGGGTTATGCAATGGACCTATTGGGATTGAAAAGGGAATAGCTGAATTATTAAATGTTTCTCGAAGAAATATTTATGTTGAATTCACTGGGTTAAATCATATGTTATTCGCAAAAAATATATATTTGAATGGACAAAATGTAACTAAAGAAGTTATGGAAAAAATGATAGATCAAGAAGATTCTATAGGATTGAAGAATATTGAAGAAATTGGCTGGGAGCCTAGCTTTATAAAAAGACTTGGAATGGTACCCATTGGCTATTTAAGATATTATTATCAGACATCAAGGATGTTAGAAGAACAAAAGAAATCTTTTGAAAATGAGGGAACTCGAGCAGAGGTAGTAAAAAAAGTAGAAAAAGAATTATTTGAGCTATATAAAAACCCGAATTTAACTAACAAGCCTAAAGAATTAGAACAAAGAGGAGGGGCCTATTATAGTGAAGCAGCATGTAATTTGATAAATTCTATTTACAATGATAAAAGAGATATTCAAACAGTCAATACTCGAAATAATGGAGCTATTTTAGATGTTGATCCTGATTCAGCTGTAGAAGTAAATTGTGTCATAACAAACCATGGACCGATTCCTTTAACTACTGGAGAACTACCTATTGCGATTAAAGGTTTAGTACAACAAATCAAATCATTCGAAAGAACAGCTATTGAAGCTTCTGTGACAGGAAATTACGATACAGCTTTGCTTGCTATGACAATTAACCCACTAGTTTCAAGCGATAGGGACGCAAAAAAAATGTTGGATGATTTGTTAGAAGCTCATAAAGAGTTTTTACCACAGTTTAAATTGAAACAATAAAAAAGGAGAATGTGTATGCAACCGTTCAATTTAATTAATACCGAAAATTATGAAGAATTAAGTAAAGTAGCAAGCGAGAAAATCATTGAAGTTATGAAATTACATCCTAGCTCTTTGTTCTGTTTTGCGGGTGGAGACACACCTGTAAGAACACTAGAGTTGCTTGTACAAGCCCATCGTGAAAAAAGAATTAATTTATGTGAAGCATATTATATTGGGTTAGATGAATGGGTTGGACTTGATGAGCTTCATAAAGGTAGCTGTTTAGCATATATGAAAACAAACTTATTTGATCCTGTAAATGTGCCCAAAGAACAAATTCACTTCTTCAATGCTAAATCTTCAGATTTAGAAAAGGAATGTGAGTTATCAAATAATTATATTAAAAACCACCAAGGAATAACACTCTCTTTGTTGGGAGTTGGAGTAAATGGGCATTTAGGATTTAATGAACCAGGTACTAGTTTTGAAAGTCTTGCTCATGTCGTAGACTTAAACGAGATAACCAAAAAAGTAGGAGAAAAATATTTTGAAAACGATGTGAATTTAAGTAAAGGAATTACATTAGGAATCAAACAACTGTTAGAATCCGACTATCTGATTCTTGAAGCAAGCGGAGAAACAAAAAGAGATTCTATAAAGAAACTAATGGAAAATAACGTAACTTCAGAATGGCCTATAACAGCCTTAAGGCTTCATAAAAATTGTGCGGTAATAGTAACCGAGATATTAGAGACTGAGATTTAAATTTTATAATCAATAATCAAGGGGGAGAAACTATATGTCAAAAATATTTGAAAATAAAATTATTCCTGTATTATTTAAAATTGGTCAAAACAAGCGATTAATTGCTATTCGTAATGGGCTCTCAATTACTGTTCCTTTTACAATTATTGGTAGTTTTTTCTTAATTATTGGTAATCTTCCAGTACAAGCCTGGATGGATTTTATTTCTCCTTATTCTGAAATATTAAATGCACCGGTAAATGTAACTTTTGGTATGCTAGGGTTAATTTCAGCAATTGGAATTGGTTATTATATGGGGAAAGAATTAGAGGTAGAACCAATTTCTAATGCACTAATTACATTAGTAGCGTTTTTGTTAGCTACTCTCTCAGAAGAAAATACGCTTAATATTGAATCCTTAGGCGCGGTAGGGATGTTTACAGCTATAATTGTTTCTTTATTCACTGTAGAAGTGTATCGGTTTTTCATACGAAATAATATTACTATAAAAATGCCAGACGGTGTTCCACCAGCTGTTGCTCAATCTTTTATCAGTTTGATTCCAGCATTTGTGATAATCACTGCCATATGGATTATTAGAGTAATTCTAGGTGTTGATTTGAATGCGGTTATTCAGATAGTTTTCCAACCATTAGTATTTGGGATAGACAGTTTACCAGGTCTAATTATTACTTCCTTGATAGTATGTTTATTATGGTCAGCCGGAATTCACGGCGATCACGCTTTAGCAGGAATTGTTACTCCGATTGTTTTAAGTAATTTAGCTGCTAATATGGCTGCTTTCCAGGCCGGAACTCCTTTACCCCATATTGTCGTTGAGGGTTTTGGACTTGTATTTATGTCCATCGGAGGTACTGGAGCAACCATCGGTTTAGTTTTAAATATGATGAGATCAAAAGTAAAATCTTATAAATCGTTGGGTAGATTGTCTTTACCGTCAGCTGTATTTAATATAAACGAACCTGTCATTTTCGGGTTCCCAATAGTAATGAATCCTATCATGATGATACCTTTTATTATAACTCCTGTGATAATAGGCTCTTTTGCATACGTATTAACAAAATTAGAAATTATTGGTGCCGTTGTCTTTCTAGTTCCTTGGACCACCCCACCAGTTATCGGGGCTTATCTAGCTACAAACGGAAATATACCTGCGGCTATTTTTTCAGCATTATCTGTCGTAGCATCTTATTTTATCTATTTACCATTTTTCAAGGTAGCAGAGAAAAAACAATTGTTGTTGGAGCAAGGTGAAACTGAAGAAGAAGTAATAGCAGAAGTAAGTAATATCTAATTTCAATATAAAAAATTAGTTCATTCCTAATTTATTAGTGGCGCGTAGACGTAATTGAAAGTAAGCTTTCATATAAAGAAAGAGACCGTTTAGCAACTTTATATGCTATCTTTTGTATTGCAAATGGCGGAGTTGCTGTTCCAGCGTTTGATGATCCTAGTGACAAAAAATCTGTTGAACACTTTAGCAGGTAGTTCCTGGTCGTAAGGTAGTAAGTGTATATGCCAAAAAAATTCTTTTAGTTGGAAGAAATACCCATTGAGTTATACAATAGCAACCTAACTTATCACAAAGATAATCTGGACTTGCTAGTAACACAATAGGACAAAGCATTGATTACTAGTTAAGAATAAGAAAAAGATTGTATTTATCAGGAGGTGTATTGAACCCCCGAAAGTTAGAGTTTATATTAAGCAGCTAATTGGCTTGTGTGGATACGGTGTTGAACCGGACCCATGCCTGCCAATTATTGCTTTATGGGTTCAGTGTTATGATGAAAAATATAATTTTCGATTTTATTTTTTAGTTTTTCAAACTTAAGTTCTATTTCTCTCCATAGAACAGAGTTTTAAGTGAAGCTTAACTCCTGACTTTATTTTACAAAAATCATTCCATTGATAAAGATTTTGGTTAAGTGAAAACGTCGAAGAATCAATTAGATAGAGACTATTTCCTTTCGTTACGGACCTTTTATTTTTAGTCTGACTGACCAACTGACTAAAAATAGCCAAAAGAATCTCTGAATCTATTTTTGAGAGAGTTCTAGAGAGTTGGGAATAACTGATACTAGTCATGCCCATTTCTTTTTGACGTTCTTTCGAAACAAAGGCCTCATCCATCTCTCTAAGACTTTCTTTTTCGTCATTGATTCCATGAAGAAAAAGTTGAAGGGATTGAAAGAAACTAAGTTTCTTATGGTATTTATCAAAGGCAACAATCTTTTTTTTAATAGAACTTGGTAAACAATCTAACTTAATGAAAGAAAACCATTTATTAAAAGCAGAATTTGTTTTATACTTGTCGATGAGTTTGGTCCTTTTTATTGGTCTTGGATGAGTCATCTGAGTTCAGTATAAAGAATTTTTTTGTCTATTGGAATAATATAAACAAATTCAGGAAACATATAATGTTTCATGCAACACTAGTGTAAAATATACTATTTCTACGTATCGTCTTGATAGCGTCAACTTATTTTTTCCCAACAATAAGTTGACACTACCTTTTGATACCTATTAATTGACTTATAATATTCTTTCAATTAGAGTAGATTTATAGAGAGAGAGTAAGCTTATTCTCTATTGTTTGAGAGTTCTTTTTATACTATAGGAGAGGGTGAATTTATTATGAATAAAGCATTATTGAAGAAGTTACGATTGGGCCTAATTTCGTTTGCAGCCATTGGATTATTAGCAGCATGTGGAACAGATGATAACATGGACCAGAATTCAATGAGTGAAGATTCAGCTGTAGAAGAATCCGTCAAAGTTAAAGAAGATGTTGTCGGTATTGCACAAGGTAATCCTGATTTCAGTATTTTAGTATCTGCTCTTCAAGAAGCTGAACTTGTTGAAACTCTTCAAGGTGAAGGTCCTTTTACAGTATTTGCACCAACTAACGCTGCATTTGAAAAACTGTTAGGTGAATTAGACATTACAGCTGAAGAATTACTTGCACAACCTGATTTAGATAAAGTTCTTACGTATCATGTTGTTCCTGGAAAAGTTTTAGCTGCTGATTTAACAGACGGAATGAAAGCAGAAACAGTTAATGGAGAAGAATTAACATTTGATTTAATGGGAGATCCTATGGTAAATGAATCAGCAATAAGCACAACGGATATTGAAGCAACAAACGGCGTTGTGCATGTGATTGATACCGTTTTAGTTCCTGCTGATTTTGAATTACAAGAAGTAGCTGCAAAGTAATTAACTCTAAATTTTTTTAAGTTTGATAAAATCAGATTATACCAATAAAAAGGCTCTCAAACAGTTGAAAAAAATAAAATAGTACGAAATTAGTTGAAAAAAAACCACTAATTAAGTTGTAGATATCCGTGTTCGTTAATATAGCGTATTTTAAAAAAACTAGAGTTAAAGATAATAATATATAGCAAATTGAGTGGTTTACTTCCGGTAATTAACTGGAGATAAGCCACTCAATTTTTATGTTTTCTTTTTTGAAATTTTGAAAATATGCGTCTCTTTCCTTTAATTCCTACTTATTTTTGGAATAAACGCTGTTTAATTAATTTTCCATAATTTTATAGTATAGTTATGTAGAAATTATGGGGATTCCCCTTTTTGATGAATAAAATGATAAAATAAGTCATACGAGGTGAGTTTTTGATAAAAGTTCTTATTATTGATGATGAAAAGGTAATATGCGAAGTATTAGAAGCGTATTTTATAAAAGAAGACTGGAAAGTTCTCATTGCTTCGAATGGAGTAGAAGGACTTAAAAAAGCAAAAGATCAAAGTCCTGATCTGATTGTGTTAGATTTAATGTTGCCTGATATATCTGGTGAAGAAGTCTGTAGATTAGTAAGAAAGGACAGCAACATACCGATATTAATGCTAACGGCTAAATCTGCAGAGGATGATTTAATTAACGGACTTGTAATCGGTGCGGATGACTATGTAACAAAACCGTTTAGTCCAAGAGAGATTGTCATGAGAGTAAAAGCTCTGATAAGAAGAACGCAACAAACAATAAATGAGAGCAAGCTAAGTTTCAATAATGACAAGTTAATTATTGATTTCGTAAAAAAAGAAGTAAAACTAGATAATGGCATCCTTACTTTGACTCCAAATGAGTATAAACTTTTAACAGCGATAGCCAGTTATCCTGGAAAAGTATACAGTAGAGCAGATTTACTAGAAAAATTACAGGAAAATGATAGTTATTTTGAAGGGTACGAAAGAAATATTGATACACATATAAAAAATTTACGTAAAAAAATAGAAGCTGATACGCGTCATCCTATTTTTATCATTACGGTATTTGGTATGGGTTACAAATTTGGAGGAATTAAAGATGAATCTGACACTTAGGTCAAGAGTTCTGTTATACCTTTTGGTAGTCTCTTTAAGTGGTATTTTAATTGCTAGCATTACTATTTTTTCTGGCGTTGAAAATCAATTCACGGATTATGTTACTACAAATAGAGTGAAAAGTATCGAAACGATTAAAGAGGAAGCAATTCAACAATACAATGATACGGGTCAGTTAACTAACGAACAATTGAAAAATATGGTGCATCAGCAGGCGATGGCAGAGAGTTTATATTATAAAATTCACACTAATAACGGGGACTTAGTAGTTGATTCAACATCAATGGGATCGATGATGAAAATGATGAATGGGCATCAATCTTCACTAAATTCCAACGAGTACCAATCAGAGTCTTATCCATTAAAGAGTGGAAATAAAGTCATTGGAAACCTAACTGTTTACTATTCAGGGCAATTAATTGGTGATGAATTTGCCTTTTTGAAATCAATTAAACGCAACATCATACTTGCCGTATTGTTTACGGTTATTTTATCAATAGTAGCTAGTTTGTTATTTTCAAAACGCTTAACGTCAGGAGTTGATAAACTCGTAATAGGAGTTGCAGAGTTACGTAATCATCAATGGAAAACTCAAATCCCACTTAACGATTTGACAGGAGAGATGAAGCCATTAGGTGAGTCATTTAATCAGCTTGCAGATTCCTTAGTAAAAGAAGAGATATTAAGAAAACAGTTTACAGCTGATTTTGCACATGAGCTTAGAACGCCACTTGCAACTTTAAGAAGTCAGATTGAGGCTTTTCAAGATGGCATATGGGAACCTAATGAAATGAGACTAGAACAATTTCATGCAGAACTCATGCGTCTAGTTAGATTAGTAAATGATTTAGAAAAACTAATTGCAGCCGAAAATCCTCAAATCAAATTAAATAAAAAAAAATTAGAAACAGGGGAAATATTGTCTTTTGTAGAAGATCAGTTTAGTCCGTTATTTATTGAAAAAGGTGTAGCGTTAGAGATACAAGGTAAAAAAGAATCTCCATGGTTTTTAGGTGATCAGGATAAAATCATCCAGATTTTAATAAACGTTGTGAACAATGCTTTACAATATACACCAGCAGGAAGCAAAGTTTCTATTTGTGTAGAAGAGAAAGATAATCAAATTATTTTTATCGTAAAAGACGAAGGTGTAGGAATAAGCGAAGATGATCTGCCTTTATTGTTTCAAAGATTTTACAGAGGCGATAAATCACGTGATAGAAAAACAGGTGGTGTTGGAATAGGATTATCTATTGTAAAAGCATTTGTAGAAGCACATCGAGGAGAAATAAAAATCCGGAGTCAATTAAATGTTGGGACAATAATAGAATTATACTTCCCTAAAAAGTAGAAATAAAGCGACTAAACTAACTTTATTTTAATGCGGCTATTTTATAAGCTTACTCACAAAGATTAAGTTAGCAACTTGTCCTTAGCGGGGATTAGGTTGCTTTTTAATGTATCAATATGAATAAAGGGGGATAGTAAAATAGAAGTTCTAGATGATAAAGTATGGAAATCGACAAGTAATCGTTAGGTTGGTGCTATCCACACAAATTCCCCATAGCTTGCCCATACCATCTCCATGAGTAAGATGTAGTATTAAGAATAACAACAGACGGCAAACTAGACCAAAATTAATAGATGAATTAGGAGGTGAATGAGTTATGATGCTATTACCATTTGTACTCATTGGATATTTAGTTTATGTAGGAATAAACCGTAAGCATTCAGTTGAGCATTCAAAACCATTAGAGATAGCGAAGGTTAGACTTGCAAAAGGTGAACTATCCTTTGAAGAGTTCGAACAAATCAAGAAAAATATACTAGAAGAATAACGGCTATTGCATAAAAAACAATTAAAAGGAGATTGAATCAATATGACTATAATTAATGGACTGTTAGTTGCAACTATGGCTCTTGTAAGTGGAATCGGATTATCTTTTCATTCGGGGATGGAGACATTGAATCAAAAACCGATCAATCAAGAGCAAGAAATTAGAGGTAACAATGCGACCACTATGATGGAAACAAATGATTTAGAACGGATGGAAATAGTTATGGAAAATGAGGGCATTAAATTCAACGAGATGCAGAAGTTCATGGAAGAAGATAACTCAAATTTTGAACAGATCAAATCGTATATGAATGAAATGCACGCCAACTTAACAAATTCAGAACGGAAAGAATTTTACAAGGGAATGCATGAAACAGATGATTTATCTCGAAATAGTCATTTTAGGATGAGAGAAGGGAGAAATTAAGATGATGAACGGAGGGCACATGGGGAACTTTTCGTACGGTAGATATGGCGGGCTACAACAAGAATTTCATTCGCTTAATACGATGTTTGGTAATAATCTCAAACAGGTGATTATTGTTGGACTTATTGTATTAGTCATTTATCTATTTTTTAAGAGGCAAAAAAGACAAGGATCAGAACAAACTAAAGAGACGTCTGCAGTTACTACGGCTAAAGAAGCAGCGAAACTACGTTATGCTTGTGGCGAAATTACCTATGAAGAATTTCAGTCTATATTGAAGGCAATAGAAGTATAATGAGATAAAGAAGAGGCAGTGAAAAGTATTCCTTAACTAGTTGGTGCTTCGTTTTATGTATACTATACCTTTTGATAAAGGGGGAAATCTAAATGAGCAATGAAACTAAAAAAATTAAAAATCGTTACAATTGTATTTCTAAAATTTACGATGTTTTAGAAGGACCGATGGAAGCTATGACAAAAAGTGCCTGGAATGAAAAATTAATTGATGCCATTGAAGGAAAGAAAGTTTTAGAAGTCGGAGTTGGTACCGGGAAAAACTTGCTTTTTTATCCAGATAACGTGGAAATAATTGGGATAGATTTTAGTGAACAGATGTTAAAAAAAGCCATTCAAAAGACAAAAGGAAAAGAAACAATCACATTAATTGAAATGGATGCTCAAAAAATGAGCTTTGCTGATGACACATTTGATACAGTTGTGACTTCTTGTGTATTTTGCTCAGTACCGGATCCTGTAGAAGGACTCAAAGAAATAAGAAGAGTCTGTAAACCCAACGGAAAAATTGTGATGCTAGAGCATATGAGAAGCCAACATCGTCTAGTTGGTAAAGTTATGGATGCGGTAAATTTTATTCCCTTACATACTTGGGGAGCCAATATTAATAGAAAGACACTTGAAAATATAGTGAAAGCTGGATTTAAAGAAGAGCAAATAGAGACTCAAGATTTATGGAGCGATATTGTAAAGTTAATAGAAATAAGAAATAAGAAATAAGAAATAAAAAGTAACTATGTAGAGTTTATTGTGAAATTACTGGATATATAACTTAAAAATGAATGGCGGACTAAAGTTAGTTTAAATTATGATATTAGATACAAGAAAATAGAAAATAGATTAAATAAGAATACGTAATAGCAAAAAAATAGAAAAAATCTAAAATAGTTTATTAATCCCATTGAAGTTCAGCAGATATCCTACGTCCGAAAATGAATGCGAAGAGATATAAACCTAGATGATTCATATAATACTAGTGAATGATTATAACGAATAGATTGCTTTGTATCTTCTTGGGATATAGTTAAATTTTATTAAAAAATGAATGAGAATTTATTTAAATAGGCGTGATTTGTGAAAAAATATGCATTGCCAATCCAGCAGGAGTATGCCATTATGTAACTAACAATAGTCATTGGAGGAAATAACGCATGTCTAACTTACCAAATTGTCCAAAATGTCATTCAGAATATACTTATGAAGATGGCAGCCTGTTCGTTTGCCCAGAATGTGGTCATGAATGGGGAATCGATTCAATTATTGAAACAGATAAAAGCAAAAAAGAGTTCAAAGATGCACATGGAAATAAATTAAACGATGGAGATTCAGTGATTGTTATTAAAAATCTAAAGGTAAAAGGGACTTCCCTTGTTGTAAAAAAAGGAACTAAAGTAAAAAATATTCATTTGGTTGACGGTGACCACGATATTGATTGTAAAATCGAAGGTATTGGTGCTATGCAATTAAAAACAGAATTCGTAAAAAAAGCTTAGTGTCCGTGAAGCAAAATAAACTAAGGCCGTTTTACTTAACTTAAATGGCTTTTTTTTAAAAAAATTTAATAAGGATTTTAAAATACTAGTGATTTTTTTGTAATATGAGAAAAATTTCTTTTTACTTTAACTCACTAATGTTGCGTAAACATCGTTTGATTGACCTAATTTCTTATTTTTCTGGATAAAGGCAAAAAAGGGAGTGCTTACGCAAAAGATGATTATTTCCAGAAAATTTTGCTTGTTCAACGGATTCTATTGCTGACTGACACCCTTACTTCAAGGATCTAAGTCGGTATCAAAAGGGTAAACCATTCTTCTGCTGGTTGGAATAACAAATCACGAAAAAGTCGTTTGATTTGAAAAATAGACTGTTTACTTTTTGTTTTTAACTTAATTAAATAGGTTAATAAACTGGCAATCATGGCTAAAATTAATTGACAACATCTTTTTCACTTCTCGAAAAAAACTTTTTGATGGTCATATGTTGCTTAATAGGCTTGAAGAACAGCTCTATTTGCCAACGTGTTTGATACATTTCTGCACTGTCAGTAGAGGAGCAGTCAAAACGATTTGTAATAAATTGAAGCGTTCTTCCATTTTCATCTTGAACGGTTACTAAACGAAATCTGGACGTTAGAGAGTTCTGAGCACCTAATGCGACCATTTGGTCGCTGAGAATAGACTCGCTTTTGCAAGCTACTACTGTTTCTAAAATACGAACTTGTGTATTCTTTTTGATACTTGCCACAAAGAAGTAGCCCTGCCAGTGCATCGTGTCTAACCGTTTAAAATCAAGGTATCCACGATTAAATACATCAGTCGCTTCAGGTTGATTAGCCAATACTTCTAATTGATTTGTATCGTGTTCGACGTCGTTAGTCAGCGTAAACTCATCTGGATAAAGATGCTTATTGTCCATAACAGAGTTTTAAGTGAAGCTTAACTCCTGATTTTGTTTTACGAAAATCAGCCCATTGATAAAGGTTTTGGTTAAGTGAAAACGTCGAAGAATCAATTAGGTAGAGACTATTTCGTTTCGTTACGGGCCTTTTATTTTTAGCCTGACTAACTAGCTGACTAAAAATGGCTAAAAGAATCTCTGAATCTATTTTTGAGAGAGTTCTAGAGAGCTGAGAATAACTGATACTAGTCATACCCATTTCTTTTTGAAGTTCTTTCGAAACAAAAGCCGCATCCATCTCTCTAAGACTTTCTTTTTCGTCATTGATTCCATGAAGAAAAAGTTGAAGAGCTTGGAAGAAACTAAGTTTCTTATGGTATTTATCAAAGTCAACAATCTTTTTTTGAATAGGGCTTGGTAAAAGATTTAGCTTAATGGAAGAAAACCATTTATTAAAAGCAGAATTTGTTTTATACTTATCCATGTGTTGGGTCCTTTTTATTGGTCTTGGATGAGTCATCTGAGTTCAGTATAAAGGACTTTTTTGCATATTGGAATAATATAAACAAATTTGTGAAACACATAATGTTTCATGCAACACTAGTGATGATACATGAAACGTTATAGAATCAAGTATCTGAAATCCTTTAATAAGAGATTCTTTTTTGTCTAAAATATTTAGTGTATTTATTTTGTTAATTTAATAAACGATGGGGATGTACAGGGAGTCCTCCTGATCGTGTTACTTTTTTTACGTTTATGGAGATAAATTTACTAAGTCCAATACATGAAATTAGAAAAAAATGGCCGTAAAGAAAGAATAATTTTAAAGAGGTTTTCTTTCTTTACTAGCCTTGCAGCCTTGAAAAAATGTCAAGAGATACCGTATTTATTTTTTAGAAGGTATTTAAAAATAAAAAAGCAGAAAAGATAAGAAAATCTAATAACTTAAATGGATTTTGTAATCCGAATTATAAAAAATAGTATTTCTGCACTTTAAAAGAAAAGTAGGACGGTAATGAAATCTGTGTTTTTATTATTAATATTGTTACACTAGTAGTGTAGAAGAATCTTACTGTCCACTAGGAAGAGGTGTTCAGGAAATGAAAGATAACTTTCAAGAATATAAAGCTGATTTTTCAGCTATCATGGAATCTAAAAAAATGTCTGAGTACCAGAAGTTATATTTACTTGAAGGTCTGTTAAAAGATACAAAGTATATTTTTCAATATACGGTTAAGACTAAGAATTGCAGTGATAAAAAGCTGTTTTACAGGATAGATCGTTACCCGCTAATGGGTTAGTTCCGGAAAGCTTATCTAAGAATCCATCAACTGACGAAGATTACCGTAAAGAAAATAGAAGGTAAATAATAAACAGGTATGAAATCAAAGATATTGGGACAGAATTACCTGTGAATAAAAAAAGAAACCTTTATTCCCAGACGTATGTGGATAATACTTCTTTTTTCATGATAAAATAAAATAAACAAAAAGGATACCATTTATTTTATTTTGGTTACTGTAACAAAATCTATACATAAATTTTTTCTTTCCGCATATTTTTATCGTAATGAATTAAGTCATAAGAGTCTTCTTCGTTATTCAGAATTTTCTGTTTTTTGAAACATTAAAATATTATCTGTTTAGAGTGTACCTAAAATCGACATAACAGATTGATTGATTTTTCAACGTTTGTATTGTTGATTATAAGAATCTAATAAATGGATCAGGTATAAGAGAAAAAATGAAGGGAGGTAATGTATATGTATCGACTATGATCAAAAACTAGACCGACAACTTGAATGGATTATCTACACTAAATTATACAACATTTATATGGTCTGCAATCGGAAGTTCAACGGAATTTTGTATCCAAGGGTTCTGTGAATCTTAAATTAATTGAAACAGTTGATATCATCATGAAGTTCTACTGTCAGGTGATCAAGACTCATAAAGTATTTTTGATAAATGAATGCTATCTGGATTATTTTAAAGGTATCTTCCAAATAACTTTACAAGACCGTAATTTTATTCTCCAACTTCTTCAACTATTAAAATTATGCATATAATAATTTGAAAATAGGAAGAGATCAATTTATTTTTAAGAATAAATTGATCTCCCTATTAAGTGAAGTTATGTTCTTTGATTGTAAATCGATGATTTTCTCTACTTTACCTAAGTCATTACCGATGTAAAAGCGGGTGACTTTGTTAACCGGTTACTTTACGTATTTTTTCGTTTGTACACGAGGTCTTTGTGCGGATTTTTGACCGCCTCTTCGACCTTGCTTCTTTTTTGATTGCGTTCCATTATTGCGCGTGGAAACTGTTTTTTTCGCCTTCTGTGAGGGTGCTTGAGTGCCTTCTTTTAACAGATAAGGTTGATCTTTTATGACTGGAACTTTCCTCTGAATAAGTTTTTCAATGTCACGCAACAAGTCTGATTCTGTTTCATCACAGAAAGAGATGGCTTTTCCGCCTAGCCCTGCACGTCCTGTACGGCCGATACGGTGAATGTAGGTTTCTGGAACTTCAGGCAAGTCGTATAGGATAACTTGCGAAAGCTCAGGTACATCAATACCACGGGCTGCGATATCTGTCGCAACGAGAACGCTAATTTTCATGGTCTTGAAGTTTTCTAAAGCTCGCTGACGCGCATTCTGGGACTTGTTGCCGTGAATCGCCTCGGCTGAAAGACCCGCTTGCAGAAGTTTTTTGACGATTTTGTTGGCGCCATGCTTGGTTCTGGAGAAGACTAGGGAGCGCTCAACCCGCTTATTCTTCAAGAGATAGATAAGTAGGTTAGTTTTGTCGGTCTTGGCTACGGGATAAATGCTTTGGTTGATAACTTCAACAGTTGATGAAACTGGATTGACTACCACTTTTATCGGGTTTGATAAAATGGTTCCCGCAAGTTTCTCGATTTCATTCGGCATCGTTGCTGAAAAGAACATGCTTTGACGTTTCTTCGGCAATTCGCGGATAATATGGCGTACATCACGTAGCATCCCCATGTCCAACATCATATCGGCTTCGTCCAAGACGAAGAAATCAACTTGGTTCAGTTTGACAAATCCTTGTCTGATAAGGTCCAATAGTCTGCCTGGCGTCGCGACTAGGATATCAGTTCCGCGTTTCAGCTCGGCTGTCTGAGGATTCTGGGAAACGCCGCCAAAAATTACTTGGATATTCAATGGAAGGTATTTAGCGTATGTTTGGAAGCTTTCACTGATTTGTATGGCAAGTTCACGGGTAGGAGCAAGGATTAAGGCTTTGATGGCACCTTTTCCAACTGTTCTTTCTTCCATAATATTTTGAAGGATGGGTAAGGCAAAGGCAGCTGTCTTACCAGTACCAGTCTGGGCACAACCCAATAAGTCCTTATTGTTCATCAGATGCGGAATGGCATCCTCTTGGATAGGCGTTGCTTTCCTATAGCCTGCCTCTTTCAGTGCGTGCAATAGGTGTTGGTTCAAATCTAATTCATTAAATAACAAGTGGTTCTCCCTCGGCATGTTATACATGCATTTGATTTTTGTGAATGTGTTTCGGATTAGGTTGGTTTAGCATACAAGAGTCTGATAATCTTTCAAAAATCGACCTGCTCTGAACAGGTATATAGTTTTTCTGAGAAATAGCATGACTGGTCTATTGTATCAGAAATGGAAGTTAGAGTCATATTATTTTATTTTTGAGAAAGAATATGAGATATCCGATATATACAAGTCCTGAATAATTCATAGATTTTTTCAAAAGCTACTTAATGTGTGTTGCAGCGCCAATTTTTATTTGATTTTCTTGCACCCTTTGAGTGTGAAAAAAGAACCCCAATCTATTATGGTTAAAGCGCCTAAACTAAACCATGAAAGGGGTTCTCTCAATGACTACATTGCACGAAAATCACTTGCTTTTCAATTCTAAAATGTCAATTTCACATAATGTTGGGAATCTTTCAACCGATTCTGGATTAATATTGGCTAAAGAGTTTATGCACAAAATCAATTTCACAAAAATTTTGAAAGAAAAACTCACTATCAAAGATAGTCGCCTGTATTATAAGCACGACAACTATTCAATTATCGAATAATGACTATTCCAGTTAATTGCAGGATATAAGACAGATTCTTCAGCTGATATTTTATCGAAAGATCCAATCTTCCAAAGTATTTTAGGCAAAGAAAGACTCGCTTCTCAGCCTTCAATATCTCGTTTGTGGGATCGATTAAGCCAAGAAAATATTAATCAATTACAAGAAGTAAACCAAGTTTTAATTGATAAAGTTCGAACAACTCGGAATACAAATGAACTAATTTTCGATTTAGACTCAACACATTCAGATACATTTGGTTATCAAGAAAACACAAATTATAATACACACTATCAAACGAATGGTTATCATCCGCTGGTTGCTTTGGATGGCTTAACAGGAGATTTTTTGAAAGCAGAACTGCGTTCTGATAATATTTATACCTCTAACGGTGTGGGAGGTTTTGTTCGTCCACTTTTCGAACATTATCAAGAAACAACACCTGTAAATACAATTCTAGTTCGAGCAGATAGTGGTTTTGCAACTCCTGATCTTTATGAAATATGTGAAGAATTCCAAAGTTTCTATGTTATTCGTTGAAAATCAAATCGTAACTTAGGAAATATTGCTCAGCAATTTGTATTCATAGATGGTAACCATGACTGGACTAAAAAAGAAGTTCGTTATATTTCTACAATCTATCAAGCAAAGAGTTGGAAAAAACCAAGAAGGCTTTGTATCAAATCGACACGTGAAACTAATGAACTGATCGCTCGACATGAGTTCGTCCTAACTAATCTATCAGAAAATACCTCTGCAGAAATAGTCTTTGGAACTTACTCTAAAAGAGGAATGATGGAGAACTATATCAAGGAAGCTAAGAATGGATTCTATTTCGACAAAACGGATAGTCCAAGATTTTTAGAAAATCATGCCCGTATGATGATAAGCTTACTAGCTTATACTATTATTAATTTCATGGGAACACTCTGTTTTACAAAAGAAACCAAAGGTTTCCAAGTTTCAACTATTCGGTTGTTCTTGTTTAAAATAGCAGGCAAATTTGTTCGTTCAGGAAGAAAAACAATCATAAAGTTTAGTTCGTATCATGTTTACCAAGAACTCTTCTATAAAATTCTACAGAACATTCACTATTTAAGGTGGCGATGATAGTCAAACTAGTAAAATTTTTAAATACAGAAAAATTTCACGGGATCAGTCTGTCCAAAAAGCTACAATTTTCAGTTAAAAGATAATGATTTATAAAAAAAGAAGTAAAGAACAAAAAATAGCAAGATAATTTCGAAAGAAATAACAAAGCACGAAATATACTAAGCTTTTGAAAAGTATGAATCATTTAGGCTAATATTGAAGATTTAAATATTGCCAATTAAAGGTATTCAACTAATCGATTATATTTTAATTACAATTACCTATCAATAGAAGGATTTTATCCTCCTAAAAATTGAAGATTAGTCTTCGAATGTGTTCTTATAAAAAGAAGTCTTCCATTATACCAGAAGATATTTATCTCCATTCACCAAATATGGCCACAATTTTAAAATTTGAAGCTACCACCAGACATCAAAATCCATCTGGATCATGTTCCCAAGGTGTTTTTACGATTATATCAATCGGTTGGTTTATCTTAACACTTATAAGCTCTAATATTTCAACGATTAAATCTGTGATATTAGTTTCCCATTCCATTGCACATTTACTATCTTCTTGTTTAGAAATAAGTCTAGTCATGTTAATCATCTACTGATTAGTGATAGTCATATAAAAAGCGTTATTTTTTAGTTGTAATGTAAGTGCCCTTTATCTTCTTAATAAATTAATTCTTCAAGTAAATCACCTACTCTAACAAATATAGATTCAGATGATAGTGGTATTTTATTTTTTAACCATTAGTCTAAAATTGACGTTATCTAAGGAGGTCAAATATATTTTATAGGTGGAAATATATATAAAAACGCTTGCACTCATTTCAGCGCTATGTTATATTAGTCGTAACAAAAGGATTGTTACTGCTTAGGCAGGCAAAACCTAAATTGATTCGAATTGTTCTATTGAAGATAAATAGAGCCTTTGGGATGAGTTTAGGTTTTTTATTTTCTATAGATGAAAGTAGGTGAACTAAGCGATAAATGAGAATAGAGAAAGTGTTGAATAATAATGTCATTATTACTTTGACCGATAAGAATGAAGAGATGGTAGTAATGGGACGAGGTATTGCGTTTCAACGTAAAGTCGGAGAAAAAATAGAAATAGAGAAAATAGAAAAAACGTTTGTTCCCGAGAGCGGAGAAAGTATTGAAACAATCTCTACTTTATTTAAAAAAATTGAACCAGAAATTATTGAAATTTCGGTAAATATTATTAAATACGCTCATGATATTTTAAAAACTAAATTAAGTAATAATATTTATTTAACGTTAACAGATCATCTTAATTATGCAATACAAAGAACTCAAGAAGGAATTGAAATGAAAAACCCTTTAACTTGGGAAATCAAAAAATTTTATAAAAAAGAATATGGAATTGGTTTAAAAGCACTAGAGAGTATTAAAACTAAACTCGGTATTATAATGAATGAAGATGAAGCAGCATCTATTGCATTGCATATAGTGAATGCCGAACAAGATGGTCAAGAACTTGGAACAACAATCAAAATGACTGAGATTGTTCAAGATATTTTAACTATTGTCAGGTTGCAATTTGGAACTGTTTTTGATGAAGACTCCTTTAACTACACGCGTTTTATCACTCATTTGCAGTATTTTGTACGTAGGATGTTAGAATATGTAGAAGCATCCCCCAGTGATGATTTCTTATTTGATCAGGTAAAGATAAAATATCCAAAAGCTTTTGAATGTACAAATAGAATAAATGACTATTTGGTAAGTAAGTATCAAACGACATTATCAACAGATGAACAAGTTTACTTAACTATTCATATTCAGCGAGTAACAAGTGAACAGAAAACTAAATAAATCATCAATGATGGATTGTTACTGGATAAACAGGCAAAACCTAAATTGATAGCTAGTGTATTTCCTATTTGGGAGAGAACTGTGCTATTGATTTGGGTTTTTCTTTTTTTAAAAACTAATTGGAAGAAGGACTTAGGATGAAATACGAAGCATTAGCTAAATCAATAATTGAAAATGTAGGTGGAACAAAAAATATAAATGATGTAACTCATTGTGTAACAAGATTACGGTTTAAGTTAAAAGATGACAGTAAAGCGAATACAAATTTTCTGAAAAAGATGGACGGTATCGTGACCGTTATCAAGAGTGGTGGGCAATACCAAGTCGTTATTGGAAACCATGTTCCAGACGTATACGATGAGATTGTCAAAATAGGTAACTTTCAGACATCTAATCAAGAATTAGATAACGATACGAATATATTTAATAAATTTATTGATTTAATTTCAGGAATTTTTGCTCCAACTTTAGGTACGTTAGCAGCAACAGGAATGATTAAAGGATTTAACGCATTATTTGTAGCATTAGGTCTTTTAACAATAGAATCAGGAACCTATCAATTATTGAATGCTATTGGAGACTCACTATTTTACTTTTTCCCAATCTTTTTAGCTCTTACTGCTAGTAAAAAAATGAAAGTAAATCAGTTTACGGCAATGGCGATTGGAGCTTCATTAGTTTATCCAACATTATCCGGGCTAACAGCTGGAGAACCACTTTATACGTTGTTTGTAGGAACGATTATTGAATCACCTGTGTTTATTGAGTTTTTAGGTGTGCCAGTCATCTTAATGTCTTATGCGTCATCAGTTATTCCAATTATTTTATCCATTTTATTTGCCTCAAAAGTAGAAAAAGGTTTGAAAAAATTGATTCCTGATGTAGTTAAAACTTTCCTTATTCCTTTCTTTACTTTATTAGTCGTTGTGCCTTTAACATTTATTATCATTGGACCAGTTGCAATATGGGCAGGGAATTTAGTAGGAGCAGGTACTTTAGTTATCTATAATCTAAGCCCAGTTCTTGCTGGGTTAATTATTGGTGGATATTGGCAAGTGTTTGTTATATTTGGTCTACATTGGGGCTTAGTTCCAATTGCCCTTAATAACTTAGCACTTTATGGATTCGATCCAGTATTAGCCATGTCTTTTGCAGCTTCGTTTGCACAAACAGGTGCAGTGATTGCAGTATTTATGAAAACTAAAGAGAAAAAACTTAAATCATTAAGTATTCCCTCTATTATCTCTGGTCTATTCGGAGTAACAGAACCAGCAATTTATGGGATAACTTTACCGTTAAAAAAACCATTTATTATGAGTTGTGTTGCTGGTGGGATTGGTGGAGCTGCAATTGGCTTAATTGGCGGAAAATTCTATATGGTTGGTGGGTTAGGGATTTTTGGTATCACAAACTTTTTAAATCCAGTTGGTGGTAATAATGCGACAGTTTTAGGTATAGCTACCATTGTTACAGGTTCATTGATTCTAGGATTTATCTTAACGTATCTTGTAGGATTTGGAAAATTGTATGAAGATGAAACAATTATTGCAAAATCAATTAATGAAGGAATTGTTGGATTGGGCGATGAAGTATACATTGTTAAAGATACCATTGAAAGTCCTTTGAAAGGCTCTGTTGTAACTTTATCGGATGTTCAAGATGAGGCTTTTTCTTCAGGCGCTATGGGAAAAGGAATCGCAATCGATCCTGTTGAAGGGAAACTTGTATCACCAGTTAGTGGAGAAATTACCATGATTTTTCCTACTTCACATGCAGTGGGAATTACTTCAGATGAAGGAACAGAAATATTGATACACATAGGAATGGATACGGTTAAAATGAATGAAGAAGGCTTTATACCACATGTTAAGCAAGGAGATCGTGTTATTAAAGGACAACTTTTAATTGAGTTTGATATCTTTAAAATTCAAGATGCGGGTTATAGTGTAATTACACCAATAGTAATTACAAATTCAAAAGATTACCTTGATGTAATCACAACTGATAAAGAATTAATTGACCCAAAAGATCAACTGATGACAATCGTTATATAAAAAGGAGGATAAACATGAAAAAAATTGAAGGGTTTCCAGAAGGATTCTTATGGGGTGGCGCAACTGCCGCTAACCAATTTGAAGGTGCGTACAATCTTGGAGGAAAAGGTTTGTCTACGGCAGATATGGTTAAATTTGTTCCTAAAAAAGAACGAGGAGAAGGTTTTTCATTAGATGTTTCGCGCACTGAAATCGAAGTTATTCTGAATGGAAAAGTAGAGGCTGTTTTCCCTAAGCGTTTTGGTGTTGATTTTTATCATCATTATAAAGAAGATATTGCTTTGTTAGCAGAAATGGGATTTAAAATCTTTCGTTTATCGATTAACTGGGCTCGTATCTTTCCCAATGGAGATGATGCAAAACCGAATGAAGAAGGATTAGTATTTTATGATAAAGTTTTTGATGAATGCCTAAAATATGATATGGAACCTTTGGTAACCTTGTCTCACTATGAAACACCACTTAATTTGACAATGAAATACAATGGTTGGGCTGATCGTCGAGTGATTGATTTCTTTATTAACTATGCCGACACTGTCTTCAGACGTTATAAAAATAAGGTCAAATACTGGCTTACATTTAATGAAATCAATATTATAACGCTAAGTCCTTATACAGGGGGTGGAGTGTTAGTAGAAGATGCAGAAAATCCATTAGAGTTATCTTATCAAGCTGGACACCATCAATTTGTAGCCAGTTCACTAGTAACAAAACTCGGACATGAAATTAATCCTGAATTCAAAATAGGATGTATGTTAGCGCGTATGACAACTTATCCAGAAACAAATAATCCTGAAGATGTATTAAAAGCGCAAAAAGAAAATCAAATAAACTTATTCTTTACGGATGTACAAGCTCGTGGTGAGTACCCTTCATATATGAATCGCTATTTTTATGAAAATAATATTACTATTCAAAAAGAACGGGGTGATGAAGAAATTTTGAAAACTTATCCAGTTGACTTTATTTCTTTTAGTTACTATATGACCGCTACAGCCAGCTCAAAATCGTCTGATAATCAAGTTAACGGAAACTTTATAAGTGGAATGAAAAATACCTATCTAGAAACATCTGACTGGGGTTGGCAAATTGATCCAATTGGTTTGAGATGGACCTTAAAAGATTTTTATGATCGTTATCAATTACCGCTATTTATTGTTGAAAATGGATTAGGAGCTTATGATAAAGTAGAAGAAGATGGCAGTATTCATGATGCTTATCGAATTGATTACTTACAAAAACATATTGAGCAAATGAAAGAAGCCGTTATAGATGGTGTGGATTTAATGGGCTATACTAGTTGGGGTTGTATTGATTTAGTTAGTGCCTCCACTTCTGAAATGTCTAAACGATATGGATATATCTACGTTGATCAAGATGATGAAGGAAACGGTACGTTGAAACGATTAAAAAAGGATTCTTTTTATTGGTATAAAAAAGTTATCAGTACAAATGGTAATGAATTGAGTAAATAAAAAATATGAGAAATAATAATTTAGGGGAGAAAAAAATGGGCTTTAAAAAAGGGTTTCTATGGGGTGGAGCTACAGCTGCTAATCAAGTCGAAGGTGGGTATAATACAGCTGGACGTGGATTAGCTAATGTAGATGTAGTTCCTATAGGAGTAGATCGATTTCCAATTATAACTGGACAAATGAAGCACTTCAATTTTGATAGTCAACATTTCTATCCAGCGAAAGAAGCAATTGATATGTATCATCGTTATAAAGAAGATATTGCATTATTTGCTGAAATGGGTTTTACAACTTACCGATTATCTATTGCTTGGAGTCGTATTTTTCCAATGGGAGATGAGAAAGAACCAAATGAAGAAGGGTTACAATATTATGAAGATCTATTCAAAGAATGCCATAAATATGGAATTGAACCTTTAGTTACCATTACACATTTTGATTGTCCAATGCATTTAGTTGAAAAATATGGGGCATGGCGTAGTCGTGAAATGATCGGTTTCTATGAAAAATTTTGTGATGTTATCTTTCGCCGGTATAAAGGGCTAGTTAAATATTGGTTAACATTTAACGAAATTAACATGATTTTGCATGCACCATTTATGGGAGCAGGATTGTTTTTTGAAGAATGGGAAAATCAAGAGCAAGTAAAATACCAAGCGGCTCATCATGAACTAATAGCGAGTGCGGTTGCTACAAGGATCGCTCATAAAGTTGATCCGGAAAATCAAATAGGTTGCATGTTGGCTGCAGGACAGTATTATGCTTATACATGTAAACCCGAAGATGTTTTCAAAGCATTAGAAGCTGATCGTGAGAACTATTTCTTTATTGATGTTCAATCACGTGGAGAGTATCCCGCTTATGCTTTGAAAAAATTAGAGCGTGAGGGTGTTACAATTCAAATGGAAGATAGTGATTTAGAGTTATTGAAAGAACATACAGTAGATTTTATCTCTTTTTCTTATTATTCTTCACGTGTTGCTTCATCTGATTCTAAAATAAATGAAACTACAGCTGAAAACATTTTTGCTTCGGTAAAAAATCCTTATTTAGAAGAAAGTGAATGGGGATGGCAAATTGATCCATTGGGACTAAGAATTACGATGAATTCATTGAATGATCGCTATCAAAAGCCCTTGTTCATTGTTGAAAATGGACTAGGAGCCATTGATGAACCAGATGAGAATGGTTATGTAGTTGATGACTACCGCATTGAGTATTTATCAGCCCATCTAAAAGCAATGAAAGATGCTGTTAATTTAGATGGAGTTGATTTAATGGGTTACACAAGTTGGGGTTGTATTGATTTGGTTAGTGCAGGAACAGGAGAAATGACTAAGCGGTATGGTTTTATATATGTGGATAGAGATGATCAAGGAAATGGGACATTAACTCGTTCTAAGAAAAAATCCTTTAACTGGTATAAAAAAGTAATTAAAACAAATGGAGAAGACTTAACTAATAAATAAATAAGTAAAAGAGGTTAGGATTTTTTATCCTAACCTCTTTTACTTATTTCAAAGAAATCTGTTGTATTGTCTGATTTGAGTGTGCCTATAAGCGCCATATACTAGGTGTTGATTTCATTGAGTTTACAGTGTCGATTGTAAAGTGTTTATTAAATGATTTGGGAACGAGGGATACTATGAAGGTTGGTTATGCACGTGTGTCTATAATGGAACAAAATTTAAACCGACAATTAGAAGCATTAGAAAACGCTGGAGCAGAAAAAATATTGGGGAAAAATACAAATGATTGAGTAGAGCTAAAAGAAGCTCTGTAATTTCTGCGAGAACAAGATATACTAATAGTAGAGTCATTGGATCGTTTAGGACGAAACTATGATCATATTATTCAAATTGTTCAAGAACTTGATCAAAAAGAAATAGGACTAATGGTTTTAAACCTCCCTATTTTAAATCAAGAATTGGGGAATCCTAATTTACAAAAGTTGATTCGCGACATGATTGTTTAATTACTTTCTTGGACAGCTGAAAATAAACAAGAAGAAATTAAACATAAATAACAACAAGGGATCGAAATTGCAAGGAAAAAAGGATATTATAAAGGGAGGCCTTTATAATATTCCGAGAACACAAGTAGTCCTAAAGATCGAATGACTTATCAAGTGATTGTAAGTAAATTAAAGCTTGAAGGGCCTGTTAAAAAGATTGCTGAAGAAACTGGAGTAACAAGAGATACTGTTTATAGAATAAAAAAAGAAAAAAGAAATCGATACCTGTATCAAGGACTTAAAAAGAACAAATCCAAAACTTGCGGAGTGAAGGAGCAACTATGGAACGATATTAAAAATGAGTCGGAGATCTACCGAGGCAAACAAGTTTCTAGTTTATGACTTAGGACTAGTAATAAATCAATACAAAAATCTGCTATTTAATTAAGGAACTACTGAAGATCGAAGGACAAAAAGATTAGTAACAATGAAATGAAAGTTAAAAAACACATGCTTTTATTTTTAATTGCCTATACTCCATTGCTAGGAGCGTGAAGTCCCTCAGCAGATGAGAATAGAGTAACGGAAAATTATTTAGGTGCAGAAACAACAGCAGAGAGTGCTCACACGATTGAGAGTACAGAATTTAAAGATCAAGATAGTTCTAAAGTATCCTCTTCAAACCAAACTGAAGATACAAAAGAATAAACAGATGAGGTTAGTCAGTCTGAAGAAGTAGAATCAGAGAAACTGATAGTTGGGTACAAAAAACTTATTGTTGACGTGGGTAGTCTGTCTGGACATAGAAAACCTAACGTACATGTAAATATTGGTTTTGGAAATCGAGTATGGGAAATTTACTAATGAATATGAACAACTTGTTCGTGTCACAGCAGACGTTATTATCTTTCAAGATGATATGATGGAACCCATTAAATCTAATCGAAGATATTATCATGATGAAGCGAAAATTTCAGGTGTTGAGCATTCAAACCTTGATAAAGTTCATGTGATTGTAGACTCTTTAGGTGGGGTATCTAACGCCTACAATATTACTCTGCAAGATAGCAGACTAAGCCGACTATAGGCACTAAGAAATATTTTTTTAAAGAGTTTCAAAATAGACGATTATTTTGTAAAAGGTTAGACTGAGCGTAACCCTAATAAGTTAATGGGTTCCATTATAGAGATGAAAGATTGGAAGATATAAAAGCTATTACAGTATCAACTCCTCCCTATAATAAGGAGGCTGTTATTGGGCAGCTGCACAAAAAACTGGATTTAGTTTGTGGAAAACTTACCAAGTAGGAATTTGTTTTTTCATTTGTTAATGATGGAAGTACAGATGAGACTCTTGAAAAGATTAAGAAACTGAGAAAGTCTGATTTGCGCATTCACTAAATTGATTTATCTAGAAATTTTGGAAAAGTAATTGCAATGTTAGCAGGTTTCGATAATGCAGTCGACGATGCAACAGTTATAACCGATGCGTATTTACAGCAGCCCCTTGGGTTAATTTAAGAAATGTTAAAATGGTGGGAATTGGGATATGATGATGTTTATACTATTCAAAAAGATTGTGATGGTAAATATTGGTTTAAAAAAAGCTGTTAAAATGGTATTATCAACTATTGTAAAAATTAGCTAAAGAAAAAGTTTATCCACTAGCTGGAAATTTTCAGTTACTAGATAAAAAATGCATATATGTCTTAGCAAAAATGCGTGAAAAAGAGCGATACACAAAAGGCATGTACGGATGGATTGGCTTCAAAAAGAAAGGAATTACTTACATCGCTGAAACACAATTAGCTGGGGAAACCAAATGGAAATTTTCATTATTAGTAAAATTAGGTTTAAATGATATTACTTCTTATAGTACGATTCCATTAAAAGTTTGGTCCGCTGTTGGTTTTGTTATTTCTTTTTTTCTTTTTCATATTTACTGGTCGCATTAGCTAAAAAGCTAATGCATGGAAAAGACGTTCCAGGTTATGCTTCCACTATTGCGGGGGGGTTATTTATGGGAGATATCCAGTCAATTTCTTTAGGCGTTATAGGAGAGTATCTAAGTCGAGTATTCATTAAAATCAAAAATCGGCCAATATATTTTATTCAAGAACATTCAGAGAAAGAGCAGGCAAAAGAGCTGCTGAATAATCAAGACGAAGTGTTGCATAGGTCTATGTATAAACAAAAAAGGAGCGAAAACGAATGAGAGTTGGAATATTTACTGATACTTACTTTCCTCAAATAAGCGGAGTCGCAAGTTCGATAGAAACGCTAAAAAGAGAACTTGAACGACAGGGGCATACTGTTGTAATTTTCACTACTACAGATCCTAAAGTAAAAGATAATGAAAAAGGGATTATTCGGTTACCAAGTCTACCTTTCTTTTCATTTAAAGATCGTCGAATTGCTATCAAAGGTATGCATAGGGCGGTGAAGGTAGCTAAAGAACAATGCTTAGATATCATTCATACCCAAACAGAATTCAGTCTAGGATTAACAGGTAAATATATTGCATACCAATTAAAAATTCCTTGTGTACATACTTATCACACGATGTATGAGGATTACCTTCACTACATTGGAAAAGGAAAAATTCTCCGTCCAAATCACGTTAAAATAGTCTCAAAGTTATTTTGTAATAAATCTGCTGGTATTATAGCTCCAAGTGAAAAAGCTAAACTTCAATTATTAAATTATGGTATTACTTCAAAGATAGTGGTTATTCCTACTGGTATTGTGCTAAATAATTTTTTTAAAAGAACAGCACGAAATATACGTGTAGAGTTAGCTATAAAAAACGAAACACCTTTGCTTTTATCTTTAGGTAGAGTGGCTAAAGAAAAAAGTATTGATGTCCTTATTAATTCTATGACTGATATTATATCTAAAGAACCCGAAACGAAACTTCTCATTGCTGGAGATGGTCCGGAAAGAGTAGAATTAGAAAATTTAGTGAAATTTTTGAATTTGACGAAGTCAATTTTCTTCGTAGGAGAAGTAGAAAGATCACAAGTACAAGCCTATTACCAAGCTGCTGATTTATTCGTAAGCGCTTCTGATTCAGAGTCACAGGGGTTAACTTATATTGAGTCAATTGCATCCGGAACAAATATTGTAGCAAGGCATAATGACTATACGGAGATGCTGATATGTAAAGGGGAATTTGGAGCAACATTCATAAAAGATGAACAGCTAGCTAGCATAATTTACAATTGTTTGATAAGAAAAAAACAGGATTTAGATACACAAAATACAATAAGAAATCAGAAAGAGTTGCTTGATTTATTATCATCAGAATTATTTGGAGAAAGAGTTCTGCAATTTTACGAAGAAATAATTAAGCAATATAATAATGAAAAACTAGTCGTTTCCGATTAATTCCAACTAACTTTAGTATACTCAAGATGTGTGGTCTAATCTCTCTAGGTTAGTAATGCAAAAAAATAGTTGCATTGTTAAATTATTTTTTTAGTAGTGGTTTATTTTTAACTAGAAAAGAATGGATTTAATGATTATGACATAAAAAGGACTTAGTTCACCATATTTATAGTTATACTTTTTTGTATATTTCTATGGTGTTAGTTATTTATAGTTCCTTTTTTTGAATCATCAGTCTTTCATTTGGGAAAGCGACGGATTTAGTCAATATTACTTAGTTTTTAAAGAATTTTTAGGGATTATTCGTCAATTTTCACACCAGCCTTCTTTAGGGATAGACCAGGGGGATTGGAATATAAGTCTTGGGGCAGATGTGATAGCTTAGTATGAGTATTATGTTATTGGAGATCCATTTGCTTATTTAGGTTTACTATTCCCTGCAAGTAAAAAAGAGTTAGCCTTTCACATTATAATTTTAGTGCGAATGTTTTCAATTGGTGCTTCTTTTATACTATTTTGTTGGGAAATGAAAATAGATTTGCCTAGTTCTTTAATAGGATCCTTAATTTATCTGTTTACTTATTTTGTTATTTTAAACGCTACTTGTCATCCCTTCTTCCTATTGCCAATGATTATTTTTTTATTAATGTGTATAGAAATAGAGTGTATCTTACGAAATAAGTCGCCTATCTTTTTTATAGGAAGTGTTTTTTTTGGTGCGGTCAGCAATTTTTTATTTTTTTACATACTGACTTACTAGTGTTGCATGAAATATTATATGCTTTATAAATTTATTTATATTATTTCAATAGACAAAAAAGTCCTTTATACTGAACTCAGATGACTCATCCAAGACCAATAAAAAGGACCTAACACATGGATAAGTATAAAATAAATTCTGTTTTTAATAAATGGTTTTCTTCCATTAAGTTAGCTTGTTTATTAAGCCCTATTCAAAAAAGATTTTTGCCTTTGATAAATACCATCAGAAACTTAGTTTCTTTCAAGCTCTTCAACTTTTTCTTCATGGAATCAATAATGAAAAAGAAAGCCTCGAAGAGATGGATGCGGCCTTCGTTTCGAGAGAACGTCAAAAAGAAATAGGCAGGACTAGTATCCGTTATTCCCAGCTCTCTAAAACTCTCTTAAAAATAGATTCAGAGATTCTTTTAGCTATTTTTAGTCAGCTGGTCAATCAGATTAAAAATAAAAGGCCTGTAACGAGATAAAATAGCCTTTACCTAATGGATTCTTCGACGTTTTCACTTAACCAAAATCTTTATCGATAGGCTGATTTTCGTAAAACAACATCAGGAGTTAAGCTTCACTTAAAACTCTGCTTTATGGATAATGAGCATCTTTATCCAGATGAGTTTACGTTGACTAATGTCGTCTAGCACGATACAAATCAGTTAGAAGTATTGGTTAACTAACCCGAAGCGACTGATGTGCTTGATCGTGAATACCTTGATTTTAAACGGTCAGACACGATGTACTGGCAGGGCTACTTCTTTGTGAAAAGAATCAAAAAGCATACAAAAGTTCGTGTTTTAGAAACAGTAGTGGCTTCTAAATGTGATTCCATTCTCAGCGCCCAAATGGTCGCATGAAGTGCTCAGAACTATCTAACGTCCAGATTTCGTTTAGTAACCGTTCAAGATAAAAATGGAAGAACGCTTCAATTTATTACAAATCGTTTTGACTGCTCCTCTACTGACATCGCAGAAATGTACAAAGCACGTTGGCAAATAGAGCTGTTCTTCAAGCATATTAAACAACATATGACGATTAAAAAGTTTTTTTCGAGAAGTGAAAAAGGGGTTGTCAATCAATTGTTTTTAGCCATGATTGCCAGTTTATTACCTTATTTGATTAAAAAATAAATTAGGAGGTTACCATGAAAATATTACTCTATAAAGGATTCTTTCGAATAGTTTCAAAAAGTGGTATAGGCGAGGCAATACGACATCAAGAAAAATTATTTAAACTACTAAATCTCACATATACTAAAAAAGTAAATGATTCATTCGATATTCTTCAATTAAATACCGTTTTTCCCGATTCATTAATAATAAGTCGGTGGTCAAAATGGAAAAAGAAAAAAATAATTTATTATGCTCATTCAACTATGGAAGATTTTAAGAATTCTTTTCGTGGTTCAAATTGGTTAGCACCATTATTTAAAAAATGGATTATCCATTGTTATAACAGCGGAGATATTATTATTACTCCAACAGACTATTCAAAAAAAATATTGAAATCCTATGGTTTAAAAAACCCGTTTTTAGTTTATCTAATGGCATTGATACAGACTTCTTTTGTCCAGATATAAAAATGGGCCAATCGTTTCGGATTAAGTATCAGATTGATCCATCGCAAAAAGTTATTATATCTGTTGGCCATTATATTGAAAGAAAAGGTATATTAGATTTTATAACATTAGCTAAAAGAATGCCCAATTATCAATTTTTATGGTTTGGTTACACTAATTTGAATATTGTACCTAATAATATTAAAAAGTCTATCCAGTCTGCAAGTACTAATCTTCGATTTCCTGGTTATATTGATAGAGATGAATTAAAGTCAGCTTATAGTGGTGCAGACTTATTTCTATTTGTGACTTATGAAGAAACAGAAGGCATTGTTTTGTTAGAAGCATTATCTTCAAAAATACCCGTTCTTATAAGAGATATCTCTATTTATAGAAATTTGTTAACAGAAGGAAGAAATGTCTATAAGGCTCAAAATCTTACTGAGTTTAAGGATAAAATTGAAAAAATCTTAAATAATCAACTACCTAATTTAACTTCTGCAGCACATGAAATTGCTGCAGAAAGAGATTTAAATGAGGTTAGTAAACAGCTCTTAAATATATATACTAGTCAATTCAATAATGAAAATATGCAGGAGACAGATTAATAGTAATTATCTAAAGATCTATGTAAAGCTAAATTGTTGAGGATAAAGAATATTAAATATACAGGCTATAGTAAACAAATTTATTTGAAAATATTTATAAAATAGAATTAAAAATTTAACTCTTATTGGATGCTTTTAATTTATTAAACTATCATATTAATCTAAGGATTTCAACAAATAAATTAAATTTTTCTGTTCTACATTTGCTACAATATTATTATCTGATAGTAAAATATATAATTTTAAAAAAATAATTTTCGATACACTACAAAATATAGAAATACTTCCTATTTTTGAATATATTTATATTGGTTCGATGTACGATTTATTTAGCTTTTAACTCAACTAAACTATTGAAACAAGGTTTAGTGGCACGTTAAAAATATTTTTTATAGAACTAGAATTTATTCAATCTAAGACATCAAGTTCTTGATTATTCTACTTTCTACAAAAAAAGGTTCCCAAAAACAACTGTTTTTGGGAACGAGTAAATAAAAATTGTTTTTTTTAAGATTTAAAAACTAAACAGATACTATTTACTTGATTATTCACCTTTATAATTTTCTGGTGCCAGTATTTTCTCGCCTGATTCTAAACTTTTTTGTACATCAATAACCAATTGATTAGAGCTACCAAATTTGTGACCTTCAATATGAAGGTCTTTTTCGTATTTCCCATCAATTAAAATATCCATATAGGGTAGAGCGGATCCTAGTAACTTATTGTTGACTAATTGTTCCCACTTATAGCCCGTCCAGCAAAGGACTCGTGTTTTAGGTCTTGCTTCTTTCACGCCTACTAGTATTTCGACAAGATCTTTTATATTGAAGGGTGAAAGGGGATCGCCACCGAGAAGCGTTAAGTCCTTTTCCATTCCAAATTCATCAAGCGCAAAAAGAACTTCTTCGATAATCTCTTGATTAGGTCTTTCTAATGCTTCATCTTTGCCCCACGTTTCTGCATTCCAGCAGCCTAGTTAAAGGCAATGATGAGGACAGTGATTGAACCATAAAGATGTTGAAATACCCCAATAACAGTTATCCAAATCTATGTGCTTTAAATCGTGTAATCTCGCCATTGCTAAAAATCGCCTCCTATAGTTAAAAGGAGTACCCAGATTAAAGACCTAAGTACTGATTTCACTACTTATTTACTTGTTAATTCTTTATTTTTTTCTGCTAGTGCTTCGCCGTAACCAACGGTATGTTTCACACGGTCACGAATCTCAGCTTGTTTGCCTAAATTATAGCGGCTATCACCTTTTACTTTACCAAAGGATAAGTAGCCACAAACACGGGTAACACTCGTAATATCTTCACTATCACACTTAGGACAGTAATCGTCAAAATCGCCATGATGTAAACATTTATTACAAGTAGCAGATACAACGTTTACGCCATAATACATGCCTTTACTCATAGCAAAATCAATTGCGTGTTTCAATACATTGCTGTCTACACCATAGGCAAACTCACAATAAGAAATACGTCCGCCGGTAGCAATAGCATGGAAGGGTGCTTCAAAGTTAATTTTTTCAGGGACCGAAACATCTTCCGTAACATGCAAATGGAACGAATTTGTAGCGTAGTCTCTAGAAGTAACGTTTTCAATCAGACCGTATTGTTCGCGATTGATTTCGTTAAATCGATAAATCAAACTTTCAGCAGGTGAGCTGTATAAGGCAAAAAGATAGCCTGTTTCTTCTCTTGCGTCATCAACCAATTTTTTCAAAAAAGAAACAATCTCTAAAGCAAACTCTTGTTGATGTATTAAGCTTCCTCCAAATAAAGATTGGCAAACTTCTTCTAAACCAACGTAGCCCAGTGATGCTGTTGATGCTTTTAATATTGGTGCGATAGGTTCATCATAGCCAACAGACATCCATGATCCGCCTTCGCAAAAATTTAGTGGATTACTAGAGCCTTTTATTTTACCAGCTCTTTCATAATAATCTTCATGAATGGCAAAAACCATCTCGCTATATTCAGCGATTAAATCGGTAAATTTTTTAACATTGCCAGCAGCTTCAATCGCCATTTTAGGCAAATTCAAGGTTACAGCTCCAACGTTGTTTCTCCCCACATAAACTTCTTCACCTGTATCTGGTTTATAAAAAGGACTCAAATAGGCTCTACAGCCCATAGGTGAGACTGGTTTGCCACAACGTTCGTAGACTTCACCTAGATTGCCAGCGTCTAAAGATAAATAATCGGGATACAATCTCGTCCGGCTGCATTCAATAGCAGCTAAATATAAATCATAGTTAGGTGAATGTGGTGCGCCGTTGACATCTTTTCTTGAAAGAAAAACTAATTTAGGAAAGATAGCCGTTAATCCGTTTTCTCCCATCCCGTTTTCCCTTATTTTAAGAATCGTTTTAGAAATCTTTTTAGCCCAGAAATCTGTTTTTAATCCAAACGTTACTGTAACAAAGGGGACTTGCGCTAAACTATTTGAAATCGTATTTAATTTCGTTTCAAATCCTTGATAGCCTTGTTCGATTTCGCGCATGGTATTTTTATAAGCCATTTCTTCTATAGTAGAATGAGGAACATCAAAATCTTTTAATTGTTCACTAATGGTTTCTATCTGTTTATTGTATGTCTTTTCTGCGTAAGGAGCTAAGATACCGTCAATTTCTGCAAGTGTGAATCCACCATATTGATTACTAGAAGCGCTTAACGTAACATCACCAGCAACGGCCCAAGCAGCTTGAACACTTTTTGGCTCGATGTAACGAGAACCATTTAATTCAAATCCACCAGCTAAAACATTTCCCATATCGAATAAACAACAGTTGGTTTGTGAGCTGTACCGTTGTGCTAGATCATGAATGTGTATCCAGCCTTCTTGATGAGCTTTCGCCCATTCAGGTTCTAGTTCAAATTTGAGCATGAGCTCTCTCATCAATCCTTCTGCGATTAAAGTTTGTTTAGTAGAGTTAAGGGTTGAATCGCGGTTAGCGTTTTCTTTATCGCCGTTATAAACGACTTTTTCTGCAAAATCTTTTGCGCTGTCAAAAGCTTCAATATATTTCTCTTTATATTTACGATAAGCTTTGTATTCCATATAAACAGCTAGATTAACTTTTTGCAAAGCATCTAGAACTAAATCATGGATTTCTAAAGTAGAGATAACTTCTCTGTTAGGTAAACGATCTACCTCTTTATCGATAAAATAAATCAAGTCTTCTGTTTGAGTGTCTGTTAAGCGATTGTTCTTATCTGAAACTCTCCTACTGGCTTTATTGGCTGCTGCAATAATTCTTTCTTGAGACCAAGGCACTTGTTCGCCGTTTTTTTTGCTAACTGTTAACAAATCGTTTCCTCCTAACATTAAATTAATTTGAACCATTAAAATAGATAGAGCTTATTTAGCTGTTTATAACTAATAGAATACAAAATAGGAGCTACCAATAGATAAAACATAAAGTTTCTAAATATATATAGTAGATTGTAAAGGATACTAGAAAAATAACTAATAAAAAAAAGAGCTCTATCTACTAATTTATATTGATTTACTTGTCATTTCTAGTATAAACTTATCTACTTTTTCACGTCCATATTTTCTTTTACTATTATGTATTTGTATGGTCGATTCTAATTACGTAGATTTTCATAATAACCTCCTGATTTGTTTCACATTACACCATATATTGTATCATATTATGAGGGAGACACAATATATAGTTTTTATTTTTTTCATTAAGCTTATTAAACTAGCTATTTACTACAAGAATTATGTAGAAATAGCTGATTTATTTATAATAAGCTATATGTTTATATTAAATAACTGAATATAAGAAATCAAAAGTGCTTAAAATAGAATATGCTAGAAAGAAAAGTTTTCCAGATTTATTGAGTTTACAATCTGGTTTAATGGGCTACGTCCATTGCTATAAATAAAATAATTCGCATACACGGAACTCTCGGTTATCTAAAACCGTATGATTATAAAACTAGACACCTTATAAAACTGTCTAATAAAGTGTTGCCAATCTATATTTTAAAAAGCAAGCATATTTTTCTTCTGTTGACGTTTACTTTTATTTTCACTACCAGTTTGTGCTGAAAGAAGCTCAAGCTTTATTTAACTATAAGACTTATTGGTATCAATTTTTTTCTCAAAAATAAATTGACAAGTTTCAAAATTGGTGTTAAGTTAAATAAGCTTTATCGCAAAACGTAATCGTTACGTTTTAATAAGTATGAAATGAGGAATTTAATTATGGCAAAAAAAAGTAAAATTGAAAAACATAAACGCCAACAAGCAACTGTTGCGAAATATGCTGCTGTTCGAAAAGAACTAAAAGAAGCTGGTGATTATGCTGCTTTACGAAAACTGCCTCGTGATGCTTCTCCAACCCGTTTACATCATCGTGATGTTATAGATGGGCGACCAAGAGGATATATGCGTAAGTTTGGTGTGTCAAGAATTACATTTAGAAATTTAGCTCATGCCGGACTTATTCCTGGTGTAAAAAAAGCTAGTTGGTAAGTTGTTAATTTTTTTAGGAAGTTATTAAATAAATACGAAAGATCTAGTAGCCACTATTACTGAATTTTTAGGTACAGTAAAACGATTATCATGAACAGCCTTTTACACAAACAATACAATGAAAATATTCCTATTTTTATCAATTAATTTGGGGATATAAGTATGGACTATAAATTTATTTCGGGCATAAAAGAAGAAATATTCCAGATGAATAACGATTTTTTGCGTTGTAGTATGGGGACTGATTTAGCTGATAGGTTGCATGAAATTTTAATCGTAAAGTAGGAACATAATCTTGCTGTTGATAGAACTGTTATTAAAATAATCGGTTTAGCCAATACTACTTCTATTGCTGAAAGTTTTACACCAATTTCTTTTTATAAGAGTATTTTTATTTAAATAGTATACTCTCGATGGTCGGTAGTAAAAATACTTTACATCAACTCTCATAATATGAAGAAGCATTAGGTCAAGTAACTCTGTCAGATAAATTACCAGTTTCTAAAACTAAATTAGTTGATGAAATACTTTTAAATAATTTGAAAAAAACTCGATATATTGAATCTCTCTTTGCATTTAATGTATTAATCTAGCAAATCTTAAATTAACGAATATATTTAATTAAAACTTGTTTAATCATATTAACAATGAAAACATCGGATTTCTTTAAGAAAATAGAGATAAGTACCGCTACTATTTAAAGGAAACAACTATGTTCATCTTATCAGAAATTGAGCCTCTTGATAAAGTGAAATTAGACTTAGAAAATAGATTTATCGAGCTATAAAGGAATCCTTCCAATATCTGTGGAGTTGAAAAGCAAGTTATCTTTCAAGTTGTGTGTATAGCTTTAAAAACTATACTTAATTCACCCTAGGATGATAAACAAAAAAGTTCTGCTTTAGTCTTTATTGGTAAGCATTCACCTGATAAAACTTTAATTGATTCATTCAAAGGATGTATTACCTCATAAGAACTATCAGAAAAATGATTATTAAGTTATTCAAAATGGTAGCTAATAAAATTAAGAATAAGATTAGGAGGATATATGATGGCTGAAAAGCAAGATTTATCAAGCGCTAGACGAAGGATGAAAAGTCCAAATATAAAAACAAAAAAACGTGCTTTAAAATTTATTTTAGATGTAAAAAGAAGAAAAAAAGGAATCAGATAAAGAGTTCACACTAAACTAAAAAATGCTGAACAAAATTGAATGCTATCAATTTTATTCCTACTAACTACTTAGAGCAATTGGAAAATAATTTTTAAAAGGTAATAAAAATTTTTTGAAAAATAAAAAAAGATGAATTAAAGAATAAACGGTTTCGCTGGATTGTAGAATGAAGTTAGCCGTTGCTAACTAAAAAAAGTGCCACTTGAAATTCATGTTCTATTGAAGTTACCACTAACTCTCAATAGATAAGGATGAATATACATGGCGCAAACCAAAAATAACATAAATCCACATAAGGGAAAATATCTTTCATGCGCAGAATGCTGCCAAATTACTACTTTAAAAAAGAAAAGTACTCTAACCGTCAGAGTGCCAACATTCTAAATTGAGTCCCACAAACGATTATTCAATTAAAACACCAGATAAAGAATGGGAAATATACAATCAATGTATTTCAGTTTATGAAGCAGATAATGGTCAGACTTTCTATGGAAAACAGCGAATGAACTGTGGGAGCCGGTCAAAATGAAAAGAGACAGATGTTTTTATTGAATGGGCTGACGAATAAAATTTTTCTATGTTTTATTAAAATCTATATATAAAAAACTAGGAGTTGAAGAATACGATGAAAAAAAGTAAACGATTATTCTTACCGGTATTAGGAATAGTAATGTTCCTTTTACTAAGCGCTTGTGGAAATACAGATTCTGAAGTAGAAGAAAATAATAGTAATGAAGAAAAAACAAAATTAAAAGTTGTGACAACTTTCTATCCAATGTATGATTTTACAAAAAACATTGTAAAAGATAATGCAGAAGTTTCGATGTTAATCCCAGCGGGGACAGAACCGCATGGTTTTGAACCGAGTGCAAAAATTGTCGCTGCTATTCAAGAAGCAGATGTTTTTATTTATAATAGTGAAGAAATGGAAACCTGGGTACCTGATACACTTGAAGCGATTGATACAACTAAAGTAACAGTCATAAATGCAAGTGAAGGAATAGAATTTATCGAAAAAACAGAAATTGAAGGACACGAACATGCTGAAGAAGGACACGAACATGCTGAAGAAGGACACGAGCATGCTATCGATCCTCATGTATGGTTGGATCCGGTCTTAGCGCAAGCTGAAGTAGACAATATCCAATCAGGATTGGCAAAAGCAGATAAAGAGAATGCCGACATCTACAAAGAAAATGCTTCAAAGTATAATCAAAAATTAATGAAGCTAGATCAAGAGTTTAAAGCAACCTTTGAAAATGCTGAAAATAGAACGTTTATTACACAACATGCTGCTTTTGCTTATTTGGCTGAACGGTATAATTTAACTCAAATATCAATATCTGGTTTATCGCCTGAGTTAGAGCCAAGTCCAGCTAAATTAGCTGAATTATCAAAATATGCTGAAAAAAATAACGTTCGCTACATTTATTTTGAAAATAATGCTTCTTCAAAAATAGCAGAAACGTTAGCAAGAGAAGCCAACCTAGAGTTAGCCGTTTTAAATCCAATCGAAGGGGTCACACAAAAAGAACAAGATGCTGGAGTTGACTATATTCAAGTGATGAAAAATAATCTTGAATCATTGAAAAAAAGTATCCAATAGAATTGGAATTTAGCCTTTTTCTTCTGTGGGTTGAAATAACAGATAATGAAAAAATCGTTTGATTTAGAAAATAGACTGTTTACTTTTTATTTTCAACTTAATCAAATAGGGTAATAACTTAGTAATCATGGCTAAAATAAATTGATTGACAATCCTTTTTTCACTTCTTGAAAAAATTTTTTGAGGGTCATATGTTGTTTAATAGGCTTAAAGAACCGTTCTATTTGCCAACGTGCTTGATATATTTCTGCACTGTCAGTAGAGGAGCAGTCAAAAAAATTGTACTAAACTGGGGAGTTTTCCCTTTTTATCTTGAATGGTTACTAAACGAAATCTGGACAAATGAAAGAAAGCCATTTATTAAAAGCTGAATTTGTTTTATACTTATTCTATGAATTAGGTCCTTTTTATTGGTTTTGGATGAGTTATCTGAGCTCAGTATGAAGGACTTTTTTGCTTATTGGAATAATATAAATAAATTTGTAAAACATAATGATGTTTCATGCAACACTAGTGAAAATAGTTAGCGACTGAAAAATGAAAGGAAGAGACATTTTATGGATTTTAATTTATGGAGCTTCGTACTGGATAATCTTGAAGCTACCGGTGTTATAGGTGGGTATGTCTCCATCTCAATTATCGGCGTTTACCTAATTACGTATGCATCAAGAGGCAAACTCTCAGGAAATAATCAAATAGGACCGAGTTGGTCTCACCCTATCATAGGAGCATTATTGGGGATAATACCTGGATGCGGCGCGACAATTGTGGTTTCATCAATGTATAAAAATCGGAAAATATCATTTGGGGGGCTATTTGCTGCATTTATAGCAACATTAGGAGAAGGATCATTTGTGTTATTGGGGGCTTCTGACGAGGCGAGTGTTGCTGCAAATCTAAAAGCATTTTTAATAGTCAATTTAGTAGGCGCTATTGTCGCTATTATTTTTGGTTATCTAGTTGATATGATTGGAATAAATATCAACTCGCATGAGATTCCAGAAAAAATAGTAGAACAAAGCTACCACTCAAGTAAAGTAACAAAAATACCATATGTAATTGTTGAGTACGTCGGATTTTATCTTATTCTAACTTTTAGTGCTTTTTTGCTACCTGGATCAATAATGGCTTTATGGGGTGGTGGTATTACAGGTTATGATGACTTATCCGTTTGGGCAGCCATTTTATTTACAATTTTTTCGATTATTTTTTATCTCGTGTATAAATTTAATTACAAAGGACACGACTGTTCTTACGACAACAATATGAGGACAACTTTATTACATGCCGTATTCGATATTTCTACTGTCATTGTTTATGTATTTGCTGGACTATTAATTGCTAATTACAGTATTGATATTTTAGTAGGACCAGAGACTTTTGATGCGTGGATGACTTCATCAGCTTTTGTTGTGGTAGTCATTGCTGCCATCATAGGAGCAACACCGGGTTGTGGCGGGATGATTTCTGTTGCGGTTGCCTTTATAACTATTCCAAATTTCCCGATAGCGGCTTTAATTGCAGCTGGTATCGCAACTAGCGGAGATGGAATTTTCCCATTACTAGTATCTAACAAAAAAGCTGCGTTAATCGTTACAGTATTTGGCTTTATAATTGCCTTGATGGTGGGATATACTGTCTTACTCTTAGGTATTGAAATCTAAAGCTATATTTTCTTGTGAAGTTCTTGTAAGTTTAGCTAACTAAAGAAGAACAACAGACTTCTTTTTAAATATTGAGATGGCTGCGGTCGGTTTAATTTGAACCATATACGTATTTTATGAAACGATTCGAGCCAGATTAAGTGTAGTCCTCTCAAATCGTTGTGGATAAAACCGAATAATATTAAATTTTTCTAGAAAAAATCATCCTCTGTGCTAACAATTAACTTTTTGTAAAATTTAAGAAAGAAACTTGTGATTAAATTAACAAATTGTAAATCTGCCTCTATTATTTTTTATGCAACACTAGTGAGTTATTGGATAAATCATTTTTTAAAGTTATTATGCATTTTCGATAATATCTTGCCGAGTAGCCTGAATTTGTAATTTAAACTGTAGATAATTTTGAATCTATTTAACCACAAATAGAATAACATTATCAATTGGAATCTCTACATCTATCGGCAACATATTTTTCATGATAATGCGACCGTACGATTGGAAAAATAAAAAGTATTACCTTAATTCAGAAAAAACAGAAGAATAGTATCTCAAAAAGCGAATAGTTATATAGAGGGTAAAGTACTCTATAATAACTATTCGCTTTATCTATGTAGAGAGTAGGAGTAAAAATAGAAATAATTTTAGAAATCAATACAATAAAGAAAATTCGTCTTAAAAAAGTAGCTGGAAAACTATAATGCGAATATAAAACTAAATGAGGGAGGGTAGTCAAGTTTTATGCCTTTTGGGAAATAAATAAGATAAAAGAATTTTAGCAGCAACATTTCCTAACAAATAGATCTTGTTTTATATTCTCAACTAGCTATCCAAGCCTCGTTTCCTACAATTTGTCAAGTGACTTGTTTTAGCTTTGTCATGATACTTTCTTAAAGTAAGATAACATATGGTGAAAGACCACTCGTCATTTTTATATCATTGTCTTTCGTGATAACAAAAGCTTCGATACCTGCGATGTTTTCAGCATGTTGGATGACAGCGGTGGGACTAAGCCCAAACGCCATAGTGGTCCACAATTCTCCATCAATTGAGTTATTCGAAACTATAGTTATACTGGTTAATTCGTTTTCAATTGGGTAGCCTGTTTTTGAATCGAAAATATGATGGTAATCTTTTCCATTTACCTTGAGCGATCGTTCATAAATACCAGATGTTACGACTGACTTATCTTTAACTAATATAGCTCCCACTAAAGCTCCACGTACCGGTGAAGGTTTTTGGATTCCTACGCGCCAGTAGCCGTCTTCATGTTTTGAATTCTCACCTATAGTCAGCACATTTCCACCTAAATCTACTAAACCACTTTGCACCCCTTCTTTTTGGAAAAAACTTTTAAGTTGATCGGCAAAATATCCTTTTGCTAAGGCGCCAAGATCTATTTCCATTCCTTTTTTTATTAAGTACACAGTTCCTTTCTCAGCATCCATTTCAATATCTGCTGGATCAATCAGCTTTAACCGTTCTTCAATTTCTCTTTTTTCAGGCACATGAGCGCCAGTAAATCCAATTTTCCATAACTTGATTAGCGGTCCAATTGTGATATTAAGTGCAAGTCTAGAAGACAAACTATATTCCTTACCAATTTGGATTAATTCATACAAATCTGGATCAACACAAACGGGCTTCAGTCCTGCTTGCTGATTCACTGCCATTAAATCGCTTTCAAGATTGTTCGCGCTGAACCGCGCTTCGTAGTCTGCCAACATGTGATCAGCTTCTTCCAACAATTTTTCCGCCTCCGGATGTACTATAGAAAGACTGATTCGTGTACCCATTCGCTCAATAATTTTTTGTTTGATTTTCCTCATCCACCTGTCTACAACTTCAAAAAGTTACTGCATCATTTACATTTGAATTTTAGCATACTCTAATAACTATTTGAATAACTATTTGAGATTCTTTCTATAAATTTAAAAAATTGATTTAAATCAATTTTTTAAATTCTTTTTTTGTTTATACTAAATACGCAAACAAAATATATTGTGAAATTGATAACAATAAATAGGAGGCCAATATGAATAATCTTAAACCAGGAACGTATAAAGGAAGATCAACGGGGTATCATGACTATATTACCGTTGACGTAAAAGTCGATGAGGAAAAGATTTTAGAAATCAACTACTCTGAGAATGAAACACCTAACAAAGGTGGATTAGCGGTAGCAAAAATGGTAGAAGAAATTATTAAACAACAATCGATAGAAATCGATACGGTTTCTGGCGCGACATATGCTTCAGAAGGCACTTTGCGGGCTGTCGCTTATGCATTAGGCGTAGCACGTGGTGAAAGAGCACCTATTGATGGTGAATTTAATGAAGAAACAGGGAGAATCGAACATAATTTCACACCTGGAACATACAGCGGAAACGGTGATGGGTATAAAGGTGAAATCAATCTGAATGTAACAGTAAGTGAAAAAAAAATTGAAAAAATTGAATACCAGGGAAAAGAAACGCCTGATATTGGTGGCAAAGCGATAGAGGAAATTATTGCAGGTGTTTTACGTAAACAATCTTCTCAAATTGACACGATTTCGGGAGCAACTTTTTCTTCTCGTGGATCACAAGAAGCGTTGGATTATGCTTTAGGTATAGCTACAGGTGAAATCGATCCAGATGCTGAACCACAGTTAGAAGACTTAGAGCCGCGTATCCAATTTAAAGGTGGATCACTGACAATTGAACAAATTGAGGCTGTTTTAAATGCGTTACCAGTTGAAATTACGTTTGTTGGACCAGACCTACGCTTTCAATATTTTAATGAAGAGCACCATGAGTTTCACCGCTCTCAAGCAAGTCTAGGGAGTCACTTTATTGATTGCCACCCACCTCATGTGCGTGAGTTTGTAGGTAAACTAGCTGGAGAACTGGCAGATGGCACACGTAAGAGCGAAACGCATTGGTTCACACGAAAAAGTGGAGATCGTAAAATTTTCGTTTCCTATGTTCCTCTTTTCAATCGCAAAGGTAAAAGTGTCGGATTCATGGAATATGTACAAAACGGAACACCATTTATTGAGTCAATCAGTGAACCGAACCGTCGCGGTGAATTAAGTGATCCAAATGAACCAAATCCGTTTGCCCGCGAAAAATGGGATTGAAATCATAGATATAAGAATTTATTAATAGTTATATAAAGAAGGGGAATAATACAGATGAAACACCATTTTTTAGTTAGTATTGGAGTTTTTTCATTTCTTTTGGGTTCAGTAGGTGTAATTCTGCCCATCTTGCCGACTACACCATTTCTATTGTTATCTGGGTATTGTTTTGCACACAGTTCCAGTAAGTTTAATGATTGGCTAAAAAATACCAAGGTTTATCAAATATATGTATCAGATTATGCTGAAACAAAATCTATTCCGAAAAACAAAAAATGGAAAATACTGATAAATATTTACATTCTGATGGGTATTTCAATTTTACTTGCCCCGTTTCAACCGGTTAAAATACTGTTGGTGTTGCTGACAATCGGTTTATCTGTTGGAGTATTATTCGTTATCCCAAATCGTAAAGACCATCTTGAAAAAAAAGAAAAAAAAACAGAGATACATTAATTGTTGGGAAGGAATACACACATGTCAAATAAACTATTCGAAGAAATAAAACTAGAATCAGGATCAATACTTAAAAACCGCATTATGATGGCTCCAATGACTATTCAAGCAGCATATTTTGATGGTACTGTTACACAAAAGATGATCGATTATTATGCCCATCGTTCTGGAGAAGCGGGTGCAATCATTGTGGAGAGTTCATTTGTGGAAGATAAAGGCCGAGGATTTGCTGGGGCTTTAGGTAATACGAAAGACTCTCAAGTGAAAGAATTACGAAAATTGGCTAGTGCAATTAAAGAAAAAGGCTCCAAAGCAATCTTACAAATTTATCACGCTGGGAGAATGGCGGCTCCAGAGTTCAATGGCGGAGCTGCGCCAATCTCGGCTAGTCCTGTGGCAGCGTTGCGACCAGATGCTGTTACACCGCGTCAAATGATGCCAGTGGACATTGATAATATGATTCAATGTTTTACAGATGCTACTCGTCGTGCGATTGAAGCTGGATTTGACGGAGTTGAAATCCATGGAGCTAATACGTACTTGATTCAGCAGTTTTTCTCTCCTCATTCGAACCGTCGCGAAGATAAATGGGGCGGCAACCTCGAAGCACGCGCTAAATTTCCGGAAGCAGTTATGAGAGCTGTACAGGAGGAAGCAAAGAAACAGCAAGCAGAGCAATTTATTGTGGGTTACCGATTCTCTCCAGAAGAAATTGAAGAACCGGGTATCACCTTTGAAGATACGATGTACTTATTGAACCGCTTAGCTAAATTAAAGCCGGATTACTTCCATATTTCAATGGGTAACTGGAATCGAACATCGATCAGAGATAAAGAAGATAGTCAGACTTTGCTCAAGAAGTACACCGAACAGCAATCGGAAGAGTTAGCTCAGATTGCTCTTATCGGTGTAGGGGGAATTGGTCAGCGTAGCGATGCAGAAGCTGCGCTTGAAGCAGGGTATGATTTAGTCGCTGTCGGGAAAGCATTTTTGGTCGAACCGAATTGGGTTGGAAAAGCAGCGGCGGGCAAAGAAATTAAAAATTTTGCAGATATCAACGAGCAAGACCTGCTACATGTTCCTGAACCATTATGGGATGTGATGGATTTTATGATTAGAGATGTACAAGCAGACGAAGAAAAATACGAATATTTGAAAGCATTGCAAAACGTAAAAATCACTTTCAATCCTGGAACCTATGAAGCTTCTGCTGAAGGTCATGACGGAAGCGATATCCCAATAAAAGTGACTTTCTCGGATACTAAAATTGTAGCAATAGAATTGGACAAGCAAGAGCAAACAGATGCTGTTGCGACTTCAGTTTTCAAGCGGTTACCAGAGGAAATTATTGATGGGCAGACATTGCAAGTGGATATCATCTCAGGTGCAACGGTGACCTCAAGAAGCCTTATTGATGGCGTGGCAGATGCAGTTGAAAAAGCAGGTGGAAACTCTGATGCCTTACGCGTACGTCCAAAAGCTGCTGTTCAGTGGAGTTAGTAAGTAAGAGAGATATTTTTTCATTAAGTAATTAAAAAAAAGCCAAGGGGTGGTACCCGACCTTGGCTTTTTTTGCTTTTTGCGCTGATAAGAAAAAAGCTACTAAATAGTATGAAAAGTGATGTTACTAAAAGTTATCCGTCACATTTTTTCTATAAGTAAGTAATTAATTATGATAAGACGTTATATCAGTTACGATACAGTAATCCATAATAATCAAACTAGCAATAAGAAATTAAAGCAATTGTCTTTGAGATTCCACGGTAACTTCAAGTAGTTTATTCATAAAGGAATAACGCTCTTTCATTTGTCCAAACTCTTCGCCGGCATCAAGGAAACGTGCCTGTCCTTCAATTAAGAATCCTGTTCCTTGATAGCCGTTGAAACCTTCAATTTCTCGACTACCTAGAGTTAAGATAACTTTATCATTCTTTATCACATCTTTTTGAACGCTTGTGAATCCAGCTATTGGCACTAAGATACGTTCATCTTCAGTTATACGTAAAAATGAGTTCCATGTACAACGAACATTTGGAGACTCACCACTTCCCCAGGACGTAATAGAAACGACACCTTCGTGTTTGATAACTTCAAAAAATTTTTTACTTAACATATTTACCCTCCTACATTAAATTATTATGTTTCGTAATGATTGTAACACTTGACGAACATATGTTCAAACGAGTTTAATTTAATTTATAGCCCTATTTTTATAAGGGGATTTTAAAAAACTTACATCAAACATTATGCTTAATGTGAGATGAAAGATATTTCTAACTAGGAGGATCTAAACCAAGAACCATACAAGATATTGTAGTTGTATGCTAATAACTAGCTGTTATCTTCAATAGTTGAATAGATATCCATTGTCATTTCATAGATCATAGATTTTTTTATCTTGTATCTTCAATGAATTCGTCCAACTATTTATTGAAATGTTAATTAAACTTGTTCTTATCCTATTAACTAAGAACTCTTTTATAAAATTCTACAGAATAGTCATTATTAAGGTGGTGATAATGCTGAAATTAGTCTAAAATAGTAACCTTTTGCATGAGCACTACTTTTTTAAAGTTTTTTCCAGAAAAATAAAAAATTAGACTAGCCAACTATATTTATGTAACGTTAGTGATATTAAATAGTTAACAATAGAAATATCCTTTTGTTGTTTCTGTTGTTTTGATGGGTAACCTAATTACCCTTATAGTTAAAAGGACCTGTTTGAATATTTTATAAAATAAGTACATGTTTGAAACTAGATTATTAAAATTTAGGGAGAGTGAAATGATGAGTAACGAACGTTTTACAGTTATTGAAAAAGTAAGGGAAGATAGAGACTTTTAAAGTGATTCGCGATAATCAAACGGGTGTTTTGTATATGGCCCATACTCTAGGTGCTGGTACAGGCTTAGCAGCTCTAATTGATCAATAAGGAAAGCCTTTAGTAGACGAAGATTATTCAAATTCTAATCTTACTAAGAAATAAAATTGGTTGAAACAGAAGGGTAGCATATTCTGTTTTTTTTGGACTTCCAAGAAGTACACATATTTTACAAATTATAATTTGATTTTAGTTCTTTATGCATAAGTGTGTGAGTACAAAAGACTAAAAAAGAACCCTATTTTGATAGTACTCTCGATACATACTTTTATGTCATTTTATATATCTCTATTTTCTTCTGCGCGTATTCAGTCGTTTCGTCTTAATCAGAGATAGGTATAAAAATTCTATCATCATAAAACTAGATCAGATGAAATATGATAAGCTAGAAGAGATAATTAGGAAATTAACCTATTTAATTTCACTCTAAGAAAGAAGGATTTTATGGAGAAAGAACTTATTTTATTAGTAGTAGCTATTGTATTTATAGGCTCGCTGATGCGAACAGTTTTTGGTTTTGGGGATTCCATTGTCAGTATGCCTTTATTAGCTTTATTGCCAATAGATTTATCGACTTCGATTGCCTTAATTGGCTTAGGTGGCTTCACAGTTGCTCTGTTAACAATTCTTTCTGGATGGCGAGAGGTTAACCGTCCAGTTTTGAAGTATCTTTCTATTGGAACATTTATTGGAATTCCGGCCGGTCTGCTATTGGTTAAATTTGCATCTAATACGTTAATTACCTTTATTTTAGGAGTTTTTCTCATTATTTACGGTATTTATTCTTTAGTAAAACCTAAAAAAGGGAAATCTAAATCACTATTATGGCTAAATAAGCCTAGTTGGTCATTACCTTTTGGTTTTGCAGCTGGAATGTTCGGTAGTGCGTATAACATGAATGGAGTTCCTATTGTAATTTATGGCACAATGCGCGAATGGAGACCAAAGGTTTTTAGAGAGACACTACAAGCACATTTTATGATTTCTAGTTCTTTAATTATTATCGGTCAATTTATGGGTGGCTTTTGGTCTAAAGAATTGTTTATTTTATATGGCTTTTCACTACCAGCAATCGGAATAGCGAATTTACTGGGTAAGCTTATCTATGGACGAATTCCAACTTATAATTTTGAACGTTATGTTTTCGTTCTTGTTATTTTATTAGGCATTATGTTACTAATCAATAATACTTAAAAAAAGACGTTATCATCTACGAATATAAATCGCTTAGTAATTTTCCCTAAGTTACGATTTGATTTTAAAGGATTAACATAAAGGCTTTGAAAATCTTCACATACGCTATAAAGCTTATGAGTTGTAAAACCACTGTCTGCTCGGACCAGAATGGCATTTACAGGTATTGTTTCTTGATAATGTTCGAAAAGTGGACGAACAAAATCTCCCACACCATTAGAGGTATAAACATTACCATAACGCAGTTCTGCTTTTAAAAAATCTCTTGCTAAGCTGTCAAAAGCAACCAATGGATGATAACCATTCGTTTGATAGTGCGCAGTATAATTTGCGTTTTCTTGGCTTAGTCGGTCCCATAAACGAGATAGTGAAGGTTGAGGAGCTAGTCTTTCTTTCCCTAAAATACTTTTGGGATTGGATTTTTTGATAAGATATCAGCTGGAGAATCTGTCTTATGCCCTGCAAACAAATGGAATAGTCATTATTCGATAATTGACTAATTGTTATGCTTATAATACAGGCGACTATCTTTGATAGTGAGTTTTTCTTCCCATACTTTCGTAACAGTCATTTTGTGCATAAACTCTTTAGTCAATATTAATCCAGAATCAGTTGAAATGGATACGTTAGAATTGAAAAGCAAGCGATTTTCGTGTAATGTTCCTATTGAGAGAACCCCTTTCATGGTTTAGTTTCGTCGCTTTAACCATAACAGATTAGGGTTCTTTTTTCACACCCAAAGGATACAAGGATCAAATGAAAAGTAATGTTGCGACACATATGAAGTAGCTTTTGAAAAAATCTATGAATTATTTAAGTTAATAAAATAAGATAGACTTTAAAAATTAGATAAAAGAAAGGAATATCTATGTTAACAAAAGAGGCCGCTCAACACGTTATCTATGAAATCATGAAACTTTATCCTAATTCCGTTCTGACAATGCGTTATCAAAATCCCTTCCAATTGATGTTGGCTGTTATATTAAGTGCACAGGCAACAGATGAATCAGTCGCTAAGGTAAGCCGCCAGTTATTCGAACGCTATCCAAATCCTCAAGCTGTCATTGAGTCTTCACCCGAAGAAATCGAATCGTACATAAGAACAGTTGGACTCTTCCGGAATAAGGCGAAGTATATTTATAAAAGTAGCTATCAATTACTTGAAGAATTTGAAGGGCAAGTTCCCAGCACACGTAAAGAACTACAATCATTAACCGGAATTGGACCTAAATCAGCTAATATTTTATTGAGTGTTGCCTTTAATCAAGACGCCTTTGCAGTAGACACGCATGTTACACGAGTCTGTAAACACCACAAAATAGTAGAAGAAAATGCTACCCCTAAACAAATCGAAGAACGTATAACAGAAATTATTCCAGCAAAATATTGGGGAAGAGTACATCAATCTATGTTCTCATTTGGAAAAGAAATATGTACACCTAGAAATCCGAAGTGTCATGAGTATCTATAGTTTGATGAGAATTTAGAAGTAGTAAATCTAGTTGCTAGTGCGGACTAATTGTTGGAGACACTTAAAAAGTAAGAACACTTTACGAAATTATCAAAAATAATGAAATAATAAATTTGGATAGGACTGCAAAACGAGAAAAGTATTTTAAATAAGATTTGTGATGGAGTAGGAACACAAGAATTTTATCTGAAAAGTAGTACTAACTTTATTAATCATTTAGCTACCAACGTACAAGAAATAGATAAAAATAGTTCTATTAAAACTCACGTTAAAGAAATAAAAAGTAAAGAGCAACAGATTTAGTATGAAAACTAGAACTGTTGTTTTTTGCTTACTATCAAAAATATAAGATTAATAGAGCAGTATTCTAAAATTATTTCAAAACAAATGGTTAAGAGTGAAATGTCAGCGAGAAGAGTGATGCGTTCCGTTACAAAATTTATCGAAGAAAAGTTAGGATTGATTGTCAATAGTACAAAATCTAAGATTACGAAGCCAAATAATCCAGAAATGAAATTTTTAGGATTCGGTTTTTACCGAGATTTTAATAAGAAAACCTATCAAGCGAAACCACATAAAATCTCAGTAGAAAACTTTCGATATAAACTTAAAGTACTTACACGTAAGAATTGGAGTATTGATGCGAAATATCAAGTGGAACGACTGAATCAAGTGATTCGAGGGTGGATAAACTACTATAAAATAGGTTCAATGAAAAGCATTTTAAAGAAAATTGACTCTCATTTGAGAGTCCGTCTTAGAATGTGTATTTGGCATAAATGGAAAACAGCTAAGAATCGGCGAAAGAACTTAATAAAATTAGGGATGGACAAATACAGTGCCTATAAAAATAGTCACACTAGTAAGGGTGTCGTACGTATTGCCTATTCTTGGATTTTAACAACGACTATCACAAACAAGAGACTTGCCCAATTTGGCTTAGTCTCTTGTGTAGAGCATTACAATAAAATACATGTTTAGTATAAAATGGAACCGCCGTATACCGAACGGTACGTACGGTGGTGTGAGAGGTCGGAGCCGTGAGGCTCCTCCTACTCGATTCAATCTTGAATAGTTAATGTTTTCTTTTCCCGAGTATGCAATATCACCGATGATAGCTTCAACTTTCATTCCATTTGCAACTGATTGTTCATACAATTTTTTAAAGTATACACCATTAGATTTCTCTCCAGTTGTAATAAGTGCTGCTGTAATAATGCGTTCGTCACTCATAGCGATATGTGTTTTGTATCCTAAAAAGGCACTGTCTGAAGATTTATGCCCAATAGTTGCCTCGTCATTCCCAAAGGAATGCAACTGGTTCAAATCGTCTTCAATTGTTTCTTTTAGTAAATTCACTTTTTCTTTTACCTTTGGATAGAGCATAACTTTATTTGCTGACTCCACACAATTAATCAATGATTCGCAATAAGAAAGTTCTTTATTGAGATCATCTTCATCATTTCTTTCGGGAAAGGTTTCTTTTATTGTTTCATCAATTTGATAAATAGTTTTTCGTAGCTGTTTAACACGAGCATGTAAGACCTCTTGGGGTTTACGAGCACTAAATTTTGAACGGGTATGAGTAGCATCTACAATTAAGTCATGAGTCTTAATAACGTTATTTTTCAGCGCAATTTCAACTGTTTTAGAAATAAGTAAATCTAGTAATTGGCCATCCCTAAGGCGTAATGTTCTAAATTTTGTAAGTGTGTTTGGGTTAATAACTTTAGATTCTGGAGCTATCCCTAGAAAGTACTTAAATGATAAATCAAATTTTGCACGCTCAACCAAGTCACGATCTGAAAGATTATAGATAGACTTCAATAAGAGATACTTGAGTAGTTGGATAGGGTCTATTGCCATGCGACCATTATCTAAGCAATATTTTGATGCTAATTCTTCATGAACAAAACTGAAATCAACTAATTCATTCATTTCTCGTAAAAAATGATCCTTAGGGATCAACTGATCATATAAACTCAAATATGGACTGACAGTAAGTGATTCCTGAAAGTTAAGCATACCCATTCCTCCATGGCTTTATTTTATTTGTTATACCAAAAAAAGCAGACATAATACCGAATAACGGTAACATGTCTACTTTTTCAGCAGCCTCCAAAAAGTGCTCTAACCTCTCTTAAATTATTTTGGTTAAATTAATTTATTTTTTCTACTATTATTTCTAGTACTCTGATATTTTTTATTTTAACTACTTTAAGTAACATATTTTTATAAATTACTTTATCGCCTTCTTTAGGAAAATGACCTAAAATTTCTGAAACAAATCCACTGATTGTACTTGAAAAAAACTTTTCACTATTTTGAAGTTGGAATAAGGCAAAAACTTTTTCAAGGCTAGCCTCACCACGGACTAAATATTTATCTTCGGAAATGAATGTAATTTCTTCTTCGATATAATCAGTTTCATCCCATATTTCTCCAACGAGTTCTTCTAAGGCATCTTCCATTGTCACAATCCCTATCGTTCCACCGTATTCATCAACAACCACAGCCATGTGCACTTTACTTTGTTGCATGATCTTCAGCAATCTAGATAATTTCATCATAGCTGGAATATGAAGGACTTCTTTCATCATTTCAGTGAGTGATAAGGTTTCTTCGCCTTTTGCTTTTCTACGTATGTAGTAGTTAAAGTCTCTCTCATGTAAAACACCCCGGACTTCATCAATGGAATCGTCATATAATAAAATACGTGAGTAGACATGTTCGTCAAATATTTTTTGTATTTCCTCATCGCTATCTTGTAAATCTGCTGCGACCACATCAACACGTGGTGTAAGAATAGTATCTACTTCTAAATCATGAAACTTGATAGCTGATCGAATCAACTGATGTTCATCAACTTCCAATGAGCCTCCGATTTCTGCTTCATCAATAATGGATAAGAGTTCCTCTTCACTGATGCTAGTTTCTTCAGAGCGTAGACGTTTAGCTAACGAATTGTTCCACTTTGCAAACATCCAATTAATAGGCATTAAAAATTTCATTAATATGCTTAAAAATGGTGTAGCAAACATGGCAACTTTTTCTGGTCGATCTTTTGCGATAGCTTTTGGAGTGATTTCACCAAAAATTAGTACAAGTATCGTCATGACGATTGTGGAAATCGTTACTCCGTATTGTGGAAAGTGCTTAATAAAAAGGATGGTGGCTAAGGAAGAAGACGCAATATTAACAATATTATTCCCTACCAATATTGTAGAAAGAACATTATTGTAATCTTCTGCTAGTCTTAATGTCCATTCTGCACGTTTATCTCCTTTTTTTGCACTATTTCTCAAACGGATTTGATTAATAGATGTAAAAGCCGTTTCCGAGGAAGAAAAATACCCCGATAATAAAATTAATCCTAATAAAATCACAATCGTCATTACATTACTATCACTGTCCATTAGACAGAATTCCCCCTTATGATAAACACATATTTATATAATTATACAACAAGCGAGGGGCAATAAGATAGGGATTAATGAGTATTTATAATTGGTTTATTTAAATACTCATGAAATTCGATTTAATGCAATAATAATTTGGACAAGCATATCATTTTATGGGATAGACGGTTAGTGTTATGATTTAGGAAGATGGGATTAGGTAAGATAAGAAATGAGATGATTTTTAGTCGCAGTAAAAGTGACTATCTTTTTATTAATCAAAAATGACCGGATACTATACGACAGCATAGTGGTAATTCATAGACGTTTTACTGTGCCAGAAACAACTATCAATCCCATAGTTAGGTGGCGCGTCACGAGTAACGGCCTGTTACTTAATAAAGCGATTGAGTTAGGAGGAGAGAGAATAAATGACGAAATAAAAGTGACTAAATTAGTAGGGTAAATTGATTTGAGTTTATCTGTCGCACACTATTTTGTAAGGGCTTTCTTTAACGCTTGATTTTTTATTAAACAGAAATGAGACAATTCATTTTATTGAACTGAAGATAATCGGAAGCTAAAAATTTGAGGAGGTTTTTTGAATGGCATATAAAACAATTAATCCATATACAAATGAACTGGTAAAAGAATATCCAGGGGCAACAGGCCAACAGGTAGAGGATGCATTACAAAGAGGCCATGAGTTGTATCATACTTTTAAAACACAAGCGATTAAAGAACGAGCAAAGTTATTGCATCAAGTAGCTGCAAAAATACGTGAACGATCAGATGAATTAGCACGTACGTGTACAATTGATATGGGGAAATTACTAGCTGAAGCAAAAAGCGAGGTTGAGTTATGTGCAATTATCGTCGACTATTTTGCAGATCATGCAGAAGAGATGCTCAAGCCGGAAGAAATTGAAACAATGGCAAACGGTAAGGCGCAAATTCATCATCAAGCTACAGGCGTTATTATGATGGTTGAACCCTGGAACTTCCCTTACTATCAAATCATCCGGGTTTTCGCACCTAACTTTATGGTAGGCAATCCAATGATCTTAAAACACGCATCGAATACACCCTCTTCTGCCCAATTAATGGCAGATGTCATAGAGGATGCAGGTGTCCCTAAAGGTTCTTTAACGAATTTATTCTTAAATTACGATCAGGTATCAGAAATTATCGCTGATCCTAGAGTTCAAGGAGTGGCATTAACCGGTTCTGAGCGTGGTGGCGCATCAGTTGCGAAAATGGCAGGAGAGCACTTAAAGAAAACGACACTAGAACTTGGTGGAATGGATCCGTTTATTGTTATGGAGGATGCAAATATGGACGAAGTTACAGAGATTGCTTGGCGTTCACGTCTTTATAATGCGGGGCAAGAATGTACTTCATCTAAACGCTTTATTGTGATGGAGAAAGTCTATGATGAGTTTGTAGAAAAGTTGAAGGATAATTTTAGTAAAGTAAAACCAGGTGATCCATTAGACTCTGAGACAACAATTGCTCCAATGAATAGTAAGAAAGCGAAAGAAGAATTGCAAAAACAAGTCGATGATGCAATTAGCGCAGGTGCTAAAGTTGTGTATGGAAATAAACCAATCAATTTACCAGGACAGTTCTTTATGCCGACTATTTTAACGGATATAGACCGAGATAACCCAGCTCATACAGCCGAAATGTTCGGGCCAGTTGCAGTTGTCTACAAAGTATCAACAGAAGAAGAAGCCATTGATTTAGCGAATGATTCATCTTATGGTTTAGGTGGGATAGTATTTGCTGGTGATGGCGACCACGGTACAGAAATTGCTGCTAAAATAGAAACAGGAATGGTCTTTGTTAATAATTTCCGTTATTCTTTACCTGAATTGCCATTTGGTGGCGTTAAACGCTCAGGTTATGGTAGAGAGATGAGTCATATCGGACTAATGGCTTTTGTTAATGACAAATTGATTCTCAAAGCAGATAAACCAGATATGGATAATCTTGCAAGTGGATTAGTTGCATCAACAACTCTTGCTAAAAAATAAAAATTAATTAAAGAAGCAGTAAGTGTTAAAAATTCTTAATTTAGATCTTATAGAGCGAACTCTAAAAAGAGACTTCTCTATGAGGTCTTTTTATTTTATTCAAAAATAGATATGGTTTATTAGTAAGCTAAATGAAAGTTCCTTCAATTACTTAGCCTTAGCTTATCATTTAGTTATTAAGTCACTTTTTTTATATCCAATCAATTTCTTTTTGTCCACCATAGATATTCTGGTTGCCATTAAAAACATGGGCTATAATAACGACTATAAAGAAAAACGCCAGGTATTAGCAACCAAAAACTTCTGCTCCGATAAATAATGGTCTCATAAAGGTATATGTAGCAACATTTTAATACCCAGTCATAATTGTAAATCGTTCCTGTTTCAAAGCTTTTACCAATTAAACTCGTTCCTAAACCTGAGTAACGCCCAGTATGTAAAAGCAATGATAAAAGACTAGTAGCAGTTCTAATAAAAAAGATACGTTTATAAGGATCTGGAAAACGAAAAGCAGCTAATTGTTTTGCCTTTTTAAGACCAAAAGCAAAAATACCATCAACAATTCCAAAAGCTAAGCCAAGTGGAATGATTTTCCGTGCAGAAGAGAAAACAAAGGCTCCTGGACTATCAATTTTAGCAGTGAATTTTTCTAACCCCAATAAATGAGAAGTTGTACTAGCACTAAAAGCAGCAATAGCAGTAGGAATAACTGCACGGCTTTTAATTTCCCTAATCATTAATACTTCCATGGCAAAAAAGATACCAGCTATTGGAGTTTGAAATAATCCACCGAATCCAGCAGCCATACTAGCAACTAAAAGGATTTTACCGGCTTCTTTATAAGGTAACTTTCGGCTGACAGAATGCCCAACTACAGCTCCTATTTGAACGGCAACATCTTCACGACTAGCGCTTCCACCAAATAAATGGGTCAGCCAAGTACCGAAGATAACTAAAGGAATCATGCGTTTAGACATACCTTTTTCTTCGTTATTTCCAACTGAAAAGACCAGCCCTGTGACTTTAGCTGTATTTTTTCCATGTTTTTAATAGCTATAAACAATGATTAACCCAATAAAAGCTAAAAAGGGTAGTAGGTAAAAAGTATGCATTTTCTCTATAATTAGTAATAGCATTTAAAACATGTCCAAATAGCGCTGTACTAGCACCAACAACTAATCCAATCACAACAGCTGAGGCTGAAAAGACTAATAATTTTGTATAGTAATCTTTTCCTTTAAAATATTATTTGTACCTGAATAATTCATAGCTTTTCTAAAAATACTAATCGATGTTGATTTTACAGCGTTTAAACTAATTTGCTTTATCACCCATTAGGTGATGAAAAAAGAACCCCTTTCTGCTATGGTTATATCATCACAACCAACCAATAGAAAGGGGTTCTCTCAATGATTACTTTACAAGAAAAAGCAATGAAATTCAATAACCATTTATATGTCTCTCATACAGGTGGTCGTTTATCGAGTGATTCAGGATTAATTTTAGTTGATGAATTAATGGATACTTTTCATTTTGAAGAATTGTCAAAAAAACTCACTTCATATAATGAAAATCGTCGTTATTGGAAACACACTAACCATAAAATTTTAAAACAACTAATTCTTCAACTAATTGCTGGCTATAAAGCTGATTCGTCTGCGACTATCTTACAGTATGATCCAGTATTACAAACTCTGTCACAAGAAGAGTGTTTGGCTTCTCAACCGACTATCTCTCGGTTTCTTGATCGCATTACAGACCAAACGATTAATGATTTACAAACCTTTAATCAAACATTAATTGACCAAGCGAGATTTGTTCGCAATGATATGAATATGATTATTGATTTGGATTCTACACACTCTGATACCTTCGGTATTCAGGAACAAACAGATTATAATGCCCACTATCGAACAAACGGTTATCATCCATTAGTCGCATTCGATGGATTAACGGGCGATTTTTTAAAAGCTAAACTTCGTTCAGGAAATCAATACACGTCTAAAGGAGTTAAAGAGTTTCTTGAACCGTTATTAGATCATTATAATCAAGCAGTCCCTACGACAGATATTTTAGTGCGTGGAGATAGTGGATTTGCAACACCTGATATTTATGAGTTATGCGAAGAATATGGGTCAAACTTTGTCATTCGCCTAAAACATAATAATAATTTATACCGATTAGCAGAAGAGTTTGTGTATTACGACGATAATTATCCTTGGAATGAAAAAGAAGAATACTATTATTCCGTTTCCTATCAAGCAGCGTCTTGGTCTAAACCGCGTAGAGTATGCATTCAATCCATTCGAGAAATGGGTGAATTACTTTTCAAGCATACGTTTATTGTCACAAATTTTTCAGAAAATATTTCATCAAAACAAGTTTTTAAGACGTATAAAAAGCGTGGTGCTATGGAAAACTACATTAAAGAAGCAAAAAATGGTTTCTATTTTGATAAGACAGATAGCCCTAAATTTATTGAAAATCATGCACGTATGATGATAAGTGTCCTTGCATACAACCTAATCAATTTTTTGCGTACAACTTGTTTTGATAAAAATTATAAAGGACTTCAAATTAATACGATTCGTCTTCGCTTATTCAAAGTAGCTGGCAAACTAGTGAGTACTGCGAGAGAAATGTATCTAAAAATTTCTAGTTCGCATGTTTATCAAGCGGAGTTTTATGCCGTCTTTAATCGAATCCAAAGGATTCGGCATTACATTTAAAAACTCCTTAATTTTTTTAAAAAAAACCAATCAAAACCAAGGACCAACTATGCCCAAAATTCGTACTTTCTTAATGAGAAACCAATAAATAAATGAATTAAGTACCAAAAAGTAAAACTATTAAACGTTAATTTGAAAAAAATTTAAAAAAAGTGTGTTAATTGATTAAAAACAACAAAAAATTAAAGGTATGAATTATTCAGGTTGTATTTAGTTTAAACTGTCGAAAGATAGATTATAACATTTTGAGCTAGTATGAATAGATAATTAGATTTAAAGCTATACGAATTCTTACTTAATTTAAAACATAAATTTAAAATGGCTTTACTAGCACATAAAGTAAAATTATTTCTAAAAAAATGGTACCCTCCATAAGTAGGGTACCAAAGAATATTTTTACTAATTATCATCATAATTGATAGAGTTTAGCCTATCGATTTACTTATCAAATTTTCTTAAAAAACCCGAAAGCAATTCCAGTGCTTTTGTTAAGGTTTCTTGCTTGCAACAATAGCCTAAACGAGCATATCTTGGAAAATCAAAAGCTGTTCCGGGAACAAGTAGTACGCCAGTTTCTTCTAATAAATCAATACAGAATGCCTCATCTTCTTGAGAAATATCTAATTTAATAAAGGCTGTCGATACGTAGTTAGGAGGAACTAAACTTACGAGTGGTTCTTTTTCAACCCATTGATTTAAAATGAATAGGTTTTCTTTAATGATTTTACGATTTCGCTCTATAATTTTATCTTTACTTTTTAAAGCATGAACAGCTAATTCATCTGAAAGGACGCCGCCACAAATCATGGTATAGTCACGGTATTTTCTGAAAATATCTGCTATTTCTTTACTGGATGCTGTCCATCCGATTCTCACACCGGGAAGAGAATAAGTTTTTGATAATGAGTTAGTCGCAATGTCTTTTTCGTATAAATCGACAATGGACATAAATTCCCCTTTTCCTGTTAAAGGAGCGTAGACCTCATCTATAAGAATATAAGCGTCTACTTTTCTTGCCATTTCTACAATGGCTTTTAAAGTAGGTATGTCAAGAAGAGTTCCAGTAGGATTGTTGGCACTATTAAGGCAAATCATTTTTGTTTTAGCCGTTAATTTCGACTGTAAGGCATCTAAATCTAATTGCCAATGGTCTTTTTCTTTTAACTCAACAAAGTCTACTGCCGCTCCCAAAGATAAAGGGATATCATAAAGTGGCTGGTAGGTAGGGAGCATTGAAACAACATGATCTCCTGGTTCAATCAATGCATATAGAACTAAAAAGTTTGCTCCTGTTGCATCGTTTGTTTGTAAAATAGTATTGGGTTCGACATGTTTGTAAAGTGAAGCGACTAATGATTTGAACTCATCCGAACCTTCAATCCAGCCATAATCTAACGATTCTTTGCTTAGGTTTTCGAAAAAGTCTGCAACAGTTGTTCCGTCTAATCCAATTAATTCTTCTAGTGTTAATGCTTCAATTGAGCTTTGTGAGATATCGTAAGTTGCTTTCTTTTCCCATTTATTCAACCATTCTTCGACACCAAAATGTGCAATATCCATTTGATCCTCTCCTTTATACTTGAATCGAACCTGTTGCAATCAATCCAATGGCTAAAACAGCTACTGAACTGATAATGCTCATTGTTATTTTTTCTTTTATACTGATAGTATGTCCATTTTCTTTGCGCGCCTTCATGTAAAAATAAAAACCAGGTATATAGGCAATACTACACATTAAAACATAAGAAAAACCGGCTAAGATAATAGCGGCTAATTGGAAAATAGTCGCAATAGACCCAATAATGAATTGCTTCGTATCTTTTTGTTCATACGAATATTTCATTTGATAAATCCCAACAAGCAAATAGCAGATCAAAATAGCTGCAGTAGCAAGAGAATAAGCAAGTTGATAGGCATAATCTGTCACTAAAAGAGTTAACAAGAAAATATTTGCTAGGGCAGCTGTAAGGACTAAGGAATAAATGGGCGCTTTTTTAGCATTCAAGTTTCCCCAGTGTTTTGGCAATAATCCGTCACGGGCCATTAAAAGAACCGTTTCTGCGGGTAACATCGTCCAAGAAAGCCAACTACCGAGAATAGAAATAATTAGTCCGATATTAATAAATGCGGCTCCCCAATTGCCTACAATAGACTTTAAGACATTTGCCATAGCTGGTTGAGAGAGATTAGCTAGTTCACTTTGAGAAAGAACGCCATATGGCAGTAATGAAGCGAAGATATAGATAAATAATAATCCAACTAATCCTATAATAGTTGCTTGTTGAGCATCTGAACGCTTTTCAGCACGGTTAGCTAGAACACTAGCACCTTCTATGCCTACGAATACCCACATCATAACAATTAGACACCCTTTTATTTGTTCCATAATATTGGCGGTGTTAGAAGTGTTCTGTAAAAGATTAGTAGAGATATTGCCCCAAAAGTTTGCTGTAAATATTCCAGCTTTAAATGAAACGCCGGTAATAATCAAGAATAAAAACAGAGGAACAAGTTTACAAATAGTAACAACAATATTGATGAAACTGGCACTTTCCATCCCGTTACTTACTAAGAGCGTTAATGTCCAGATAACGATACTCCCCATAATAATAGAAGGGATATTTTGTCCTCCTTCAAAAATTGGGAAAAAGCTTCCAAGTGCAATCATTAAGATTGTAGCAAAAGCGACATTTCCTAACCAAGCACCTAACCAGTATCCCCAGCCACTAATAAATCCTCCTAACTTCCCAAATGTAGCTTCTGCATAACCAAATATTCCACTATCTAGATCAGCACGCTTAGCTCCAAGATTATTCAATGATAAAACGAGTGTTAGTATTCCAATACCGACGATAATCCAGGCTAGTATTGCTGGCCCAGGAGCTGAGGCACGAGATAAATCACTTGTAATACCAAATATGCCACCACCAATAGACGAACTGATAACTAAAGCAATTAAACCGATTTTACTAATTCCTTTTTGCTGTTTTTCCATGTTCTTTTCCTCAATTCTAGGTGTGTGAAAGTCAGATATTTTTATTTCAATGACACCTTTTTCAGATTTGTACTAATACTAATCAAATAGTTATTTCCTAGTATAAAATTGGTCTAACTTGATACTTTGAATTCAAAAGTTCGATATTTATTTTAAATGTAAATAATAATATTGTATAACGTAAACATAGATATGTAAACGTTCTATTTAATGTTTATTGTGACTGTTTAAAACTATTTTTGTACATAAGCGCTTTAGCCAATGGTTAATCCAGGATAAGTTAGAAAATTTTTATCAACAGTTAAAATTAAAGAATATCAATAGTTGAAATTGAAAGATTAGAATTGAAAAGCAAGTAATTTCCGTGTAATGTAGTTAATGTAGTTATTGAGATAACTCTTTCCATGGTTTAGTTTCGTCACTTCAACCGTAATAGGATTGGGGTCTTTTTTTATGCCAAAAGGGTACAGGGAAACAAAATGAAAAGTAGTGCTATAATACAGGTAGAGTAGTTTTTGAAAAATCGATAAATGATTCAGACTAGAAGTTAAAAAATGATTTTTGAAAAAAGGAGTGTTAAAATGATAAAAATATTTGGGAAAAAATACACATTAAATAATTTACTTTATTTTTATATTTTTCTATGTAGTATAGTCATTATTTTTTTGAATGGCCTGTATTTCATTTTATTTAAGGAAAGTCTTATAAATTGGAATATGGTATGGGTATTATCTTATTTATTTCTTCGGCAACGCGTTTATTCTTTAAAAAAGGCTAGAATAAAAATCAATAAAGTGACTTTCTATTAAGTAGAAAAGTTTTTTAGTATAGGCTAATCTTGAAATAAGGTTTAATTTAGTAGCTATTTTATTGCATATTTGAAAGGAGATTTTTTATGAGAAATGATATAGCTACTATTATTTTATCAATCATTATATTGGGAAAATCAATTGGTATAATCAATATCTTGTTGGGTAAATATACCTCTAATTTCGTAAGTTATTTTACAGTAGCACCGATAGATTCATACCAACTCAAGGATTTATCTAAAGAAGAACAGAAGAAATTCAACTATTTAGCTAGTTTGAGTAGTGTAATAGATATAATAATCTCTTTCGTTATTATTATTTTTTTATCAAAGGTAACAATAGAAGTAATCTTATTTTTATCTTTTCTTTTATACGCTAACTCTTTATTCTTTAGCAAGTATATGAGTAAGGTATTCAAACTAATTTACTAAAAAAGCTAGGAGGATTGGAATGAACAAAAAAACTTTTTGGATACTAACTATTACATATGCGGCACTAACTTTTCTTTTTCATACGATTTTGCAAACAGCTTTTGGTGCATTCTTGATGACTTTGAGTTATTTTGCGTTAGTTTTTGCGTTTATATTTATTTTATATAGTTCTATCAAATTCTCAATAAGATTATTTTTTTATAAGCAAAAGAACGATAGCTGAAAATCCATCGTTGCTTTAATTTGAAAATAATCGTTCTATTAGACCTTTTTTATCTTTATCTTTATACTTTGGATGAGGTGAAGTGAGGTTGTATTAAATGATAAGAAGGAGGATGTACGATGAGTATGTCAAAAAAAGCTTGGATAAATGGTTTATTTTTTATTGTAACGTTAGTAGTTAATGCATTAGGAGCCTTTGGGTTTATCAATGGTTTATCACAGAATGAAATTTCAGATAAGTACCAAACTTTAATTACACCAGATCCGTCCGCATTTAGTATATGGAGTGCCATCTATATTTTACTAGGGATTTCTATTATTACTATGATTGTAAAAAAAGATGATTCTTATTATCAAAAGGCGCTAAATAAAATTTCACTAGTATTTGTTTTTTCATCACTATTAAATATCGCTTGGATTATTGCTTTTTCATATTTGCAACTGGTCTTGTCAACCGTTTTCATCCTAGCATTTTCAGTAACATTAGCTTTAATCTGTATAAAATTACTCGAAATTAATGATGGGAGACATTTTCTCTTACCGTTATCTTTTGGACTTTATGCAGGTTGGTTGTTTATCGCTTCGGTTGTTAATGTAGCCGCTACGCTTGTAAAAGCGAATTGGGATGGTTTTGGAATTGAACTTGAAATTTTAGCATCTGGGACACTTATTGTAGCTGTATTGTTGGTTTTCATCGTTATGCTAAAGATACAAAATGTCATATTTCCACTACCTATTGCCTGGGCTTATTTTGGTATACACAAGTTTTTGACTTCTCCAGAGGGATTCAACGGAGATTTTACAACTCTTCAAACAGTATCACTTGTGGGTTTAGTTGCATTGGTATTAATAAGCGTGTTCCAACTATATAAAAACCATTTCGTGTTGATTCCAAGAAAAGGAAATGTATAAATATAAAAAATAGCTATCGTTAAATCAAAGATCAGTGAGGATAATTCACTGATTTTTTTTTGTATCTTAATTGGAATCTTACAAAGTTTTAATTAAACTAATTCATTAAGCGTAATCTAATCCGCTGACCATCTGAAGTTAAATAAAGAGGTTAATTTGATTGAAATTTAAATTGAATTATAGATTAAATGAACTTATATTTCATTTATTTCATATTTAACTTGAAATAAAATTTCATTAGGGCTATAATAAATTTTGTAAGTGCTTCCAAAAAAAGGGGGGATAAAAATATGTTAGAAGCTTTAACTACCGAAAAAAGAAACACTAGTACTACAGAGCTTGATACGTTTTCGGTTGAAGAAATTATAAAAAAAATGAACCAAGAAGATGAAAAGGTAGCTAAAATAGTTAAAGAAGAAATAGAGAATATTGCTAAATTGGTTGAAGCTGTCATTACATCCCTAAAAAAAGGCGGACGATTATTTTATATTGGAGCTGGAACAAGTGGGAGACTAGGTGTTTTAGATGCTGCTGAATGTATTCCAACATTCAATACGTCACCAGAGATGGTACAAGGAGTTATTGCTGGAGGGATGAAAGCAATGACTGTAGCTGTTGAAGGTGCAGAAGATTCGTTGGAATTATGTGAAGCAGATTTACGAGAACGTGGTTTAAATAAAAATGATTTTATTCTGGGTATTGCTGCTAGTGGTCGAACGCCTTATGTTATTGGTGGATTGAAATATGCTAATAAGATAGGAGCTACAACAGGTGCCTTATCGTGTAATAAAGCATCGGCTATTAGCCAATATGCAGATTTTCCAATTGAGGTCGATGTAGGTCCAGAAATTTTAACCGGTTCAACGAGGTTAAAATCTGGAACAGCTCAAAAATTTATATTAAATATGGTTTCAACAACAGCAATGATTCGTCTTGGTAAAGTTTATCAAAATTTAATGGTTGATGTTCAACCAACAAATGAAAAATTAGTTGAGCGATCTAAGCGAATTATTATGGATGCAACCGGTTGTACTTATGAAGATGCTAGTTTTTATTTTAATGATTCAAACAAGCAGCCAAAGTTAGCGATTGTTCGATTATTGACAGGTATAAATAAAGAAAAAGCTCAAAAACTATTAACAGAGAACGCTGGATTTGTTAGGAAAGCAGTTGAAGCAAGTAAAAAAAACTAGCTAAGTAATTATAATAAATTACAGATATCTTTTTAGGATTATTTATGTTTTAGTTGGTTCTATAAATATAATTTCAAGTACTAATAAAAGGAGGAAATAAAAATGAAAGTTGTAATGGTTTGTTCAGGTGGAATGTCAAGTGCAATAGTCGTAAAATCTATTTTAAAAGAGGCTGATAAGCAAAATTTTGATTTAGAAATGATTGCAGTGGGATCAGGAGAGATTGAAGATATTCTAAAAACTAGCGAGTATGATTTACTTTTAGTTGCACCTCAAGTGAAGCATCAATTTGCTACGTTTGAAGGATATGCGAATGAGGCTGGTGTACCAATTGATAAAGTCGAACCAATGGGATACACACCATTAGGAGCACCAAAAACGTTGTTGCAAATAAAAAAATACATTAAATAGTAACTATTTGATTTTCGTTTTATTTATATAGAAATACTTCTTCTAGAGACAGAATAGATTATTCATTTTAGATATGACAATACAGTTTAAAAAGGAGAAAGAAAAATGACGAAATTTTTAGTTTGGATTGAAACAAAATTTATGCCTCCTATGGCTAGGCTAGCTGAACAAAAACATTTAAAAGCAATCCGTGACGGAGTTATTTCTACGCTATCATTAATTCTTGTTGGAAGTTTCTTTTTAATTATTGCTAATCCTCCAATTGTATCATGGGCAGAAGCCATCGCACCGTATACAGCGGATATTGTTATTCCTTTCAGAATTACTATGGGATTAATGAGTATCTATGCTTCTTACGGAATGGGATATAGTTTAGCTAAATCTTATAAATTAGATGGTATTACTGGTGGTGTTTTATCGCTAGCAACTTTCTTGATGTTGACAGTGCCTGTAAACGTAGATGCTTTATTACCAGAAGGTCAAGGTATTGGTTGGGTTTTACCAATGGGAAACCTTGGTGGGGCTGGAATGTTCTCAGCAATTTTAGCAATGATTTTTGCAGTTGAATCATTACGATTCTTCAAAAATAGAAACCTAATGATAAAAATGCCAGAACAAGTACCAGATTCAGTTGCAAGAAGTTTTGAAGCGCTGATCCCAGGAGCATTTGTTATTACGATTGTTTGGATTATTCGCGTATTACTTGATTTTGACTTAAATAATTTTATTCTTTCTATTTTTACTCCGATTAATGATATATTAGGAAATAATTTAATCGGTGTTTTAGTACCGGTTATCTTTATTACTCTATTATGGGCAGCAGGTGTCCATGGTATGAGCGTAATCGGCTCAGTTGCGCGCCCAATGTGGTTAGTTATGTTGGATGCGAATGGTCAAGCATTAGCAGATGGAGCAGCTCCTAATCAATTACCTTATATCGCACCGGAACAGTTTTACCAGTGGACAGTTTGGATTGGTGGCGCTGGTTCGACACTAGCCCTATGTATCTTACTATTATTTGCAAAATCCGTTTACTTAAAACAAGTAGGCCGTTTCTCAATTATCCCTTCACTTTTTAATATTAATGAGCCATTAATATTTGGAGTGCCTTTAGTTATGAATCCAATTTTAGCAATTCCCTTCATTTTAGCACCAGTTGTTACAACAACGATTAGTTATTTCGCCGTTAAATTTGGTATAATTAATGGTTTTGTTAGTAATGTTCCATGGACTTTGCCAGCTCCAATAGGTGCCTTTCTATCGGCCAGTAACGATTGGAAAGCAGCAGTATTGGTACTAATTAATATTGCTATTGCCGGTGCTATTTACTATCCATTCTTTAAAGTTTACGATAAAAAATTACGTGAAGAAGAGTTGGGTCAAGTAAGTGAAGAACATACTATTCTATAAAATTTGAAATGTATAAAGTACAAGAAGGGAAGGGTATGATATTCTCTTCTTGTTACCATTTAAAAATAAGAAAGGACTGAGAGTGAAATGTTACGAATTGTTGTGTTAATAGTTTTCTTTGTTGCGTTAATTTTAGCTAGTGTATCTTTAGTCCACGGATTACATAAAAAAAATATGTATATTAATCGGTGGTATTTTGGTTTTGGAGCTTTTTTCATTATTCTGATTCCTAATTTTTTGTTTCAAAACATTCCACTAATTCTTACAAATATTTTTTATTTAATTTCAGCTATTTTTACAATCATGTACTTTGAAACAACCCGTTTAAAATTAGAAAAAAATCAATTTAGAGGCATTGTTAGAAGTGAACAATACCCTAGTAAAAAGGATTAAAAAGATGGAATATATGATTGGAATGGATAGTGGAGGGACAAAGACAGAGGCTATTGCTTATACCTTAAAAGGAAAAGAACTAGCACGCTGCCAGACCGGTTTTGGAAATCTACTAATGGATAAGGAGAAAGGTTTATCTAATATTGAAGAAGCGATAACAATTCTATTTGATCGATTAGGTGAAAGGAACTGTCAATCTGTTGTTATTGGTTTAGCAGGTTTAGATAGTGGAAATTTTAAAAAAGAATTGGATACCTATTTTAGTCGTTATCAGCCATTAATTGTTTTTATAAACGATGCTTGGTTATCTTATTATGCCTTAGTTAAAGAAAAAGACGGATGCCTCGTCATTTCAGGTACGGGCTCCATTTTTATTGGAAAGTATCATGAAGAAACTGCTCGAGTAGGTGGGTGGGGCAACATTTTAGGTGATGAAGGTTCAGGTTATTGGATTGCGAAAAGGATGATTCATCATTTACTGTTACAAGAAGATACTAACAAAAATTACTGTTATTTATCAAAAAAACTAATAAATACCTTGCAGGCTAAAACTGTTTTTGATGTGGTTCATTATTTCTATACACATGAAAAGGATGAAATTGCTGAGTTAGCAAAGATTGTTGCCGAAAGTGCAAATTTAGGTGATGAAGTTTCTATCGAAATACTGAAAGAAGCAGGTTACGTTTTAGCTAAACAAGCAAAATTATTAATCTCAAAGCTAGGATTTAATAAAGAAGTAACAATTGGAATAACGGGTAGTGTTTTGAAGAAAAACTCGATAGTGTATCATGCTTTTTTTGAAAATCTAGTTCAACACCCTCTAAAAATCACATTTATAAAAGATTTAGAATCAAATACTATTGGTGGGTACTATTATTATAAAAACAATATACTGAGAAATGAGGAATGTTAAGGTGAGAAGATTAGGAATTTCAGTCTATCCAAATCATAGTAAATTAGAGGAAATCAAAGAATACATTGCATTAGCGGCAAAATATAAATTTAAGCGTATTTTTACATGCTTATTATCTGTTGAAGAAGGAAAAGAAAAAATAGTTGCTGAATTTACAGAAGTTATTAAATGTGCTAAAGAAAACGGTATGGAAGTTATAGCAGATGTTAGTCCAAAAGTTTTCGGTGAATTAGGAATTAGTTACAAAGATTTATCTTTTTTCAAGGAAATTGGCGCTGATGGAATTCGTTTAGATATGGGATTTACAGGCAATGAAGAATCAATTATGACATTTAATCCTCAAGACTTAAAAATAGAGTTAAACATTAGCAGTGGGACAAAGTATTTAGAAAATATTTTGAGCTATCAAGCTAATGCAGATAAATTATTAGGGTGTCACAATTTTTACCCTCATCGCTATACTGGATTGAGTTTCAATCATTTTATTGAAACAACAAAACAATATAAGGATAAAGGATTAATAACAGCAGCCTTTATTAGTTCACCAACGGCTAATGTAGGACCGTGGCCGGTAAATGAAGGTCTATGTACTCTTGAAATGCACCGAGAGTTGCCAATTGTTGTTCAAGCTAAGCATCTGTGGGCAACCGAACTAATCGACGATGTCATCATTGCGAACTCATTTGCATCGCAAGAAGAATTGAAAGCTTTAAGTGAAATTGATCCCTATCAGTTAACATTAAATTGTGAATTAGTAGAGTCAATTCCAGAAATAGAAAAGAAAATTGTTTTGGAAGAGTTTCATTTTAATCGAGGAGATGTATCGGATTATGTTATTCGTTCCACTCAAAGTAGAGTGAAATACAAAGGACATGAATTTCCGCCATTCCATACGCCAAATATGAATCGTGGAGATATTATTGTGGAAACCTCTCTTTATGCTCATTACGCTGGAGAATTACAACTGGCTCTTTTAGCAATGGAGAATTCAGGTAAGACGAATGTTGTAGGACATGTTGTTGAAGAAGAATGGTTATTGCTTGATTATATTAAGCCTTGGCAAAAATTCAAATTTAATCAAGTGAAATAAACTAACTAGGTGGGGTGTTTAAGCATGGAAGAACGTATTTTTGAAATTATTATACATGGTGGAAATGCTCGTGGAATGGCTTATGAGGCATTAGAAAAAGCGCGAGCAGGAGAATATGATGAAATGGAGCGCTTGCTAGGTGAGTGTAAAGCTGAAATGACGTTAGCGCATAATACACAAACAAAATTAGTTCAAGATGAGATTCGTGGAGATGAGATTAAAATTAGTCTTTTATTAGTTCATGCTCAGGACCAATTAATGACTGCAATGGCAGAACAGACATTAATATTGCAAATGATTGAAATGCAAAAAGAAATAAATAGTTTAAAAAAATAAGTAAGGGATTGGTTGTATGAGCTACGCGGTTGGACTAATGTCAGGGACATCGCTAGATGGAATAGATGCCGCTTTAGTAGAAATTTCAGGCGAGGATGAAGAAACAAATGTTCAATTACTTGCATTTGAGACTTATCCAATTCAAGAAGAAACAATTAAACGAATTAAGAAAGTGCTATCGATTGAAGAATCTAATGTAGCATTGATTTGCAGCTTAAATGTTGAGTTAGGATACGCATTTGCTGAGGCCGTGAAAGATATTTGTGAAAAAAAAGGCATTCAAGTAGAGCAACTAGATTTTGTTGCAAGCCATGGGCAAACCGTTTATCATTTGCCAATTCCAAAATCGAATCAATTTTCTTCTACTTTACAAATCGGTGAATCAGCTATTATTTGTGAAGAGACTAAGACGACTGTAGTATCAAATTTTAGAGAAAGAGATATGGCTCTCGGCGGTCAAGGTGCACCAATTGTTCCTTATTCAGAATATATCCTATATAAGGATAAAAAAAGAACGAGATTGCTACAAAATATTGGTGGAATTGGAAATGTAACGGTTATTCCTAAAAATGCAGATCTCAATCAGTTAGTAGCTTTCGATACAGGTCCGGGGAATATGATTATTGATGAATTGTGTCGTCATTTTTATCAAGTACAATATGATAAAGGTGGAGCATATGCAGCAGCTGGAAAAGTAAACCAAGAATTATTCATTCAGCTAATGACTCATCCCTTTATTGCTAAGAGTTACCCAAAAACAACGGGACGAGAAGAATTCGGGGAAGACTTCACACAGCGACTTGTTGAAGAATGGCCAATAAAACCAAATGATTTAATTGCTACTGCAACCCAATTTACAGCCTCATCAATCGCTGAAAATCTGAAACAATTTATCGATGAGAATACCGATTTGATTGTAGCAGGAGGGGGCAGTTACAACGAGACTTTAATTAAGATGCTTAAAGCACAGTTGCCGACGGTCAATGTTCAAATACAAGAAGAAATAGGGCATTCTTCAGAAGCTAAAGAAGCAATAGCGATGACTATTTTAGGAAATCAAACCCTTCACCATAAACCAAGTAATGTTCCTAGTGCAACTGGAGCAAGTAGCAGGGCTATTCTAGGTAAAATTACGTATTATAGTTAAATTAAAGGTAATCAATCATCTTTAAAAGGATGATTGTTTTTTTATTTCATGAGATAATAAAAAAGCAATAGCAGTTAGGGCTAAGGAGGTAAAAAAATGATTGGTGAAAATATACAAGGACGAATTCGAAGTATTATTAATGAATTATCAAATTCTGAAAAGAAAATTGGTGAGCTGATTTTAAAAATACCGTCTGAAGCAATTAATATGACAGCGTTAGAACTGGCTACTCGCGCAGGCACGAGCCCAGCAACAGTTATACGTTTTTGCAAAAGTATTGATATACCGAGTTTTACTCAATTAAAAGTAAAATTATCTTCAGAAATTGAAAGTCCAACTTTTGAAGGGTACTTTGATATCAAAGCAAATGAGCCTGTTCATGAAATAAAAGCTAAGTTACTAGGCAATGCCTATCAATCAATGAAAGAAACCATTGAGCAGCTAAATGATCAAAGAATTGATGAGGTCGTAGATGTACTTTTACATGCACCAATTATTTATGTGTATGGTATAGGAGCTTCTCATCTAGTAGCTGAAAATATATCGCAAAAATGGAATCGGATAGGAAAGCCGACTACATGCGCGACGGATCCGCATATACTAATATCTATTTTAGTTACCGCACCTAAAGAAGCAATTTTTATAGGAATATCTAATTCTGGTGAAACAAAAGAAGTTATAAGACTGGTAGAAATTGCAAAAAGTTACAAAATTAGAACAATTGGTTTGACTCAATTTGGTGCCAATTCTGTAGCCGGAAAAGTTGATTATTCCATTCAGACTGTTCGATCAAAAGAGGCAGAGTTGAGAAGTGCTGCGACGAGTTCGTTACATGCACAATTTATTGCAGTAGATGCGCTGTTTTACACGTATGCATCTAAACAATATGACTCAAGCATCTCGATGATACGTAATTCAAAAGAAGAAATAAAAAAATATATGCGATAAATTTTATGCATATAAGAATGGATAAATTGGAAAGAGGTTAATAAAAGTGATATACGAGGCAATCATATATGATTTAGATGGAACCCGTTGTCAATGCTTTTGATATGACTATTTATCCTTTAATGCAAATTATAAAAGAAGAGATGGATAGTCAAGTGACTTATGATGAATTAAGGCATTATAGGTTATTTTCTGGTCTTAAAGTTTTAGAACTTTTAGGTATAAAAGATGTTCCTGTTGTTTATGAACGGTGGGTTAGATACGTAAATGAATACGAGACTAAAGCAAGTATTTATTATAACTTTGAGGACATTATTCGCAGTTTTGATAATAAAGTTATCCAAACGGTTGTTTCTTCTAAGAATAGAGAGCAATATGCGATTGATAAAGAATACAAAAAAATACATGACTGTTTTTCTGAGGTGGTCTTGCTTGAAGATACCCAAAAACATAAATCAAACGCCCAACCGCTTTTACAATGTACAACTCTATTGGGTATTGATCCTAAAAAGTGTTTGTACATTGGAGATTCTTTATCTGATTTTGAATCAGCTAAAAATGCGGAAATGAATTTTGCTGTTGCATCATGGGGAAGTCTAAAGGTAGTACAATTTAAGAATCCAACCTATATTCTTAAATATCCTAAGAATTTATTAGCGATTATTTCGTAGCATAATTTTTTTGGAAAAAGAAAAATAATAAATAGGCAGATAACTATGATAAAAAAAGCATCTTATTTTATTCGAATAACCTGAATATTTTATAGGTCAAAAAATAAAAGCAAAAGAAATCTAATTGGTAAAATGATAATTGGAGTGAGGATGATGACTAATTCAATAAGTGAGAACTTTACATTTCTATCTAGCGACAAAACTGGAATAATGGTATATAAATGGATACCAGTTGATCAAGAACCAAAAGGAGTAGTCCAAATTTCTCATGGGATGGCTGAAACAGCAGCGAGGTATGAAAGATTTGCTAAAGTGTTAAATGGAAAAGGCTTTATTGTTTATGCCAATGATCACAGAGGACATGGTAAAACAGCTGCAAGTATCGATGAGTTAGGTTACTTAGGAGAAAAAGGTAGCTTTAAGTTATTAGTAGAGGATCTAGCAACAGTATCAGATAGGATAAAAAAAGAAAATCCAGGTTTACCTATCTACTTATTTAGCCATAGTATGGGCTCGTTTGCTGCTCAACGCTATATCATGAACTACCCAGATAAAATTAATGGACTTATTCTTTCTGGTTCTAACGGGGAACAAGGTTTGCCTTTAAAGGCAGGGAAATGGTTAGTCAAGTTAGCGATGTTAGTCAAAGGTAGAAAGGCTAAATCTGAATTTGTAGACTCTTTAATTTTCGGTGGTTTTAATAAGAAATTCTATCCTAAGAAAACGGGGTATGAATGGTTAACAAGAGATGCAGATGAATTAGCTAAGTATGTTAATGATCTGTACTGTGGAACATTATTTCCAATCAGTTTCTACGACGAGTTGATAGAGAACTTAGAGCATATTGAAGATAAAGAAACTAACAAAAAGATACCCCAAAATTTACCAATAGTTATTCTGTCAGGAGCACAAGATCCGGTTGGTGATTTTGGTGAAGGTGTAAAAAAACTGTATAAGAGATATGAAGTATGTGGGGTTAAAGATTTAGAGATGAAACTATACGAAGGAGCTAGACACGAGATTTTGAATGAAACGAATAGAGATGAGGTTATGAAAGACATTATTGAGTGGTTAGAAAAGAGAATAGGTTAAAGCAAAAAAGTTCTACTATAACTATTATTTCTTATCTTTAATAAAAAAATTTTAAAATTGAAAATCAAAAACACACACAAACTAGTTTTATCTAGTTCGTGTGTGTTTTTCTACTACCAGTTAAAAAGATTAGATTAGCGAGCTCCTCCGCCGCCACCTCCACCAGCACCGCCACCGCCGCCAGATGAAGTCGAACCGCCCATTCCAGCTGCAGCAGATGAAGCGGTTGAATGGAATCCACCACTTTCTAATCCACTAGACCAGTCATTTCTGAAGCCGGTCATGCCGTGCCAATACAATGGTTGATACATATAATTACTGTCATCGTAGTCATAATATTGACCGGGAGTAATTCCTTTGAACTCTTTTGTTATTTCTTCACTCCTAAAGTATAAGATATTCCAGAATAAAAGCTCTCTGAAAGTGAACGGAGTATGTTTACCTTTAAATTCTTTTAGTTTAATTTTTTCTAAATAATTGTCAAATTGGATTAAACGATCAACTAACTTATCCCCCTCAGAACTAACAACAGCTACTTCATGAGTGGTACTCCAGACGCTAATTTCTTTAAATGAAAGGAGTCCTTCTTTTTCTAAATACATTTTCGAATACTCAATTAAATAATTAGCTAGTTTTTCTACTTCCTTAGCGTGTTTTTTTGCCCAAGTAGTCATATCCTTATCTTTGATGAAGCCATCACGATTAGCCGCATCGACTAACATTAACCATAGACCAGTCTCATAAGATTCGCCAGAGCCACTTTCTAATTCATTAATAAAATGACCAAAAGACTGAGGGTAACGAGCAAGTTCTTCTTCATAGTGGAAGATTTCTATTTCTGTATTAAACGTATCACCAAAAAAGGAGTTTTTTTGGTCTACGTGAATGGCAATCTTTTCTTGTGCAGACCATTCTAATAGATACGCTGAGAAGTAATCTTCAAAATAACCTTTATTAAAATCTTGCAACAAATAAGCAAGTCCAGCAAAATCTTTGCCTTTATATGGAATCTCTTTTAAAATAATACCTTTACTAGCTTTTATTCTTTGTGCTCCAGAACGCATTTCTCCGATTTCTTTTTTAGCTTTTTTCATCTTTTTATAATAGATTATACTTAAAATAATTCCTCCAAGAATAACGGTTAGTATTAATAGCGAAACGATAAAAAATACTGTATCCGAAGTCGTCTCGTCATTGTAAGCAGAGCCTTCAGTCGCCATTTCTAACTGCTCTTCTAACGTTTGATCGACAGTAACTTGCGTATTAAACTGTTTTTGTGGGAATTGAAGCAAAACCGTTACTTTGTTACTGCTATCAACATCTTCATCTGCCCGCCAAACAACAGTCTGACCTCTTAGTTGGAGATTGCCTTCAAAGCCAAAGCCCCATAAGCGCACCGACTCCTTTGTAAAAGGTTCAAATCCAGTAAGTTTAACCGTTAAATTTTCTGCTGGAATATCAGAAAAAGTATCAAAATTCCATAATAAGGCTTGTCCGTCTTCCAGTTCACGAACCAAGTTTGATAAGGTATAAGAGATGATATAATCATTTTTACCGTATTCACCAATACCCCAAATGAGTTCTAATCCAGTACCCGTTTCTACAGTCCCATAGCGGTTAGCTTTTTCTGCTAATGAGGCATCGCCATCCCATGTTTTCGACTCTTGAAAGCCGGCTACTGAAAAATCAAGCATGGCTGAGTTCTGTAAATCATCTAACACAATATAGAGTTCTGTACCCTCATCCATTATCATTGTCCGATATTCTGTAACCTTAGCAGATCCATCTTTTTGCAACTCAATTTCAATCGTGATATCTGAAAGTTTATTTTCTGCAAAAACGGTTTCACCAAAAGTCAGACTAAATAAAAAAGCTGCTCCAATAATCATGATTCTTCTTATTGTTCTATTCATGTTTTTATCCCCGCTCTCTTTTTATTTAGTAGAAAGTATTAGAAAAGGTTTGTTCTGTTGCTCTTTCTTTTATTATAACACTAAGCATTTTTATAAGGATACTATATAATGAGAGCATTTTTTTAATAGTTCTATAAAAAAGTGCTTCAAACTGTAGCTAATCTAGCTGCAGGGGAAAGTAGTCATCTGTTTAATTGTATCTACTCATGTTACAATAAGGAGTTGATAAGAGAAGATTTCATCAGCTGATAAATATGGAGGAATAAAAGAATGAATAAACAATGGACAATAGGTAAAATTAAAGAATATCACTAGTGTTGCATGAAACATTATGTGTTTCACAAATTTGTTTATATTATTCCAATATGCAAAAAAGTCCTTTATACTGAACTCAGATGACTCATCCAAGACCAATAAAAAGGACCTAACACATGGATAAGTATAAAACAAATTCTGCTTTTAATAAATGGTTTTCTTCCATTAAGCTAAATCTTTTACCAAGCTCTATTCAAAAAAAGATTGTTGACTTTGATAAATACCATAAGAAACTTAGTTTCTTCCAAGCTCTTCAACTTTTTCTTCATGGAATCAATGACGAAAAAGAAAGTCTTAGAGAGATGGATGCGGCTTTTGTTTCGAAAGAACTTCAAAAAGAAATGTGTATGACTAGTATCAGTTATTCTCAGCTCTCTAGAACTCTCTCAAAAATAGATTCAGAGATTCTTTTAGCCATTTTTAGTCAGCTAGTTAGTCAGGCTAAAAATAAAAGGCCCGTAACGAAACGAAATAGTCTCTACCTAATTGATTCTTCGACGTTTTCACTTAACCAAAACCTTTATCAATGGGCTGATTTTCGTAAAACAAAATCAGGAGTTAAGCTTCACTTAAAACTTTGCTTTATGGATAATGAACATCTTTACCCAGATGAATTCACACTGACTAACGCCGTCGAGCACGATACAAATCAGTTAGAAGTATTGGTTAATCAACCTGAAGCGACTTATGTGTTTGATCGCGGTTACCTTGATTTTGAACGATTAGATACGATGCACTCGCAGGGCTACTTCTTTGTGACAAGAATCAAAAAGAATACAAAAGTTCATGTTTTAGAACCATTAGTAGCTTCCAAGAGTGAGTCCGTTATCAGCGACCAAATGGTCGCATTAGGTGCTCAGAACCATCTAACGTCCAGATTTCGTTTAGTAACCGTTCAAGACAAAAAGGGGAAAACTCTCCAGTTTATTACCAATCGTTTTGACTGCTCCTCTACTGACATTGCAGAAATGTACAAAGCACGTTGGCAAATAGAGCTGTTCTTCAAGCATATTAAACAACATATGACGATTAAAAAGTTTTTTTCGAGAAGTGAAAAAGGGGTTGTCAATCAGCTGATTTTAGCCATGATTGCCAGTTTATTAACCTATTTGATTAAGTTAAAAACAAAAAGTAAACAGTCTGTTTTCCAAATCAAACGATTTTTTCGTTATCTGTTATTTCAACCGGCAGAAGAATGGTTTAATCTTTTGATACCGACTTAGACCCTTAAAGAAAGGGTGTCCGTTGGTAATGGAATCAGTTGAATAAGCAAAATTTTCTGGAAATAGTCATCTTTTGCGTAAGCACTCCCTTTTTTTGCCTTTTTTCAGAAAAACAAGAAATGAGGTCAAATTAAGCTATGTTTATGCAACACTAGTGAAAGAATATGTTGAAAAAAATTCAGATAGTAAGCTGTTAACGACAGAATACCATGGTTTTTCTCAAAAATTATTGTTTAAATGTACTTGTGGCGCTAACTTTGAAAAAACATTTACTAAGTTCAAAAATAAAAACCAACGCAAATGTGAAGTTTGCCAACCGTTAAAAGAGTCGATTGAATAAAGATAGTAAAAAAGGGGTACTGATTTTTCTCTAAGAAAAATCGGCATCCCTTTTTTGTGTGAAAAATAGTTAATAGGCAGTTGTAAATACAATTAGTTAGTTTAAAAAACGACGAATCCATTTTAACTTGTTATCAGAGTAAGGTGGAAAGATAAATGGCGCCTCTACTTTTTTAGAAGATAAGATGCTTCGTTCATGTGAAAAAGTCATGAAACTATATTTCCCGTGATAAGAGCCCATACCAGAATGACCAACTCCACCAAAAGGTAGATTAGGAGAAACTAGATGGAAAATGGTGTTATTAATGGTCACACCACCTGAACTTGTTTCATGGATAATTTTATTTTGGGTGTTTTTATCGTTAGAAAAAATATAAAGAGCTAAAGGTTTAGACCGCTTATTTATTTGTACGATTGTTTCATCTAAGTCATCGAAGCTAATAATGGGTAATAGTGGACCAAAAAGTTCTTCTTTCATAGCAGGAGAGGTCCAATTAGATTCAAGCAAAGTCGGTTCAACGTAACGCTCAGTTAAATCGACATGCCCACCGAACAAAATTTCGTCTTTAGATTCTTCTAGAATACTCATTAAGCGAGTCGTGTGTCTTTCGTTAACAATTCTTGGAAAGTCAGGACTATTTTGTACAATAGGTCCATAAAACTGTTGAATAACTTTTCGACATTCCTCAATAAAAGATTGTTTGAGATCTTTGTGGATGAGGACATAATCTGGTGCAACACAAGTCTGTCCTGCATTAAGTAGTTTCCCATAAAGAATTCTTTTAGCAGCTTGTTGGATATCAGCATCTTTTAAGATAAGTGCAGGACTTTTTCCACCCAGTTCAAGTGTTACCGGAGTTAAGTGCTCAGCAGCAGCTTTCATAATTTCTTTTCCAACCGTTGTACTTCCTGTAAAAAAGATGTAATCAAATGGGTGCTTTAATAGCTCAATATTTGCTTCAATACCACCTTCAATAACAGAAATATAATCAGCGTTAAATGTATCAGCAATCATTTCTTGAATAACTGTTGAAACAGTGGGTACCATTTCGGATGGTTTCAAAACAATGGTATTTCCTGCAGAAATAGCACCAATTAACGGTTCAATTAGCAATTGAAAAGGATAATTAAAAGGACCAATAATAAGCACAGTTCCATATGGTTCATGGTGTTTTTTACTTTTTGAAGGGAAGAGAAAAAGAGGGGTTGAGACAGTCTGATCTTTCGCCCATTTAGGTAGTTTTTTCTTTGCTTCTTTAATACTAGTTAAGACAAACCCTATTTCTGTTGCGTAACTTTCTGTAGGACTTTTTCCCAAATCTTTTTTTAAAGCTTCATTAATCTGTGACTCGTATTTTAAAATAGCCGCGTATAATTTTTCTAATTGAGTAATACGAAAAGAAACCTCTTTAGTACGATTTGTATTAAAAAAGGCATGGTGTTGATTTAGCAGTGTTGGTATGTTTAGTAGGTTTTCCATGATCTATCCTCCATCATTTTTATTGGAAATTAAGTTGATTTAAAAAACTAGTTAAACCAGCTGGATTTAGCTTGTATTTTATTGTGTAACTGTTGATAAACCATTAACTGTTTTCGAGCTCGTTCAATTTTTTTGTATTTACTTGGATTCTTTTTATAAAATTGTTGATGAAAATTTTCAGCCGGCCAAAATATGGTGGTTGGTCGGATAAGCGTAACAATCGGTTGCTTGTACTTACCAGAGTCGACTAGCTGTTGCTTTGATTTTTCAGCAAGCGCACGTTGGTTATCATTTCTAACAAAAATGATGGGACGGTATTGGTTGCCACGATCTTGAAATTGACCAAATGCATCTGTTGGATCAGTGAGTTGCCAATAAAGAGTTAACAACTCTTCGTAATGGGTGATTCTCGTATCAAAGATAATCTCCACAGCTTCAACATGTCCAGTAGATTGATTGATTACTTGATCATAAGTCGGATGAGCTATTTCTCCTCCAGTATAACCCGATAAGACAGAAACAATCCCATTGAGAGTTTCAAAAGGTTCGACCATACACCAAAAACAGCCTCCTGCAAAAATAGCTGAGTCTTGATGGACTACATTATTTGTGTAATGTTTCGTTAAATCAAAGGATGGACTCGTAGCAGAATTACCAGTTAGCTTATTATAAAAATCTGTTACATCAGGAGTTAATGTCCCTCTTAAGGCAAGTGGACGCAATTGGGCTTCTAATTTTGCAAGGAGAGTATCAAAATTAGCCTTTTCTTCCAAGCTGTTTTTAGCAATCGTTAATAAAGAGCGTTCCCATTCGCGAGTTCCAGGATTGAGAACAAGGTTATATAAATCATTGAGCGTCTCTTCACGATTTAGTCTGATTTTAATGCCCTCCTTTTTGTTTTGTCTCTTTTAAAAGATTCGGTGCAAGTATTCCGTTAACAACCTTTTTTCTATTATACATCAGGAAGGAGAGAGGAAGAACTATTTGACTCGATCAATATCAACAGAATGGAAAAAAGTATTTTTTATTATTTTGCTATAATGGATACTTTTTTTAAAAAATAAGTACAATAATACATTAATTCGTTATAATGTAGCTTAGAACTTATAAAAAAATCTGACTATTCTGAAGGTGAATGAATGAAACAGTTACAAGATAAGATTGATAACTTAATAAAAAAAGATGAAGAGCTTTCAATTGAAAATAAAAAAAGACTTTTGGGCTTTCTAAACATAAAAGAAGATATGTACAAAGAAATACAGTTAGAAGCACAGCAAATAGTGAAATATCCTAGCAGTAATAGCTATAAATATACTTATAGTGAGAGGGCTACCATTGTAACAATGGCTGCCATTCTTTTTTGTATGTATGAAGTTAGTGGAAGTCGATTTTGGGAAGAATTAAGTGAAAAATATCAGATGGAAGAACTATTATTGCAATATGAAATTAAAGACTACATATCTTCGTTTATTTCAACTAATTCTTTACCTTATTATAAAGGGACTACTAGAAATGAATATGTAGAAACCATTCAAATGCAAAGTGTCATCCCTTATAATTATAGTTCAAGGCTCATAAGAATAATATATTTTATGTATTCAGAAGATTTAGGTATGGATATATCAGCCGAGAATGTAGATGCACTATTAAACTATCTAAAAATTGTTTTTAAAAGCCAATTGAATAAAGATAGAGATATTAAAGAAATAAGACCAACATTAATAACTAAACAATTACAATCAATACCCAAATCATTTATGCAAGCATATTTAACAAATAATACTCGAGTCAAACATATAATAAAAAAATATTTTTCATATTTTGACAAGATCAGTAAAAATCAAATACCTAATTATGATTCAAAAAATAGACTTGATGTTTTATTTGAGAAAGCATTAAAAAGTCAAATATATTTTGGGATAAAAGATAAAGTAAGAAAATCAAAACTGAATACTATTCAAAAACCTATAATTAAAGTGAAAATAAAAAATCAAGCTAATCCCTTATTTTATATTCAAACGCCTCACTATTTTATTAATCCAGAAAAAATAAAACAATCAAAAGCAATCGTTAAGTTCTATGATAATCAAAGATTATTAAGCGAAAAGGAAATAGAGTTAAGCGAAGGAGGAGTTAGCTATAAAATAGATTCTACTGATAACGAATGCACCTTATTTTCAAATAAAATAAGGTATGCAATTACACAAGATAAAATGGTATTAATTGATTCAAAGAAGGACTTATATAGACAATATTTATTTTTTGATGACAAAGAAATTGCTGATGAAGTTAAAGTCACTGAGATAGAAATTGGACGTTATTTTTATTTACTAATAGATAATAGTAGTACTGCTTCTTTTGAAAATTGTTCAGTTACTCAAAGAGATTTAACATACGGTACTCTTTACTACTTTAAAATGAAAGAACAAATAAAAATAATAGTAAATGACCAAGTATTAGTAGATACTGTAATCAAAAAAGCTATAGTTCCTAAAATAGTAAGACCAGTAGAGAATGAATGTCATCACAATAATGATATTTATTTAAATATGATTAATGCATACGAATATCCTGAAAAAAAGAAAAAAATAGCTAACCACTTGGTTGATTACTATAAAAATTCTCAAGAATATTATTTAGACCTATTTAGAGTATTTGAAACTCTTATTTCAGAAGAAAAAGAAATGAAAATGGGAAATTCAAGAAATTTAAAATTTGTCTTAGAACTACTTTATAAACAAAATAGCATCGATTTGTTAAAAATAGCTTTAGAAAAAGTAGATAATTTTATTAAAAATAATAATGAGTCAAAATATAATCAAGAAAGAGTAGAACTGATAAAGATATGTCAATTCTATGCTAAAGAAAATAAACTTGATGGAATACTTTCTTTTTCTTTAACTCAAGAAAAGAAAGTAGGCGAAGATATATTATCTGAAAAGTATCTTGAATTAAATGAGATAAAAAAAGTAAAGAAATCTGTAATGAAAGATACTCTATATTTCTCAATACCGACTAAAGATATTTCTAAAGGTTTTCAAAATATGCTGGATGCGTACTTTGAAAGCATAGATTCAAAAGGGAAAAGTCTGAATTTATTAAATAGATTTATGAAAGAATATGAAGGAGTCAAAGTTGGAGATACTATGTCTTTGCCTTTAATTGATAAAGGGATCATCATAAACAATATAGCCTTTATACCGTATAAAGATAAGCAAAAAAAAATATTAGGTAGTTTAAATGGTGATATTTATTATTGGCTCTACACAATCAATGCGAAAGAAATTACTGAGTTATCTTTAAATGAAGAAAAACAATATCAGATCATTATAACAGGTGGAGATTCTTACGAGTATTCTTTTGATAGCAAACAGATGGAAAAAAAAGAAAATAACTACTTATTAAAATTAAAAAATCTATAATAACCTGAATAATTCATAGCTTTTCTAAAAATACTAATCGATGTTGATTTTACAGCGTTTAAACTAATTTGCTTTATCACCCATTAGGTGATGAAAAAAGAACCCCTTTCTGCTATGGTTATATCATCACAACCAACCAATAGAAAGGGGTTCTCTCAATGATTACTTTACAAGAAAAAGCAATGAAATTCAATAACCATTTATATGTCTCTCATACAGGTGGTCGTTTATCGAGTGATTCAGGATTAATTTTAGTTGATGAATTAATGGATACTTTTCATTTTGAAGAATTGTCAAAAAAACTCATTTCATATAATGAAAATCGTCGTTATTGGAAACACACTAACCATAAAATTTTAAAACAACTAATTCTTCAACTAATTGCTGGCTATAAAGCTGATTCGTCTGCGACTATCTTACAGTATGATCCAGTATTACAAACTCTGTCACAAGAAGAGTGTTTGGCTTCTCAACCGACTATCTCTCGGTTTCTTGATCGCATTACAGACCAAACGATTAATGATTTACAAACCTTTAATCAAACATTAATTGACCAAGCGAGATTTGTTCGCAATGATATGAATATGATTATTGATTTGGATTCTACACACTCTGATACCTTCGGTATTCAGGAACAAACAGATTATAATGCCCACTATCGAACAAACGGTTATCATCCATTAGTCGCATTCGATGGATTAACGGGCGATTTTTTAAAAGCTAAACTTCGTTCAGGAAATCAATACACGTCTAAAGGAGTTAAAGAGTTTCTTGAACCGTTATTAGATCATTATAATCAAGCAGTCCCTACGACAGATATTTTAGTGCGTGGAGATAGTGGATTTGCAACACCTGATATTTATGAGTTATGCGAAGAATATGGGTCAAACTTTGTCATTCGCCTAAAACATAATAATAATTTATACCGATTAGCAGAAGAGTTTGTGTATTACGACGATAATTATCCTTGGAATGAAAAAGAAGAATACTATTATTCCGTTTCCTATCAAGCAGCGTCTTGGTCTAAACCGCGTAGAGTATGCATTCAATCCATTCGAGAAATGGGTGAATTACTTTTCAAGCATACGTTTATTGTCACAAATTTTTCAGAAAATATTTCATCAAAACAAGTTTTTAAGACGTATAAAAAGCGTGGTGCTATGGAAAACTACATTAAAGAAGCAAAAAATGGTTTCTATTTTGATAAGACAGATAGCCCTAAATTTATTGAAAATCATGCACGTATGATGATAAGTGTCCTTGCATACAACCTAATCAATTTTTTGCGTACAACTTGTTTTGATAAAAATTATAAAGGACTTCAAATTAATACGATTCGTCTTCGCTTATTCAAAGTAGCTGGCAAACTAGTGAGTACTGCGAGAGAAATGTATCTAAAAATTTCTAGTTCGCATGTTTATCAAGCGGAGTTTTATGCCGTCTTTAATCGAATCCAAAGGATTCGGCATTATATTTAAAAACTCCTTAATTTTTTTAAAAAAAACCAATCAAAACCAAGGACCAACTATGCCCAAAATTCGTACTTTCTTAATGAGAAACCAATAAATAAATGAATTAAGTACCAAAAAGTAAAACTATTAAACGTTAATTTGAAAAAAATTTGAAAAAAGTGTGTTAATTGATTAAAAACAACAAAAAATTAAAGGTATGAATTATTCAGGAATAAGTAATTAAATTATCTATATCAGAAAAGAAAAATAAAAAAAATTTTTGAATTTAATACTAGAAATAAAATAAATAGCGTCCTAATAGAAAACTAGTTTTCTATTAGGACGCTATTTATCATTAGATAATTTTTTTATTAAAACAAGTTTTTTATTTTCTCAATATTCTTGATGATTACTGAAGTCGTTCCATCAGGATTGTTAATAAACTCAACAACTTCTGGATCTCGATAGAGTTCAATTGGAATGCTAATTTCTATCCCATTATCTAAACGGAATTTTTGTTTAGTATATTTTGGTCCAACCACAGCGACTTCCGCAGGCGCTTTATCTACGTATCCTAATTCCTTTATTTCTTCAAAAAACTTTTCTTTTTTCTCTTGATTATTCCCATAAAGAGTCTCAGCAATGACTTTATTATCTATGACATTTTCTTCAGTCATACTATGAACTAAGGCGTCTTTTGTATCTGCTAGTACTTGAAACTCTTCATCATTGAAAGCTTTACTTGTTTTTTGAACAGCTTTTTTAATCATAGAAATATTTTCTTTGAGACTTGGTTGAGGTTTATCTTCTAAGAATAGTTCAGTGAAATAGAACATTTTCTCTGCTAGTTCAGTAATCAAATGTTTCTTCTCAATCACGTGGTATTCTAGATTGCTTAACTGTAAGACCATTCCTTCTTGAATGGCTTGGCGTGCATTAGGCAAGATTGAACGATTGACAATCAATTGATTGGTTAATGTTTCTTCTTCATATGAAATATAATGTGTGATGCTATCGGAATAGTTTAGTTTGAATAGCCCCAAACAAGGGACCTCATCTAACGTAAAATAAACAAATAATAAATCAGCTGGTGGTATTTCTGGATTGAGTTTTGTAATCGAAAAAAACTTTTCAGTCAGAGTCTTTGTTGTTTCAGTAAAGTCATCTTGAATCGCATTGAACGATTGAACCAAGGAATTGTCTTCTGACAGTATTCCCGTTTTCATATTATCAGAGCCCTCTACTTTTTCTATCATAGCGTGAAGATAATCAAACGTAAATTTTTCTGTCAAATCTAGTCCAGCAAAAGAAAAAATCGGTTCATTGCTGTTCAAATCGAAAATGTGTAAAATTGCTTCTTTAATATAAATCATCCTTGTTCCCTCCATTTTCAGTCACGCTTACGAGTATCTCACAAATGAGACGAGCAAAAAAGAGCTTTTAAAGAAATATAAGTACGATCTTCTAGAAAGAGTTGTTTTTTTAAAAATAAAGCAAGCTGACTCCATTAGTAATGAAGTCAGCTCGCTTAGTTTTTTATTTTTTAACAATCATCTTAATAGCTTGATCAATTTTTTTGGCTTGATCTTGTAAATCGTTAGTTGGATTCTCAAAACAATTTTTCAAGTTTTCAGCAACGATGATACCCATCACACGGTCAATACTGGCACGAGTTGCACTTAGTTGTGTGATGACATCAATGCATTCTTTATCTTCGTCAATCATTTTTTGAATACCACGGACTTGGCCTTCTGTTCGTTTTAAGCGATTGAGGATTTTCTTTTTTTGCTCTTGTTTTTGTTCTTTGTCCATTGTATCCCTTCTTTCTAAAAGTCGGTTATAGTATACCCTTTTATATAAGAATGGTAAATTTTTATTAAATAAATAGGTTTAAATTAGACTCTTCACTATCGCCAAGGTAAGCCGCGACACCACCGTATTCAACAAAATCAAATAGTTCTTCTTTGTCGATTCCCATGATGTCCATGCTCATTGTACAAGCAATAAATTTAACCCCTAAGTTGCTTGCTTTTTCAATCATAACAGGCAATGGATCAACATTTTTTTGTTTCATCACAGTCTTCATCATTTTAGCACCAGCACCGCCCATATTCATTGACGAAATAGGCAAGCTATCGGCATTATTAGGCAGCATAATATCAAATAATTTTGCCATGCCACGCTTTTTCATTTTCTGTTTTTTCAAGACACTTAGTCCCCAGAAAGTAAAGAAGATAGTAACATTTTTACCCATAGCAGCTGCGCCTGAAGCGATAATCATAGAAGCTAAAGCTTTATCCATATCGCCACTAAAAACAACCATTGTTGCGCCCTCTTTTGTTTCTTTCATCACGCCATCTTGAGGAAGAGAAGCTGTATTTTGTAAAAGATTTCCTTTTGACAATGTAGCGACAACTTTATCGCCTTTAATTTCATTTTTTAAGACTGTATTACCTGTACTTTTAGCCCAAGCTTCGATGTCAGCACTGAAGCCAAAATCACTTGCTTTAACAATCATTTGTTGTCCGTTAGACATTTGGTCCATTTGTTCTTTTACTTTCAAAATAGGGCCAGGACATTGCAAACCACAAGCATCCACTTCAATCGTCGTTAAAGGACAAGTTTGAGTAGCTTCAATGGGTTGTTCTTTGCTTACTTTTTTGAAAGGTTTATTTTTCAAAGCATACGTTGCAATTTTGTAAGTTTTGTAGCCACCATCAAGATTTTTCACATCAAATCCATGATGCATTAAAATTCTTGCAGCGTTATAACCACGTTGTCCAACTTGACAATAAACATAAATAGTCTTGTCTTTTGGCAATTCAGCTAATCTATTTCTCAATTGGTTTAATGGGATGAAGGTCCCTTTTGGTAATGAACCTGTTGCCCGTTCAAAATCTTCTCTAATATCTAAAAAGAAAGCACCTTGATCTAATAACGCATCCACTTCATGCCATTGAAAGGTTCTGATTTTATCATTCATCATGTTATCAGCTGTATAGCCTAACATATTCACTGGATCTTTTGCACTAGAATAAGGCGGGGCATAAGCCAATTCAATCTCAGCTAGTTGATCTGCTGTTGCGCCGAATTTCATAGCGGTAGCAATTACGTCAATACGCTTGTCTACCCCTTTTGTTCCTACACCTTGTGCACCTAGAATTTTTCCGTCATTTCCGAAAAGTAATTTTAAATGAATCGGGCTAGCACCAGGGTAATAACCAGCGTGTGAATTGGGGTGAACATGAATGACTTGGAAGTCGATGCCTTTATTTTTCAACATGCGCTCGCTATTTCCAGTTGAAGCAGCAGTCAGTTCAAAAATTTTCGCAACAGATGTTCCTTGCGTACCTGGATAGTGTGCTGGAATGCCGTTGATAATATCTGCTACTAAGCGTCCTTGACGGTTCGCTGGCCATGCAAGCGGAATATTAGTAGGTGAGCCGTCAACAACATCTTTCACCTCAATAACATCACCAATAGCGAAGATAGCCGGGTAGTTTGTTTGAAGTTGCTCGTTTACTTTAATGGCATTTTTGAAGCCAAGCTCGATACCGGATTCTTTAGCAAGCGTATTTTCCGGGGTAACTCCGATAGATAAAATAGTCATATCTGTATCCAATACGGTGCCGCTTGTTAAAAGTAATTTCTTGCCGTTTTCTTTAAATTCTTTTAAACCATCATTTAATAATAAATTGACCCCATGCATATTGATTTGAGTATGCAATTGTTGCGCCATTTCAACATCAATATTTGGCATGACTTGAGGCGCCATTTCAACTAGCTGAACATCTAAATCCAACTCTTTAAGATTCTCCATCATTTCTAAGCCAATAAATCCACCACCAATGACCGTTACGGTTTGAATCGCATGTTTTGTGATGTATTCTTTGATTAGATCCATATCAGGAATATTGCGCAATGAAAAGACGTTTTCAGCTGTTTCAATTCCCGGGATAGCTGGTGTGATAGCTTTAGCACCAGTTGATATAATTAGTTTATCAAAGGTTTCTGTATAGGTTTCACCTGTTTGATGATTTAAAACAGAAAGGATATTATTTATCGGATCAATGGTTGTTACTTCAGAAAAATTACGAATATCTAATGCATATTGTTGCTCCATACCTTCAACAGTTTGAAGAAGTAAGCTATCACGTTCTTTAATTTCCCCACCAATATGATACGGAAGGCCGCAGTTAGCGAATGAAATGTATTCGCCTTTTTCAAAAAGGATAATGTTGTCATCTTCGTTTAAACGACGAAGTCTAGTAGCTGCTGTAGCACCACCAGCTACACCGCCGATAATAAGTATTTTTTGAGCCATGAGGAAGTCTCCTTTAAATTTGATTGTTTTTTCACAATATAAACATACCCTACAGGGGTATGTTAGTCAAGTATTTTTGTGAACAAGATAAAAATGTTGCTGGATATAGATAATCGTAAATTAATTAGAAGTTTAATTCGTGTACCTTTAGGGGTATGTTTTTTATTAACTTTTGAAAGAAAAATACTTAGAAAATGAATGGAAAAATAAGGTGTCACTTTTTATTTTTTATCAATTTAACTAAAAATCTTCGCTTAAATAAATAAATTATTTTATAATTAACTATCTGATCAATAATTAATAAATTTGAAGAGGTGTCGAAATGGATTTTATAAAGATGCATGGTATTGGTAATGACTATGTTTATGTCAATGATTTAGATGAAAGGATAACAAATCCAGAAGCTGTTTCTTTATTTGTGAGTGACCGACATTTTGGTATCGGATCGGATGGATTAATTTTAATTCGGCCGTCTAATAGAGCTGATTTTATGATGAGAATGTACAATGCAGACGGTTCACAAGGAGCCATGTGTGGAAACGGAATCCGTTGTTTTTCGAAATTTGTTTATGATGAAGGCTTAACTATTAAAGAGACACTAACGGTTGAGACAAAAAGTGGCATCAAAACTATCGAATTAAAAAAAGTGGATGATGAAGTTACTGGAGCTCGTGTAGCGATGGAAAAGCCTATTTTAAAGACGAAAGACATTCCTATGGTTTGGGCTGAGGAAGAATGCATCAACCAATCCTTGCAAGTAGACGGAAAAATCTACCAAATTACGGCCGTTTCAATGGGCAATCCTCACGTTGTGGTATTTGTGAAAAATACCAAAGAAATTGAAATTGAAAAAATAGGTCCATCCTTTGAACACCATGAGGTATTTCCGAAGCAAGTTAACACAGAATTTATCCGAATTATCGATAATAAGACAATTGAGATGCGTGTCTGGGAAAGAGGGTCTGGTGAAACATTGGCTTGTGGGACCGGCGCTTGCGCTGCTGTAGTAGCTGCGTATCTAAATGGACATACAGGTAGGAAAGTAACAGTAAAACTTCTAGGCGGAGATTTATCGATTGAATGGGATGAAAAAACAGGAGTCATTTATATGTCTGGTTCGGCTACAACAGTATACAAAGGAACGATAGACCTTAAAGGAGTGGAAGTGTAAATGGTTACAGTAAATCACGATTATCTAGACTTAAAAGGAAGTTATTTATTTTCTACAATTGCAAAAAAAGTGGCTACTTATCAAACAAACTATCCTGAAGCTAAAATTATTCGAATGGGAATTGGGGATGTTACGCAACCGTTAGTACCTGCTGTTGTGGAGGCGCTGCATAAAGCAGTCGATGAACAAGCCAATATGGATACATTTCATGGTTACGCACCCGATTTAGGATATACATTTTTACGCGAAAAAATCGTTGAACACGACTACGAAGCAAGAGGCGCGCATGTCGAAATAGATGAAGTATTTATTTCAGATGGAGCCAAGGGTGACGTGGCAAATATACAAGAAATATTTGGACGAGATAATAAGGTTGCTGTCGGTGATCCAGTTTATCCGGTTTACGTGGATAGTAATGTGATGAGTGGACGTACGGGGACATATAATGCTGAAACAGAAATGTGGAGCGACTTGACGTATCTTTCAGCAACAAGTGAAAATAATTTTACTCCTTCATTGCCAACAAGCCATGTTGATTTGATTTACTTGTGCTATCCGAATAACCCAACAGGGACTACTTTAACAAAGGAAGCTTTAAAAGAGTGGGTTGATTATGCAAATAAAGAAGAAGCTATCATTATTTATGATTCAGCTTATGAAGCTTTCATTACCGATTCAGCTATTCCACGCTCTATTTATGAAATTGAAGGAGCTAGAACGTGTGCTATCGAAGTTAGAAGTTTTTCAAAAACAGCCGGTTTTACCGGATTGCGCTTAGGCTATACGGTCGTTCCTAAAGAATTGGTTCGTGAAGGAGTTGCTTTGCGCAGTCTGTGGGCAAGAAGACATTCAACAAAATTTAATGGTGCGCCATACATTGTTTCGCGTGCAGGAGAAGCAGTGTATTCTAAAGAAGGTAAAAAACAGATCAAAAAGCAAATTGCTTATTACTTACGCAATGCAAAAATGATTCGTGAGTATTTGATGGAAGCTGGTTATGAAGTGTTTGGAGGTACAAACGCTCCTTATGTTTGGGTTAAAACGCCAGCAGGAATGACATCGTGGGCATTTTTTGATTTCCTACTAGAAAAAAAACAAATTATTGTGACGCCAGGTTCAGGATTTGGCCCGAGTGGTGAAGGCTACGTTCGTTTTTCGGCATTTGGAGAGTACGAATCAGTTCAAGATGCAATGCAACGCATCACACAATAGATTATTTAGGCTTGAAGAGTGTCAGGTACTAGTGCCGTACACATTCAAGTCTTTTTTACTTTCTAAATAGAGAATGAAAAGAGCGATTTACCTTTTCTCTTAAAGATACTTCTGTATAAGCAGAAAGGGTCATAAAAAATTAGATAGATAAAAAAGTCCAAAGATAAATTTATCTTTGGACTTTTTTGTATGACGATTCAAAACGATATAAGATATCTAAACAAAAAAATAGTAAAAGATTTAATAAAGTATAGCTGAGTCGTTAACTTATTTTCTCTTTAGTTGGTTAGGCGATAAGGCTAATTTTTACCATATCAATATGTGGAATATTGTCTTCCAAGTATATTTCTGAAATAGACTGGAAACCGAATGCAGCATAATAATTTTGCAGATAGGCTTGTGCTTGGATGTTTACTGGAAGTCCAGGGTAATGTTGATCGGTGTAGGATAAAATAACGGTTAATAACTCTTGCCCAAATCCGTTTTTTCTTTGCTCTTTTGGAACTAATACACGACCAATCCGAGTGCTGTTAGGTTCTATAATTAAACGGGCATAGGCCATAAAGACGTTATCAGTTTGTTTGAAGAAATGAATACTTGTGAGGTCACTGTCATCGACTTCTTGATAGGCGCAGTCTTGTTCAACAATAAAGACAGATGTCCGTTCTTTATAGATACGATGAAGTTCATTGTTCGTAAGTTCTTCAAATGTTTTGATTGTCCACATACTTCATCCTCCTCATATAAAATAGTGTGTGCTATTCAGTGTAGTTTTATTATAGCAAAATAGGAACAAATAAAAAATAGATGAATTTTCAAAAATTAAATTAGCCGTAAACAAAATTAGCGTAAATAAAATTAAAATCAAAAGCAAGATAAGGGATATAAAAAATTAATAAGACAGATTCTGTACTAGATAGTACTGGAACTAGATTTCGCATTTCATTTAGTTACTAAAAAGATTTTTTAGTAGGTATAATGATTATATTTTTGAAACGACAAATTTAAATTTAAAATAGATAATTTCTACGAAATCAGCTAAAAAAAGATTGAAACCTTCGTGCTTAAAGCGTGGAATCAAATAGAGTTAGGTGCACCTTAAAAATAAAAGGAGTCTTGTAATGGAGTTATCAAAATTAACTAGCGATCATTCAGTGGTCGTAACTAAAGTAGCTCATCCTGATGCTCAAATGCAGCAACGTATAATGGATTTAGGCTTTTATCCTGGAGGAGTAGTCAAATTAGTCTTGGTCAGCCCCAAGAAAGATCCAAAAGCTTTCGAAGTGAGGGGAACGGTTATTGCAATCCGTAATGAAGATGCTAAATACATACAAGTAGAATTAAAGGAGAAAAACGATGTCAGATGAGTTTATCTTAAAAAATGAAAAAAATGGCCATGTTATTTCTTTAGCAGGTAATCCTAATGTTGGAAAAAGCACTGTTTTCAACCAATTAACCGGTTTAAAACAACACACAGGTAATTGGCCCGGGAAAACAGTTGGTATTGCAGAAGGAACGAGCCAACACCAAAATAATTATTACTGTTTAGTTGATTTTCCGGGTACGTATTCTTTATCCTCAAATTCAGAAGAAGAAGAAGTAGCACAAGACTTTATTCAATCGGATTTATCTGAAGCAACGATCTGTGTCTGTGATGCAACTTCGCTAGAACGTAATCTAAACTTATTCTTACAGATTATGCAACTATCAGATAAGGTAGTAGTTTGCGTGAACTTAATGGATGAAGCGCATAAAAAAGGCATAGAAATTAATATTGAAAAATTGCAATCGTTATTAGGAGTTCCTGTCATTGCTACAGCAGCACGTCAAAATAAAGGCTTAGATAACTTGATGACTGCTTTAGATAAAGTAGTCTCTGAATAACTTAAAATGAATCCTTACATGAAAAAAGCGTTAGATGGTTTAAAAGAAAATCAAGAAGAGAATACAAAAACCTTATTAGATCGAGCTACAGTCATAGTTAACGATGTGATTATTTTCACAAAAGAAGATCGCAATCGCCGTGACCGTATGCTAGACAAGATATTGACACAAAAACTAACGGGTATTCCCATTATGATTTTATTATTAGTGGTTGTTTTTTGGTTGACCATACAAGGTGCAAATGCTCCATCTAATGCTTTAGCGAGTATGTTTGGTACAATAGGGGCTTACTTGAATCAATTTGCGGCATTTATTAATAGGCCTGAGTGGCTACGAGGTGCATTAATTGATGGGATTTACACTGTCTTATCGACTGTTATTTCCGTGATGCTGCCATCAATGGCCATTTTCTTTCCACTCTTTACTTTACTAGAAGATTTCGGCTATTTACCACGTGTCGCATTCAATTTAGATAAGTACTTTGCTAATGCAGGGGCTTGTGGCAAACAAGCACTGACAATGTGTATGGGATTTGGTTGCAATGCGGCTGGCGTAACAGGAACACGAATCATCAATTCACCTAGAGAAAAATTAATTGCGATTGTAACAAATAATTTTGTGCCATGTAATGGACGTTTTCCTATTTTAATTTCAATTATCACGATGTTTTTTGTGGGCAGTTCAGTAAGTTTAGGAAGCAGTTTACTTTCAGCTATTCTTCTTGCAGGGACGGTTATTTTAGGAATCTTAACTACTTTTTGGATTTCTCAATTGCTTTCTAAAACGATTTTAAAAGGCGTTCCCTCTTCATTCACGTTGGAATTACCGCCTTATCGTAACCCGCAAGTTGGATCAGTTATTGTTCGATCTATTTTTGATAGAGCGCTATTTGTTTTATGGCGTGCAATTATTGTTGCTGCGCCAGCTGGATTAGTCATTTGGATAATGGCTAATGTTAGGATTGGTGACGCTAGCATATTGACCTGGATTACAACTGCAATTGATCCGTTTGCTCGTCTAATGGGCTTAGATGGAACCATTTTAATGGCTTTCATTCTTGGATTACCTGCAAATGAAATTGTTATTCCAATTATGGTTATGGGCTACTTGAGTAAATCAATGCTCTTCGAATTCGATTCATTAGATCAATTTAAAACACTTTTGCTAGATAATGGATGGACGTGGTTAACAGCAGTGAATACCATTTTATTTACGATTTACCACTGGCCATGTTCTACAACGTTAATGACGATATACAAAGAAACGAAAAGTGCCAAATGGACATGGATATCCTTCCTAGTACCAACAGTAATGGGAATGGTAACAACGATGATCGTTACCTTTTTAGCACATCTCTTTCATTTAGTATAAAAGGAAAAAGCTGTTACAATGACTAGTATCGTATACCAACTGACCTTAACAGGAGGTGAATCCAGTGAAAATAATTTCTGCTATGGACTCAATGAAGGGTTCTTTAACAAGTATTGAAGCCAATCGTATCATAAAAGAAGTTTTCCAAGATGAACAAATAGAGGTTGTAGAAATAGCCATTGCAGACGGAGGAGAAGGGACTGTTGAAGTTTTTGTAGAGAATGGACAGGGTGTCTATGAAACGGTGGCTGTTCATAATCTAAAAGGAGAGGCTATAGAGACAGTTTTTGGCTGGCTAGCAGAATCAAAAACAGCGATTATCGAAGCAGCTGCAGCTGCCGGTATCCAATTTTTAGATTTTAAAGAAGCCACACATCCTAAAAATACCAGTTCAATCGGTGTTGGCGAAACAATCCTAAAAGCATTAGATAAACAGGCTGAAACGATTATTATTGGACTAGGTGGCTCAGGAACGGTTGATGGTGGCATAGGAGCACTAGCAGCTTTAGGAGTAAGATTTTATGATAATCAAGGAGCAGAGTTGACTCCTGTTGGAAAGAATCTAGCGAATATTTCAAGCATAAACGAGGACAAATTAGATTCGCGTGTAAAAGAAACAACATTCATCGTTGCAGCTGATGTAGCGAGTACGTTAACAGGACCAGATGGGGCAGTCTATATGTTTGGTTTGCAAAAAGGGATTTTAGAAGAAGAGCTGTCAGCATATGAAAGGGCAATGGAACAGTTTAAGAGTATCCTTTTAGAAAATGAAGTAGATCACTTTGGCGACGGTGCAGCGGGTGGACTAGGTGCAGCATTTAGAAAAGTGTTAAGTGCTGAAGTTGTTTCTAGGCTAGAATTAATTGCAAAACAAGTCCAGCTAGAGACACTACTGAAGGATACCGACTTAGTAGTGACTGGTGAAGGGAAGCTGGATAATCAAACGCTGCAAGGAAAAGTACCTGTTGGAATCAGTCGCTTAAGCAAACAACGCGGGATTCCAACGATTGCTTTTGTTGGTGCGTTTACGGGTGACAGTGAAGCGTTTAAAAAAGTGGGTATCCATGCTGTAATACCCATCGTAGATCGAATTACTACATTAGAAGAAGCGATGGGAAATGCTGGAGAGAATTTAAAAAGAGCGGCTCAACGAACCAAGGAACTGCTATTTCTTTTAAACTCAATCGATTAAAAATAGCAAAAACCTCTCAGAAAAAATTCTGAGAGGTTTTATGTTTGAAAGAATCGTTCTATTCTACTTTTATTTCATAGTGATGGTAGCACGTAGTTGTATTTTATTGCATTGACAGAAGTACTCAAAACAGTGGCGGGTTTACTAGTGTTAACGATTACTCTTGTATACACGTTTCTAACGTTTCCTTGATAAATTGGATAACATGCTATTCTTTTACTACTAAAAACAGATATTGTTTCTGCTGGATTAATGTATAAATCTTCAGTTTGAAGTTAAGACATAACAGCCACAAGCATACCAGGTTTCAAGACGTTTTCAGCTGTTTTTCTGTTTAGTTCTTCATACATAGATTTCACTTGCTCATAGTTAACGACAGGAACTTGTGTTGTTTCTGTTTGTTCTAATGCATCGACCAACGTTTGATAAAAATCTTGAGATTCTATGTTTAGTGATGCAACAGCATATATTAGTTTTTGATAGTATCAAAAGAAACCTTGTGTTACGTTAAAAAAATTGTCAGCGGATGAGTTAGCTAAATGAATATTTATTGATAAAGGATAATGATGAGAACGAAAAAGAATAGCCAAAGAGTGTGGACATAAAAGTTGTTCAAAAAATTAAATAGAATAGAACTAAATGAAATAAAATACTTGAAAGGCATTAATAAAGTAAAAGCGAACACGAGTAAAGTAGGATGATACTACAATGTACTTACTTATCTATTTTTCTTATAGTCCTTATGTTAAAATATAGGTAAAAAGCTTTATGTGAGGAAGATTATGGAAAAAAAGAATCAATATCGTACAACTATAAAAATTTGCCCCCTATTTTATCAAGAGACTAAACGAATCAACCAACTTTTATTAAATAATATAACGAAAGAAGAAATTATTAAAAAGTTGAATGACCAAAATCATTTACAGTTAACGTCTGCTGCTCAAATAAAATCAGTTGGCAGCGAATTGTTGTATAGGCTGTCTTTACTCGATAAGAAAATACAAGAGATGATTCAAAAAGAAGATAACCAAACGTCTAAAACATTGGTCGTTTACAGTATTATTTGTGCAGATCGGCTATTCCAAGAATTTACTAGAGAATTATATTTAGATAAATTATTGACGTTGTACACAGAAATTTCTAAACAAGAAGTTATTCGATTTATTGAGCGTAAAGCAGAAACGAATGAAACAGTTGCTAAGTGGCAAGAATATACTTACAATCGATTAGCACGTTCTTTTTTGCAAGTATTAAAAGAAGCAGGCTGGATTCACGAAATGAGAAAAAGTCACTATAAAATAGAGCGGCCATTCATTTCAATTGAAGCCAGAAATTACTTAAAAGAAGCAGGCTATGGCCCAGCGGTAGAAGTAGTGTTAGGAGAGTTATTATGAGAACGACTCAAGAAAGATTGAATAGTTTACAAGAAAAGTTAATGAGTCCTGACTTTTTAGAGAAACAAGGACTAGGTAATGAAATGAGTTATTATATATTTGATTATGATCCGAAAGATGAACTTTTAATACGCAAAGCTATTCCGGAGATGACAACATATATCACTAAGCATACTGGGGATAGACATTTTCAAGAATTTAATCTTTACGATATCATCATTCATTTTTTTGAAGAGCGAAATTATATGCAAAAGAACTTTAGAGCTGAAGAAAAACTAGGTAGCGAACGAGTGATTGAAAAAATGCAACAGGGATTAAAAATTGCAACTGAACGGGATGTGATTGTTAATTCTATTAAAGAGCAACTGGATGAAGAGGCCATTATTTTGATTAGTGGAGTTGGAAAGGCGTACCCGATTATCCGGTCACATGTCATTTTAAATAATTTACAATCAATCGTCACACATAGACCATTGATCATGTTTTATCCAGGTAGATTCGAAAATAACACGTTAAAGCTATTTGATATCTTTCATGATGATAATTATTATCGTGCATTTCAAATAATACCCAGATAGGAGGAGTTAACTTGAAAATAAACGAGTTGTTTTATAAAGATATTGAGCGAGAAATCCAAGGTGTAGTTGTCGTTGATGAAAAAGAAGAAGAAAAAGCGGAACAAGAGTTAGAAGAATTTGTTGTAACGGAAGAAATGGAAAAACATTTAGATACTTTTTTTGAGGCATATAATAAAGCCTATAAACAACCCACGGATAGGATTGGAGTCTGGATATCAGGATTCTTTGGTTCAGGGAAGTCACATTTTTTAAAAATATTATCGTATTTATTAGATAGCAACAAAACTGTCTCAGGAAGAAAACCAGTTGATTATTTTGACGAAAAAATTCAAAATCCGTTAGTCTTACAAAAGATGAAAGATGCGATTAGCTACCAAACGGGTGTTGTCCTGTTCAATATTGATTCTAAAGCTGGAGCAAATACGAAGCAAAGAAAATTAGCAGTTGTCAAAGTCTTTAATAAAGTGTTTGATGAGCACCGTGGATACAGCCCCTCTATACCTTGGATTGCTCATTTAGAAGAAACATTAGAGGACAAAGGACAATATGAAGTGTTCAAAAAGTCATTTGAAGAAAAAGCTGGTCTTATTTGGGAAGAGGGACGAGATGAAGTTTTCTACAATGAAGATGAGATGATAGAAGCTCTTATGGAAGCAACAGATATGAGCGAAGAAAGTGCACGTCACTGGATTACAACGGGTGAGGAAAATTATGATGTTAGTGTTGATTCGTTTGCCAGACGGGTGAAAAAATATGTAGATCAAAAAGATTCTAATTACCGCCTAGTGTTTATGGCTGATGAAATGGGCCAATATATTTCTGATAATAAGGATTTAATGGTTGAATTGCAGACTGTAGCAGAAGATATCGGTCGTTATACAAAAGGGCAAGTTTGGGTAATGGTCACAAGTCAACAGGATATTGATAATTTAGAAAATGATCTTTCTTCTTCAAATGATTTTTCAAAAATTCAAGGTCGCTTTCCGACTCGTTTAAGCTTAAGCTCTGCAAATGCTGATGAAGTTATCAAAAAGCGCTTATTAGCCAAAAATGACACGGCAAAACAAACGTTACAAATTACATACGATGAACGAATGCAAGCGGCTTTACGGAATAAGATTTCTTTTTCAACGGATACGGCTACCTTAAAAGTATACAACACAATGAAAGATTTTGTTGATTTTTATCCTTTTGTTCCTTATCAAATTACATTATTACAAAAAGTACTAGAAGAAATTCGTAGACATGGACTCGCTGGTTCAAGTGTCTCCACAGGAGAACGAAATTTATTAGGAACGATTCAATTAGCTGTTTTACAGTACAAAGATAATCCTGTGGGTTCTTTAATTCCGTTTCAATCGTTTTTTGCGAATCTAGACTCTAGTTTAGATTATAGTATACGATCAACGATTATAAAGGCACAACAAAATGCTAGTTTAAATAAATTTGACGTCGAAGTATTAAAATTATTATTCTTAATTCGGTATATTCAAGAAATCCCAGCTAATATTGAAAATGTCGCGACTTTAATGATTAATCAATTAGATGAGGATAAATTAGAAGCAAGTAAACAAGTTGAAGAATCTTTAAGAAGATTAGTGAAAGAGTACTTAGTTCAGCGTAATGGATCTGAGTTTATCTTTTTAACTAATGAAGAACAAGATATCAACCGCGAAATTCAAAATATGGAAGTACCTACAGCCAACTTACTGAATCAAATTGGGGAAGTAATCTATAGTGATATACTCGACTTGAAAAAATACACACATTATTCGGTTTTGAATAAGAAAAGCGTCAGTTACAACTTTGATGTAGCTCGTTGGATAGACGATCGTGTTATTGGTAATGCTAACGCTGAAATAGGTGTCCGAATGATTACTCCTTACTCGGATAGTTATCAAAATTCAGAAAGTATCTTGCAACTGTCTTCAAGAGAAAATCAAGTAATTGTGGAATTGGATTCTACAGGAACGTTTTATGAAGATATGTTAAATATTATGAAAATTGATCAGTATTTACGTGTGAATTCTTCTCGTAAACGGACAGACTTAGAACAGGATATTTTAAACCGTAAAGCTCGTGAACGAAATGAGTTAACAGCCACTATTCAAGTTCAATTGCGGAATGCTTTAGAGCATGCACATATCTATATTTATGGTTCAGAAGTAGAAGTTAGTGGAACAAATGCTCCTTCAATTATTAGTGCTGGTTTACATCAATTGGTAACAAACATCTATCGTCATCTCAATTATATCCAAAAATTTTATGAACGGAGTGATTTTGATTCAGTTATTCATCAAGATGATATCGAATTACTAGAGATAGACGGTAATGATGAAAATCACTTAGCTACGGAGACTATCCAACAGTATATTCAACGACAATCTGAAAGAAAAATTACGTTTACATTGTTTAACTTGATTCAAGAATTTCAAATAAAACCGTATGGCTGGCGTGTAGAGGATATTCTAGTCTCTATCATTCGTTTAGTTAAGGCAGAAAAAATCATTCTAAAAACAAATCATCAAACCATTGAGTTGCACGATCCAATGCTAGAACGACAACTGATGAACCGCAATTCTCAAGAAAAAATGCTTATTCAAAAACGAAAAGTGATTGACGAACGAATCCTCCGTGAGGTCAAGCAACTCCATAAAGATTTATTTGGAGTTCGTTTAACAGAAGATAAAGAAGATAGAATAGCCGAAGAATTTCGTGCGAGATTAGAACGGAAACAAAAAGAATTACACGCACTATTAGAAAAATATCGAGAACATTTTTATCCAGGGCAAGAAGAGATTAATCAGTATTTGAAAGATATTACCCAAGTAGTTCATGTACAAGATACATTAGAATTCATTCAAACTTTACATCGGGCAGCCATAGACCTGTATGATGATGCGGATGAAATGATAGAAATACAGACATTCTTTAAGTATAGTCAAGTAGTTTATGATGAAGCTTACAAAATACGCAATCGGTTTAAAGATGATCAATCCATGATTCAACTTGAAGAAACTTTAAGCGTGGGAAATGAAATACAAAATATTATAAAAATGGTACGTCCATATAAACGGTTGAGCGACTTACCAAAATTAGTCAAACACTATAAACAATCATTAACCGAAGAAATGAATAGAGAAATTGGACCGCTGATGGATAACGTAACAAACAAAGAAAAAATATTACTCGATTCTATTCAAACGGACAAAGAAGTAAATCAGCACTTTGCTCATAGTATTCGCAGTCGCTTTGAGGTATTAAAACAAAAGGTTGATAACTCTGGCACGTTGAAAGATTTAAGTGCTGCTAAATCTGAAGTCGAGTTTATTACAGATCAACTATCTAGTCAAATTAATAGATACCAGCATGAACTAGCTGAAGAACGGCGAATAGCATTAAAAGCAAAACAAAATATACAAAAAGAAAAATCTTATCCTGAAAAAGAAGAAGTTGAACCCATCATACATGAACCACAAGCAGTATTGGTACATGTCAGTCAATTGATACCTTCTAGTAGCTATACTATCCGAAATGAAGCAGAGTTAGCTAAGTTGATGGAAGAAGTGAAACAAAGACTTCAAAAAGAGTTAACAGAAAATAAATACATTCAATTTATCTAATAAAAGAAAGAGCTAAATCATTTTAGCTCTTTTTTAAAATGAAAGAAGTGTGAGTATGGATAAAACAAATTTGAAGACATTTGCTAGAGAAGCTCGAAAAAAATTAATTATTAGTGTCAAACAAAGAGCAGCTTATTTTAAGATTACTTCTTCTGGTATTGATGAACTACAAGTACTAGAAGGCATAAAATTAGTCAATGGACAACCAGTTAATAAAAAAACAAGCGACTATTATACTGATTTAGTAAATAAAATAAAACTATTAGAACGAGAAACAAATTACAAACAGGCATATGAGGAAGTAATGGAAGAGGTAGCCTATACATGGTTTAATCGATTAATTACTTTTCGATTTATGGAAGTTCATGATTATCTACCCATCAGAATGTTGTTACTCTCATCTTTAGTAAATGGAAAAGAAGAGCCAGATGCATTAACGGATATAGGGCTGCTTATAGATGAGTTAAATCTAGAAGAAAAGTTAATATGGAGTTTACAGGATGACCATAACCAAAATGAACTTTTTAAATATTTATTGATTCAACAAAGTCACCAACTAGGGAATCTTATCCCAACAGCTTTTGAACCAATCGGTGGTTCAGAAGAACTTTTACTTCCAGATAATTTATTGAGTACTGGTAGTGTAGTTCAGGATTTAGTTCGTGCTGTTGAGATATCGAACTGGCAAGAAGTGGAAGTGATAGGCTGGCTGTATCAATATTATCAATCAGAAATAAAAGAACAAGTGGGGGGACTTAAAAATTATACCGTTTCAAAATATAACCTTGCTACCGTAACGCAACTCTTTACGCCTAAATGGATTGTTCGATATATGTTACAAAATTCATTGGGGAAATTATACAATGAACGGTATCCAAGTAATGAACTAACAGATAGATTTGATTATTTTTTAAAATATAATAAAGAAGAACCTTTATTACCAACTACTTTTCAAAATTTAGAAGACATAAGATTAGTAGATCCTGCTTGTGGCAGTGGGAATATTCTTATAGAAGCATTTGATTTATTATACGATATGTACCTAGAGCAAGGCTATTCTCCAAAAGAAGTTCCACAATATATCATTGGGAAAAATCTTTATGGGTTTGAAATTGATAAACGCTCTACTCAAATCAGTCACATATCTCTATTTCTGAAAGCTGTTGAAAAAAATCCTAGAATCATTCGACATCAACAAAAATTTGACTTCCATATTTATGAATATATTGATGCGGTGGTAGAAGTATCCGAAGAGATGCTGGAAATAGTTTTTGAAGAAGAAGAGATAGAGCGCTATCGTACAGCTGAAAGTAAGCAAGAAAATGGCAAACAATTTGGAACGTTAATCACCTTCCCAGAATCGTATGATGATTTACTTATTAAGTTAAACAACTTTTTAGAGGAAAAAACGGAAGATTTATATATTCAGGCGGTAAAATCAGAATTAAGAAAAAAAGTACTACCCATATTAAATATTTCACATTTTTTAACGATAAAATATGATGTGGTTTGTACAAATCCACCTTATCATAATAAGTTTAATCCAATATTGAAGAAATTTATGCAACAAAATTATCCGAGTACAAAATCAGATATGTACTCAGCCTTTATTGAAAAAACGTTTAGTATGACTAAAAAAAATGGATATGCAGCTTTAATGACACCATACACATGGATGTTTATATCAAGTCATGAAAAATTAAGGAAGTATATTATAGAAAACGGCGCAATCAGTAGTTTAGTTCAATTAGAATACTCAGCCTTTGAAGATGCTACAGTTCCACTATGTACACTTGTATTGCAAAATCAGCATGAACACACTGTGGGAGCATATGTTAGACTTACTGAATTTAAAGGTGGAATGAATATTCAGGATAAAAAAATAAAAGAAGCATCTACTAATAAGAATTGCTTCTATTTATTTGAAGTTAATCAAATGAATTACAAAAAAATACCAGGAAATCCAATTTCATATTGGATACCTATTGAAAAAGTATCCAGGATTTATAACAATAATGAGACTCTAGAAAAATTTGTTGAGATAAAAAAAGGTCTAGCAACTGGAAAGGTTTCTTTATTTATTAAGTATTGGCATGAGATTTCTTTAAATAACTTCTCAATAATGATTAAGAATGCTAAATGGTATCCTTGTCATAAAGGAGGAGACTATAATAAGTGGTATGGAAATTTTGAGAAGATAATAAATTGGGAAAATAATGGAGAAGAAATAAAAAATTATAGAGATAATAATGGTAAACTATTATCTAGACCCCAAAATTTAGATTATATGCAAAAAAGAGGAATAGTTTTTTCTAAAATAACTTCAGGAGGAGTTAGTTGTCGAATTATGACAGGAGAAGAATTCTTTGATGATGCAGTGCAAGGTATGTTTTTAAAAGATGAAAAATTATATAATTATATACTGGCACTTTTAAATTCAAAACTTAGCGGATATTTTTTGAGTTTTTTAAATCCAACATTAAACAAACAAATTTATGATTTAAAAAGAATACCTGTTATTATTTCTGAGAATTTAGAGATTAATAAATATACTGTAAAAGCAGTCTTACTATCCAAAAAGGATTGGGATTCGTTTGAAACGTCTTGGGATTTTGAACAGCACCCCTTCATTACCTATCAAGAAGACTTTAGAATTATTAATGATATATTTCAGAAATGGTCTAATGTAGCTAAACAAAGATTTGATCAATTAAAAGAAAATGAAGAAGAATTAAATCGACTATTTATTGACATATATGGACTACAAGATGAACTAACGCCCAAAATAGAAGATGAGGATGTTACAGTAAGAAAAACAGACTTAAGTCGTGATGTTAAAAGCTTTTTATCTTATCTAGTAGGAGTCATTTTCGGTCGTTATTCCTTGGACAAGCCAGGCTTAATATATGGTGGTGGTGACTTTGAATTAGAGCAGTATCAGACATATAAACCAGATAAAGATAATGTTATTCCGATAACAGATGAACATTATTTTGAAGACGATATTGTGTCTCGGATAATAGAATTAGTAACGATTATTTTTGGAGAACAAACGGTTGAAGAAAATCTACAGTTTATCGCAGAAGCTCTAGGAATGAAAACGAATGAAAATTCAAGAGAGGCTCTTCGCCGGTATTTTATGAAAGATTTCTTTAAGGATCATAAAAAGATATATCAAAAAAGACCTATTTATTGGCAGATGACAAGTGGAAAAGAAGACGCATTTAAAGGGTTAATTTACTTGCATCGCTATGAAACAAATACTTTAGCTCGTGTTCGTACAGATTACGTATTGCCATTAACGAATACTATTTCTGAATTAATGCGCCAAGCACAGCTTGTTAGTGATGGCAGTGATTCTTCAAAGGAAGTTGCTAAAGCTCAAAAGACTAAAGAAAAATTTCAAAAGCAATTACAAGAATTAAGGGATTATGACTTAATATTGAAGAATTTAGCGGATCAAGAAATTGAGTTAGATTTAGACGACGGTGTAAAAGTTAATTACGAGAAGTTTCAAAATATCCCTGTAACAGGAACAGAGAATCATAGGGTGACTCAAATGAATTTGTTAGAAAAAATATAAGGAAAGATACTTCCTAGATAGTAAGTTTATCTGGGAAGTTTTTTTATGGAAATCTAGAATAGAAAAAACACTCTTTTTGTAAAGGGTTGTAATGACATGTTACAATGATAAAAAAAGGAGGCGTTTCTATGAATACGATTAAGGCTAGAAAACAAGGGAATTCAATTATGGTTACCATACCTAGTTCTTTTGGTGTTAAAGAAGGAGAAGAATTTTTTTCATCAAAAAAGATAATGGAGCTATCGTAATGATTCCTAAAATTGACAATCCTTTTGAGATTGCTGAAGATGGCGAATTCTATACTCCAGATTTAAACGTCGGTTTTGTCCCTGTTAAAGGAGAATTAGATGAGCTATAAACCTAAACAAAGAGATATAGTCATTATTGATTTTGCACCGTCAAAAGGCTATGAAATCGATAAAAGACGTCTTGCGTTAGTGGTAAGCAGTGATAACTATAACCGTGCAACGAATCTTGTGATTGTTTGTCCAATTACAACGACAGAAAAAGAAAAAGTTTTTCTTATTCCAATTGAATCAGACAAATTACGAGCTAACGGAATGGCTACCAGCAAGGTAAATACAAACCAAGTTTTTTCATTAGATTATACAGAAAAAGCGACTAGGAATATTCAATTTTTAGATAAAATAGAAGAAGAAACGTTTTATCAAATTGCTCAAATGTTTATGCATAATTTTTCGTTTAAAATTTAAAAGACTAAAGAGAATTAATAAATAAAAAAATAAGCACACTTCACTTTGACGTTATAGTGGAATGTGCTTCTTTTAAATTAAAATGAATGCTAAACATAGTAGTAAATAGTGTATCTTATTGTTAAAATAGGTGTAGTTTACTTTGGATTATTTATTAAAAGAGTAATAAAGAGAAATAGACTAGCCTATCTGATAGCCAATATGATTTATAGTGAACGAAAGTTGCAAGATAGAATAATAATAAACAACTAATGATAAGAAAGTATGGTGAAGTAGTGTTTGAAGCTGAAGTAAAATTAAAAGAACGTTTTAAACAACCCTTACGAGATGAGCAAATAAGAAAAATTATCTTTTGGTACGATGAAACACAAAGTTACTTATCCGAAGTGGATGAGTATAGCTTAGAAGACGTTCATACCATTAAAGTTAATGAGAATAACTTAATTTATACAAAATATCTGATTGAAAAAGAATTTCCAAATGATTCTTTTTTGTTGTATTTTGGTCAAGCAAGGCCCCTTGAAAAACAGAATAATCCTTTATTGGATATCTATTTTTATTCAGAAGAATTTAAACTGGATGCGATAGCAGCTATCATGGATGAATTAGGATTAGAAGATAATGAAAGTGATTATTTTTTCCAATCTCATGCATCTTTTTTTCAAAATAAGAAGCGACAAAAAGATTTTCGTGATTTATTAATAGGAGATAGCGACAAATCTATCGAAAAATTAACGCTAGGAATCATGTGTGTGTTGGTTAAAGCAAAAGAGTTCAGTTTTTCAGTTGTTTGTGAGAAATTATTTGCAGAATTAGCTCAAGATTCTAGCCTATCTTGGGAACAAATAGAGAAGTTTGGTAAACTAAGTGAGTTTTGGGAGTTTGCAGAGAGCAAATTTCATTACCATAAAGAGAAGCCTAGCTTAAAAGATTTTCTTATTAGTATTTTTGTATCTAAGTTATCAATAGACTATAATGAAAAAATTCCTGCTAATTGGGACAATTATCTAATAACACCTGAAAATAACAGCGTTGTTTTTTTAAACCGTTGGATGAATCAAGTTAACGGGAAGATAGAATACAAGAAAGTAGCTATACTTGTTGCAGACGAATTAAAATTCCAAAAGTTCTTAAAAAAGAAATCAAGTGAATTCTTGTCTCAATCGGATACTTTTTCTGGAATAGAAGACTATTTAGTTGAATCAACCATTGATGCACTTCTTATACCTGTTGTTAGGCACAACCAGATAGAGCAACTCATCTTAAATCGACGAAATAGTTTTTGGTATTCGAACTATAGCAAGCAATATAAAGCCTTATTAGCTGCAAGTCGGCTGCTATTTAAAATTAATGAAATCGAACAGAACGGTATGGAATCAGGAACAGAAAAATTATGGCATGCTTATCAAGAAAATTACTATCAAATTGATACGTATTACCGTCATTTTAATGTTTCATTTGCTCAATTAGAAAATCCTTCAGATAATTTTTACCAGTTACAAGAAAAAGTTGAGAATTTCTATACAAATGGCTTTCTACAGATTTTTGCAGAAAAATGGACAGCAAACCTTAATCAAATGGAGACCTTTGAAATCGAGGGAATAGCCAAACAAACGAACTTTTATCAAGATGATATAAAAGGATACGTAGATAAAGATACTCGTGTATTCGTCATTATTTCTGACGCATTACGCTATGAAATAGGTGTGGAGTTAGCTGAAGAACTAGAAAATAGTCACTACTATCAAGTAAATGTAAAAAATATGCAAGGTGTTTTACCTAGCTATACAGGGTTGGGAATGGCTAGTTTGTTGCCTCATCAAGAGCTTGAAATAGGAAGAAATCAGATAATAGTAGACGGAATGAGCAGTCAAGGTCTAGATAATCGGAATAAAATTATGGGGAAAAATATAGGAATAAATAAAGGCAGAGCTTTCAGGGCTAAAGATATCCTAAATGCTACTAAAACAGAGTTAAGAGAACAATTCAGTGGTGGATTAGTTTACTATATTTATCATAACACTATTGATGCCACTGGTGACCATGCTGCTAGTGAGGATAAAGTATTCCAAGCTGTGGAAACCGCAAAATCAGAATTGATACGACTATCAGATAAACTAGTAAATAATCTTAGTGCAACACATCTCTATATTACAGCGGATCATGGATTTATGTATACTAAAAATCCGTTAGCTAATGTGGATAAAGTATCTATGCCCGTCAATCAATCTATTGAAAGCAATCGTCGATTTTATATTGATTCAATAAAAGAAGCGTCAAGTTCTTTTCATACATTTAAACTAGAACTAGCTAATCAGGGGGAAAACTTTGTCCATATTCCAAAAGGCCTAATGAGAATCGCGGTCCAAGGAGCGGGTTCAAATTATGTTCATGGAGGATCTATGCCCCAAGAGTGTTTGATTCCTCTATTAGAGATTAAAGCAACAAGTGGGCGTGATACTCGTAAACGAGTAGGTATTCAACTGGTTAGTGAGCAAAATCGAATTACGAATGTAGTGACTTATTTGACTTTCTTACAATTACAACGGGTAACCAAAGAAAATAAGAGCCAAACTGTGGGAGCTTATTTTGAAGACAAAGATAAAAATAAACTATCAAATGAAATCATTCTATTAGCGGATTCAATTAGTGAATCTCCAGAAGACCGAATTACAACTGGAAAATTTACTTTTATTCAACGTCTATATAGTTTGAAAGAAAGTTATTTTTTCGTACTAGAAGACCATCAGAGTGATGAAGAATTAGATAGACGCCATTTTACAATTGATTTATAAAAACAAATTAAATAACTTGTAATATAAAAAAACATAGTATATAATTTAGAAGTAAAGTTTTAGCCGACTTTGCAAGGAACGTATAGTAAAGGGAGTGTTCTGCACTCTCCTGTAAAGCACTAACCCCATCTTCTTTTGAAGATGGGGTTATCTTTTTTTTTAGAGTATCGAAAACAGTTTCTTTGTATTATAATAAGAATATAAAACACGTGATATTTAGGAGGGATAGTATGGGTTATAGAATTGGTTTAGATATCGGAATTACTTCTATTGGTTATTCTATTTTAAAAACAGATGAGAATGGAAACCCGAAAAAGATTGAGTTTTTAAACTCAGTCATTTTTCCAATAGCTGAAAATCCAAAAGATGGTAGTTCATTAGCAGCTCCAAGAAGAGAAAAGAGAGGATTACGCAGAAGGAACAGACGAAAGAATTTCAGAAAATATCGTACGAAGAGACTATTTATAGAGAGTGAATTATTAACTGAAAAAGATAGTCAAACTATCTTTGAAAAGAATGCCGATAAAAGTATTTATCAGTTGCGATACGAAGCGCTAAATGAACGATTAACAAATGAAGAACTATTTCGTATTTTTTATTTCTTTTCAGGACACCGTGGATTTAAATCTAATCGAAAAGCAGAACTGAAAGAGAGTGAGAATGGTCCAGTACTGACAGCTATTAATGAGACGAAAGAAGCTTTATCTACTAGTGGTTATCGTACGTTGGGAGAATATTATTATAAAGATGATAAATTTAATGCACACAAGAGAAATAAAGATTATAACTATTTAACGACACCCGAGCGTAGTTTACTAGTTGAAGAAATTAAAGAGATTATCTCTAAACAACGAGAATACGGCAATAAAAAGCTAACAGACAAATTCGAAGAAGCTTTTATTGGAAATCAACTTGAAAAAGGAATTTTTAATCAGCAACGTGATTTTGATGAAGGTCCTGGTGGCAATAGTCCTTATGCTGGTGATCAAATTGAGAAAATGGTCGGTTGGTGTACTTTTGAAAAAGAAGAAAAAAGAGCAGCAAAAGCTAGTTATACCTTTCAGTATTTCGACTTATTATCAATAGTAAATAATCTTCGGGTACAAGAATATGCTGGTGAATTATATAGACCTCTGACTAGTGAAGAAAGACAGCTAATTATTGATAAAGCTTTTGAGAAAGAAAAGATTACTTACAAAGATGTAAAAAAACTATTAACCTTAGATGAATACGCAAAATTTAATTTACTTAATTATGGAAGTAAAGTCGAACCTGAGGTAACAGAAAAAAAGACAACGTTCGTTTCTTTAAAGTCGTATAATAAATTAAAAAAAGCAGTTGGTAAAGAACAACTTAGTGAGTTGTCACCAGCGGTCATAGATGAAGTAGGATATATTTTAACTGCTTTTTCAAGTGATACTAGTCGAATACGTGAATTTAAGAATCGATTAGATTTCTCAAATGAGTTAGTAGAAAAGTTATTGCCTATAACCTTTTCGAAATTTGGGAATCTTTCAATAAAAGCAATGAAAAAAGTTATTCCTTATTTAGAATTAGGAGATACGTATGATAAAGCCTGTAGTGGAGCAGGATATGACTTCAGACAAAACCATGTTGACGAAAAATATATTAAAGAAAATGTAATGAATCCAGTAGTTAAAAGAGCTACAAGTAAAACAATCAAAGTTGTAAAACAAATTATCAGGAAATATGGACCTCCGGATGCAATTAACATTGAATTAGCTCGTGAATTAGGTAAAAGTAATGAAGAAAGAAATAAAATAAAAAAACGTCAGGATGAGAATCGCTCTTACAATGAAAGAGTTGCCTCTCAAATTTCAGAACTGGGATTTGCTGTAAACGGTGAGAGTATTATCCGTTTAAAACTTTGGTTTGAACAAAAGAACTTAGATCCATACACGGGGCTATCTATTCCTTTGGATGATGTATTTTCATATAAGTATGATGTAGATCATATTATTCCTTATAGTAAGTCTTTTGACGATCAATTTACTAATAAGGTATTAACGAGTACTGCTTGCAACCGAGAAAAAGGAAATCGTATTCCAATGGAGTATTTAGGAAATAACCCAATCCGTGTAAAATCTTTGGAAGCAGTAGCTAACCAAATTAAGAATATAAAAAAACGTGAAAAATTATTAAAACAAACGTTTAGTAAAGAAGATACAGATGGATTTAAAGAACGAAATTTAAAAGATACCCAGTATATTTCGAAATTATTAAAGAGTTATTTTGAACAAAATATAATTTTTTCTGAAAGTTTAGAACAAAAACAAAAAGTATTCGTAGGTAATGGCGTTGTCACAGCAAGGTTGCGTGCAAGATGGGGACTAAATAAAGTGAGAGATGACGGAGATAAACACCATGCTATGGATGCAACAGTTGTAGCTTGCATGACACCTACATTAATCCGTATGTTAACGTTATATAGTAGGAGACAAGAGGTTAGAGCAAACCTTGATTTATGGCAAACATATGATGAAAAAGAGGATCCAGATTTTCTGAAATTATCAAAAATTAAAAGAGAACAGTATGAAAGTTTATTTTCTAAGAGATTTCCAGAACCCTGGCCAGGATTTAGAGATGAGCTTTTAATTAGAATGTCAGAAGATCCGAAATCGTTAATAAAGAATTATCCAACAGTTAAAGCTAACTATTCTGAACAAGAAATAATGGATTTAAAACCGATGTTTGTTGTTAGATTAGCAAATCATAAGATAACAGGTCCTGCCCATCAAGAAACAATTAGAAGCGCTAAGCTATTAGACAAAGGCAAGACAGTTAGCCGTATGTCAGTTGATAAGTTGAAATTAGACAAAAATGGTGAAATAAAGACAGCTAAATGGGAATTTTATAAGCCAAGTGATAATGGATGGAAAATAGTATACGAAGCAATACGACGTGAACTTGAAAAGAATAATGGAGAAGGAACAAAAGCTTTTCCGAAAAAAGAGTTTACGTACGAATACAATGGACACTCACATACCGTTAGAAAAGTACAAGTAGTTCAAAAAACTACTTTATCTGTTCAATTAAATGATGGAGAACAAGTAGCAGATAATGGATCAATGGTAAGAATTGATGTATTTAAAACGCCTAAAAAACATGTGTTTGTCCCCATTTATGTTAGCGATACAATTAAAAATGAGTTACCGAAGAAGTGTTCTGCTCAAGGGAAAAAATATTTAGATTGGCCGGAAGTCGATGAAGCTGAATTTCAATTTTCTTTATATCCGCGAGATATGCTTCATATCAAGCATAAAACAGGATTTACGGCTTTTTATAATGGAGAAAACAAAGGACCTGTAAAAATAACTGATTTTTATGGGTATTTTACCTCAGCTGATATCGCTAATGCACAAATAAATATTGTTTCTCATGATAACAGCTTTTTAGGTAAAAGTATTGGTATTGCAGGACTAGAAAAGTTTGAAAAATATAGAGTAGATTATTTCGGTAATTACCATAAGGTAAATGAAAAAGTTAGGCAAACATTCCAACGAAAGAAGGGATAATTATGGCATTTCGAAATATTTATATAGAAAACCCTGCTAGGCTAAGTATAAAAGATAAACAATTAGTTGTCAGTCAAAGTAAGGACTATACAATACCAGTTTCAGATATTCAGAGTTTAGTCATTGATAATCTGCAAACAATTCTAACTGCTCCGGCTTTATCTTTTCTTGCTGAAAATCAAGTAGCTGTATTTATCTGTGATCAAAGACATATGCCTTGTGCTGTTCTTACACCGTTAGGGAATTACTCTAGAAAACTACAGGCCTTAAATTATCAGTTGAGTACTACGAAACGATTTAAAGATAGGATTTGGCAAAAAATTATAAAACAAAAGATTGCCAATCAAGCTACTTGTTTAAAAATAAATGATAAACCGAAAGTACCAGAACTTGAACATTTATCTAAACAAGTAATTGAGGGTGATCGTGCTTATTGTGAGTCTGCTGCAGCTAGGCTTTATTTTATTAATTTGTATGGTGAAGGGTTTAGCCGAAGAGTAGATAATGTGCAAAATGCGGCTATGAACTATGGATATGCAATAATTAGAGGTGTAATAGCAAGAGATATCTGTTCATATGGTTATGAACCTTCATTAGGAGTTTTTCATAGCAATGAGCTAAATGCATTTAATCTTGCAGATGATCTTATTGAACCTTATCGTCCTTATGTAGATTTATGGGTATCTAAAAATATTTCAGAAGATGAGCGTTATTTCTTACCTAAACATCGAAGATCGCTAGTGTCGTTACTTTTTACAGAAGTAGAAATAGACGACGAGTATCGTTCATTGACAAACGCTATTCGGAAAACAGTTTCTTCGTTCTCAAGCTGTTGCCGAGTGAATTCTACAAAGTTTTTGAAATTACCAAAACTAATAACATTGAAACAACATGAGTATGAGTAGATTTATGAGAGTATTAGTCATGTTTGATTTACCAGTAGTAACTAAAAGAGAGCGAAGAACTGCGACAAAATTTCGGAAATATCTTTTAAATGAAGGCTATGTTATGTTGCAATATTCAATTTATTATCGAATCTGTAACGGATATGATATGGCAAAGAAATTTAGTTATCAAATAGAAAATCATGTCCCAGAAAAAGGTTCTGTACGCATGTTAACCTTGACAGAAAAACAATTTAGTGAAATGAGATTACTTGTAGGAGACCCTTTACCCAATGAGGAGAAGGTGAAATCTGATAATTTGACCGTTTTTTAGACACAACAAATAACCCTTAGGCCTATACTGCTTATGGGTTATTTGTTGTACCTATTTTATTTTAGCCGATTTTGTAAGGAACGTATAGCAACTTGTGCTGAAGTTAATCTCAATCCGATATTTTATTTTAGCCGATTTTGTAAGGAACGTATAGCTTACAGGTTATTTAGAATTAGCTACTTGGAATTTTATTTTAGCCGATTTTGTAAGGAACGTATAGCAACTGACGAAAAAATGATGTTCAATCTTAATTTTATTTTAGCCGATTTTGTAAGGAACGTATAGCTTGAGGGAATGACATTGAAAGATATAGCCAATTTTATTTTAGCCGATTTTGTAAGGAACGTATAGCATTCTTCTCCCTGTTCTGTAGCAGTCACGAATTTTATTTTAGCCGATTTTGTAAGGAACGTATAGCATGAGTTCGTTAAGCACCAAGAGAAAGACTATTTTATTTTAGCCGATTTTGTAAGGAACGTATAGCAAACCATAATGTCTTTAACAATCTTATTTTATTTTATTTTAGCCGATTTTGTAAGGAACGTATAGCAGTTTGCTCCTGTTAGTGTCCCGGTAGTAAATTTTATTTTAGCCGATTTTGTAAGGAACGTATAGCCTCACCATCTTCTTTTTCGATAATGGCGTAATTTTATTTTAGCCGATTTTGTAAGGAACGTATAGCACCACCAGTGTTCAATCCTTCAACAGGCAAATTTTATTTTAGCCGATTTTGTAAGGAACGTATAGCTACTTCTATTGTTTGTAGCTATTTTAATAAATTTTATTTTAGCCGATTTTGTAAGGAACGTATAGCCCATCGTGCAGCGCATAACTTCGGTAAGGTATTTTATTTTAGCCGATTTTGTAAGGAACGTATAGCCTCCAACGCCAGCACCAGCTCCAGTGAAGCATTTTATTTTAGCCGATTTTGTAAGGAACGTATAGCTCCTCGTTCGAAATCACAAGAACCTGCTATATTTTATTTTAGCCGATTTTGTAAGGAACGTATAGCTGGACAACCAGAAGCAGATTTTCTGCAATGATTTTATTTTAGCCGATTTTGTAAGGAACGTATAGCTTTAAGTGAGACAACTGTCACTTATAGCAGATTTTATTTTAGCCGATTTTGTAAGGAACGTATAGCTGAATCTAATGACTCCAATCTTATTGATGCATTTTATTTTAGCCGATTTTGTAAGGAACGTATAGCTAGAATAGCTGACAATAAAACGTCAGAGTTATTTTATTTTAGCCGATTTTGTAAGGAACGTATAGCTTCTTCTACTTCATAATCATCTGCAACAATATTTTATTTTAGCCGATTTTGTAAGGAACGTATAGCCAAATGGTGCAAGCGGAACACAATATATTGATTTTATTTTAGCCGATTTTGTAAGGAACGTATAGCGACCTCTTTATCTCCTAGCAAAACCAATACATTTTATTTTAGCCGATTTTGTAAGGAACGTATAGCTGATTGAATGTCACTAATAGACATTAAACTATTTTATTTTAGCCGATTTTGTAAGGAACGTATAGCTGCTTTGGGAGTGTACCTGCCGGATTCCCAATTTTATTTTAGCCGATTTTGTAAGGAACGTATAGCACGAAGCAATGAAGCGCAAACACTTTGATTATTTTATTTTAGCCGATTTTGTAAGGAACGTATAGCATGTTTCCAATAGTATTTTCCTTCTAACTTATTTTATTTTAGCCGATTTTGTAAGGAACGTATAGCTCTGGATTGGATTCCAAGTAGCTACGAACAATTTTATTTTAGCCGATTTTGTAAGGAACGTATAGCTAACAGGACTGATAAAAAAGAAGAAAAAGGATTTTATTTTAGCCGATTTTGTAAGGAACGTATAGCTAGACCATTTTGAGTAAATTCCATTTCAATATTTTATTTTAGCCGATTTTGTAAGGAACGTATAGCCATAGCGTGGTCATGTTCCTTAATAGGTTTATTTTATTTTAGCCGATTTTGTAAGGAACGTATAGCCACTCAAGAGCAGGCAGCAGAGTTTATTGATTTTATTTTAGCCGATTTTGTAAGGAACGTATAGCAGGAATTACTATCGCTAAAACAAATGGATAATTTTATTTTAGCCGATTTTGTAAGGAACGTATAGCTCTTAATTTATTTATAATTGTTCTTTCTTCATTTTATTTTAGCCGATTTTGTAAGGAACGTATAGCGGTTGAAGCGATGAAAAAAGGTGCGTATGTATTTTATTTTAGCCGATTTTGTAAGGAACGTATAGCCGAACGCTCCTGTGTCGCTTTTCATGCAGGATTTTATTTTAGCCGATTTTGTAAGGAACGTATAGCCCAGAAGCGTTTGTTGCGATTCCTGTTGTAATTTTATTTTAGCCGATTTTGTAAGGAACGTATAGCGTAACTGTATAAGTCATCTATGCTTTCAATATTTTATTTTAGCCGATTTTGTAAGGAACGTATAGCCGAAAAGTCAGATTTAACTTTAACTCCCATATTTTATTTTAGCCGATTTTGTAAGGAACGTATAGCGGTGTTTTGGTGTCTGGTGAGATGTCTTCTATTTTATTTTAGCCGATTTTGTAAGGAACGTATAGCTGCCAGACCTTACATGAAAGCAGTCAAGTAATTTTATTTTAGCCGATTTTGTAAGGAACGTATAGCGATAAGAATATGAATACAAATACAGCATTAATTTTATTTTAGCCGATTTTGTAAGGAACGTATAGCCGCTGTCTGAATTGGTAGTATTTTTTATTAATTTTATTTTAGCCGATTTTGTAAGGAACGTATAGCCAATAAATCAACCAGTGCGGTTCGTGATAGATTTTATTTTAGCCGATTTTGTAAGGAACGTATAGCCATGGTGCATCACATTAAAGAAGTGAAAGAATTTTATTTTAGCCGATTTTGTAAGGAACGTATAGCGGAGGATGACGAGTAATGAATAACAATAATATTTTATTTTAGCCGATTTTGTAAGGAACGTATAGCCAACGAATAGTTACTAATTTAAAAGGTGCGATTTTATTTTAGCCGATTTTGTAAGGAACGTATAGCGAAACGGACGCTTCATTGCTGATAAGTGTTGATTTTATTTTAGCCGATTTTGTAAGGAACGTATAGCTGGTTAACGTGATCTATACTACTCCAGATTATTTTATTTTAGCCGATTTTGTAAGGAACGTATAGCGCCAGCGGAAACTGGTGGTCTTTTTTTATATTTTATTTTAGCCGATTTTGTAAGGAACGTATAGCGATACAAACGTTTGATTTAAAAAGAATTATATTTTATTTTAGCCGATTTTGTAAGGAACGTATAGCCGCAACGCAGGAACGTTGCAAAGAAAAAAGATTTTATTTTAGCCGATTTTGTAAGGAACGTATAGCTCTTGATAGTCTTCGCCTGTCTTCATCCGTTATTTTATTTTAGCCGATTTTGTAAGGAACGTATAGCTTCGCAAGAACTAATATATATAAAAGGGGAATTTTATTTTAGCCGATTTTGTAAGGAACGTATAGCAAGAAGAAACTAATCGTAAAATCAGGAAAAATTTTATTTTAGCTGATTTTGTAAGGAACGTATAGCCGAGCTGTTAGAAGTGACGCGGTTTTGGTGATTTTATTTTAGCCGATTTTGTAAGGAACGTATAGCAAATGTTACGAATTACATCACGACTCCTGAATTTTATTTTAGCCGATTTTGTAAGGAACGTATAGCTTTGATTACTTGCATTGGTTTTAATTTCGTATTTTATTTTAGCCGATTTTGTAAGGAACGTATAGCGTGAACAAGGCAGTCAACAGCAAGGGCAGGATTTTATTTTAGCCGATTTTGTAAGGAACGTATAGCTACGAAAACAAAAGAGATAAGACTTATGTATTTTATTTTAGCTGATTTTGTAAGGAACGTATAGCAACAATCGCATAATGAATGATAATTTGCTTAGTTGTCATGTTTGTAACGGCTCTTATCATGGGATTAAACGTGAATTGATCAATTAATTGATAGAGTGTAATCCCTGATCCTATGATAATAAAAGGAACGGCTGTTTTAATAATGGATTTTAAAATATCATTAGTTGAAACAGTACTGTTCTTTTTACTCATGGCAAGGTTCCTGTCCATTTAAGATTTTTTTCTCCAAATCACAAAGAGTAAATATAAAGCACTAAATAGTGCCCTAACAAAAGCACCAAAAGTTGACGCTGACACAGCATCAACGACTTCTCCATTAATGACTATCCGAATAATATAGAGAACACCTACTACTCGCGATAGGATGCTACCGCCTGTCATCCAAGCCGATCCATTAACCATTTTATCTTGGGAATTCATTTCATTTATTTTAGTGTTTGTTTCATCGTATACTTGCATACCTCACTCTCATACGTTTATGTAGTAAAGTTCAGTTTACTTCTTTCTTCGTTCTCTCACAACACTTTACTGGTCGATTAAATCGTATTAATAAAAAATTAAACTGTTTAAAGTGAAGATAATTTCTATCATCTTTCTATTTTCAACGAATTGAAAGTATATACAAAGCAGATACTTTTCTGGTATAATGGATAAAAGAAAGGAAGGGATATTAATGATTAAACTACCAGTTAAACAGTGGGGAAACAGTCATGCTATCCGTTTACCAAAAAGCCTATTAGAAACATTGGAAGCAGAAAAAGATGATGATTTAAATGTAGAGATTATTAATCATTCGATTATATTAACCAAAGCCGAAAAAGAGGTCACGTTTGAAGAACTTTTTAAAGACTACAATAAAGAAAAATTCACTACAGAAATACAACGTTTTTCTCCTGTAGGAAATGAAAAATGGTAAAACAAGGCGATATTGTTAAGATAAATTTAGATCCTAAACAAGGACATGAACAACAAGGGTACAGAACTTATATTTGTTTGAGTTATCATGGTGTCAGTGACTATGCTAATATAGCAGTCTTTGCTCCACTATCAAACACAGAACGCAACTATCCTTTATACATTCCTTTAGAAGGTACGAAATCTTCAGGAAAAGTTTTATTAGATCAATTAGTTACCATTGATTATAACGCAAGAAAATATAGTTACATCGAAACTGTTCCTGAGAAATTAATAGATGAATTATTAATGAAAGTAAAAGTAATCTTTCAAAAAGATGAAAAAATAAAGCGATAAAATAGTTGTAACAGTGAAAATTATCTTTTAGCAACGAAGGCTATTAACGTTTAAAAGGACTCTACCGCTTAAAAAGCAGTAGAGTCTTTGTTGCGATACATGAAATGACATAAAGTCATGTATCTAGAACCTTGTCAAATCAAGGTTATTTTTTCATCTTAAAATTAAAAATCAGACACAAAATGTATCTGATTTCTTTTATAACCATTGTTTAATCTTTAAAAATGTCATCAACGTTTGTCTCAAGAACTTTAGCTAACTCAAATGCCAATTTTAAAGTTGGATCATATCGATCATTTTCAATGGCATTAATTGTTTGTCGAGTGACGCTACACTTTTTTGCTAAAACCTCTTGTGTAAGTTTTTTATCTTTTCGGAGTTCAAAAATTTTATTTTTCATAGCTACTCATTTTACGACTATAAATCCAGTAATATATAAAATAACTAACAATCGCAATTAACAAATAAAATAACTCCGGATAATTAAACTCTACCATTGCTAAACGCTCATCATTCAAGTTAAAGAAATTGAAAACAAAGTTAATAATGAAAAACATTATTAGTAATAACCAACTACTTACAATCGCTTTATGTTTAATCAACTGTGAACGTTCGTCGTCCTTTTTACTTGTAACACCGTATTCATTATTTCCAGTCAACCAACCAATAACAAAAAACATAATTAAACCAACTGCAAAAGTAACTATCCACCTGATTAACAATCAAATCACCTCACTAAAATGTCAAAAACTCTTTCCACTTAACTTTACAATAATAACTTCTTAATGTCAAAAACTCTTTACATGTAATGTTTGTACTATCTTACTAAATTGGCCCGGTTTTTGAATATTGAGTAAAGTAGAATATCATCGGCGTAACTTACACTCTAGTTGAGTTTTACATATTCATCATATTTTATTAGATACATGAAATTATATACAATCGTGTATCCAGAATTACTTAACAATAGGGTTCTTTTTTTGTGACCGTCTTCAATACACGATATCATTTTAACCAGCGTTTTAATCGTCTATTCTTTTTTGTTAAAATAGACGGTTAAAAAGCCTTTTTTTATTGTCTGTTTGTTTAATTCGGTAAACTCAATCTTCTAGAGTTGGTTGATAACTATTTAGTTCTTTTAATTTTTTAAAGGAAAACGTTACTCCTTGAGTACCTTGTTCTCTTACCCTAGAACAAATAGCAAAGAACCGATCTATTTCTTTAGAAGTAAAATTTCTAAAACCTAACGTATTCATTTGATTACTTATGTTTATAATTTCATGCATAAATTAATACTCTTCTTTACTCAGACAAAAAGTACTCTTTACTAGTTTACAACACTATATAGGGCGCGACAAAATTTATTTTAGTTGATTGTGCAAGAAATATGCAAAAAACAGAATAGATTTCTTTTTTTAACGTAGTAAATTTATTCAAAAAAGAACCAACATACATGAATTCGTATGTTGGTTCTTTTTATTGATTAGACGAGTATTTAACGTAAATTCTCATATAAAGCAGTCATCCATAAATCAAAGTTCTCTTGTTCTTCGTATTGCATGACATCATACATTTCAGAACTAACAACTTGGAATTGTGTTTTAAAAGCTTCTAAATCAAATTCTTCCATAGTTAAGTCTCTTTTAACACGACTAAATATTTTAGCGAAATCTTTACTGCTGTATCCGATATCTCTTCTCTTTAACACAAGAGGGAGACCTTTTCTTGTAATACCCATTGCTGTTGCAGCATTGAAAGCAGCTTCTTTAACAGTAAACACGCGATCACCTGATGCAAGTTTAGTTAAGATATACCGTGATTTTTGACAATCGTATTTTGCTAACTCATGAACAGCAGCTAATCTAAGCTCCCAATCATCTTTTGTCATAGCTTGTATTTTTAACTCTTCAATATTTGTTGGTTCTGCTTGAATAATTTTCATAAATACGTTGCCTCTTTCTGTTTCTTTCTTACTACCCATATTATAGGGTTCGATTTACTATTACAAGGTTATTTCGATTAAATACAGGATTTCTATAATGTTTTATACACACATAATCCGCAGGCACCTAAAGCGCTGTTTATTGGCTGATAAGGTTTGAAAATTCGTTTTGTATATGCTTACACTTTACTTTTAATCCTACTCCTACTCTTTAATAAATTAGAGAGCAGTAAGACTAACTTTTATTCATCACTTAGTCAATAGGTTAAGCTGATTTCGCAACTTTTAGTAGCCGCTTCGATGGTGCTTTTTCATAAGAAAGGTTAGAATAAAGACAATAGAACAGATTAAAAGGAAAAAAGGAGGAGCTGATTTAATGGATTCAGTCGTTTTAGCTAATTACATTAAAGAAATAAGAACAATCAAAAAAAGTGAGTGGACAAAAGAAGATGAGTCATTAGAAGTGAATCAATTATCCTATCCTGAATATCCTGCTGTAGTAGAGGAATTATTTAACTATTTAAACCGACAGTCGTTTTACGATGTCAATTATTTAGATAATATGGAAAGAATTGAAGGGAAAGCTATCTCTTTATTTACGAAAGAGGAGGTAAAAAGCTATTTGACCTCGTTAAAAAGAGAAGAACGTTATGGTGATGGAGTAATTGCTGAAGCTATTGAGTTAGGCTTATTTTTAAAAGTGTTATTAAGATTAGAAGATATACTTCAAAAAGAAAAAGCAGATAAAGGGGAGAATAATAATGACAAAAAATGAGGAAAAAGAAGTCACAATTAAAAGACGAGAAGAATTGATAACGATACTTAAAAAACGTTTTGATGAAAATAATAGTCGTCATAGCGATCTCAAATGGGAAAAAATAGAAAAAAGATTAACTAAAAGCGGGAAAAAACTCTGGTCACTTAGCCAGATGGAAGAAACCGGTGGAGAACCAGATGTTATTGGTTACAATGAAAAAGAAGATGTTTATATCTTTTGTGATTGCTCACAAGAAAGTCCAAAGGGTCGTCGATCAGTTTGTTATGACTTAGAAGGATTGGATTCGAGAAAAAATAATCAGCCAGAAAAAAATGCGGTTGGTATGGCGGCAGAAATGGGAATAGAACTGTTATCCGTTGAACAATACCAAACACTACAAGACATGAGTGATTTTGATACGAAAACATCTAGTTGGGTAAAAACACCTATTGCTATTAGAAAACTAGGTGGAGCTCTTTTTTGTGATTACCGATTCGGACAAGTTTTTCTATACCATAATGGAGCTGAGTCCTATTATACCGGTCGAGGATTCCGGGGAGTACTGAGAGTATAATATCATTTTTAAAACGGAGGAGACAGGATGCAATGAAGATAAAACAGGGATATGAAACGATAAAGAAAAGTATCTGGCTTTATCCAGTCGTATATAGTGTATTAGCTTTATTATTAGCAGCTATTGTCGTTTTATTAGACAATGGATATTTGTTTGATATGAGACCCTATCTACCTGATTTATTATTAACGAGCGCAAGTTTAGCTAAGTCTGTTTTGGGCGTCGTTTCAAGTGCCTTCATTACAATCACAACCTTTACTTTTTCAACAACAATGGTCGTCTTGAGTGTCTATATGAGTGAGTTTTCTCCACGAGTAGTTGAAAATTTTCTAGCCGATGAGCGAACGATGAAATCTTTTGGTATTTTCGTAAGCGGATTTATCTATAGTATTACTTGCATGCTTTTTATCCGCGAAGAATATTTAACAAAACCCATTCTTGCCGGAACGATTGGAGTTATTTATATTATCTTTGGTTTATTTAATTTTATTTTATTTATTAATAGTGTGGGTAAATACATCCAGGCTAGTAATTTAATTGATCGTTTATACGTTCAAGCGCAAGAAGTTATTTCTATTTATAAAAATGAAATGAGCCAATATGAAATTGTCTCAAAAGCAGGTGTAGAAAGCCAAGGTCCAGGACTTCCGATAAGAGTTCAGACAAATGGGTACATTCAGATAGTAGATTATGATCGCTTATTTGAAGTAGCGAAAAAATACCAGGTAACCGTTCGCTTCAATAGAATGACGGGACAGTTTGTGACAAATGAAGTTGTTATAGGTGAATTGTTACTCAGTTCAGAAAGTACAGACACTCAAAGAGTAGCAGAAGAAATACGTGAGCACTATTTAATTGGGATGCGTCGTTCAGAAGAACAAGATTTTAATTTTTCTATCCAAAAGATGGTAGAAGTTGCGTTAAGAGCACTATCCCCGGGGACCAACGATCCTAATACGGCTGTTTTTTGTATTAATAGTTTGGGATTATTATTAGGAGAATTGTGTTCGTTAAAGGAGGGGTACGTTGTGATGGAAGAAGAAGGTTCAGAAGGTAAAATTTATCGAGAAACCTATGATTTAGATAGGTTGCTACGTGATACTTTCCTTCAAATCATTCACTATGGACAAGGAGATGTTTATGTGATGTTAGCTGTTTTTCAAGCTTACCGTCATATGACGAATGAAGCGAAATTTACCAATAGAGAAGTCATCCAGGAGCAAGCACATTACCTTTTTGATCGTTTGTTGAAAACGGTCCATGATTCTTTAGAAAAGAAATTAATTATAGAGGCCTACGAAGATATTCTTAAATCAGAAAGCAAATTTTAAATACAAAAACTATGTAAGGAATGTGTTCAACAAAAAAGAAGAAACAAGGGAGAACTAATCAGCTGATTAGATTGCTTGTTTCTTCTTTTTTAGATCATTCTACTATCGTATGCCCAATGAAGAAGCGTTTGCCTTTGTTTTTTTCTACAGCTTTGATCTTTATGCTCACAATTTTTCTTGATAGCTCCTGCATGCCTTTTAATAGCTTTCCATCTTTTGATTTGGATTTGATCTTCTTCAGGTAGTCTACGACCATAATAATAACGGCAATACCATTGGAACCAACCGCGTGGGTCCCCTGAATGAATCCAACCTTTTTCTTGCCAAGTTTCTAAGGGCATGGAGGCATCAACTTGATAATAATTCAATGAGATATCTTTTTTTTCTGGAGATAATTTAGCATGGTCAAACCAGTCAGATGGAAACTCATCTGCACAGTCAGTCATATATTTCCCACCAAAGATACCTAACGCTAAAAGTTCTTTAGGTGATAGCTCAGGTTTAAAATCCGGGTCAAAATTTTTACCAGATTCTTCGGATAGTTCGTATTCACCTTGTTGCATCTTATCATTAATAGTAACGATTTTTTTCATTGTATCATCCTTTCGTTGAATGAATTTAAAAGAGTTATGCTCAAATGATGCACTAACGTCTCTTACTATAATGAAAGTTTACCTTATTTACATAAGGTGGTACAACAAGAGAATCAATTTTTAGTAGAATAAGGAACTAAAAGAGAAAATAAAGGTAAAATTATTTAATGAAAGAAGAAGAACTAAGAGACTGGATTAGTCTTTTAAGTGTCTTATTTTTGACATCATTTTTGGTTAAAAAATTCTTTAATCAAGCGGATAATAGAGAAGTCTGATAAAAATAGTAGTATGATAGAAGATGACATGATAAATTAGTTAGTCAGGAAGTGGTAAAAAATGAAGCCAACGATAACGTACGAAGAAATAATAGCAGCTAAAAAAAATAAAATGATTGGCTTTGTAGATGTTCGTAGTCCCAAAGAACACAGTTTTTCTACCATTCCAGGAGCGGTAAATATTCCTGTTCTGGATGATGAAACACGTGCAACGGTAGGGATTTTGTATGTCAACGGACAAGTTGAAGAAGCTAAACAATACGGTGTAGACTGGGCCGCTAGTCAACTTCCCAATATGTATACTCACTACCAAAAATTATTAGACCAATACGATGAATTAGTTATTTTTTGTAGCCGAGGTGGCATGCGCTCTAATTCTATCTTTTCATTATTAAAAGCAATGGGATTACCAGTAAGTAGATTGAGTGGGGGGTATAAAGCCTACCGTCACTATATTAATGAGCATCTAAATACCGAGCTAACAAAGGCAGCATTTATAACTCTCTATGGTCTTTCAGGTAGTGGGAAAACAGAAATTTTGAAAGAACTCTCGAGAAAAGGAGCCAATATATTAGATTTAGAAGGTTGTGCTAATCACAGAGGATCTATGCTAGGCAGTATCGGGCTATCTGAACCTCATTCTCAAAAAGCATTTGAAAGTTTACTTTTTGAAGCTAGCCAAGGATGGAAAGAGGGAGAAGTAGTCTTTACTGAAGGAGAAAGCAAACGGATTGGAAATGTTGTGATTCCTTCAAGCCTATTTTCTGCAATTAAAGAAGGTAAAAAATTCTACATTGATGCGCCTCTAGAATTACGAGTTGCCCAAATTCATCGTGACTATGTAAAAGAAGACAATCAAAAAGAATTATCTGATTCCTTAGGTGCTTTAAAAGCTTTTATTAATGAGGATCGAGTTAATTTATTTCAAGAGCAAGTCATGAGTGGCGATGTAGATTTAGTCATAGAAAGCTTACTGGTCTCTTACTATGATCCACGTTACAATCACCATAAATCACAACGAGATTTAACACTGGTTAGTCTAGATGCTATAGAAACGGCGGATAGGATACTAGAATGGCAAAAAGAAAGTGAGCAAAAATAAATGATGGAAAATCAATGGTTGGATGGATTATTTATATGCGGTGGCTGTAATGCAAAAATCGGTCCCGGAGATTTAAGTAGTATTTTGGAAACATTACCTAAACAAGAGGATAAAAATTTATTAGTCGGATTTGACTCTGCAGATGATGCAGCAGTCTATCAACTAACTGAGGACCTAGCGATGATTCAAACAATGGATTTTTTCCCCGCAATGGTTAGTGATCCACGATTATTTGGTCAAATTGCAGCAGCAAACGCAATGAGTGACGTTTTCGCAATGGGTGGAGAAGTGCTAACAGCGATGAACATGGTTTGTTGGCCAGAAGAAAAATCTTTAACCATTTTAGCTGAAATATTAGCTGGTGGACAAGAGAAAGTAAAAGAAGCAGGTGGTATTCTAGTTGGTGGTCATTCTATTCATGATTCTCTACCAAAATATGGTTTATCTGTATCAGGAAAGGTTCATCCTGATAAAATTTACAGAAATGATACATGTGAACTAGGTGATAGTTTAATTCTTACTAAACCATTAGGAACAGGGATTGTGACAACCGTTTATAGTGCTGGTGAAATGGGTGAAGAAGAATTTCAAGCAGCTGCTGCTTCGATGACGTTATTGAATGTGTATGCGTCAACGATTTTGAAAAAATATACGGTACACAGTTGTACGGATGTAACAGGTTTTGGTTTGTTAGGGCATTTGAATGAAATGTTAACAGATCAATTTAGTTGTGTACTAGAAAGCTCAGCGACACCTATTTTAAAAGGAGCTTATAAAGGGGCTCAGGAATTTCTGATAACAGCTGGTGGACAAAGAAACCGAAATGCACTAAGTTCCGATGTTAAATTTGAGTTTGATGATTATGCTTTAGAGGAATTATTCTTTGACCCTCAAACTTCCGGTGGATTATTGGTTAGTGCGCCAACAGCACAAGCCAATGATTTATTGCTTGAATTACAGGCAGAAGGCTTAAACAGCGGGATAATTGGCGTTGTTACAGAACGGTCTGACTATAAAATGACTATCTATTAAACTAGATTAAAAAGATGAAAGAAGGGTGTAAAACGATGCACGAAATAAATGCGCTAGAACAAGCTTGTCCTATGCCAGTAATTTTAACGAAAAGAGCCATGAAAGAATTTCCAAATGAAGACTTAACCGTTTTAGTAGACAATAAAATTGCTACGCAAAACCTAAAAAAAATGGCAGATCAATTAGGATTTAAAACAACGATAGAACAAAATAGCGTTTCTTCTTATACTGTCCAATTAACAAAAGAAAAAGAAGAAAATAGTTCAATCAACCAAGTGAGTGAACAAAAGCCTACCTTTTTAAAAAAAGAGACGGAATCAAAACAACAACCCTATATTGTTAGTATCCATTCTGAAATCATCGGTAATGGTTCCCAAGAATTAGGCACAACGTTGATGAAAAGTTTTTTCTTTTCTTTATCTGAACAAGAACAATTACCTGAAAAGATTCTCTTTTACAATGGTGGGGCTAAATTAACTGCTGAGGGTTCATCCATTTTACAAGATTTACAAGCAATGGCAAGTGATGGAGTAGAAATTTTGACCTGTGGCATTTGTGTTGAATTCTTTGAACTTGAAGACCAGCTTATGGTTGGTGAAGCAACAAATATGTACCGCATCGTTGAATTGCAAAGCCAATACAAAACGGTCTCTCCATGATCAATCGCCAACACTACGGGATTCTTGTTTTTGAGAGTTCATCAGCTGCCTCACAAGCAGAAATCAAGATGACAGAAAAGAACTGGAGTTGTCGCTTGATTCCTATTCCCGAACAACTTTCAGCAGGCTGTGGTTTGGTGTTGCAACTTTCAGTGGGTGATTTAAAAGAAATCAAAACATTTATCACAAAAGAAGCCATTAGTTGTGATGGAATTTATGAAGTGAAAGTCTCAAAAGAGCGTAAAAAAACCGTTTCACCTTGGAAACAATAAAGATTAGGAGGCAACAATGGATTATTTTGATAACGGTGCAACAACACTAGTCAAGCCGCCTCAAGTAGCAGATGCTGTATACAATGCCATCCAAAGCCAAACAATCGGGAATCCGGCTCGTGGCAGTCATGCACCAGCGCTTCAAGCTTTACGTCAAGCTGAGCAGACACGGATGAAAATCGCCCAATTATTTCATGCACAAGATGCTAGCCAAATAAGTTTCACCTCGAATGCGACGATGGCTTTCAATTTACTTTTAAAAAGTTTATTAAATCCAACAGATGCGGTCATTACAACAAAAAACGAGCATAATTCTGTGTTGCGACCACTTTATCAACTAGAAAAAGAAGGTCTACAACTTGATTTTCTTGAATTAGATGAAAGGGGACAAGTACGGTTAGATCAATTGGAACAGTTAATGAAAAAAAATACTAAAGCGATTATCATCAATCATATGTCTAATGTTACGGGTCAAATAACTGATTTGAAAAAAGTTGGAGCCTATTGTCGAGAAAATCATATTTTGCTCATTGTTGATGTTGCGCAAAGTGCAGGTGTAGTCCCAATTGATATGGTTGAGATGCAGATTGATGCGTTGTGTTTTACCGGCCATAAAAGCCTTTACGGACCTCAAGGAACAGGCGGAATTGTTTTAAATCAGCCTAATCTCAATCTAAAAACGGTATTTAGTGGGGGAAGTGGAAGCCATTCCTATGACAAAGAAATGCCTCAACAGATGCCAGGTCTCTTCGAACCAGGAACGTTAAACGTACATGGTTTGGCAGGTTTAGAAGCAGGCTTAGATTATGTTGCAGAGCTATCGGTAGAATCGATTCAAAAACAATTACAAGAACTGACACTTTTTTTTCTTGAAGAAGTTTCTATCATTACAGGGATAACAATCTATGGGTGTAATCTAAAAAGCTTAAAAGAAAATCCAGAGCAACATGGCGCAGTTGTTAGTTTGAATTTAGCGGGTTGGAGTTCAGGAGACCTAGCGGATGTCTTGTACGAAGAATATGATATTTGCGTTCGCTCAGGCGCTCATTGTGCCCCGCTCGTTCACGAGCATTATCACACAATCGAAAGTGGAATGGTTCGCTTTAGTTTTTCTAGCTTCAATACAAGAGCAGAAATAAATAGAGCTATTGAAGTTTTAACAGAGTTAGCTTTAGAAAAATAGAGAGAAGATGGCAAATAAACCATCTTTTCTCTATTTTTTTATACAGAATTTAAACTAGAAGTCTATTTTTAGAATAACTAGTTTAAATAGATGCATCTAATTTAGTTTTAACTATTTTTTTGCTGAACGAGTGAAATGAATAGGAAGCTTCTTAGTTAGGATAATAAAAGTACTGAACCATCAAATAATCTCATATAAATAACTAGGTGGAAATGATTTTATTTATAGTGAGGTCAACTTTATACTTAGTCAACAGATAGGCTGAAAGCCAAGCAGTGATAGGGATAACGAGAATAGCACCTGTACCAATAAAAAGAATAGAAATGATCTCTGAACTAAACACTTTTGAATTAATGACTTCACCAAAGGTATAAGCTAAATCTTTGAACCACAATATTAAAGCCAAGTATCCACCAGTAAAAGCAAAAAATAGCGTATTTGTGGTCGTACCTAAAATATCTTTGCCGACATTCATACCGGATTTAAAAAGACTAGAACGGTCTAATAACGGATTACGCAGATAGATTTCACTCATAGCAGAAGAAATAGAGATAGCTGTATCTGTAATCGCACCTATTGCGCCCATAATAATAGTACAAATGGCAAGTGTAGTAAAATTTACTCCTACATATAAGGTAAAAGAAGTAAGGTCTTCTATCTCTTCTATACCAAATCCTTGAATCATTGAACGATTAACAATCATAAAAATAAGGATAATTAAGAAAAGTAAGGTAAAGATAGTAGCAAGAAAAGCTGTAATAGATTTGAGATTAATATGATTGATATAGAAAAGATTAATGCAACTAATAATTATAGAAGCTGCTAACGTAATTAAGATTGGATTAATAGCTTGGACAGTCATAAAAAATATAGTTAAAAATAAAACACCCGCGTTTAAGAAAAGAGCTGTAAACGATCGAGTTCCTTTTTCGCCACCGATAAGTTTCATAAGTAGAAATAAAATAATAGTTAAGTAAACTAAGACATTCATTTGGATAGGCTCCTTTTATGAATAAAATAAGTCGCTGTATAAATACTAATGGGAATAGTTAACACGATTCCTATACCACCAACAAGAGCTCTAGTTAATTCTAAAGACAAATTCATAGATAAAGTCACTAGTGTTGCATGAAACATTATGTGTTTCACAAATTTGTTTATATTATTCCAATATGCAAAAAAGTCCTTTATACTGAACTCAGATGACTCATCCAAGACCAATAAAAAGGACCTAACACATGGATAAGTATAAAACAAATTCTGCTTTTAATAAATGGTTTTCTTCCATTAAGCTAAATCTTTTACCAAGCTCTATTCAAAAAAAGATTGTTGACTTTGATAAATACCATAAGAAACTTAGTTTCTTCCAAGCTCTTCAACTTTTTCTTCATGGAATCAATGACGAAAAAGAAAGTCTTAGAGAGATGGATGCGGCTTTTGTTTCGAAAGAACTTCAAAAAGAAATGTGTATGACTAGTATCAGTTATTCTCAGCTCTCTAGAACTCTCTCAAAAATAGATTCAGAGATTCTTTTAGCCATTTTTAGTCAGCTAGTTAGTCAGGCTAAAAATAAAAGGCCCGTAACGAAACGAAATAGTCTCTACCTAATTGATTCTTCGACGTTTTCACTTAACCAAAACCTTTATCAATGGGCTGATTTTCGTAAAACAAAATCAGGAGTTAAGCTTCACTTAAAACTTTGCTTTATGGATAATGAACATCTTTACCCAGATGAATTCACACTGACTAACGCCGTCGAGCACGATACAAATCAGTTAGAAGTATTGGTTAATCAACCTGAAGCGACTTATGTGTTTGATCGCGGTTACCTTGATTTTGAACGATTAGATACGATGCACTCGCAGGGCTACTTCTTTGTGACAAGAATCAAAAAGAATACAAAAGTTCATGTTTTAGAACCATTAGTAGCTTCCAAGAGTGAGTCCGTTATCAGCGACCAAATGGTCGCATTAGGTGCTCAGAACCATCTAACGTCCAGATTTCGTTTAGTAACCGTTCAAGACAAAAAGGGGAAAACTCTCCAGTTTATTACCAATCGTTTTGACTGCTCCTCTACTGACATTGCAGAAATGTACAAAGCACGTTGGCAAATAGAGCTGTTCTTCAAGCATATTAAACAACATATGACGATTAAAAAGTTTTTTTCGAGAAGTGAAAAAGGGGTTGTCAATCAGCTGATTTTAGCCATGATTGCCAGTTTATTAACCTATTTGATTAAGTTAAAAACAAAAAGTAAACAGTCTGTTTTCCAAATCAAACGATTTTTTCGTTATCTGTTATTTCAACCGGCAGAAGAATGGTTTAATCTTTTGATACCGACTTAGACCCTTAAAGAAAGGGTGTCCGTTGGTAATGGAATCAGTTGAATAAGCAAAATTTTCTGGAAATAGTCATCTTTTGCGTAAGCACTCCCTTTTTTTGCCTTTTTTCAGAAAAACAAGAAATGAGGTCAAATTAAGCTATGTTTATGCAACACTAGTGAGATAAAGTATAATTTAAAGGAGCGCCATTCTTTAAATAAAGTAAAAGCATAGGAATACTTCCACTAACATACGCAAAAAATAAAACATTGGTCATACTTCCCATGATATCTTTACCTATCTCCATCCCAGATTCTTTTAAGTCCTCTAGAAGAATATGATTATTTTTATCGTATAGTTCATAGAGTGAAGACGTGATAGTGATAGCGATATCCATTACAGCGCCCAAAGAGCCTATAAGAATACTAGCTAAAAAGACTTTTTGAGGAGACCGAGTTACAAAGGACATTTCCTCGTATCGCAATCCTTTTTCAGCTGTGACTTTCATAACAACGTAAGCGATAAGTAAAGCAGAAAATGTCCCTATAATGGTTGCTAAAATAGCTGCGTATGTTTTTTCATTATTACCACTAACCGATAATAAAGAAGTAACAGTAAAAAATACAACCAATCCGCTACAAATAAGCAATAAGCTGGCTCCCTCTAACTCTGTATAGCGATTTAACGCGAGTATCAATATAAGAACGTTAATTATTAAACTAACAATTGAAAATAACCCGCTTTTTTTACCGATTAGAAACACAGTTACCATAAATAACCACGCAGCCACAACGACGTATGTATCTCTTTTTGGGTAATCAATGATACCTGTTAGCTCTTTTCCTTTGTCGCTTTGAATAGTGATAAATAACTTGTCGCCTACTTGATATTTATGATCATGAGCTCCAGAAGAGGAGTAGGTATTTTCTAACAAAATGAATGCATCTTTTTGTTCGCCATTTTTTATTTTACCGACTAAATTTTGATGAAAGATAATCGCCTCATTATTTACTGAGCCAACGGACTCTGTTTTATCTTTCGGAGTTGCTTGTGTTACTTCAGCAATAGGTTGTTTATATAAATAAAAATTGTTTTGAACAAATAATAGTGAAATAAATACGCAAAATAAAATGAGACTGGATAAAATAAGCGTTTTTTTCTTTATAGTTATCTTCAAAAGAGTACCTCCATTGCATAAATAGCTTGTAATCATTACCTTGTTTCACTAGTTATTGTACCATATTCTTTTTTAACGACTAACTATTAGAATAGAACGTCTAACTGTTTAGTGAAAAATAGAAAGAAAAAACTAATCGTTTACATATGTAGTTATTAGGAATACAATAAAGAAAAAAGTTAGTTACTTGATAAATCTACTAATTAGTTCTCTCTAGAGATTTTATTTATCGTTGGCTGACTGCCTAAATAGATAATGATGAGTTACGTTAAGAATACAATATATTTTGAAAGTAGGTTTAAAGCATGAAGAAAAATAGAATTTGGTACTTTGCACTAACGGTCTCTCTAATTTTGTTGATTATATACGTTGGTTATCTTTTTATAAATAGAAACGAAAGAATACAAGATAAGACTATGGGCGTAGAAGTACCATCAATCGTTAGCAATCAAAAGCAAATAGGCAATAAATTGCCTATTCCACCACTCCTAGAAGATAAAAATCCTGAAAGTGGAAAAGCTGAATTTGATTTGACTGTACAATATGGAGAAACAGAATTTTTTGAAGGTCATAAGACGGAGACTTTAGGCTATAATGGCGATTACTTGGGACCAATTATAAAAGTGAGTAAGGGCGATGAAGTAAAGATAAATGTAGAGAATACATTAAGTGAAATGACTACAGTGCACTGGCATGGCTTGGAAGTGCCGGCAGAGATGAATGGTGGTCCACATCAAACCATAGACCCAAAATCAAGTTGGAACCCTTACTTTACGATAAATCAACCCGCAGCTACACTGTGGTACCATCCGCATTTATTAGGCAAGACGGGTGAACAGGTTTACAAAGGTCTAGCAGGACTTTTCTATATTGAAGATGAAGAATCTAAGAACTTAAACCTTCCGAAAGACCACGGTGTAAATGATATTCCAATAGTCGTACAAGATAAGCGATTTACAAAAGATGGAGACATTCCTTATGAATTAGATATGAGAGATACGATGAACGGTTTTATGGGCGATACGGTTTTAATTAACGGAGCGATAAATCCTGAGTTAGATATCAAAAGTGAACTCGTCAGATTAAGAATCTTAAATGGATCAAATGCTAGAACGTATGATTTTAGTTTTAGTGATAATACTCCTTTTTATCAAATTGCTTCAGACGGAGGATTCCTAGAAAAAAGTATTGAAATGACTCATGTAACTCTTGCACCAGCTGAAAGAGCAGAAATACTTGTTGATTTTTCTGATTATAAAGTTGGAGACAAGGTAACGTTTAAAGACGCTAAGGATAACCTTATGACGATAAATATAGTAGAAGAGAGCAATCAAAAAGTAGACATCCCAAAAAAATTAGTGTCAAGCGAAAGAGAAAATGTCCTAAAACCAAGGGTCACATTAATGCAAGCTTTTACTTCGCAAAAGCTTGCATTAATGTGACCAAATTTGTTAAAATTAGTCTTAAGCTGTTTGTTCAGCTTCATACTCTTCGAGTGTTTTTCCGACACTACGAAGATATCTTTTGAAAGACTCTAGTTTCCACGGGTGAGACTGTAGGGGAATATACTGGCGTCTTTCTTTTTTTTGCTCTGGAATCGAATCAAATTTTTGTGAGTAGTAGTCATGTTCTTTCAGTCTCCTTGTTGTGTATATTTTTTCAGCTATATTTACATAGATATTTCCATTAAACGCTTCGATAATTAGCACCTTTGATCTTCGCGTAAAGTATCTATCTTCACTACCTTCCGTAGGCAGGTAATAGTTATTTTGATAACGAATATGATGCCTACTATCCACTTTTCTATTAGCTACTCGTGCTAATAATAAATTGATTTCTGATTTAGTTGGTGCATTTTCATAGATGGATTCCTTCGTTTTATTACCAAACTTCTTATTAAAAGTTCTAACCCATTTTATTAAAAAGTGATTGGCTTCCTCCATAGACTGTATTCCAGCTAATTCTAAATCTACAGGAAGTCGCGATTGAACAGTCCCGTTTAAACGCTCTACACGGCCCTTAGCTTGTGGTATAGACGTGGTATTAACCTCAATACCGAGTTGATGACAGGCAAAACCAAACTGGGTAAATGTATCTTCTTCAACCGCTCTCATGGTTTTTGATGTGTATTCAAAAACAGTTCGTTTATCTGTTAAAAAAGCTAAGGGGATGCCTTGTTTCGTTAGGATTTGATTGAGCACATGATAATAGCCCTTGAGTGTTTCTTGCGTATCGAAATAAGCCCCAACGATGTTACCAGAAGCGTCATCAATAGCTAAATGAAGATGTGCCACATCTTTACCAAACCAGTTATAGGAGCTGGCATCCATTTGAATAAGCTCCCCCTGATATTTCTTTCTAGGACGGCTAGGATGGCTTTTTTCGGGTAACTCCATTTGATCTTCTGCTCTTGGAACCAGTGGGTTCTCAACCTCTTTTTTTCCTTTCATTGATTTAGCTTTGATTCGAGCTTTTATTTTCTTACGCGTTTTTCTTTGAGTTTTAGGTGATAGAATATGAGCTTGATATAAAATACGGCGAATAGTCGTATCAGTGTAACAGATGTCATGATCTTCCTTCAAAATTTCAGTAAAATGCTTCACGTTAGGTTTTATCTTAAAACTTTGATAGAGCTCAATTACTTGTTTTTTTGTTTCCTTAGGCACGGCGTGCTTAGCTATTTTTCCTCTATTACCGTGTGAAAAAACACCTTTTCCTCCTTCTTGATATTCTTGAATTAATCTGTTGACTTGCCTCATCGAGAGCCCAAGTTCAATACAAGCTCTCTTTTTGTTCTTTCTTTTTTCTGCCACAGCTTTTATTGCTTTATATTTCTTATCTTCATTCATCGTTAGTAGGATCCTTTTCATTAGTTTATTTTATCATTTTGGGACATTTTATGCTTCGACCTACTTAGGACATTATCACGTTCGAACGATAAAAAGTAGACATCCCAAAAAAATTAGTTGACATACCAAAGTACGATAAAAAAGATAGTATCCGTTCAAGAGATTTTGTCATGAGCGGTATGGGTCCAATGGTCGCTATAAATGGTAAGCAAATGGATATGGATAGAATTGACGAAGAGTTAAAGCTAAATCAATTAGAAGAATGGGTTGTCGCTAATGAATCAACTGGAGGAATGGGTATGATGTCTTCTTCTCCTCATCCTTTCCATGTACATGGTGCACAATTTCAGATAATAGAAAGAAATGGAAAAACTCCTCCTTTAAATGAACAGGGTTGGAAAGATACGGTAATAGTCAAAAATAATGAAAAAGTAACATTACTAGTTGTTTTTAAAGAGGAAGGCTTATTTATGTATCATTGTCATATCTTGGAACATGAAGACTCGGGAATGATGGGGCAGTTCAAAGTTGAGTAAGTTAAATAGCAATAAAATAATATGCTTTTTAGCTTCTTTTAAATGAACGTTACTTTGCATCTTTAGTCGTTATATCGTCTACTTTTAGTAGACGAGCATTAATAGCGACAATTACTGTACTTAATGACATAACTGCTGCTCCAATTGCAGGCGTAACAACGATTCCTTGATTGATTAGTACACCAGCTGCAAGAGGTATAGCGATAATGTTATATCCCGCAGCCCAGATAAGATTCTGGATATTTTTTTTATAGGTTGCTTTAGACAAGTTGATAATATTAATGACATCTCGCGGATCACTATTAACTAATACGATATCAGCAGTCTCTATGGCTACGTCTGTTCCAGCTCCAATAGCAATGCCAATATCAGCTTCAGCTAAAGCAGGTGCATCATTGATACCGTCTCCAACCATGGCAACTTTCATTGTCCCGTTTTCTTTCAACTGTTTAATTTTTTCTGATTTTTCATTAGGCAACACTTCTGCAAATACATGAGTCAAGCCGAGTTCTTTACCAACGCTATTTGCCACTTTTTCATTATCACCTGTAATCATGATTGATTCGATGCCACGTTCATTTAACAGTTGAATGGTTTGTAAAGCGGATGAACGAATTCTATCACTTAAGGCAATCATTCCTTGTAATGTATTTTCTTTTATTACAAATACAACTGTTTTCCCATCTTGAGAAAATTGGTCAAATGTTTTTTTATCAAAAGATAGATTTCTTTCTTTCATAGTACCTGGACTGACAATAGATACTTTTTCACCTTCAACTTTCGCATTTAGGCCTCGACCCGCTAAATTTTCATATTCAGTTACAGATAGCTTAGAAAGATTTTCTTCTTCTCCCTTACGAACAATCCCTTTAGCAATAGGGTGATCAGATTGGCTTTCTACGGAATAAGCTAGTTGAAGTAAGTCTTCATCTAGAATACCTTTTGTAGGCAAAATAGCGTCAACTCCGAATTGGCCTTCCGTTAACGTACCCGTTTTATCAAAAACAACTTTATCGATAGAACGTGCAATCTCGAATTGAGTCCGATTTCGAATTAAAAGTCCTTCTCTGGCAGCAATAGAGGTTGACACTGAACTGACCAGAGGCATAGCTAACCCTAGAGCATGTGGACAAGCAATAATAAGAACCGTTACCATCCGTTCAAGAGCAAATTCAAAGTCAGCGGCTGTTATCCAATAAGCAAGAGTCAATAGTCCGGTACCTAAGGCTATATAGAATAACCATTTTGCGGCTACATCTGCAAATCCTTGAGCTCGAGACTTAGTTGCCTGTGCGTTTTTGACTAACTCAACGACTTGCGCCAAGTAAGTGTCAGAACCGACCTTTTCAACTTTTATCGTTAAGACACCATTACCATTGATTGCTCCGCCAATAACACCGTCTCCGCTTTTTTTATCTATGGGAACGGATTCACCAGTGAGCATAGATTCGTCTAAAGTAGATTCTCCTTTTAAAATTTCACCATCTAAAGGGATTTTTTCGCCTGATTTCACCAGAATGTAATCTTCAGGTTTTAATTCTTCAACGGATACGTCAGTTGTATTCCCAGCGTCATCTAGTTTATGAGCTTCATTAGGCATGAGTTCAATCAATTCTTCTAAGGCTTTAGATGCGCCCATTTGAGATCTCATTTCTATCCAATGGCCTAATAGCATAACGACAATAAGTGTAGCTAATTCAAAATAGAAGTCGCTTCCGGTAATAAAGAAGGTTGTTAAAGAACTATAAACATAAGAAGCGACAATGGCTAAAGAAATAAGAGTCATCATTCCAGGAGTATGGTCTTTTAGAATTTCTTTTTTAGCACCACTCAAGAATGATTTTCCACCATAGAAAAAAACAAAGGAAGCGAGGGCAAAAAGAAGAATATTTGAACCTGTAAAAGTAAGTTGATAATTAAATAAATTTTGAAACATAGGGGATAATAGTGAAATAGGAATTGAAGCAATCAAACTTACCCAAAATCTTTTTTTGAAATCTTCTATCATATGGGCGTGATGATTTGTGTTGATTTTTTGACTGATGATTTTCCATAAAATTTCCTCCTTTTAGCTAGCTATCAATAAGTTTATATTAACTAATACATTGGGTATTTTATCTGTTGTTGGACAATAGTAATGGTCCAATTATTTTTTTATAGCTGTCTTAGCGAAAGGATAATGGCAAAGGTTTATATGGGGCCTATTCTCAAAAACCAAGCAGCAGGTACGACTACTTTTGTAATCGTTCTATAGATTAAGCATACCTGTACACTTAACTAAAGTCAAAAATTATAATTTATACACTTACTAGTTGAATAGGTATTGAAAGCTGCTCTTATCTTTATTTAAGTCTTTTTTATTTACATCAAAAAGTGTGGGGGTTATCATTAAGTTGTCTATAAGAAGAAAGGAGCATGATATGCATAATCAATTTGATTATATGGGTCCTAATATGTTTTTAATGTTTTTGATACCGTTGGTTATCCTATTAGTGGTTGGATTATCCATCTATATGATAAATAAGAATAATAACGAGAACAGAGGAGATAAAGAAACTGCGTTAGATATTTTAGATAAAAGGTACGCAAATGGTGAAATAGATGAAGAAGAGTACCTTAAGAAGAAAAAAATACTAAAAAATTAAGGATAAGTAATTGTATAGAGAGTCATCTATTTGTATCTAAATAAAATTTAGGAGGCAAAGAAATGAATATTGTATATGAAAAAAGAACAGATAAAAGTTTAAACGAGGCTATCGAGGCATTAGAAGAAAATTTAAAAGAAAACAGTTTTGGAGTTTTATGGCAGCTTAATTTTAAAGATAAGCTTGCTGAAAAAGGGTTAGACTTAAAGGATGATTTTGTCGTACTAGAAGTATGTAACCCAAAACAAGCGAAAGAAGTATTGGAAAAAAATAGCCATATCGGTTATGTGTTGCCGTGTAAAATGGTCGTAAGAACAGAAGATGGTCAAACGTATGTAGGAATGACAAGTCCTGAAAAACTTATTAGTTTATTTGACGATTCGGAATTAACAGAGATTGCTAAGGATGTTGAACAAGCTTTGGAAAAAGCTGTTCTAGCTTCAATTTAATGATAATAGCTTGAATTTAACAATTAAAAAGCGATTTAAAAGAAAGAAACGAAAGATTCTAAATAATAGATTGTCTTCATTTTTATAAAAGCTCTTTGGTGCATATATGTACCGAAGAGCTTTTTTTGTTATTTTCACTAATGACCATTTAACTTTACATAAAAAAAGAAACAACTCCTGTGTTAAACTGTTTTTACCACTAAAAACATAGAACAGGAGTTGTTCCTTAATGGACATTATACAGTATGCAGTTGAAAAAATCAGTGAAACAATGGTAAAAAATTTAGATTTAACACAAAAGAAAGAATTGGCTTTCCATAATCTTATTTCTGACGTCCAAGAATCGATGAATCAAATTGGTATTACTTTAGTAGAAGACTTCATTGAAAACTTAGATGATTCTCTAAAACACTATCCAGCAAGAAAAGAAGCCTGGCATGTTCAACGGAAGAATGATGAGAAACGACTTTCTACTACTATGGGAGACGTCGTCCTAAAACGGACGTACTATAAAAATAAGCAAAGTGGTCAGTTTACCTATCTAGTAGACGATCATTTAGACTTAGCTCCTCATAGTCGTATGGACTTAGGATTAGAAGCTGAGATTTTAGAAAGAGTGAAAGATTTATCCTACCAAAAAACAATCGATAGTTTTAAGACTATTTCTATTCGTAGCCGCACATCCGTCATGAACGTCGTTCATAAACATCTATTAGAACCTACTGATGTCGCTATTCCTTCACAGAAAAAAATAGTCGATGTATTATATATTGAAGCAGATGAAGACCACGTTGCCTATCAAGATGGGAAAATCGGTTTATGAAACTTGTGTATGTTTATGAAGGTCGCAAAGAAGTGGCTGGTACAGCTAAGCGAATAGAATTAGAAGGGAAACGTTACTTTACTGGGCTTTACCCAAATAATGAAGAATGATGGTTCTCAGTATTAGACCATTTTGATGAAGCGTATGATTTAGAGAAAGTAAAACACATTTATCTTTCTTGAGATGGCGCTCCCTGGATTAAAGCAGGAGCTAAAATTATTCCAAATAGTACATTTATCCTAGATAGTTTCCATTTAATAAAGTATATTAAAAAAACCTGCACGGCTCACCAAGAGTGGTTTTCCATCCTCTACGGATGGATAGTAAAAGGTCAAAAAGATCTCCTCCACTTATTTTATCAAACACGATTAGATGATGAGTTAAACGATTCTGAAAGGATTGCATTATTAAACTTTAAAAGGTATATTTTTAGGCAATAGATGGCTATTCAAAATCAAAAGAATCCAGATTATTTTAGATGCAGGAGAAACAACTGGCCATTAGTAGAAGATGATGTCTTTGAAATCAGCATGCAAAAAATAGAAGAAAGGCGAAAAAAGCTTTTAGGTCTATTAATCGAAGACAATTGGAAAGAGGAAGACTTAAAATTAATTTAATTTTATTAGATCATAAAGTAGAGGAATAAAAACCAACTATATTAAAAGGGAGAAGGATTAAAGTGGATTTCTTATTTAAAGACTGGACGATGGTCTATAGAACAGTAATTGTAGGGACGTTAGCTTACTTGTTATTAATTTTCGTTCTTCGGATTTTTGGAAAACGAATATTAGCAAAAATGAGCGCTTTTGACTTCGTTGTAACAGTTGCCTTTGGTTCTATTTTAGCAACCATTCTAACAAATAGTAAACTAACCTTAGTCGACGGAATGGCTGCACTAACGTTATTGGTATTATTACAATTTATTTTATCAAAATTAATTTTACACGTTAATTTTATAGATAAGTTGGCTAAGTCAGAGCCTGCCTTGTTGTATTTCAATGGGGAATATGATGAACAAGCTATGAAAAAAGAGCGAGTTTTAAAAGAAGAACTTTATCAAGCAGCACGCTCATCTGGATTTGTTTCAATGGATGATATTTTAGGTATTGTCCTAGAAGCAAATGGTGAGTTTTCAGTTCTTTCTAAAAGCGAATATACTACTGGAAATAGTACCCTAATAAACATAAAAAAAGATTATTTTACTAGCTTATAAGTCGCTTGAATCAGGTATAATATTTTTCATAGTAGTAAAAAAAGTTAAAATATAAATAGTTTGAAAACAGATAGTTTTTATGAGTATAGCACTGTAATAAATATTGTGTGGTTTATTTAGAATCTAGTTTTATTAGGTATAAAGTTAGAGGAGATAAATTATTTACAGTATACTCATATTAAAAATAAAAGATGAGAGAATCTAGATGACGAATGCATTAAAAACTTATATCAATCAATTGGTATATAATTTAGTAAAAACATTAACACATCGAGAGTCTATTTAAAAAAGTTTTCAATGACTACAGTATTATTTCTTCTTCTTCTTCTTCTTCTTCTCAGTCTCATGATACACAAAACACTGTATAACAATTTAGAAAGAAGGGACAGAAACTGTAGCCGATGTAAAAATAAGAGTGTCATCTAAAGATACTTGGAAATTAAATAATTACGATAGTTATTATTTTGGTATTATCAATTTGGATAAAGACTATTAATTCATTTATTTAGTTTTAATCTAACAGAAGACTTCGACTGGCTATCTTCGGGCACCAAAATGGGTTGAGTAATTAAAATACCAGACAATATCGTTTTTGAAGAATTAGTCCGAAAAATTATGGAGGAAAATAGTTGTATTTGGTATGGAGTCAACAATATTCTTTCATTTGATGGTGACCGGCAAGAAATAGAAAAATTATGACAACTGATGAAAAAGGTATTTTTATTACCTTGCGATATTTAGTAGATTATAGAAATGGAACAAGTAGAAAGATCTCACTACAAAGAGAAAATTGATAAGAACTCAACTATAAAATTTGAAGCACTAGATAGTCGGATTTTATCCAAAGTAATAAAGGTTATAAAAAGAAATCGAGAAAGTATTAAAAAAATAGAGAAACTAATGAAAAATTGTATACCAACATTAGAAGAACAAAATCAGATGTATTTAAAGGGTGCTAATAATAGAAATTTAATAAAAAAATCAAGATAGTTCGTTTGTCTAAATAAATATAAGTTTGTAGAGATAGGATAGTTCGTTTCTTGAGAGGAGAAACTATGGAGAATCAAGAGAGTAGAACAGTTGGGCACGAAGAAAGTAAGCAGGGAAAGCTAAGGATATATTTTGGATATGCAGCAGGAGTTGGGAAAACTTATGCGATGCTTAAGGATGCACATGAAGCAATAAAAGAAGGGGTGGATGTTGTTGCAGGCTATATTGAACCACATGAACGCCCTGGAACAAGTCAATTACTTGATGAAAATCTAGTTGTTTTATCTTTGAAAGAGCTGTCTTATAAAGGGATAACACTTAAAGAATTTGATTTAGATGCTGCACTTAAAAGAAAGCCAAAATTAATACTAGTAGATGAACTGGCACATTCGAATGCTCCAATGAGTCGAAACAAAAAAAGATTTCAAGATATTGAAGAGCTATTAAAAGCAGGTATTGATGTATACACAACAGTAAATGTTCAGCATATTGAAAGTCTCAATAATATTGTTGAAAAAATTACAGGCGTTTATGTTCAAGAACGAATTCCAGATAGTATTTTTGATCAAGCAGATCAAGTTGAATTAGTAGATATTGAACCAGAAGATTTAATTGACAGATTAAACAAAGGAAAAATATACAAACAAAGTCAGGTAAAAAGAGCATTAGATAATTTTTTTACTAGAGGAAAACTAGTTGCTTTAAGAGAAATCGCATTAAGAAAAACAGCAGATCAAGTAAATAGGATGGCAATACAAAGTAAGATAAGTACAAAGAGTTCTTTTACAAAAGAACACATATTAGTATGTGTATCTTCTTCACCAACGAGTTTGAAAGTAATTCGTTCAGCTGCTAGAATAGCAGATGCTTTTAAGGCAAGTTTTACCGCGCTATATGTTGAAGAGGCAGAAGATGGGATAGTGGATGATAAAGAACAAGTGTCATTACGTGAGAATCTACGTTTAGCTGAACAATTAGGAGCACAAATTTCGACTTTATATGGTGATGACGTATCCAATCAAATTGCAGAGTACGCTAAAATCAGTCATGTTTCAAAAATAGTTATAGGAAGAACAGTGCATTCTAAAAGATGGGTAAAAACAAATTTTGTAGATACTCTCACTCAATTAGCCCCTGAAATAGATATTTATATTATTCCAAATTCTAATTCTGTTTTAAAAAAAGAAAAAAAGTTTAAACTGATGAAACCACCAGAATTTTCATTAGAAGATACGATAAAAACACTCATTATACTTATGTCGAGTACAGTAGTCGGGTTTTTATTTGAGTGGATGCAGTTTGATGTATCCAATATTATTATAATTTATATTTTAGGTGTACAAATAAATGCTGTTGTTACAAAAGGAAGGCTATACAGTATAGTATCCTCTGTATTAAGTGTATTAGCTTTTAATTACTTGTTTACTAATCCACGTTTTACTTTTGAGGTATTTAATTCTAGTTACCCTATTACTTTTCTAGTAATGTTAGCAGCTGGGCTTATTACAAGCTCCCTTACAAAAAGAATCAAAGAACAAGCGAGACAAACAGCGCAAAAGGCTTATAGAACAGAGATTTTATTAGAAACCAATCAAAAATTACAAATGGCAGATGGCGTTCATGAAATTTTAAACCAGACTGGAAATCAGCTTGTAAGACTACTAGATAAGGATATAATTATTTATCCGGTTTTTTCAAACAAGCTATCTGCTCTTATTTTAATGGCTACTGATCATTCTGAAGAAACGTTAGTCACATACAACGCACTGAAAGAAAGTGGCGTAGCAGAGTGGGTATTAAAGAATAATAAGCGTGCTGGAGCAACAACAAACACGTTACCTGCATCTAAGTATCTATATATGTCCGTTAGAAAGAAGAATCAGGTTTTTGCTGTTATTGGCATATCAATGGGTGCTGGGAAGATATTAGAAATTTTTGAAAAAAGTATTCTAATTGCGATTTTAGGAGAATGCTCGATAGTTTTAGAAAAAGAAATCTTTAGGGATAGACAACATGAAATCTCTACAAGAATAGAGAAAGAACAATTACGTACAAATCTACTCAGATCAGTATCACATGATCTCAGAACACCTTTAACAGGAATATCAGGGAATGCTAAATTATTGATGGAAAAAGGTATTGATTTAACCAAAACGCAAAAAGAGGAATCGTATGCTATGATTTACGACGATTCAATGTGGCTAATAAATCTGGTTGAAAATTTATTATCGATTACTAAAATCGAAAATGAAAATATGAAGTTGAACCCTCAAATTGATGTGATGAATGAGGTGATAATAGAAGCAATTAAACATGTAGATAGACACCTTTCAGAACATGAATTTCATGTGGATTTAAGTGAGGACATTCTTATTGCTAAAATGGATCCACAGCTAATCATGCAAGTAATTGTAAATATTATTGATAACGCTATAAAATATACAGAAAAAGGTTCAGAAATTCAGTTAAGAGCAAAAAAAGAGGGTTGTCATATCCAAGTAGAAATAGCTGATGATGGCCCAGGTATTTCAGACGACGCTAAGATAAAAATCTTTGAGCTATTTTATACGGCTAATCAATTAGGAGCTGATGCGAGAAGAGGACTAGGTTTGGGTCTGTCATTATGTCGAAGTATACTTGCAGCACATGGAGGAGAAATATACGTGAAAGATAATAAGCCTAAAGGAACGATTATCGGATTTAGATTGGAATCAGTCGAGGTGAATCTAAATGAATAAGTCAACCATTTTAGTTGTAGAAGATGATCCTTCTATTAGTAAACTCATTTCTATCACTCTAGAGACCCACGATTATCTCTATCGGACAGCTAAGAGCGGAAATGAAGCTATTCTTGAAATTTTATCGAATAAGCCAGATATAATTATTTTAGATCTAGGATTACCTGATATGGATGGAATAGATATTATAAAAAAAGTTAGAAGCTGGTCTAGTATTCCAATTATTGTAGTAAGCGCTCGTGGAGAAGACCGAGATAAAATAGAAGCTTTAGATGCGGGTGCTGATGACTACCTAACAAAACCTTTTAGCGTGGATGAGCTTTTAGCAAGATTGCGTGTTAGTTTGAGGCGTATCCAAAAAGATGATGAATTAAAATTGAAAGAAAAAAGTATATTTATTAACGGTCGTTTAAAAGTTGACTATTTATCCCATTCTGTTTTGATAGAAGAGCAAGAAATTCATGTTACACCAATCGAGTACAAACTCTTGTGTCTGTTAGCGAAAAATAGCGGCCGAGTTCTTACGTATAATTTTATCTTGAAAGAAGTATGGGGGATACATGATAACGATGCATCGGCTTTACGCGTATTTATGGCTACTTTGAGAAAAAAGATAGAAGAAAAACCAGCTAAACCACAGATTATACAAACTCATATAGGTGTAGGATATAGAATGGTTCGTATAGAAGAGAGAAAAGAATAATGTTGTTACTTTAAAAGTTTATTAAAAAAGCCAATCCCACCGATTAGCTTTTTTAATAACTTTTTTTAGTAATCTGAAATCTTAACACGATATTAATGTATTACAAGGAATCCTTACACTACCTTAATAGTGCAGATGGTAGGATTCTACTATCAGATAAGAGGAGATGAATGAGATGGATGCTATTGCGATAGGTATGATTATAATCAGCTTTTGGTTGATAAAAATGTTGGTTTCATGGTGTGATCGGCAAATAAAAAATACAGGAGGGTGATGAAATGTTAATTCTTTTAGGTGTTGTGCTTATTTTTTTAGCAGGCTATCTTTTATATGCTTTAATTAATCCAGAAAAATTTTAATAGTGGAGGTGTTCAATATGCTTCAAATAAGTTTAATAATAGTCGCATTTTTATTGTTGATTATTCCAACAGGCAATTATTTATACCACATTGCAACAGGACAACATACTTTTGCAGATCCATTTTTCGATAAGATAGATAATGGCATCTACAAATTAAGTGGGATAAAAAAAGAAGATATGAGTTGGAAAAAATATGCATTTTCGATGTTAATGACAAATGCAGTTATGGCAATGTTGGGCTATTTTGTTTTGAGAATACAATCGATTCCTTTACTAAACCCAAATGGGATATCCGGTATGGAATCTTTTCTTTCTTTTAATACGATTATCAGTTTTATGACAAATACAAATCTTCAACATTACGCTGGAGAAACTCACTTGTCTTACCTAGGACAAATAGTAGTCATTATCTTTATGATGTTCACTTCAGCAGCAACGGGATTCTCGGTTGCAATGGCTTTTATTAGAGGACTCTCAGGAAAAGTTATTTCATTAGGAAATTTTTACGTTGATTTAACTCGCATCATCACAAGAGTCTTGTTGCCGTTTTCGATTGTCGGAGGTTTATTATTAGTTTCTCAAGGTGTCCCACAAAACTTTACGCAAAATGTAACCATTCAAACAATTGAAGGTACTTATCAAGATATTGCTATGGGTCCTGTTGCATCATTAGAAATCATCAAACATTTAGGAACGAACGGCGGTGGTTTTTTTGGAGCAAACTCAGCAACACCATTTGAGAATCCGAATGTGGTAACGAATATGATTGAAATGCTAGCCATGATGTTACTACCTGGATCTATCGTTATAGCATTTGGGCATATGGTTAGCAATCGAAGAAAAGAGAAAACGAAAGAAAAAGCCTCATGGATTGGGAGGCAAGCCAGACCGCTATTTATAGTGATGTTATCGCTGTTTTTTATTGGATTAAGTATTTGCTTATGGGCTGAAAAAGCTGGTAATCCTATTTTAGAAAGTATCGGTTTAAATCAAGATATGGGAAGTATGGAAGGTAAAGAAACGCGTTTTGGGATAGAACAGTCGGCACTTTTTACAACAGTAACAACTGCATTTACGACAGGTTCTATTAACAATATGCATGATACTTTGACACCAATTGGAGGAGCTGTTCCATTAGTAAATATGATGTTAAATGTTGTATTTGGCGGTAAGGGTGTTGGCTTAATGAATATGGTTCTGTATGGTATTTTAGCAGTCTTTATCTGCGGCCTAATGATTGGTCGTACACCAGAGTATCTGGGTAAAAAAATTGAAGGAAAAGAAATGAAACTGACTGCATTAGGAATTATCATCCATCCTTTAATTATTTTATCTTTCTCTGCGCTCGCATTAGCAACTTCAAGTGGAGTTGAAGGAATTACGAACCCAGGCTTTCATGGACTCACACAAGTAATATATGAATTTTCATCATCAGCTGCTAATAATGGATCGGGATTTGAAGGATTGGCTGATAATACTAATTTTTGGAATATCACAACAGGACTTGCTATGTTTTTTGGCAGGTACCTTACAATTATCATTCAGCTAGCAATTGCAAGCTCGTTAATGATGAAACGACAAGTAAATGAATCTATTGGTACATTAAAAACAGATACAGGAACGTTTACGGTAGCACTGTTTATGGTTATTATGATTATTGCAGCGTTAACATTCTTCCCTGTAGTAGTACTAGGACCAATTGCGGAACATTTAACCTTATGGAAATAGAGGTGGATTTTTGATGAATCAAACAGAGAAAAAAACTTTAATAGATAAAAAAATATTATTGAGCGCTATAAAGGGCTCATTTATAAAATTAAATCCAAGATATATGATGAAGAATCCAGTGATATTTGTAGTTGAAATTGGCTTTTTTATCACACTACTTTTAAGTTTTGTACCGGATTTATTCGGTAGTGTAAATACAAACGCAAGAACGTACAATATGATTGTAACTTTTATTTTATTCATAACCGTTTTGTTTGCAAATTTTGCTGAATCAGTTGCAGAAGGTCGAGGCAAAGCACAAGCAGAAAGTCTTAAAAAGACACAAAAAGATATGAAAGCAAGAATTTTAAAAGAAAATAAATCAGAAGAAATGGTTGATGCTAATCAGTTGAAAAAAGGAGACTTGGTTCTGGTTAAATCTGGCGAACTTATTCCTACAGATGGAGAAGTAGTTGAGGGAATTGCTTCTGTCGATGAGTCTGCTATAACTGGAGAATCTGCTCCTGTAGTTAAAGAAAACGGTGGTGATTTTGCTTCCGTAACTGGTGGTACAACAGTTGTGAGTGACTGGCTAAAAATAAGAGTTACTTCTAATCCAGGAGAATCTTTTTTAGATAAAATGATTTCACTTGTTGAAGGGGCTTCAAGGAAGAAAACGCCCAATGAAATTGCATTGAATACGTTACTGGTTAGTTTAACCATCATTTTCCTGATTGTCATTGTTACTTTGTATCCACTAGCTAGTTACGTTGGAGTAAAGTTAGAAATCTCCACATTAATTGCTTTAACGGTGTGCTTAATTCCTACAACGATTGGTGGGCTATTATCGGCAATAGGCATTGCAGGTATGGATCGAGTAACTCGTTTTAATGTTATTGCCATGTCTGGCAAAGCAGTTGAAGCTTGTGGTGATGTAGACACAATGATTTTAGATAAAACCGGAACAATTACCTACGGGAATCGTATGGCAGCTGAGTTTTCACCTGTAAAAGGGGTGAGTGAAGTTGAATTAATTGAAAAGGCTGTTCTAAGTTCTCTTCAAGATGATACTCCAGAAGGTAAATCCATTGTCGATTTAGGAATTAAGCAAACTGGTAAACACTTTAGTGAGAATTTACAGACAATATTTATCGAGTTTACAGCTCAGACGAGAATGAGTGGTATAGATATAGAAAATGGAACAAAAATTCGTAAAGGGGCCTCCGATGCGATAATCGAATATGTTCAATTGATAGGTGGATATATTCCAAAAGACTTAGAAGAAATTGTTCGAAATATTTCTTCGCTAGGTGGTACACCACTAGTAGTGAGTGAAAACAAGACTATCCTAGGAGTTATTTATTTGAAAGACACCATAAAACCAGGTTTGGTTGAACGTTTTGCTCGACTTAGAGAAATAGGAATCAAAACAATCATGTGCACAGGAGATAATCCATTAACGGCTGCAACAATTGCACAGGAAGCTGGAGTAGACAGTTTTATTGCTCAATGTAAGCCTGAAGACAAGATTAAGGTAATCAAAGATGAGCAATCAGAAGGAAAAGTCGTTGCAATGACTGGAGATGGTACTAATGATGCGCCTGCACTTGCTCAAGCAGATGTTGGAATTGCTATGAATAGCGGAACCTCTGCAGCTAAAGAAGCAGCTAATATGATTGATTTAGATTCAGATCCAACGAAAATTTTGGATGTTGTAGAGATTGGCAAACAACTTTTGATTACTAGAGGATCTCTCACAACGTTTAGTATTGCAAATGATGTAGCGAAATATTTCGCGATTATTCCAGCTATGTTCATGAACGTTATACCCCAATTAGGTGTATTGAATATCATGGCTTTGTCCACTTCTTACAGTGCAATCCTGTCGGCATTGATTTTCAATGCACTCATCATACCTTTACTTATTCCTTTAGCAATGAGGGGAGTTAAGTATAAGCCACAACGCTCTGAGAAGATGTTGATTCACAATATGCTGATTTATGGTTTAGGTGGTATGATTGCTCCATTTATAGGGATAAAGATGATTGATTTAGTCATTACTCCTATACTAATTATTATTGGACTTTGATTGATAGGGTAGGTTATACCATTATTTCTATATAAAGTAGTAAAATTAAATACAATAGATCAATTAAAAATAAGCTTAAAAAACAAATATTATGTTAACTAGGAAGGAGAATAAACTATGAAAAAAGTAATGCTAGAACTAAAAACACCTTTTTTGATAAGTATTGTATTTCTATTTATTTGTGGCTTAGCATACCCGCTACTGATGACAGGAGTGAGCCAAGTTATTTTCCCGAAACAAGCTAACGGCAGTTTAGTCATGGTAAATGATGAAATTGTAGGATCAAAGTTAATAGGACAAAAATTTACTGATCCTCGCTTTATGAAGAGTCGTCCATCTGCTGTGAATTACAATACGTATACAATAGAGGAAAAAAATGAAGGTTTATATAGTGGCGTAGCTTCAGGTTCAACTAATTTTGCAGCAACTAATCCAGAATTAGAAAAAAGAGTAGAAAAAGATATGGCCTATTTTTTACAAACTAATCCAAGTATCAAAAAAAGTCAAATTCCAACTGATTTATTAACAGCTTCGGGTTCTGGATTAGACCCGCACATAAGCTACGAGTCAGCATTAGTTCAATTGCCAGAAATTTCTGAGACTTCAGGTCTTAATCAAGATGAGCTTCAAAAAATTGTGAAAAAAAATACTGAAAATAAATTTATTGGTATTTTTGGTGAGAAGATTGTAAATGTTTTAGGTGTAAATATAGATATTGCTAAAAAAATAGACGTGGTTATAGGTAAATAAAGGTCAGATGTACTAAGAAAGAAGTACTATTTGTTCATTTTAATAAATTTCTGATGGGATTTAATTATAAGTAAATAAGTATTTAGTCAGTTAGGATAATAGTAACCAATAAAAAAGGAAAATCTACAATAGATAATATTGTAAGATTTTTCTTTTTTTAATTCATATGTAAGTTATTAAATGTTAATGTATACTAGATTTGAAAGCTAACAATAGCAAGTATAAACTTACTTTAGATAAATAGATTGCAGTGTGTTTATGTTAATGACAAAAATGTTAAAAACATTTGATAATAAAAGCAAATTAAAAATATTTAACAGAATAGAATAAAGTGAGCAAAAATAAGGAGTGATGATTTTGAAAGACGAGGCTAGTAAAAATGATCTTGCAAAGAAACGGACAGAACTAGCAGTGCAAAGAACAATATTAGCAAACGAAAGAACCTTTAGTGCATGGATAAGAACAGGATTATCCTCAGTTCTAGGTGGATTAGCAGTTGTTAAATTTATGGGCGATAACGAAATTTATCGTGGCTATATCTTACTGATTGGTATCTTATTTGTACTAATAGGGATAGCTATTTACATTCTTGCTTTCTTAAGCTTTAAAGATAGTTTTAAACGATTGAAAAAAGAGAATGAAGATATCTCAAATTCATTGGCTATTCTAATAGCAATTACCACGGGGATGGTCCTAACGGCTGTACTTATTATGGGGCTCTTAATATCCTATTAGATTAAATTCTTATCTGTTCATTTTTTTGCTCCAGACAACATGTTTAGCAGTCTAAGGCAATCTTTTAGAAATAGGCTTACTTTTTTTAATTTAACTTAACTTCATCAGCGGGGTTAATTTCTTGATCCAGTAATTCATGACCTACTTTGCGATAATGAAGAGCTTCTAGGAATGGAACAAGAATAGCAGCGACTAAACCAGCTGCGAATCCATTATTATAAAGATTGATACCGCCATGTAGAAAACCGATATTGACTACTAAAGTAAGATGAAGAGCACCTGCAATAAAACCAGCAATTGCACCATAATGACCAGCAATAGGCGAAAGTGATGTAACAAAAAGAATAGAAATTAAAACATTCGTATCTTGGATTTCATAAAGAGTAAAGTAAGACATGACAGTAGCGCCTAACATAGGTGCTACTATTGTTTTAATATTTTTACCAAATGCACCAAAACCGACGATACAAAAAATTCCACCTAAAACAGGTCCATTTAATTCTCCACCTAGAAGTAATATATATATAGTAGAAATGATACCCAATAATCCCATATTAAAAAAAGTCGCACCGACTCCACCTATTTCAATATAATCAGTTGAAAGTTGACCAGAACGGCTCAAAATTTCTTTTAACCCTTTTAAATCTCCCTTATTAACGATAAGGCCTATCAGAATCATGCAGGTGAAAAGAACGAGTAAAAAAAGAGAAAAAGGGAAATTATAACCACTGGCAAGGATAGACACACTTTCTACTTCACGTCCGAAATTCCTCATAATAGAAGTAAAGACCGTTCCTATTAATCCACAAACGAATCCGATGTTATACAGACTGAAACCTTTGGTAAAAGTGATAACGTGACGTGCAAGTGGAGGCAATAAAAAGCCAGCAATAAATCCAGATAGACTACCTAGAAAAATACCAATAGAAAGAGGAAGTTCTTGTCCAAAGCTAAGTTCGCTTACTAGTGGACTCAACGCTGTTCCGAAAAGTGCTGCAAGCAAGGACTTCTCTAAAGGAATCTGAGTAACTTTTGCAAAACCGAAAGCTCCTAAAATAATGGGTAAAGAGTTGTAGAAATTTTTACCAAAGAAAGAAAATCCTGTGATAATAAGTATTCCAGCAATGACAGGGCCATTAATTTTAGCTTTACACATTCGCACGAGGAGTAGCGATTCCAATGTCATAATGGAGACATTTAAAAAAGCTGCTCCTGCATTAGCTAATTCGATATAGTCGGTTAATAAAGTTGCTGGAGAGCTCATAATTATCCAAAAGCCAGTCCATATTTCTTGTGGAGAATTGAATAAAAAAGCTAGCACACCAAAGGATAAAGCGAAAACAGTAAATAGAAAATACATTTTTTTTTGGGATAATTCGGGGAATTTTTTTCTTTCTTCAGAGACTGCTATCATTATCTTCCTCCTATCAAAAAGTAGGTTTTAAAAAGAGAACGTGACCTTTTTTGAGTGTAACAGAAAAAACTAGAGCTCTACAACAAGAAACGACTTTTATTGCTATATTATTTACTAATCATAGCGTCCACCTCTCTAGTATTTGATAAAAGTCAAACTGATTTCCTAAGATAGAAATATAAATAATGATTATTTTATAGATGACTGAGATTGTGGTATCAACTATTCTATATTAGTATTAGGGAAAAATTCGCTCAAATTATTTTTCGTCGCTATTATTTTCAATAGCCTGCTATAAATTTTTCAATTCTAGTAAGATTATTAATGCTACTCTTATCTTAAAAAAGAAAGAAATGATTTAATGAGTAAATTAAGAGGTAATTATTTAGAAAAACTACTAAAAAATGAAGGAATAGCTTACCACATAAACCATTGCTTACTGGCAATGCTCTCGATATGATGCGTTAGCAGCTAAAACCTTATACGAGAGTTTCTTATAGTATCACGAAAGGCGGCGAAGCATCTAACGTTATTCCGGAAGAAGCAGAAATGATCATTAACATGCGCAATTCAGATAAATTTAATTTGAAACAAACTCTTGAAAAAGTGATGAATTGTACCAGAGGAGCATCAATCGCTACCGAAACAGAGTATACCACTATGAAAACTGGTGAAGACTTCGATAATATGAATGTTAATTATAAAGGGACGGAAGCTATTAAAGAAATAATGGCTTTAATTGATCTTCCATATGTAGAAGAAAAACAAGGACAAGCTACAGGTAGTTCAGATATCGAAAATGTAAGTTATGTTTGTCCAACTTTTTATCCAATAATGACTATTCTGGATCATTATTTCCCATTGCATACGAAGGAAGTCGCAGATATTATGAAATCTGACTCTATTAACGAATTCATTTATCAAGGAGCTAGAGTTGTTGGCTTATTTATTCTAAAAGCCATTAAAGATTCAAATCTGTTGAAGGAAATCAAACAAGAATTTCAAAAGTCTGGTATAGGTAACTAGAATGGAGGTTCCTCATGTAAAACATTAAAAAAGTAATCTATTCTCTTTGAGATACCTATTTTTTATCTTTACTGCCAATTAAAATAGCGAAAGAAGGCTTTTGGAAATTAGAATCTTGATTAAATTTATTATTTAGGTTTATTATCCTTTAAGTGTTAGACTTAGGTAGGACCATATGCTTGACTAGACACTGCGGGAATAGTATTATATGCCGGTAGATACTAAGCTATTCTAGTGGATAGTATGTATATTTTAGAGAGTCACTCGAAGGAAATAAGTATCCGTTTTGAAGAGGGATTATCCTAATAAGTATAGTAATTAGGTAGACCACTTTTTTTAGCTGGAAACGTAAAATCCTATCATATCAGTTAAAGGAGCAATAATTTATGAGTATGATTGATAAAGAAGCTATCTCAAAACAATTTCTTGGAGGCGTCATCATGGACGTTACCACACCTGAGCAAGCAAGAATTGCAGAAGATGCTGGTGCAGTTGCTGTAATGGCTTTAGAAAGAATTCCAGCGGATATCCGTGCTGCTGGAGGAATTAGTAGAATGAGTGATCCTGAGATGATTCAATCTATTATGGATGCTGTTTCCATTCCAGTTATGGCAAAAGTTCGAATTGGCCATTTTGTAGAGGCACAAATACTTGAAGCCATTCACGTTGATTATATTGATGAGAGTGAAGTTCTTTCGCCAGCAGATCATGTGTACCATATCGATAAGAACAAATTTAAAACACCATTTGTTTGTGGAGCAAGAAACTTGGGTGAAGCACTTCGTCGCATTCAAGAAGGCGCTTCTATGATTCGGACTAAAGGAGAAGCGGGTACTGGAGATGTTGTTCAAGCAGTTAGTCATATGCGCCTAATCCAATCTGAAATTCGCCGAGTCGCTAGTTTGTCTGAAGAAGAATTATTTCATACAGCAAAAGAATTAGCAGTACCTTACGACTTACTAAAATATGTACATGAAAACGGCAAATTGCCAGTTGTAAACTTTAGTGCAGGCGGCGTTGCGACTCCAGCTGATGCAGTTTTAATGAGACAACTAGGAGCTGAAGGAGTTTTTGTAGGAAGTGGTATTTTTGCTTCTGGCGATCCTGAGAAACGCGCAAAAGCAATCGTTCGCGCAGTTAAAAACTATCAAGATCCAGCTATTTTAGCCGAAGTAAGCAAAAATCTTGGTAAAGCTATGGTAGGAATCAATGAGAGTGAAATCGAAATTCTTATGGCCGAACGTGGCGAATAATAAGAAATAAATAAGACTGTTTGTCAATATAAAAACAGGTTTTAAAATGAACGAAACAAAGACTGTTAACACGAGACTAAATGTGTTAGCAGTCTTTTATTTATTTAGAACGGTTTAGATGATAATTTACCATTGCGTAACTAAATATAAAAATTGATTTTTAATTTTTATGCATGAAAAAATATATTCTGTTGTTTTTAAACCATATAATTATATATGTTTTAATACATTTAAAGTCAATAGAATAGCTAGTTACCTCAATATTTTTTAAAGTTTAATCTGTTTTCAAAAAGGTTAAACAAATAAATTTGAAAAAACAACGATAGTTAAAGCTTGCTTAATTGTTTTGATAATGTTATCTTTCATTAAACTAAATTTCAAAATGTAAATTTCAAAAGAGAAAAAGCTAAACCTACATAAAAAATCCAACTAAAAAAGAAAATAAAATGAAAAAAAGGAGGAAGGCGCGATGAAAATAAATCAAGCAAAAAATCTAAAAATCGAGAAAAATGTAATTAAGAACCATCATAACCATCATAGGTAGTAGAGTCTGTAACCATGAACTAACGGCTAAAAATTAGTTCATAGATGCATGCTCTGTTTAGTTTATTTTAACTAGAGCATGAATCTATGATGGGAAGTAGTTAAACCATATAGATTTTCTATATGGTTTTTTTGTATACTTTTTTACAAATTTATAAAAAGAAGGAGAGAGTTACATGCAGTTTAGAACAATTGCCCAAGAATTAGAAAAAACAAAAATAAAAAAAGACATCAAGAGAGGTATTGAGAATTATTTTGAAAAAACAGGTTTTTCTTTAATTGAACCTAAAACATTTCAAGATTACGATGATTTTATTAACTCAGCAGCTAATCCTGATCTAGCTAAGACGGTAAAAGTTTTAGGTGGAGATTCTAAGATATATGTTTTAAGACCAGATATTACAACAAATATTCTAAGTCAAATTTTTACTAAATGGGACGGAAAAAAGCCTCTAAAAGTTTACTACAATTCTAAAATTTATAGAAATGAATTAAGAGGAAATGTAGCTGAAGACTATCAAATGGGAATTGAATCATTAGGAGATAACCAAATTAACGGGGATAGAGAGGTTTTTGAAATAGCACTAAATCTGATGTCAAAATTAGACAAAGACTATATTCTAGAACTTGGTTCCAGTAACTATTTAGATAGTTTTTTCAAAGAAAGAAAGCTAGCAGATGCTGATGAACTGGCTATAAAAACACTAATTAGTAGGAAAAATCGTGATGAGCTTAAGGGGAAACTGAAGTCATTAAAACTTGAAAATACAATGTTAACTAATATATTAGATATGCAAGGGAGTATGGAAAAAGTCATTACTATGGCTAAAACCTATGAAACAAATAAAGAAATGAAAAAGGCTATCCGTTCTCTTGAAAGTCTTAACGAGTATTTTTTTGATAAAGGTGTAACGGATAATATCAAAGTTGATCTTTCTATGGTACCAGACCTTGATTATTATGATGGCATCATTTTTAAAGGCTATTGTTCAAATAAACCAACCAAAATTTTGAGCGGTGGTCGTTACGACAAGTCAACTGAAAAATATGGTTTAACGGTTTCTGCAATAGGATTCATGATTGATATGAATATCGTTACTGAAATTAGAATGGAGGGGAAAAATTAGTGGAGACTCTAACGATAGCGATAGCAAAAGGGCGACTTGGAAAAAAAGGATTAAAACTTTTTGAAGAAACAGAGTATGCGATTGAAATGGAAGAAGATTCTAGAAAACTAATTTTTAATAATGCTAATAAAACAATCAATTTTATCTTTGTTAAACCTTGCGACGTGGTTACTTACGTCGAAAAAGGCGTAGCGGATATGGGTATTGTAGGTAGAGACACTATTCTAGAAGAGAATAAAGATATCTACGAAGTATTGGATCTCAAATATGGTAAGTGTAAATTTGTTGTAGCTGGTTTTGAGAATCAGGACTTAGTTAAAAAGAATGAAGTTTTAAAGATAGCGACAAAATATCCTTCCTATGTTTATTCTATTTTTGAGGATAGAGGACAAAAGATAGAGATAATAAAATTGGGAGGAGCTATAGAATTAGCACCATTAATGGGGTTAAGCGAGGTCATTGTCGATATAGTAGAAACTGGAACAACCTTGAAAGATAATGGATTAGTTGTTTTAGAAGAATTGGACCCAATCAGCGCTCGTCTGATTGTGAATAAAGTCAGTTATCGATTCAACTATGAGGAGATACAAAAAATAGAAAAGGTCTTAGGTGAAAGACGATGATTAAAATAATAGAGGCAAACAAAGAAAGTGAAAAAATAGCAAAGATTTTATCTCGTAGCCAGATGGACTCGACAGAAGTGCTAGAAACAGTCAATCAAATATTGGAAGAGGTAAAAACAGATGGCGATAAGGCAGTATTAAAATTCACCCAGTTATACGATGAAAATAAGTTGGAAAACTTAAAAGTAACTCAAGAAGAAATAGAAGCAGCTAAGCAGGCTATTGATAAGGACCTAGAAAAAGCCTTGAAAAATGCGATTAAAAACATCACTACTTTTCATAAAAAACAAGTAAAAGAAGGTTTTATGATAAATGAAAGTCCAGATGTCATGCTTGGCCAAATGGTGATGCCGATTGAGAAAGTAGGGTTATACATACCAGGCGGAACTGCTTCTTATCCTTCCACGGTAATGATGAATGCTATACCTGCAAACTTGGCGGGAGTAAAGGAAATAGTCATCACAACGCCAGCAGATAAAAATGGTAAGATAAAAGATTCTGTTTTAGTGACAGCTGATTTATTGGGAGTTGACCAAATTTATAAAATTGGAGGGGCACAAGCTGTTGGCGCTCTTTGTTACGGCAGCGAAACGATTCCTAAAGTAGATAAAATTGTCGGACCAGGAAATATTTATGTTGCCATGGCTAAGCACAAAGTATCTGGATTAGTGGGTATTGATATGATTGCTGGACCAAGTGAAGTGCTGATTATTGCAGATGAGAAAGCAAATCCAACTTTCATTGCGGCTGATCTATTAGCTCAAGCAGAACACGATAAAAGAGCTGCGAGTATAGTGGTAACAGATTCTCATAGTCAAGCAAAGGCTATTCAAAAAGAGGTAGAAATCCAACTTCAAATGCTTGAACGGAATGAAATAGCTAGAGAAGCCCTTTCTGAATATGGTGCAATTATTCTTTGTGAAACGAAAGAACAATGCTTTGAAATAGCCAATGATTTTGCGCCAGAACATTTAGAAATATTGACTGAAAATCCATTTGAAGACTACAAAAAAATTAAAAACGCAGGCGCTATTTTTCTTGGAGAATATTCACCTGAACCTTTAGGAGATTATTATGCTGGCCCGAATCATACGCTGCCTACTTCAAAAACAGCGAGGTTTTCTTCCGCTCTTGGTGTCGATGACTTTTATAAAAAAACTTCTCTTGTTTATTATTCGAAAGAAGCACTCAGACAGGCGTCAGAAGACATTTTATTAATCGCTAATAACGAAGGATTGACAGGACATGCTAATTCTATCAAGGTGAGAATGGAGGAATCATAAAGTGGAAAAATATGTAAGAGAAGAAATAAAAAAGTTAAACGCTTATGAAGTTCTAAATAAGGATTTTACTATTAAGTTAGATGCAAATGAAGGTGTGGAGTGGATAAAAGGTCTGAACCGTTACCCGCTAGATAAAAGCGATACATTAAGAGGAGAATTAGCAAAAAAACTGGGAAAGGACAAAGATGAAATCGTGCTTGGAAATGGTTCTAGCGAACTAATTGAACTAGCAATGAAAGCTTATTTAGAAGCAGGAAAAACGGTGGTTAGTTTTTCACCCACTTTTAGTATGTACCAGATTTTCACCATAATCCATAAAGGAAACTATGAAGAGTATCCGCTAGACGATAAAAAAAAGTTAAACATTGAAGGCTTTGTAGAATTTATTCAAGAAAAAAAAGCTAAGTTAGTTATTATTAGTAATCCAAATAATCCAACAGGTCTGTTTATTCCAAGAGAAGAAATCAAAAAAATCCTAACATCAGTAGATGCAATGGTTATTTTAGATGAAGCTTACATCGAATTTACAAATGAACCGAAAACAGATTTCACTAAAGAATTCAAAAATATGCTTGTTTTAAGAACTTTTTCTAAAGCGATGGGGTTAGCTGGAATTCGATTGGGGTACATGATTGCGGACAAAGAAAATATTGGTTATATCAATCGAGTACGCTCTCCTTATAACGTAAACGCTTTGACTCAAGAAATGGGTCTAAAAGTACTCAATGATCAAGAGATTACAAATAAAAATATTGAAATGATTAAAAAAGAAAGAGAAAAGATGAGACTCTTTTTACAAGGAAAAGACTTAAATCCTTTCCCATCAGAAGCTAATTTTTTGTTTTTCCAAGCGCCAAAAGCGGTATTTGATGCATTAGAAAACAAGGCCGTATTGATTAGGGATTTTTCAGGAAAACTTGAAGGATACTATAGACTCACTATTGGTACACCCCAAGAGAATGAAAGTGTTAGGAAGATAATAAAGGAGGTACAACATGCGACAAGCTAAGATTACGCGGCATACGTTAGAAACAAAGATAGATTTAATGTTAAATCTAGAGGGGTCTAGAAAGATTTCTATCAACTCTGGAATTGGTTTCTTTGATCATATGCTAAGAGCAATGGCTTTTTATGCAAAATTCGATTTGACTGTCGAATGTGACGGAGACTTACAGGTAGATACTCATCACACCGTTGAAGATATTGGACTTTCCTTAGGAGCTGCATTTAAAGAAGCTTTGGGAGATAAAATAGGGATTGCTAGATTTGCTTCTCCAATCACACCTATGGATGAGAGTCTAGCACTTGTCGCTATCGATATTTCTAATCGACCTTTTCTAGTTGAAAATTTAATGTTCACATCTGAAAAGATAGGAGAAATGGAAAATCAATGTTTCAAAGAGTTTTTCTATAGCTTTGCTATGTCTGCCGGACTTACTCTCCATATCGATGTGATGAGAGGAGAAAATGACCATCACAAGATAGAAGCTGTTTTTAAAGGATTAGGAAGAGCAATGAGAGAAGCTGTGTGCATCGTTGATGATGAGGTAGTAAGCACGAAAGGCGTATTGTAATAAAGTAGTTGAAATAGTTAATTAAATAAAGGGAATCAAGGAGTTGATTAAGTGTTTATCTATCCAGCAATTGATATCAAAGATAAATCGTGTGTCAGATTAGAGCAAGGTCTTTATGAGAAAATGACGGTATACGAAAAAGATCCTGTAAAAGTAGCAATAAGATGGGAAGATACTGGAGCTGAATTTTTGCATTTAGTAGACCTTGACGGGGCTAGAAATGGAATTCGTTTAAATGAAGAAGTTGTAAAAGAAATAATTAAAAACGTGACAATACCCATTCAATTAGGTGGTGGAATTAGAGATTCTCAGGGAATAGAGACGCTATTAAATTTAGGCGTTTCTCAAGTGATTATAGGAACGGCTGCTCTCAAAGACCCCAAATGGATGAAAGAAGTTATTTCGCAATATGGTGACAAAATAATTGTCTCAATTGATGCTAGTAATGGATTTATAGCCACTGATGGATGGGAACAAGTTTCTGATGTAAAAGCGATAGACTATATAAAAGAACTTGAATCCTATGGTTTGAATCGAATAGTTTATACAGATATTGTAAAAGACGGGATGCTAAGTGGTCCTAATTTTGAAATATATGGAGAGTTAATTGGAAAAACCTCAATAGAAGTGATTGCTTCAGGAGGAGTTACTACGTTAGAAGATGTTAAAAGATTAAAGTCAATGGGACTTTATGGAGCAATTATTGGAAAAGTCTTATATGATGGAAAATTAGACTTACAGGAGGTTTTAACATGTTAATAAGAGTGATTCCTTGTTTAGACGTTAGGGATGGTAGAGTAGTAAAGGGTAAACAGTTCGATCAGATTGTGGATGTAGACGATCCTGAAGTTTTAGCAGAATATTATTCAAAAGCAGGTGCTGACGAGCTCGTTTTTTATGATATCACAGCTACTAATGAAAAAAGAAATGTATCGCTAGATTTTATTGAAAAAGTAGTAGAGAAAATAACGATTCCTCTTTGCGTAGGCGGAGGAGTCAGTAACTTAGCAGACTTTACAAACATTATGGATAAAGGCGCAAATAAAGTTTCCATTAATTCTGGAGCGGTGAAAACGCCTGAATTAATTAAAGAAGCTTCAGAAAAATTTAGCTCTAAAGCAGTTGTTTTAGGAATGGATATAAAAAAAATAGGGGAAGATAAATGGCGAATATTTACAAATGGTGCGAGAATAGATACGGGTCTTGATGCAGTAGAATGGGCGATAGAAGCCGTGAAACTTGGAGCTGGAGAATTAGTGGTGAATAGCATTGATGCAGATGGGATGAAAGAAGGATACGATATTGAACTATTAAATAAATTAGCGTCTGCGGTATCTGTTCCGGTTATTGCATCAGGTGGTGCTGGTAAGTTAGAAGACTTTGTTGAGGCAGCTACAAAAGGTAAGGCTAGAGGTGTTTTAGCAGCGAGTGTGTTTCACTACAAAGAAATCGAAATTGGGGACTTGAAACAATACATGAAATCAAAGGGATTAGAGGTGAGTTTATAAATGGAAATAAAGTATGATGCAAACGGACTAGTGCCTGCAATAGCTCAAGATATCGCTACGGGAGAAGTTTTGATGTTAGCGTATATGAATGAAGAAACGGTTAAGTTAACATTAGAAACAAATATAGCACACTATTATTCTCGCTCAAGAAAAGAGATATGGAAAAAAGGAGCGACCTCTGGAAATAGTCAAGAAGTAAAGGGCTTTTATTACGATTGTGATGGCGATACGATTCTTATAAAAGTTAGTCAAACGGGTGTAGCATGTCACACGGGAACATACTCTTGTTTCACAAATGAGTTGAAAAGTTCAACGGCCAATAAGAATACGATTGGAGATTTATATAAAGTTGTACTAGATAGAAAACTAAATCCAGTTGAAGGATCTTATACAGCTTATTTATTCGATGAAGGAGTAGACAAGATTCTCAAAAAAGTGGGCGAAGAATCTGCAGAAGTTATTATAGGCGCAAAAAATAATAAAGAAGAATTAGTCTATGAAGCGAGTGATTTGGTTTATCACCTACTCGTTTTACTTGTCAATGAAGGGGTTCCACTGGGGAGTCTCTACGAGGAATTAGCTAAGCGAATGAAATAAGGAGGAGCTAACTTGTTATACACAGATCAGCACGTCCATACTTCTTATTCTCCAGATAGTGAAGCGAAGATAGCAGACTACTTAATTAAAGCAAAAAAACTTGGTTTAGACTATGTTATTTTCACTGATCATGCAGATATGGGTGCAATAGAAGAAGCTTTCCAAAAGCAAATAGACTATCAAGAGTACTTCAAAGTAATGAAGCGCTATGAAGAACAATACGAAATTGAGATAAAAGTAGGAATAGAAATAGGATACGAACTTAATTATAAAAATCAAATCAATGAGTTATTAAATGAGTATCCTTTTGATTTTGTTATAGGTTCAATTCATTATGGAGATGGAAAAGACCTTTATTTAGGCGATTTCTATCAAGGGAAGTCACAATACGAATCCTACATGAGGTACTTTGAACTCATGTTAGAAATGGTAGAGAATTTTGCCAACTTTGATGTTATAGGACACTTAGATTACATCGTTCGCTATGCCCCTTTTGCTGTTAAGGATTATGAGTATAAAGTATACAAAGAAATAATAGACTTAATCTTAAAAACAGTCATTAAAAAAGGGAAAGGAATTGAATTAAACACATCTGGTTTACGAGGTCCTTTAAAAACAATCTTGCCAAAAGAAGAAGTACTAATTCGGTATAAAGAATTGGGTGGTAAGATTATAACGCTGGGCTCTGATGCTCATTTAGTAAAAGAGTATTATGCAGGAATGTCGAATGAAATAAACCATCTAGAGAGAGTGGGTTTTAGCGAACTTTCTTCTTTTAGCAAACGAAAAGTTAGACAGCATACAATTAGTTAAATAAAACAGTTAAAACCCCTCTGATTTTTTCTATCAAAGGGGTTTTGACTCATTAGCTATTTGCTCATTTTTAAGTGATGTAAAATATCTTTGACTGCTGGCCGTGCACTTTCAGAAACCATGTTGACTGAATTATTTCCAAATTGTACACCAGAAATTAGCTCTCCGTGTACTTTTAAGGTATGAAGAATGCCGTGTCTTTGACTAACGGCACTAAAGTCCGGCAAGCTAATTTGAACCCCACCAAATGTTTCTGGTTGGAGAAGACGTTCATTAATTAATTGACGCAAGAGCGGCATCCGGTCTACTTGATACGAGACTTTCTTTTCAGTACCAGCGGCATTAATAATATAGTCTACATACTTTGGAGCTTGGTCTTTCAAGACAAGTTTAAAGGAATTTTCTTCTTCAATAACGTCTATCAAGTTGTCAGATACCGCGATGCTATTTGCTTGCCAAGCAGCTACCAATTCTTTAGCAGTAGCTACAGGAAATGAGCTCCGTAGTTTATCCCATTTCTCATAATATAAGTCAAAGAAACGTTGTTTGTCTGTTTCTTCTAAAGCCATCCATATATCTGGTAAAAAAGGACTCATATCGTGAAGTAAATTTTGAATAGCGCCAATTTCTTTAGAATCTGTTAACTCTTTTTTGAGTGTTTCTTTTGAGCCAAGCTGATTATTTTCCCAATTATCTTTTAAGGATAATTCTTGGTAAACTGCTTCTTTTTTAAACCATTCGACATATATTTCTAATGGAATAAAACCATTATTTTTTTCTTTAGCCCTTTTTATATTTTCTATTGTAAAAAAACGATAATCAATCGCATCAGCTTGGCCACGAATGGATTTAAAACGTCCAGAAGGAGAAAAGAAAGATACGGTTAAATCAGGTCGATTATAATGAGCGTACCTAAAAATATCAATACCCGTCAAACCAGTACCTAATACTCCAACTGTTGCACCTTTAGGGATTAAAGGCATTGTTTTTTTAACTGGGAACGGATTAACAATAAAGTTCGGATGATTAATTAATTGATAAGGATCCTTATAAGCAAGACCTCCAATACATAAATGGATAGCATCAAAATCTTTTACTGTAGAAGATGAAGTCAATTGAAGTTGATTATTCGCTAGTATCTTAACGCTCTCAACTTCTTCTTTTATGATTTCAGCATTAGATTGGAAAAGCCAATCGCTCATTCGATCCTTTAAGTAGTCACCAAAAAGTTCACGAGGATAATGTTTTACTGCTGGCTCTGTTTCCTTTTTAGTACTTTGCAGCCATTCAACAAAATCATTTTTATTTTCCGGTATAATAGTAATAGTTCCGGCAGCTTGGTTCATAACTAATTTTTCATTGTCTTTTTGATAAGGTGCACCGGTTCCAAAAGTATCTTCGTCTCCAAATACAGTTATTTCTATCGAGGGATTGTTTTCTTTTTCTCTAGTCCACTCTCTAAGTGCACCAATACCAGCAACGCCCATTCCAATAATAGCAATTTTCATATGATTCTCCTCATCTTTCATTTAAATAATTGGATAAAAAATAAAATTTTTTCAGTACGTAATCTTGACGACTAAGTTTACCAAAAAAAAGTAGGAAAATACAGTTTATGGCTTTTTTTAAAAATTTTCCTTTAGAAAGAGCAAGTAGGGTTTTATTGAATACTATTAAGTTGTTTTTAGAGAAGAACTTAAGAATGAATAAAAAGAAAGTGAAATTGTACTAGATAGATGAAAAAAAGAAATCTATTGGATTAAAAAGACGAATAGGAATAATTTTCTGTAGATGAGCATGAACGTTCTATCTTTAAATCAGATGAAGACACTATAAGAAATTAGGGTCAAATTAGCAAAAACAATAGACTTAAATTGATTTGAACAATAAAATAGATTATGATTTTATAAAAGGAGAGGATAAATATCACTGATACATTTATTTCATTTCACCCAGTTTTACAGGCTTTAATAGCAGGTTTATTTACTTGGGGCTGTACAATTGTTGGTTCTTCCTTTGTTTTTCTTTTTAAAACAGTTAATCGTAAGTTTTTAGATACAATGAACGGCTTTGCAGCAGGTGTGATGATTGCTGCGTCTTTTTGGTCGTTATTAGCACCATCTATTTCTTTTGCAGAGCAAAATGATTACGGTTCTTGGTCTTGGTTTCCTGCCGCAATAGGATTTCTAGTAGGTGGACTATTTTTAAGATTAATCGACGTAATTATTCCGCATTTACATTTAAATGAGCCTATAGAGAATAGTGAAGGACCTAAGACTAAAGCTTCGAAAAACTTACTTTTATTTCTTGCCATTACAATCCACAATATTCCTGAAGGCTTATCGGTTGGTGTAGCTTTTGGAGCTGCCGCAATCGGAGCAGCAAATGGTGATGCCTTTATGAGTGCTGTTGGACTTGCTTTAGGAATTGGTATTCAAAATATCCCTGAAGGATCTGCTTTGTCCATGCCTATAAGAGCAGCCGGCAGCAGTCGTTGGAGAGCTTTTAATATTGGACAGCTTTCTGCAATTGTTGAGCCTATAGCTGCAGTAATTGGAGCTATAACGGTTATTTCAATTACAGCTCTTTTACCATATGCTTTATCTTTTGCAGCAGGTGCGATGATATTCGTTACTGTTGAAGAACTTATCCCTGAATCTCAGACAAACGGAAACAAAGATAGTGCTACACTAGCACTAATGGTCGGATTTGTTATTATGATGATTTTAGATGTTGCTTTAGGCTAGTTGAACAAAAAGTCACTAGAGGACACAAAAAAATAACTTATGAGTATAAAAACTTGAAAGGTATACCTTTCAGTTTTTTTAATGATAGTATCTATTCTTTTATTTTGACTAAACTGTCTCCCTTACATTGCCGTATCAAATTAAATTAAAACGAGTTTCAACTATTAAGGAGAAATAAAAATGAAAGGTTTTTATAAAGTATTAACGCATATAATTTACTAGTCAATAGACCTATCATTCAAAGATAGTAAAAAATGAATATAAAGATTTATTTTACTTTTGTACTACGGCCAGAGGTAATTTCAATTGTTTCAGATGCTACCTCTATACGTTCTCCTTCTTGTTCAAATCGACGGAGGATTTCTGAGAAAAGTTGATCTTTGACACCACGACGTTCTCGATAATCAACTACGTATCGCAGACTCACTTCTACCCAGTTATCATTAAAGCTAAGATAAACTTGGTTTTCTAAAGAAGCATTCTCTAATTTATACCGTCTTTTCATTTTTTCCCAAGCAATAGTAGCTTCGGTATTGTACTGTCCCGTATGTTCTTCGGCTAGTTCTAGTAAAATCGTTTTAGCTAGCCTCATGTCACTTTCAAAACGTAAGGGGATCATAATTTCATCCCATAAAAATTCAAAGTCAGCGTTATAGTTGTAAACGGGAGAGCTAAAGATATAGCTGTTAGCCACTCGAACAATTCTACCCGTATATTGATCGCCATCTACCCATTCACCAAGTTCCATTAAGGTTGTTCGTAAAATACCAATATCTACTACGTCGCCTTTAATCCCACCAAGAAGGACGCGATCTCCTGTTTCAAAAAAGTCACCAAATAAAATTGCAAACCACCCTGCAATGCTGACAATAACTTCTCGTAAAGCATAAGTAACTCCAGCGCCAGCTAGCCCAATTGCTGTTGTAAAACCAGAAAGGTTCCGTCCAAAGATAGACATAAAAACAATAAATAAGACAAAATTATTTGCCCAACGAGCAACTTTCCGAACAACATACCAATGTCCAGAGTCTTTTAAGCCTCTATATAGGCGATTTAAAAGAAAACGGCGGACACCATAAAGAACAACAAAAAATATAAAAAACCAAATAATATTAACTAATAGGGGATACGATCCAATAAAGTTACGAATATAGTTCATAGGGGTAACTCCTTCCTTTTAATAGAAAGATGTTTAGCTTCACTCTTTTTTCATTATACTAGATATTGCTAGCTAAACGCGAAAAATGAGCCTTTTAATTGAGGAACAACCAAAATATTAATTAAAAAACGATAAGTAAATGTAAAGTTAACTTTGTAGTTTTTATCACGTTATAGTAAAATTGAATGAAATCGCTAGTGAAGGAGACTGACAATGAATTATCCACTATTAAAAAATCAATTACCAGAATCGATAAAAAAAGTATGGAAAAAAACTAGCTTTATTACGTTTATTTCTCTCTTGTTATTTGGTATAGGCGTTATAAGTGTGCTGACTTATTTTGAATTAGCTAGTAGTACATGGTATTTGGTATTCAGCATTTATTTTACACTTATCTTAATTTTATTTTTATTAAATTTTTTATTGATAAACTATCGCTACCATTATTTTCGTTATGAAATAACTACTAAAGAAGTTGTTTTTCAAAAAGGCTTTATTTTTCGCTCAATTACATATGTTCCTTTTTCTCGTATTCAACATATAGAAACCGAACAGGGCCCCTTTTTAAGAAGAGAGCACTTAATGGAATTGGTTATTCATACTGCTGCAACTGCTCATCATATTGCTGGTCTGTCTCTAAAAGAAGCAGAAAAATTACGTGAAAGTTTGCTAGAAAGAATAGAGGAGGCAAGTATAGATGACTAGTGAACGAAAAAAATTTCATCCTTCAGTTATGCTTGTTCATTTCATTAAAGGGATTCGAAGTTGGCTGTTTTTTATATTTATCATCGTGATAAATACTGACGAAATAAGTATCTATCCAATAGCAGCTATGAGTACCATCCTAATAGTAGTCGTTCTAACGAGTATTTTTAAGTACTTTACGCAAACATACCAAGTAACACCACAAAAAATAATTATTCATAAAGGATTAATAAAAAAAAGAGAAACAGATATTTATTATGATCGGATACAAACGATTAAACAAAGGCAATGGTTCTTTTTCAAACCATTTAAAGTAGTTGAACTTTTAATTGAGACAGCGAGTAGTACTCCTGGAGAGGCGGAAGCTTCTTTAACAGCAGTAGATAGTTCACTAATACAAACGATTGAAGGACTGCAGCACAATCTACGTTCTGACTCTAAGCAAGACAAAAAGACTGCATCATCTCACAAAGCTTCTTTTGTTTTATCCAATAATCAGATTGCTTTATATGCTTTAACGGATATGACTGTCTTTCTTATTTTTGGAACAGCTTTTTCTTTTTTTGGCGACTGGATTCCTGATAGTTTTTTTACAAAAATAGAGTTATGGATTAATGACTTACAGTGGATTGTAAGTGCTGTGGCCTTTGTTATAGGAGTTATTGGGATTGTTTTTTTATCTTTACTAAAAAATTTCATCTTATTTTATCAGTTCAAAGCAACCCTTGAAGAAAATACTTTATCAGTCGAATATGGATTGTTTGAAAGGAAAATTCAAAAAATACCGTTAAAAAAAATACAGGCAATTAAAGTTCATAAACAAGTTCTACGTAACTTATTTGGAATGTCCTCTGTAGAACTCGTTCTGATGGGTGGACAAGAAAAAGAAGGAGAAGGTTTAGCTTCAAAAAAAGTTTTACTCTTTCCACTTATTCAAACAAAAATAATGTATGAAATGTTAGCTGAATTTCTTCCTGATAGGCCCGTAACAGAACCCAATATTCACTTTGTTACAAAAGGAGAGCTATGGTACTTCTGGCGTTGGATATTACTAATGGGACTACCTTTCGTTCTAGGTGGGTGGTTTATAAGAAGATGGGTGAGTTTAATTGTTCTTATTATCCTCATTTTCTTATTAATCCTTCAATGGATCAAGAGCCAAAAACAAGGATACGCTATTCAAGGAAATCAAACGATATGGTTGCAACAGGTTCAAGGTCTTTCAACCGTTCAACTATTTATTGCACGACCAACTATTCAATCCTTTACTCGTTCGTCAACTAAATGGCTCATGAAAAAAAATCACGGACATATTCAAGTATGCTTTAAAGCAGGAGATAGTCCAGCCTATTTTGACTTGCGTTTTATCCAAAAAGAAGATGAAGAGCTTATCTATGAAAAATTTTGGAAACAAGTAGTCCCTACTGAGTAAAGGGCTTACCGTTAAAAGAATCTAGAAGTGTCTTGAAATAAGATAAAGGGCGTAATCTAGAGTGAATTAAAGATACAAATAGCTAACATTAATTTGAAAACTAAGTCGATTATAAAATTATAAAAAAATAACAAAGGAAATAAAAAAAGAAACCAATGAGTAGAACTCAAAATTATCTAAAAAATAGAAGAGAAAGTTTTAATAGTATGATGACTAGCTTAGTCCCTCAAACAGTTTTGAAGAGGGATACGATACAAGATAGTGGAAATTCGGGTAAAAAGAACTAGACTCATCTATTTTTCTGATCCCAGAAGATTACTATGGCCTCACCCAAAACGAAGGAGTGATTGATCCTATACCTTCTTATAGTTTGTGGTTAGGTTCTCTAAAAGCAGGAGACTCTATTCTATTAAGAGAAGCGACAGTCGGTACGACAACTAATTTTATTTATATTTCCGATATAATTGAGTGTTTTACAAAAGAAAAAATTAGTTTAACTAGTAAAGTAGAACCGGTTAATTATTATGGGTAAACAGTCTACAACGTGCCTAATGATGTTACTTTTAACTATAAAATTTTTCCTGCAATTTAAAAAATAAATAAATACATTAAAAAAACTCGTGATTTCACAAAAAGCTATCGGTATTTTCACAACTGACGGACTAATTTAACGAATAGCTATTTCCCTTCAGCCATTGATAGGAGCGTATTAATCCTAACAGTCTTAACTAGATGAATAATTGAATTAAACTGCCTATAATAGCGGCTGAAAGCATGATTTTACTAATAAGTAGATTCATGCTTTTTGACTTGGCTAAAACAGATAATAGTACTAGTAATACAAAAAATATAGCGACGGATCTTTGCCTAATATAGTTGGTGGGTAAAGATGTAAAAATAAAGATAGATAAACCTATCTCGAATAATATAGTCATCATGAAAATCCTATTTACAGATTACAGATTTAGGGAAAACTGATTTAAAATAAAATGATTCTTTTAATAAAAGTTTCAGTCTTAACGGAATAAAAATAAGTTGACAACGAAGTATAAGATGATTATACTTTAAAAGTAGGTAAGTGAGTGATTACTCACTATAAAATTAAGTGAGAGAGGAATGATGAATAAATGGCTTTTTTAGAAGTGAAAAAATTAAATAAATATTTTCCAATAGGAGAGGATAAACGATTTCATGCATTAAAGAATATTGATTTATCTTTTGAAAAAGGTGAATTAGTTTCTATTATTGGAGAATCAGGTAGTGGAAAATCAACGTTAATGAATATTCTTGGCGGATTAGATTCAAGTTTTACGGGGGATGTTTTTGTAGACGAAGAGAATATTGGGCAATACGAAGAGAAACAAATGGTACAGTATCATAAAGAAAAAATTGGTTTTGTTTTTCAAAGTTTTAATCTTGTGTCCCATCTTTCAATATTAGATAACGTTACACTTGCTATGACGTTATCTAATGTGGATAAAGAAACCCGTATTGAACGATCAATAGCTATCTTAGATCAATTAGGTTTACAGGAGCAACATAAAAAGAAACCTAATCAATTATCTGGTGGTCAAAAGCAACGTGTTGCGATAGCTAGGGCGCTAGTAAATGACCCAGCTATTATTATTGCAGATGAACCTACTGGAGCTTTAGATTCAGAAACGAGCGAACAAGTTCTTGATATCATTCAGCAAATAGCAGAGAGTGGGAAATTAGTTATTCTTGTAACCCACTCAGAGCGAGTAGCAGAAAGATCTAGTCGTATCGTAACAATAGCCGATGGTGAAATAATTAATGATAAAAAAATGGGATCATTAGATAAAGTGGATAATACATTTATTTTACGTCCTCTTGATAAAAAACAAACAAATAAAAATTTATCTATTTTTTCAGCTATTCGTATGGCTCTTTTGAATATGAAGGAAAAGCTAGGTAGAAACGTTCTAATTGCATTAGGTGGAAGTATCGGAATTATGAGTATCGTACTTATGTTATCTCTTGGACAAGGAGTAAATGACTATCTAACTGAAACAATGAACGAAAATGTCAATCCGTTAATAATTGAGACCAAGATGACGGAAGATACTAAAACCAAAGATGCCCGTAAAGAGCGTGTGGATAAAGAAGAAGAAGGGAAAAATGCAGCTGTTAGTAATGGCCCCAGTTTACCGATAAATATTGGCGGCAATGGTGAAGCAAAAGGTGGTTTTGAAGGTCCACCAGGAACACAAAATGAATTAGCCTTTGATAAAAATAATATCGAGGAACTTCAAAATATTGAATACGTAAAAACAATCATAGAAGGCTTTACTTCTTTTTCATTTTCAAAAAATGCTGTTGAATATGAAGATGAAAATTACACTTATATGAATTTTGGAACAGTTTCACCGGATATGACTCCTTCGAATATTATTTTTGGTGAATTACCAGAAATAAATGAAGTGATGATCACAGAAGGACTTGCAACAAGTATAGCTGATGAAGCAGATAAGATGATTGGCAAAGAGATAAACGTAAAGACTGAAATGGGTGAGGAAATACTAGAGGGTACTTATACAATCAGTGGTATCTATACACCAGGTGATGCAGTTGGACCAGCCGGAATCTTTGAATCTGTCTTCATGACGATGGAAACGTTTAAAGCACTAAATGAAGAAGCAGGTAAAAAGACTGAATCTAATGTTGTTTACATCACATCAGAAGCGGAAGGATTTACTAAAGATATTAAAGAAGAAGTAAAAGAACTAGGTTATGCAGGTTCATCTTCTGATATTTTAACTGAAATTTTTAGCCAATTATTAGCTATCTTTACGTACATTCTTACGGGAGTTGCCGGTATTTCATTATTGGTATCTGCTATTATGATTTTGACTGTTTTGTACATTAGTGTTATAGAACGTACGCAAGAAATTGGTGTAATGAAGGCCATTGGTGGACGTAAAAAAGATATTAGAAGAATTTTTGTCTCTGAATCATTTTTAATAGGATTTTTTAGTGGTATTCTCGGTGTTGGAATTGCATACGGGTTATCATTTATTGGAAACCTCTTTATTGAAAGTATCTTTGATGCAACAGTCTTTAATATGACTCCGATGTTTGCACTAGCTGGAGTTTTTGTCAGTATTATTATTAGTGTTTTAGCAGGGTTGCTACCTGCAAATAAAGCAGCTAAATTAGATCCTGTAGAAGCACTAAGAAGAGACTAACGATAAGGAAGTATTAAAAACGAGTACGATAGATTTTTATTTTTAAAAACGATGGCTATAAAGCTAACCACACTCACTTGCTTTTGGATTCGTTTACTAGTATTCTTATGGTGCGTTCAGTTTGTATTGATTACAAAATGACATTCAATTTAATTAGGAGGAATGAAAATGAAAATTAGCGATAAAGAATACGGAGAAAAACCTTATGTAGTAAATATCGAGGACGCTACTGTACAAAATGAGACTTATCGAACAACGATGTGGACTGGTAAAAAATTACAAGTAACCATCATGTCTATCCAGTCTAATGATGATATTGGCTTAGAAGTGCATCATGGTATTGATCAGTTTATTCGTATCGAAGAAGGACAAGGATTATGTAAAATGGGTCCTACAGAAGATAACTTAAACTTTGAACAAGAAGTTAAAAACGATGATGCTGTTTTTGTACCAGCAGACATGTGGCACAATATTTTAAATACAGGTGATAAGCCCTTAAAATTATATACAATTTACGCAGGACCAGATCATGTTGCAGGAACGATTCATGAAACACATGAGGATGCACATAATGATCCCAATGAACAAGACTAATACAAAATTGTTTTAGAGTAAACTAAATAAGAAACTAGTAATAACTAGTTAAGAATAAAAAAAGTTCCATCTATCAGTTTAAAAAAATTGATAGATAGAACTTTTTTTTATTACGTTTAAATTATTTTACTTCAGAATAAAAGAATAAAAAATTCACTTGCTTATTCTGAGATAATACAATTACTTAAGATGAATGTTATACCCAATTTAATGTAAGATATATCTGTCATATCGGGAAGATAGTATGGCTAAGAATATCATATTAAAGGTAGCACGTACAAAGAGTGAACTATCTCAACAGCAATTAGCAGATACGGTTACCATAACACGGCAAACAATCAGTGATATTGAAAGAAGAGATTATAATCCGTACAAGACCTAACAGGTCTGCTCGACTTGTGGACAACCAGCCTACCATGTAGAACCACGACCGCGATATAAATGCGGTGAAAAACAGTCTTTCCATTGGCATGGGACATGCCTTTGTCAAACAGTCTAAACCACTGCCTGTAAGCATTCGTGTAAAAAAGTTAAGTTAAGGGCGTTCCCAGGAGCTCTGTACTTTAGTGCCGATGTGGTTCACGATAAAGATAATAACTTTATTCATTCATTTAGCCAAAATATAGATTTTACGAGAATAAATAATGAAATTAAAGAAGAAACAGGTACTATTATCGACAGTAAGAACTTTAGATCTGGTTATGAAATAAAAATAGACGTGACCTATACTTTTAACGATGAAACAGAAAAATCATTTACCACTAAAACAATACTTGAAGAACAGGTTAAATAATCTATTCTGACTAGACACAAAAATAAACTATAGGCTAAAAAAGTGAAAAATGTAAAACAAATCTCTGTTACTAACGTTTAGATTCTTAAAAATAGTAGTAAATAACAGGGGGATAGGCTAATCGATTATCTTTCACTTAAAGAAACTTTATAAAAAAGCAAAAAAAACTTTGTCAGCACCTACTAATAAATATGAAGTCTTTTTTTGTACTAATTTTTAACCATAATATTACTCATATAAAAGTCTGAATCATTTCATAGATGAGTCTAGTTTCCGTTTAAAGTCCACTTTATTTGATCGTCTTCTTTTATTTCATAGTCAGCAGCACCGACTGTTCCATCTTCACCGTTTACAGAATAGAGCCACCATTTATTTTTTGAATCATCTTGTTCAATACCATCGATAGCAGTGATGAATCCATCTGTTTCTTTTACTTCATATTCTACGTTCATAGCGTCTAATAAGGTTGTGCCCTCTTCTACTTTTAAAGATCTCGCCATATCAGCCTGCTCTTCTTCGTCTACTTCAAAGACAATAGTAGCCTCCACTGTTTCTGGTATTGAAATGGAACTAGCTTGTTCAGGTACAACCTGACTACTAGCTGATTCATTATTTGCTGGTGCTCCACAAGCGGTTAAGATAAGAGTTAAGCCTAGAATTAACAGGGGTTTTAGTTTGTACATATTTTTTCCTCCAGTTGAATAAAATCGTTGGTTTAAGTAAGTAAAATTTTTTATTGGTATAAGTTACAGGTGTCCATTTTAGTAATGTGTTTTTGGAATAGTTTCTTTTTTTAGTTCAGAATGAAAGACTTTTCCTCCTTTTTCATAAAAAGGTTCTTTAACTCCTTTTCGTGAATTTACTACACGTGCTATGGCAAAAAAGTAATCTGATAATCGATTGATAAAAATCATAACGACTGGATTAATCTTTTCTGTTTTACCTAAAGATACGATAATACGTTCTGCTCTTCTAGTGACTGTTCGAGCTAAGTGTAAAAAACTAGCAACAGGGTGACCACCTGGAAGAACAAATTTTTCTATTGCAGGGGGCTCTGTTGAGTAATCGTCAATTCGACTCTCCAGCCATTCCACCGCTTCTTTTGTAATGAGGTAGTCTTTTGTTCCCTCTAACATGGCTAAATCTGTTCCACAATCAAATAAAAGAAGCTGGATTTCGGCTAATTCTTCTTTTAGAACTAGTTCTTCTTTAGTCATTTGACTAATGATTACCCCAACTAATGAATTTAGTTCATCTAACGTACCGTAGGATTCTACTCGGATAGCATCTTTTGAAATTGTCCGTCCACCAATCAAGTTTGTATTCCCATAATCGCCTCTTTTTGTATAAATTTGCATAATACCCTCCTGTTTTATAAATTTCTTCATTCTCATTCAGTCTACACAAATCTCTTTTAAATACAAGTCTTTACAAACACTATATATGGTGTAAAATAAAATTAACATACTATATATAGTGATTTTTTTATTTTAAAGACGATTATGGGTACTTAATGACAAAATGATGGAGTGATAGAAATGATGATAAATACCGTGTCAAAACCAGTATTAAACGTAGCAAAACTAAACAAAGACATTTCAAATTTCCCAGCTGTTTTTCCTGTTACAGAGGAGATGTCAACAACTTTCAGTGGTGTTTCACGTCTGATTTTAATTGATCGTTACGCATTTAAAGATACTACCCAACTAACTCTGACAAAAGGAGACTTAGTTGTTGTAACCTTGAAAGAAGATCCGCAATATCCTGCACGTGGGATTGGGTTTATTTCTGCGCTTTTATTAGCCGAACAAAAAGCCATTATTTTAGTAGATGAAGAGTACCGAGGTCAGCTAGAAAATGAAGAGGAACAAATAACTGGATTGATTACTCGTTCACTAGCAGCAGTTGAAAAACCATTAGAAATTTATTACGAACAAATTGCGAAGCGTAATGCAACTGGACTTTCAGCAGTTGAATCAACAATTGAAAAACAACAAGCTTCTTTTGAAATTTTTTATAGAGAGTTAATGGCACTAAATGTTATCCCAGCTGGTCGAGTACTTTATGGTGCAGGGTCTGGGATAGACGTTACTTACTTTAATTGTTACGTTATGCCTTATATGCCAGATTCACGAGCTGGTATATCTGATCACCGTAAACAAGTCATGGAAATTATGAGCAGAGGTGGCGGTGTTGGGACAAATGGTTCTACTTTACGGCCACGTCACGCATTGGTCCATGGTGTAAACGGAAAATCTTCTGGATCAGTTTCATGGTTGGATGATTTAGCCCGCTTGACTCATCTTGTCGAACAAGGTGGTAGCCGACGAGGAGCTCAGATGATTATGTTAGCAGACTGGCACCCAGATATTTTAGAGTTTATTATCTCTAAAATGCAAAATCCAGCTATTCTTCGCTTCTTAATTAAAACGACTAATGATGAAGAGATTAGGGAATTAGCAAAAAATAAATTAGTGTTCACTCCCTTTACAGCAAAAGAAAAAGCTATTTATCAAATGGTTTTACAATCAAGTAAGTTAACTAACGATGAAAAAATTGATTTAACAATTATCCAAGAAGCAAAAGAAAAGCTAGAAACAGGTGGAATATATAGTGTTCAAAATCCTGATTTTTTAACCGGTGCAAATATTTCTATTTGCTTAACAGATGACTTCATGCAGGCAGTCGAAAAAGATTCTGATTATGTTCTTCGTTTTCCAGCTATAGAACAGTATACAGTTGAAGAAATGAAGGATTACAATCAGCATTGGTCAGATATCGGAGATGTTCGTGAGTGGGAAAAAAGCGGTAGAAAAGTAAGAACGTATCGTTCTATTCGAGCACGTGAATTATGGAATTTAATTAACATCTGTGCAACCTATGCAGCAGAACCCGGTATTTTCTTTATTGATAATGCGAATAGAATGACAAATGCAACAGCTTACGGTCAAAAAGTAGTCGGCACCAATCCTTGTGGTGAACAACCCTTAGCACCTTACTCTGTTTGTAATTTAGCAGCAATCAATCTAGCTAACATGGTCGAAAAAAAGACTGGAATAATTGATTATGATAAGCTTATTCAGACTGTCAAAACGAGTATTCGTATGCAAGATAACGTCATTGATGCTACCCCATACTTTCTTAAAGAAAACGAAAAACAAGCGCTGGGTGAACGTCGAATTGGATTGGGTGTTATGGGACTAGCTGACTTACTCATTTACTGTGGCCAAAAATACGGATCTAAAGAAGCAAATACTTTACTCGACAGGCTCTTTAAAGCAATCGCCCAAGCTGCCTATGAAGAATCAATCAATTTAGCAAAAGAAAGAGGCAGTTTTCCATTTCTAATTGGAAAAACAGAATCAGAAACACAAACGCTGCGTCAACAGTTTATCGATTCAGGCTTTATGAGTCAGATGCCTGAACAGATTCGTCTAGATATTTTGACCTATGGTATCCGTAATTCACATTTATTGACGATAGCGCCTACTGGTTCAACAGGTACGATGGTAGGTGTTTCAACCGGTCTAGAACCTTATTTCTCTTTTAGTTATTTCCGTAGTGGACGTTTAGGGAAATTTATTGAGGTTAAGGCGGCTATCGTTCAAGACTATTTAAAAGAACATCCAGAAAAAGATACGGAACAGTTGCCGGATTATTTTGTTTCAGCAATGGAGCTGTCTCCTGAAGCTCATGTTGACACACAAACAACGATTCAAAGATGGATTGATAGTTCTATTTCGAAAACAGTCAATGCACCAAGTGGTTATAGCATTGAACAGGTCCAAGCTATATACGATCGATTGTATCAAGGTGGAGCTAAAGGAGGAACTGTTTATGTGGATGGCAGTCGAGATACACAAGTGTTAACCTTGAAAGCAGAACAAAATACAGAGTGTAAAATAAATTCTTCGTTCGATGAGGATTCATCTAGAGGTCAATCTGATAGGGCAGAAGAAGTGATTTTTTACGGAAATGAAATTGGCAATACTTGTCCTATTTGCCGGATCGGGATTGTTGAAGATATCGGTGGTTGCCATACTTGTACAAATTGTCTGAGTCAATTAAAATGTGGCTTGTAGCCATTGGGTGAATGAAAAGAGAAAGGTTAAGAAAGATAGGAATAGTCTTCTAGTTATTATTCTTCGTTTAGATATTTTGTTAGATTGAAGGTGTTTTGTAGTTTTACTGATACGTTTAATGATTAGGATGGAAAACTTGATTAGGATCAATTTTTTTGTTAGTCATAACTCTTATACTAAATGTAACAACAGATAGGAGGAAAATATTATGAGTAAAGCAATATATCAATTGGAGCCGTTAACTTGTCCATCTTGCATTAAAAAAATTGAAACAACGCTAAGTAAAACAATAGGTGTAGAATCTGTAAAGGTACTATTTAATTCTAGTAAAGTAAAAACAGAATTTGATGAGTCAACGATTGAAGCTTCAGAAATTAAAGAGACTATTCAAAAATTAGGTTACCCAGTACTATCATCAAAAGTGTCTTAATAAAAGTAAGAAGATCTCAGTGTATAATCTGAGGTCTTCTTTTATTGTTATTTATTTTAATCGGTCTGTTAAAGGTATGAAAATGCAAAAGTATTCTTGTAATCTTGATTTCAATCAATTTTTAATTGAAGGATTACAGGTAAGATAAAGCTATAAAAGAAATAGCTAAAGTAAAGGAGGAAGAAAAAATGATTGCATATATTAACCAACACAAAAATCATATTACGACGTTATCAGGAATGTTAATTACTCTAGGATTTATTTCTAATTCTATGGGAAATAAAACGATAGGAGCTAGTGCTTTAATTATCGCAACTACTATTGCGGGTATACCCATTTTTATTAAAGCCATTCAAGCTTTACGAATGAAAGCTTTTAGTATTGATTTGCTTGTTAGTATCGCTGTTATTGGTGCCTTGTACATTGGAGAATTTACCGAATCCGCTGTTGTAACATTCTTGTTCTTATTTGGGGATTACCTAGAAAGAAGAACACTGGAAAAAACCCGTTCTTCGTTAAGGGAATTAGTGGATATGGCTCCTCAAGAAGCAACAGTATTACGTACAAACGGGAACGCAGAGAAAATACCTGTTGAAGAGGTTGAAAAAGGGGATCGCGTTATTATTCACCCTGGAGGGAAAATTCCTGTTGATGGTAGGATTGTTTCTGGTAATGCTTCTATCAATGAAGCTGCGATTACTGGTGAAGCTATTCCGTCTGCCAAATCAATTGATGATAAAGTCTTTAGTGGAACTATCTTGGATACAGGCTACCTTGAAATGATCGCTGAAAGAGTTGGAGACGATACGACTTTCGCTAAAATCATTGAACTAGTAGAAGAAGCTCAAGAGTCAAAATCAAAAGCAGAAAAATTTTTAGATAAATTCGCTAATATCTACACACCGGCCGTCGTTGTCTTATCTATTATCGTTTATATTTTTACTAGAGATTTGCATATGGCCATTACCTTTCTAGTCATTGCTTGTCCTGGAGCATTAGTTATCGGAGCACCTGTTTCAAGTGTTGCTGGTATTGGGAATGGAGCGAAGAATGGTGTGCTAATCAAAGGCGGAGAAATTATGGACAAGTTTTCTAAAGTCGATACCCTAGTCTTTGATAAAACAGGTACCTTAACAAAAGGAAAACCTGAAGTTACAGATATCCATACGTTTAATAAAATGAATAAAGATACTTTGTTGAAATTTGTAGCAAAAGCAGAAACGATTTCTGAACACCACTTAGGCCAGACAATTGTAAAAAAAGCGCAGAATCAAGGATTAGATTTAGCTTCTATAAAATTAACGGATGGAGAAGCGATTAAAGGATATGGGATTAAAGCTATAGTGGATGATTACAAACTTGTAGCTGGGAACCGCAAATTAATGAAGACTGAAAATATAGCCTTAGCAAATGATGTCGAACTGTATGCGATCAAGCGCGAAAAAGCTGGGAATTCAGCTATTTTTATCGCACTTAATGGCGAAATTTCAGGTGTTGTTTCTATTGCCGACCAAATTCGAGACGATGCCAAGGAAGCTTTAGCACAAATGAGAGGAAATGGTATTAAGAAAATTGTAATGTTAACAGGTGACAATAAACATACTGCCGAAGCCGTTGCAACGGAGTTAGGGCTAGACGAATTTCACGCAGAATTATTACCAAAAAACAAAGTAGAATATATAAAAGGACTAAAGAACTCAGGACATGTAGTGGCTATGGCTGGTGATGGAATCAATGATGCGCCAGCTATTGCAACAGCCGATATTGGTTTAGCTATGGGTGAAGGCGGAACAGATATTTCGATGGAAACAGCCGATATCGTTTTAATGGCCGATAAATTAATGCAGTTTTCCCATGCTTATTCATTATCTAAAGCGACTATCAGAAATATGAAACAAAATATGTTTATTGCAGTAGGTGTGGTCGTGATTTTACTAGGGGGCGTCTTAATGGGCAGTGTCCATTTAGCATTAGGTATGTTTATTCATGAAGCTAGTGTACTAGTAGTTATTTTAAACGCGATGCGTTTGATTCGCTTTAACCATAAAAATAAGCAAGTGGGTCCTAAACCAACGGTTATACCTGTAAAAGTTTAAAGAAAAGATCTTTTTAATAAAATACTTTTTTAAAGAGAAGGATTAAATAAAAAAATAACCAGGAGGAATCAAACATGACAAAAGAACTTACAAAAGAGGAATTAGTGGAACAAGAATTTATACAGGATGCAAAAGAACACAATCACCATAATCCTACTGCAGCAGCTATGGCTAATCATATTATCGCGAACCAAGGAATGCTGCACATTAAACTTCATCAGTACCATTGGTATATCAAAGGTGCTAACTTTTTTTCACTTCATAAAAAATTTGAAGAATTATATAAGGACAATGAATCCTATTTTGATGGACTTGGTGAACATTTAATAGCATCTGGTTCAAAACCTTTCTCAACCGCAGAACAATTTGTTCAGTATTCATTTATTCCGGAATCAGCTGCAGATAAATATTTATCCGCTGAAAAAATGGTTGGAAACTTAGTAGACGACTACCGGACAACGCGAGATGTAACTGGAAAAGCCATTGTATTAGCACAAAATGAAAAAGATGCTGTTTTAGAAGATTTACTGATTGATTACAACTCTTATTTGAATAAAACGATTTGGATGCTGCAAGCTTTTCTCGGTAAATCAGCTCTTGAGGGAGAAGATGACGATGAGTAGATTTATAGTAAACGCAGCTTGATTGTAACTACGATACAGGAATGAGATTACTCTTTAGCTAAATCAGTTAGCTAAGATAGATAGTTATTTTATATCTAAATAGACTAATTTATAGGATGCTAAAAAGCGCCAGAAGATTGCTACAAAGCTTGGTACAATAAATCGATAGTAAAAATCAAATAGACTTAGTTAAATAAATCCACCAAAAAAAGTTGCTAGTAATATATTATTAACAACTTTTTTGCATTAAAAAATAATAAATTTATCTCGTTAATTATGAAAGAGCTAATAATTTAATTTTTCCGCAGGCAACTTTTTTAATGATATTATCTTTTTCTAATCGGGCTAATTCTCGGCTTAATGATTCAGATGTGGTTCCTAAGTAAGAAGCCAAATCTTTTTTAGCCATCTTCAATTCAACAATGGGCTCTTCTTGTGTAGAGTCAACCAAACTAATCAAAAAATGTAATAACCTATCTCTTACTGTTTCAGTAGTTGCCCAAGTCGTTTGTTGCTCAGAGGCTCCTAGTCTTTGAGAAATGGTAGACAACATTTCAATAGAGATCTTTGGGTATTGTAAGAGAAGTTCACGAAAATCTTCATGCTTAATCGCACAAACACAGCAATCTGTCAGTGCTTGCGCAAAAGCCTCGTAAATCCCCTTTTTAAATAATGCTAATTCGCCAGTAAATTCGTTTTGATCAACCATTCTGATCAATTGTTCTTTTCCTGTATCGGATAGTCGATAGATACGAACCTTACCACTTTTTAGCATATAAAGAGAGTCAGCCGTTTCAAAAGGACGATAAATTGTCTCTCCTTGAGAGTAATATTTATGGTGAATGAGTAAATAAATTTTTTTCATTTGCTCAGTTGTTAGGGATTGAAATAAAGGGACGTTACTTAAACAAAACTGTTCTCTACCCTCACATCCATGAGGTGTTGACTGGTTCTTTTTCACCTTACTCGCTCCTTCATCATTTATTTGTGACTTCTTAGTTTTATATTTTTTCTTTTAAGAAAAGACTTAGTATCTTTTAAAAATATCATTGTACTTGATTTAAATCAAGTGAATATAAAAAGAAATCTATTATACTGGATTTATTAAGTCTTTAAATGAATTCTTGTGTATATTTGAACAAAGGGAGTGTAAGACATGAGTATAGAACTAACTCAACCACAAGTTATGTTGCATCAAATGGTTGTAGACTTTACGGATAAAGAGGTAAAACCGCTAGATATACTAATTGATAAAGAAAGAAATTACCCTACAGAATTGTGGGATAAGATGATAGATACTGGATTTTTAGGGTTAACTATACCAGAGGAATACGGCGGAGCTGGATTTGACGTCATTGCTAGTTCTCAAACCATTTATGATTTTGCTGTTCGTAATGCTAGCATGGCCTTTACTTTAGAAGGGCATTATAAGTCTGTAGATCAAGTATTAAAATACGCAACAGATGAGTTAAAAGAAAAATATCTGCCTCAAGCAAATCACCGTATTTTTGGTTTTTCTTCAACAGAACCACAAGGTGGATCTAATGTAATGGGGCACACCGCAAAAGCGGTTAAAGAAGGCGATAAGTGGATTTTAAATGGCAACAAAACCATGATTACAAATGGCGGCTTAGCTCAAGTATACTGTGTACTTCTTAAAACGTCTCCAACAGAGTTGTCTTGCTTTCTTGTAGACGAAGACATGCTTGGTTTTAAACACGGGAAAAGGGAAAAGTTTATTGGAATGAATGGTACACCTGTAGGAGAAATTTTCATGGAAAATATTGTTGTCAGTGAAGATCATTTACTTGGAACAATAGGACAAGGTGTGGAAATAGGAGATAATGCTCACTATGACGCCCGTATTTCAATGGGTGCTATTGCTGCCGGTATCACAGAACATGCTTTAACTATCGCTGTTGATTATGCAAAACAACGTGAGGTAAAAGGAACGCCTATCACCCAATTATACTCTATTCAAGAAAAGATTACAGAAATAGCTATTGCTAAAGAAAATACCCAATTGCTTTATCAAGAGGCTGCTAGATTAAAAGTGGCAGGAAAGTCTTATGCTAAAGTAGCGACTATGGCAAAATCATATGGCAGTCGCGCTTCCTATGCTGCAGCCGATCATGCTTTACAAGTTTTGGGTGGATATGGATATAGCCAAGAATATCCCGTAGAACATTTAATCCGTGATGCTCGTGCGTTACAACTTGCTGAAGGATCACTAGAAAAAATGATGATTGAAATAGCTAAAGAAGTTGTCAATGAAGGAGAGGAATAAATCTAATGAGTTTAAAAATTGTCGTATGTATCAAACAAGTACCGGTTTCTAATAACTTGAAAATTAATCCGATTACTAAAAATCTAATTCGCTCTGGAGAACCAGGAGTGATGAACCCTTATGATAAAAATGCAATCGAAGCGGCTTTACGTTTGAAAGATGAATGGGGAGGAGAAGTCGTCCTATTATCTATGGGGCCCTCGGATTTTGAGATGACCTTACGACAAGGTCTAGCTATGGGTTGCGATGATGCTATTCTTTTAAGCTCAAGAAAATTTGGTGGAGCAGATACTTTGGCAACAGGTTATGTACTAGCACAAGCTATTAAGGAATTGGGAAAGGTAGACTTAGTTTTATTAGGCCGTCAATCTATTGATGCCGATACTAGTCAAGTTGGTCCAATTGTTTCTGAATTTTTAGGATGGCCACAGATAACTTTTGTTAGTGAATTATCAGGACATGCTAAAAAAGGCATGACAGCAACCCGGTTATTAGAAAATATGCAGCAAAAAATTGAATTTCAATTGCCAGCCGTGGTAACGGTTCGTAGCGAAATGAACGAACCTCGTTATCCCACACCTCGTAATATTCAGCAAAGTTATCAAAAAAATATTCTCATTTGGGATGAAAACAATCTATCTGTTGATCCTAATAGAATAGGATTAAAAGGATCTCCAACGGTCGTTCGTAGTGTATGGGCGCCAGAAAAAGAAGCTAAAGAAACAACTTATCTTAAAGGCACGCCCGATGAAGCGGTTCGTGAATTATTAATACAAATGAGAGCGAGTAATTTACTCTAAGAGAGGTTGATGAAAAATGACTGACCAAGAAATTTGGGTATACGCAGAAAAGCATGTAGGAATGATTCAACCGGTTACTTACCAATTAATCACTAAAGCTAAAGAAATAGCCAACGATAAAAAAGTTGTTGTGATTTTATTTGAAGCAACTGATAAAAATTTAGAAGATAAAATCAAAGAGTATGGCCCAGATGAAATTGTCATTGTAAAAGATGATCGCCTAAAAGATGCAACTGACTCTGAGATTGCTAGTTTAATGGCAGAGTTAGCCGATCGTCGTAAACCAAACAGTATTCTCTTTGGTGCTACGGTTGTTGGACGCTCAATCGCACCTCGATTACAAGCAAAGTTAAATACAGGCCTAACCTCAGATTGCTTAAATTTAGCGTTTGATGATGACTTATTGGTTCAAACAAAACCATCTTATGGTGACAATATTATGTGTGAAATTATCTGTCCTAAACACCGCCCACAAATGGCTTCTGTACGACCAAATACGTTTGAAGCTAAGAAAAATTTGAGTCAATCAGTTAGAGTAACAGAGATAAATGATTTGTTCTTTAAAAAAGCAGAGCGTATAAAAATTGTAGAAGAAACGCCTCTTCTTTCTAAAAGCGACAGCATTGCTAATGCCGATCGAGTAATCGCCTTGGGTAGAGGAGCTGCAGACGAAAAAGCTGTCTTTTTAGCAGAAGAACTTGCTCGTAAATTAGGCGCTAAAATTGGCGTAACTCGTCCTTTAACAGATCATCCTAAATTTAGTGGAGATGATCAAATTGGGCAATCCGGAAATACAATTGCACCAAAACTACTTGTTAACCTAGGTGTTCATGGCGCAGTACAGTACACAACTGGAATTGGTAGTGCTGAATTAGTTGTTTCTATTAATAAAGATCCAGAAGCCCCTATTTTCAATTATTCAAATTACAGTTATGTTGGAGACTCTGTTAGCTTCTTAGAAAGCTTTTTAAAAGTTGTTCAATAAACTGATCTATTTTTTCAGAAACTTAATAATAAAAAATATAAAAGACTAAAAAAAGTAATTTCTTGAACTTAAGAGGTTACTTTTTTTAAGGAATTCCTAAATCTATTGGATAAAAAGGTTTGAAATAAAAGGGGACTATTTTGTTATTTGTGTACTTCAGGATGCACAGGTAGTAGGATAGTCTTAAGCTAGTTAATTAACGGAGGGGATAAAATGAATCAGAATAATATACAGCAGTGTCACCATAGTCATACCGGCCATTCGCATAAATCGTGTGTCTCTTTAGTTCCAATTTTTAATCATTTAGAAGTTGAACAGCTAGATAAAATTATGGCAACAACTAAATCTGTCTCCTATAAAAAAAATGAACTTATTTATCGTGCCGGAGAAGAATCTGATTCTTTGTACATTATTAATAAAGGGAAAGTACATATCTATAGATTAGCTGAATCTGGGAAAGAACAATTGGTTCGTATTTTAAATCCTGGGGACTTCACTGGTGAAATGGCCTTGTTTTCAGAAGTTACACATGAATCTTATGCCAAAGCTATAGTGGATACCACAGTTTGTATGATTAAACGAGTAGATTTACAAGACTTATTAGTGAAATACCCATCTATCTCTTTAAAGATTATTGCGGAATTCTCAAGTCGACTCGAGGCATCTGAAAAACAAGCGACAAGTTTTTCAATAGTAAAAGTAGAAACACGTATCGCTCTCTTTTTAGCAGAGAGTCTTGATAAAGAAGAGCCAGATAGAGTTGAACTCACTTTACCTATGAGTAAAAAAGACTTAGCCTCTTATCTAGGTACTACTCCCGAAACAATTAGTCGGAAATTTAGTGACTTAGAAGCACAAGGCTATATCAAACAACTGACCCATAAACGAATTGAAATAGTTGATTTAGAGGGTTTATTGTTAGTTTAAAAACACGTAACGATATTTTGGTATGAATCAAATTCGACATTCTTTTAGCTTAAGAAAACTAGTTGGTTATTCTTCTTGCTGTTCAAAAAACTTTTTCTTAATTTTAATAAATCTTGTGAAATCAGTTAAAAGTATAAATAAGGTTGCGCGATTTTCAAATTCTTCTCTTGTTGTAGGTAAATCGCTATTTCTAAAGTCATTTAATAAGGATTCAATGTCTTTTGTTAAGTCGACAACTGGATTGCGTTCATGCAGCTGATTGGCTGTTTGATGAAATAAATTTGCTAAAACACTATTTTGCTTAGTTGGTAAAAAGCAAACGCTTAGGTCCAGTGACATCTCTGCGAGGACTTTAACTTGTTGTTGGCGCATATCAAAGTACTGAATCATATAATCCTCATTTGGGCTAAACAATTGGTTGTTATACTCCGTGTAGGCTATCTTTTCTGCGTTTTTTAAATCGATATAAAGCTCTTTTAATAAAGATTCAACTTTTTCATTTGTCGTATAATCGCTTAAAATCGAATCAAAACCAACGAGAACTTTTTTCATTTTCTCTTCAATTTCATCTTTTAATTGGTTTAATTGGGATTCTTTTGAAGGCATATACAAATTAAATAAAACAGCGATTCCTGTACCAATAATCATGAGTAAAAATTCATTTGTAAGCCATCCAATTGAAGTGCTTTGTTCCAGCAATAAATGAGAAACAAGCACGGAACAGGGTGCAATTCCTACCTCTACATTTAATTTATAGGCTAAAGGAATATAGATTAGGAGATACAATCCAAATACAAGAGTACTAAATCCAACCAATTGAAATAATACGGTTGCTACGCTTAATGCTAAGATAGTAGAGCCTACTCTTTGAAGAGCAATATTGACGGATGATTTTTTAGTTTCTAAAACACTCAAAATAGCGATAATTCCTGCTGAAGTACTGTATTCTAGTTGAAAGGCCTGAGCAAGTAAAATAGCAATAGTTGTTGCGAACGTTATTTTTATTGCTCGTAAAGAGACAGTCATAGTTACACTCCTTTGATTTAAAGACTACTTTCATAGTACCTCATTCGAGCAATAAATAAAATCAATGAGTCAAGTTTATTTTTAGCAAAAAGTATGAACACAATCAAGTAACAGAGATAATTTTAAGATAAGATAAAATCTAAAAATAAGAATTATTTTTTTGTGAAAGTATAATTTCAAAATACTTTTATTGTGATTATTAAGAGAAGTTTAGATAAAAAGATATTTTTTTATCTAATGCTCTTTAAAAACACTATATGGTGTGCTATATTATATATCGTATCACTACATAGTGTATTTTTGTTTTTAGCCTAGTTAGACTAATAGTCAACTAGTAGGGGAAGTGAATGAGTTTTCTCATAGGTAGAGGAATTAAATTGTTAAATACATATTTAGTTATATAGTAAAGTAAAATGATTATATAAGCAGTAAAAAAAAGTTGTTATAAGAAAATTAGATTGTATACAATGACCAGAGTTAATAATAGAAATAAGAAATTATAGGAGGAGTTTGATTTGACCATGGTTTGTCTAGCCGGAATGATAGGAATAGGTAAAACAAGTGCAACAAAGTTATTAGGAGAGCGTCTAGGAGGAACAGTCTTTTATGAAAAAGTTGATGATAATGAAATTTTACCTTTATTTTATACAGCAAGTGAAGAAGAGCAAGAGCTTAAACGCTACCCATTCTTACTGCAATTGGAATTTTTAAATAGTCGCTTTCAAATTATAAAAGAAGCGGTCAAGCATGAAAACAGTATAATAGATCGTTCTATTTTTGAGGATTGGTATTTTGCAAAGATAAACCATGATTTGGGACGGATTTCAGATACAGAGTTTAGTATTTATGAAAAATTACTGGATAATATGATGAATGAAGTTGACGAGATTCCTCAAAAAGCGCCAGATCTTATGGTATACATGAGAGCTTCATTTGAAACTATTTTAGATCGTATCGGAAAACGCGGACGAGAATTTGAACAAGATAAAAATCTATACAATTATTACTACGCCTTGTGGAAAGACTATGATGACTGGGTATTCAACCATTATGATAGATCAGCAATTTTAGTCATAGATATGGACCACATGGATATTGTAAATACTCCTGAAGATGCCAATATATTTGTAGAAAAAGTCCAAAATAAACTAGCAGAAGTGAAAATTGATTAATGACAGCTACTATTTTGATTTTTTTAAATATGGTACTCCCAAATGGTTGGATATAAACTAAAGATAAAGATAGATGAGTCTATGAGTAGACAGTTAGTAATAGTAAATAATAAGTGAGAAAAGACAAACGTAAGAACCTACTTAGCCGGTCCTTTCTTTAGTGAATCTCAGATTGATAGAGTCATAAGAGTTGAAACAGGTTACGCCTATGCTAAAGAAATGCTTATTGTGCGGTTATATATATGAAACAGATAAGCCTTAATTTGATGTTATCAGACGGTCTACATGGCTATTTAATAATATTTTAGATTTGGAGAGTTACAACTTTCTAGAAATGTCATTTAGTAGTTGTGCTAATCAAATTGATAGTAGGCAATGTCGAGTGTAAAATAAAAGCAAAAAAGGAATTTTTTCTAGTTTTTATTTCTTCAGTCATAGTAGATCCTTATGGGAGTCTTTATAGATATCTAAAATGGATCTTCTTTAAAAAAAATAATTAGTTTTACTTAATTTCGAGGGTAAACATTAGAAATAAGGTTTCTTTACTTGTAAGATGAGTCTAATCATTAAACTTATTTAAGAAAGGAACTTAAAATGAAAACATTTAAACGACTACCAAGGCATATTGGAGTTATTCCCGACGGCAATCGACGATGGGCATCTTCTCGAGGCATGCAAAAACAGGATGGATACGAACACGGCGTCGGACCTGGACTTGAACTTTATGAGGCCTGTTTAAAACTAGGCGTTGAAGAGATGACCTTCTATGGCTTTACGATGGATAATGTCAAGCGTCCCTCTATACAGGCTCGTGCATTCCAAAAGGCTTGCGTAGATTCTGTTCGAGAACTACAAAAGCGTGATGCAGATTTGCTAGTGATAGGAAACACAGACTCCAAACTTTTTCCAGAAGAGCTGAAGCCCTATACAACCCGAACTCGTTTTGGTGAGGGAAAAATGAAAGTAAACTTCTTAGTCAACTATGGATGGGATTGGGATTTAAACCAGGCTTTACAAGACAAAGAAACTCTCGTCAGTGAAAATGTAGCAAGTCATATTGCTTCAAAAGATATTTCGCGTATTGATTTGATTATACGCTGGGGAGGCCAGCGTCGGTTGAGCGGATTATTGCCAATTCAATCAGTTTACTCTGATTTTTATGTTTTAGATCAATATTGGCCAGACTACGAAGAAAAGCAATTGTTTGAAGCGCTCCGTTGGTACCAGAAACAAGATGTTACTTTAGGTGGATGAATATTCTGATAAGGAATTTTATAAGCATAGAATATTTTAAAATAGAAAGTAAATTAGTTAATCCTTGAAAAAATAGCTGAGTTTATCAAGGAACAGAAATAGTTTTTTTGATGTGCTCTTGGCTTAAAACATGCTTTGATCAGATAGTTTAAATCTTTATAGGTATATTAAAATGTTTTACAACCATCATACATATTGGAATGATGGGATTTAGGAATAACTGTTTGACTAGATTAACAAGCGGTGGACTCACCTCAAGTACCCGTATAAAAAGCTCGGTAGTTGAGCTGTTTATACGGGTATAAACTAAGAGCGAGATTGTGGCAATTAAAGAAACTGCCACCGAGTATTTTTCGGGAGCAGCTTCTTTAATTTATTCCATCTATTCTTTATTTTCCTTAAATCGAAGTCTGTTTTATTTGGTTGGATTGATTTTGTAAAGCGATTATCTATTTTAATATTTTTGTAAAAAAAATTAGTTAAAAGAAACAGCCACATCAAATCTAACTTATTCGTTGCCTTCAAAAGTAGTGTCAGTATTTATAATATACCAAACATCATTTACGCCCTCACCGTTAACGTCTCCTTTAGCTTTATCATTGATAAAGTAGTAAAGAGGATAATCCCTATAAGTTACTTGCATATCTCCAGTATCTTCTCTTTTGATTGTATCAAAGTCGTTTTCATCAAAACCTTCTGGAACTTCAAAATCTTCTGCAATAAAAGCTGGCCAATTTTCTAGGACATCACCAGTAGCATTACTTTTACCAGGCTCATCATTTTTGAAATAATAAAGTGTCATTCCATCAGCATCTGCTAAATACTCTCCAACTTCTCCATTCTTTAATAATTGCAGACTTCCCATTATTTCTACACTTGTCATTTTCTCAGTGTCTGACTCGACACTTGCCATTTCCTCAGTATCCAAATAGCTTGTGTCTTCCATTACTGCTGTATCGTCATTCGTGTTGCATCCTGCAACTAATACAAGTGAAGCTATAAATAAAGTTGAAAAGATTCTTTTCATTTTAATGCCCTCCATTTAGATAGATTTTTATTATTCAAGTAAAAATAAGCTCAATTAAGCCAAAGTAATGATAAAGGATTCAAGGGGCAGTTTTTTTTGATTTGTTTCGGAGTGTCAGAGAGTCAAGAGATTGAATAAGAAATAGTCTATAACTACTGGGCTAGGGTGTTGGGCAAGTTAGTTGTTGCTTTAATTTACTGTAGTTGTTTTCAGATAAAATGAACTTTATAAACTCATTTTCTAGCTCTTTTACTACACTGTAACTTTACCTTAGATACTATTTATACTCAAGTATTAAGACTCCTTTGTCTTTTCTTGAACGGAAGAAAACAATCAACTTTATCACTATCAAGAATAATAGCTGCTAGTTAGTATATTTTGAACATTTTTTAAGAGTAGTGTATACTATTTTTTAAGGAACAACCCCTGTACTATGTTTTTAGTAGGTAGAGACGGTTCGATAGGGGTTGTTTTTTTAGTTCCTCTACTATTATTTTTTTATAGAAATAAGATAGAGACGATACCACTGAATGCTTATAAGAATCGAAATAGTTATTAAGAATAAAAAACGAATAATCTGTGTAATGTTAACGAGAGCGTTTAAAGATAACTAGGCAAAAGTAGGAGATAAAAATGGAACAAAATTTTACGTATTCAGAAAATAATATAATAGGCCTAATTATACTTTTAGTAATTTTTATGAATATTAAATCACATCATAATAAAATGAGACTTGATAAAAAATTATATTTAACGCTTATTATTTCAACAGCGCTAATAATGATATTAAATATTATTATGAATTATGTTAATGATAGAACAGGATATCTCTTTAGAGAGATAAACAGTATAACGACTATGATTTATTTCATATTAAACCCACTTCCGTATATTGCTTGGTCACTTTATGTTGATTTTTTTATTCATAAGGATATAAAAAGAAGTAGAAAAATAAGACTATTTGTTGTGATACCGGCGATAATAAGTGTTTTATTGTGTATCCTTAGTATTTATAATAAAAAAGTATTTTATATAACCGAAGATAATGTATATCAGCGCGGGGAGTTGTTTTGGTTAAATGCAGCACTGTACTATTCTTATAGCGTAGGTACATATACACAAATTATTAGTAAAAGAAAAAACGTCAGAAAAAAAGATTATTATTCTCTACTGACATTTGCAGTTATTCCTGTGATGGCAGGTATACTACAAACAATCGATACGAGTAAATCTTACCTTTGGCTAGGCATATCTATATCTGCACTTATCATTTTTTTAAATATACAAAATGGAGAGATAAACGAAGACTACCTAACAGGGGTTTATAACAGAAGACAGCTGGATCTCTATTTAAAAAATTCAATAAGAGAATTGAAACCGGATGAGTTATTAAGAATGATTATGATAGATCTTAATGACTTCAAGGAGATAAATGATAACTATGGACACATAGAAGGGGATCAAGTTCTAAAATATATAGCTAGTATACTAATAGATAGTTTTAGATCAGGAGATTTTATATCAAGGTATGCTGGAGATGAATTTGTTGTTATTATGAAATTAGAAAGCAAAAAGAATAAAGATGAAATGATAAATAAGTTTAGAAAAAATCTGAGAGAGTTTAACGAAACGGGAACAAGACCTTATAAAATAAGTATTAGCTTAGGCTATGCTACTTACCTTCCAGCATTAAAAATGACTGCAGACGAATTTATAAGTCATACAGATAAACGTATGTATAAAGATAAACGTTTACACAGAGATAAAAGAGAAGTCAAAGAGACACTTTTATAAAGTTACGGTCTAAATCAAAGGATTATCTGTTTATTATTTCTCAACAGAGTCTTTAACCCAGACTATCATTTTTTTCTGTTAATAAATTGATTTTTCTTATAAAATAGCCTGTTAAGTGAATACGAGTAGGTGAACTACATCGGCACTGAAGTACCGAGCTTCTGGGAACGCCCCCGTTAGATCCGTTGACACGTGTTGGAGACTGATGGAATCCGACACTTTTAAAAAGACAGACTCCTGCTTTAACGTGGGCAGAAGATTATTCAGGTCTTACTCGCTCAACGTGGGCAGTGTGGGGTTGTTTTCATGCTGTTCGTTCCACATGCCCAAGAATTAATTCCACACAAAACGGGCATTGCCGATGTTCTGCATTACTTGAGCCTGTTGGCCTGGGTGGCCAAATACCGAAAAGTCGTATTCACAACACCCGATTGCCGACACGCAATGAAGGCGTTCCTGCACGTGATAGCCAAAAATAACGACAGCACCATGCTGGAGAGTGAAGTCGTGGACGACCACGTTCATTTAGTTTTGTCTTTCCCGCCGAACAAAGCCATCAGCTCAGTCATGAAGGCTTTAAAGGGAGCGTCCGCGCGCGACTGGTTCAGACAGTTACCAGATACAAAAAAGGAACTATGGAAAGGCTCGTTATGGTCTCATAGTTACTTTGTAAGCACAGTTGGGGATGTGTATCGCTAACGTCCCATATAAAGAAAGGCAAGACTTCCTAAAAAATACTAGTAATAAATTTAGTGTTAGACCAGCTTAAAAAAAAGGATTAATAAAAAACTTCATCTAAAAATAGTCCTTGAGCAGGCACGGTCATCCCAGCATCACTTCTGATTCCACTCTCAAAAAGGGTATCAATGTGCTCTGGACTCATTTTGCCAATCCCGATTTCTAATAAAGTTCCCATAATAATCCTAATCATTTTATATAAGAAACCGTCGCCTATAAATGTAAAATGCAAGAGATCCCCTTCTTTATGAATGGTGATTTCTTTAATAGTTCTTACCGTTGATTTTTTTGTTTTCTTGAGTGAAGAAAAACCAATAAAATCATGTGTTCCGGTAAGTATTTTGCAAGCCTCGTTCATTTTAGTTACATCAAGTTGTTCAGGATGATGGTAGCTATAAGTGCGTTCAAATGCAGAAGGGACAGGAGTGTTCCAGACGTAATAACTGTATTGTTTTCCAGTAGCATTATAGCGAGCATGGAACCTTTCTGGAACCTCCTCTAGTTTTTTAACGACAATATCACGCGGAAGATAGGTATTTAGATGGTCTCTCATAGCGATTAGTTCCATGTTAGATGTCGTTTTAAAATTAGCTATCTGCCCTCTAGCATGGGTTCCTGCATCTGTACGACCTGAGCCAATAATATCACTAGTCGTTTTTGTCATTTCAGACAAGATGTTTTCTATTTTACCTTGAATAGTCTTGTCTGAATCTCCGAGTTTTTGCCATCCTAAATATCGACTACCATCATACTCGATGGTCATTTTAATATTTCTCATTTTATCTCTCTTAATCCCCTTAACTTGTTTTTATTTTCTTAGGTATTTACTTCACTGCTAGAATTCTAACTAAAATTTCATTTCTTCTAAGCATAGGGGGTACAAGCGGTGCATTATAAGAAGCAACCATGAAATTTGATTGCTTTCGATATCCCTTTTCGAGTAACCACTGATCAAGCTTATTTTTCATCTTTAATTCTTTTGCTGTATTTGAAAAGCCTGGATACCGTAGCGAACCAAATAATCCTTCTTCAAATTTTTTGGTTTTTAGATATGAGTTGTTAGGCTTTGGTATTTTGTCGCTATATTTTCCTGGAACGACAAATGCCATTTTTTTGTTTTCCCCTGTTTCTTCTCGGATAACGGGTACAGTCATTGAGATTTTTTCATTATCTTCATTGTCATTGGAAATATATTTAAACAAAGAACCGAATCCGTTTTTGATTTCCGGGTCATTTTTATTTTCATACTCAACAATAAAGAAATCGACGTATTTTCTTATTTCAAATTCCTCTTCTCTCATTACTATATCATAATCCGGTGTTTCATATTTACTCATAAAGTCACTCCATTCATAATCAATTACTGGCTTCAATACTAGTATAGCAATTTTAATGAATTATCTTTAGTCATTTTACTCTAGATTTCTGATTATTTTTCGGCATCTGATCTTCTAAGTAAACAGCAACCCAGGATTAATAAACAATAGCCTATAGTAAAATAGACTTTACTCCTTTTTGTAATGGTAACAGCATAAGGAACTACCTACAAATATAACCCTTTATTTTTGAAAAATAGTTAATGGGAAAAAGATTATAACTAGTCAAAATAGCGAATATGGGCTAATAAAGCTATGCGAAGAAAATTGGACGAATAGATGGAAGTAAAAGAGAAATTTAACAATGTTTATAATTAGACTTTTACTTTTTAAAATCGGATACTAAAAATAGAATAAAAGAAGATGCTAAATATGAAGACAGCAGATAGCGTTGCTCTGGGACTTTTAATTGTTGGAAGTTTGAACTAGTCATTAGTTGGCCTATTCGAATTCATTTCAGTTGCGATAATTTTCGGCGAAGAAATAGCTTTTTTTATCTAAAAGCGTTTTTATTATTTCTGGAATTTGTGCTTTTTATTCAGTGGAATTCTTCTATTTAATCTTTTCCTAGACAAATAATCCGCATAAATAGTCTTAAGTTTACAATAAAGAAATGGTTTATTTTTTATAATAAATAGAATTAAAACAGTAAGAAAAAGGATTACACGAATAATATGTTGTTCTTTTTCTCTTTTAATACCCTGAAATCTACATTCAATAAGAGTAGAATAATTCTAAGGAAGGACTAAAGGATTAAAAATCATTCTTTCTTTTATTTGTGGTTGCTTGTATTTCCCTATTTATCCAATCCATTTTTTTAAAATGATGATTCATGTACTAATTTAGTGTAATAACGGATAGCTTTGACGGCACTATGCCAACCATGGAGTCGTTCTTGTCGTTCTTTATTAGTCATATGCGGTTCAAATTGCTCATTCTCAGATACTAAAGCTGTTAACTCGCTTTGATCACGCCAATACCCAATAGCTAATCCAGCAAGGTACGCTGCTCCTAGTCCGGTTGTTTCTAGACGTTCGATACGTCTAACGGTTTTTTTAAGAATATCTGCTTGAAATTGAATCAAAAGATTATTTTGTGCAGCCCCACCATCAACATGGAGAAGATCTACTGAAATACCTGTATCTGATTCCATTAATTCAATGATATCATTAACTTGATAAGCGATAGATTCTAAGGTTGCTCGAACTAGTTCTCGCCGACTAGTAGATTCGTTGATTCCTAAAAAAGCTCCTCGTGCATTTGAATCCCAATAGGGAGCACCAATTCCTCTAAAGGTTGGGACAACATAAATTCCAGAATTTTTTTCTGCTTTAAGAGCTAATAATTCTGAATCTTCGATTGATTCAAATAACTGCAAGCTATCTTTCAACCAGTCAATAGCACTACCCGAAATAAGAGCCGAACCCTCAAGAGCGTAAGTTATTTTATTATCAATGGAATAACCGATTGTAGTGAGTAATTTATGTTTAGAAAGTTTAGGTTCAGAACCCGTATTCATAACAATAAAGGTTCCTTGACCATAAGTGCTTTTTACTTGGCCTGGTTGAAAAGCTAACTGACCAAATAATGCTGCTTGTTGATTTCCAGCAACACCGCTAATAGGAATAGCTACTCCGTCAAAAATAGCCTTATCGGTTAAGCCATAGACATGAGAACTAGGAAAGACCTTTGGCAAAAGATTCTTTGGAATGTTGAAAAGATTTAATAAATAGTCATCCCATTCTAGCGTATGAATATCAAATAACATCGTTCTTGAAGCATTTGTGTGGTCGGTACAATGCAACTTACCATTGGTTAGATTCCAAATAAGCCAACTATCGACAGTCCCAAAAGCTAGCTCACCACGTTCTGCTCGTTCTTGTGAACCCGGATGTTGATCGAGGATCCAACGAATTTTACTAGCAGAAAAATAAGGGCTCAAAACTAAACCAGTCTTCTCATGGATGTACGTTTCAATCTCTTCATTTTCAAGTTGTTTAATAATAGCGAGTGATTGGTTGGAACTCCAAACAATAGCGTTGTGTATCGGTTTTCCAGTTTTACGATCCCAGACGATAGTTGTTTCACGCTGATTTGTTATGCCTAGTGCCTTAATCTGGTTGAATGAAAGACCAGAGTGATTCATTACCTTTTGAATCACTTCACAAACAGATTGCCAAATAATAGTTGGGTCTTGTTCTACCCAGCCAGATTGTGGAACTTGTTGTTCAAAATGTTGAGCTGCGGTACCAATATAATTCCCTTGACGATCGATAATAATCGCACGTGTGGTTGTTGTTCCTTGGTCAATGGCTAAAATATATTCTGCCATAAGCAATCACGTCCTTAAATAGGTTGTATAGTAAACGAGTATTCTTTCTTCTGTATAAAAATTTTATTTTTCTTAGTATCCCTTACCTTTAGATTCTAAAGTAAATGACTTTGATAAGGAGTTCATGATAGACAGCACTGTTTGGCTCACAATCTTCTAATACCCAATGATAAAGCATTTCAGATAATCCATAGGCACAAAAATCAATTTTTGTTTTTACTAGAGTAGAGTGACTGTCAGAAATAGAATGTGTTTGGAGGTAGTCATCCGTAATAGTTTGAATACCTTGTTTGATGTAATAGATAAAATAATCTTTAAAGGAATCTAATTTTATGTTTGAAACTATTTTTTTATAATACGTTTTATTCTCTTCAAGATAGTTTATTAGATGGAATAATACTTCCTCCCATTTGTCCCATTTCATAATAGATTGAATGAGATCAGTGACATCATACGAAAATATCCAGGTAATTAAATCATATTTATCATCAAAATGATCATAGAAAGTTTGACGACGGTAATCAGTTTGATCCATGATATCTGTTATGGATATTTTATCAATTACTTTTCCGTTAGCTAGATTTTTGAAAGAGCAAGAAATAATTTCCTTCGTTGTATTTTGTTGGTTCATACTGGGGACCCCTTCGACAACTTATTAACTACCCTATTCTATTCACTTCTATTATACGTCATACTTCAAAATAATTGAAGCGGACAAAGAGTATCTTTTGTCTGTTGAAATGATACCGCTTTCTTATTAAGCTAGGTTTAGATTTAAAAAGGAGCCGTTCATTATTTTAAGAGTGGCTTTATTTTAAAAAATATGAGGAGGAATAAGAAATGAGAAAAGCTTTTATTAGTTCAGCAAAGTATGTTCAAGGAGAAAATGAATTATTAAATTTAGGTTTTTATATTAAGTCCTTAGGAGAATCAGCTTTAGTTATCGGGAATCCAGATGATATCATTCGAGTTCAAGATAAGTTAGATCAAACAGCAAAACGTTTTGGCATCACTTTACATCTAGCTGATTTTGGTGGCGAAGCAACACGTGAAGAAGTCGTGCGTCTTAAAAAATTAGCAAAAGAAAAAGGCGCAGATGTTATCGTTGGTCTCGGCGGTGGGAAAGCAATCGATACGTCTAAAACAGTTGCCAATGGTCATAATTTAATTGTCTGTCCAACGATTGCAGCTACGGATGCACCAACGAGTCATTCTGCAGTACTTTATACAAAAGATCACCACTTTGACGAGTATGCTTATTTTATTAAAAATCCTAGTGTTGTATTAATGGACACAACGGTTATTGCTCAAGCACCAACACGATTTTTAGTCTCTGGAATGGGCGATGCACTGGCTACTTATTATGAAGCACGTGCAACCCGTCGCTCAAATTCAAATGTAAACGCTGGCTTGCCAAATGGCTTCTACGCTGGTGATACTGAACCTGCTAAAGGTACGATCGCCTCTATTACATTAGCCAAAGTTTGTTATGAAACCGTTCTCGAAAGTGGCTATAATGCTAAGATTGCTTGTGATCACAATGTTGTTACACCGGCTTTAGAGAATATTATTGAAGCCAATACATTATTATCTGGTCTTGGTTTTGAGTCAGGTGGATTAGCTGCAGCACATGCTATTTACAACGGCTTGACGGTTCTAGATGGTCCTCACAATTATTTCCATGGAGAGCAAGTAGCCTTTACGACATTTGTTCAACTTATCCTTGAAGATGCACCAACAAAAGAAGTAGAAGAATTACTAGATTTTAGCTTATCTGTTGGCTTACCTGTCTCTTTAGCAGACTTAGATGTAAAAGAAGTAAACTATGAAGATATCCTAAAAGTTGCAGAAAAAGCTTGTATTCCTGAAGAGTCTATTCACGCTATGCCTTTTAAAGTTACACCTGAAAGTGTTGCTCAAGCTATTATTGCAGCTGATGCACTCGGACGTGATTACAAAAAGCGCAAGGCAGTTAAATAAATTAAAAATAAGAATGAAAGGAATGAAACTAGATGAAAAAAATTATGAATGATCCCAATAAAATTGTTGATGAAATGATAGAAGGGATGATTGTAGCGCATTCCGATTTAATTAAAAGAGTACCTGAAACAGGCGTCATCCAACGTAAAACAAAAAAAGCTGGAAAAGTAGCGATTATTTCTGGCGGAGGAAGTGGGCACGAACCAGCTCATGCTGGATTCGTTGGGGAAGGCATGTTGTCTGCTGCTGTTTGTGGTGCGGTATTTACATCTCCAACACCAGACCAGATTTTAGAAGCCATTAAGGCAGCTGATGAGGGTGCAGGAGTGTTCTTAGTCATTAAGAACTATTCTGGCGATATTATGAATTTTGAAATGGCTCAAGAAATGGCCGAAATGGAAGATATCTCAGTAGAAAATATCGTTGTAGATGATGATATTGCTGTTGAAGATAGTCTGTATACTCAAGGAAAGCGTGGAGTAGCAGGGACGATATTTGTTCATAAAATACTTGGCTACGCTGCTGAACAAGGAAAGTCGATTAAAGAAATAAAAAAATTAGCCGACGACTTAATGCCTAATATTAAGTCTATTGGACTTGCACTGACTGGTGTAACAACACCTGGTGCTGCTCAGCCAAGCTTTACTTTAGCTGAAGATGAAATTGAATATGGAGTAGGCATTCATGGAGAACCAGGCTACCGTAGAGAAAAATTGCAACCTTCTTATGACCTCGCTGACGAATTATTGACGAAGGTAGTTAAAGAATTTGATGGAAAAGAAAAAGGCCAATTTGCAGTAATGATTAATGGACTTGGTGGGACACCATTAATGGAGCAATATGTCTTTACAAATGACGTGAAAAAACTGATGGATAAACGCAATTGGTCTCTTGACTTTTATAAAATAGGCAACTTTATGACATCACTTGAAATGCAAGGATTGTCATTGACCCTACTTCATTTAGAAAATGATTTTTATCTTGAAGCACTAAATGCGCCGGTTAAAACAATCGCCTGGTAAAATAAGAATGAATGATAGAGGAATGAAAGGAGTTCGAACTAAGATGAATGTTCAAACAGGTATTCGTTGGATGGAGTTATTTAATGAAAAAATCCAACAAGAAAAAGATTATTTAACCCAGCTGGACACACCAATTGGAGATAGCGATCATGGCAATAATATGTCGAGAGGCATGTCTCACGTTATTCAGGCAATTGAATCAGAATCTCCTGATTCGCTTGAAGCACTTTTAAAATTAGTTACGACAACTTTATTAAGTAAAGTTGGAGGAGCTTCAGGTCCCTTATATGGTTCAGCATTTATGGGGATGTTAAAAACACTTCAGCAAGATGATTCTTCATGGAGTAAAATACTTCAAGCTGGATTAGAAAGCATTCAAAAACGTGGGAAAGCTGAAATTGGCGATAAAACGATGATTGATGTTTGGGCACCTGTTGTTCAAGCAGTAGAAGACAATCAATTAACAAGTGCTGTGATTGATGAGGCTGTTGAAGCGACGAAGCCATTAAAAGCTAAAAAAGGCCGTGCCTCATATGTAGGAGAACGCTCCATTGGATACATTGATCCCGGTGCCTATTCGTCTGCTTTACTATTTAAGGCTATGTTGGAATCGGAGGGAAAATAATGGAGAAACCAGGAATGATTATTATCTCTCATGTTTACGAAATTGCAAAAGGTGTTGAGCGATTGCTTCAAGAAGTTGCCAAGGATGTTGCTATTGAAGTGATTGGTGGGGTAGACAAGACTGAGATCGGAACAAGTTTCGATACCATTCTTGAATTAGTCAACAATCATCCATCTGATCATCTACTAGCTTTTTATGATTTAGGTAGTGCTAAAATGAACTTGGAAATGGTAAAAGAACTTAGCGATAAATCAATCACTATTTATGATGTTCCAATTGTTGAGGGCTCTTATACTGCAGCGGCACTTTTACAAGCTGACGTTACTCAAGAGGCTATTGAAGAGCAATTGAAAGAATTACACATTAATAAGTAAAAATGATTGGAGTAGTAGATATGCCAGAAGAAAATTACGATTTTATGATGCCTAACGTAAACTTCTTTGGACCTGGAGTAGTTAAAAAGGTCGGAGAAAGAGCAAAAATGTTGAATATGAAAAAAGTATTGATTGTAACAGATACTTTCTTAAGAGACTTAGATAACGGACCAGTTAAACAAGCAGAAAGTTCTTTACTGAAAGCTGATATTGCGTACGTTATTTTTAGTGGTGTCGAACCAAATCCGAAAATAAGAAATGTTAAAGAAGGTAAAAAGGCATATATCGATAATCATTGTGATTCAATCATTACGATAGGTGGTGGATCAGCTCATGATTGTGGAAAAGGAATTGGTATTGTTTTATCAAATGGTGATGACCTACCAGCCCTTGCCGGAATTGAAACGTTAGAAAATCCTTTGCCACCGCTAATGGCTATAAATACAACAGCTGGAACAGCCTCAGAAATTACAAGACACACGGTTATAACCAATGAAAAAACTCATTTAAAATTTGTTGTTGTTTCTTGGCGAAACGTCCCATTAGTTTCTTTTAATGATCCGCTGCTGATGTTGGATATCCCAACAGCCCTAACCGCTGCCACAGGTATGGATGCCTTAACACACTGTGTAGAATCTTATGTATCAGTAAATAGAAATCCAATTACAGACGCCCAAGCGATTCAAGGAATAAAATTAATTAGTAAATATCTAAGACGTGCCGTAGCTAATGGACACGACGTAGAAGCAAGAACCAATATGGCTTATGCTTCTATCTTAGCTGGGATGGCTTTCAATAATGCAGATTTAGGTTACGTTCATGCAATGGCTCATCAATTGGGGGGACAATACGATGCTCCTCATGGAGTGTGTTGCGCTGTGTTGATGCCCACTGTTGAAAAATGGAATATTATTAGTAATCCAGAACGTTTTTCTGATATTGCAGAATTACTAGGTGAAAATATTGCAGGATTATCGGTTATGGAAGCTGCTGATAAATCTGTCGAAGCAATGATTCGTATTTCTGAAGATGTGGGTATCCCAACAAATATTAAATCTCTTGGTGCATTACCAGAAGACTTTGATAAAATGGCGGAAAATGCTTTGAAAGATGGGAATGCTTTTTCTAATCCTAGAATAGGAAATAAAGAAGATATCATCAACTTGTATCAACAAGCATATAAAGCCTAAATATTTTGTCTATCAAGATATCAAACTAAGCTAGATATAAAATATAATGAAATAACAGGATAGAAACTACAAAAGTAGAATCTGCCCTGTTATTTTTTGTGATTGTCGAACAGTCATATCATCTATAAATTTTATGGAAATAGTTATACTTACTACAATAACGCTAATTAAAAAGATGAATTTGTAACCTATTAAGAGCCAAAGTACTCATTGTTTTTCTGATAACAATTAAAAGATGCTAACATTTAGTGACTTAAGAACCAATTGTACACTTTTAAATTATTAAGAACATAATTAGTAGATAAAAAATAGGGGCTGTGAGATTAAATTATTCAATTTATATCATAAAAGCAGATATGCTTAAACCTCTCATTTTTAAATATAAAATATTTGATTCAGTTTCTTTAGCCCATCTTTGATTGTTTCGTAGAGAGATTTTTACTAACCTGAAAGATAAGGTTAAGTAATATGAATTGTTGTAGTTGAATAGAGACTCTGAAAAATATGAATACTAAAATTATATATTGAGATTTACTTCTTTTACTAAAATAGTCAGCAATAAAAGGAATTCGGTTATTCTTGTTTTAAATAATAAGTAAATTTGTTCGTTCAGCAAGAAAGACTGTTGGAAAACTTAGCTCATATCATGTATACCAAGAACTCTTTTATAAAATTCTATAGAATAGTCGTTACTTGAGGTAGTGGTTATAGCCAAACTAGTCTAATTTTCAAAATATAGATATGTTTCATAGGATTAGCCTCTCTAAAAAGCTACGGTTTTCAGCTGAAAAATAATGAGTTATAAAACAATAAGTAAAAACGAAAAATTAGTAAGATAATTTCGAAAAAATAACAAAATAAGCAATACACTAAATTTTTGAAAAGTATGAATCAACTCAGGTTATAGAATATGGGAATAAAAGAATCTATAGAAGTTAAGTTTCTATATTGAATAGCTGTTAATTTTTTGCTTTATGCGTTTTCAGATTTTCTAATAAAAGTCGAAATAGAGATATGAAAGCTTAATTAAAGAAAGTTTCTTTTCCAAGACAACCTTTTATTTCATTTAAATGTTTAATTCCTTGTTCATTCATAAATGTTTCTATTCCGTCTATTACATCTAGACTTAAAGTGGGGTTTATAAAATTGCCACTTCCAATTTGAATTAAGTCACTTCCAGCCATAATAAATTCTATTGCATCACGATAGTCCATGATTCCACCCATCCCTATGATAGGAACCGTTACAGCTTTTGATACTTCATGGACCATTCTAAGTGCAATTGGTTTTATACAAGGGCCTGAAAGGCCTGCAATAGTGTTGTTAAATACAGGCTTTCTTTTTAAAATATCAATAGCCATTCCACTAAATGTATTCACTAAAGAAAGGGCATCCGCTCCTGACTTAACACAAGACTCTGCCATTTGACTAATGTTTTCAGCGTTAGGAGATAATTTTACAATTAATGGTTTAGTACAAATTGCTTTAACTTCTTTAACAACTTTTTCTGCATCTAAGCAACGTATACCAAAAGCCATCCCACCAGAGGAAACATTTGGACAAGAAATATTCAGTTCAATCATATCGACACTTGTCTGATTTAGTTTCTCAATCGCTTTTAAGTAATCATCCAAAGTCCCGCCACCAACATTGGCTAATATAACGGTACCTTGATCTTTCATAAATGGGAGTTCGTCTTGGATAAACGCATCCACTCCAGGATTCTGTAGTCCAATAGAATTCAGTAATCCAGAAGCTGTTTCGTGCAGTCTGATCCCTTTATTGCCGTCTTTTTTGTGTAAGGTAAGTCCTTTTGAACTAATTCCTCCAAGACGCGAAAGATCAAAAAAATCTGCATGTTCTCTACCAAAACCAAAGGTTCCTGAAGCGGTAATGACGGGATTTTTGAATGCAATATCTAGAATATTAACTGCCATATCAGCCATTATAATAAGACCTCTTTCCCCTTGAAAACAGGACCCTCTTTACAAACTCTTTTTATACCATTAGCTGTCTCTATTGTACATCCAAGACAGGCTCCAATACCGCAAGCCATCCTGCTTTCCATAGAAACCTGAACAGGTACGATGCCTTCACACAGTTCAAGCACTTTTTTCATCATAGGGACTGGTCCACAAGTTATGACAAGACCATAGTTATGTGGATTAAATTGATCAATAGAAAAACCCTTATGCCCGGTACTTCCATCTTCTGTTGATACATATAATGTATTAACCCGACTTTCTATCTTATCCATCCAATAAACAGTACTCCTAAAACCGGCGTAAAAATCTACTGGTGCATCTAAGTTTTTTAGTAGATAAAACATAGGAGCAATCCCAATTCCACCTGAGATAAGAGCTATTTTTTTACCTGATTCTAAGGTAAAGCCATTTCCAAGAGGTCCTAGTACGTCAAGAGTATCCTCAACTCGAAGTTTTGATAGTAGATGTGTACCTTGGCCTTTAACTTCATATAAAAAAGTTAAACAATTGTCTTCGACATCTGCAACACTAAGAGGTCTTGGTAAGAAAGGGTCGGTTGCTTCCCAGCCTTTTATCATAAAGAATTGTCCAGGTTTTATCTCTTTTTTGTGTTCCATTTGAAGTCTTATTTCAAAAATTTTAGCAGAAACTTCAAGATTTGATTTAATTTTGAGTGATTTGAATCCTTCTCTCATACAAGCGTTCCTCCCTTTATTTTATAATTTTGGCAGAGCGATATTATTTTATAAAGTTAGATTGAACGATTACATTTCCCAGTTATAGATGTGGTCACAATAGACACAGTTGTAGCTAAGTTCTTTTTTATCTAAGAGGCTAAAAGACTGAACAACATTTTCTTCTGTTGAGGTCACACATCTAGGGTTTTTACATTGAATAACTCCTTCAACTTTTTGTGGAGGAGAAAGTTGGATTTTCTCTACAATTTTTTCGTTTCGTATGATATTAATTGTTACATCAGGATCGATTATGCCAATAATTCTTAAGTCTAAATCAGTATACTTTTCAATTTTTATCACATCTTTTTTACCTTTTCTTTTGCTAGGTGCATTTATAATCAAAGCAACTGTATAGTCAGATTTTTCTAATTTTAAGTATTGAAATATTCTGAAACCAAGGCCTGGACTGATATGATCTATAACAATTCCTTTAGATATACTGTCAATATAAAGCATTAAATTGCCCCCAACATTTTTATGATAAGTGCCATTCTTACGTACATCCCGTATTTAGCTTGTTTAAAATAAACGGCTCTGGGATCAGAGTCAACTTCTGGACTAATTTCATTCACTCTAGGCAGAGGATGTAGAATGGCTAAGTCTTTTTTAGCAGAGATTAGCTTTTTGTTGTCCAAGATATAGGTATCTTTTAATCTAACGTAGTCTGCTTCATTAAAGAATCGTTCTTTTTGAACTCTAGTCATATAAAGGACATCAATGTCGCCCATAACTTCTTCTAGCGTTTCAACTTCTATAAAGGGAATAGCTTCTTTTAATAAGATTTCTTTTTTAATGTACTCTGGTATTTTTAGTTCAGGTGGTGAGATAAGAATAAAATTAATCCCTTCATATTTTGAAAGAGACTTAATAAGAGAATGAACGGTTCGTCCAAATTTTAGATCGCCACATATTCCAATGGTTTGGTTTTCTATTTTCCCTTTGATTTCTATAATCGTTAAAAGATCTGTGAGGGTTTGAGTGGGGTGCTGGTGTCCGCCATCTCCAGCATTTATGATGGGAACATCTGAAGTCAAAGAAGCATACCTTGGAGCGCCTTCTTTGGGGTGTCTCATGACGATTAAGTCGACATATGAGCCTACTGTGCGAATGGTATCGGGAAGACTCTCGCCTTTAGAAGCAGAACTCGAACTTGCTTCAGAAAAGCCAATAACCTTTCCACCAAGCCTTAGCATCGCAGCCTCAAAACTAAATCTTGTACGGGTGCTTGGTTCGTAAAATAACGTGCTCATAAGTTTTTTTTCACATGACAACCTGTATTTATCTTCATCTTTCATAATCTCTTTTGAAAGTGTGAATAATTCTTCTAATTCTTCGATAGATAAATCCATTGAATCTATTAAGTGTTTCATCGTATTCCTCCTTTTTTGTCTCGCTGAACATAGTTAAAAGAGAGCAGACTGCATAAAAAAATACACCTTCCCCTAAAGGAAGGCGTAAAAACAGTCAAATTTGCGCATCCTTTTTAAACTCTCGGTTTAAGTTAAAGGTTATTGGTATAAAACTATCATATTACTGATGAATCGTCAATCTAATTTACGGTTTATTTAAAGACGGAGTACAAATTATCTTGTTTAATTAATAGTAAGAAAAAAGAATTAAGAGAGGTCATGCTTGCATAAATAGTTGGTTTGATAATTTTAAAAAAAAGTAAGATAGTATCTTAAGAAAGGCAAAATAGAACCAATGACTAGAATCGTTTATAATCCTAATTACTGGTTTTATTTTATTCAGATCAGTTACAATATATATAAATCACTATCTAATCCTCTTAAAAAAGATTGAAATGTTGATTTCTAGTCATTAAGACGGAATAAGTTTCTGATTTTATTTTTCTTCTAGAGTAGAAATGGTGAGAATCGGTTGTTTTGAACTATAGGTAGGCAGCTTATTAAATAAATCAAGTAATAACGGATTTTTGTTATGTGCATTAATAGCTGCTTGATTTTTCCGATTTTCTATCATAATAAATCGATTAGGCTCTTCAAACGATTCGTAAAGATGGTAGCCTATGCAACCTTCTTCTAGTAAAGTGGCTTCAATTAATGGTGTAACAGTAGCCAAAAACTTGTCTCTTTTATACTCTTTTATAAAAAAAGTAGCATTGATAATTTTCATAGATAGAACCCCTTTTATTTAAATGTTGTTAATGCATCTGCATCTAAACGAACAGATTGATACCCAGCATCTATTGATTCACCAATAGATAAAATCATGACAGGTACATAACGTACTTTGTCTAAATCAAATGCAGCTGCTAATAAATCAGACTCGAATCCACCAATAGCATTTGTATCGTATCCATGGTTACGGGCAACTAGCATTAATTGCATAGCTGCTAAGCTCGAATCAATTTTTACAATATCATTCATTTCTTGTCTCGTTAAGTTCTTGTAGTAAGGAATAATTGCAGCTAATTGTTGGTCCCTTACTTCAGAAGCCATTTTATTTTCTCGAACGGCCTGCTCATAAATTTCTTCTCCATATTCGTAACATTCCATATCGCCAAAGATTAAAATCATTGCAGATGAGGTATCATTTTGAGCAGTGTTAAAACGAATAAGTGGCTTTAACTTTTGTTTCTCTTCTTCACTTTCAACAACAACGAAGCGCCATGGTTGCATATTTACTGAAGAAGGTGCAGTAGTTGCTTCTTGAATCATTTCTAGCATTTCTTCCTGGGAAATTTTAACATCTTTATTGTATAGTCGAATAGATTTTCTTTCGAAGACGATATCTGAAAAATCATTATTTTTTAATTTATTTTGCATAGTTAAAACCTCTTCCTGTTTAATTGATTAGTTTATTTAACAAATAAGATAACTGTTCTGCTTCTTCGGTATTAAGTGAAATATTTAGCGGTTGCAGCATAGCATTATTTTTTTTCTCACAAGAGTTTAATTCAGTTTTTGCCTTTTCGGTTATACGAACAAAAATCTCTCTATTATTTACTTCGTTTCGTTCTCTCGTAACGTAATTTTTTTCTTCCAATATTTTTAGGTGTCTAGTAACGGCAGAACGATCTATTTTTAATTCTGACTGTATTTGAGATTGAAGACATTTATCGTTTTCTTTAAGAAAGAGCATCATTTCAAATCTAGTTAAACTAAAACCTGTTTCTTTTTCAAAAAAGGAAGTCGTTTCTTGGTTTGAGATTTTTATTTTATAAAAAAGCTTACTGATTTCTCTAATTTCCATCTATATCCTCCTTTCAAGTGAATTGATAATTGTACCTAATTAGTTCAATATTGACCAGTCCATCATTGACTAGTCAACTATAGTTCATTTTATTGGAATTGTAAACTATTTTTCTATTATTTATTATTTTCATAAGATCTAGGTATTTTTCAGAATATTAAAAAAATGGAGAAGTCTAACTAACAACTTCTATCGTTATCGTGGTATATTAGAACGTAAATGTCGTCAGTGTAAGCGTGTTTATAGATAGAAAGATATTATTTGTTAATAAAGGAGTACAGGGCTATGTGGAAAGGTAGATTTTTATTAATCGGACTGACAGTACTATTTCTCTTGTCAGCATGCTCAAATACTAAAGAAACAACAGAAATATCAGCGGAAAAAGTGATGCAAAAGAATTGGGAAACGATTGAAAAAGAAGCGGAAGAAACGACTGTAACTCTTTACATGTGGGGAGGCGACGAAGGTATTAATCAATACATTGATGATTGGGTTACACCACAGTTAAGAGAACGACATGAGATCACTCTTCGCCGAGTACCTATGGAGTCACCTGAAGTATTAAGAAAATTACTGAACGAAAAAAAAGCCAAACAAATGAAAGAAACCACAGATGTGATTTGGCTAAACGGAGAAAATTTTGAAAATGCTAAGAAAAACGAATTATTATTTGGACCGTTTTCTAACCAACTTCCAAATGTAAAAAACTATGTAAATACAAAGGCTTTAGATGTGCTTTACGATTTTGGAACAAAAGTAGATGGAATGGAAGCTCCCTGGGGAAAAGTTCAGTTTGTTTTTCACTATGATCAAAATAAACTGGCAGACCCTCCCAAAACTTTTGAAGAATTAAAAGAATGGGTGAAAAAGAATCCTGGTAAATTCACGTATCCTGATCCATCAGATTTCACTGGGAATGCCTTTTTACGGCATTTATTCTACGAATCAGTAGGGGATGTGCAAACGATTTTAGATAATGGATTCGATTCTACATTTGCAAAAGAAAATAGTCAAGAGATGTGGGATTTTCTGAACGAAGTGAAACCTTATCTTTGGCAAGAAGGAAAAACATATCCAAATGATCTTACACAGTTGGATCGTTTGTTTAGTCAAGGGGAAGTCGCTATTACCATGGGTTATAACGAGGCGAGAGCGGAAAAACTAGTCGAAAAAGGTATTTTTCCTGACTCTACTCGATCATTTATTTTAAATTCTGGATCCATTGGCAATACTCATTTCTTAGCGATTCCCTTTAATAGTCCGAATAAAGAAGGCGCGCTAACCGTTACGAATTTTTTGTTATCGCCAGACGCACAATTGAAAAAATTAGATTCTTCTTATTGGGGAGATAATACATCATTGGACATACGCAAACTTTCAAAAGAAGAACAAAGTCAATTTGAAGCGATTGACAGGGGAAAGACCGTCATACCGATAGAAATCTTAGAGGAGTTTGCCCAACCGGAAATTGATGCTAACTATGTACCATGGCTGAAGGAGAATTGGATCAATGAAGTGGTACGATAAAAACAAACCCTATCTATTAGTTGGACCTGCCATTTTGATGACACTTTTGTTAGTTGGATACGGTTTATTAATGGTTTTTATAGAAAGTATCTTATCGAGTGGCTCCTTGAGTCTAGAAATTTATCGAACCCTGCTAAGTGATGAAATATTTCAAAGCTCCTTTCTTTTTAGTCTGCGAATCGTAGTGGTATCTACTCTATTATCACTTGGAATTGGTTTTGTACTCGTTCGATCGGCTTTTCCTGTATTAAAACGGAGCTTTCCCAGGTTGATTTCTTGGTTACCCATGCTCTTTCCGCATTTCGTTTGGGGCTATATGCTTTATCTTTTATTTTCTCAAACCGGGCTTTTTTCAACCATTTTCAATGGACTTGGAATAATAGCTCTGCCAGGAGACTTTCCCAATTTATTTATGGATTCAGCTGGTTTAGGAATAATGATAACTTATATATGGAAGGGAGTTCCATTCGTTATTTTAATGCTACTCCCCGTTTATGAACAATTATCTCACTCTCAAAAGCAGTTAGTTTTTACATTAGGAGGGAAAAAAGGTGCTGTTTTTAGATACGTTGAATGGCCTTATGTCTTCCCGGTGTTGCTAGAAACTTTTTTCATCATTTTTTCTTTTGTACTAGCAGCATATGAAGTCCCAGCTTTGTTAGGCGCTACCTATCCTAAAATGATTTCCGTATTAAGCTACGATTGGTTTTTTGGAACAAACTGGGAAAAACAACCTTACGCATATGCCACAATGGTTATCGTAACTACTTTTATCGTTTTTTTTGTTAGCATCTTATCTTTTATAACAAGAAGGAGTAGAAAACACCTTTATCAAAATCAAAATGATGGGAAAAAAATAGAGTCAATAGGACACTTTTCTAACTTTTCTTTTTTAAACATAGCTTTTCTAAGTTTACTTCCTACACTTTTTTTATTTCTATCCAGTTTTGTGAGTAAATGGGAGTACGGCATGATTCTACCAAAGACTATCTCCATTCAAGGGTGGCGCGTTCTTTTTCTTGAGCAACCCTATCTTTTGGAGGCCATTCTTACTTCAATAGGTATCATCCTATTAGCGTTATTGCTTAATGTAATCATCGGTATTCCAGCAGCGAATGCTTTAGCGTTTTATGAATTTAAAGGAAAAGCAACGATAGATACACTTCTTTTGTCTCCTTTATTCGTTCCAGTTTTAGCTGTAGCAATGGGGATTCATCTGACGTTTATACGCTTAGGGATAGCGAACCGTTGGATTGGTGTTGTTCTTATCCATCTTATTTTAACGTTACCGTATACGATTAGGATTTTACGAGCAGGTTTTGAAAGGGTTGGGAAAAAGCAAGGAGAGCTGGCGGTATCTTTAGGAGCTAAACCGTTCAAGGCGTTTTATTTAATTTACTTGCCCCAGCTTTTACCTAGTTTGAGAAGTGTCGTTTTTATCGTTACGGTCGTTTCATTAAGCCAGTATTTTGTAACAGCTCTTATAGGAGGAGGGAATGTATTGACCTTGCCATTGCTATATTTCCCTTTCTTTCAATCAGTAGATCAGTCAATCATGGCTAGTTTTTCGTTAATATTTGCAATCGTACCAGTTGGAATATGGGTAATTATTGAATTAGTATTAAAAATCTTACTACCAAAGAAATTCGGGTGATGCTATGAAAAAGACCTATATAAAACTTATAAATTTATCAAAAATATACGAGCATCAAAAAATTATAACTATTGATCAACTATCAATCCAAAAGGGAGAAATCGTTTCTATGATTGGACCTTCAGGAATTGGGAAAACTACACTATTAAAAATGATAGCTGGGTTAGTAGAGTATGATTCAGGAGAGATCATCATTGATGGTTATTCGATGAGTGGAATATCACCACAAGAACGTCCAGTCGTTTACCTGTTTCAAGAATCCCTCTTGTTTCCGCATTTGAATTTGCTTGAAAATGTAACCTTTGGACTGAAAATGGCTAAAGTTAAAAAGAAAAAACGCAATCAAATGGGAATTGCTATGTTAGAAAAAGTCGGATTAAAAGATTATACAGAGCGTTATCCTCATGAATTGTCAGGAGGACAAAAACAGCGTGTAGCTTTAGCAAGGTCGTTAGTGATGAAGCCAAAAGTACTTCTTTTAGATGAACCTTTTTCTAATTTGGATCCTGAGTTGAGGAAAGATACAAGACGCTGGATGAAACAGTTATTAAAAGAAGAAGAAATGACTGTTTTATTCGTTACCCATGATTTAGAAGAGGCAATGGCGCTAGGAGATCGCGTGGCCATTCTTGGAGAGAACAAATTGCAACAAGTGGCAAGTCCAAGTGAATTATATGATGCACCCATCAATTCATATGTCACAGCATTTCTACAAAGCGGTATTTGGCGAGAAAGCCGGTTTATTTCTGAGAATAAACTAGTCTTCATAAAGGCTAAACGAGCAGGGGAACAAACTTCGTGGCAGGCAGAAGTAATCGAAATTTTTTATAAAGCAGGAGAGTACTATAGCGTTATCCTGTTATCAGATACGGGAGAAAAATTAACCTTGAAAGGATCCAAAAAGACTTCTGTAGGGAGCGTCGTTTATATAAAAGAAAAACAAATTGCTTACTTGGAAAGGGCGAAAATATGAAGAAAAAAGATGGGCTTATTTTACTCAGTTTTCTTGCTTTTTTACTCATACTATTCTTTTTAAATCAAACCGCGTTTAATATAGAAGCAGAAACGATACAAAGTGAAATAATTGAATTGGGAGTCATTGCACCGTTCGTTTATGTGTTTCTTTATTCGGTACGGCCATTAATTCTTTTTCCAGCATCCGTTTTATCGTTAGCCGGAGGGCTTGCATTTGGACCCTTATACGGAACTCTTTTAACACTCATCGGTGCATCGGTAGGTGCCTATCTATCTTTTTTAGTCTCACGACAACTTGGGAGCAAATGGATAGAAAAAAAGGGAGGTCATCGCGTTTTGAAATTAAAAGATGTTTTAGAACAGAAAGGCTTTATCGTTGTGTTGGTAATGAGACTAGTTCCACTCTTTCCATTTGATTTAGTTAGCTATACAGCAGGATTATCTAAAATAAAAACAAGAGACTTTATGGTTGCAACGGTACTTGGAATGATACCAGGTACGTTTGCTTATACCTTTTTAGGGGCCAATGCATTGTCATCTAATATAGGTATGATAGCATTGGCAGGGGGACTGTTTGTCGTTATTACGCTGATTCCAACCTTATTCCAAAAAAAAATCCGCGAACTATTAAAGATGAAAGATGAAAGTGGGGAGTAAAAAAATGCTGGATACTCACGCAAGAAAATATGTTCAACCGACTATAGAAAAAGTAGCACGAACCTTTTTGAAGGTTGGATGGAGTGCAAATCACGTAACATGGGGTGCTTTTTTTATAGGTGTTTCTTCAGGAGTGTTTGTTTACATACAACAACCATTCATAGCTGTTTTAGTATTATGGATTTCTGGATTTCTTGATGCGGTAGATGGAACAATGGCGCGATTATCTAAACCCTCACTTTGGGGAACGGTACTTGATATTACGTTTGATCGAATCGTTGAGATCAACGTTATTCTAGGACTAGCATTCGCCTTTCCAGCTGCGCAAGGGGCACTTTTGTTGCTCAGTGTTTCGATTATTCTGTCGATGACAATCTTTCTCACAGTAGGAGCGGTATCAGAAAAAAAGGGGATGAAAACTTTTTACTATCAAGCAGGCCTCGCAGAAAGAACAGAAGGATTCATCTTGTTCTCACTCATGATTCTTCTTAATAATTATTTGATTGGAGTCACTCTTCTCTTTTTCGTGATTGAGTTAGTTACGGCAATTCAAAGACTAATGGAAGCAAGACGGATTTTAAGTAAGTAGGAAGGCGGGTAATAGGATGGAAAAATATGATGTAATCGTAATAGGTGGAGGAGCGGGCGGTTTAACCGTCGCTTCAGGGGCAAGTTCTCTTGGAGCCAAAGTAGCATTAGTTGAAAAAGGACAGTATCTTGGTGGCGATTGTCTGCATGTTGGATGTGTTCCTTCAAAAGCATTGATTCAAGCTGCGAAAGATAGTTATAGAGCAAAAAATAAAGCCACTAAATTAGGGCTCCATGTTTCTGGAGAGGTAGATATGAAAGAAGTGAAAAAACGTGTTCAAGCATCTGTTTCAACGATTCAAAAACAGGATAGTGATGAGCGTTTTTTGAATATGGGAATAGATATCTATAGAGGAAATGGTAAATTTACTTCTGAAAATACTTTTATGATAAAAGATACTGAAATTTATGGGAAGCGGATCATCATTGCTACCGGTTCAAGACCATTTGTTCCAAAAATTGAGGGACTAGAGGAAGCAGGATATTGGACGAATGAAACGTTATTTCAACAAGAAGTTCTACCAAAAGAATTGCTAGTACTTGGAGGTGGACCGATAGGCTTAGAGTTAGCACAGGCTATGGCTCGTTTGGGATCGGTTGTTACTGTTGTAGAACAAAAAGACTCTCTTTTGAGTACAGAAGATGCTACAATTCAAAAAGCGGCAGTAAAAGTGCTTGAATCTGAATTAACGTTTTACTTGAATGCAGAAGTAAAAAAAGTCGAGGTTCAAAATGATAAAAAAATAGTGATTGTGGATAAAAATGGTCAACAGATAAAACTAGCAGTGGATGAAATTTTAGTAGCAGTGGGACGTCTCCCAAATAGTGATTCACTTCAATTAGAGAAAATAGGTATTGAAATGGATGAAAGAGGTCATATTTTGACAAATGAAAAGTTGCAAACAAATCTTTCGACTATTTATGCGATTGGAGATGTGAATGGTAAATTTCCGTTTACACATGTAGCGGGAGAAGAAGGAAAGACCGCTGTACAAAATGCTGTATTAGGATTCCCTAAAAAGATGAAATATGATCAAATACCTTGGATTATCTATACAGATCCTGAAATATTCCATATTGGTTTAACAGAACAAGATGCAAAAGAAAAAAGGATAGCAGTCTCTATTTATGAGATTCCTCTTGCAGAAGTGGATCGTTTTGTAGCGGACCATGAGGATAGAGGACTTGTCAAAATACTGACAAACTCTAAAGGGAAGATAGTAGGTGCGCATGCATTTGGAAAAGGAGCGGGTGATTGGATGCAAACCATCGTATTTGCAATCGCACAAAATCATAAAATTGGAGATCTTTCTCAAATGGTTTATCCGTATCCTAATCATGCAGCGGCTATTCAACGCACAGCAGATTTATATTAGAGAGAGAAACTATTCTCGGGTTTTCTTCCGAAACTATCTAAAAAATATATTCAATGGTTTAGGTGAAGGTAAAAAAGCGAATTATTTTATAAAAAAAGCACCATTGATCCTATTGATTGAACAGTTCAATAGCGCTTTTTTTAAAAAAGTTTAGAAGCGAAAAGAATCTATAAAACGTTTGTCGATATGGTGCTTGATTCTCCAAGGTATCTTCCCATGTAAATAAAATGGTCCATAGGTAAGCAGTCCTTCTTGGTTGCCAGTAGATAAGATGGACAGAAATCTTTTCTGTGGAATAAAAGGAAGTAAATCCTGGTTTTCTAAATAGCGTTTTAAATTTTGTGTTAGTAATTGGCCTTGTCTCACAGCATAAACCCCGTTCTTAGGCAGTAAAGGATACTCTTCTACGGTAGCACAATCGCCAGCTCCAAAAATAAAAGGATACTGTTTGTGTTGTAAGGTATTCTTAACAAGCAGAAACCCGATAGCGTCTCTGAGGAGAACGTTTTCTGTAAATAGAGGACTTGCAACGGGTCCGGTTAAAGATAGTAGATGACTCCATTTAATATTATGATTTCTATCTGTAATCAGAAAGTTTTGATTGAGGTGCTCGATTCTTTCATTCTCAAAAACTTCTAATCCTTTTCTTTTTGCTACTTGTCTTATTTTTATAGATGCCTTTTTTCCATAAGAAGAAAGGAGCGGAGATGAACTGATTAATTTTACATTTGCTTCTTTCTTGTTTGTCTTTCTCCAAGCGGCTGTAGACAGTGCTAGCTCAACCCCTGCGGACCCACCTCCAATGACTACAGGCTGTTCACCTAATCGGAATGCTTCTATGCTAGTAGCAAACTTATAATTTGGTTTAATACTTTTGATAGCAGTGGAGTTAACTAATTTAGAAATGCTGGATCCAATGTTAATGGAAATCGTATCAAAAGAATAGGTATGACCAGAGCTTCCTTCAATGGTTTTGTCTATAGGGTTCAATCCAATGATAGTGTCCGCAACAAACTTTACAGAAGCTCTGTCACAGAGTTGTTCGATGTTAACGCGGATATCTTCCATTTCATATAGCCCTTCTGTAAATCCTGAAAACATCCCTGAATAGTACTGATAAGGGTCTGCAGAAATAAGAACAATTTCATGTGGAATAGAGGTTGTAAGTAGTTCGCGAAGAAATATAAGGTGCGCGTGACCACCACCGATAAGGACTAATTTACTCATTACTTTCACTCCAGTGTAAATCTAATTTGTTGAAGATGGATAGGTTATATCTAAGTTGTATGAGCTTTATATGGGGCGCTTGTGAGAAAACTCTTAGTTTCAATCAGGGGTTTTCTCGCGTCTCGACCGCCCGCTATTGAATTCCTTTAGTTGGTTTTGTACATACTGCATGACGACCTCTTTGGATACATCCCCAACGGTGCTTACAAAGTAATTATGAGACCATAACGAGCCTTTCCATAGTTCCTTTTTTGTATCGGGGAACTGTTTGAACCAGTCACGCGCGGACGCTCCCTTTAAAGCCTTCATCACTGAGCTGATGGCTTTGTTCGGTGGGAAAGACACAACTAAATGAACGTGATCGTCCACGACTTCACTCTCCAGTATGGTGATGTCGTTATTTTCGGCCGTCACGTGCAGGAACGCCTTCATTGCCTGACGGCGATCGGGTGTTGTGAATACGGTTTTGCGGTATTTGGTTACCCAGATCAGATGGTAGGTCGTACGGTAAATATTTGTCCGTGTTTTGGTATACATGTGTAACGCTCCTTTGACTTTTCCAGAAAGCTATAACGGTGTTATTTAACATTCATATGTGATAGAATAAGTATACCACATAAAGAGAAGGCAACGATATATGTTAATCGGCATCAAAGGTAAGGGGACCCTTAAGCCAGACCAACAAGCTCAAGTAATGCAGAACATTGGCAATGCACGTATTGTGTGGAATCAATTCTTGGGCATGTGAAATGAACGGTATGATACCCTCGCACTGCCCACGTTGAGCGAGTACGACCTGAATAATCTTCTGCCCACATTAAAGCAGAAGTCTGTCTTTTTAAAAGTGTCGGATTCCACCAGTCTCTAACACGTGTTAACGGATCTAACGGGGGCGTTTAAGAAGGTTTTTAAGAATGAAGGTCACTTCAAGCATCCACAATTCAAAGCCAAATACCATGCCCGACAATCCTACAATGCAAAAAGCGTTAAGGGCTCCATTCGTTACGAGAACGGCTACCTTTGGTTGCCTAAAATTGGGTTCGTGCCCTTCCGTTGCGGTCAGAAAATCGACGGTAAAATCAAAAAAAGCCACCTTATATTCACCTCATCGGGCACATTCGCGTGCAGTTTGCTTGTGGAAGGAAAGCCAAGTCTTCGCCATTCAGACAAATCAGGTCGTTGGGATTGATAGGGGTGTCGTTGATTTAATGGTCTTGTCTACTGGGGATAAAGTCGCTACGATTCGATTCGATAAACACCTATCGGGTAAACAAACGTACTGGGAACAGCATGTTTCTCGTCGCGGAGATTTAGCGAAGGCGAAAGGTATTACGCTGTCTGCAGCCAAAAACTATCAAAAGGCAAAACAACAACGTGCAAAAGTATTTCAAAAAGAAAAGAACCAGCGGACGGATCGCCTACATAAACTGACGGCTGCACTGGTCCAGGACTTTGAAGTCATTGTGCTGAAAGACTTGCACACCGCTAACAGGATGAAAAACCATCATCTGGTACTCAGTATTGCGGCTCAATCCTAGCGGGACATCCGTCAGATGCTGGAATACAAATGTGTGAAGTCCGGTAAAGAACGGATTGTCATTAACCCGTACAAGACCTCACAGGTCTGCTCGAGCTGCGTGCATGATGACGGCAAGCACGGGCTCTGGCTATTCGAGAGTGGACACGCCCAGCCTACTACGTACACGGCGACCGTGATATAAATGCGGCGAAAAACAGTCTATCCATTGGCATGGGACATGCCTTGGTCAAATAGCCTAAACCACTGCCTGTAAGTATTCTTGTGAAACAGGTAAGTTAAATGCGTTCCCAGAAGATTGGTATTTCAGTGCCGATGTAGTTCACGTTATCTTAAAAGTAATAAAAAGAAAATGGAAACTTTTTATCTTATTTTACTTCACTAGTGATTTCACTTAAAAAAACAAAAGACTGATATGGCTAATAAAGAACGGGCAACAATCGAAACTGGTTATTTATCGCGTACGCATATGCACGAATGAGGCATGTAATGGGTGAGCAATTGTTTTAAAGATATTTAGCATCAGTATAATTAATAAAGTGATGCTAAATAAAAGTTAAAAAAACAAGAAAAAATTACTTTAATAAATTATGAAGCAATAGTTTTTTTAGCTATTTACGATATAAGGATAACCACTGTTAATTAACACGACGATAAATGGTAGAATAGAATTAAGTACACGGCAATGGTTTAATCAAGATCGTAGAGAGTACTAGAATCAAGAATAGTTTAAAGGAGGAATACCATGAAGGTTGTCATTATAGGGGGTTCGTTTGCTGGGATAACTGCTGCGCTAACCGCTCGTAAAAAATATAAAGAAGCAACAATCATCCTATTAGAAAAGGAAGAAAGGATTGGTTTTATTCCTGGCACACTCTATTCTTTATTAAATGGTGAAATAGATAGTTTAGAAGAGGCTTACTTTATTACAGTAGAGGAAATGGAACAGTTAGATATTCAAGTTAGTTTAAATACAAAAGTTGAAAGTATGGATACAGATAGTCAACAAGTAATCTATAAAACACTAGATCAACTAGTAACTATTTCTTACGATAAGCTAATCTTAGCGACAGGCTCTGTTCAAAATTCTTATCAAATTGAAGGAATGGAATCAAATAAAATAGTAAAGTATAAAACAATTGAAAAAACAAGAGCCGCTTTAGAGTTAGTTGATAAAAATCAAGTTTTTACAATAGTTGGTGGCGGGCAAATTGGGCTTGAAATGGCAGATTCTCTGATTAACAAAAAAAGAAAGTCCAACTAATTGAAAGTATGAATGGACTAGTAGTAAAGTATTTTGATCGAGAAATGATAGAACCAGTCTTAAAAGAAATGCAAAATCAAGGCGTAATTTTTTATTTCAACGAAACGGTAAAAGAAATTGAAGAAAGTGAAGAGACCTTAATTCTTAAAACACAAAACCAGAGTATTGAAAGCGATTGCGCAGTTTTCGCATTAAGTGTAAAACCAAATATTCCTTATCTTGATCCTGAAGTCCGCCGCCATGAAGATGGAGCTGTTTTTGTGGATGAGTATCTACGAACTTCAGTGAAAAACGTTTTTGCAATTGGGGATACGATTCAGATGCAGTCTAGTTTATCAAATGAGACTTTTTATATTTCTTTAGTAAATAACGCCGTTCGAACAGGTGTCGTTGTTGTGGATAATTTAGTGAACTCTCAAACACCTTTTATCGGTTCAGCTCGAACGATTGGGACTAAGGTTTTCGGCTATTATATTGCGAGTACGGGAATGACGGAAGCTGAAAGTATTTTCTTTGACGAAAAAATTGCGGTTACTCATGTTTCACAACCCGTTTCTTTATTTAGAAATCAACAAACAATCAATGGTAAATTGATTTATAATGTTGTTTCAGGGAAAATATTGGGAGCACAATTTATTTCTAAAGCTAATATTTTAGAAAAAATCAATACCTTATCTCTAGCGATTCAGATGGGGATGACGGTAACGGAACTTGCTCAAAAGGATTATTTTTTCCATCCCGTATGGAGTACGGTATATGATATAACAAATAAACTTGGCTTAATGAAGGATTAGGTAAAGCAAATGAGAATAGAAGATTTTTTAGAAAAAAGAGAAGTGTTTCAAATGACTATCTTAAAAAAATTGATTCTTGAAGGAGGTAAGATTTCTTATGAAAAACTGCGTAAAGAGCTCAATATTACTAAAGCCTCATTAGCGAATCATTTAGAAGAAATGAAAGACTATTTAGAAGAATACCAAGGAGATTGTCAAGTTGATTCAGATGGAGTCTTTGTGGAACTTTTCTTAGGCAATCATTTTTCAATTAGAACTGTTTACATAGACTACGTGAAACGCTCATTAAAATATCAATTGATTGATTATATTTTTAAATACCAAGAGTTCACAATTATTAAGATTATTAGCGATTTTTCTATCAGTGAATCCTCCTTGTTTCGAAAGATAAAAGAATTAAATAGTTTACTCAAAGAATTTAATATTAAAATAAAAAACGGGCAAATTTATGGAGAAGAATTACAAATTCGCTATTTTTATTTTCAAGTCTATTGGTTTTTAACGACTTATGAAGAATACCAAGAAGTGCTATTGACCAATCAAAATCAAACTTTAATGAATGGCTTTGAAAAAGAACTGGACATTAAAATGAATGATCTCAGTCGAAGGCGCATTAGTTTATGGTTTACGATTAGTAAAAAAAGAGCGTCTATTCCAAAAAAAACCTATAAAAATATGGTGCAAAAGATGAAGCCTTATAAAAATGATTATTTAAATAAACAAGTAAGACAACTTATTCTGCTTTATTTTAGTCGGTATTCTATTGAAGTAGAGGAAGAAGAAAGTATGATTCATTTTATTTTCTTAACGACTCAATCGATTTTATCAGAAAAAGATTTTATTGACTATGATTTGGTTCGTAGTCGCAGAACACCAACGGCTTTAGTGGATACTCTCTTAAGAGAAACAATTCTTTTATATTATTTGCCAACAAAACCTAGCATTGCACTAGAAAGAAAAGTCACTTTTTATCTTTCACAAATTAATGGTACGTTGTATTTTTTTGAGGGAGCACTCGAAATGAATGACCCAAAAGACTTCATCGCAAAAGAAAGTGAAGTTTGGGGGAAAAATCTAGAAACTTTATCTGAACAATTGCTAAAGACGGCACTAGAAACAATCGATGAAAAAGGTTCTTCAGTGAGCTCCTTACAAAGGCTGACGTTATTAGATTATTCAACAGTATTAGCTATTGCTGATTTTAATATTTCAAAAGAATTATTAATCGGAATTGATTTGGACTTAATGGAGATACATGCAGAAATATTCACACAAACATTAATGTTAAATTTAAAAAATGTCATCGGAATTACTGTTGAAAAATACCGCGACCACCATACCTATGATTTGGTTATTACAACAAATTTATCTTCTAGTTTTTATACGAGAGCAACAGAAATTTATATTATTTCAGAGTATTTTTCAAAATTTGATTTGAATCAAATTAAATTCTGCATTAATGAATTAAAAATATAACGTTTTATTGAGGAGTTATAATGGGTACTGTCGATTAGTACTAGAAGCGGACAAAATGAAATAGAATAACTATCTTTTTAAAGTCTACCCAAAGAATAGTTAAATAGGCTTTTTGATGAAAAGAGACGAAAAAACTAAAAAAAAGTAGGGGAAGAAAGTTTTTATTAATAAATTTTTATTTTTTTAAGGGAGCTAATCGCTTGGTATGAAAAGGTTATCAGCGAAAACTTTCAAAAGAAATAGAAGAAAGTAAAAAACTTGGGAGGATTTAAAGAAGAAAAAGGACTATTATAGATTTATAGAAAGAATACGCTTTCAAAAAATAGGAGGGTTTAAAAATGACAGAAAAAAAATATATTATGTCGATTGACCAAGGAACAACAAGTTCAAGAGCAATTATTTACGATAAGAATGGAAGAAATGTAGGGAATTCTCAAAAAGAGTTCACACAATTCTTTCCCAATGATGGCTGGGTAGAACATAGTGCGAATGAAATTTGGAATTCAGTTCAGTCTGTTATTGCTGGAGCATTTATTGAATCAGGTATTCGACCAACTGAAATTGCAGGTATCGGAATTACAAACCAACGTGAAACAACTGTCGTTTGGGATAAAAAAACAGGTTTACCAATTTATAATGCGATTGTATGGCAGTCTCGCCAATCTTCACCAATTGCTGACCAATTAAGAGAAGATGGCTATGCAGATTTTTTCCACAAAAAAACAGGTTTAATTATCGATGCTTATTTTTCAGCAACGAAAGTTCGTTGGATTTTAGATCATGTAGAAGGAGCACAAGAACGAGCTGAAAAAGGCGAGTTGCTCTTTGGAACAATTGATACATGGCTAGTTTGGAAATTAACAGATGGCGGTTCACACGTTACGGACTATTCTAATGCAAGTAGAACAATGATGTTTAACATTCATGATTTAGAATGGGATCAAGAAATTTTAGACTTGATGAATATACCTAAAATCATGTTACCAAAAGCTTGTTCAAACTCTGAAGTTTACGGAATGACACGTAGTTTCCATTTTTATGGAGCAGAAGTTCCCATCTCAGGAATGGCTGGAGACCAACAAGCTGCATTATTCGGTCAAATGGCTTTTGAACCCGGAATGGTTAAAAACACTTATGGTACAGGTTCATTTATTGTAATGAATACAGGAGAAACCCCTACTTTATCTAAAAACAACTTACTAACAACGATTGGTTACGGGATTAACGGCAAGGTTTACTATGCGATTGAAGGAAGTGTCTTTGTAACAGGTTCTGCTATTCAATGGTTAAGAGATGGATTAGAAATCATCAAAAATGCGAGCGAAACAGAAAAAATTGCGATGGAGTCAACAAGTGATGACGAACTTTTCGTAGTACCAGCCTTTACTGGTTTGGGAGCACCTTATTGGGATTCTAAAGCACGTGGCGCTATTTTTGGAATTACTCGTGGAACAACGAGAGCAGATTTTGTCAAAGCAACATTGCAATCTATTGCTTATCAAGTTAGAGATGTTATTGACACAATGAAAGAAGATACAGGAATTGATATTCCATTACTAAAAGTTGACGGTGGAGCAGCTCACAACGATTATTTACTACAATTCCAAGCAGATATTTTGAATTCATCTGTTCAAAGACCGCGTGACTTGGAAACAACTGCTTTAGGTGCAGCCTTCTTAGCTGGATTAGCCGTTGGATTCTGGAAAGATTTAGATGAGTTAAAAGAGTTTTATGAAGCAGGCGAAGCTTTTGAACCATCAATGCCAGCAGAAAAACGTGAAGAGTTGTACAGCAGTTGGAAACAAGCTGTTGCTGCTACACAAGCTTTTAAACCTACCTCAAAGTAACATTAAGCTAAAAGGAGGAAATGAAGATTATGAGTTTTTCAAGTGAAACGAGAAAGAAAACAATCAAAGAGATAAAAACCAATCAATTAGATGTTTTAATTATTGGTGGCGGCATTACCGGTGCTGGTGTTGCAATTCAAGCAAGCGCAGCAGGTATGAAAACTGCACTCATTGAGATGCAAGATTTTGCTGAAGGAACCTCTTCTCGATCAACAAAATTAGTTCATGGCGGCATTCGTTATTTAAAGACTTTCGATGTTGAGGTAGTATCCGATACCGTAACAGAGCGAGCAGTTGTGCAAAGCATTGCACCCCATATTCCAAAACCAGCACCAATGCTTTTACCAATCTATGATGAAGCAAATTCTACTTTCAACATGTTTTCTGTTAAAGTTGCAATGGATTTATATGATCAACTTGCTAATGTTACGGGCAGTAAATATGCAAACTACACGTTAACGACTGAAGAAGTATTGAAAAGACAACCTTATTTGAAAAAAGATGGTTTACTCGGTGGGGGCGTTTATCTCGATTATAAAAGTAATGACGCAAGACTAGTTATTGAGAATGTCAAACAAGCAGCAGCTGATGGTGGACATATGCTTAGTCGAGTAAAAGCAATTGGATTTATTTATAATCAAGATGGCCAAATAGAAGGCGTGAATGCTAAAGACCTAGTAACAAATGAGGTATTTGATATTAAAGCTAATCTTGTTATCAATACAGGAGGACCTTGGGTGGATCAAATTCGCCAGTTAGATAAATCAAAAGAGGTTATTCCTCAAATGAGACCTACAAAAGGAATTCATTTAGTTGTTAATAGTAGTAAACTACCCGTTCCTCAACCGACTTATTTAGATACTGGAAAGAATGATGGCCGCATGTTCTTTGTTGTTCCTAGAGAGAATAAAACGTATTTTGGAACAACCGATACAGACTATCAAGGCGATTATTTGAATCCAATGGTCGAAAAAGAAGACGTTGATTATCTATTAGAATGTGTTAACTACCGTTATCCAGGAGCTAACATTACACTAGCAGACGTTGAATCGAGTTGGGTTGGATTACGTCCATTGATTTCAACAAATGGTGGATCGGATTATAATGGTGGCGACAATGGAAAGATTACAGACGATAGTTTTACTAAAGTCGTTGATATTGTTACAAAGTATAAAGAAAAAATGGTTGATCGATTTGCAGTAGAAGATGTTTTAAGTAGTTTGGAAAGTGAATTATCAGAAGGGGAAGACAATCCTTCAGCTGTTTCTCGAGGAAGCGATTTAACTCGTGAAGAAGATGGTTTAATTACACTATCTGGTGGGAAAATTACAGATTACCGTAAAATGGCAGAAGGTGCTCTAATTTTAATTCAAAAATTACTGAAATCAGAATTTCAAAAAGAGTATACACTAGTCGATTCTAAAACATATCAGGTTTCAGGTGGGAAAATGAATCCACAAAAAGTTGAAGAAACCTTAGCTGAATTAGTTGAAGCTGGAATAGACAAAGGCTTAACAGAAAAAGAAGCGACCTATTTAGCTGATTTATATGGTACAAATGCACCTCTAGTCTTCAGTAAAGCCAAAGAAATGAAAGCATTCCCAGGGTTAGGATTAGGTGAGAGTTTAAGTTTGGATTATGCCATGAATGAAGAAATGACGTTGACGCCTGCTGACTTTTTATCTCGTCGTACGAATCATATATTGTTTATGCGTGATAGCTTAGACGCAGTGAAAGAACCGGTTATCGAAGCGATGGCGGATAGACTTAAATGGACTCAAGAAGAAAAATCTAACTATATTACTGCGTTAAACAAAGAAATTAACAACTCAGACTTAACTGAATTAAAAGGGGAGAGATAAAAATGAGTGGAGATATATTACAGATTTTCAGTGAGTTTTTAGGAACATTAATCTTAGTTCTGTTAGGAGACGGAGTAGTTGCGGCGGTTTGCTTGAAAAAAAGTAAAGCAGAAGCTTCCGGTTGGATTGTTATTGCTTTAGGTTGGGGTGCAGCTGTAACAATTGCGGTTTATATTGCAGGGTTTATGGGACCAGCTCATATAAATCCAGCCGTAACTCTTGCAATGGCTATATCAGGTAACATTAGTTGGGGTCTAGTCATACCGTTTATACTTGCTCAAGTAGCAGGTGGGATAGTTGGAGCCGTTTTAGTCTGGTTAACATATATAGATCATTTTGCAGCAACAGAGGACAAAGGAGCTATTTTAGGAACATTCGCAACTGGACCAGCAATTAAAAATCATCCAGCTAACGTTATAACAGAAGTTATTGGCACAATTGTTTTAGTTTTAGGTTTATTATCATTCTCTCAATACACATTTGCAGATGGAATGACCCCGGTGGTTGTAGGCTTGTTAATCGTTTCAATCGGACTTTCACTAGGTGGAGCAACAGGTTACGCTATTAACCCAGCTCGTGATTTAGGACCAAGAATCGCTCACCAATTTTTACCAATTAAAAACAAGGGTAACTCTGACTGGGGTTACTCATGGGTTCCAATTGTGGGACCAATGATAGGCGCAGTTATAGGAGCATTACTCTTCTTAGTAATGACTTAAAAAATTAGATGGAAAAAGGATTGAAAACTTTCTTAGGAAGTTTTTAATCCTTTTTCATTTTATAATCATACCTTTTTAAAGCAACTATCTAAGTGGTTATCTATGATTCCAACAGCTTGAAGATAGGCATAAACCGTTATAGAACCTAAAAATTTAAACCCTTTTTTCTTTAAGTCATAACTGATTAAATCAGAAAGTTCAGTTTTTGATGGTACTTCTTTAGATGCTTGGTAACGGTTAACAATTATTTTTCTGTTTGTAAATTGCCAAATATATTGATTAAAACTACCAAATTCTTTTTGAATAGCTATAAAGGCATGGGCATTATTTATGACAGATTCAATTTTCTTTCGATAGCGTATAATGCCTTCATTTTTAAGCAATGCTGCTATTTTTAATTCATCGTATTGAGCAATTAAGTTGTAGTCAAATTGGTCAAAAGCTGCTCTAAAATTTTCTCTTTTCATTAAAATAGTTTGCCAACTTAAGCCTGATTGCATTGATTCTAAGAGTAAGAATTCAAAATGAATGCGGTCTTCGTATACTGGAACACCCCATTCTTTATCATGGTACTCTATTTGCAAATTATTTCCTTCACACCAGTCGCACCTTTTCATTTTTGATTTTCCTCCTTTATTTTCATTAAAAATAGATACAATTTATTCTAACATAGACATTGCTTTAAGGAATACTTATTCAAATGGACAAGTTTAAGAAGAATATTCGGTCAGTTGTCTATTATTAATATATTTTGGACAACTCAGGATAAATTTTAAAAGTAGTTAGCTATTTTTATACTAGAATGGACAAGTCGAGATAACTTTCTTAAAAAGTCGTCTGTTCTGTATAAATATATGCTATCTTATGAGTGAATAATAGACGATACTCTAAAAAGTAAGGTGTATTTCTTGCTTTTCTATCCATTAGGAATAGACTTAAATTGTAAGCGTTACAAAAAAACTATTTATTAAAACTAGGAGGAATAGAAAAAATGAAACTTAGTGATAAAGAGAATGGAAAAAACCCTTATGTAGTAGATATCGAAGAGGCAACGGTTAAAAATGATACTTATCGGACAACTATCTGGACAGGCGATAAATTACAAGTAACATTGATGGCGATTCAATCTGATGATGATATTGGATTAGAAGTGCATCATGGCATTGACCAATTTATTCGTATTGAAGAAGGACATGGTTTATGCAAGATGGGTCCAACAGAAGATAATTTAAACTTTGAGCAAGAGGTTAAAGATGATGATGCGATTTTCGTACCAGCTGATATGTGGCACAATATTATCAACACTGGCGATGAACCGCTGAGGTTGTATACAATCTATGCAGGACCAGATCATGTTGCGGGTACAGTCCATGAAACACACGATGATGCACGTAACGATCCTAACGAACAAGATTAATATTAACCAATAAACAATTATTACTAATAAATTAAGGAATGAAAAAGAGTTACAAAAAGATAGTAGCCATTAAAATACATGGCTACTATCTTTTTTATCGATTAAACTAAGGCATACTGGAGGTATATATATACTTCTAGCATGCCTTAATGCTAATACGAAACAACTGATTATTTTTTCTCAATACCAATTATTCCAAAAGCTCCTGGACCGCCATGACTTGAGATAACAGCACCTGCTGAAAACCAGAGCGGATCTTGATAACCTAGTTTATTTAAAGTAACTTCTCCAAGTTGCTTGTAAGCTTGACTTAAACCAGCAGTTCCTCCGATAGTTAATGTTTCCGGGTCGATAGAATAGTTTGTGACAAAGTCTTTAACAGCATTTTTCAAGCAGCGTTCGTAAGAACCACGATATTTTTTAGAAGCAACTAAGTAGCCATTTTCTATTATAATCGTTGGGTGAAGTCTAAGAAGAGATGCTCCAAGGTAAGCAACATTTGAAACTCGTCCTCCTGCTTTAAGATAAAGAAGGGATTGTGGAAGAAAGACAAAACGCGTGCGTTCTCTGACTTCTTCTACAAAGGCTACAATTTCTTCAGGCGTGCTATCAGGATTAGCTTCAACAAATTTTGCTGTTGCAACAACTACAGCAGTTAATCCGCCTGATACATTTTTACTATCAATCACATGAATATTTTCTAATTCTCTTGCTGCAATGACACAAGAATTATATGAAACGGTCGTTACTGCAGAATAAGCAACGTGAATTATATGAGCTCCGGGATGTTCTTCAAAAATGCGCTCGAATACGGTAGTAAAGTCTTGTGGAGTTGAGCCAGATGTTTTTGGCAAAGTTCCTGTTTTATCATAGAAACGATAAATATCTTCAACATCAAAGCTGCCATCGTCGTAGGTTTCTGATCCCATAGTTACATGCATTGGAACAACGTAGATACCATAACGTTCAGCGAGCTGAGGGGAAATATCAGATCCGCTCTCAGTAGTAATAATATATTTTATCATAGTGGCCTCCCTAACTCAATTATCTAATAAGTAGTTTCAATAATCATATCATATGTAGACGAAGATGTCGTGTAGTGGTTAAGTTTTATTTTATGATAGATGACTAGTAGAAAGCGCTTTGTGAGAGGAAGTGACTTGCTACTAACGAATGAATGAATGATTGGTTAATCTTAGTTATAAAAAGTATAAATAAAAGAGTAAAATCGAGTAGATTTATTGCTATGGAGTATTTTGTTTTTGAACTAGGACAAGTATTCAAACTTTTGTCCGCTACTCGGTTACTTTTTTGAAATAATAGACAAGTGGGAGAAATTATTTAGTGAACTTGGCTAGCTGTTTAGACTAGCGGACAAGTGGAAGACAAATAAATTCTCACTTGTCTATTCCCAATTGAAATTAGACAAGTAAAGCTTTTTTAAACACTAACTTGTCTATCTAAGAGAGTAAAGTAAATTAAGCCAATCTAATCAAATCTTTTAACCATTAAAAAACCGTTGTTTCTATCTAATAGAAGACAGTACAACGGTTTTTTATATTTTAAATTTATTTAATTCCAGCTTCTAAAGCAACTTCGATCATTTCGCCAAAACTCGTTTGACGTTCTTCAGCAGTTGTTTCCTCACCTGTGATTAAGTGATCACTAACGGTTAAGATACTAAGAGCACGAACATGGAATTTAGAAGCTAGGTAATAAAGACCAGCTGTTTCCATATCTACACCAAACACATCTAAATTTGTCATACTATTCATTGTATCTTTTGTATCATTATAGAATGTATCAGAAGAAAAAATATTCCCAACGTGAACGTTCATGTCTTTTTCAATAGCAAGATCAAAAGCGCTACTGATTAAGCCGTAGTTTCCGATTGGTGGGAAATAGATTGGAGCTAAGTCTTTATAAATAAGTGAAGAATCAGTTGCTGCAGCTTGAGCAATGATGACGTCACGGATATGTACGTCTTCTTGAATAGCTCCACAAGTTCCAACACGTATTAATGTCTTAACACCATATTCATTAATTAATTCGTGAATATACAAGACTGCAGAAGGCATTCCCATCCCAGTACCTTGTACAGAAACTTTTCTACCTTTATATGTCCCTGTATAGCCAAGCATATTTCTAACGGTATTATAACAAACCGCATCTTCTAAAAATGTTTCAGCGATGTATTTTGCACGAAGTGGATCTCCTGGTAATAAAACGATATCAGCAATCTGTCCTTCTGCTGCACTAATATGAAAACTCATAAATAAATTCCTCCTCTTATGTGGTTAATACCCATGATAAAGGATAAAAAGGATAAGCGTTATGAAAGCGTTATCTAGAAAAGAGTAATCATGTTCACACTAATAGTGTTAGCTAGTTCATCGCCAGAAAGCGCTTTCTGGTTTAATATAAAGGCAAGGCAGAAGAAGGTTAATCAAAATTTGCATATTCCTTTAATTTATCTCTATCAAGAATAGTTATTGTTTTTGGTTGTAGTGAGAGGATACGTTCATCTTGCAAATCTTTAAATGCTTTGGAGACAGATTCTCGTGTTACACCAATCATACTAGCAATCGTGCTTTGGTTAATATTTTTTATCGTAAAATCGTTGGACGTTTCGTTATTTTCAAGAAAATCCAATAATACACGACAAACGCGAGTATGAACACTATAGAAAGTTAGATTTCTTATTTGTTTATTCAACGTTTCAAAACGCTGATGATGAATACGAAAGATATTTTCTAGTATTGTTTTATTTTTATAAATCAAGGCAATAAAATCAACCTGAGAAAGGTGATAAATTTCGGCATCTTCAGTGACCTCAACAGAAGAGAGAGCAGGACTTTTGGAAAAAAGTTCAACTTCCCCTATCACTTCATGTTTTTTTACGAAGTCAAGGATGATTTCTTTATCTTCATATGTTCGATAAATTTTTAACGTACCACTTTTTACAATATAGACTCGATCAATAGGATCTTCTTCAAAAATAAGAATATGATTTTTTTTATATTTCCGAGCTAGGATGGGGTTTAGGATATCCTTAATTTGCTTATCTGAGAGACCATCAAATAGCTGAACACTTTTACTCATAGTTTCACCTCAACAAATTTTAATAGTAACAGCATTGTACCATTAACTAGAAAGGAAAGATAATATGAAAAGTAAACGAATTCATTTAATCGTGTTAGATTCAGTAGGAATTGGTGAAGCGCTTGATGCTGCAGCTTTCAATGATACAGGCTCACACACGCTAGGACATATCGCTGAATCAATGGAATTAGCGTTACCAAATCTAGCGAAAATGGGATTAGGTAACATTGAAGACTTGAAAGGCATCGAAAAAGTAGCAAAAAGTGAAGCCTATTGGACAAAATTAGCTGAAAAAAGTGTCGGAAAAGATACAATGACGGGACATTGGGAGATAGCCGGTTTACAAATTGATACACCATTTAGAGTTTTTCCAAATGGTTTCCCAGATGAGTTGCTAGAAAAGATTACAGCATATTCAGGAAGAAAAGTTATTGGCAATAAACCAGCATCTGGAACGGGTATTCTAGATGAACTTGGTGAAGAACAAATGAAGACTGGCGCTTTAATCGTTTACACATCAGCAGATCCTGTTCTTCAAATTGCAGCTCATGAAGGAATTATTCCATTAGAAGAGTTATACGATATCTGCGCGCATGTTCGAGAGATTACGAAAGAAGATCCTTATATGATAGGAAGAATTATTGCTCGTCCTTATCTTGGAGAGCCTGGTTCATTTAAACGCACAGCTAACCGCCATGATTACGCGCTAAGTCCATTTGGATTGACCGTGTTAGATAGCTTGAAAGACAATGGCAAAGACGTTATTGCAGTTGGTAAGATTAGTGACATTTTTAATGGACACGGTATTACCGAAGCTGTTCGAACAAAAAGCAATATGGACGGCGTAGATCAATTACTAAAAGTGATGGAACAACCTTTTGAAGGCTTATCTTTTACAAACTTAGTTGATTTTGACGCTCTTTATGGCCATCGTAGAGATACAAAAGGTTACGGCGATGCATTGATGGATTTTGATAAACGCTTACCAGAAATTCTGGAAAGACTAAAAGTAGATGACTTGTTAATGATTACAGCAGATCATGGAAATGATCCAACTGCTCCAGGAACAGACCATACTCGTGAGTACGTTCCATTACTTGCTTATTCAAAACAATTTAAGCAACCACAAGAATTAAAAACAGCCAAACATTTTTCAGATATTGGTGCAACGATTGCAGCTAACTTTGATTTACCAGCAATCGAAAATGGTGAAAGTTTCTTAGCAGAATTAAATTAAAGAATAAAAATTAAAAAATAAAACAAATAAACTACAGGAGTGATACAAATGAAAAAATCAACTATCAAAACTATTGGGTTCGCTTTACTTTCAATGACAGTGCTAGCAGCTTGCGGAAATGATGATGCAGCTACAGAAGGCAGCGACAAAAGTGCTGAAAAAGAATTTAAATTAGGTATGGTAACTGACTTAGGAAGTGTAAACGACAAATCATTTAACCAAAGTGCTTGGGAAGGTTTACAACAATTAGAAAAAGATAAAGGATTTGAAGTGAAATACCTTGAGCCTAAAGCAGACTCAGAGGTAGAGCCAAGTTTATTGCAATTTGTTAACAGCAAAACAGATTTAACATGGGCAACATCATCAACATTAGCTGATGCTGTAACGACAATTGCTGGCAACAATCCAGATGCAAAATTAGGGATTTTGGATGCAGAAGTAGAAGGAATTGATAACGTTGTTTCCGTTTCATTTAAAGAAAATGAAGGAGCATTCTTAGCAGGGGTCGTTGCAGCTAGTATGACTGAAACAGACAAAATTGGTTTTGTTGGCGGAATGGAAATTCCAGTTATTCAACGTTTTCATGCAGGATTTGAAGCAGGAGTTAAAGCAGTTAATCCAGATGCACAGGTTGTTGTAAACTATGTTGGTGTCTTCAATCGTGTAGATATGGGTAAATCGGCTGCTTCAACAATGTATAACGATGGCGTAGATATCATCTTCCACGCTGCAGGTGGAACTGGAAATGGTGTCTTCAACGAAGCACAAGAGCGTTTTGATAATGGTGAAAAAGTTTGGGTTATCGGTGTAGATAAAGACCAATCACTAGAATTTGGTGATGACATTACGTTAACTTCTATGATGAAAAATGTAGACAGAGCTGTTTATGAAATCTCTGAAAAAACAGCAGATGGAAACTTCCCAGGTGGAGAAGTTGTTCGCTTAGGTTTAGCTGAAGACGGTGTTGGCCTAGCAACAACATCAGATAAAAATGTACCAAAAGACGTATTAGATCTTGTAGAAGACTACAAAACAAAAATTATTTCTGGAGATATTATAGTTCCTGAAAAACCATAAAGGAGAGTCACACTATGGAGCAAAAACGAGTTGAAAAAGTATTAGAATTGAAACATATTACAAAAAAATTCGGAAATTTTGTTGCTAATGATGACGTTTCGTTGACTGTAAGACGTGGAGAAATTCACGCCTTACTCGGCGAAAATGGTGCAGGGAAATCGACTTTAATGAATGTTGTGTTTGGGATGTATCAACCTGAAGAAGGCAGTATCTCAGTTTACGAAAACAAAACGAAAATTGAAAATCCAAACCATGCGATTCATTTAGGTATTGGGATGGTTCATCAACATTTCAAACTAATAGAAAATTTTACTGTGACAGAAAATATCATTATTGGTATGGAACCAAAAGACGGTGTTCGCTTAAATATGAAAGCGGCGGTTAAAGAAGTTCAAAAAATTTCTGAAAAATATGGTTTAAAAGTAGATCCGAATAGTAAAATTGAAGATTTACCAGTGGGTATGCAGCAAAAAGTTGAAATTTTAAAATGTTTGTACCGTGGAGCGAACTTATTGATTTTTGATGAGCCGACAGCCGTGTTAACACCAGATGAAATTGGCGAATTATTGCAAGTGATGCAAAAATTAGTAGCAGAAGGTAAATCTATTATTTTAATCACACATAAGTTAAATGAAATCATGAAAGTAGCAGATAAATGTACCATTATTCGTAAAGGAAAATACATTGCTACGGTTGATATAAAGGACTCAAACAAAGAAGAACTTGCAGAGATGATGATTGGTAAAAATATTTCACGTGAGATCGATAAAGAAGCCTATAGTCCTAAACAAAATGTATTAGAAATCAAAAATCTGACGATGTTAGGTTCAAGCAAAAAGAAAGTATTAAATAATATTAATTTAACGGTTGCCGCTGGTGAGATTGTTGGGATTGCTGGTGTCGATGGAAACGGTCAGATGGAACTAGCTGAAGCAATTATAAAAATGCGTGATTTTGAAGAGGGCGATATTCTAATTAACGGTGTATCTCAAAAAGATAAATCGACTCGTGAAATTTATGAGTCTGGTGTTAGTTACGTGCCAGCCGATAGACACAAGCATGGTTTAGTATTAGAGAATGATATTGCAGAAAATTTGATTTTAATTGAATACTACAAAGAAAAATACAATCAAGGAATTAAATTAAATAAAGCGTTAATGTATGAAGAAGCAAGAACAGCGATGGAAAACTACGATATTCGTGCTGAAAATGAGTACACAATCGTACGTGGCATGTCAGGTGGAAATCAACAAAAGGTTATTTTATCAAGAGAAATTAGTCGTGATCCAGAACTTTTAATTATTGTCCAACCAACACGCGGACTAGATATTGGTGCTATTGACTTTATTCATCGTCAAGTTGTTCGTTTACGTGATAAAGGTGTTGCTGTGTTGCTTATTTCTTTTGAATTAGAAGAAATATTAACGTTATCAGATAGAATTGATATTATTTTTGATGGTCAAATCGTTGGACAAACAAAACCAACTGAAACAAACGATAGAGAATTAGGTCTAATGATGGCTGGTAAAGGATCGGGTGATGAATGAGACTATGGAAAAAATCAGAAAAAATTTAAAGAGTAGTCAAGCTACTATACCGTTAGTCGCTATTCTCATTGCGCTTTTTATTGGAGCAATTGTCATGTTGATCGGTGGATATAACCCAATAGTAGCTTACGAATCATTAGTCTTAAAGATATTTGGTTCGGTCTATGATATGGGCGAAACCGTTCGTGCGATTATTCCACTTATTTTAAGTGGATTTGCAGTTGCGGTAGCTAGTAAAGCTGGTATTTTTAACATCGGGGTTGACGGACAAATTATTATGGGAGCAGTTAGTTCTCTTTTAGTAGGTACGTTAATTGATTTACCTCCTATTATACATGGTATCGTTGCTATTGTAGTCGGTATAATAGCTGGAGGTTTATGGGGGGTTCTAATTGCTAGTCTTAAGACTAGATTTGGAATTAATGAGGTTATTAGTTCAATTATGTTAAACTATATTGCGTTGTATCTGAGTCATATGTTAATTAAGAGTTTTGCGGCACAAGAAGGAACAGCGCGTTCATCTCTTATTAAAGAGTCTGCAAGTATTGGTTTTCCTTCATTAAATACTTTATTTAGTGGCGCACGTATTCACTGGGGTTTCATTATCCTTCCATTTATTATCTTTGCTTTTTATTATTTCTTTGAAAAGACGCGTTGGGGTTACGAAACAAAAACAGTTGGATTAAATCCAGATGCAGCAAATTATTCAGGTATGAAAGTGAACGGAATTTTAATTCGGACAATGTTTATCTCTGGTGCACTAGGTGGCTTAATTGGCGCGCTAGATACACTAGGTGTTTATGGTTATGTAGCTATTGTGTCTTCTACAAGTGGTGTTGGTTTTGATGGGATTGCGATTGCTTTATTAGGTGGCAATTCAACACTAGGAACAACCTTATCAGGTATCTTAATTGGAGCATTAGATTATGGTTCACAAGGAATGCAATTTGGTGCAGGAGTACCAAGTGAAATTATCGGAATCGTTATTTCACTCATTATCTTCTTTGTAGCAGCTCCTGGAATCGTTAAAGCGTTATTACCTAAAAAAAAGGCGCTTAAAAAGGAGGTAGAGTAAAATGACGGCTAATATTATAAGTGGAAGTTTGATTTTTGCAGCAGCCTTACTATTTGGTGGCTTAGGCGGTATGCTGAGTGAAAGAGCAGGTGTAATCAACTTAGGTATTGAAGGTTTCATGATTTCTGGCGCATTCTTTTCAGCAGTTGGAGCTTATTACGCTGAATCAGCTGGTATGGGAGGATTAAGTCCTTTCGTTGGTGTATTAACAGCATTTATCTGTACCGCAATTTTTTCAGGTATGCATGCTTTAGCAACGTTAAAATATAAAGCAGATCATGTTATCAGTGGAGTTGTTATTAACTTACTAGCAGCTAATGTCACTTTTTTCCTAGTCAAACTTCTTTTTGACGGGGCAGCAGAAACACCACGTTTAAAAAATATGTTTTCAAAAATTTCTATTCCTTTTTTATCCGATATTCCAATAGTTGGTAAAGCTCTTTTTAAATCTTATCCTACGACCTATATTGCTTTTGCAGCAGTACTTTTAATCGGCTTTATTTTCTTTAAAACATCTTTAGGTCTGCGTTTAAGAGGTGTTGGAGAAAATCCAGGCTCGATTGATACAGCAGGAATTAATGTCATGAAAATTAAGTTTTGGGCTGTTATGATGAGTGGCTCAATTGCTTCATTAGGTGGAGCAACGATTGTTTTGACAACAAACGGAAACTTTTCATTTAACACGATTGCAGGACAAGGTTATATTGCGATTGCAGCGGTTATCTTAGGACGTTGGAATCCATATGGTGTCTTATCAGGTGCGTTACTTTTCGGATTTGCACAAGCAATCAAAGATCAAATTCAAATTTTAGATTTTGCAAGCTCAATTCCAACAGAAGTATTCTATATGTTGCCTTACCTTATTACTTTATTAGCTCTTATCTTTACTGGTAGAAAAACTCGTGCACCAAAAGCATTAGGAATCCACTATGATGCGAGTGTGAGATAATGATGACAGTGCAACAATTTTTTAAAGTAAAAGAAAGTGGCAGTACCCTACAAACGGAAGTAGAAGCAAGTATTACTTCCTTTGTCTCTATTGTTTATATAGTGGCAGTAAATGCTTTAATTTTATCTCAAACAGGCATGAATTATAATTCTGTTATGATTGCAACAATCTTGACAACAGCTTTTAGTAATATATTAATGGGGTTGTATGCTAAATCCCCATTAATTTTAGCTCCAGGAATGAGCGATAATGCTTTCTTTACTTATATCTTAGTAGGTGCATTCGCCTTTACTTGGCAAGAAAGTTTATCGATTGTTTTTATTGTTGGGATGATTTTCTTCCTATTGACGTATTTTAAAGTGACTGGTTTGCTTTTGCGTGCGATACCATCGACGATGATTAAAGGAATGAGTGCTGGGGTTGGTTTCTTCTTGATCTTCCTAGGTTTGAAAAACAGTGAAATTATTGTTTCTTCGCCAGACACTATTGTAGCGTTAAATAATATTTTTCAACCGATTCCTTTAACGATGTTAGCTACTTTATTAATGGGATTATTTTTATTTGTTAAAAACGTAAGAGGAAACTTTTTGCTAACGATTATATTTGGAGTAATCGTTTCTATCTTTTTGGGTGTCACGGATATCAGTTCATTTTCTTATTCGTTGATTGATACTCAATCGCTCGAACCGTTTATTTTTCAGTTTGATTTCTCTAGTATTCTTTCTGTGAATTACTGGATTGCAGTCTTTTCATTATTAATTCTAGTAGTATTTCAAAATCTAGGGACACAAATCAGTTTTTTGAACTCTGAAGATCCAGCTGTTTTGAAGAAAACATTAGAAGCAAATGGCTTATCTGTTGTTATGGCAAGTGTTTTAGGCTGTAGTTCTACTTGTACAAGTGCAGAAGGTGCAACAGGAATAGCCATAGGTGCAAAGACTGGATTGACGTCATTTTTAGTTGGGATTTACTTCCTTTTTACAATCATTTTGATTCCTTTTATTGCACTTATTCCACTAGCTGTTATTTCTGCTTTACTTGTAATCGTAGGTTCATTGTTAGCAGCGGGTAATTTAAAAGATATTGATTTTATGGATTTCACAGAATACTTTCCAGCTATCTTAATGGTTTTAATGATGGTTTTAACTTTTAATATAGCCGATGGAATTGGATGGGGTTTTTCTTTCTATACATTCCTTAAAGTAAGTACTGGAAAACGTAAATCTGTCTCTAAAATGATGTATGTTTTAACAGGAGTATTTATTTTATATTTTATTCTGAAATTTATGTAGTAAATGAAAAGGGTTGAACGTTGTTATGCTTCTCCAATCGAAGTCAGTAGATAGACTTTAGGAGATAGCTAACTTTGTTCAACCCTTTTTTATATTTTTAGATTATATAAGCTTTAAGAACGTATTTTAATTTTGTTAAATAACCGGTTTAGTACTTTCTCGTAAAAGTAAATCTGTAGATAAGGTAATTTTTTTTGCTACCCTTCTTCCAGTAGTTAATTTATCGAGCCATAAATCAAAACCAGTCTCACCCATTAATTCTGTATAGACTTTTACTGTACTCAATGTAGGATAAATATATTTAGCTAAACTTATGTCATTAAAGCCAATAAGACTAACCCTTTCAGGTACAGATATTCCAGCTTCTTGTAGAGTTCTTAAACAACCGATAGCCATTGAATCATTAGAAACAAAAAAAGCATCCGGTAGATCATCTTTTAAGTTATCTATAGCTTTTCGCATTAGTTCCTGACCGGATAAAACATTAAAATTACCAGTAAAGGTATATTTTTCTTTGTACATTCCAATTTGCTGCATATAATTTTTAAAAAAAATCGTTCTTTTGTCGATAATATTTTTAGATTTATCACCAAAATTTTCTTGTCCAGCAATTAAGCCAATACTTTGGTAATTATTTGCAATAAAATAATCCAAAACTGAATTTACAGCATGTTCAAAATCAATAACAACTGAATCTAGTCTACGATAAAGTTGATCGAAATCTACAAAACATATATTTTCTGTCCATGAAGTGAGTTTATTTACCTGTATATCACTAAATTTTCCAATTGCTATAATACCATCTATCCCTGGGCTCATTTCAAAGTTAGTATTTTGGAAAATACGTATAATATCATAGTCCATTTCTTCTGCTCTTTTTTCGACTCCTAAGCGTATAGACAAATAATAAAGATCGTCTAATTCTTCTTGCTCTGTATACCATTGAACGATGGCTAATTTACCTTGTTTTTCAATTTTTTTATTTTGATATTTTGTATAATTTAATGCTCCAGCAGCTTCAAAGATACGTTTTTTTGTTTCATCTCCCACTGATAAAGATTCGTCATAATTTAAAACACGAGATACTGTCGCGCTTGAAACTCTAGCTTGTTCGGCAATATCTTTAATAGTTGCCATTTTGTCATCACTTTCTTTCTTTGATTTAATAAGTTAATTTAGATTGAAAAAAATTATCGATAAGATAGTATAACCTTAATTTTTTTTATAGTTGATTATATTATTTCTATGCTTCGGTTAGGTAAAAATACAGTACGTAGAGAACATATGGTGAAGTTCTATAATCCGTCTATAGTATTCTATAAGTTAAAAATCTAGATGGTATGTCTTAAAATCACTCTCGAGTAATGTTTATTCAATTATTCGAGAGTAATGTTAAATACAAACTCTTTAGTGAGCGCTGTCAAAACCTTACTCTAATTATATAGATAGAGTAGATAAAGACAAATTTCATATTATATACGCTATTATAATACTTTAATTCTTGCGTAATTCTTGCATTAATTATTTTATTTGAAAGTAAGAGTTATTAAAAGTTAATTTAGTTGATAAATTGCTTATTATTATAGAAGCTATAAAAAATTATTTATATTAGTATTATATAGTTTGTTAAAAGGGACGTCAGATCTATTTAAGGAAGCGTTACCAATAGGTAAAATTTAAATAAAGAACTTAAATTTTAAGATTGGCTAACTCCATTTAAATACGTTTATAATCAAACAATACTAATTCTATATTATAACTATTAATAAAACAAATCAAGTAAAATTTAGTAAAACTAAAAAATCTGGCTAGATATTACTGTATTATTCCTATTTTATAAATAATATATACTTTCCTCAATTATCGAATAAGTTGGATAAAGAATTTTTATTTGATAAGGAAAAAATATAATTAAGAATTTAAATTATTAAATTAAATGATTAAGTATATTAGTGAAAAAAATTAGAAGTGTTTATGAAATGTGAAAACAATTTGCCTTTAATCTATCAATAACTAAGCATGCTTTTAGTTAGTTGAAATAATATGTAAGAATATCAAAGAGTGGAAATAAATATTCTATAAATAGTAAGATAAGTTTAGTTATAAATACATAGATCCAACCCTAGCTAAAAAATTAAAAGATTAATGTGGAGTCTCTTAAAGGAACAGTCTAACCTAAACTGATTTATAGCTTGATATTAGAGAGTAATAAAGAGCAATAGAGAGATAGATAGTTTAACCTATATAAGATTTAATTTCATTTGTTTATCCTTCTAAATCCACTTAAATGGTCAATGATTAGTTTTGCAGTCAAACTAGAAAATTATTGTTTATATAACACTAGGATTATTTCTTTTATTTATTAAACTAAATTTGATTTATCTCGACAAACATAAAATAAAAATAGAATAAGTATACTTATTTAGCTCTGTTTAAAGAATCATTATTGTAGTAAAAGATTTTGTAAGAAATTCTATAGTTGCGGCTAAGTTGTGTTACTCAGAGTAGATAATAATAAAGTTGAAATCTCAACAAATAAAGAATGAGAGCGCTTAATTTAATGCTTGACTATTAAAATATTTAGTATTAAAATAAAAACGTAATCATTTTACTGAATTTTTTTAATTCGTTTAGTAAAAAAACGTAATTAAGAATGGAGGATTTTATGAAATATGAAAAAGATTCCCAAAATCAAAAAATTATTCATAAAAATAGATTATCATCACGTTCCTATTTTATGACGTACCAAAATGAGAATGAAGCACTAACCTATGAAAGGAAAATATCGAGAGGGTTTCAATTATTAAATGGCAATTGGAAATTTTTGTATGCAAGTTCTCCGGAAGAATTTACTGGGGAATTTTACAAAGATGATTACGATGTTTCAAATTGGGATGAGTTATTGGTACCGTCTCATTGGGAATTAAATGGTTACGGCAATCCCCATTATACAAATGTCCAGTACCCTTTCCCAGTTGAGCCTCCTTATATTCCATCTGAAAATCCAACAGGTCACTATTATAGAGATTTTCATTTAGCTTCTTCGCAAGTAGCAGAGAGAACGTATTTACGTTTTGAGGGCGTTGATAGTTCCTTTCATGTTTGGGTTAATGGAGATTTTGTAGGTTACAGTACAGGAAGTAGAGAAGCTTCAGACTTTGACATTACTCCATATGTCAAAGAAGGAAAGAATTCGATAGCAGTAAAAGTATATAAATGGTCTGCATCAAGTTATTTAGAAGATCAAGACATGTGGTGGTTAAGTGGTATTTTTAGAGATGTATATTTATATACAAAATCAAATATTTATATACAAGACTTCTTTGTAAAAACTTTATTAGATGATAAATATAAAGATGCAATACTAGATATTGAAATTAAAACAGAAGGTATTCAAGACTTTGCGTCTGATTACAAAGTTGAGTATACTTTATTGGACAAAAATTATAATATAGTAAAAAAATATTCTGATACTCTAAAAGATAAAAATATAAATGTAACAATAGAAATAAATAATCCGGAAAAATGGTCTGCAGAAGCACCGTATCTTTATCATTTACTTATAACTTTGAAAAAGAATAACAAAGTTATTGGAGTCATTCCTAATAAAATTGGATTTAGAAAAGTTGAATTGAAAAATGGATTAATTTTAGTGAATGGAAAAGATATTATGTTTAAAGGCGTGAATCGGCATGAAACCCATCCTGATTACGGTAGAGCTATTTCGTTAGATTGGATGGAAAAAGATATAAAATTGATGAAAAAGAATAATATTAATGCAGTAAGGACGGCACATTATCCTGATGATCCAAGATTTTATTCATTATGTGATGAGTATGGACTCTATGTGATAGATGAAGCTGACATTGAAACACATGGTTTTGACTTGATTCACGAGTGGAACCGACTAAGCGACGACCAAGAATGGCAAGAAGCTTACCTTGATAGAATGATTAGAATGGTAGAAAGAGACAAAAACCATCCTTCTGTTATCATTTGGTCTTTAGGAAATGAATCAGGATTTGGGAAAAATCATTTAGTAATGGCAGATTGGGCAAAGAAAAGAGACGACACACGTTTAATCCATTATGAAGGTGAAACAAGAGATATTTTAGATCGGACAGATAACAATCCATATGAAGAAAATAAAGCTGCGGATATGTTTTCAACGATGTATAGTTCAGTCGAATTAATGGAAGAACTGGGGAAAAGAGAAGATTTAAAACAACCTCATATTTTATGCGAATTCGGACATGCAATGGGCAATGGGCCAGGTGGATTTAAAGAATATTTTGATGTGTTTTATAAATATAAACGACTTCAAGGTGGTTTTGTGTGGGAATGGATGGACCACGGAATACGAAAGCATACGAATGAAGGGGAAGAGTATTTTGGTTATGGAGGAGACTTTGGTGATTCACCACATGATTCAAATTTCGTAATTGATGGAATGGTTATGCCTGACAGAACACCTTCTCCTGCTTTAATAGAATATAAAAAAGTTATTGAACCAATTATTGTTACTGAGTTTAATGCTGATAAAAAAACCATTAAAGTCGAGAATAGATATGATTTTATTGATTTAAAACATGTATCTGCAATATGGGAATTGAGTATAAATGATTGCATTATTGAACAGGGTACGTTGGATGTAGCTCATATACAAGCAGATACAACAGAGGATATTTCCATTCCAATAGCAATGGTCAATCAAGAAATTAAATACAATGAAGCGATACTTACTATAAGATTTTTACAAAAATATGATACTAAATGGGCACTAGCAGGACACGAAATAGCATGGGGACAGTTTATTATCTCTGCTAAAGAAATGAGTCCTTTCAAACTAATTGATGACGATTATTCACAGTTAAGAGTAAGTAATAAAGCCAATAAAATAAAAATTCAAGGAGATAATTTTACTATTGTGTTTAGTAACTCTACAGGGGATATCCTCTCTTGGCAAGTTAATAGCATAAATATATTAAAAGAAGGTCCTAAATTAAATTTCTGGAGAGCTCTTACCGATAATGATAAGCTGGGAATTGCTGAATTTGGAGCAGAGTCAGTTGCTGCTGATTGGCGAATGAATGGATTAGACCTTATGCAAAGAAGAATCAAATCGGTTACGTATCAAGAAAAAATAAATTATGTTCACGTCAAAGTAGAGGCTAAGTATGCCCCTCCAGTTTTAGCATGGGGATTTGAAACAGTTATTGACTATATTATTAATTCATCTGGGGTAGTGGAAGTAGATATCAAAGGGCATAAAGTTGGCGAAGGAGCTAAAACTTTACCTAAGATAGGCTTACAAATGCAGATAGATAAGTCACTATCTGACGTTGCTTGGTATGGTAGAGGACCAGGAGAAGCTTATTCAGATACTAAACAAGCGAATCGATTTGGACTATTTACCACCACTGTAAATAAACTATTTACTAGTTATGTAGTACCTCAAGAAAATGGAAACAGAACTGATATTAAATGGGCAGCAGTAAATCGAGATGATGGATTAGGTCTCTTTATAAAAGGATCAAATTTTAATTTTAGTGCTCGTAAGTATACTACAGAAAACATAGATAAAGCTAATCATACCATCGAATTAGAAAAATCAAACTTTATTGAACTGAATCTAGATTATCAGTTACATGGAATTGGCTCAGCGAGTTGCGGTCCTGGAGTATTAGAAAAGTATGAACTGAAAAATGAAGACTTTGAATTTTCATTTAAACTATTAGGATTTTCAAGAAATGAATGGAGTCCTGATAATATAAATAAATACATTTAATCATCAGTATAGTAATAAAATATTTATAAAAAAATAGGAGGTTTTTATAATGAAAAATATTAAACCGTGGTTATTTTTAGCAGCTTCAGTCATGTTAGTTGGGTGTTCGGGAAACGAGTCAGAAGAATCAGGTTCTTCTGATAAAGGAAGTACGAATGAAACAGGTGAGATTACAGCGTGGGCGTGGGATCCAGCTTTTAATATAAAAGCATTAGACTTAGCTAATGAGCAGTACACAAAAGATAATTCAGACTTTAATCTTAATGTTATTGAAAATGCACAAGATGATATTGTTCAAAAACTAAATACTAGTTTGAGCTCAGGAACAACGAAAGGTATGCCTAATATTGTATTAATTGAAGATTATCGCGCTCAAAGTTTCTTAGAAGCGTATCCTGATGCTTTTTATCCAGTTACAGACTTATTGAAAGCAGATGAATTTGCAGGCTATAAAGTTGCTGCCGGAACGGTTGGAGAAGAAGCTTATTCTGTCCCATTTGATTCTGGAGTAACAGGATTATATCTTCGTACAGATATTTTAGATGAAGCAGGTTTTACAGCTGAAGACTTTACTGACATCTCGTGGGATGAATATATTGAAATGGGTAAAAAGATAGAAGAAAAAACTGGTGTCAAGATGTTAACAAGTGACCACAATGATTTAGGGATAATTAGAACTATGATTCAATCAAGTGGATCATGGTATACAAAAGAAGATGGAGTTACACCATTTATTGCAGGAAATGAACCTCTAAAAATAGCATTTGAAAATTACAAAGAGCTAATGGACGCTGGAATTATGAATGTCCATAACGACTGGAGTCAGTTCCTAGAGCAATTTAATAGTGGGAATGTTGCAACTGTTCCTACAGGAAACTGGATTACACCTTCTATCAAAGCTGCTGAGGATCAATCAGGAAACTGGGAAGTAGTATCTTATCCTAGACAAGATGTCGAAGGTTCAATAAATGCATCTAATTTAGGTGGATCATCATGGTATGTACTAAATGTTGATGGAAAAGAACAAGCTGCTAAATTTTTAGTTGATACATTTGGTTCAAATACTGAATTATATCAAGAATTAATCTCAGAAATTGGCGCTATTGGAACGTATCAACCTGCGACCTCAGAAGAAGCTTATCAAGTAGAAGATGAATTCTTCAGCGGACAAAAAGTATACGCAGATTTTTCTGAATGGGTAGGAGAAATTCCAGAAGTTAATTTTGGACAGAACACATATGCTGTTGAGGATGTTCTCGTCGTAGCTATGCAAGAATATCTAACTGGTGGAGATTTAGACAAAGTTTTAGATGATGCTCAATCTCAAGCAGAATCACAAATTAAATAACAAATAGGAGCGAATATCCTAGAAATTTGTTTCTTTGATTAGAACTTTAATCATTTGAGAAAGTTTCTAGGATTTTCTTATGAAGGGAGAAAAAAGAATGACTAGTGGGTTATCGAAGATAAAGTCAAGTAAAAAAGTAAAAAAAAATAAATTAAAAAGAAATAGAGATATAATTGGCTGGGCGTTTGTCATCTTTTCAATGGGTGCGATAGGGTTGTTTTATTTTTATCCAATGATTCAGTCATTTTTACTTTCTTTTCAATCGGGTACAGGCACAAATTTGAAGTATGTTGGTTTAGATAATTATAAGCGATTATTTCAAGATTCTACGTTTTTAACAGCCACAAAAAACACTCTGTTATTCTTAATATTTCAAGTACCAGTTATGGTACTTTTGGCAATTTTCTTTTCAACATTATTGAATAAAAAAACGTTGAAATGGAAAGGGCTCTTTAGAATGATAGTTTTTCTACCTTCCGTAACATCATTAGTAGCTTATTCTATTATTTTCAAATATCTTTTTAGTAATAACGGAATCGTAAATAAATTACTAATGAGTTTATCCCTAATTGATGATCCAGTTCTCTGGTTGGCCGATCCATTTTGGGCAAAAGTTCTGATTATTTTAGCAATTACTTGGCGTTGGACTGGATATAATATGATTTTCTTTTTATCTGCTATTCAAAATATTAGTCCAGAAATCTATGAAGCGGCACGAATTGATGGTGCTTCAAGTAGACAACAATTTTTCAAAATCACGGTTCCTCTATTAAAGCCTGTTATTTTATTTACTTCAGTAACATCTACGATAGGGACATTACAATTATTCGATGAGCCTATGAACATTACAAGTGGGGGACCCGGAAATGCTACAACAACTATCTCACAATATATTTATAACCTTTCGTTTAAGTATACTCCTGACTTTGGTTATGCTGCAGCTGTTTCTTATGCTATCGTAATATTAGTCATTATATTTTCAATCATCCAATTTAAATTAGGAGGTACTGACCGTGACTAAACTAAATAAAATTTCTATATATATATTCTTAGTTATCATGAGTATTATTTTTGCTTTTCCATTTTATTTTTTGATAGTTAGTGCTACAAATACTTCCATAGATGTAACGAATGGAAGTTTACTACCTGGTACTAATTTAATTGAAAACTTTAAAAATTTAATTAATACAGTTGAATTAGGAACTGCATTAAAAAATTCAACAATTATTTCTTTTGCACAGACATTTTTATCTGTCTTACTTGCTTCGCTAGCAGGGTATGGATTTGAAATACACAAAAGTAAAGGAAAAGAAATTGTATTCAAAATCTTGCTATTATCGATGATGATTCCTTTTGCAGCAATAATGATTCCACTATTTCAGATGTTTGGTAAGATTTCTCAGTACTTTCCGTCGATTGGTATAGATACATTAGCTTCTGCCTATATTCCATACCTTACAACGGCTTTCCTTGTATTCTTCTTTCGACAAAACACTAAAATGTTTCCCAAAGAATTACTTGAAGCCGGTAGAATAGATGGTCTAACTGAATTAGGTTGTTTTTTCAAGATTTATATTCCAACTATGAAGACAACTTATGCAGCTGCTGCAATCATAACATTCATGAATAGTTGGAATAATTATTTATGGCCATTAGTTGTTTTACAATCTCCTGAAAATAAAACCATTCCATTATTAATTTCTAATTTAGGTTCAAGTTATTCACCTGATTATGGAGTAATTATGCTGGCAATTGTTATAGCAACAATTCCTACAGCTACTATTTTCTTCATCTTACAAAAACAGTTTGTTGCAGGTATGCTCGGTTCAGTTAAATAAAGTGTCCTTTGTTAAATAGAAAAATAGCTACTATTCATTTTTTAAATTAGATAAACTTAGAGAGGTGAATGATATGACCATTATGTTTAATCAGGAACGCCGTATGTTCCACATTCAAAATAAATACTACAGTTACATTATGACAATAGAAGAAAATAATATTTTATCACTCAATTATTATGGAGCTAAAATTCGAAATCTATCATATATAAGAGATTATCCTCGAATTGACCGTTCCTTTTCTCCCAATATGCATAATTCTGAAAATCGTCTCTTTTCATTAGACACTCTGCCGCAAGAGTTTTCTAGCTTTGGGAGTGGAGATTTCAGAGAACCAGCGTTTATATTTAGGTCTAAAGATGGATCTTCTATTAATGATTTTCGCTATAAATCTCATACTATTACTTCTGGCAAAAAACCACTAAAAGGATTACCACAAACTAATGGTAAAGAAAAAGAGTGTGAAACGTTAGAGATTACTATAGAAGACACATTAGCTCAATTAGAAATCGTTTTAAAGTATACAACGTTCGAAAACTATGCTGTCCTTGTGAAATCTTCAGAAGTTGTTAATCATAGTTTAGACAATATGAAAATAGAAAAAATAATGAGCATGAGTTTAGATCTGCCTAATGCTGATTACGAGTTAATCCATTTAAATGGTACTTGGGCTAGAGAGACGCAATTAACACGAGAGACTATTCAACCAGGAATAAAATTAATTGATAGTAAAAGGGGCGCAAGTAGTCATCAGCAAAATCCCTTTTTTGCGATTTTAGATTCTAACACAAATGAAAATCATGGAGAAGTATATGGTTTTAGTTTAGTGTATAGTGGAAACTTTGCTGCAGAAATCCAAAATGATGCTTACAATCAACTACGTCTTAATTTTGGTATTAATCCATTCCAATTTACTTGGAATTTGGCAGCAGGCGAGTCTTTCCAAACGCCAGAAGTAGTAATGGTATATTCTGGAAATGGATTAAATGGTATGTCACAACAGTATCATTCTTTTTACCGTAATCATTTACTAAGGGGTAAAAATCAAAACTTAGAACGTCCAATATTAATAAATAACTGGGAAGCAACTTATTTTGACTATGATGAAGATTCATTACTAGAAATAGTAGATGAAGCAAGTACATTAGGTATTGAACTATTTGTTTTAGATGATGGGTGGTTTGGGACTAGAAACTCAGATAAGGAATCTCTTGGAGATTGGGTTGTAAACAAAAATAAATTTCCTAATGGGATAAATAGCTTTTCAGAAAAAGTGAAATCTAAACATATGAAATTTGGTATCTGGGTAGAACCAGAGATGATTTCAAAGAAAAGTGATCTTTACCATCAACACCCTGATTGGTGCTTACAAGTAGAAGGACGCGGGAAATCATTAGGAAGGAGCCAATACGTTCTAGACTTTAGTCGTGCTGATGTTCGAGACCATATTGAAGCAACATTAACGGCTGTTTTCACTCAATCTCAAGTGGACTATGTAAAATGGGATATGAACAGACATATAACAGAAGCTTTTTCTATAAAGTACACTAATGAGCAACAAGGAGAAATTTATCATCGATATATGCTAGGGCTATATGATTTATTAGAAAGGCTTGTTTCAAAATTCCCATCTGTGTTATTCGAAGGTTGTTCGGGTGGAGGAGGAAGATTTGATCCAGGAATGCTTTATTATATGCCCCAAACTTGGACAAGTGATAATACAGATCCTATTTCTAGGCTAAGTATTCAATATGGAACAAGTTTAGTTTATCCAATTATAACTATGGGTGCCCACGTATCTTCCTCTCCAAACCATCAAGTAGGAAGAGAAACCTCTTTAAAAATGAGAGGGGATACTGCTATGGCTGGGAATTTAGGTTATGAATTAAACGTGCTTAATATTAAAGAAGAGGAAAAAAGACAAATTGCTGAGCAAGTGAAATTTTACAAAAAGCATCGTTCTCTTATCCAATTTGGGGATTTTTATCGAATGCTAAGTCCTTTTGACGGAAATGATTGTTCTTGGATGTTTGTTTCAAAAGATAAAAGTGAAGCACTTTTCTTTTACTACAGGATTCTAAAACAAGCTTCAGAACCACTAAAAATAGTGAAATTATATGGATTAGATACCAATAAAAACTATTATTTTGAGGGTGAAGAAACATTAGTTGGTGGTGATGAATTAATGAATAGTGGGATGTATTTGCCTACAGATCTTGATGGAGATTATACAAGCTATGTTAGATATCTTTCTATTCTAAAAACATAATAAGTTACGGTTATGTTAAATGAGAAATAGAGATAAAGTTTCATTCAAAAAAACGTTGATTATATTTTTATAATCAACGTTTTTTATCTACGCTAAATAATTAAGTGTTATTTGCGTATTCAGAAACTATTCTTTTATGACATTAAGCCATTCATAGCTAACCCAATCGCTATATCCAATTAGATAAAGTTTTTGCTTCAAACTAATTTCTTCCACAAAAAGGATATTAACCATGCCTGTTGTGCCAGATCCACAATGAACAATGACTTCTTTGTAATTGTGAAGAGGCTTAAATCTTTTTTTAATTTTTTTTATTCATTAAGTGTCTATCATCAACCAAGTTTGTCCAAGGATAATTGAATACACTAGGAATATGTCCTGGTCTGGCATCCAAAGGTTCTACTTGACCAGAGTAGCGCTCATAAGTTCTAGAGTCTGCGACAGTGATGTCCGTTAAGTGTTTAGCTTTTTTTCACATCATTATTACTAGCAAGAATAAAATGATTGAGTTTTAAGCTTGAAAAATCAGAAACCACTGGCTCTGTTATAAGAGTTGTTACGGCTAAATTGTTTTCCAACCATTTTTTTATACCGCCTTTTAATAAATAGACGTTATCTTTACCTGCGCATTTTAACAACCACCAAAGTCTTCCTGCCATAGCCAAACTTCCATCATCGTAAATAACAATTAGTGATGAATTTTTTATATTAATTTTTTCATTACTTCAATAAAAGTTTCCATATTGGGTGTCGGATGTCGACCACCATGTTTACTAAATTTACCGGTCATAGTCCCTTCCATCGAAACGAATTGAGCTTATTTAAGATAATTTGCTTCAAAAAGTTTCCATTCCTCAGAGGAATCGGCTAGTTCTGCACGAGCATCTAGTATAAGTAAGTCACTAGTACCAGAAAACTTCTTAACCAGCTCTATTCGTGAGATGAAATTTTTCATAGGTATCCTCTTAGATAACGTAATTGTTATTAATAACAGAATTAAGTAGTTACGTCTTTTTAATAAACTTTTCCTTACAATGTGGACAAGTAATTTTTATTTTTCCTTTTTTTCGCGGAACGCGTAGTTTCTTTTTACAATTAGGACAAGCCATGTATTTGTATTGTTTACGCTGATAAAATTTATTGCGCAATTGATTAAATTTTTGTTTCCAACGACGACTAAGGGTTAAATATTTTTGATTTTCGATATATCGTTTTGGGCGATTTTTAGATAACGCACGAAGGTAACTTATTACAATCGCTATCCACCCGATTAATCCACCAAATGGTAGGTTAAACAGGTTAATTAGAAAAACAAATGCTAATCCTACATACAATAAAAAAGTTGAAAATTTATCCATGCCGTATCTTCCAATCATGAATTTCTGGAATTTCAATCGAATATTTCTCATTTTTCTCGCCTCTTTCTCTTTCTTACTCTTTGTCTTATCGGTAAACAGTATACCATTTACACATAGATTTTCTACCGGCTTTAGTCTGATTTTAATTAGTTAGTGAAAAGCAATCAAGTTGTCGCAATACCATAGACATGGTATGATTTATTTACAGATATTTTTAGAATTCATCAATAAAATGGAACAGTAAAAATAAAAACAACCATAAAAGGAGATTAATAAAATGAAATCACGTGCAGCAGTAGCTTTTGGACCAGGACAACCTCTTGAAATAGTAGAGATAGATGTAGAAGGTCCTAAAAAAGGGGAAGTACTAGTTAAAATTACGGATACGGCTGTTTGTCATACAGACGCGTATACCTTATCTGGTACAGATCCAGAAGGTGTTTTTCCAGCAGTATTAGGCCATGAAGGCGGTGGAATTGTTGTAGAAGTTGGAGAAGGTGTAACTTCTGTTGAACCAGGAGACCATGTGATTCCTTTATACACACCTGAATGCGGCAAGTGTAAATTCTGCTTGTCAGGAAAAACAAATCTCTGTCAAGCTATCCGCGAGACACAAGGCAAAGGTCTAATGCCTGATGGAACAACTCGTTTTTCATATAAAGGCGAACCGATTTATCATTACATGGGAACAAGCACGTTTAGTGAATACACGGTTGTTGCTGAAATTTCTTTAGCAAAAGTGAATCCAGAAGCACCATTGGAAAAAGTTTGTTTATTAGGTTGTGGGGTAACAACTGGAATAGGTGCAGTAACGAATGCAGCTAAGGTAACAAAAGGAGATACAATTGCTATTTTTGGTTTAGGCGCAATTGGTTTAGCGGTTATTCAAGGAGCCGTTAAACAAAAAGCTGGACGTATTATTGTGATTGATACAAATCCAGATAAATTTGAATTGGCTAAAGAATTAGGTGCAACAGATTTTGTTAATCCAAAAGAATACAATCGCCCAATCCAAGAAGTGATTGTTGAAATGACGGATGGCGGAGTAGACTATAGCTTTGAATGTATTGGGAACGTAAACGTGATGCGCTCAGCACTAGAATGTTGCCATAAAGGTTGGGGAGAAAGTGTCATTATTGGTGTGGCTGGAGCTGGAGAAGAAATTAGCACGAGACCCTTCCAACTGGTTACTGGACGAGTATGGCGCGGTTCTGCATTTGGCGGAGTAAAAGGCCGTACACAATTACCAGGAATGGTCGAGGAAGCGATGAGCGGCGAAATTCAATTAGATCCATTCATCACACATACATTGCCGTTTGACAAAATTAATGAAGCGTTTGACTTATTGCATAAGGGTGAGTCAATCCGAACAGTACTTTCTTACCATTAAACTATTCTGTCAAAGTGAACTAGAGGAGGAAAAGAAGAATGCAAGAGTTAGAACTGCTTGAAGAACACGTTAGTTTTGATGGAGTACAATACAAATACCGTCATGATTCAACTACGCTATGTTGTCCGATGACGTTTAGTTTATTTTTGCCAGATAAAGAAAAGTTTCCTAATCCACCTTTGTTTTGGTGGTTATCAGGCTTAACGTGTACGGATGATAACTTCACACACAAAGCGGGCGCACAAAAAGCAGCGGCAAAATTAGGTGTAGCTATGATTATGCCAGATACGAGCCCAAGAGGAGAAAGTATCGCTGATTCAAAAGACTATGATTTGGGACAAGGGGCAGGTTTTTATCTTAATGCAACCCAAGAACCTTGGTCAAAGAATTACAATATGTATGATTATGTTATAAAAGAATTATCAACTATTGCCCATGAGCAATTAAATTTGATAGGCAAAGAGTTTATTTCTGGTCATTCAATGGGCGGACATGGGGCTTTAATCATTGGTCTACGCAATCCAGAACGATTCCAATCGATATCTGCTTTTGCACCGATTGTTAATCCTAGTCAAGTCCCTTGGGGTATAAAAGCTTTTGGTGAATATCTAGGTGACGATAAAAAAGATTGGCTAGCCTGGGATGCACTAGCCTTAATGAAAATAGCTAGTGGTAAAAAAATTCCGATTCTAATTGATCAAGGAGAGGCTGATAACTTTTATGAAAAACAATTGCAACCAGATAAATTGGTTGAGGTTGCAAAAGAAAAGGATTATCCACTGACACTTCGTATGCAAAAAGGGCACGACCATAGTTACTATACGATAGCGACTTTTATCGAGGAACATTTAGAATTTCATTTAACTCAGTTAACCAAAAAAGACTAAACTGAACTTAATAAAAAACAGTCATCACTACCGATAAAACGGAAGTGGTGACTGTTTTTTAAATCTTTTATCTTAATGAGACCTACTTAATAATCTTACAATCGATAAGAAAATAGATTGAGCGTATGCCAATCACTTTAAGATTGCGAATCAATCTGTGTCGGAAGTGAAAAAGTTTTCACCTAAGAGATCATTGATATCTCCAACAATATCTTTTGCATCTGGGTTAATTAAGAAGGAATCATTCTCTAATAGTTCACCACGGCTATTTTCTTCTGGCGCATCATTTTTTGCCTTCAAGCAAATAGGGTAATAAATAGTCGGGTCGGGTTCTAAAATTTTCTCTAACACAATCTCATGTTCCCAGTCGTCACCAAAATCATAGGTATAAATAATTCGATCCTTTTCTTTTTTAAACCAATTATCGAGAGTCTCTCCTTCACTCAACTTTTCAATGGAGATAAAAAACTCTCCCCAACCATCATCTGAATCAGATCCTTGGAATTCATTATCCGGTTCAATAGAAACATGTTGAATCTTTTCCCCATTAGATTTTCGGATAGAAAAATTGTGGAGATGAGAATCATACCAATCAAAACTAACTTGAATAACTTCGTGTAATTCTTGAAAAGTCGAATGGCTATTTACTTGGACTCTTCGCCATACTGGAACCCCTACATCAAGCAAAGCAATTTTAAATTGAAAAATCATGCGAGCACATCCTTTTTTAAAATGAACAATAAAAGTGAATAACGTCTACTTTCGCGTAATATTTGAGAGAATAGGAGGCGAGAAACATAAATCTATTAAGACTAGTTTTCTAAAACATGAGCGCCAAAAAAATCAAAAAGAATTCTTTTGATTAAATAATGTAAGCTTGTCAGAGGGTTGACAAAAATACTAGTAATCAAAGCTAAAAAGTAGTAGAAAAAATGGTAAAATAGAAATCTACCAGCCAAATAAAGTCGATACTTGGTTATATATTCATTATACAGACTATAGAACTAAAAAGAATAGAAAGCCAAAAATAAATCCTTTGATGACTAAACAGGATTTTAAATGGAAATAAATCTAAGTCTATACTAAAAAATTAAAAGGAGACGAATAAGCAATGGGAATGACATTAATCCTTGCAGAGAAACCTTCTCAAGCAAAAGCGTACGCTGAATCTTTTGGGAAATTTTCACAAAAAGATGGCTACATCATATTAAACTCGTCTAATACAATGATCACTTGGGGTTTTGGCCATTTAGTTGAATTAGCTTCGCCAGAAGATTACAAAGAAGAATGGAAAAAGTGGAGTATGAAAGAATTACCGATTATTCCAGAGACCTTTAAATTTAAAGTAGGATCAGGAAAAGCAAAACAATTTAATGTGATAAAAAAATTATTGAGAGAAGCTGACCGTATTGTTATTGCCACTGATAGCGATCGAGAAGGCGAGAGTATTGCTCGTTCAATTATCAATCAAGCAAAAGTCGGCAATAAAGAAATCAAGCGGTTATGGATTAATTCACTCGAATCAGAGGAAATACAAAAAGGATTCTCTGATTTAAGAGACGGAAAAGAATTCTATTCTACTTATATTGAAGCCCAAACCAGACAAATTAGCGACTGGTTAGTAGGCATTAATTTATCCCGGATGTACACACTCTCTTTACAGAAAAAAGGCATTAATGAAGGAGTATTTAGTGTAGGCCGTGTCCAAACACCAACACTTTATATGATTTATAGTCGACAAAAAGAAAGAGAAGAATTTATTCCAGAAGCATTTTTCGAAATGTATGCGAATATAAAAGCAGAAAATGGAGCGTTTAAAGCTAAATACAATAAAAAATTCGCTACAAAAAAAGACTTACAAGAGTTAATAAAAAAGCATCATTTACTCCCTAATAATCATGGAGTGATTTCTAGTGTTGAAATGAAGCATATTTCGCAACCTTCCCCACTTTTATTTTCATTAAGCGATTTACAAAGTTTGATAAATAAAAAATACAAAATAAGTCCATCAGATACATTAAAACACGTTCAGACCCTTTATGAAGCTAAACTAGTAAGTTATCCACGAAGTGATTGTCGTCATATTACTGATTCAGAGTTTCATTACCTTGTCGAAAGAATAGCGGACTATCAAAGCATATTGGACTACACAATCAAGCAACCGAATACAAGTAAACGAAAACGCTATGTTGATGGATCAAAAGTCCAAGAGCATTACGCGCTTATCCCGACTAAAAAAATACCAACGCAAAAAGAACTAGCCAAGCTGACTAGTAATCAAAAAAATATCTATTTTACCATCTTAAAGCGAACATTAGCAATGTTTGAAACAGACTTTAAGTATGATGAAACAACGATTATAGTCGATATTAAAGGATTACCGTTTACGAGTAAAGGTAGAACTATTATCGACAAAGGCTGGCGTAAATTAGAATATTCGACTAGTAAAAGTTCAGAAAAAAAAGAACCAACAGAGTTGCCTTTAGTGCAAAAAAATGAAGCGGTTGAAGCAGATTTATTTACTTCAGAAGGGTTTACTACACCACCAAAGCTTTATACAGAAGGAACGTTGATTACCGCAATGAAAACATGTGGCAAAGAATTAGAAAACAAAGAAGAAAAAGAGATATTAAAAACAACAGAAGGCATAGGGACAGAAGCAACTAGAGCGAATGTCATCGAAACGCTTAAGAAGCAGCATTATATCGTCAGTCAAAAAAATGAAGTGAGTGTTACCCAAAAAGGCACCATACTTTGCCAAGCCGTAGCAGATACCTTACTAAGCAGTCCCGAGATGACAGCTAAGTGGGAGACTTATTTAAAGAAAATAAAAAATGAAGAAGGCACTCAAGAAGCTTTCTTAGCTACGATTCAAAAATTTATTCGTCATACACTCAGTTCAAGTACCCAAGTAATTGAAAAGAAGGATTGGTCGACGTATCACACTAATACCAATCAAACGAAGCAAAAGATTGCTCAATGCCCGATTTGTGGACAATCGATAATAGATAAAGGGAAACTGTATGGTTGTAGTGGGTATAGTAATGGTTGTACCTTTACACTTCCTAAATGGTATGTTGGAAAAGGATTATCTGAAGCAACGATTAAAAATTTGATTCGTACGAAAGAAACACAAGTATTAAAAGGCTTTAAGAAAAAAGATGGGCAAACTTTTTCGGCTGCACTACTGTTGACTGAAGACTATAAGCTGTTGTTCAAACCCTATGAAAAAACAAAAAAATAAAAATAAGTGTAGAATAAGCTAAAAGAGTTGCAGATAGATAGAATATCATCTATATTAGGATAATAGTAAAATGAAGTGAAAAGAGGGATGAGTATGGACTACGAAGCTTATGCAAAAGTAATGAAGGCCTTATCTGATCCGAAACGTGTTAAAATAATAGACATGCTTTCTTATGGAGCACTATGCGCTTGCGATATTCTGGAGCAATTTGATTTCACACAGCCAACTTTATCTCATCACATAAAAGTTTTAGTAGATGCGGGTCTAGTGACCGTAGAAAAAACAGGAACGTGGCATCATTATTCGTTAAATGAAATGAAAATGGATCAATTAGTAACAGAGACAATTAAAATTGCTTCAGTAAGAACCACAGCCATTGGCTAAAAAATAAAATAATGCAACGAGCTCTTATTAAAAGCAAATAGGAAGTTTTTATTCTATTTGTTTTTTTTATGGAAAAAAGAAGAAATCCTATATAGCTTTATGAAGGATAAATCGAAAGGAATGAAATAAATGTTTGATACGTTTAAGAAATATGGTTGGTTTTTTAAGCTACGCTGGAAAAGTTATACGTTTGGTGTAGTTGCTTTAATTATTTGTGCTATTTTACAAGTCCTAAATCCAATTATTATTGGTACCATTATTGACCACTTTATAGCAGGAACGCTAAATTGGGAGATATTACTTTTTTTTGTTTCTCTTATTCTTGTTTTCTCGCTCGTAATGTATGCTTTACGATACGGTTGGAGGATGGCACTATTCGGCAACTCGACATTGATTGAGTCCTTGTTACGCAATCGTTTATTTACATTTTTTACTCGTATGGATGCAGAGTTTTATCAAAAATACCGTACTGGAGATTTGATGGCTCATGCTACCAATGATTTAGCAGCGATTCGTTTTGTTGCAGCCGATGGCGTTCTAACCTTAACAGATGCTTTATCATTAGGTGGAATTACGCTCTTTTCAATGTTCGTTTTCATTGACTGGAAGTTAACTCTTTTTTCTATCTTACCCTTACCGATTTTGATTATTGTTTCAACATATTTAGGGAAAATGATTCATGCCCGTTACCGCGGCGCACTACAAGCTTTTTCTTCAATGAATAATCATGTCCAAGAAAGTGTTACCGGGATAAAAGTCCTTAAGACATTCGGTGAAGAAAAAGAAGATTTTGTAGCATTCAAAGAAGAAACACAAAAAGTAGTAGATAAAAATCAACGCGTTTATAAATTAAAAGCCGCTTTGAGCCCAAGCATTGAAATTATTATGGGGTTAACCTATGTAATTGCCTTGTTAGTTGGTGGGAATTACGTGCAAACGGGGCGTATTTCTATTGGAGATTTAGTTGCTTTTATCAGTTACATCGGTATGATGCAATGGCCTTTATTAGCTGTAGGGGGCCTAATTAATACATTAGAACGCGGCAGTGCTGCTTATGATCGAGTAGAAAATTTGTTAGCCTATACTCCTTCGATTGTGGAAACGACAAATGCTTATGATCAATCACTAGATGGCGACATTGACTTTGCTATTCAGTCATTTACTTACCCAGATGATGTGCATCCTGCTTTGACGAATATTTCTTTTCAACTAGAAAAAGGAAAAATGTTAGGAGTTGTTGGCAGAACAGGTTCTGGAAAAAGCACTTTATACAAATTATTGTTGCGTGATTATGATCAGTATGATGGTGCGATTTCATATAATAATATTAATATAAAAGACTATGCCCTAGAATCATTGAAAAAGGGTATTGCTATTGTCCCACAAGAAAACTTTTTATTTTCAACAACGATTCGCGAGAATATTCGATTCGGCAATCCAACATTATCTCAAGAAGAAGTTGAGAAGTATGCAATACTAGCTAATATCCATGAAGATATTTTAGAATTTCCTGAAGGCTATGATACAAAAGTTGGCGAACGAGGCGTTTCTTTATCTGGCGGACAAAAACAACGAATCGCTATCGCTAGAGCGTTAGCTGTCGAACCAGAATGTTTGATTCTAGATGATTCTCTTTCAGCAGTAGATGCACAAACGGAAGAAACGATTTTAAGTTTATTAAAACAAGAAAGACGTCATAAAACGACGATTATTTCTGCTCACCGGATCAGTTCTATTATGCATGCAGATGAAATTATTGTAATGAAAAAAGGCAAAATGAGCGAACGTGGAACTCATCAACAACTAATCGGAATAAACGGTTGGTACAATGATATGTATCAAAAACAACAGCTTGAGAAAAAATTAGACGGGGAGGGAATGTAATGACTACACAAAAACAAACAGCCTTTTCTACTAAAGAATCAGGCCAAGTTTTACTTACCCTCATGCGTTTTGCAAAACCGCATAAATTTCTTTTTATCGTTTCCTTTGTCTTTTTAGCCTTGAGTTCGTCGGTTGCAGCTTACTTGCCAATTATTATTCAGCGCTACATTGATACGTATTTATCAAAAGGAACAGCAACTATGGAGATTACGATTCGTGTGGTCACTTTTTATGGTGTATTAACGATTCTTAAAGCGGCCTCTTCTTATGGAAAAGACTTTCTTTTTAATACTGCGTCGGAGAGAACAGTGGGAAATATCCGAAACAGTTTGTATGAAAAAGTTGGTTCATTGGGTATGAGGTATTTCGACCAAACACCTGCTGGAACCGTTGTTTCTAGAGTAACAAATGACACAGAAACGATTAAAGAATTTTGGACAGTCTTTTTGAATATTTCTAATGGACTGTTTAGTGTTATCGCTATTACAGTTGCGATGTTTGCGTTAAATTGGCGGATGGCATTGGTTTTCCTTTTGTTCATTCCGTTTATTTTCTGGATGGCAGGCGTTTATCGTAAGAAAAGTACGCTTATTTACAGTCAGATGAGAATGGTATTAGGCCAATTGAACGCTAGCTTAAGCGAATCGATTAGTGGCATGAGTATTATTCAAAAATACCACCAAGAAAAGAATTTTATAGCAGAATTTGATGAAATTAATCAAGAGTACGTAGCCTCTCGCCGTTCAATGTATAGCATGAACGCTCTATTGTTAGCACCAGCAATTCACGTAATTGAAGCACTTGCTCTAGTGATGGTGTTGCTTATTTTTGGGTATCAAGATTGGAGCTCAAATGCCGTCGATATTGGACTAGTATATGCATTTACGGCCTATTCACGTTCGTTCTTTCAACCGATTAGCCAAATGATGAATAGTTTAAGTTCTCTACAAGATGGAATTGTTGCTGGGCATCGTGTTCAAGAATTATTGGAAAGTGATGAACTTGCCCCTCAATCGATACAAGAAAAAAACGAATTAATTACAAATGGGCATATTCAAGTTAAAAATCTGAGTTTTTCATATGATGGAAAAAAACAAGTTTTACGTAACATTAGTTTCGAAGTAGAACCCGGTCAAACGGTTGCTTTGGTTGGTCAAACGGGGTCAGGAAAAAGTTCTATTATCAATGTATTAATGCGTTTTTATGAATACAATCAAGGTGAAATTACTATTGATGGTCATTCCTTGAAGGACATGTCGATAGAAGGACTAAGAAGCGAAATGGGATTAGTGTTACAAGATAGTTTCTTGTTTTATGGAAATATCGCGGATAATATTCGGATGTACGATGCTTCCTATACAGACGAAGAAGTCAAACATGCGGCAGAATTTGTTTATGCCGATGACTTTATCTCTGAAATGGAACAAGGCTATGCATCAAAAGTGATTGAACGAGGGGCAAGCTTATCTGCTGGTGAAAAGCAGTTGATTAGTTTTGCTAGAACGATTTTACGGTCGCCACGGATTCTAATCTTAGATGAAGCAACAGCCAACATTGATACAGAAACAGAAGGAAAGATTCAAAAAGGGCTAGCCAATATGCGTAAAAATCGAACATCACTGATTATCGCTCATCGCTTGTCGACAATTAAAGATGCTAATAAAATTATAGTATTGAACAACGGTGAAATTGTTGAGCAAGGTAGTCATGATGAATTAATTAATAAAAAAGGAGCCTATTTTGATATGTATGAATTACAGACTTATCAAGAAAGAACAGGCGATTTCTAATAGATGTTAACTAAGAAAATCGTATCGTCTCTATTTAGTAGAGTAGATACGATTTTTTATGGTCTCTTGTTGCACCAAAAAAATTATAAAGTAAAAGTTAACAGGATGAAACGACTAGTTTGATAAATGAAAGAGTTGGGGAAAGTGAGTGGTTATGCTATATTAGGGATAAAATATAAATTTTGAAATAGAGGAATACTATTCTGACAGTCAAAATAGTTAAGTGGAAAGTATCTTTTTACAAAAAAATTATCTCTATAGAATAGAATAAAAAAAGGAGGAGTGTTAAACGATGGTAAGAGCATTAATAAGCGTTTCAGATAAGACAGGTATCGTGACTTTTGCACAAGCGCTCATTGCAAAAGGTGTTGAAATTGTTTCGACTGGAGGAACAAGAAAAGTATTAGAGGAGGCTAATATTTTGACAACTTCTGTGGAAGAGGTAACAGGCTTTCCAGAAATGATGGGCGGTCGGGTTAAAACATTGCATCCGCTTATTCATGGAGGGTTATTAGGAAGACGAGATGTACCTGGAGATATCTCAGAAATGGAAGATCACGCTATTGTGCCAATTGATTTTGTTGTAGTAAATCTTTACCCTTTTAAAGAAACTATTAGCGAAAAAAATATTCGTCTAGTAAAGGTTATTGAAATGATTGATATTGGTGGTCCGAGTATATTGCGCAGTGCGGCTAAAAATTATGCGAGTGTGACAGTTCTCAGTGATCCTAGTGATTATGCTAGTATAATCAGCGAATTAGAAGAAACTGGTATAATAGCAATTGAGACCAGACAAGCTTTAGCAGCGAAAGCATTTCGCCATACGGCAAGTTACGACGCGCTGATCGCTCAATATTTAACGGATATTGCCGGTGAAAAAGAGCCTGAAAAACTAACCTTAACCTACGACCTAAAACAAAATCTACGCTATGGTGAGAATGGGCACCAAGTAGCGAATTTTTATCAAGAACCATTATCAGTGCCTTTTTCGATTGCTCATACTGTTCAACTACACGGCAAAGAACTATCTTATAATAATATTAAAGATGCAGATGCAGCTATCCGTATTGCACGTGAATTTGATGAGCCGGCAGTAGTTGCTGTCAAACATATGAATCCCTGTGGTGTCGGCATTGCTGAAACAATTGATGAAGCTTTTGATCGTTGCTATGCAGCAGATTCGACGTCTATTTTTGGAGGAATTGTTGTTTCAAATCGTCCTTTAGATGGTAAGACAGCTCAAAAGTTAACGAATTTATTCTTAGAAATCATTCTTGCACCTAGTTATTCAAAAGAAGCATTAGCCTTATTAACTAAGAAAAAGAATGTCCGTATCATGACACTAGATTTCTCAACGGTACAAGCGAATGGAAAAGAGTATGTGTCAGTACTGGGAGGTCTTTTGGAACAGACACAAGACAATCCTCTTCAAGATAATCCAGCTGATTGGGAAGTAATGACGAAGCGTCAACCAACTGAAGATGAACTAAAGGCTGTAGATTTTGCGTGGAAAATAGTTAAACACGTGAAAAGTAATGCAATTGTTTTAGCAAATAGTCAACAAACTGTAGGGATTGGTGCTGGCCAAATGAATCGCATTGGAGCTGTCAAAATTGCAATTGAACAAGCTAAAGCAAGCAAAGCAATAAAAGGCGCGGTATTGGCTAGTGACGCTTTCTTTCCAATGAGTGATAGTATAGAATATGCAGCAAAATTTGGTATCAAAGTAGTCATTCAACCTGGTGGTAGTATAAAAGACAAAGATTCCATCGAAATGGCAAACAAATATGGTATTGCCATGCTTAAAACAGGTGTCCGCCACTTCAGACATTAAAAAAAACTGGGAAAATTGTTATTCGAGATTAGTCAGTTTTTAAAGAGAAGAGCGAGGCTTTCAATGGAGAAAGATTAGTGAAGAAGACAATCTAAAAAGGTGAAAAGTAAGACGCTATAGTTAAAATAATTGTGAGGATTATTTTATAATAAGGCACCAATAAGTAGATGATTACAGTAGTATTAAGTAGGAAACCAGAGATGACTAATAGATAATCTATTAGTCATCTCTGGTTTTTTAATGAGAGAAGAAATGACAGTTTATGGTTTAAGCAGATAGAAGTATTTACATATAGAATTAGCATGAAAAGTAAAAATAGACTGAATTTTAACAGGAGAACTAAGATTTCAATGAGGAAAGCATGAAACGAAGAAGAAGGAAGCAACTTTGTTACTTTTTCTGTACTAAGATTTATTGCAAACTTTTTTTTACATTAGGCATTGGTAGTTTTGCAACATCAACATCTGTTTTTAAAATTGGTAAGTTGATGCCTGATAAAATGATACCAGGAACGCTAAACGTTGCGATAACTACTTCAGTCGTAATGGAAGCACTCATATTCATGACGTTTGCTAAAGTAGATATCTTAACGTTAGTTTTAATGATTAGTTTTTCAATGTTAGTCGCTTATTTTGGAGCAAGTATTGTTTCAAAAATTACCAGAAGTAAAAATTTAATTTGCGATGGGTGTTGGGTGTTGCTCTATCAATCGTAGTCTGTTTAATGCTAGCTGGATTCTTAAATATTTTCCCAAAGTGAGGAGCCTCAATTGGATTAAGAGGCACTAAATTAGTCATTGGCTGTAAAGTTTGCTGATTATAAAATTTATTTGGAAATTAGGATCAAACGAACTAACTCCAGGAAATGGCTCAGCATCTGCACTAGTAGTAGGCGTTGGAGCAGCACTAACTAGGATCGTAGCAATCTTAACAATTGGCAAACCAAAGTATGCAGAGTATAATGGTGAAATGGAACTAGTTTTTGAAGAAATGAAAGCCGTTAACACAAATCTATTAGAATGCATCGATCGAGATACTGAAGCATTTAATCAAGTATCCGCGGTATTCGATTTACCAAAGCAAAAGGATGAAGACAAGCAAAAGCGTCGTGAAGCGATGCAAGCGGCTTTAAAATATGCAACAGAGATTCCTTTTGAAACAATGGAGTTTATTCTAGAAGCTATTCACTTAACAGCTAAAGCGGTTGGTAAATCAAATATGAACGCAGCTAGTGATTTAGGCGTAGCAGCTTTAACAATGAAAGCAGGCTTATGTAGTGCATGGTTGAATGTTTGCATTAACTTAAGTGGTGTGAAAGATGAAGCATTTAAAAACGATTACACAACTAGAGGAAAAGCTATTTTAGCAGAAGGTATCAAGATAGCAGACGATATCTATGAGGAAATTGAAAAATCACTCTAATTGATTAAAAGAAACACTATTCTATAGGGGGCAGTATAAATGACTTTTTTAACAGATATTGAGATTGCAAAAAAAAATACAATGAAGCCAATTACTGAAGTAGCAGAAAAATTAGGTATCCAATCAGATTCATTGGATATGTACGGAAAGTACAAAGCAAAACTAGACATTGACGAATTAGAAAGATTAAAAGACCAACCAAATGGTAAGTTAATTTTAGTGACTGCAATTACTCCAACTACAGCAGGAGAAGGAAAAACAACAATGTCTGTTGGATTGGCCGATGCTTTAAATAAACAAGGAGAAAAGGTTGTTGTTGCTTTAAGAGAACCTTCTCTTGGCCCAGTATTTGGGATGAAGGGCGGAGCTGCTGGCGGAGGCTATGCTCAAGTTGTGCCTATGGAAGATATTAACTTACACTTTACTGGCGATTTCCATGCTATTGGAGCAGCCAACAACTTATTAGCTGCTTTAATAGACAATCATATTTTCCATGGCAACTTACTTGATATTGATAGCAGAAGAATCACGTGGAAGCGCGTCGTCGACATGAATGATCGTCAATTACGCCACATTGTTGATGGTTTAAATGGAAGAACAAATGGTGTTCCAAGAGAAGATGGGTACGATATTACTGTGGCTTCAGAAATTATGGCGATTCTTTGTTTAGCTGATGGGTTAGAAGATTTGAAAACTAGAATCAAACGAGTGGTTATTGGTTATTCAAGAACAGGCAAACAAGTTACCGCCGGTGAGCTAAAAGCGGAAGGTGCAATGACAGCTTTATTGAAAGACGCTATTCGTCCTAACATTGTCCAAACACTAGAGCATACTCCGGCTATTATTCATGGCGGACCATTTGCGAACATTGCTCATGGTTGTAATAGTGTCATTGCAACAAGAACAGCTTTAAAATATGCTGATTATGTTGTGACAGAAGCAGGTTTCGGTGCTGATTTAGGCGCTGAAAAATTCATCGATATCAAATGTAGAAATGCAAATTTAAAGCCAGATGCAGTTGTTTTAGTAGCGACAATCCGTGCATTAAAACTGCATGGCGGTGTAAAGAAACAACAACTATCAGAAGAAAATAACGAAGCGGTTGAAGCTGGATTACCAAACATGTTAAAACATATTAGCAATATGCGTGATGTTTTTGGATTGCCATTAGTTGTTTCAATTAATAAATTCCCAACAGACACACAGGCTGAAATTGATATTGTGTTGAAAGCTTGCCAAGAAATTAATGTGCCAGCAGTCTTATCTGATGTCTGGTCAAAAGGTGGCGAAGGCGGCTTAGAAATGGCTGACGTAGTTAAAAAATTAGTGAACGAAGAAAATAATTTCCGATTTGCTTATGAGTCAGAAGATACAATCGAAGAAAAATTACACAAACTCGTCACAAAAGTTTACGGTGGTGATGGGGTAGAATACTCAGCAGAAGCTAAAAAAGAGATGAAAGTATTAACTGAAAATGGTTACGGTCATTTACCTTTATGTGTGGCTAAAACACAGTATTCTTTCTCAGATAATAAAAACTTATTGTGTAGTCCAGAAGGGTTTACGCTTACTATTAAGAATTTGAAAGTATCTGCTGGGGCCGGATTTATTGTAGCACTGACAGGCGCCATTATGACCATGCCTGGTTTACCAAAAGTTCCTGCATCTGAAAACATTGATGTAGACGAAGCTGGCGAGATTACAGGACTGTTCTAAACAAAACAATTAAAAATAAGATGGTAAAGGAAATAGTTTCCTTTGCCGTCTTATTTTATTTAATTAAGAACAATAAGTGGAAATTAAGACCAGGGATAAGGACTCAATGTTGTTTTCTTTATGTCTTCTATTGTTTGCGTACCAGCTAGTTGCATTGTTTTAGCTAATTCATTTTTAAAGAAATCAAAAACCTGGTTTACTCCTTGCGATCCGCCCAGTGCCAAAGAGTAAATGACAGGCCGACCGATGGCAACTAAATCGGCACCTTCAGCAATAGCTTTAAAAACATGAGTCCCTCTTCGAACTCCGCTATCGAATACAACCGGGACTCGCTTGTTGACAGCGTCTGCAACCTCTTTTAAAGAATCAAAAGCAGGCCTTCCACCATCAACTTGCCTTCCACCATGATTGCTAACCCAAACTCCACCAGCACCGGATTCAATCGCTGCATGAGCATCAGTCGCACACTGAATACCTTTTACAAAGACCGGAAGACCAGAATAATCGGCAATGAATTCAACATCACGTGGGCTTAGCGCTTGTTTAGAAGAGCCGTATACGGCATCCATATTTTGACCAACCCCAGATTGGTAAGCAGCTACGATAGGCATACCAAGAGGAAAGACAAAGCCTGTTCGCTTATCCATCTCACGATTTCCACCGATTGTTGCATCAGCCGTCAAAACAATGGATTTCACCCCGTTAGACTTTGCTTCATCTAAAATAGCTCGATTAATTCCATTATCTTTACTCATATAAAATTGGAACCATTGAGGAGCACCATTACCAGCAGCAGAAATTTCTTTAAAGGATTTGTTTGCATAGGAGCTAATGGTAAAGATTGTTTTGCTAGCAGCGACCCCTTTAGCGGTAGCTACTTCTCCATTAACATGTGCTAGTCCATGAGAAGCCACTGGAGCCATAATAATGGGTAGAGAAATATCGTCTCCAAATACAGTAGTGGACATATCGGGTTTCTCAATATCTGCCAAAACTCTTGGTACGATAAGTTTGTGATTAAAAGCAGCAATATTTTGTTCAAGGGTCCATAAATCGCCTGCCCCACTAGAAATATACCCATATCCCCCAGTTGGGATAATGTTACGAGCCATTTCTTCGAGATCATAGGTATTTATGAAATCAATCTTCCCTTCGTTATTAGGAGCTACGTAATTAAGGTTGTTCGATTCTTTCAATTTAACTTCCTCCTTCGTTTATCTAACAGATAGGTGCTTATTAAATCTTTTAGTTTATTATAAAGAATTCAAAAGTAGAAGCAATTTTTTTGATTTCGTTATTAATCGATAGAGTTAAAAAGAAGACACTTTAAATTCTTGCTAAAATAAAGATGTGGCGTATCACGATATTTAATCAACTAGTAAACAATACCTATTTCTTTTAGATAGGGAAACGAATTCGCCTACTGTCATTCTTAGCAACAATGGTGGGATACATTATTAGTCCATTAGTTGTTACGCCCGATTTCATTCTGCTGACAGGTTATACGGATGCTGTGACCCTTACAATTTCACTTATTTTTATAAATAAGTTGCTTGCAGAAAATAATGAACCAATAAAAAGTCAACCGATTAAAGAAGTTGAAAAAGTAGTGTTTTGATGCATAACTAGGATAAGCTTTAAAAAATAAAGAAGAGAAGGTGTGGAGATTAAATAAATTCCTTCCTTCTTTTTTTATTTTACTTTGATATGTTTAAAAGACTGCTTTCCTTTATGATCAATAAAAGAATGTTTAACATTGTTTGATAGAAGGATAAAAAATAGAGGGATTTCTATCTGCCCAGCAAAAAGTACGTTTGAAAGCGATAAAAACTATTTAGATTTAGCAAGTGAATACGCTTCTACACCTGCTTTTATTAGTCTTTTAGAGTTTGAAAGCAATACAACAGAAGTCGTTGAAAAGTTCAAGAAAGTAATAGATTACGCTCATTCAGTGGGGATTGAGGCTATTTTAGATATTAACCCTAATTTATTTGGGTAACTTGGTACCAGTTACACAGACTTAAGCTTTTTTTTAAAAATTGGTGCAGGTGTTATTCGCTTAGATTTAGGCTTCACTGGAGCAAAGGAATTAACGATGACAGAGAACTCAGAGAAATTAAAAATAGAAGTAAATATGAGTGGGGGGGAAAATTATATCGATAACGTGATGAGTAATCGTCCAAATCGAGATTAGTTAATTGCTTCTCCTAACTTTTACCCATAACGTTACACAGGTTTATTTCAAAAACATTTCGAACGAACAACGGCACAATTTAATTAATGCCGTTTGCACACGGCCGCATTTGTAACTGCTGAAAACAATGAGTTCGGTCCTTAGCCAGCACAGCAAGGCTATGTACATTGGAAGAACACCGGCATATGTCTATTCATACGCAAACAACGCATTATAAATTGAGGGATTCCATTGATGATTTACTAATTGGAAATGCCTATGCAACAGAAGAAGAATTAAAAACATTAGCAGAAGCTCATTTAGAATCTTATCCACAAGTAAAAAGGGTATTTAATGAAAATGTAACGGATTCAGAAAAGAAAGTTATTTTAGAAGAAGTTTATTCTTATCGTGGGGATATCTCTGCGTATATGATTCGTCCATCTATGACAAGAGTTCACTACAAAAATGAAAACTTTCCAGCACACCAAACAGACGCTATTAAAAAAGGCGATATTTTAATTTGTAACAATGATTTTGGACAATGCAGAGGGGAAATGCAAATTGCCTTAAAACATATGAAAAATGATGGAACGCTTAATATCATTGGTCATATTCAAGAAGAAGTACTTTTTCTATTGGATTATCTAATGCCTTCAGCTATCTTTAATTTTTCATTATAGAAAGAAGATAAGCAGCAATAAAATTAAGAGATAGAGCAATAGAAAGCCAAATGAAAAGTTCTTTCTTAACGTTACGAGAAGAAGGGTTTTTTTTATTCTATAGAGGTAAGGACTTATTTTATTGGAACTTATCAAACGGCTTATCGTTTTTACTATAAGTGTAGATAAAGTATACTAATGATAATAGAGTGGAGAGGTTAGTTCGTAAATAACGCAAAAGAGGTGAAAGTATGTTTACCGATAGACGCCTAACAGAGGCTTATAAAAATGCTAGAGTAGAATACTTTAACGAAACATCGAAATACATCTTTTTTAGTGATGTCCATAGAGGAAATGGTAGTATGTCAGATGAATTTGCTCGAAACAGAAATATTTATCATCATGCACTAAATTATTATTATGAAAATGGGTTTACTTACGTTGAAGCAGGTGATGGTGATGAGTTGTTAGAATACTCGGACTTTAAATACACAAAAAATGCGCATCGTGAAGTATTCGATGTGATTAAAGATTTTTTTGATGAAGGACGACTGATACGATTATATGGTAATCATGATTTATTATTAAAGAATAAAAAGTATGTTGAAGAAAATTATTATACTAACTATGATGAGTACAATGAAGTTTTTTTTGATTTTCTTAAAGGTTTAAAACCAATAGAAGCCTTAGTGTTAAGAAACTTAGAAACGGGACAAGAAATTTTCACAGTACACGGTCACCAAGGAGATGCACCTAACGATCAATTTGCATTTTTCACAAAGCTTTCTATCAGATGTTTTTGGAGATTTTTACATGGATTTGGAATAAGAAATCCATCAAGCCCTGTAAAAAATGTGACAAAGCGACATAAAATTGAAAAAAATTTTAATAAGTGGATTCAAAAAAATAAAATAGCACTCATTTGTGGACATACACATAGATTTAAGTTTCCAAAAAGTGAAGATCTTCCTTATTTTAATTCAGGTTGTTGTGTTTACCCTACAATTATTACGTGTATTGAACTAACTGAAGGACAAATCCAATTGGTGAGATGGAAAATTAAAATAAACTCTGAAGGAGTGCTAGCAATTGGGAGAGATGTTATGCGAGGTCCTGAGCCGATTGAATCATTTGATATTAGGTAAAGAACTAATGTATTAGTAAGAATGATCTACAATTAGTTTTTTGAAAAATCCTTAATATAAAGATAGTAGCTATTTTTTAATAGGCAGCCGTTTTAAAAAAGAAGAACAAAAAAATAGTTAGTTACAACATGAATGTTTTTTTCATGTTGTTTTTTAAACGATTTATTTCTTAGATTATTCAAGCTTATATTCTTGACATCATTATTTGACGTCTTTATACTGATGCTTGAAGTTACACGTGAGTAACATTAGCAGGGCAGCTTTTCTTCAATTAGCTATCCACTACTCTCTTTGTTAAAGAGAATAAAAGGAGGAAAAAAGATGCAACCAATCATAGAAGTTAAAAACTATACTAAAAAATATGGTGATTTTACCGCAGTTGATGACGTTTCTTTTAGTGTGAAAGAAGGAAGTATCTTCGCTTTTCTGGGACCAAACGGAGCTGGGAAAAGTACAACAATTAACACTCTAGTTACGATGATGGAAAAAACGTCTGGCACGTTAATAATCGATGGAAAAGATGTTTCGACTGAAAAAGATGAAGTAAGAAAAGCAATTGGGGTTGTTTTCCAGACTCAAACATTAGATGAAAAGATGACAGTCACTGAAAACCTGAATATGCATTGTGTTTTTTATGGAGTTCCAAAAAATGAAGTTAAGGATCGTATCCATTTTGTATTAGACTTAGTTGATTTATTAGATTGGAAAGATAAGAGTGTCTCTAATTTATCTGGGGGTATGAAAAGGCGAGTCGAGATTGCTCGTGCACTCTTACATTACCCAAAAGTTTTATTTTTAGATGAACCAACGAGTGGTTTAGATCCTCAAACGCGAAATAAAATGTGGGAGTACATTACAAGATTACAAAAAGAAAAAAATATTACAATCTTTTTGACAACCCACTATATGGACGAAGCAGAAATTTGTGACCATGTTGCAATTATGGATAATGGGAAGATTATGGTGGATGATACACCCGCAAACTTAAAACGTCTTTACACAAAAGATAAAGCGACTGTACAAGTTGAAAATCCAGCTCTATTTGAAGAAACGTTAATAAAAGAAAATTTTTCATTTAAAAAAGAAAAAAACATCTTTCATATAGTTGTTGGTATAGATGACATTCAACAATTCTTAGATTTAATCCAAGTGTTTAAAAATGAAGTGAAAGATTTAGAGATTAAAAAAGGAACGTTAAATGATGTCTTTTTGGAGATTACAGGTAAAGAAATAAGAGAGGAGACGTCAGAATGAGAACTATTTCAGCACTTTGGCTAAGAAATATACGTGGCTTTGTACGAGATAGAGTCAAGCTAGTTACATCGTTAGTTATTCCATTTTTCTTCCTATACGTCTTTAGTTCAATTTTTAAAAACGATCAAGTAGAAGATCCTATAGCCTTTTTATTAGCAGGGATTATTGTTGCAACTGTTTTTCAGACGTCGCTAAATATTGCAACATCTACAATAGATGATACCGTTTCAGGATTTATGAAAGAAATATTAGTAAGTCCAACTAGTCGTTTTAAAGTAGCTCTAGGACAAATGTTATCAGCTGCTACAATTTCAACGGCTCAAGGGATTCTCATTTTAATTATCGGTTTCTTTACAGGATTAAGATTTACTAACTGGGAAACCATTATTTATGTTTTATTTGCATTAATGATGGTTGGGTTAGTCTTTTCAGGATTAGGGTTGTTTTTGGCTTCAAAAGTAAAAAGTGCCTCTACGTTTCAAGTGGTGCAACAAGCAGTAGTATTACCATTCACATTCTTATCAGGAGCCTATATTCCAATAGATTTCTTGCCGAAAGTACTTAAGTTTGTTTCTTACTTTAATCCGATGACGTATACAACAGCTTTTTTCAGAACAATCATGTTAGAAAAAGGTGGATTACCTCAAGAAGACTTATTAAAATTAGGTTTAGTGTTTGATTTAAATGGGTTTATTATAACACCTTGGATGAGTGGTGGGATTATTGCTATTTTTGGAGCACTATTCTTATACCTAGCAACCAATTCATTTGTAAGAGCAGACTTCAATAAAATTTCTCGTAACCCATTAGCTAGTAAATAAAATAATTAAAGACTAAAAAATAATTCTCTACCTTTTTTTATAGAGTCTTATTTTTTATCAAAGGTGAAAAACTAATAGCGATTAATATAAGCCGATTTTAAAAAAATAAAAAACAAAATAAGGAACAAAAATATGTCAGGATAAGCTTAACGTGAAATTAAATCCAACTAAGTAATAGTATAAATTTTTCTACATTGTGCGAAATTAGTCGATATAATTAAATAACTGTAGTATAATTGGAGTACTAACATTATAAAATATTATCTCTATTGAAGAAATAAGGAAGTCAATAGAAAAGAGGTGAATTGCTAATGATATCAACTTATGAGGGATTTTTTTTAAATCTTTGTGTATTGATTTCTTCTCTATTCGTTTATAAACAACTAGCTAGAAGCATCTCTAAAAGTTGCCAAAATAACTACTCATTGGTTAAAAGTGGTATACTAAGCGGTCTATTAGGTATTATTTTGATGCATTTTAGTATTGTAACAGGATTAAATTCGTTTATTGACCTTCGAGTTATTCCTTTGATGCTAACAGTCCTTTATGGTGGTTGGAGGGCAACATTTGTAACATCCGTTATTATTATTATTTTTAGATTTATGATAGATATAAATATCTATTCACTTTCTAATGTTATCTTTATTTTACTTTCGTGGATATTTTTTTATTACTGTTCTAAAAAAATAAAGAATCGTTGGACTTCGGTTGTTGTTATGATAAGTTTAAGTAATATCGTTTATACTTTGCTAGCTATAATCGTTCAATCAATAACAGGTATTAATTATATTTTATTATTGGATTACTGGATTATTTCTATCCTAGGAGGATTAGTTGCAGTTTATATAATGGAATATCTAACTAAAAGCGAACTTTTATTTAAACAGCATAAAGATTTTGCTTTCACTGATCCGTTAACGGGTTTAAATAATGTCCGTAGCTTTGATAGAGCTTTTAATCAAGCAAAAAGTAGACAAGATAAAAGTGTTGCTATTATGATTTTAGACATTGATCGCTTTAAACAAGTGAATGATACTTATGGACACTCAGAAGGCGATGTGGTACTAAGAAAATTAGCAGCTATTTTAAAAATGAGCCAAGGCCCAGAGGATATTGTTTCTAGAAATGGTGGAGAAGAATTTTCAGTTTTAATTCATAATTGTACAAAAGCAGAAGCCTATGAAAAAGCAGAATCATTAAGAAAAATAGTCGAAAATTCATTTTTTGTAATAAAAGATGGAACTGTATCTATTCATATTACCATTTCTATCGGGATTACAATTTATAGTGAGACGACAAAAGAAATAGATCACTTATATACTCATGCCGATCAAGCCCTTTACGCAGCGAAAAAGAGCGGCAGAAATAAAGTTCACTTCTATTCAGAAGATGATCAGTTAAGTTAAAAGAAAATGGAGCTAGGACAAGTTATCTTGTCTTAGCTCCTTATTTTTTTGTAAAATAGAATAGTTTAATGGTGAAAAATAGAATAAAAGAGTCTTATTGGGAGATGAAACAACTAAAAGGTAGGTAAAGGGTTGACAATTCTTTTATTGTGACATACTATATGTCTATTAAGACATACTATATAGAGGAGTTAGCCAATGGACTTAAGTGAACGACAAAAAGAGATTATTGATATTGTAAAAGTAAATGAACCTATTACAGGTGAGAAAATTGCTACGTTACTGGGTTTCTCACGTTCAACATTACGACCTGATTTATCTTTTCTGACCTTGTGTGAATTAGTGATAGCAAAACCTAAAGTTGGTTATTTTTATAATGCACATAAAGTAGTTCCCTTTATTATAAAGGATATAAAAGAAAAAAAGGTAGAAGATGTTATGAGTGTCCCAGTAATAGTAAGTTCCAATACATCTATTCAGGATACTGTAATTAAAATGTTCCTAGAAGATGTAGGCTCAATTTATATTACAGAAAATCATCAACTTGTAGGTCTTGTTTCTAGAAAAGACTTGTTAAAAACAGTTATTGGGAAAATGAGCATTGAAGAAATACCTGTTAGCATGGCAATGACTAGAGTACCTAATGTTGCCTATATATTCAGTAGTGATTCGGTTGAAGTCGCTACAAAAAAATTGTTAGAGCACGAGGTTGATAGTCTTCCAGTTATCGAATCAAATAAAGGGGATGAAATAAAACAGTTAAAAATAGTTGGGAAATTTTCAAAAACAGTAATCAGTCGCTTATTCTTGGCGATTATTAAAAATGAAATGTAGGGGGACCATATGAAACCTTTAACAATTTACCTTATCTCTGATTCAATAGGAGAAACAGGTGAGCAAGTGATACACTCAATTCTTTCTCAGTATTCTATAGAAGTTGAGGGAATTAAAAAATTTACCCATGTAATAACTAAAAAAACAGTAGAAAAAATACTTGCTAATGTATCTGAAGAAGAAAATACAGTTATCTTTTATACATTGGTCCAACAAGAATTAAGGCAATATATCAAAGAATTTTCTGAAAAAAACTCTATTTTCCTAGTAGATTTATTAGGTAATGGTTTAGCTGCAATAGAACAAGCAACCTCTTTAAAACCTTTAGGGGAACCAGGTATCATTAGGAAAATGGATCAAGAGTATTTTAAACGGATTGAAGCAATTGAATTTTCTGTTCGATACGACGATGGTAAAGATCCGAGAGGGATATTAAAAGCAGATTTAGTTATCTTAGGAATATCAAGAACCTCTAAAACACCTTTATCAATGTACTTAGCTAATAAAAATATACGAGTTGCTAATGTTCCGCTTTTTCCTGAATCTGAAGCACCTAAAGAAATTTATCAAATTTCGCCTTCTAAAGTTATTGGTTTAACTAATACTCCTGAAAAATTAAATAGTATTAGAAAAGAACGATTAAAAAATTTAGGATTACCTTCCAATGCAAGTTACGCAGAAATGAACCGTATTTTAGAAGAGCTAGATTACGCTGATAAGATTATGAAAAGAATAGGCTGTTTGGTTATTGATGTTTCTGATAATGCAATAGAAGAAACAGCTAATTTAATTTTCGATTATTTAAAAAAAACGGGTACCTATTTTAATAAAGAATAAAAAACCGATAAAAAAGAAAGAGGTTGAAAAAATGGCTGAAAAATACGTTTATAACTTTAAAGAAGGTAAAAAAGAAATGAAAGAATTACTTGGTGGTAAAGGAGCAAACTTAGCTGAAATGACAAAGCTATCCTTGCCTGTCCCTCCAGGATTCACATTGACTACAGAAAGTTGTAAGCGTTTTTTGTCTGAAGGTCAAACGATTTGGGCTAGTTTAGATAATGAAATAGAGAGTCACTTAAAAGAGCTAGAACAGATAACAAATAAAAAATTTTCAGATAGAGAAAATCCTTTACTTTTATCTGTACGCTCAGGTGCAGCTCACTCGATGCCAGGAATGATGGATACTATTTTAAATTTAGGGTTAAATGATCGCTCAGTCATTGGTCTAGCAAAAACCACTGCTAATGAACGTTTTGCTTATGATAGTTACCGTCGTTTCATCCAGATGTTCTCAGATGTAGTCTTAGAGATTCCTAAAGTACATTTTGAGACAATAATAGAAAAAACGAAGAAAAAAAAGGGAGTCGAATTAGATAAAGAACTTGATGGGAATGATTTAAAAGAGATTGTAAAAAAATACAAAGAAGTTTATTTAAGAGAAACAAAAGAAGAATTCCCACAAGAACCAATAGTGCAATTGAGATTAGCTATTAAGGCGGTATTTGCTTCATGGAATAATCCTAGAGCAGTATTTTACAGAGAAATGCAAGGCATCTCTAAATTAAATGGAACAGCTGTCACTATCCAAGCAATGATTTTTGGGAATAAAGGCGACTCTTCTGGTACGGGGGTAGTTTTTACTAGAAACCCTTTAAATGGTGATAAGAAATTATTTGGTGAGTTTTTATTGAACGCGCAAGGAGAAGATGTTGTTGCAGGCATTCGTACGCCAAATGAAATAGCTGAATTGAAAGTATTGATGCCAAAAGGGTACCAACAATTAAAAGAAGCTGCAAAAACGCTTGAAAATCATTACAAAGATATGCAAGACATCGAATTTACTATTGAAGACAATACGTTCTATTTATTACAAACAAGGAATGGTAAAAGAACAGCCCAAGCAGCTATTTGTATTGCTGTCGATTTACATAAAGAAGGCAAAATAACTAAAGAAGAAGCTTTAATGCGTGTTAAGCCACAACAATTAGAACAATTACTGCACCCTAACTTTGCTTTAAAAGCGATTGAACAAGCAACTCATATAGCAAAAGGACTTGCAGCTTCTCCTGGTGCAGCCTCAGGAAGAATTTGTTTTACCGCTGAAGCAGTAGAAGCAGCTTATGAAAAAGGGATAAAAACTATTTTAGTAAGACAGGAAACGTCTCCTGAAGATATTTCTGGCATGGTGAAGGCAGAAGGAATATTGACAGCCAGGGGTGGAATGACTTCTCATGCTGCAGTAGTCGCTCGTGGCATGGGTAAATGCTGTGTTGCTGGTTGTTCAGAGGTGACAATCAATGAAGAAGAAAAGACGTTAAAATATAAAGGTGGAATTTTATATGAAGGAGACTTGCTTTCCTTAGATGGTTCAACGGGAATGGTCTATCTTGATGATATAGAAAAAACAAAGCCAGCTTTAGGAGGCAAATTCACTGAGTTAATGGGTTGGGTTGACGAAATAAAAACAATGGCCGTTCGAGCTAATGCAGATACACCAGAAGATGCAAAGCAAGCGCTAGAGTTTAAAGCAGAAGGAATTGGACTGATTAGAACAGAGCATATGTTTTTTAAAGAAGATCGTATTTCTTCAGTTAGAAGAGTGATCTTAGCTGGGACTGTTCAAGAACGAGCAAAGGCGTTAGGCGAACTATTGCCTATGCAAAAAGATGATTTTTACCAAATTTATCAAGTCGTGGAAGAACGTCCTGTGACGATTCGCCTGTTAGATCCACCCTTACATGAATTCATACCTGTTAAAGCAGAAGAAATTCGCCAGTTAGCTGAGACGATGTCGCTAAGTGAAGAGAAATTAAAGGACCGCATCACTGAATTGAACGAAGTAAACCCAATGCTGGGACACCGTGGTGTTCGTTTAGGTATAACGTATCCCGAAATTAGTAGAATGCAAGTTAGAGCGATTATGGAAGCGGCTCTCGAGTTTAAGATAATTAGTAAGATTGAGGTCCAACCAGAGATCATGGTTCCGCTAATCAGTGATGTTAAAGAATTGGTCTATATTAAAAAAGAAATAGAAGACGAAATTAAAAAAGTCTTCATAGAGAAGGGCCAAACTCTGACTTACCATATTGGAACAATGATTGAAGTTCCGCGAGCTGCATTAACAGCTGATAAAATCGCAAAAGAAGCTGATTTCTTCAGTTTTGGAACCAATGATTTAACTCAAATGGGCTTTGGTTTTTCAAGAGACGATTCTGGAAGTTTTATTTCTGAATATATAGAGAAAAATATTTTAGAAAAAGGGCCATTTGATACGATTGATCAAGAAGGGATTGGTCAATTAGTAAAAATAGCTATTGAAAAAGGGCGCCAAGCGAAGCCAAACTTTAAAATAGGGATTTGTGGAGAACATGGTGGAGATCCAGCCTCTATTGAGTTCTTCCAACAATTAGGATTAAACTACGTTTCTTGCTCTCCCTTTCGTGTACCAATTGCCCGCTTAGCTGCAGCTCAAGCTGCTATAAAATAGTGTTAAATCAAATAAAAAAAGGGACTAGATGCTTGATTATTAAGTAAATATATCTAATAAAGACAATTCTTATGAAAAATGACTAAGTAAATTTTATTATTTCAAAAATGATTAACTAAAAAAACAGAGCAGACTAAAACTTAGTCTGCTCTGTTTTTGTTCATAAAGAGTAATTTAGGGTAAGAAAGTTTTATTTTAGTTACAGTTTTAAGTGAATACGAGTATACTTTAAGGAAGGAGTTTAAGGAAGAGAGAAAAAATAACTTATTCTATAAAATATAAGGAAGATTGGGCTTTTATTAATAAGAACACGATGTGAATCAATTGAATGAAAAAGAAATAGTGTCATTGGTTGTAAAGATAATAAGCTTATTATTAAAGTAGGGTTCGTAAGATAGATAACTGTGTTGTTTCTTTTTGTAAGTAGCTAGTTATAGTGGGTTTCGAGCAAGAAAATAATTTTCAAGTAAAACAATCCTTATATTAAAAACTATTTTCATAAGAAGGGTGAGATAAATGAATTATTACATTAAACAGAAACTTTTTTCTTGGAAAGATAAATTTATGGTAAAAAATAGTCTAGGTCAAGATGTTTATTCAGTAGAAGGTGAACTTCTATCGTGGGGTAAAAAACTACATGTAAAAGATAAAAACGGAAAAGAAGTCTTGTATATTGAACAACAACTCTGGAAGTTTTTACCTACCTATTCATTATGCATTGACGGTAAAGAACAAGCAAAAATAAGTAAAGATTTTACTTTTTTCAAGCCATCCTATACGATTGAAGGGCCCTCTTGGCAAGTAGAAGGGTCTATTTGGGAACACAATTATCAGATAGTTAACAATCAAGGAATAGTTGCAGATATTTCTAAAGAATGGCTGACGTGGGGAGACTCTTATGCCTTAGATATCAAGGATGAATCGCATGCATTATTAGCTTTAGGTGCGATTATCGTGATTGATTGTGTAATGTCAAGTCAACAAAGTACCGCAAATAGTGGATTGTAGAAAGAATAATGCTTGAAAAAAGCTAGCTAAAAGAATAGTTATAACAAATTTCTACTAATCGTATTATCTTAAAAGCTGTTTTTTGAAAAATCAAATAAATTGACAAGGTGAAATCCGATTGTTAAGATTAATTTACTCATAATAAAGAGATTTTAAAATAAGCTAATAACCAAAAGGAGGAAGCCAAAAATGTGCTGTGAAACTAGGTTGTGTTTTCGATGTTATGCGAGTGACCCATGTGAACAGTTACAGTCTTTCAAAATGGCTTCTAGTATACTGCCTTAATTAGTTTAATCTATATAAATCGTTCTCTGTGTATTTTTTTGACTGATAGAGGGTGCATCGAATAGATTATAATGACTTAAGTGTCCTTAGTTTAACCATATTTAAAGAATGTTTTCTGTGTGCATGAGTTTTAATAACTCATGTATTTTTTTGGTTTTTAACTAATGATGGAAGTTAAAAAGATGGTAATTAAATCAATTTTAGTACTAACTAATTAAAATGCTAACTATTATACTAAAAAAAGAGGAGTAAAAAAGATGACTAAAAATAAAGAAACAAGCTTAGTTATACTAGCTGCACTAACTGTAGTTATAGGCGGCTGTGCAACGAATACGGATAAAGAGAAGACTAACAATAATAAAGAAGAAAATCAAATCCTTAATATAGCCGCGGATTCAGAAATGGATACAATGGATACGACGATTTCTACGACCAACTTTACCGCAATGAACAATGTCTTTGATGGATTGCTTTCCTATGATTTATCCGGTGAAATAGTACCAGCAGACGCAAAAAACATGCCGGAAATTTCAGAAGATGGATTAACCTACACCTTTAATATTCGTGAAGACGCTAATTGGTCAAATGGAACGCCAGTTACAGCGGCTGACTATCAATTTGCTTGGCAAAGAATGGTTGATCCTGCTAATGGCTCTGGATATGCTTATTTATTTTCAGGAATTATAAAAAATGCAGAAGCTATCTTAGCTAGTGAAAAGACGGTTGATGAATTAGGAATTGAAGCTGTAGGAGATAAAAGAGTCAAAGTAACATTAGAACAACCAGTACCTTACTTTATTAACCTGTTAACCATTCCGCCTTATTTTCCACAAAACGAAGCTTATGTGACTGAACAAAGTGAAAATTACGGCTTAAGTGCTGAGACAACCATTTACAATGGACCATTTGTCTTATCAGATTGGACTGCAGCTGAAGGAAATTCTTGGAAGTATGTTAAAAATGATGGTTATTGGGATAAAGATACCGTTAAACTTGATGAAGTCAATGCTCAAGTTGTAAAAGAGGTAGGAACAGGCATTAATCTATACGATTCAGGACAATTAGATATATTTTCTTTATCAGGAAACTTTGTTCCTCAATACAAAAATAACGAAGATTTTAAAACAAAAGATAAGGCCTGGATTTATTATTTGGAACTAAACCAAGAAATACCTGAATTAGCCAATAAGAATATAAGAAAAGCAATGATGACAGCTATTGATCGTAAAACTTTTACAGAGAATGTCTTACAAGATGGTTCTGAGCCTATGTATGGTCATGTTCCTAGGGGGCTGGCTAAAAATCCTGAAACAAATGTTGATTTTCGTGAAGAAGCAGGAGATATAGCTAGTTTTAACATTGAAGAAGCACAAAAAGCTTGGGAAGAAGGCTTAAGAGAGCTAGATAAAAAGGAAATAACGTTGGAGCTAACAACGTCTGATACCGAAGATAGCAAGAAATTAGCTGAATTTATTCAAAGTGAGTATCAAAAGAATTTGCCAGGTCTAACTATTGAGATTCGACAAATGCCTGATAATTCTAGATTAGATAACGTTAAAAAAGGCGATTACCAAATGGCTACAACTTATTGGTCAGCTGATCTCGCAGATCCAATTAATTTTGTCGAACGTTTTGGTACAGAAATCAATCGTGGAAACTATTCGTTTGAGGATGTAGATCAATTGATTGAAAAAAGTAATCAGCAGTATAATGATTTATCAGCGAGATGGGAATCAATGATTCAAGCGGAGAAAGTTGCTCTAGGAGAGCATTATGTAGACATACCTATTTATCAAACAGCTGAACCTTATCTTGAACAACCTTATGTAAAAGATATTTATCTGCCCGTATTTGGTAGCACGAGTTATAAATATGCATATATAGATAAAGCTCAATAAGAATTATTTTTCGTTAGAGATTATTTGTGGATAATATTTACTGAAACAACCCTTTATTATTTTAAATAAAGGGTTGTTTTAGTAGAATCCTGTTTGTCTAATAAAAATAAAAAGAGATTGAACTAACGTTGTCTTTTATCAAGGGCATAACCTATCTACTTCTTGTTTTAACTAGGAGATGATTCCGTCTTTTGTGTTCACTATCGTAGGTTTTTAACGGACTGTACACATTGTTTAGAACGACTCCCTTTGAAATCTCACCCAGTGTACCCACAATAAAATTAGCCCATGGTAGGGTGATGAAACTTTCCATAACTTTCTTTATAGGAGGACATTTTTTAACCTGTTTTTGCGCAGATGTTTCCTTAATGGACTTCACGACGGAACGAAAGGATTTATGTGACGGGAAAGAAGCTACCACATGGACGTGATTCTCTAAAATAGTATAGTTAATAATGTTAATCTCTGATTGTAAGGAGACGATGATAGAAGTAAAAATAATACTGTGTACATGGTACCTTATTTTATTGATGGAGCAGTAAACTCTTTTCCATTTAGTCTTTTTTAGCAGTATAATAGCTAGTTAAGCATTTTTTAATAGGATTAATTTTTCAAATAGATACTTTGGTTATCCACTATATTGTATTTTCTAGAAGTTAATCAGACAATAATTATCAACGGTATTCGCTTCACTGGGAAAGTTTGTTACAATGAAGAGAATAATAGAACATACAACTATTAGACGATGAATGTGACAACAACTGAGGAGGAAATACAGATGATTAAAGCCGTTATTTTTGATATGGATGGTGTAATTGTTGATACAGAACCCATTTATTATGAAAGGTTACATGAATTTTTTAAAGTTAATGAGGTCCATCCTGACCTTGAAGAGTTAGATAAGATTGCTGGAGCTAGCTCAACAGATACATGGGACACGATTCAACGTATCTGGGGTAAAACGTTAAACAAGCATGAGTATGATCAAGCCTACGAGGAATATTTCAAAGATCGACCAGTTAACAATAATGACATACTGGATCCTAATTTAAAAACTTTATTAGACTGGCTTGTAGAAAATCAATATAAGATTGCTTTAGCTTCATCTTCTTCAATGGCAGAAATTCAAAAAGTATTAGAAGAGTGTAACCTGTCACATTATTTCGAGTCTATTTTAAGTGGGGATATGTTCAGACAATCTAAACCTAACCCTGAGATTTATTTAAAATCTGCAGTCCAATTAGATGTGGAACCGGCAGAATGTCTGGTTATTGAAGATTCTACTCATGGCATTACAGCTGCAAAAGCTGCAGGTATGTATGTTTTAGCTAAGAGAGATGAAAGGTTTAATTTTAATCAGAATTTATCTGATAAAATTATTGATCGCTTAACCGATGCAATAACAGAATTAAAAGAGTTGAAAAAATGAATGGAAAAAGAGCAAAGAAAACTACATGTAGTTTTCTTTGCTCTTTTTCTTAAGGAGTAAGCTCTGTTAAAAATTATCATCTAATAAGCGACATTCTCCATTTATTTTTTGAATCTTTGTGATATCTTGAGTGACTTCTAAACAGCCGAGATAATCCTTTGTTTCCTTATCACGGATAGCAAAATAGCGAATGTAAATGACTCGATTAGCCATATTAATCCAAAACTCAGCTTCTTCTCGTTCACCTGATCTAAAGCCATCAAGAATTTTTTGTACCATGTGCATACTTTTTGGAGGGTGACAATTAATAACTTCACGGCCGATGATGGAGTTTGTACGCGGAAAGGCCCGATCTTTTCCTTCTGAATAAAAACGGACACGGTCGTCTTTGTCAACGAATGTTAGGTCTACAGGTAAGACACCAAAAATCCCAGATAACTCTTTTAGCTTCAGAACACCTGTTGGCAAGACAATTTCACCTTCACTTAAAGCGCCATCTTGCCAATCGTATTGTTCTGATTGGTCAATGGGTGGATCTTCCGCAATGGCGTCAGTCATAGCTGCTGCTTTCTTTGCTGCTGCTTTTTTTCCCTCTTCTTGTTCGCTTTCGACAGCTAAGGCCTCAATACTTGGTTTCCAGGGTAATGGGTTAGCTATATAGGAAAAGCCAATATCAAAGCTATCTTCAGCTATCTTTTGCCAGTCTTTCAAGCGAAATACATCTAAGACCATTGGAACCATAATTTCTTCTTCTTTAAAAATCATTTCTTCAACTTCATCGATGATATGATCAATCTTGTCTCGTAAGGGATTAATAGCAGCTTTCTCATCATCAATGTAGTTTATCACATCTTTGATAGCTGCACGTATGGCATCATCCACACCCCACATTACTTTGGGTGGAGCGCTAATACCATAACGTTCCATGTAAGAGAAAATAAGAGTCTCTTTTCGAGCATAATGTTTGTTAATTTGAGATAAATCTTTTAAAGCATTTTTCAATCGTTCCTTTTGGGAGTCATTTCCCTTAGCAACTTGCTCAAAGGTCCAGCGTATTTCGTCTTCAAGAAGAGACTGAATAACTTTGTTTTCTAATTTCAAGGTATGGACAGGATGTCCTGGTTGTTCATGTTCGTAGTTTGATTGATGGATATCACGAATAGAACCTTTAAAAACAGCGGCATGAACATTACAAAGATGCTGAATTTCAGAAGGGTCTAATCCGCTAGCAATCAGTTCTCGTTCAGCAGAAGTGATTTCACTAACATCTACACCATCAAATGATTCATCAAATAGTTTTTTAGCTTCTTCAAATGCTCCTCCTTCATGAAGTAAGGTTAAAATTTCAACAATTTTTTTCTGGCGATAAACAGTTGTATTTTCCAAAGAATCACTCCTTAATGATAAAGCCCATTTTATTTAGCTGGATAACAATTGTTTTTAATTCTACTTTTTTCATTTTTGCCCCTTTAGGTATAGTCATGTATCTTCCCATAGTGTTCAATACAGCAGGGTTTTTAATATCTTTTAATCCCATATCATATAAAACTTGTCCAATCTCAGGATAAGTAGTAACAAGATCGTAAACAGATGTATTCAAATCAATTTCTTTCATTTAAATCCCTCGTCTCGTAGAGTAAGTATCTTTGTCTTGTTCATTGTATCACAAAAAGACAATGATTTAAGTAGCTAATTACAGCTCATCTTTGAAGGAAGAGAGGAGTTGTATTTTAGATTTAGTTACAAGAAATGACTAGTATTGCATGAGACATTATATGTTTCATAAATTTATTTATTATTCCAATATACAAAAAAGTCCTTTATACTGAACTCAGTTGGCTCATCCAAGACCAATAAAAAGGACCTAATATATGGATAAGTATAAAACAAATTCTGTTTTTAATAAATGGTTTTATTTCATTAATAGATCCAGAGGTTCTTTTAGCCATTTTTGGTCAGCAGGTCAGTCAGGCTAAAAATAAAAGGCCCGTAACGAAATGAAATAGTCTCTACCTAATTGAATCTTCGACGTTTTTACTTAACCAAAATCTTTACCAATGGGCTGATTTTCGTAAAACAAAATTAGGAGTTAAGCTTCATTTAAAACTCTGCTTTATGGATAATGAGCTTTTTTACCCAGATGAGTTCACGTTGACTAACGCCGTCGATCACGATACAAGTCAGATAGAAAACAATGAATAACTTGGTTTAATTTAGAAAAAATTGATAGTTAAAGAAAGTAAAAAAATGTTTCAAAGCTAGTATTTATCAGCTTTGAAACATTTTATAGAAACTAGTAAAACAACTATTATCAATAATTAATAACTTATTTAATCTCTCTAGTTTCAGCCAATTCTTTGAACCAATAAGCACTCTTCTTTGGATATCGTTCTTGTGTATCGAAATTAATATAGAACAAACCATAACGTTTATTGTATCCGTTAGACCAAGAGAACACATCCATTAATGACCATAAGAAGTATCCTTTTACATTAACACCATCTTCGATAGCTCTTGCTACGGATTCCATATGTGATTTAATGTAGTCGATTCTTGGTTGGTCATCTATGACCCCATCATTAAAGTCATCTTTATAGCCCATACCGTTTTCTGTTATATAGATTTTCTTATAATTAGGGTAGTCATTTTTAATGCGAATCATCATATCATAAAGACCTTCTGGATAAATAAGCCAATCCCAGTCTGTACGTGGAATTTCCATATCAAACATTTTCTCACCAATACCTTTTAATCTAAAGACAGAAGTACCCTTCTCACCAGTCCCATTATGATGAATATCATTTTCACCATCGTAGGCCCTAATAAAACTACTTTGGTAAGAGTTAATTCCTAAAAAATCATTATCTTTACATGCTTTAGCAAATAGTTCAAGATCACTATCTTGGATATCGACTGCTCCATTATTTGCGGCAAGAATTTGATTAACACATTTCATAGTATCTTCAGAATAATAACCTTTAAAGGTTGCATCTAGTAAGAATTTATTAGCTAATACATCATCTAGGTGAGCAGCTTTTTTATCTTCTTCAGAGTCTGTATAAGGATAACGAGTTTCTAGAGAATGAACGATACCAATTTCTCCGGGATTATTAAGACTCTTAAATACAATCAAAGCTTTAGCATGTGCAACCATCATATTGTGCATAGATTGGAATACTTTCCCAAAGTCAAATCGAATACCAGGAGGGAAAGTACCAGTCAAGTACTGACCAATTGAGACTGGATAAATTTCATTAAAAGTAATCCAATAGTAAACTTCGTTTTTAAATTCTTTAAAGCAGAATTCAGCATAGTTGACAAAATGTTCAATATTTTGTTTATTTAGGAAATCACCATCTTTATGCAAAACTTCAGGGGTATCAAAATGATGAAGTGTTATAAATGGTTCTACATTTCTCTTATGACATTCTTTAAATAAGTTGTGGTAAAATTCAATACCTTCAGGATTTGGAGTGCCATAACCTTCGGGGAAGATTCGTGACCACGCGATAGAGATACGTATTCCATTCACTCCAAATTTTTCGCTTAATTCTAAATCGACAGGATATTGATGATAAAAATCACTTGCTGGATCAGGGCTAAATCTTCCTTCTTCTTCCAAAAAGGTATCCCAAGCAACCCGTCCTTTATTGCCTTCCTTAGTAGCGCCCTCTGCTTGATATGCTGCAGTCGCCCCACCAAAAATAAAATCTTCAGGTAATTTCAACATTTTATTGCCTCCTTATAATTTAAAAATTTTTATTCTTTAATCTTTAGAACGTCAAGAACGTATTTTAGTGCTTTTTCAGGATCCCTAGTCAGTGAAATGTATTCGGCTCCTTCAGTTTTTACTAGTTTGATGCCTAAACGATCTGTGTCTTTTTTTATGTCTTCATAATTTGAAGCAACCTGAGGAGCTAGTACAATAAGATCATACTCTTTCATAATATCATAATGGGCACCATAAGATCCTGCAGCTGTATAAAGAGGTAAGTTTCTTTCTTTTGCTCCTTTTGCTAAGGCATTAGCTAGCAAGCCACTAGTTCCACCACCGGCACAAAGGACTAATACGTTTTTTTCTTCAAAGTTGCTGTCAGAAATAGTTGCTACTAAAGGTTCATTTAATTCAATACTATCAACAACAACAACTGCATTGTCTTCTTCTTCGTAGGCTAGCTCTTTTTCTACCATTTGTTTGTCATATACTTTAAAGAATGGGTAGTAAATAAGAACATCCATTGCGGGTAGAAGAATTGCTAATATGAAAGCAAGTGGAGCAAAGCCAGTTCCTAGTATCATTCCGATAGGGGCTGGAGTTGTCCAGGGTAAAGTGTATAAGAAACTATCCATATTGAAAAGGTCTACGAATATTTTGAAAACCCATACGTTAGCTATTGGAGCTGCTATGAAAGGAATAAAGAAAACTGGGTTTAGAACTAAAGGAGCTCCAAATAAAATCGGTTCGTTTACTCCAAACAAAGTTGGGATGAATGAAGCTTTACCGATTGCTCTATTTTGTTTAGCTTTTGCCATAAACATAAACATAAGGGGGACAACTAAAGTTGCTCCAGTTCCACCAAGAGTAGCTATGAAATATTGTGTACTAGTAGTTAGAACGTTATTAGCATGTTCTCCAGCTTGCATTAAGCGTAGATTAGAATCAATATTTGCGTATAATATTGCTGCTACAGCTGGTTCTACGATAGACGGTCCGTGAATTCCTATAAACCAGAAGAACGAAATTGCACCGTAGATAAGAGCTAGCCCCATATAACCATCTGCTGCTGTAAATAAAGGCTGGAATAGTTCAATTACTCCTTGAGCAAAGTTGGCTCCAGTAACATAGCGAACGATAAAATCAATTATCCAAAATGATAATATGGATACTGAAAATGGTATTAGGTCGGTAAATGTTTGAGCAATGTTAGGAGGAACTTCACTAGGCATTTTTACTGTAATGTTGCGTTTAATACATTGATTATAAACATTTACAACAATAAAAGCTGAAATAAATGCTGAAAGTAAGCCTGTTGTTCCCATATAATTGCTTGCAAATCCACCATCGATAGGATCAGAAGATAATAGTAAGAATCCTACGATAGCTGCTAACATAGTAGATATATTATTTATTTGTTTAGTTTTTGGCAAATCCCTATTAAACGAATCAGCTAAAGATTTTGCAGTTGTTCCAGCTACTAATAATCCAAGTAAGCCCATTGAATAATTGTATGGTTTCACTAATAATGCTTCAACTGATGTGCTCCAATAAAAACCAAAAATGTTTGGTACGTACGCAATTAGCAAGAAGAGACTTGAAAATAAAACGACTGGCATTGCAGCGATAAAACCATCTCTAACAGCTCTTAAGTATTTATTTCTTGAAACTTTTTCAAAAAATGGTTTCATCTTTTCTATTTGGGCAACTAATCTATTCATTAATCATCAACCTCTCTTATATAATTCTACTAAATGTCCAATAACGTCTTTCAAAAGCAATGCTGTCATTAAATGATCTTGTCCATGAACCATAATAAAACCAACTTCTACGTTATCACCGCTTGCTTCGTTAGCTAACATTTGAGTTTGAGCTTTATGTGCTTCCGCCAAACTTTTACCTGATTCTTCTATTAAAGTTTCTGCTTTTGAAAATTCGCCAGTTTTTGCTAATTTGAGTGCATCTAACAATTTAGATCTAGCTTCTCCTGCATATGCTACAATTTCAAAACCTATCATATTTGCTTCTTCTCTATTCAAAATAAATCCTCCTTAAAATTCAAGCGCTAAAGGCTTGTTTGTTTTTTGTTTTTTAAGCGTTATCATTTTATTTCTACTTAGATAAAATGATTTGATATATCTAATGATTAGTAGAAAAGAACACCCTCCCCTGTTTGTATGTGATTGTTAATGTTTGTTTCTGTTCTATAATTAGTATTGTATATGTATTCAAAACAAAAGTCAACGCTTTCTTTTGTTTCTTTGTAAAGAAATTAGAAAGAAATATCTATAGAAGAGTTTATTTATAATTCTGTAAATAGGGAACTATTTTATTTAAACGCTTATAATACAAGGTTTTTTTGGGAAATCAACAAGTGCTAACAAATAGAATGTTGACATTTGTTTAAAAAAGTGTTAATTTATGTTTATATTAAAGAAACAAACAATAATTAATAATTATAACATATAAGTAAAATTTGTCTGAAAGGAGAAAATTATGAAAAGGGATCGATTGTTGACAATTTTGTCAGAAGTAAATAAAAGCGGCACCGTAAAAACAGCCGATTTGATAAAAAAACTAAATGTATCTGATATGACCGTTCGAAGAGATTTAGATGAGCTAGCTGAAAGTGGGAAAATTGTTCGTTTACATGGTGGTGCTCAAAGTGTCAAGAGTAGTATTATCTATGAAGCTTCTCATATTGAAAAGCGTGAACTAAATATAGAAGAAAAACGAGAAATTGCTCAAGTTGCAGCTTCTGAAATCAAAAATGGCGAAACAATCTTTATTGGTCCTGGGACAACGTTAGAACTTTTAGCGAGTTTCGTTCAAGTAGATTACTTGAGAGTTGTAACGAATAGTCTTCCTGTTTTTGAAAATTTTCAAAAAGAACGACCGCAAATCGATCTCGTTTTAACAGGCGGAACTTTCCGACAACGTTCGGGAGCATTTGTTGGAGAACTAACAAATGGGACAATCGAGAAGTTGAAATTCAACCGAGCGTTTGTCGGAGTTAACGGCATAAGAAATGAAAGCATTATGACGGCAGACACTGAAGAAGGACAAACGCAAAAGAAAGCTTTAAATAATGCACAAACAAAATACATTCTAACAGATTATCATAAATTAAATAAAGATGATTTTTACCAATTTTATAATCTTTACGATATTGACTACCTTATTACAAATCAACAACTACCCAGTGAGACTTTAGCCCACTATCAACAATATACTGAAGTAAAATTAACAAAGAAATAAAGAAAGCTAAAAATACAAACAAACCAAAGGAGATTATAAAATGAAAATAGCATTAGGTTCAGATAAAAAAGGCTTTGAATTAAAAGAAACGATTAAACACTATCTTCAAGAACAAAATTATACCGTTGTGGATACAACAAAAGAACCAGCTGAAGATTTCATTGAGTCTTCAAAATTAGTTTCTAGTGCCGTATTGGAAGGTAAAGCAGATCGTGGCATTATGTTTGATGAATTTGGAGCTGGTTCATTTATGGCTAGTAACAAGATTAAAGGTATGATTACAGCCAACGTAACAGAAGAACGGACAGCACATATGACAACTGAACATAATGGAGCAAAAGCAATTGCTCTTGGGGCTGGAGTTGTTGGGGTAGCATTAGCAAAAAGTATTGTCGATTCTTATTTAGGAATTGAATATGCTGGTGGACGTCACCAAGTTCGTGTAGACATGCTTGAAAAAATGATTTAAAAAAATCTAATGAAAACCAATGAGGAGGAACAATTAAAATGATTATTGCAATAGGAAACGATCATATCGTAACAGACGTAAAAATAACTATTTCTAACTTTCTAAAAGAGCAAGGACACGAGGTAATTGATGTAGGAGCTTATGATACGAGCCGGACACACTATCCGATTTTTGGTAAAAAAGTTGGCGAACTCGTTAGCAACAAAACAGCGGATAGAGGGATTGTTTTATGTGGGACAGGTGTCGGTATCACAGTAGCTGCGAATAAAAACGATGGTGTCCGTGCTGCACTAGTTAGCAATGCTACAATCACTAAATACGTAACAGAAGAATTGCATGCAAATGTCATTGGCTTCGGTGGAACAACGGTTGGTAAATTCTTAGCTGAAGATATCGTTGCGACATTCTTGAATACTGAGTACAAAGAGACAGCTGAAAACAAAAAGCTGATTGAAAAAATTGACAATCTTGCACCAAAAAATGAAGAACAACACAGCCCTGATTTTTTTAAAAAAGAGTTAGACTTATGGGATGAAGGCTATTACCACGACTAATCAAAAGGAGCTGTGATTATGACTAAGTCAATTTTAGCTGTTACGATGAATCCATCTGTAGATATTTCATATCCTTTAGAAACACTTCAGTTGAACAGTGTCAATAGAGTGACAGAAGTAACCAAGACGGCTGGTGGAAAAGGGTTAAACGTTGCACGAGTGCTGCATCAACTTCATTCTCCAGTTATTGCCTCTGGTATTTTAGGAGGAACAATTGGTCAATTTATCGAAAAGAAATTAGATGAAACTAAGATTAAACACAACTTTATGCCGATTAATCAAGAATCACGTAATTGCATTGCTATTTTGCATGACGATATGCAACAAACAGAAATACTGGAAACGGGTCCTCTATTGGATGAACAAGATGAAGCTAATTTTTTAATTCATTTTGAAAATAGCTTAGATAATATATCTGTTGTGACGATATCTGGTAGCCTACCTAAAGGATTAAGCACAGAGTTATATACAAAAATGATTGAAATTGCCTCAATCAGAGAAATTCCTGTTGTGTTAGATAGCTCTGGTAAACCCTTGAAAGTTAGTTTATCTGGTAGACATAAGCCATTTTTAATCAAGCCAAATCAAGAAGAAATTGCTCAACTGATAGAAAAACCAATCCATGATTTAGTTGAATTACAAGAAGTTCTAACAATAAACTCTTTATTTAAAGGTGTGGAGTGGATTGTCATTTCCCTTGGGGCAGATGGTGCTCTTGTAAAGCATAATGAAGAATTTTTCCGATTAACCATTCCTAAAATAGACGTGGTTAATCCTGTTGGTTCAGGAGATTCAACAGTAGCTGGATTAGCGAGTGCTATTGCAGCTGGCACTGACGACGTTGAAGTGATGAAAACAGGTATGACAACAGGCATGTTAAATACCATGGAAAAACAAACTGGTTTTATTAACAATGAGTTATTTAATGAGTATTATCAAAAAATTTCGCTAAAAAAATTAAACTAAAAGGATGGATGAGACAAATGACGCCAAATAAATTAGCAGCTCTTAAATCATTATCAAATGAAAGAGGCGTAATCGCAGCATTAGCAATCGATCAACGCGGTTCACTTAAAAAAATGTTAGCTGCAGCAGCAAACAAACCCGCTAACGAAGAAGACATTGTTGAATTCAAAAAAGTCATTTCTTCAGAATTGACACCTTATTCTACTGCAATTTTGTTAGACCCAGAATACGGTTTACCTGCATCAAAATTACGTGCAGACGGAACAGGTCTATTGGTAGCCTATGAAAAAACAGGCTACGACGCTACTGAACCAGGTCGTCTACCAGATTTATTAGAAGAATGGTCTGTCTATCGCTTAAAAGAAGCTGGCGCAGATGCGATTAAATTCTTATTGTATTATGATATTGATGAAGATCAAAAAATCAATGACTATAAACACGTTTATATGGAAAGACTTGGATCAGAATGTGCTGCAGAAGATATCCCATTCTTCTTAGAGTTGGTTTCTTACGATGCAAAAAATGATGATGCTAAGAGTCCAGAATATGCTAAAGTAAAACCTCATAAAGTAAATGAAATGATGAAAGAATTCTCTAAACCTCAATATAAAGTAGACGTATTAAAAGTTGAAGTGCCTGTAAATATGGCTTATGTTGAAGGATTTAATGGAGACAACACACCTGTATACACTAAAGAAGAAGCAAAACAATACTTCGTTGAGCAAACTGAAGCAACTGAATTGCCGTTTATCTTTTTAAGTGCGGGTGTATCTGCTAAAATGTTCCAAGATACGTTAACATTTGCTCATGCAGCAGGATCTCAATTCAATGGTGTTTTATGTGGCCGCGCAACTTGGGCTAACGGAATCGAAGTCTTCGCTAAAGATGGCGAAAAAGCTGGTAAAGAGTGGATGAATACAGTCGGTAAGAAAAACATTGAAGAATTAAACGCTGTATTAGCAGAAACGGCTGTTTCATATTTTGATAAAATTAAATAAAAAAGACTAAACTTTAAGAGATGCCAAAACTGCTTTGGTCTTGGCATCTCTTAAAGATATTTTTTTGAAAAGGGATGGAAAAAGTGAAAAAAATAGACGCTATTCGTAAAGAAAATCAAACGTATACGATTTATGATGTAACTAGTCCAGAATTTAAAGCATACGGAGCTATTCTTGAAGGCTATGATATAGCAGGTATTAAAGAATACGCAGAAAAAGCGATTGATGTTCCTAAAGAAGGAAACAGTTATTCTCCATCTAATAGTGAATTAGAAACATTCAAAATCATTAAAGAAATAAAAGCAGATATTTATGCAGGGCTGCCAATAGAAGCTGGCGAGTGTGCGGGTAACAACACCTCATTTTCAGCATATGAGTACCATCAAGGTAGCGAAGTAAATATTGTTTTAACAGACGTTTTAATGGTATTAGGCAAAAGAGAACAAGCAGTAGATGGCGTTTTTAATGCGCAAAAAGACGCAAAAGTTTTTTATGTTCCAGCAGGTACTATAATCGAGATGTACGGCGCCACGCTTCACTACAGCCCTTGTATCGTAGATGAATCTGGATTCAAGGTGATTGTTATTTTAATTAAAGGATCAAACGAACCATTTGAAGGCGAATTCGAGACTAAAAATAAGGAAATTGTTAAAACAAACAAATTTCAATTGGTACATGAAACGAGAAAAGATAAAATAGCAGAAGGGGTCAAAATTGGCTTGGTTGGAGAATTAATCGTTCTTAAACCAGTTCATTAATAAGCTAGACAAAAAAACCAAGACAACTGTCTTGGTTTTTTTGTCTAAATAGGTAACTCTTATTTGAACGTCATTGAAAACGTCATTTTTTTAGTATCTGAAGTAGCTAAAATACAATTGCCTTTTTTGTCGTACAAATCGCCTATTTTACCAATTTGGTCAGGCAATCCGTAAAACGGTTCAATACATAAGAAAGGTGCTTTTTTATTTTCAACGGTCCATAGGGTTAAGTAAGGGAACTCACTTACTTCTAATGTAATACTATTCTTAGAAAGAGGACTAGATAAAGTAACACTCGCAACATTTTCGTCGATAATTAACAAGCCGTTGTCAAACGTTTGATAGTCTAATTCCAATACGTTCTCTTTTGTTAAAGCTAACTCTTTGTTGTTTCCTGTAATAAATGGAAAAGGTCCATCATCAATTTCTAAGACGTTAACAGAATTTTTTAAAGCTGGCTCAAAGGTCAACTGATAATCTGAAAAGACTCCGTCATTATTTAAAGGGATATTAAATCCGGGGTGAGCACCTAAAGAAAAAGGTAGTTTAATCGTTTCGCTGAGATTTTCAACGCTATAGTGAACAGCAAGATTTTTTTCTTCTAATAGATAGGTGATTTGTAACTTGAAATCAAAAGGATACATTTTTTTAGTCTGTTCATTTGCTGATAAAGAAAACAATGCTTGTTTGTCACTTTGACTGACAAGTTCAAAATCAAACTCTCTAGCGAAGCCGTGTTGACTCATTGTGTATTCTTTTTCTCCGATAGTATAAGCATCTTCATTTAGTTTACCGATAATAGGAAATAAAATAGGGGCCTGTCTTCCCCAGTACTGGCTGTTTCCGGTCCAAAGGTAGTCAAAGGCATCCACTTTATTATAAACCTTCGCAAGCTCTGCACCTTTTTCTTTAATAACAACAGTCAAATACTCATTTTCAATCGTAATCATTTAAACTCCTCCTTAGTTAATGTACCAAATAAATAGAATCTTGATTGACTAACCTATTACGATGGGTAAGCTCAGGCTAACTCGTCAAAGAGTTAACAGTATTTAGTGCTTTAGTGTGATTCATTTAAGTTTTTCTCTTGAATACGCTCACAATTATGTAATAAGGCTGAAAAAATTAAGATACTACTCAGTAAAACCTATCATTAAAAACAAACAAAGTCAAACAAAGAAAAACAAATGAAAACAAGAATAAGAACGATAAATAGTTGGATTAGCTGAGGAGTAGGGGTTAGCTAATGAGTGGATAATAAGCTAAAGAGCTTTACATTTAATACCCCTACACGTATAATAGTTTAATAGTATCTAAAAGAATTGAAAAAGAGTGTAAAGGAGTTTTAGATGTGTTGAACTTATTTTCTAATCCGGTTTTCATTCCTTTGCTTTTGATTAGTCTAGGAATTGGATTGTGGTGGCTATTGACCTCCTTAACGGTAAGTGAAAAGAAAGAGACGTTAAATCACTTTGTTGATAAAGTATTTTACTTTTTTTTTATTGCCTTTGTAGGGAACGGATTCTTTTATTTTTTTGAGATTATCGCTCTGCCTTATCGTGCATTAATCTTGTCAACGACAGCCGTATCTGTTAGCTTTCTTTTAGTGCTAGCTTATAGTTTTTATCGCTATTTAAAAAACGATAAAACAGAACAAAAAATACTAGGAGCTATTTTTCAATTGGTATCTTTAGTAGGAATCATTAACCATATGTATTATTACTTCTTATACAAAAGTCCTCTAATGATCGGATTGATTTTATTATTTTCCGGTTTACTCTTGTTATCTTCTGCTACACTCTTAAGAGGAGATAGTTGGATAATGGCAAGTGGCTTATTAGGTACTATTTTTCATCTTTTAATAACAAGAAGCCAATCGGTTTTGTATTTTGGCTTTGTTGTTACTCCCGAACTACTTGTTTTTATAGCAATTGAATGGATCATAGTCTTAGTCGTATTATTAAGGAGGCAAAAACAATCGAAACGGACGTAACATTATGGGTAGCTTTTGGTGCAGGAGTATTATCATTTTTATCTCCATGTGCACTTCCGCTATTGCCTTTATATATTTCCTATATCACAGGGAAAAATATTCAAGAAGTGAAAGAAAATAAATCATTTAAATTTAAAAAGAATGTCTTATTGCATTCTTTAGTATTCCTATCAGGAGTATCGGTTGTTTATATTAGTCTTGGTTTAGGAATGAGTTACTTAGGGGATGCTTTTAGTCAGTTGATGACTGGTTCAATTAGTCTACTATTGCAGCGATTTGCTGGTTTATTAATTATTTTTATGGGACTCCTAACTACTGGACTCCTTAAATTTCCGGCTTTGTTAGGAGATTACCGATTTTTAAAAGCCAATAAAACGGTTAGTTTTTCTTCTACATTTTTAGTAGGATTAGGCTTTGCTGCAGGTTGGACGCCTTGTATCGGACCAATCTTTTCTTCTATCTTATTATTAGGAACAGCAGTCGGTTCTCCTCCGTTACTTTATCTAATTATGTATGTAGTCGGTTTTTCATTACCCTTTTTATTGGTTTCTTTCTTTATAACTAAGTTAAAAAACATCTTGAAATACAGTGATTTAATTATGAAAATTGGTGGAGTTGTTTTAATTTTATTAGGTATTTTACTATTGACAGGTACCTTAGAAAGTATATCCGAATGGGTAGCCCGTTTATTAGAAGGAACAAAATTTGAATTATTAGGATAAATGAGGTGGACGAAAATTGAAAAAAATAATTTGGGCTATTTTAGGACTGGTACTTATTTTTGTTCTTGTCGATTTTGGCTATGACTTTGCTCAAGAGAGAAAAGATGAAAAACAAGCAGCTTCAGATGCTAGAATGCAACAAGAAGAAAGCCAATCAAAACAAGTCCTTGAAGAAGGCAATAACTCAGGGCAATTAGCTTACGAATTTGAAGCAGAAGATATGGCTGGGAGCATGGTAAAGCTATCAGATTATCGTGGAAAAAAGGTATTCTTAAACTTTTGGGCAAGTTGGTGTCCTCCTTGTAAAGTAGAGATGCCACATTTAAAAGAATTTTCTGAAACGCAAGAAGATGTGGTTGTATTAGGCGTGAATGTGACAACGTCAGAAACCGATCTTGCAAATGCTCAGCTATTTCTAGACGAATTTGATGTTGATTACCCAAATGTTTATGGCACGCAAAAAATGTTTAATTTATACCGCGTTCAATCCTTGCCAACATCTTATATTATTGATAGTCAAGGAGTTATTCAAGAGAGAATCGTAGGACCAGTAACAAAAGACGTCTTAACAACAAAATTTGATTTAGTTAAGTAAAGAACAGCAATTAGAGAGAAGGCAGAGTATGAATATATTCCCACAAGCTAAATCATTAAAAGAAATTTTAGAGTTTATTGAAGAACACCGCTTTTCATTTGTTTATATCTCGCGAGAAAATTGCAGTGTGTGCCATTCTGTTCAACCACAAGTACAAGAAATACTGAAGGAGTTTCCAACGATTCACCCAATTCAAGTGAGTGCAGATGATGTTCCAGAGGTAGCAGGCCAATTCACGGTCTTTACAGTTCCAGCATTATTACTTTTTGTAGAAGGAAAAGAAACAATCAGAGAAGCCCGTTTTGTAGTAATGGACGATTTGCATGATAAGTTTACACGTGTTGTCGAAAATCATTAAATTTTATTAAAAATAAAAGCTCTTTCAAAAGTTATTTTTTGAAGGGGCTTTTTATAGTGGTTTAAATCTACTGAGAACGTTGTAATCATCAAATGTATTTATATTTGATAATTACAATGAAATGGTCAATATAAGGAGGATTTGAAAAAAATGATAAGACATAAATAACGAAAGCGACTTAATTTAACAGATAATTTAAAAAATGTCTGAATAAAAAATCTATCTATTTAGTATCGTTCTATTAGTATTATGTTATACTTAGTGTAAGAATGTATAATGTAAATTTTAAGAAGTGAGAGCAGAGTATTCTAAAAAAAATCGCATTGCTTTGCTCAAAATAATATTAGAAAATTAGAATAATTATTTACCTGAAAGAGTTAAAAAGTACATATTTAACGTATTTAGATGATAAAAAAAGGATATAAAAAAAGATAGCCGAATCAGTAAGCAAAAATCTGAATAAGAGTTAAAAGTGAGTAAAAGCTAAAAAAAGTAGTGGGAACCTATCTTTAATCTAAGGTGCTAAACTAACTACGATACGATTCCTTTTTTTGATTATACCTAGGCTAGGAGATTAGATCAAAAATAAGTAAAAGTTTGCATTAAGATTAACGAGTAATAGCCGATTTTATATAGTAGAAGAGGAGGTTATCTATGGACGCTTTTCAGCTCTATTTCCAACCAAAAGTAAATGTGCAAAATGATCAAGTTCTTGGTTACGAAGTTTTATTGAGGAACACACACCATTGTCCTTGTTATCCTGCTTCCGATATGGAGGATATTATCAACAATCAACAAAAACACGCTCTTTTTTTAACTTGGTTTCAAAAAGAATTAACAGAGATAGTGGTATCATTTCCAATGTTAAATTTTTCTATCAATCTAGCACCAAAACAGTTACTTTATAGAGAAACGCATCTTTTCTTGAGCGCAATGCAACCATTTAAAAAACAGTTGGGTATAGAAATAACAGAAGCACCCATACTTTTTGTTGAAATAGCTCATTTTTCGAACGTTAAAATGATTGATAGTTATTTGGAATGTGCCCTCTCATCAATAAAGGAAAAAGGATACACTCTTTCTTTAGATGACGTAGGCTCGGGGCGAAATTCGCTAGAACAAGTTCTAAAATATGTTAAACACATCAATCAAATAAAATTTTCGTTAGTAAAGTATGCCCACAAAGGAATGGACGATGAAACAATTAAACTTTTTTTAAAAGCTTGGAAAAATTTCGCAGAAAGCTATCATTTGGAATTGGTAATAGAAGGTATTGAAGATCAGTTGACTAGCAATGCTTTTAAAGAACAAGGAATTCTTCTCCAACAAGGTTATCACTTTGGCAAACCATCAAAGAGTTTCAAATCTGAGGTCTATCAATAAAAGTAGAATAATGTAATTAAGCTAAAGGATAGGAGGTACTAAAATAATAAAATTAATCTTTCTGGGTACGATCGCCAATCTTTCTGTTATTAGTATGATGTCTTACTTAGGCATTAAACTCATTCCTAATGAAAGAAATTTTATTCTAAATAAAAAACAGAAAATATTGATTTTCTTATTTGCAGGATTAACAAGTTTTATTGTGATGTCTTTTTCTTTGGATTTGCCGGAAAATATGAAAATTGATTTGAGACATGTGATTATCATATTCTTAGTTCATTATTTTGGACCTACATTTTCTATTCCAATAACTATTTTTGTTTCAATTTTGCGACTCTATTGGGGAGTCAATCAAGCTTCTGTTTTGTCCGCTACGGCTTATATTTTAATAGGGGTTATATTATCGGTTCTATACAAATATCTGCCTACCTTTATTAATAGATGTGCAACATTGATTTTATTTAATACTCTTTTTGTAGTAACAGCTGGCTTTAATGTTTATTATTTAACTGGAAATATCTTGTTCAGTCTTAATGTATTCTTTTTATTTTGGCTAATTTCTACTACAGTAGTTGTCTTAGAAAAATTGTTTGTTGATGATATGATACGAAATCGGCAAATGTATTTAAGCGAAAAAGAATATGCAAAACGAGATTATTTGACAGGGTTACTAAATATGCGAGAGTTCAATAGACAATGGCAGTTAAATCAGAAAAATGATACTTATTACAATACTGCATTTTTGATGCTAGATGTTGATCATTTTAAACTAATTAATGATACATATGGACATCCAAATGGCAATTTAGTTTTACAGCAGTTAGCGATGATTTTGAGGATAAATGCTCCAGATACTGAGCAGATTTACCGTATAGGTGGAGAAGAATTCTGCCTCATTTTAACTAATTATACAGCTAGTGAGTTAAATGATTTAGCTGAAAAGGTAAGAGCGGTCGTTGCTTCAAACCCCTTTAAACTTGAAGAGGATAACAGTGTAGAAGTCACTGTTTCGATAGGGTTAGCTTCAACTGGAAATAAAGATTTAAAAAAACTGTATCGTTTAGCAGATCGTTGTTTGTATCAAGCTAAGGATCAAGGTAGAAATAGAGTAGTTGCTTTATCGATGTAACATAGTTCTTTATTAATAGGATTAGGAATTTTAAAAATAAAGAGTAGTTGAATTAAATAGAAACAAATTAAAGATTGAGGCTTTTGCTCAATCTTTTTTTTGAGGTAAAAAGCTTTACAAAAAATACCCTTATAGGTATAATGTGAATACGGTAAAGGGTATATAGCTGAAATGTAAAAAGGCTGAAGTTAAGAGTATTATAAAAAATGGTTAATACGATTTTACTCATAGTTATCTTTGAACAAAATTCACTAAGTAATGAGATGAAAAATTAGGAGGAATAATATGTTTTTTAAAAAAGTACCATCTATTTCTACAAAAGAGTTAGAAAATAAATTAGTAGAGAAACCGCAAATTATTGATGTTCGTGAGCCTCATGAATTCAAGGCTGGACATATTTCAGGTGCTAAAAACGTTCCGCTTGGGAAAGTTGCAAATCATGTTACAAAAGGAACGACTTACGTTGTATACCAATCTGGGATGCGCAGCAAGAGAGCAACCAAACAATTATTAGCTAAAGGACAAGATGTTGTGAACGTACGTGGCGGAATGTCAAGCTGGGCAGGTTCTGTCAGAGGAGGAAAGTTATAATGAAAATTGTTATTATTGGTGGAGTAGCCGGTGGAATGTCTGCGGCAACAAGATTGAGACGTTTAAATGAAACAGCAGAAATTATTGTATTAGAAAAAGGACCGTATGTATCATTCGCCAACTGTGGTTTGCCTTATTATATTGCAGGTGAAATAGAAGAAAGAAGCGACTTATTGGTCCAAACACCAGAACAATTGCATGCACGTTTTGGATTAGATGTACGTCCTAATAGTGAAGCCATGTTTATTGATTCTGATAAAAAAGAAGTTGAAGTGAAATCTGAAGAAGGAACGTATACGTTATCTTACGATAAATTAATTCTTTCTCCTGGATCTAAAGCATTTGTACCACCAGCTGAAGGGTTAGCTGAAGCTGAAAATGTCTTCACTTTACGTTCTGTACCGGATGTAGATAAAATTATGAATCACGTAGAAAAACTTAATCCTAAAAAAGCAGTTGTTATTGGAGCTGGCTTTATCGGTTTAGAGATGGCAGAAAGTTTGGTCAATCGTGGTATCCATGTCACTATTATTGAAAAAGCACCACACGTATTGCCACCTTTTGATGAAGAAATGGCTGCTTATTTAACAAAAGAATTAGAAAGAAATGGTGTTAAATTGCATACCAATCTTGCAGCGAGTGCTTTTAAAGAAAAAGGCCGCATAGTTGTATTGGAAAATGGCGAAGAATTAGAAAGTGATTTAACATTAATGTCTGTAGGGGTTATTCCAGAGACAACTGTTGCAAAAACAGCTAATATCCAAACAGGTATTCGTGGTGGAATTGTGGTAGATTCAAATTACGAAACAAGTGTTAAAGATATTTATGCCGTTGGTGATGCCATTATTGTTAAACAACAAATTACTGGTGAAGAGACAATGATTGCCTTAGCTTCACCTGCCAACCGTCAAGGTAGACAAGTTGCCGATGTGATTAGCGGGCTAAATAGAAAGAACAAAGGCAGTATCGGTACAGCAATTGTACGCGTATTTGCCGTGGTAGCTGCATCAACAGGTTTGAACGAACGCCAATTGAAACAAAGTGGCTTAGAATATGATGTTGTTCACGTGCAAGGTAAAAACCATGCAGGTTACTACCCTAATGCGAGCACTATTTTATTGAAACTTTTATTTAATGCTGCTACTGGTAAAATTTATGGAGCACAATCCATTGGAGAAGATGGTGTAGATAAAAGAATTGATATCATAGCAACAGCTATCAAAGGGGAATTGACTGTTGAAGACTTACCAGAATTAGAATTCACATACGCTCCGCCATTTGGTTCAGCTAAAGATCCTGTTAATATGGCAGGTTATGCAGCAACGAACATGATGGAAGGCTTATCTGAATCTGTTCAATGGCACGAATTAGAACGTATGCAAGAAGAGGGTTGGTTGTTACTAGACGTTCGAACAGAAAGTGAATTAGCAACGGATGGCAAATTAAAAGACGCTCTAAATATTCCGTTAGATGATTTACGTGAGCGTTTAGATGAATTGCCAAAAGAACAACCCATTATTGTTAGCTGTCAAAGTGGCTTACGTAGCTACATTGCAGAACGTATCTTAAAACAAAACGGATTTACTGCTAAAAACTTAGATGGTGCTTTTGCACTTTATTCTGTAGTAAATTCAGAAAAAGTGGCCAACTAATGTATCAATCTATTTCAATGCCAGAATTTGCACAAGAGTGGAAAAAAACAACGCGTCCTTTGGTTGATGTTCGTGAGCTAGACGAGTGGGAAAATGGTCATATTGAATGGGCTATCCATTTACCCCTTAGTGATTTTCCGAATTTAAACGACAGACTTGAAAAAGGGAAAGAGTATTTTGTTATGTGTCATTCAGGCGGACGTTCCGCAATGGCCTGTCAATACCTAGCTAAAGATGGATTCACTGTTACGAATATCATGGGCGGTATGTCTGCATGGAGAGGCGACGTTGTCTAAGTAGTTGTGATAGTCACCGCTAATTAGTAAAAATAAAAACGGATCAATTAAATACCTGTAGTAGAAAGCCAAGAGACATATATATTTGTTTCTTGGCTTTCATACTTGCTATAATAGAAGTTGTTCCTTAACAGAGCAACTTTTTATACTTTTTAAGCAAATTTTTTAAAAAAAGGAGAATAAGTATGTATGAGTCAATCGTTGAATTAAACCATGTGAGTTTTAAAGTAGCCGATAAATTAATTTTGAATGATGTGAGCTTTTCAGTAGACAAAGGAGAGTTTGTAACGATTACTGGACCATCTGGAAGTGGCAAAAGCACTTTATTAAAAATAATCGCTTCTATGCTTTCTCAAACAGCTGGAACTATTCACTACAAAGGTAAAAAAATTGAAGAGTACAACCCAATTGACTACCGTAAAGAAGTATCGTATGGTTTCCAAACGGCTGTATTGTTTGGAAAAACAGTGGAAGATAATTTGATTTTTCCATATGAGATTAGGCAAATATTGTTTGATCAAGATAAAGCAATAAGTTACTTAGAAAAAGTAGGATTAGATGAAAGCTATTTGACAAAAAATATCAACGACTTGTCGGGTGGAGAAAAACAGCGAATTGCTTTGATACGCAATGTCTTGTTTTTACCGGAAGTTCTTTTACTTGATGAAGTTACTAGCGCATTGGATGAAGAAAATAAACAAGTTATTGGCCGCTTTGTAAAAGAAATGAATCAAACTAAGCAGATTACTGTCTTATGGGTGACACACAACTCTAGTGAAGTAGAGGAATCAGATCGAGTGATAAACATTATTAATGGAGGAGTGGAAGAAAAAAATGGACTTGAGCATCAATAATACCTCGTTGGTTTTTGCAATGGGACTAGTTTTAGTTGCCTTAGCAATTGTCTATCGAGAAAAATTAGATTTAGGAAAAGATATTATTATTGGCGTTATTAGAGCAGTCATTCAATTAGTTATTGTTGGGTATGTTCTAGGTTATATTTTTAAATTGGATAATAATATTATTACGTTTACCATGGTACTAGTTATTATTTTTAATGCTTCTTATAATGCTGGCAAAAGAAGTCAAGGACTTCCAAATGCTTTTAAAATCTCTTTTATTGCTATTTTAACGGCGACATCTCTAACCTTAGCGATCTTGTTGCTATCTGGTTCACTTATCTTCAAACCTTCTCAAATCGTTCCTATTACAGGAATGATCGCCAGCAACTCAATGATTGCTATTGGGATTAGTTACCGAAATTTAAATGGGAAATTTACTGACCAAAGGCAACAAGTTTTAGAAAAATTAGCTTTAGGAGCAGACTTAAAACAAGCCTCTATCTCCATTGTTAGAGATAGTATTAAAGCTGGTATGTCGCCAACAATTGATTCAGCTAAGACAGTTGGACTAGTTAGTTTACCAGGAATGATGTCAGGTCTAATGTTTGCCGGAGTCGATCCGAATGATGCGATAAAATATCAAATCATGGTAACGTTTATGCTACTTTCTACAACGAGTATTGCCTCTGTAATTGCCAGCTACATGGCTTATAAGAATTTTTATAATGAGCAAAAACAATTAATTGGGTAACTCCATTTAATACGTTTAATAGCTAGCTAAAAACTTTTTAAAATAAAGTAGAAACACAAAAGAAAGTTCGCTGACACCAATAGTGTAGTGAACTTTCTTTCGTATCAAAAATTGAAATGAAAAAAGATAGACTAGTTGAGCGTGCTAGTCTAGTTGATTAAAAGACTGTATAATAACAATAAAGGGAAAAGATAGAAATTAAGCTTGCTAAATTAGTTGGGAAATAATAGATAAGAGGTGAAAAAAATGAAACCACTCGTTAAAATAGCTTTAAAATTATTGTCTTCTCCAAAAATAAACATGGAAGAAGATTATCTTTGGATTCGCAAGGTTCAACGGCTTTTTTCAGGAAAACCGATTCGCTCGAACTATCGAATTTTAGACCGGAAAATCTATTCAGCAGATAAAAGTCACGATATTCCGGTACGTATTTTTAAGCCAGCTGAAAAGAAATCAGACGAGGTTTTATTATTTTTTCACGGTGGTGGATGGGTAATCGGAGACATCAATACGTACACAAAACCTTGTATAAATATGGCTGATTTAACCGGAAGGACCGTTTATTCAGTAGATTATCGCCTAGCACCGGAGTTCCCTTATCCGGCGGGGCTAGAAGATTGTTACCGTGTTGCGGATGCGATGCTAGATAATCTATCGTTAATTGGACTAACAAGCGCATCCCAGTTAACCTTAATTGGCGATTCAGCTGGTGGAAATCTAGCAGCTGCTGTTTCTTTGTTGCTACGAGATAATCGAAAAGACTATCCACAAAAACAAATTTTACTTTACCCTATTACCTACTGGGATCACACGGAAAATTCACCCTATGAATCGATCAGAACAAAGGGAACAGATTACGGATTAACTGCAAAAAAAGTAAGTGAGTATATGGATTTGTATCAACCAGATAGAGAGAAAAGGAAAAGTCCTTATATATCCCCATTAATAGCAACTGATCTTACTAGACAACCGAATACGTTGATTCTGACATCTGAAAATGATCCCTTGCGAGATGAAGGTGAGGCATACGCAAAAGCACTAAAAAATGCTGGGAATACGGTACGCGTTTCTCGAGTTAAAGAGAGTGTTCATGGATTTATTACGTATCCTAAAATCTCAAAGTTAGTGATAGAAGCTTATCAACAGATAAATAACTTTTTAGACGAGGAGTAGGAAATAAGAAAGAAAAGGAGAAAATAAGATGAAACGAAAAACCTGGGTACGACTGGATAATGCTTCTAATATTTTTTTAGCTGCGATGACGAACAGAGACACAAAGGTTTTTCGTTTAACAGCAGAAATGACTGATTTTGTTGATCCTAAACTGTTGCAAAAGGCGCTAGACAAAACCTATGAACAATACTTGCTTTACCATAGTGTGCTGAGACGAGGAGTCTTTTGGTATTATTTAGTGATGAGTGAAATAAAGCCTAAAGTGGTAGCAGAAGTCTTGCCACCCTGTTCCCAACTTTATCATTTTGATCAAAAAGAACTATTGTTTAGAGTCATCTATCAAGAAAATCGCATTCATTTAGAAGTTTTTCATGTGTTATCAGATGGGATAGGCGCAATGTGGTTTTTTGAGGATCTCGTTAAAGAGTATGTTTATTTGCGGGTACATGAGATTGCTGAAAACAAGTGGGAAAAAACACCTCTCGAGATAGAACAACATTTAGAAGATAGTTTCAATCAACATTTCCGTCAAGAAGGTCAAAATACCTTTAGTGATGCTGCTCGATCCGCATTCTTCTCTGTTGTCAAAACAAGTAAGCAAGCAGGTAAAATAGTTGTAAAGTATGGTAAGAAAACATCTTCTTGGTTCGGTTCGTCTACAAAAATAGAATCCAATAAAAAACATATCTATCAAATAAGAAATAAAAAAACGCCAGATAACCGTCCTCGAGTAGTGGACTTAAGTGTCCCATTAAAAGAAACACTCCAATTGGCTAAAAAACAACAAGTCTCTTTAACAATTTATCTAATTGCTTTATTTTTTGAGGCTATTAGAAAAGCCGAAGTGAATTTTAAACAAACGGATACAATTGCTATTTCTGTTCCAGTTAACTTACGACAATTTTACAATTCGAACTCTGCTCGTAACTTTTTTAGTACGGTTTTATTAGAATATACGTATGGAGAAGAAGATGATTTTAATCATCTTTGTATAAGTTTAAGTGAGCAGTTACGCCACCACTTAGAACCTGAAAGATTATCGCAGCGGCTAAATAAATTAATTAAAGCAGAATACCATCCAATTGCACGAGTTTCGCTAAGACCCTTTAAAGATGCTATTCTAAAACTGATTAATCGACAAAATAACCGAAAGGTAACGGTTGCGATGTCTAATTTGGGACAATTAGCTTTACCGCATCCTATCAATACCTACATTAAGCAAGTTTATTTTAAAACATCAGCTGTTAGACCACAATTTTGTATGATTAGCTACGAGGATAACTTAACGATTAGTTTTACGTCGCCTTTTATTGACGTATCTATTCAAAAAGAATTTAGTCGTTTTTTAAGTGAAGCAGGTTTGCCCGTGAGCGTTGCGGTTAACCAAGTGACGACTGCTGAGTTAGGAGAGGAGAGCTAATGAGTTATTGTTCAGTATGCCAGACCGCCATCGAAGGCAATTGGAAAGACTGTCCCTTATGTGGTCAAGCACTTGATCAAAAAGCTGCAACAGCTGAATCTAATCCTTATCCACCCATTCCCTTACGCTACAATATAAAAAAAGTTTTTAGTCTATTAATGATTTTTACAATCATAATAGGGCTATTGTTCATAGGAATAGAAGAAATTTGGCTAGATCAAAGTCAAGGATTAAAACTAGCCGTACTTGGTATCGTGAGTTTATGGACAGTGGTTTATACTTTAATTAGAAAAAGAAGAAATATTGCTAAAAGCATTCTTTACTTATTGATTATTGTTTCTGTGATTAGCATCTATTTAGATTATTCATTGGAGTGGAATGGTTGGTCAACAACTTATGTGATTCCAGTTATTTGTATTTTTGCTGACTTAGCGTTAACGATTTCAGTGAAAATTATTTTCCTAGAAGTAGGAGATTACATTCTTTACTTGTTGATTGTGGTTATTTTAGGTTTTTTTCCAGCACTATTTCTTTTCCTTAATTGGACAACTAATCCTATTCCATCTGTATTATCGATCATTATTAGTGCAATTATGTTTATAGTTTTATTTGTTTCTCATAGAAAAGTTATTATGTTTGAATGGGAAAAACGAATGCAAATCTAATGGTTATTAGTAAATGAGTTGGGATTGATGAAAAATAAAAATAGCCTTCAACCTCTTACAGGGCGAACTTTGTAAGAGAGAAGGCTATTTTTATTTTTTAGGTTTTTTTGGACAAAATAAGGAAGTGTTTTCAGCAATAGTAGCAAATAGACCAAAACCGATACCTAGAATTGGGAAAATCATCCAACCAGGTGACCATGTCTGGAACAATAAACCTGAAATAACGTAAATTCCTGCAGCAAGTGGGAAAACGACGTTAGCCACGTTAGTTGTTAATCGTTCACTAGCTATTTTTTTTGGAGTATAGTTGCCAACGGAAAGCAGCTTATTGTAAGTGGCATAGATAATGCCGAAAAATACGAAAAGAAAGACACCAATAGAAACAAAGCTGAGTAAAAAGATAAGCGGCCAAAATGGATTTGAATTGATAAATAGTAAAGAGACTAAAAGAAAAACAACTCCTACAATACAAAAGAGGATACCCATTGTTATTCCTCTCGTAAATTGCGATTGGTACTCTGTTTTTTCTTGAGCTAATTCGGACTGTGTTAGAGAATCGACTGAAATCAGTTTTCCTTCTAGATTAAACTCTCGTTCTTTCATGCCAAAAGCAACGAATAAGCTAATAGCAATAGCGTTTAAAAGTAAAACTGGAACCAAAGAAAATAAGATCAGTTGCGTAGATTCTAAAGAAGAAAAGAAAGGGAGAAAAGGTGCGGTTTCTTGGATGAGTAAAGAGAATACTGGAGAAAATAATATAAGAGAAACACCACTGGCAACAGCTAAACTAAACCTCGAACGATGAGCCTTAAACATTTCGACTTCAGCTTTTGACCAACTAAGCGTTGTTTTGTCAACCTCAGATTCTTCAGTAGATAAGTTTATTTTAGTAAAGTAGTTATCTACGTCACCAAATTCAGCTAAAACGCTAGCCGTGGCTTGCTGTTGGTTTTGGTTTTCAGTGATTAATTGTGCGTATCTTTTTTCCATATCTGATAACATTTTTTGTTTTAATTTAACCATCTCTGGGGTTTGTGGTAACTGTTCAAAAATAGAATTGACGTAATTTATGATGATAAACATAACTCATTCTCCTTTCTTTGATAGATAAATGCATGGTTTATTCTTGAATAGAGTCAGTCAACTGTCTTAAGTAGCAAAGGGTTTAATCAAATGTTCTTTAACAAAGACAGTCAGCTATCCTACGCAAGTTCCCTTGAGTAGCTGCTAATGATTCAACGTATTTTCCACGTAATTTACCCATGGTAATCACCCTTATTCTAACACTAAAAAATTAATTATCCCTTAAGAAAATGTCATTATTTGTAGTAATGGGAGCCCTATAGGTAACTATTACTGTCCAGGGAACACCCATTCCAAATAACATAAACGAGCTAGAGAAAAGATAAGGCTAAGATTTCGACTAAACTAACTTAATCTTTTTCTCATAAAGAGGTTGTTAAAAAAGCGTTCTAATTTAGTAGAATTTTTCTTAGTGAAAATGAATAAAAAATAAAAAGAAAGAAAAAGCGCCTCAAATTGACTTTTTCTTTCTTCATTCACATTTACTAGTTAGTTTTCGCGTACATCTTTTATCGCATCTAATATTTCCACGTCTGCTGGAGAGATAGTGAAATCAAGTTGACTATTTTCAATGATACGACTTTCATGAATCGATTTTGGTAAAGGCAACGTCTCTTTTTCTATACAGTAACGAATAGACAACTGAGCAGGAGTTACGTTATATTTTTTGGCCATCCCAACTATCTTAGGACTATCTAAGATATCGCCTGTAGCTAAGGGTGAATAAGCTTCAACAAGAATGTTATTTGTTTTACAAAAAGCCAATAAATCTTTTTGGTCTCTTCCAATATAGAAAGGGATTTGGTTAGCCATTGGTACAATGTCGCATGCATCGATTAAAGCCTGGATATCCTCTATTGAAAAGTTAGAGACGCCAATCGCACAGATTTTTTTATCGTTGTATAATTTTTCCATTGCTTTCCAAGTTTGAATATTTTCTTTCGTACAATCTTTGCCGATTTCGTCCCATGGCCAGGGCGCATGAATAAGGTAAAGATCAATGTAATCCATTCCTAGATTTGTAAGCGTCGTATTGAAAGCTTCTAATGTTTCATCGTATCCTTTAATTTTCGCAGGTAATTTACTTGTTAGAAAAATAGCGTCACGGGATAAGCCAGAATCTTTAATGGCTTTTCCAACATTTTCTTCATTTCGATAGGCTAAGGCAGTATCAATATGCGTGTAGCCATTCTTGATAGTCATGGTTACAGCATCATACGCCTCTTCATTTGGAATCTGCCACGTACCGAAACCGATGTAGGGAACAGTCGTACCGTTATAAAAGGTAAATTGTTTCTCTTTCATTTGAAATGTCCTCCTTATTCTTTATCCATATTCGTTTGGTGAGTGGTAATCGTTTTCATAATTCCATTATACCAAAAATACTAGTGGATTAAAACGATAGAGATTTTCAAATGAAGAATCTCTATCATTTTTAATAGAAATCAATGATAAGAACGATTCAGAATGTGTTATGATGAATAAGATAAATAAAACGATACCAATAAAAAGTGAGGAATCAATCAATGAGTAAAACAATATTAACAGGTGATAGACCAACTGGAAAACTACATTTAGGTCATTATGTTGGCTCTTTGAAAAATAGAGTGATGCTACAAGGTGATGAAGAAAATAAAAATTTCATTATGATTGCAGATCAACAAGCACTAACAGATAATGCAAAAGATCCTAAAAAAATACAAGATAGTTTGTTTGAAGTTGCGTTAGATTATTTAGCAGTAGGCTTAGACCCAGCTAAATCAACAATTTTTGTACAATCTCAAATTCCACAACTAGCAGAATTAACGATGTACTATTTAAACTTAGTAACGGTTTCACGATTAAAACGCAATCCAACAGTAAAATCAGAAATCAATGAAAAGAACTTTGGCGAAAGCATCCCAGCTGGCTTTTTCATGTATCCGGTTAGTCAAGCAGCTGATATTACAGCCTTTAAAGGCACACATGTACCTGTCGGAGAAGATCAAAAACCAATGATTGAACAAACCAGAGAAATTGTGAAAGATTTTAATCGAATTTACAATACAAACACATTGGTTCTGCCAGAAGGCATTCTTCCTGAAAAAGGGCAAGAACGATTAGTCGGCATTGACGGCAAAGGAAAAATGAGTAAATCATTGAAAAATGGTATCTACTTATCGGATTCGTCCGATGATATTAAGAAAAAAGTCATGAGTATGTATACCGATCCAGATCACATTCACGTAACCGATCCTGGAAAAGTAGAAGGCAACGTTGTCTTCACGTATTTGGATGTCTTTGGAACAGATAAAGAAAAAATTCAATCCTTAAAAGAAGAGTACCAACATGGTGGTTTGGGAGACGTGAAAATCAAGCTATACTTAAATGATATTTTACAAGAATTCCTACAGCCGATTAGAGAAAACAGAGAACATTTTGCAAAAGACAAAAATGAAGTTTACCGTATGCTGAAAAATGGTAGCCTAGCTGCTGAAAAAGTAGCAGCGCAGACCTTATCTGAAGTTAAAGTTGCAATGGGGATCAATTACTTCGGTTAGTCTCTTTTAAATCAAACGTAAAGCTTACCCGACATTTTTTAATGCATCGGGCAAGCTTTTTTTTATTTGTTTTAAAAATATGGAGCGTTTCCTTCTTGATTCCTTTCAAAGCTTATTAAGTGTATCTGAAAGGCGATTCTTGGCATCTCAGGTTTGAAATCATTTATCGGTTATTCTTTTTCAGTAAAATTAAGGTATTAAATAAAAAGGATTTCAGTCATGAATTCAAAAGGAGGAAATGAAGATGGTAACGTTAGTTGGTGGAATAGTATTCTTGGTTTTAGGTTATTTTACGTACGGGAAATACATTGAAAAGAATTTTTTAATTGATCCAGACCGTGCGACTCCTGCAGAAGTATTAAAGGACGGATATGATTTTGTTCCGATGTCAAAATCGAAAAATGCTATTATAGAATTGTTAAACATTGCTGGAACAGGCCCCATTTTTGGCCCTATTATGGGAGCCCTATATGGACCCGTTGCTTATATATGGATTATTGTTGGGTGTATATTTGGCGGGGCAGTCCATGATTATATGATCGGGATGATCTCCCTTCGCAATAATGGTGCTCAATTACCAGAATTAGCTAGTAAATATTTAGGAAAACCCGTTAAACACGTGGTTAACATCTTTTCAATACTGTTATTAATGTTAGTCGGGACTGTTTTTGTAACATCACCTGCAAGCTTGATAGAAAGCATTACACCAAGTTGGTTAACGACAGGCACAATTGTAGTATTAATTTTTGTTTACTACATCATCTCAACTATTTTACCAATTGATAAAGCAATGGGTAAAGTGTACCCTTGGTTTGGTGGTATTTTAATCATCAGTACCATTGCTATTGGCGTTAGTTTATTGTTTGGTGGACACACTATACCAAACTTAACACTAGGCAATATGCAAAATTTTAATCCAGGGGGTACACCGATATTTCCTGCTTTATTTTTTACTATTTCTTGTGGAGCAATCTCAGGATTCCATGCAACACAGGCTCCGATGGTTGCACGTACCAGTACAAATGAGTGCGAAGGCCGATTTACTTTTTATGGCATGATGATTGCAGAAGGCGTTATTGCCATGATTTGGGCAGCAGCATCCATGTCTTTATTTGACGGTCAAACGCTGAGCCAAATGATCAGCGCTGGTACCCCTTCAGCAGTGGTCAATCAAGTTTCTATTTTATTGTTAGGAAACGTTCTTGGTACAATTGCTATTCTAGGTGTTATCGTTTTACCCATTTCTTCAGGTTTATCTGCTTTTAGAAGTTTGCGTATTATTTTATCTGATTATTTACACATCAAACAAGATACCATTAAGAAAATCCTCATGGTTACTTTACCATTGTTTGCTATTTCTTTTGTGTTAACAAATATGGATTTCACTATATTATGGAGATATTTCACTTGGGCAAACCAAGTGACTGCCGTTATCGCACTCTTTATATCAACGCGTTATCTATTCTTGAAGGATAAAAACTTTTTAGTAACCTTAATTCCTGGGGTATTCATGTTGTATGCCTGTGTGGTTTATATTATTAGTGAACCAATTGGGTTGCGAATGGGATTAACAGGATTGACCTATATCTTAGCATTCCTTGTTTCTTTAGCTATATTAGGTTTATTTTGGAAAACAGGACAAACTCAAAAAGCTGGACTGGATCCAAATGGAGAGATATTAAATGACCAACTTCCAATCGGCACATTTGCCAACGGAAACTAAGTAGAATTAACTGATCAATCACTCTTTTTAAGTAAGGTAACAAATTGTATCTATGAAAACAGACGAGTTTTTTTGAAATTCTTTCCACTGGGCACTTTTAATACGAAAACGAACGAGTTGCAGATGTTTTTTATCTAACTCCTCTGGAAAAGAGTGAAAACGGACGAGTTGGTTAATTTATAGAGCTGACTTGTCCTTTATAAAAATAAAACAGTGAAAAAAGTGACGTTTGGCAGAATTGAAGCAATAATAGATTCTTAAATAAGAAAAAGACGAGCAGGCTTCGTCTTTTTTTGTTTAATGTAAATTGCTAGCATAAAGGGCTCATTCTTCATGTGATTTCGCTTTCATGTTATACTGTGAGCAGCTAGATGCCATTTTTTAAAAAAGAGAGGAAGGAAAAGATGATGATGGAAGAATTAAAGAAATTGGTATTCGCAGGAATCGGGGGAGCTGCTCTAACTTATGAGAAAGCTCAAGAAGTCGTTGAGAATTTAGAAAAGAAAGGCAAACTTTCGGTAGAGGAAGGCAAGCGCTTAAAAGAAGAATTAGTGCAACGTAAAAATGGCAGCGAAAGAGAATCGAATAATCATGAAGATGTCGAAGCACACTTAATTGAGATGACAGCAACACATAGAAAAGATATTGATGAATTGGAAAGAAAAGTAGCAGAATTAACACAAAAAGTAGATGAATTAAGGAGTAAGCAATAAGTTATTAACGGTTAGTGGAGGTTAAGAGATGGAAAAGTCAGGTGGTGAACGATTAAGAGAGATTGCAACGGTTCTTGCTTCGTATGGATTTGGCTATCTCTACCGAACGAAGTTTAAAAATGCCAATCAAAAGCAAGATGCCGTTAGTCTTCGTAAAGCCTTTGAAGAATTAGGATCTAGCTTTATTAAAATCGGGCAAATTATTTCTACTCGTCCAGATTTATTGCCACAAGACTACATTGACGAACTGTCCAAACTACAAGATAACGTTCCTCCTTTTCCTTTTAGTGATATCCAACGTATTTTTAAAGAAGAATTTGGTGAAGAAATTAAAATGGTTTTTGATCAAATAGAAGAAATACCACTAGCTAGTGCATCTATTGCACAAGTTCACCGTGCTAGGATGAAAAATGGTGAGGAGGTTATTGTAAAGGTTCAACGCCCAGATATCGAAGAAAATTTGTTAAGAGACATTGCTTTATTTTCTCGAATTCTATCGTTAGCGCCAAATACGATAAAAGATTTGATCTCTGATTCTGATTTAGCTCTCAAAGAAATTGAAGAAGCTACAAAGATTGAACTAGATTTTAGAAATGAAGCGACTGCATTGCTTAAGTTTAAAGTATTCAATAGAGAGCTTGAATCTGTTGGAGTACCAAATCTAGTAATTGCTTATGTTTCGAAAAGAGTCTTAGTAGAAGAATACATCGAAGGAATAAAAATTCTTAATTTACCTAAATTAGAAAAAGAAGGTTACATTAAAAAAGATATTGCAGAAAAATTAATCGTTTGCTTTTTTTCACAAGTTTTTAAAGATGGTTATTTTCATGGTGACCCACATCCTGGCAACATCTTAATTAGAGATAAAAAAATTGTCTTTATTGATTTTGGAATTATGGGCGAACTAGCTGTCGGAAATAAAGAAAGTTTAATCAAATTATTAAAAGCAATTGTTTTTAATGACGTTGATTTAGTGATGAATATTCTTTTGAAAATAGGTGTAACAAAAGAACGGATTAATCAATATGAGTTCTATGAGGATTTAAATTATTTTTTTGAAACCTATTTAACGGCAAGTTACCAACAAATAAACATGAGCACGCTGTTTTCTGATATTTTGGAAGTAACCCAAAAGCATCGCATTATTATTCCCACTGATTTTACGATGTTGGTTAAGTCGATGGGCATGCTTGAAGGTATTTTAGCGGAATTAGATCCAGAAATAAATGTCTTGAAAGTTGCTAATCTTTATCTACAAGCGAGCGATGATTTGTCTCTTTATGATTCTATTTCTAAAGAAAAGTTAGCGATTACGAGCTACAAACTGTCAAAAGATATCATTGGTTTCCCAAACCAATTAAGACAACTATTAACGAATGCGAATAGTGGCAGAGCAAAGTTACACATTGAGCTAGTGGATGCCGATAATAAATGGAAAGGCCTCAATAAAATGGTTAACCGATTAGTTTTCGCGTTGATTATTGCGGCACTGATTCTTTCGTCAGCTATTATTGTCGCAATGGCGGAAAGTTCAAGTGTTTCTGTGATTGGGATTGTCATTTTTTTAGGTGCAGGTTTAATGGGCATTTGGCTCCTCATTTCTATTATTCGTTCAGGAACATTGTAATTAAACAGACAGACAGAAAAACAGTAAGCATATAAGCTTGCTGTTTTTCTGTCTGTTTGAATAATAAGGTTGCGTTTTCAAATCTTTTTTCTCTTGTTTTTTAACGACTTAATGGATGAGCTGAATGAAATGAGAGCCTTTTCTATTCTTGGCTAAATAAATTTCTTTTTTTTAACAATAAGTTTCAAATAATACTTAAAAAAAAGAAAAACTAACCGATATGGACAATGGCTAGTAATCTGATAGTTAATGAGATTTTAATCATATGATAAGTTGAGTGAAATAAATACGCCACGTATGAACTAGTCAATTTTGATTACTTAAGAGGAGGCTTTTTTAGTGGTTCGTAAAAATAAAAAATCAACAGTTAGAAAAAAAAGTATAGGAATGAAAGTCGGACTGACATTATTCTTGTTATTTATTATACCCGTCATAATTGTTTTATCAGCAACGACTATCAATACGAGAAACTCTATTACTAAACGAATTGAAGCAAGCGGAAAAAGCACCACAACTCAAGTAGCCAATCAATTTGAATGGGCAGGACAAGAGTTGGAAGATACAATAGAAGCCTTAGCTCAAAATCCTAATTTCAGATACACGGAAAAAGGGCCGGAAAAAAACGATGCCATCTTAGAAGATTTAAAACTAGCTAAAGCAAGTGGACTCTACATAGCAGATGCGTACTATGCACCAATAGAGGGCGGATTAATCAGAGAAGAGGCTATTGAAAATTTTGATAGTGCGTCAAGAGTTTGGTTTCAACGAGCTGTTGAAAGACGAGGGGCAATATTTTGGACTGAACCTTACACAGACCAAGTAACAGGAGAGATTAGTCTAACGATTTCTAAAGCCATTATCAAAGAAAGTGAAATCATTGGTGTAATAGGATTGGATTTGAGTCTTGAAAATCTCACGAAATTAATTACCTCATCGCAAGTTGGCACAACAGGAGAAATTTTTGTTCTTTCAGATAAAGGAAGCTATCTAATCTCTAGAGATCAAGAAAAAATAGGGAAAGATGTTTCAAATAAGCCAATCTTTAAAGAAGTAGATGATCAGTTTGGTTTTATCTCAGATAAAACCTTCAATAAAGATATTCAAACGTATTATAAAAAAGTTAGCCGTTTAGGCGTTATCATTTATGGAGCAGTCCATTCCGGTGAAATGGCTGAAGAAAATCAAGCAAGTATTAGAAGTGGTTTGATTGTAACCATGCTTTCTTTCGTCGTAGCACTAATAGTTGCTTTGTTGTTCACTTTGATTATTAAAAGAATTGCCAATACAATCATTTCAGCATTTACACGAGTCGAGCAAGGGGATTTAACAGTTCAAATGACTCATTCAGATATTACGATAATGCCTAAAATGAAATGGCTGGAAAGATTTAAGACTAATTCTAAAAAAACATCTAAAGTGGCTTCTAAGCCAGTTATTGAAAAAGAAATCAATGCAAATGGTGACGAGCTAAGTCAAATTGCTTTCTCATTTAATCGAATGGTAAAAAATTATAAAGCGATTGTTGGCGAGATTAAGAAAAATAGCCAAACAATCTTAGACATGACATTGTCACTAACCGAAATTTCAAAACAAACCACTTCTGCAACCGAAGAAGTCTCTGAAACAATCAGTGGGATTGCTGAAGCAACCGGCATACAAACACAAGATACAGAAGAAACAGCTAACAAAATGGATGAACTTTCAACGATTTTAGCAGGAGTTGAAGAAAGTGTTCAAAAAATTGGACAAAGTGCTGATGATACGACTGTAGCTAATGGTCTCAACAGTGAAAAAATGTTTGATGTATATGAAAATTGGCAAGCTAATATTCAAATGATGCTCCAATTAACAGAAAGCATCAATGCGGTTGATGAAGACATTCAAAGCATTGAAAACATTAGTAAAGCAATCAGTGGTATCTCGGCTCAGACAAACTTATTAGCTTTAAATGCTTCTATTGAGGCAGCAAGAGCTGGTGAATCAGGTAGAGGCTTTGCGGTAGTTGCTGACGAAGTAAGGAAATTAGCAGAGCAAAGTGCTCAATCAACTCGAAGTATCACAGATATTATTAAAACGGTTCAAAAGAGTTCTCAAACGATGATTGCGAAGATGAGTGAATCTTTTGAAGAAAGCGAAAAACAAACGAAAACCATTGACGAAGCGATTGATGCTGCTAATACCGTAACAGACCAAATGGACATTTTAGTAGAAAATATTATCAATGTAGTAGGCTTAAGTAGTCAAATTGAAAGCAAAAAAGATGATACGATTGCTTCAGTTGAAAATATAGCTGCTTCAGCACAAGAAAACTCTGCCGGTACCGAACAGGTTTCTGCAAACGCTGAAGAAATACTAGCAACAATGGAAGAATTTAGTGCAAATATTTATGACTTAGATAACATTGCGAAAAAATTAGCTGATGGAACAAGTCAGTTTAAATTAGAGTAAGATTTTTCTTGAAATTCAACGAATCATCTATCAATAGGACATTGAATCAGCAGGTACTCGATTGTGCAAAAAAGAAGCAAATAGTCCTTTTTTGTACAAAAGATTTCTGCTGGTTTTCTGTTATTATTTAAAGAGAGAGTCAAACAAGAGTATTGGAGGAACAAGATGGAAAAGTTTATTGTTTTCACTAGTGGCGCTCAAAATTTTGCCATACCTATCACAGCAATCGAAAAAATTATTATGATGCAAACCCCAACTAGAATCCCAGATACGTCTTCTTATCTATTGGGAGCGATTCCTTATAGCGATCAACTATTGCCAATTATTGACTTAAGTGAACGGTTATTCGGCCAAAAAACAGTCAGAACAGATAGCACGAAAATTATTGTTGCTGAATGGAAAGAGTTGAAAATTGGTTTAGTAGTAGAAGATGTCTTATCTGTTAGCAATTTTGCGGAACTGTCAAAAGATGAAGCAGAAGAAGATATGCGAGAAGCAGCCAAATATGTACGTGCTTTATTTAAAACAGAAGAAGGCATCGTTTTAGTGTTAGATGTAGATGACCTGTTCTCATCAGAAAATGAAAGAGAACTAATCGAATTAATCAATAAATAAAAAATCTTCAAAATGAGTCGTGAGATAAAAGAATGGGGAAAAGGCATGCTCAACGAAATAAAAGTAGGTATTTCAGACTATAAGGTAGCGAGGATACCTCAAGTATTAATGACGATTGGACTAGGTTCTTGTGTAGGAATTGCCATTTACGATCCTAAAACAAAAATTGGTGGACTTAGCCATATTATGTTACCAGACAGTAGTTCATTTAAAAATGCCAATAAAATTGAGAAATTTGCTGATTTAGCTATTCCGCAAATGGTCTCTGAGATTAGAAAAGAAACAAAAAATCAGAAGTTGATAGCGAAGATTGCGGGCGGTGCTAGTATGTTTCAAACAGCCAATGATTCTTATATAGGAAGTATCGGTGAACGAAATGTAGCTGCAGTCGAACGCAGTTTAAAATTGTTAAATATTCCTTTATTAGGAATCCATACAGGAGGAAATATGGGCAGAACAATGATTGTAGATTTAAATACTTTTGCAGTCACGGTTCGAATGGTTAACCGAGAAATTATCGTATTGTAACAGCGAATAGGAGCGAGTAGAGAAGATGGGAATAAAAGTGTTGGTCGTGGATGATTCTGCATTTATGAGAAAAATAATAACTGAAATGATATCAGAGGTAACAGGTTTAACCGTTGTTGGAACAGCTAGAAATGGCCATGATGCGTTGAAGTCTATCCCTTTGTTAAAGCCAGATATCGTGACGTTAGATATCGAAATGCCAGGTTTGAACGGGCTAGAGACACTTAAAAGAATCAAAAAAGAGTTTGATATTCCTGTAGTCATGATGAGTTCCCATAGCGGAGAAGCGATTACGATCGAAGCATTAGAGCTAGGCGCAATGGATTTTATTGAAAAGCCAGTCGATTTAAAAAATCAAGCAGCAGAATTTAAAAAAGAGATTGAAAAAAAATTAAACCACTAGTAGAGACAAAAGAAGAACGAACTCCAAAAAAACAAACAGAAAAAGGAACGACCACGAAAGAATGGCAAAAAAATGTTCCTAAAAAAATAGAAGCGATTGTTATTGGAGCATCTACTGGAGGGCCAAAAGCCTTATTACACATTATTCGTCACTTGCCAGAAACCCTGGCTATTCCAGTACTTATTGTGCAACATATGCCCAAAGGCTTTACGTTATCATTTGCTGAACGTTTAAATTTAAAATCAATAGTAACAGTCGTTGAAGCAAAAGATGGAATGGCTGTTGAAAAAGGGACAGTCTATCTAGCTCCAGGAGATTACCATATGACTATCAAAGAAAATAAAATCGCGTTAAATCAAACACCAAGAATTTTAGGAGTACGACCAGCAGTAGATTATTTATTCCAATCAGCAGCTATGCGTTATAAATCAACGCTAGTAGGCGTGATTTTAACTGGGATGGGACATGACGGCAGTGAAGGAATGAGAGAAATTAAAAAACAGGGTGGTTTTACACTAGCGCAAGATCGTGAAACAGCCGTTGTCTATGGGATGCCAGGAAATGCAGTGAAAAAAGGCGTGGTAGATGAAGTGGCTAGTTTGACAGAACTATCGGATAGGATAAATTGGATGATAAGGATGAGACAATGAGCCTAAACTATGAGTTTTTTTATGAATGGACCAATAAAAATTTAAATCTTAATCTAGCTGGCTACAAAGAAAAACAATTGCAAAGAAGAATTGCCAGTGTCATGAAAAATGCTGGTGCCTTTACGTTAGAAGATTATTCAAAAAGAATAGAAAAAGATGAAACCGTTAAACAACAATTCTTGGATTACATCACCATCAATGTAACAGATTTCTTTCGCAACCAAGATATTTTTGAAGAATTTGAATCAGAATTAAAAATCTTATCGCAGACCTTTCCTTCCATGAAAGTATGGAGTGCCGCGTGTTCAACTGGAGCAGAAGCGTATTCAATGGCTATGATTTTTGATAAACACCAATTGAGAATGGCTGAAAAAATCCTTGCCACAGATATTGATGAAACAATATTAAAAAGAGCAAAAGAAGGCATGTATAAAATTCACGAAATGAAAAACGTTCCTGCAAAAGAACGGTCAGCTTATTTTGATGAAAAAGAAGGAATCTTTTATTTAAAATCCAATATTAAAAATAAGGTGCAATTTAAACGACATGACTTAATCGCAGATAAATTCCAAAAGAATTTCCACATCATTGTTTGTCGAAATGTGACTATTTATTTTAAAAATGAAGTGAAAGAAGAGTTATATCAAAGATTCAGTGATTCACTTGTTAAGGGTGGCATTTTTTTTACAGGAGCAACAGAAGCTATCTACAGTCCAGAGATTTACGGATTGAAAAAAATATCTGCATTTATGTATGAAAAACTGTAAACTAAATAAAGATTCAAATAAACGAACGTGATACAAAAATCTCTTCTTCATTTAGTAAGAAAATGAAAGGGAGTGGTTGGTCTTGATAACAAATGTGACCAACAGATGAAATAGGAGGAACACTATGGATGAAAATAGTAAATACCTCGAATTGTTTTTTGAGGAAGCAGACGAACATCTACAAAGTTTGAATGAACAAGTATTGGAATTAGAAAAACACCCTGAACAATCTGGAATAGTCGACGTAATGTTCAGATCAGCCCATACCATTAAAGGCATGGCAGCTACGATGGGATTCGACACGATGGCTAAATTGACCCATAACATGGAGAATATTTTTGATTTATTGAAGTCAGATGTGATTCAAGCAGATGAAAAATCTATTGCGTTAATTTTTGATTGTTTAGATACTTTATCAGAATTGGTTGAAGACTTACGAGAAGACAACAAAGTTGAACGAGATATTTCACTATTGCTTGAACAACTAAATATGGTTGTAAACGGGGAAGATGAAACACCAACTGTAGAAGTAGACGAGACAGATGAACGGTTTAACCTAACATTACATAAACTAGAAGATTCCGATACTCAAGTGATTGAAAATGCGCTAGAAAATGGTTTCAATGCTTATCGATTAGCGGTTAAAGTAGCTGAAGACAGCAGTATGAAAAATGCCCGTGTTTTCTTAGTGATGAGCAAACTAGAACAACAAGGTGATGTGCTTTATGTTGAACCTGCCACAGAAGTGTTAGAAAATGAAGAGTTTGGAGAAGTATTCAAATTATTATTCTTGAGCAAGTCAGACGAAGAAACGGTTAAGAATCTTGCATTAGACAATAGTGAAATTGATGATGTATTGATCGAAACTATTAAAGATGTTCAAGCGCTCATCAACACCAACAGACTAGCGCCAGAAGAAAAAAAAGAAGAAGTTGTTGTAGCTGAAAAAGAACAAATAAATGAAGTTGTAAGCGAAAAAAATAAAAGTGCGGCAAAAACGTCACAAAAGCAAGCGATGAATCATTCGGTACGTGTGGATATTGATAAACTAGATACCTTCATGAACTTGGTGTCAGAATTAGTCATCTACCGCACACAATTAGAAGATTTTAGCACACAACTTCAATCTACCGGGTTAAATGAACCACTTGAACAAGTAGCCAGAATTAGTTCAGAATTGCAAGAATTGGTCTTGAAAATTAGAATGCAACCTGTCAGCGCAGTGATGAGTCGTTTTCCAAGAATGGTACGTGATTTGGCTAATGATTTAAATAAAGAATTTGAGTTAGTGATTGAAGGGGAAGATACAGAGCTAGACCGTACTGTTGTGTCTGAACTAGGAGAACCATTGATTCATTTAATCAGAAACGCAGCCGATCATGGAATTGAAATGCCAAGCAAACGGTTAGAGTTAGGTAAACCTGCTAAAGGGCAAATTAAAATTACTGCTTATCAAGAAGGGAACCGGGTTGTCTTAACTGTTTCTGATGATGGCAAAGGACTAAATCCTGCAGTCATAAAAGAGAGTGCAGGTAGAAAAGGCATTCCAACAGAAGGATTAAACGATAAAGAGTTGCAACAATTGATCTTGCATGCAGGATTTTCTACTGCAGAAGAAGTAACCAGTATTTCTGGACGTGGCGTTGGCATGGATGTCGTGAAACAAAAAATCAATCTATTAGGTGGAACAATTGAAATTGATAGTGTCATTGATAGAGGAACGATCTTTAGAGTGAATCTGCCATTGACTTTGTCTATCATCCAATCGTTGTTGATTAAAGTAGGAGAAGAAACTTTTGCTATGCCACTTGGTATTGTTCAAAAAATTATTAAACCAGCAGCGGCAGAGATTATTCAAGTCCACAATCGCGAGGTTTTCCTGTTTGAAGAACAAGCTCTTCCTGTTATTCGCTTGAATGAAGTTTTTGATATCCCAGCAATAGAAGGAGACAACCTTCACTTGATTTTAGTCAATCAAGGAGATAAACAATATGCTTTGGCAGTGGATGATATTATTAGACAACAAGAAATTGCGATTAAAAAACTAGGAACCGAATTATCCATGATGAAGAAATACTTAGGGGCAACTATTATGGGAAATGGTGGTATTATTATGATTTTAGATATTGCTAGTATCTGTAAAGAAACGGGTCAGGAGAACAATTATGAACTCTGAGTACTCTGCTTTAGAATTAGACGCTCTTAAAGAAGTGATTAATATCGGTGGTGGGAATGCCGCAACTAGTTTATCTAATTTAATTGACAAACCAGTAAATATGACCGTTCCTATTATAGAAATGTTGGATTATTCAGAAGTCTATGAACAAATTATGCCAGAAGATGCGGTCGTAAAAGCTATTATGATGAGAATGTTTGGTGATGCAGATGGGATGTTTCTGTTTACAGTCGATCAAGCTGCTTCTGAAAGTATTGTTAAGATGATGATGCCCGAAGGAATTAGTTATTCAGAACTATTAGCTGATTCAGCTTTACAAGAGTTGGTTAACATTCTAGTTCATTCGTTTTTAAATGCGATTATTAAATTGTTGGATATTCAGCTAGTAACTTCCGTGCCACTATTGACAAAAGATATGTTTGGGGCGATTATGAGTAGTGTCTATGTAGAACAAGGGCAATATGAAGAGTCCGTTATGATTATCAAAAACGAGTTTTACTACGCTGGAGACCGCTTAGAGTCTTCATTGTATTTTGTTCCTCAACCAGGAATACTAGAAAAAATGTTTGAACTATTAGGAGTCGGAGGAGAAGATTAATATGACAAAAAGAGTAATGATAGTAGACGATGCAGCATTTATGAGAATGAAACTAAAGGATATTTTACAAAAGAATGGGTATGAAGTAGTTGCAGAAGCACAAAATGGTATAGAAGCTATTGAGAAATATAAAGCAGAAAAACCAGATTTAGTTACGATGGATATCACCATGCCAGAGATGGACGGCGTAGAAGCTCTAAAAGGTATCAAAGCATTTGATCCAGCATCTAGAGTTGTTATGTGTAGCGCTATGGGACAACAAGGAATGGTAATGGATGCCATTCGTTCTGGAGCAGTTGATTTTATTGTCAAACCTTTTGACACAGACCGTGTTATCAAAGCGTTAGACAAAGCAGCACTGTAGGTTATTCAGATGACACAGATAATTGTTTTTACGCTAAATAATAAGTATTATGCCTTCTTATCTGAAGAGGTTGAAGAAATATTAAAAAAAATGCCTTGGACAGCCATTCCGCAATCCCCAGAGTGGGTACAAGGATTAATTAACCTAAGGGGAAACGTCATTACATTGATAAATTTTTACAAACTTCTATCTCCCTCTGTTGAAACGAAAGAATTATGTTACAATAATATTGTCATTGTGAAAAACAAAGATGAAAAATTAGCATTCATGGTGGATAATGTTGAATGGGTCACTGAAATTGATCCTGCCGATATTCAACATATGGCTAATAAAACCAATGATCATATCTCTGGATTGATTCAAATAAAAGATCAACTAGTGAATATGATTAACATGGAGACACTATTTTATAAAAATGAGGGATAATAGTGAAACAAGTTTTATCACAACAAGAAATTGATTCTTTATTGAAAGCTGTCAAAAGTGGTGAGATAGACGAAAAAGGGCTTGAAGAGCAAGAAAACGAGAAAAATAAAGTCAAAAGTTACGACTTTAGACGTCCTGCTCGTCTTTCTAAAGAGTACATCAGCACCTTAAATATGGTCTTTGAAGAATTTTCAAAAATTGTCGGAAACCGATTATCAACTCAAGTTAGGCATAATGTTGAATTGCATCTTGCTTCAGTTGAACAAGTGAGTTTTGATGAGTTTGTCCACTCCGTCCCACGTTTTACGTTAATGGGATTGTTTCATTCTAGGCCTTTAGAAGGCACACAAATTATTGAATTAAGTCCGCAGCTTTCTCTGCAATTAATTGATCTCTTGTGTGGCAGTTCTGAAGTAAGGTCTGACGAGGATCAACAAAATAAAACTAACTTTACCGATATTGAAAAAGCTATTTTGACAGACATATTGGGTGATTTCGTTCATTCTTTTGAATTGGCTTGGCAAGATGTTATCGAACTAGACGTAAAGCTAGAGACAACAGAAACCAATCCGCAGCTATTACAAAACATGTCTCCTAACGAACCGGTCATTTTAGTGACATTTACCGTTGACTTGTTCAATGTACGAACGTTTGCCAACATTTGTGTTCCTTATATATTTTTTGAAACGATTTTAGATAAATTAAGTTTGAAGAATTGGTTTGATACTGAAAGAGGAGCAGACCGTTCAGATAATAAAAGAATAGAAACCAGTTTAAATTCCGCCAAAGTAAATCTGGAAGTACTTTTAGGAAAAGCTACCATGACCTTAGAAAACTTTTTGCAGTTGGAGTTGGGTGATATTATTCCTTTAGATGGAAAAACATCAGATCCACTGGTTATGTCAGTCGAACAACGCCCACATTATCTTGTTAAACCGGGATTGAAAGGCAAAAATAGGGCAGTAGAAGTATTACAGTATATTGAAGGAGAGATAAACTGATGAGTAATGAAATGCTATCTCAAGAAGAAATAGACGCGATGTTAAATGGGCCTACTGAAACACTAACGGATACAATGAATGTAATTGATAAAGACCAAGAAGATATCATTGGCGAAGTTGGAAATATCACGATGTCCCAAGCAGCAACCACACTATCGTCTATTTTGAACCACCGAGTCACGATTACCACACCACGCGTCTCTTGTGTCAAGTTTGAAGAAATTATCAAAGAGAGTACAACGCCTAAAGTGGTGACAACAATCGAATTTAAAGCCGGTTTAGTCGGCAGTAACTTGTTAATGATGGATGTTAATGATGCAATTATTATTGCTGATTTAATGATGGATGGCGATGGTGATGCGACTGGAAAAGAGTTTGGTGAGTTAGAATTAAGTGCCGTTGGCGAAGCGATGAATCAAATGATTGGTTCATCTTCAACAGCGATGGCAACCATGTTAGAACGAACTGTCGATATTCTACCGCCAGACGTTGAAGTTTGGGAAGACATCGATGCGGTCCAATATGATAAAATCGCTGCGGATACGGTTGTCTGTAAGATTTCCTTCAAAATGACTGTCGATGATCTAATCGAAAGTGAAATCATGCAAATTTTCACATTAGATACCGTTAATGATATTTCGACCATCATGATGGGTAGCAACGACGCAGAAGTCTTAGACCATAAAAAGCCTGTTGCTCCAATTCAACAACCCATTCAAGAACAAAAAACAAAGCCAACAGCACAAACCGAACCAAACGATAGAGTAGCCATCCAATCACCTGGCTTCCAAGAATTAACCGATAACAACACATCAAATAATATCAATAACCTGGATCTAATCATGGATGTCCCATTGCACTTCAGTGTCATGCTAGGCGAAAAACAAAAATCAATCAAAGATATCCTATCACTAGGCACAGGCTCAGTCGTTGAACTAGATAAAATGACTGACGAACCCCTTCAAATATTTGTTAACAATAAACTAATCGCAGAAGGCGAAGTCGTCGTCATCAACGAAAGCTTCGGCGTCCGAATCACCAACATCCTAAGCCAAGAACAAAGAATCAAGAAACTAAAGTAAAAAACCAGGATGTGGAGAACTCTGTTCAGTCATGAAAGAAAAATAGGAAATGACAAAGAGGATGCTTTTTATCCTCACAGTCATTTATCATTTTTCCGAATGACTAGAGTTCGGAACTCAACTAAAGTAGGATGTGTAGTGCTCTTGCCAGCTCTGACAGGAAAATGAAAAATTACCGCAAGAGGCCACCGGCCTCGAGGATACTTTTGAATTTTCCCAAAGAGCTAGAGTACGCAACTCAACTTAGGAAGATGCGAAGAACGCTGCATAGGTACGACAGAAAATTAGAAAAATTACCGCAAAAGGCTGCAAGCCTTGAGGATAATTTTGTCTATTTTTCCGAGTGCCTAGCGTTCGTAGCTCATTTAAGAATAGGCACAGCCCTAAAAGAACCGATACTACGTATCTTTCAACCTAGTAACACCACTAAAAAAGAACTGAAACAATTTGTTTCAGTTCTTTTTGCTTTTTAATTAAGATTAGTGATTGTTTCGTTTCGCCATTTTATGTAGAATGAAATTAGTTTAGCTCTTTTAAATTTTTGAAAAATATTAAGGGTTAAGTTTCATAAACATTATCCGATATGGATTAAGAAGAAGAAAATAAGTCTATTAATCACTTATGAAACTGAATTTAACCCTAAAAATAAACTTTAAAAGTAGAAAAACTCAAAAGGAGTGCTGAAAGATGAAAATTGAAAATGGCTATAATAGCTACTTAAACGCGGTTCGTCAAAGCAAAGACAATATACCAACAAAAAATCTATCATCTAAAACTGAGCAGGTAAAAAAAGAAAATTCTGTTCAGGTCAATATTTCAGATACAGCTAAAAAAATGGCTCAAGCAAAATCTGCCGGTTCAAAAGATATCGATATCGAAGCGATTAAAAAATCTGTCATGGATGGAACCTACAGCGTTTCACCTGAAAAAATCGCTCAAGGTATGATCAATGCTATGAATGAGCAAGGGAAGTAAGGATAATAATGAAAAAACCAACTCAAGTGATCGAAATACTAAAAAAATTCAAAACAGTCTTACTAGCAGAAAAAAAAGCCCTAATAAAAAATGATAGTGCTAAAGTTATCGCTGTAATAGCAGAAAAAGAAACCTTTATGGAAGTTCTTCCAACGCTTGATGCAAAAGAACTCAATAAAGAAGACTTGTCTGGGATTGTGGAAGAAATAAAACAATTACAAGAGACGAACTTATTGCTAACAAAGCAAGCTTTGCAGTATCAAGGAAAAATGATGGAAGCTATCACAGATAGCGCCAAGACATCAGGTTCAACCTACTCTAAGAACGGGCAATACAGTGCTGAAAAACAATCATCGATTATCGATCAATCCCTATAAGAAGGTGGAAAAGAAATGTCAGGTTTATTTGGAATATTAAATAACTCATCAAAGGCTTTAAATGTTCAGCAATCGGCTCTGCAAACAACTAGTCATAACGTAGCTAATGCAAATACAGAAGGCTATTCAAGACAAAAAGTAAATATGGTAGCGGAGAATCCTTATACTGTTTCTGGCATCGGTCAATTAGGAACAGGGGTAAGAATTTCTTCTGTTGTTCGAATTGTCGACCCTTATGTTAATAATCAGTTGCGAAATGAAAACTCTTCTTTAGAGATGCACAAACAAAAATCGGATGTTCTCGGTCAGTTAGAAGTTGTTTTCAACGAACCTTCAGAGACTGGATTAAATAAAAGCATCAGTCAAGTCTTCTCTTCATGGACTCACTTAGCTTCTAACCCAGAATTAGCTGCTGCTAAGACAATGGTCGTTCAAAATTCAGAGAACTTTACAGACAACCTACACCATATGTCCAATCAAATAGAAAAATTGTACGATGGAACGGTTAAGAGTATTGAAAAAGACGTGTTAGATTTTAATGCTAAAGTAGGACAGTTAAGTTCGTTAAACAAGCAAATTTTTAATGTAGCAGTAAAAGGTGAATCACCAAACGATTTATTGGATCAACAAGATAAGATATTGGGTGAGTTAGCCGGAATTACTGGTGTAGAAGCTAGTTACGATAAATTTAACCGTATAAGCATCACTGTTGGTGGAGAACAAGTGTTAAATGGAAACTCTATAAAAACACTCGGAACATCTTCTGACTCTGTAGGTGGATTAGTCGTTAATCAAGAGGGTGGCGAGAAAACAGCTATTGCAATCAAAACCGGTAGTATCAAAGGCTCACAAGAAGCACTAGTAGAAATTGACAATAAAAAACAAGATTTAAACGATTTAGCATTCAATTTTGCGACTGCAGTAAATACGATACATAGCGACAACAAAGAAGGAATCCCATTCTTTGATCTGGACTCAACAAAAGATGGCAATTATGCTTCATCCATTACTGTAAATTCAGTAATCTTAAATGATGTGACTAAAATCAATGCTGGGAAAAATATTAAAGAAGGAGAAGTTGTCGGTGGTGATGGAACACGTGCTCAAGCGATAGCATCTTTACAAAACACATTACTAGGTGATCCAAAAACGGATATAAAGTACAATAAAGATACTATGTCTATTACTAATGTAGTTGGTGGCTCTACGGTATCAGGAGCCTACAATAATACCGTAACTGAAATGGGAATTGTGAAGCAACAAGCCGACAATATGGCTGAAAGCCAAGAAGGTTTAGTTAGTCTCTTGAAAGCTCGTCGTGAATCTATTTCGGGTGTATCTATTAACGAGGAAGTAGCCGATACAATGAAATACCAAACGGCATTTCAAGCTAATTCTCGTATCATTTCCGTCGTATCAGAAATGCTCGATACGTTAATCAATCGAACAGGGGTGTAATTCATGCGTGTAACAGATTCTTTAATGTCACAAAGTTTTTTAAGAAACTTAAGTACCAACACGAAAAAAATGTTGAAGTATCAAGAACAGCTGTCAACGCAAAAAGAAGTGAACAAGCCTTCTGATGATCCACTACGCATTTCTAAAATTTTAGACTTAAACAATACGATTATCCAAAATGACCAATACAAAACAACGATTAGTGATGCTGTTCAGTGGACGAATGTCCAAGATTCAGCTTTAAGTAGTACAACAAAGTCTTTACAACGAATAAAAACATTGATTCAATCTTCTGCTAATGGCACAATGACTCACTCTGATCGTCAAGCCAATAAAGCTGAGATTGAGTCAGAAATTCATGGAGTAGTAGATGCATTAAATACAAACTTTGGTGGACGATATGTCTTTGCAGGAATGAATACAACAGAAGTTCCATTTGAAGTTAAATCTGTAGATGGTGAAATTACTGAAATTATTTATAGTGGAACAAAGGAAACTGATGGGAATACCAATTTATCTCGGGAAATTGCACCAGGAGTTTCAATAGAATTGAATACTGATGGAAATGCACTGATGAACGAAAAAGGTACAAAAGAAAAACCCAATAATTTAGGTTCCTTTTTTAATGATGTATTGAAAGCTTTGGATTCAGATGATACTGAAGAATTATCTGGATTATTAGATAGAGCCGATCAGCAACTTGAAAATGTTGTATCCAATCGTTCTAAAACCGGAGCAATTTTCAATCGGTTAGAAGCAACATCAGAGCGTAATAACAGCGAGAAGTTAAATCTTAAAACGATGTTATCTGAAAACCAAGATATTGATCTAGCTGAAAAATATATGGAGTTTACAATGGAACAAACAGCGTATCAAGCTTCTTTATCAATGGGTACAAAAATTTTACAAACGAATATCTTGAACTATCTATAATAGATGGTTCAATTTTTTTGTAAAGTTTTACTATTCACACTTAAGTCTAATTCAAACTCACCGATATAGGGGATAGAAGGCAAGTTATTCTACTAAATATAAAAAAATATTAAAATATAAATAATAAAAAACACTTAACAGAAGATTAATCATGCCGATATAAAAGGTAGAAGGCAACACCTTCACAAATAGACTCTAGGAGGAACATTATCATGAGAATTAATACAAATACAGCAGCAATGAATACTTATTCTAACCTTACATCAGCTAACGCTTCAAAAAGCAACTCATTAGCTAAATTATCATCAGGTCTACGCATCAATAAAGCAGGAGACGACGCAGCTGGTTTAGCTATTTCAGAAAAGATGAAAAATCAAGTTAGCGGAATGACTCAAGCTTCACGTAACGCACAAGATGGTATTTCTTTAATTCAAACAGCTGAAGGTGCTTTATCTGAAACACACAGTATCTTAAATCGTATGCGTGACTTAACGGTTCAATCATCTAATGACACAAACACCATAGATGATAAAAAAGCTATACAATCAGAAATCAATTCTCTAACTAGTGAAATCGACCGTATTGCTTCTGATACAGAGTTTAATACGAAAGGTTTAATGAATGGCGGAGAGATTACTAGTGGATCTATAACTGATGCAAAATTAGACTATACAGCTTTAACCTCGGCATACGCAACAACAGGCGCTACTGGAGTAACATTTACAAGTGGAGCAGATACAGCACCCACTCTTGAGAAAATAAGCAAGAGTGATTTAAATAAAACTGTAGATTCATATAATTTGAAAAATGATATTTCAATAGATGATACTGATGGAACTGTTGGTGGTTCAGGTGGAGTTGACCTTGCGGAATTAACTAAGATCTATGACGCAGTGGCAGGGAATACTACTCCAACCACAGCTTTTGCTGATACTAGTGCAGCAAAAACTGCATTAGCTGCATTAACTACTACTCAAAAAACTGATATTAATGAAAAATATAATACATCTAAAGATATATCAGTAAGTGACATCAAAGAAGCAAAAACAACAAAATTTTCTTTCCAAATTGGCGCAAATGCAGGTCAAAAAATTGATGTTGAAATTGCAAATTTAAGTAAAAAAGGTTTAGAATTGACTGATTTAGATGTAGTAAATGGAGATACAGATAAGATATTAGAAAAATTAGATGAAGCTATTGGTACTGTTTCTTCACAACGTGCTAACTTAGGTGCTGTTCAAAATCGTTTAGATCACACAGTATCTAACCTAGCAACAACAAAAGAAAACTTATCAGAAGCTAATTCACGCATTACTGACGTAGATATGGCTGAAGAAATGATGAGCTTTACGAAATCAAACATCCTTTCTCAAGCATCAACTTCAATGTTGGCTCAAGCAAACCAAATGCCTCAAAGTGTCCTTTCATTATTACAATAATCAACTAAAACAGTTTAAACAGATTTCACAAAAAGCCGGCGCTTTGCCGGCTTTTAGTTTATAATGGAGTTTGTTTGCCAGAAGAATGGAGAAGACAGAGATGGATATTGTTCAAGCTATCAATACTGTGCTTCAAACACGTCCGATTGGGATTGAATCAAGTACTCAATCTAAATTCAAAGAAGAAAAAACTCAATATCAGCAAGAACAGTCACAAGAAGTGGTTTTTTCCAAAGAAGAATTGCAAAAAAAAGTAGATGAAATAAATGAGTATGTTCTAGGCTTCAATGCACAATTTTCATTTAAAGTGCACGAAGGAACAGGGAGAACATTTGTACGGTTGATTGACATGCAGACACACGATATTATCAAAGAAATTCCACCAGAAAAAATGATGGATGTTGTCGCTGGAATATGGGATTTAATGGGTATTGTAGTAGATAGAAAGGAATGAGAGCATGGCAAATGATTTAAGTTTTATGGGATCGTATTCAGGAATTGATATGAATACCGTTGACTCATTGATTCAAGCAGAGTCAGGTAAATTAGTGAAATTTACCAATAAACAAGCCAGTTTAACAACTGAGAAAAATGCATGGAAAGATATTAATACACGTTTAAGTAGTTTGTATGAAAAATTAGGAAGCTTACAAGAAGAAAAGACCTTTCAATCTAGAAACACGACAAGTTCTGATGCAACTAAACTAGCTATTTCCGCAAAAGAAAATGCTCTATTGGGTGATTATTCTGTTGAAGTAAAAAAATTAGCTACTTCTACTACAATAACTTCTGGAAAAATCCCGGCTGCAGAAAATAAATCGATTAAAGATGCACTAGATTTATCGGGAGACTTCACAATTAGCAATGATGAAGATAGTAAGGCTGAACCTGCAAAAGTAACATTTAGTATTGATATCAAAGCTGAAGATAGTTTGAAAGATGTTGCAAGTAAGATAAATGAGCAAACCAAAGCATCTGGCATTCAAGCCAAAATAGTCGATAGGCAAATTATTTTGACCGATACTAAAATGGGAGATCGTACATTTACCGTTGGGGGAGACCTTACTGAAAAATTAGGATTTAATAAAGATTCAGTACTTATAGAAAATAGACCGGATAGTACTACAGGTCAAAAGTCTGAAATAATTGTTGATGGAATAACGATTACTAAAGATACCAATACGATTGAAGATGCAATTGATGGCGTTACGCTAACGCTTAAAGAACTCAGTGAAACAGGTAAATCAATGACTGTAACAGTAAAAGAAGACACAGCGAAAACAGAGAAAGCAATCCAAGATGTAGTCGACCAATACAATTCTATTTTATCTTTTGTAGGAGAACAACTGAGTGTTGGTGATCCTTCGGCAGAAAAAAATAAAACCGGTGCTTTAGTCGGGGATAGTTCATTGATGCGTTTGGAAACCGGTCTTCGTTCTTTAATGACCGCCAATGTGAATAACGGCAGTACGTCTGTAAAAAATATGAAAGACCTAGGTATCTCGGTTGACCGAGAAGGAAAAGCTACGTTAGATACAAAAAAATTAAAAGAAGCGTTAGCAACAAATCCTACTGCTGTGAAAAACCTTTTCTTTGCAGCTGAAAAAGTAGAAACAGACGTTGAAGGTGAACCGTTAATGACTGCTGAAAAAGAAAACGGTATGGCGCAAAAAATGCGTTCATTGATTAATAGTTATATCTCTGATAAAACGGGTATTATTACAAATAAATCTAGTACTTTTGATAATGAGATTAAAGACATTAGTAAAAGTATTACAAGTTTTAATGAACGCTTAGAGAAAAAGCGCGCAAATTATATCGCGATGTTTACTCGCTTAGATACCGTTATGATGGAAGCCGAATCACAAATGGCTTATTTAAACAGCCAATTCAATCCACCAAGTAAATAATAGTTCTAAAAAAGGATGTTTTATAATGACAACAACTAAACACTGGAACCAAATGCGTTCTGAATTGTTGGAAAAGATGTATCAAGTCGTGACCTCCTGGGATGGAACAACCCAAGAAGCTTTAGTCATCACTGAAAAAAACCAAGAAATATTAATACATTGGCAAAACATGACGAAACAAGTAGGCAATGAAGAATTTTTGCCTTATACTGAAATCGAAAAAGAAAAACAAACAGAAATTTTGAGTTTCCAACAAAGAATGATCGCTTCTATCAGTAATGAACGTTTGGTAGTGATGTCTCAAATGAAACAGATCAACCAAAAAAATAAAGTGCGAGACAATTATGTTTCAGTGAAACGTGATTCGCTGTTTATTGACAAAGGTTTATAAAAAACAACCGGTCATCTTAGAAACAAGAAGAGACTAAGATAACCGCTACATATGATTTACTACAATAAGAAAATAAAGGAGAACAAACCTATGGGCTACAGAAACGTGCCAAATGTTTACAAACAAAACCAAATCTTAAACGCAACACCAAAAAAATTAGTCATCATGCTTTATGAAGGAGCCATCAAAAACTTGAAATTAGCTGAACTCTCAGCTGCTGATAAGAAAATTGAAGCAACCAGTAATGCCTTAATTAAAGCCCAAGAGATTATTCAAGAATTAATCGTGACGTTAGATTTTAAAAATGGTGGCGAAGTAGCGGAGAATTTAAACCAATTATATGATTATTTTATAACGGAGTTAATTAAATCCAATCGTTCTAAGGATCCAGAGAGCATGAAAAAAATTCGTGAGTCTTTAGAAGAGCTGCGCGATACGTGGCTAGAGATTTAAATTGAATTGTCGATTTTTAGACACATTTCGTTAATTTTTTAGACGTTTTTAAAAGGCCTTGAATTAATAGTGTTATCTTTACTTTTTCATAAAAGTAAAGATTTTTATTTTGTTTGAAAAGTAAGCGCTTAATGATAGTTGGAACCTTGACAACAGTTTTTTTCATAAACTAATGTCAAGTCTTTTTTTTATTTTAAAAAAATAATGAAAAATTGCTAAAAAATTAAACAAACAAAAGTTATTGCTCAATGAATTTAATTCGGTTATACTAACATTCGTGGAGAGAGAAGTAGATTTTTATTCAAAAATCCATACGTTATTTTAATATAAATACATAACGTACGTATTATTTTGGCAAATGTCTATTTTCTTTAAGCTAAATAAGTTTAAACGATAAAAACTATTTCGCAATGGGGGATATAAAATGAGTAATTCTGCGTACAATTTAATTAAGAATGCCCTTGATGCTACAGAGTTAAGACAGCAAATGATTTCAAGTAATATTGCTAATGTTAATACGCCTGACTATAAAGTAAATAAGGTTGATTTTGAAAATAGATTAGAAAAAGCCTATGACGGAATCGGAATGACAAAAACGAATGTCCGACATATTGGAATTGGCAATCCGGATGAGGTTACGGCGGTTGTGACAAAACGAACAAATTCTATTGTGAAAGAAAACGGAAATAATGTAGACATTGATATGGAAATGACCGATGAAGCTGCAACAACGATTCAATATAACGCTCTTATCACGCAACTAAATGCCAAGTATTCTATGATTCATAGCGCCATCACAAAATGATTCAACAATCTGGAGGACGAAATAATGTCGATTTTTAATTCCTTACATATTAACGCGAGCGGCTTAGGCTTGGAAAGATTGAAATTAGATACAATATCGACTAATATTGCTAACATTAACACTACGCGAACAGAAGATGGTGGGGCTTTCATAAAAAAAGAAGTGCTTTTCGAAGAAAGTTTAAAACAAGTTAAATCTCCTTTTACAGGAAATATGGAGAAAAAAAGTTTCGGAGTAAAAGCAACTGAAATAGCAGAAAATGAAGACGGAATCGTCATTGAATACAATCCGACTCATCCAGATGCCGATGAAAACGGCTATCTACAATTATCAAATGTCAATATGGCTGATGAGATGATTGAGATGATAACAGCTCAACGCAGCTATGATGCGAACGTTACAGCTATGAATGCGAGTAAAGAAATGTTAAAAAAAGCTTTAGAAATTAGAACAAATTAATAAATAATAGACATAGAGGAGAATGCAAGTGAATATAGAAAAATTAGCAACTAGTCTATTAACCGGCGAGAGTAAACCGGTTACACAAGCGATGAAAGCGCAAGAAGCACCAGAATCTGGCTCGTTTTCAGGGATGGTTGAACAAGCAATGGTAAATCTAAATGATAAACAATTGGCAGCCGATCAAGCTGTTCAAGGTCTTGCAGCAGGTGATGCTGACAATTTACATACGGTTATGATTCGTACATCAGAAGCTCAATTAACATTAGATCTAGCCTTACAAATGAGAAACAAATGCTTAGAAGCATATAACGAAGTTAAAAATATGCAATTTTAATGAGTAATCAAGGGAGCTACAGCACTAATGGGAAATTTTCAAAAAACATGGAATGGGATCAAAGAAGGTTGGAATGGTATAGGTAGACAAAAGCGTGCTAGCTTAGTCATCTTACTCATTTTGATTGCCTCAACTGTAATAGGATTAACGTATTACACACAAAAAGTAGAGTATGCAACGTTGTTTTCTAATCTAGAAGAGACAGATGCAGGAGTCATTGTGAATGATTTAAAAACTAAAAAAGTAAAATACAAACTAGAAGAGAATGGAACAACTATATTGGTTGATAAGAATCAAGTAGATACTTACCGAATCGATCTAGCCGTTAACGATATGTTGCCACAAAACTCAACGGGTTTTGAGATTTTTGATACGACAAGTATGATGGCTACCGATGAAGATCGAAAGATTATGTATCAACGGGCAGTGACTGGAGAACTGGAACGATCTATTTCAGCATTGGATTCAATTGAAACCGCTAAAGTCTTATTGTCTATGCCAAAAGAGAGTGTGTTTACTAGTCAAGAAGACAAATCAAAGGCATCCGCATCGGTTGTCTTAACAACGAGTAACGGTAAAATACCAGACAGTTCGGCTGTTCAAGGCATTGCTTCATTGATTGCTGGTGCAGTTGAAAATTTACCTAAAGAAAACATCAAAATAGTCGACACAAAAGGCAACTTGTTAAGTGCCGCCCTAGAAGACGATGCTAGTTTGAATGCAACTGATATGGTGAGCAAATATCAAGCAATTAAAAATAGATACGAACAAGAATTAGAAGAAAAGTTAATCGATACACTGGGTCCTATTTTCGGAACAGAGAATGTCAATGTTGCAGTGAGTGCAGATTTAAACTTTGATTCAGTTCAAAAAGAAAATGTGACGTATTCAGATGAACCAGTCTTGAGAAGTGAAACTGTTTCTGCTAGTGGTGGAACGATTGATGTTGCTGGAGGAATTGGAACCGATAATGTGGTTAATGAAATCATCGAAGGCGAAGGTGGAGTAAGTTCTTCCTATGACCGCACAGCTAATTATGAGTTGGACACAGAGACAACCAGTACAGCTAAAGCACCTGGTTCACTTAACCAATTGTCGACGTCGATTATTTTAAACAAAACCTTAAGCAAAGCGGAAGAAGATCAAGTCCAAGAAATTGTTAAAATGACGATTGGCTTTGCTGAAGACCGAGAAGACCAATTGACTGTCCAAGGGATGGAATTTACAAAAGGGCCAGAAGACGTTGTGCCAACTACTCCTAAAGAAATTATTGGCAACACCATTAGAGCAACCTTATTGAGAGATTGGCCTTATTTAGCTGGCGGATTAGGAATTCTACTATTGTTAATGATTTTAATGATGGTCTTTCTGAGAAAATCTAAAGATGATACGGATGACGAATTAGATTTTGAAGAAACTATAATAAACACATCAGCGAGTGATTTAACAAATGAATTAGAAATGAATAAAATGAAAAAACTAAAAGAAAAACAAGAAAAATTAGCGAAAAGAGAACGAATGGAAAGAAACGACCGAGAAGCGGCAGAGTTAACAGAAGAGTTAAATCAAGCTATGTCTGTTAAGGAAAAAGCAGCCAGAGAGTTTGCAAGAGATAATCCGGAAGCTTCTGCAGATCTGATTAAAATATGGATGAGAGATGAGTAGGTGGATGATGTGCAAGAAATAGATGGCATAAAAAAATCTGCAATATTGTTGATTTCCTTAGGGCCTGAAACAGCAGCGAAAATCATGAAAACATTGCCGGATAGCTATATCCAAAAAGTCAGCTATGAAATTGCCAATATTGATTACGTAAAACCAGAAGAACGCGATGCAATCGTCAATGAATTTATCGAATTATCACAAGCGAGAGAATACATGATTGATGGCGGAATTGATTACGCCAAAAACTTATTAAATATGGCTATTGGTCCTCAAAGAGCAAAAGAAGTGATCGATATGTTAAATCAGATTCAATTACGCGAGAGACCGTTCAATATCGCTAGAAAAGCCGATCCACAGCAGCTAACGAATCTTTTATTGAATGAACAGCCTCAGACAGTTGCGTTGATTTTGTGCTACATGCAGCCTGATAAAGCAGCGTTGATTTTATCTCAATTCTCATTGCCTCTGCAATCAGAAATTGCAGAAAGAATTGGAACCATTACAAGTACATCACCGGCAATTATTGAAAAGATTGAAAAAGTCATTGAAAACAAATTTTCTAATTACATTGAAAATGATATGGAAACTGTCGGTGGCGTTAAAACATTGGTTGAGATACTTAATTCCGTTGGGCGAAGCACAGAGAAGAACATCATTAGTGTCTTAGAAGAAAAACAACCTGAATTAGCCGAAGAAGTTAAGTCTAGCTTGTTCACCTTTGAAGATATCACAACGCTTGAAAAAGGCGATGCTCAAAAAGTTCTTAGAGAAATCGACAATGATGATTTGGCATTGGCGCTTAAAGGTGGATCAGATGAAATTAAAGAATTTATCTTTTCTAATCTATCTGAACGCGCAGTTGAAACACTTAAAGAAGACCTTCAATTCATGGGACCTTCTCGTTTATCAGCTGTAGAAGAAGCTCAACAACGAGTCGTTTCTGTTATCCGGATGTTGGATGAGAAAGGTGAAGTTTATTTGAGAAGAGGAGAACAAGATGCCATCATCTCATAATATTATTAAACGAAACCATTCTTTTTCAGAGGAACAAACGTCGTTAATTCAAACAAAATTAACTGTAAAAAAAGTAGTAGTAGTTCCAAAAGAAACAAGTAACGAAACGCATAAAGGTATCAACTATGAAGAATTAGCAACTATTAAAGCAGAAGTTTCAGCTGCGAAAGTACAAAAAGAACAATTAATTTTCGCTGCCGAACAAGAAGCGGAGACGTTGAAAGCAGACGCTGTTCAGACTGGATTTGCTGAAGGACAAATAAGCGGATACGAAGCGGGTTATTCAGTAGGTTATCTTGCTGGGATGCAAAAAGCAGAAGAAGAGAGTGTCAAAATGAAAGAAAATAGTCAGCAGATGCTGATGGAAGCCGAAGCATTTGTTGAAAAATACTATAAAGAACAAAAAGAAGCGTTGCTAGATTTGGCAGGACATATGGCAGAAACCATTGTCCATAAAACAATCGATACCTCTTCAGAACAAGTGATGGACTTAGTTAAGCCGGTTATTCATCGGTTGAGGCGTGAAAATCAGTTGATTACATTGTCTGTGCGACCTGAACAAAATAAATTAGTTAAAGAAAAATTAAGTGAGTTAGAAAAAGAGCACCCAGAGATTCGTTTTGCAGTATTAACGGACAACACGCTCGATGAAAACGGGTGTACGATTGAAAGTGCTCACGCGATTGTTGACTTACAAATACGAAAGCAACTCGATGCAATGCTGACTGAGATGAAAGAGATGGAGTGAAGTACCCGTGTTTAGCCTACCCTTTGAAGCGTATCACAATGAATTAAACAAAAAAACTTACCACTTAAAACTGGGTAAAGTTAGCCAGGTAACAGGTTTGATTATTAAAGTTGAAGGATTAGATGCCTTTGTTGGAGAGGTTTGCGAGATACGAATCAAGTCTTCCGATAGGATTGCTTTAAGTGAAGTAGTTGGTTTCGTAGAAGAGACGGTTTTATTAATGCCGTTAGATGAATTAGATGGTATTGGTCCGGGTTGCTTGGTACGTCCAACAGGAAAAATATTAAAAGTTGAAATTAGTGAAAAGCTTTTGGGCAATACGTTAGATGGCTTAGGCCGTCCGATGGATGAAAACCTGAAAGTAGATGGTGTCTTTTATGATGTTAATCGTAGTTCACCAAATCCTTTCAAACGTAAAAAAATTCAAGATATAATTCCAACAGGTATCAGAGCCATAGATGGTACACTAACCGTTGGCGAAGGTCAGCGGATGGGGATATTTGCTGGGAGTGGTGTCGGAAAGAGCACCTTGCTTGGTATGATGGCGCGTTACATAGAAGCAGACATCATTGTTATCGGTTTAATCGGAGAGCGTGGTAGAGAAGTTCTTGAGTTTATTGAAAAAGACCTTGGAGAAGAAGGCTACAAAAAGTCTGTTGTTGTCTGCGCAACATCGGATATGCCTCCTCTTGTTCGTTTAAAAGGTGCGTCAGTCGCAACGACAATTGCAGAATATTTTAGAGACCAAGGAAAAAAAGTGGTTTTAATGATGGACTCGGTTACTCGAGTGGCTATGGCACAAAGGGAAATTGGTCTTGCGACAGGTGAGCCCCCGACAACCAAGGGGTATACACCGTCAGTTTTTACAACGTTACCAAAGTTGTTGGAACGAAGTGGCATGTCAGAAACAGGATCAATTACTGCTTTTTATACGGTACTTGTTGAAGGGGATGACATGAACGAACCCATTGCCGATTCCGTACGCGGGATTTTAGATGGACACATTGTCTTATCGCGTAAAATCGCTTCAGAAAACCATTATCCGGCAATTGATATCCAAAATAGTATTAGTCGGTTGATGAAAGATATTACGACAGAAAAGCACCATTTAGCAGCCGGTAAGTTAAAAGAGAATATGGCGATCTATGCTGACTCAAAAGATTTAATCGATGTTGGAGCCTACCGAACAGGAAGCAATCCCTTAGTAGATAGAGCGGTTCAGTTAAATAACCCGATAAAAAATTTCTTAAGACAAAAAGTAGACGAAGAGATTGTGTTTGAAGATGTAGTTGCTTCTTTAAATACCTTGTTTAAAACGTTCTAAGCGAACAACTAGTTAATCGAATAACTAAAGTAAAAGAGGTGTAAGTGTTGAGCAAGTTTAAATTTTCAATGGAGAAAGTTCTGGATTGGCGTTCGGATACTGAAGAAACGAAAAAGAAAAATCTTGGAGATACTGAGAGAGAAAAAACCCGACAAGAAAATCTATTACAAGATATGGTCCAAGAAAATATAAAAATTAAAAATGAGACGTTAACTACAACGCGCATAGATATTTTACGTCGTCAAAATATGTATAAAGTTATGCTAGACGAAAGAATTATCCAGCAAAAAAATCAAATAGACATCGCAAAAAAATCAGTTGATATAGCTCGCTTAGAGTTAATGGAAGCCCACAAAGAAAAAAAGGTTATGGAGAAGTTGAAAGAGAAAGAATTCAACTTGTTAACAAGTTTAGAAAAAAGTGAAGAACAAAAACAATTAGACGAGATAGCTACTTTAAGTTATGGAAGAACGTATTATTAACTTTCTTCAAGCTTCGTTAAAAAAACGACTGAGATACATAAAAGATCAAAACAAAAAGATAAGAAAGGAGGTAAGCTAGATGGTTAACCCTCTCATCCAGTCAGTAAAAGCAACGGACATACGTCATATAGATAAGATAGTAAAAAAAGAGCCAGTATCTAAAGAACAGTTTCAAGCTCAATTATCTAAACAGACTAAAAAACAATTAAGCGAAAAAGAAACGAGTTCTAAATCTGAAGAAAAGACGAATGAATCGAAAGACAAGCCATTAAAGAAAGAGGAAGATCAAGTGACAAATTTTTTATTTTCGGGTTCTATAATGACTGTTCAAAACGAATTGTTAAAAGGATTGAAAATAACTCTACCTGAAGCTGAAATGGAAACTGCACAAGAATCAGGTTTTGAGTACATAAATGCAATAGACAAAACAAGTATAGAAAAAGGGTTAGAAGTAACACTAGCCGTTCAAAAAAGAAACCCAGAAGGAGCAACAGAACACAATAAATTGTCAGTAGGAAAAACTGTGGAAAATAACTCCAACCTCTCTTTTGAAGAAGTAACTACTCGAACGACAGCTGATAAAACGATAAATGGTTCACAAAAAAATATTATCGCTAATCTAGTTGTATCTGAAAGTGAGAACGATCAGCTTAATCAACTAGTAGATATAGAAATCAATTCAGATAAAACGTTGACTGATGTGACGTTGTCTAAAGATGTAGGAAATATAACTCTCTTTAATAACTTAATGACACCACGTCTATTAACGAAAGAGTGGACTCGAGCCAAAAATAGTATAGAAGCAGAAATACCTAATGAAATAGATCAACTAGTTTCAAATGAAGTAGTGGATTCCACCAAACTAATTGATCAACTAGAAAATGACTCTTCTGTTGCGAGTAAAGCTATTTTGAAAGAAAGTGATAAACTATTCTCAACACTTATTGCTAGTGAAAAAGAGCAGCAGCTATCAAGCGGTGACGAGGCAAATTCTACTGTTAAAGTAGATGGTTCAGGTGTTATTCAAAAGCAAGCAAGTGAACCAAGTGTTATAAAGGTAATGAACCAGGACACGATTAAACAAAAAGTCACTCATGAAGTCAATCAACTGATTTCAAAAGAAATAGAACAGTTTCAAACAAAAGGACAATCAAGTGCAAAAATAACGGTTTCACCAAAAGGGATGGGAGATATTTCTATTTCATTGGAGTTAAAAGATAACGTGCTATCTACAAAAATTATTGTGGACAGTTTGAATACACAAGAACTTTTAACCGGCGGGGTACCAAAGTTAGCTGACAATCTAAATCGTCATTCTATCCAAATAGGAGAAGTGAGCATTCAACTAGCAACATCAGATCAAAATGGTTCCCGTTTTGATCATAAACAACATAAAAAAGGGCAACAAGCAAAAATAAATAGGTCTAGAGGATTGAACGCAAAAAACATACCGGTTAAACCAACACCAGAAATAAGTGAGGAATTAGGACGATTGAGTATTTTAGTTTAAACGAATGGAGGAAGAAAATGGATATCCCAAATGAGTTCCATATTGGTTCAGTAAAAAGCCTAGCTCCAATTAAAGGCAAAGGAAATGAAATTTCGACAGATGATTTCTTACAAATTATGGCTGCAACGATGAAGATGCCTCCCATGCCAGGAGGAAGTGAAGGCGGTGGTGGTGGCGGAGAAACCGACCAGTTAACCCAGTTGGCCACTTTTAATATGTTAGATCAACTAACTAAAATTTCGGAGAAGATGAATTCCGGCTTATTAATTAATCAACAGCAACAGGCGTTTAATCTAATGGGTAAAGAAGTAAAAGTGTTAGATGGAGAAGGTTTTGCTACCGGAATCGTAGAAAAAGTTAGATTTGACAAAGGCTATGCAACCATCCAAGTGAACGGAAAGAATTTTTATTTGAACGATATTATAGAAGCAAGCAATAAAGCCTAAAATAAAAGTAAAAAACAACTAAAGAGATAGGGGCTAAAAAGCCTAGAGTCCGTAAAAACAAACGGATTAATTGGATGGAGGAAGCAATATGTTAAAATCTTTGTATTCAGGTGTTACGGGAATGAAAAATATTCAAACTAAAATGGACGTTATTTCGAATAATATAGCTAACGTCAATACGACTTCTTTTAAAACAGGAAGAGTTCGTTTTGAAGATATGATTAGTCAGACAAATGCTAGAGCACAAGCCGGAACAAATGCCCAACAAGTTGGACTTGGTGTGCAAGTAGGTTCAATTGATACAGTTATGTCGGGTGGATCATTGCAATCAACGGGTAGACCATTAGATTTCGCTATTGAAAATGGCGATAATTCATTCTTCACGGTCCAAAGCGGAACTGAAAAATTTTATACACGTGATGGTGGTTTCTATCTAGATAATACCGGAAACTTAGTGACCAGTAGTGGATTAAGCATTATGGGATACACACAAAGTGCACCAAATTTAACCGTTGATACTTTTGATACTGCTAATATAGCTAAAACACTAAGTGCGATAAAAATTACACAGACAATACCTGGTGAATTAGATGCTAATGGTAAAGACTCCTCTTTACAAGATTTCACGATAGATAAAGATGGCTATATTGTAGGAACTTATAGCAATGAAAAATCTTATATTGTAGGTCGTGTAGCCTTAACGAGTTTTTCTAACCCAGATGGTCTGGAAAAACAAGGTGGAAACTTATATGCAGAGTCAGCGAACTCAGGTAAAGCTGAACCAGGGAACCCTTCAGATCCAGGATATGGCTCTGTACGTTCAGGATTCTTAGAAATGTCTAACGTTGACTTAGCGAACGAATTTACTGATATGATTGTTACGAGCAGAGCTTACCAAGCGAATTCAAGAAGTATTACAACATCTGATACGATGCTAGAAGAATTGATTAACCTGAAGAGATAATCCATTAAGAAATAGTTCATCTCGAACGCTAAATTAGGTGTTCGAGTGTCTGTTTTCTATTTATAGCGATAGGAATGAGGATATAAAGTGATTGCTTTAACAGATGTTTCAGGAAGAGAGTTTTACTTGAATTGCGATTTAATATATAGAATAGACCGTTCTTTCGATACAATTATTACTTTAACAGATGGAAAAAAACTAAGGGTGATAGAAAAAGAACCTGAAATTGTAGAAAGGGTAATTGCTTTTAAAAGAAAAATACATAGCGGTTTTTCAGAGGGAGATCAATGAAAAAAAATATAGTACCATTTGTCGGCTTTATCTTAGGGGTTGCGTTAATTGTTTGGTCCATAACGTCTTCTGGAAACTTAACAAGTTTTGTAGACGTTCCATCGTTGATTATTACGCTAGGGGGATCATTTAGTGCATTGCTAATTAGTTATCCATTAAAAACATTGAAAAAAATTCCATCGATGGTTAAGAATTTAATGATGGATCCTAATAAAGACTATGGCAAATTAATTGAAGGATTTTCTGAATATTCTAGAAAAGCTAGAAGCCAAGGAATCTTATCTATTGAGGGCGACTTAAAAGATGAAGACAATGAATTGGTTGTGACGGGATTACAAATGGTTATTGATGGCATGGATCCAGAAAATATTCAAGAAATCTTGGATATAAAAATTGATAATATTGAAAAAAGACACCGTGAAGGTCAAGAAATCTTCTTCAAATGGGGAGAATTGGCTCCTGCTTTTGGTATGATCGGAACACTCATTGGGCTAATTATCATGCTTGGTGAATTAGATGACCCAAGCGCTATAGGAGTTGGTATGGCAACAGCTTTATTGACAACATTGTACGGTAGTTTTATGGCTAACTTAGTCTTTTTACCAATAGCGACTAACTTGAAATTGCAAACAGACAAAGAAATGCAAATGTGCGAAATGATTACGGAGGGAATACTAGCGATTCAAGCTGGACAAAACCCGCGTATTATCGAGCAAAAATTAAGAAGCTATTTGCCCGACGACAATAAAGAAGAGGTCTCAGAAGAGTCCGGACAACTTCAGCGTGAGGAGCAGTAAGGATGGCTAGAAGAAAAAAGGTAGAGCAAAAAGCCGAGAGTACAGGCGGATGGATTGTCACGTTTTCTGATTTAATGTCATTACTGCTAACTTTTTTTATTTTGTTGTACTCCATGTCTAGTGTTAGTGAAGCAAAGTTTTTAGAAGCTTCTCAATCGCTTCAAATGGCACTGAATGGAAGAGGCGGAGGAACGACTATCTTAACGGATTCAACATCAATCGTTAAAGAACCGCCGGCTTCTCCGACAGAAGAAGTTATTAATCCTGAAATAGAAGAACTTTACGAAAAAGTAACTGGCTATGTAGAAGAGAATGATTTGACATCAAAAGTTTCGATTGAAATGGATAAGGATGGTGTTTATGTTGATATTAAAGAATCAGTCTTGTTTGGTTCGGGTAATACAGATATTTCTGAGCCAGGCAAAAAAACATTGAGTGTATTAGCTGAATTAGTGAACTCTTTAAAAAATGATTTAGTTATTGAAGGGTATACCGATGATGTTCCAATTAGAAATTCGAGTTTTTCTAACAATTGGGAGTTGTCTTCAGGACGAGCAATATCGGTCTTACGTTATTTAAGTGAACAAGAAAAAGTTGATTCAAAACGTTTGTCAGCTAAGGGTTACGGAGAATATACTCCAAGCGTTCCAAACAACACAGACGCAAATAGAGCAATAAATAGAAGAGTGAATATTGTTATTGTTTACGATAGTCAGGAGGCCAGGCGTTAAATGAAAAAGAAATCAGATGGAAAAGAGACTGATGAAACTAAGAAGAAAAAATGGTTTCTTCCGGTCATTATTATTATTTCAACAGTAATTATTGGCGGAGTGATTGTCTTTGGTTTCACTTCGGGTAAAGCCCAAGCGTTTATGAAAAACTTGAGTGAAGAAAAAGTAGTAGAAACAACAGTCCCGTTGGAGGAATTTTTAATTAATTTGACTTCAGAAGAAGGTAAAAAGGAACAGTTTCTTAAAATTGAGTTATCTGTTTATAGCGAAGAAAAAGATTCACAAGAAGTCATTGTTACTAAGACTCCTCAAATCAGAAATGCCGTTATTAACGTATTAAGAAAACAAACGCCAGAGACTGTTTTCGGAGAAGACCAAGAATTGATTGCTCTAAAACAAGAACTGATTAGTCAAATTAATAAATCACTAGGAAAATCGCTTATTAGCGATATATTTATTACGAATATCATTATGCAATAAAGAAAGTGAAAGGAAGCTGAAACATGGGATTGGGTGTAGGTTCAGGGTACGTGGTTAAAAGTATTTTAGCATTAGTTGTGATTATATTTATTGCCAACTATAGTTTGAAATATTTAAATACTTTTATGACAAAAAAAGGAAAAGCGATCCGTATTATTGAAAGAACAGCAATTAATAAAAGCTCATCTATTTGTATTGTAGAAATAGCGGGCACTTATTATGTCATGAGTTTTACGGAGACGCGTAATGAAATCCTTAGAGAGTTAACAGGATCTGAAAAGGAAGCTGTTATTCAGTCTCAAGAATTGGAAGAAAGTAACCAAGAATCGCCTGATTTATTTAAGGGTAAGCCTACCCAGGTGTTTAAAGAGCTTCAAACATGGTATCAAAATTTTTATGAAAAGAGGAAATAAACTTGAAGAAAAAAGTACTATTCAGTTTGTGCTTTATCCTCTTTTTACTCATCTTTAGTTTTCCACAAACAGTTTCAGCAGAAAGTCTGATTGATGGCTTAACTGATGCGATTGAAAACCAATCTGATGGAACGTCAGATGTTGTGAAATTATATGTGCTGATGGGTTTACTTAGTTTGGCACCAACGTTTTTAATACTGACTACGAGTTTTACGCGAATTATCGTTGTGCTATCTTTTGTAAGAAGTTCATTAGGAACACAGCAAAATCCGCCTAACTTAGTCTTAACGGGCATTGCATTATTCTTGACGTTTTTTATTATGCAGCCGATTTATACGCAAGTAGCAGATGAGGCCTTAATGCCATACTTGAATGAAGAAATATCTGGCCAAGAAGCATTTGGAAAAGCGGAAGTGCCGTTAAAAGATTTTATGTATAGACAAACAAGAGATGAAGACATCAAATTATTCTTAGATATATCTGAAACGAAAAAACCAGATAATTTAAATGATTTGCCTTTAACGATTGTGATTCCAGCATTTGCGATTAGTGAATTGCGAACAGCTTTCAGTATTGGATTTTTAATTTTCATTCCTTTTTTAGTCATTGATATTGTTGTAGCCAGCATATTGATGTCAATGGGGATGTTCATGTTATCTCCGGTTATGATTTCGATGCCGTTTAAGCTGTTGTTGTTCGTCCTAGTTGACGGTTGGTATTTAGTCATCGAATCACTTGTTACAGGTTTTCAATAGGGGTGTAAAATGACAATAGTAAAAGTTTTAGACATTATCAGAGAAGCATTTACGACCATGATTGTTGTTGCTGGACCAGTATTAATCATTGCCCTTGTAGTGGGATTGTTAATCAGTATCTTACAAGCAACCACGCAATTACAAGAACAAACACTTAGTTTTGTTCCTAAAATATTAGCTGTAGTTGTTTCGTTAATCGTTTTTGGTAACTTTATGTTAAATGCTTTGATTGGGTTTACCCAAAAAATATTCGAAATGATTGCTATGTTGTGATCGAGTGGATTACGGGTCTTCAAGTTCAAACGTCACTTTTAATTCTAATGAGAATATCAGCCTTTTTCATGATTAGTCCAGGGTTTTCTATGAAAGGACTGCCTAATTTAGTTAAAATTGGTTTATCTGCTGGATTAACAATCGCAGCTTATCCAGTAACTCAAGCTTTATCATCACAAGTAACCATGCAGGTTTTTGCAGTTTTGGCAATAAAAGAAGTCTTATTGGGATTAGCTATTGGTTTTATTACAAAGTTAATCTTCTCCGCAATTGAGATGGCTGGTAACTTTGTCGATTTCCAAGTTGGTTTTCAAATGGGAGCTGTATTTGACCCAGCATTAGGTGTGAGCTCTTCCTATTACGGGAAAATTTATTACTGGATGTCGATTTGTATTTTCTTTATAACAGATTTACATCACTTAGTATTAAAAACCGTCATAAAAACATTCCAGTCTGTTCCAATAGAAAGTACAAATTTAGGTGGGTTCGGCGTTGAAGGAATGGTAAAATTGTATTCAATCGTTTTTGAAGCAGCCATCAATTTGGCTGCTCCGTTAACGATTGTGGCATTGTTTACCGAGGTAGTATTGGGATTGATTTCGCGAACGGTTCCCCAAATCAATGTGTTGATTTTAGGAATGCCATTGAAAATTATTGTGAGTTTCATTTTTATTTTATTATTATTACCAATGATATCAAGCAATATTCAAGATATATTGCCTATGATGACGAAATACATCAATGAATTTATCCAGTCGTTGCCGACAGCGTGAGGTGAGAAAAGATGGCAGAAAAAGATGGCAAAACAGAAAAACCCAGTCCTAAGAAGTTTAAAGACGCAAGAAAAAAAGGGGAAATTGCTAAAAGCCAAGATTTAACTTCTGCTATCACCTTTATCGTTTTTACCGGTGCTTCGGCATTTTTAGGACCATACATATTAAAGCAAGGATTTTTATACTTAAGAGTTTACTTATCAGAAGGACTGTTAGTCTCTGGAATGGAAAACAGTTTAGGCAACATCGGTATGAAAGCCATTATGTTTACTCTCGTATTAGCGGGGCCTTTTCTGGCTATTGGTTTTATTGCATCACTGTTAGCAAGCATGCTACAAACAGGTTTTCTATTTACAACTACGGCTATAAAATTTGATATTAAAAAAATAAATCCAGTTAGTGGATTTAAGAACATGTTTAGTAAAAAAACACTGTTTGCTTTGTTAAAAAATATTATGAAGCTTGGTTTAGTTTTTTGGATGTCATACTTGATGATTTCATCTTCGATAAACCACGTGATAAACTCAAGTAATGTTGGTACTGAGAAATTATTCTTCTTAGTTATGGAATTAGTTAAAAGCTTAGGTGTCCAATTAGGAATAGTATTGTTGGTATTAGGTATCGCAGATTACCTTTACCAAATCTATGATTACCGCAATGGGTTGAAGATGTCTAAACAAGAATTAAAAGATGAGTACAAGGAAAGTGAAGGAGATCCACAGATTAAAGGTAAGCGTAAGCAATTCCACAGACAGATGACCAGTGGTTCATTGATGGATGTGGAAACAGCGACAGCGGTCATCACAAACCCGACTCACCTGGCCATCGCTATTCGTTACGAAAAAGGAAAAGATGAAGTACCGATTATTGTTGCTAAAGGAGCCGACCATCAAGCAGCTAAAATTAGAGAACGAGCAAAAGAATCGAATGTTCCTATTATAGAAAATAAACCAGTTGCTAGGGCGATGTATAAATCGATTGAAGTGGGACAGCCTGTTCCAGTAGATATGTATCAAGCGATTGCTGAAATTTTAGCCTTGGTTTATCAAATGGAACAAATGAATAAACGCAAAATTTAAAATTGCTTTAGAAGATGAGGAGTCGAAGAGATGTTAACTGCTTTTACGGGAAAATTTGGAAAACTAACAGAATCATTAGATGTCTTAATAGCCTTTTTTGTAGTCGCTATTTTAGGAATGATTATTATTCCACTGCCATCTTTTTTATTGGATTTTATGTTGGTTGTCAATATTGCATTATCCATTACTATATTACTATTGACTCTTTTTTCTAAAAGCGTATTAGAGTTTTCAACCTTTCCAACCTTATTACTAATCACCACCATGTTCAGGTTAGCACTAAATATTTCTTCTACTCGACTAATCCTAACAGTCGGTGAAGCTGGATCGGTTATTGATACCTTTGCCAATTTCGTAGCAGGAAACAATATTGTAGTCGGAGCAGTTATCTTTATCATCATTGTTATCATTCAATTGATGGTTGTTACAAATGGTGCAAGTCGTGTATCAGAAGTATCGGCGCGTTTTACGTTAGATGCCATGCCAGGAAAACAAATGTCCATTGATGCCGATTTAAACTCAGGTTTAATTGACGAAGATACGGCTAAAAAAAGACGGTCAGATTTAGAACGAGAAACACAGTTTTTCGGAGCAATGGACGGAGCGAGTAAGTTTGTTAAGGGTGATGCCATAGCTGGTATCATTATTACAGTGATCAACTTAATCGGTGGAATTGTCATTCATACTGTCCAAAGTGATATGGGTTTTTTGGAAGCATTGAACCAATTTGGAAAACTAACAATTGGTGATGGACTAGTAAGTCAGATTCCTTCCTTATTAATTTCAGTTGCTTCTGGTATTTTAGTAACACGTTCAGGAAGCAGTACAGGTTTTGGTACTGTAGTAGGTAAAGAGCTGTTTAGTTCACCTAAAGTGATGATGATGTTGGCCTCTATTTTAATATTATTTGCTATCATACCTGGTTTTCCTACCCTTCCATTTTTAGTGTTGGGTTTAGCAGCAGGTGTTAGTGGTTACTTGACTATGGAGAATGAAAAAAAGCAACAAGCAGAAGATAAAACAGATGAAATGAAAAGCCAAACAGCCTTACGTACAAGGCAAGAAAAAAATGAAGAAGAGTCCATCACTTCGTTTCAAGTTGATCCGATTTCAGTTGAGATTGGTTATGGTTTGATTCCGATTGCAGATGAGACAAAGGACAATAACTTGATGGATCACATTTCCATTATTCGCAAACAAAGTTCTCACGAGCTAGGGATTCTCCTTAGTCCGATTCGTATTCGTGATAATCTGCAGCTAAAAGCAAACGATTATCTCATCAAAATAAAAGGAAACACAGTAGCAAAAGGAGAACTTTTCTTAGATAAATTCTTAATTGTCGATCCGGGTGAAACGGATTTTGATTTTGATGGTATTTTAACAAAAGAACCAGCATTTGGTTTAGATGCGATGTGGGTAAACGAATCAGATAAAGAAGCCGCAGATTTAAGAGGATATACGGTTGTTGAACCCTTAACTGTTTTAGTTACGCACTTAAAAGAAACGCTTTATAAATCAAGTTACGAATTATTGGGTAGACAAGAAGTCAAACAACTTTTAGAAGGCATTAAAGATAAATACGGTGTTGTGATTGATGAATTAATTCCAGATATTTTACGACTAGGCGAAGTTCAAAAAGTGCTGCAGAATTTATTAAAAGAAAATATCCCTATCAACGATTTAGTGACCATCTTAGAAACATTAGCAGATTATGGGAATACAACAAAAGAAGCAGAGTTGCTAACAGAGTATGTGCGCCAATCATTGAGTAGAACAGTAGTTAAGCCACACTTAGATGATAATGGAGTATTGCAAGTTGTGACGATACTGCCAGATACAGAAGAAATGATTAGTCGAAGCATTCAAAAATCTTCCGCCGGTTCAATTCCAGTTCTTCAGCCAGAAATGGTGACAAAACTGTTTGACAGTATCACAGCGACTCATAATCAATTGGTTATGAGAGGGGTTCCGCATGTTTTATTGTCTTCACCTAAAATTAGGCCCGCTTTGAAAAATCTGATTTCATACAATTTTCCTGATTTAGCAGTGTTATCGTTAAATGAAGTTCCTAATGATGTAGTGATTGAAAGCGTTGGAATGATAGAAAGTTAAGACAACCCAACAAAAAAATAGATTCATCAAATTTTCTAGATGAGGGGGAAAGCAGATGTATTATGAAAACAATCGGGAAAAAGAAATCATAAAATACCTGCCCTTAGTGGAAAAGGTGGTAAATGGGCTGAAAATTAAACGCAGTGAGTATGATCATAATGATTTGTACAATATCGGTGTGATTGGTTTAATGGATGCTCTTGAAAAGTTTGATAAATCAAAAAAAGTGCCTTTTGAAGGCTATGCTTACATCAGAATCAAAGGAACGATTATTGATGAAGTCAGAAAAACAGCACCTGTTTCAAGAACACGCATGACTCGCTTAAATGAATATTACCGTGCGAAAGAAAATCTTGAGAAATCAATGATGCGAACGCCGACAGAAATAGAAGTTTGTCAGGAATTGGCTATTACTGAAAAGCAGTTATCTAAAATACATGAAACCGTTCATCAGCTAGCTTCTGTTTCTTTAGAAAAAGCTATGTTTAGTGATGATGGCAATGAAAATGAATTGATTAATTTTTTAGAAGATAAACAAGTAGAAGATACCCAGGATATTCTTACCAACAAAGAGCGTCAAGGATTGTTAACAGAACATATCACTCAGTTATCTGAGAGAGAACAAATTGTTTTGAATATGTACTATGTTGATGAACTATCTTTAAAAGAAATTGCGTACGTTTTTGATATATCTGTGCCACGTGTTTCACAAATTCATGGAAAAATAATAGTGAAACTAAGAGAGTCGATGAGGAGAGAATACGATGATTAGAAGTATAGATACGCTTAGCCGGAATTTTAATGTTTTACAAAAAAGGCAAGAAAATATCAGTGCGAATGTTGCTAATATAAACACAGCAGGATATAAGTCACAGGAATTGATTCAAAGTACACTGGCTTCTAAGACAATGGTTAATCATCTAGGAGGTCCTAAATTGAACCAACAACAAAACCTAGGTGGTTTTAGTTTCGGCAATCAACTAGATGAAGTTTTCAAGAACTTTGAACCAGGTGGATTGAAAGGAACATCTTCTCAAACAGATTTTGCTCTAAGTGGAAATGGCTTTTTTACATTAGCTGGAGATGATGGACAAACGTACTACACAAAAAATGGTCAGTTTTTAGCAAACGATAACGGGGAACTCGTCAATCAGGATGGACACCGTGTGATGGGTAAAGATGCAAGTGGTCAACCAACTCCTATCCAGATGAATGCAACTGACTTTTCAGTAAATAGTTCAGGAATGATTAATGGTACAGCATTGCAGCTCTTGTTAACTGAATTTGAAAACCCAGCCACTCTAAATAGTATGGGTGGCACATTGTATACAGGGCAAGGTGGAACGATAATGAATGGTGAAATGACAGTCTTTCAAGGAATGATAGAGACGTCAAACGTTAAAACAGTTGATGAAATCACTAATTTAATGCTTGTTTCTAGAGAATTTGGAGCCAATCAAAAAGTGCTAAGTGTAGCTGATGAAACGTTAAAAAAATCAGTCAATGAAATTGGAAGAGTCTAGGAGGAAAAAGAAGTTGAGTATACCTTTAAGTATCAGTAAAAGTGGGTTAAATGCTATTCAAACATCGATGGATGCTCTATCAAATGACATTGCTAATGTGAATACAACCGGCTATAAATCAAAAAATATCCGCTTCAATGAATTATTGAAAAATGATATGAAGGGTGGAAACATCCTGTTATCCGATCAAGCGCAAAATGGCGCAATTAATAGAGGGACAAAAAGTGGTTATACCACTATGAATCATGCGCAAGGGTCGCTAATTTCTGATACTAATCCGTATCATTTAGCTATTGAAGGCAATGGTTTTTTTGGAGTAACCGATACAAATAATCAATTCTATTTAACTCGCGATGGCGCTTTTCAACTGAACGGCGATAAGTCTATTACTAACGGAAATGGCGATCGTTTAGCAATTGAAGCGGCTATCCCAGTTGAACAATGGCCTGAAGGAGACGTTAGTATTTCTGAAACTGGTGACGTTCGTATTCAATCAGCTAACGGAAATACACTCGTTGGAAAAATATCTTTGTTTAACCCTGCTAACACAGATGCAATGGTTTCAGTAGGAGAAAATAAGTTCAGTTATATTGGTGATTTTGTTGAACAAGATGGCTTAATTCAGCAGCATTATTTAGAGGCTTCTAACACAGATTTAGCTACGGCTATTACAGATATGATGTTAGCCCAACGCTCGTATTCTTTGAATATGAAAGTAGCACAAGGAACAGATGAAATGATGTCAGTCATTAACCAATTCAAACAATAGACCGAAATTTTTATTGCTAAAATAATAAGCATAATAGTACATTTAGTGACATGTCTCCTTAGGCAAACGCATTTACGATGTTAGGTTGACTCAAAATGAGTCAGGAAAGAATTTGAGGGTAGATAGGTGATGAAGCATGATTAAGATGGAAAATGTAGGAAAAACCTATCCTAAAGGAGTAAAAGCACTTCGGGATATGTCGGTATCGATTGAAGCTGGAGAATTTGTCTATATCATTGGAGCAAGTGGTTCTGGAAAATCGACTTTTGCAAAGCTAATTATCCGAGAAGAGAAAATGACTAAAGGGAAAATGACTGTTTGTGGATTTGATTTAGCAAAAATAAAAAGTAAAGACATTCCTAAATTAAGACGCCAAATAGGGGTAGTCTTCCAAGATTATCGGTTATTGAAAAATCGTACGGTTTTTGAAAATATTTCTTATGCATTAGAAGTAATCGGAACAAATCCTGAAGAGATAAAAGCCCGTGTAATAGAAGTGTTGATTCAAGTTGAACTTGAAGATAAAGCTGATCAAAAACCTACAGAATTATCTGGTGGAGAACAACAAAGAGTGGGAATTGCACGAGCAATCGCTAACAAACCTAAAGTTCTTATTGCAGATGAGCCGACTGGAAATTTAGACCCTAAAACAGCTCTAGAAATTATGCGTTTGTTTTACCGTATTAATTTAACGGGTACGACCATTATTATGGTCACCCATAACCTTGCTATTGTAAATAAAGTACACAATCGTGTAATCGAGATTAAGAATGGTGCACTTGTTGACGATAAATGTAAAAATAATGGAAGCTTGCAATATGATTATAGTTCAGGGGATTATATCTTTATTTAACTTTTATAGTTGTATTTGAAAATACTGAGACAATTGTCTTAGTATTTTTTCTTTTGCTATAAAGTTTTAATTAAATAGACCGATATAAAAAATGAGATGAAAATAGAAGGCAGGTGTCTGACAAGTTTGAATAGAGTACAAATCAGTTTTTAAAAAGCTAGCTTGTATTAATTTTTAAACTGTACATAAGTAAAAGTAAGACAACATGACAGGATTAAACTAAACTAATGAAAAAGAGGATTAAAAAAATGAAAAAAAGAAAAGAAAAAAAAGATAGAATTACAAGCTTAAATACAAAAATACTGGCAGGATTTGCTGTAATAGTTGTGTTAATCATGATGCAAAGTATGTACAATGTGATTTCTTTAAACGATGTAAATAAGTCAGTGGAAACCGTTATGGAAAAAGAACTAAAACTTTTAATTACCAATAATGCATTATTAGTAGATGTTCATAAGCGGACAAGTTTGGTACGTGGATTTTTATTATATGAAGATGAAGCTTACCGCACACAATTTAATGAAGAATTAGCAGGTGCGATAGCACTAGAAAATACAGCTCTTGAGACGAGTGACGCACCTGAAATGAAAAAACTCATTGGTAGAAAAATTTCTTTAGGAAATTTGACGGATGAAACTTTCGAAGCGTATGATAATGGGGAAAAATCTAAAGCTGAAGATATTATGAATCTCCAAGCTAAAGCATTGGAACAAGAATTAGAAAAGGGCTTTTCGGATTTATCGACTTATCGAGAAAAAAGAATTCAAGATTTAGGTCAAGAAATTATAGCAAACGGCAAAACAATGAGAAACTCTGGGATTATTGTGACGATTATTGTGGCAGTATTTTCTGCAATCATTGCTTATATTACCTCAAGAAACATCACAAGACCAATTAAACTTGTTATGAAACAAATGAAAGAAATCTCAGATGGTAACTTAAAAGTTGAGCCATTAACGGTAGCAACTAAAGATGAGACCGGCCAATTATCCGAATCAATGAATGTTATGCAAAATGTATTAAAAGAGATGATTCACAATCTTTCAGTTGCTTCGGAAACATTGACAGCTAACAGTGAAGAGTTAACGCAGTCAGCGTTTGAAGTAAAAGCTGGCTCAGAACAAGTAGCAACAACGATGCAAGAACTAGCTACAGGTTCAGAAACACAAGCTAATACAGCGAGCAGCCTATCGATTGTAATGGGTAATTTTACTAAAAAAGTTCAAGATACAAACAAAAGAGGAGACCAAATTAATAAAACGTCTCAACAAGTTTTAGAAATGACCAATCAAGGTGCAGAATTGATGGAATCTTCTACTCAGCAAATGCAAAAAATTGATCGAATTGTCCAAGATACGGTTGAAAAAATGGGAACATTGGATAACCAAACAAAAGAAATATCCGATTTAGTTTCCATTATTCAAACCGTTGCAGATCAGACAAACTTATTGGCTCTAAACGCAGCAATCGAAGCGGCAAGAGCGGGAGAACATGGTAGAGGATTTGCAGTTGTTGCAGACGAGGTTAGAAAACTAGCCGAACAAGTTGCGGTCTCCATTGCAGATATTACTGGATTCGTAAATACTATTCAAAAAGAATCAAAAAATGTAAGAGAATCTTTACAAATAGGTTATACAGAAGTTGAAGAAGGTACAGCACAAATTAAAACAACCGGAAAAACGTTTAATAAAATTAGTAAGTCGGTCACAAGTATGGTCAGTGAAATTCAACAAATTTCTAATAATCTAGAAAGTATAGCAGTCAATAGTGAAATTATGGGAAGTTCGATTGAAGAGATTGCCGCTGTTTCTGAAGAATCAGCTGCTGGAGTAGAAGAAACGTCTGCTGCTACACAACAAATTAGTAGTTCGATGGAAGAAGTATCTGGAAATTCAGAACACTTAGCTGCATTAGCAGAAAATTTAAGTCAAATGGTCAATAAGTTTAAACTATAAAAAAACCCATCAACTGATGACAAGAGAGGAATCCATCTTGTGTAATCAGTTGATGGTTTTTTTGATAGATAGAGACGTTTATACTATAATACAATGAAGACAAAACTCACTAGAAAGAAGGTATAAGAAAATGAATGAAAAACAACTTTGGAAAGAATTTATTGAGAAATACCCAGAATATAAGAATGAAAAATATGTAGTTTGGCAATATGGTGTTGTGCCTGACGAACTAGCTAACTTAACAAAGCAAGAAATAAAAACAGCTACTTCTTCAGCCTATGACATATATGCTTTAGAAGGAGAAGCTCTGCCCGAAATTGGCGAATGGAATATAATAATGGACAGTAAGGTCCAAGCCATTTGTATTACGCGAACGACGAAGGTCTATATTGTACCTTACAATGAAGTGACAAGTGATCATGCCTTTAAAGAAGGAGAAGGTGATCGCTCCTTAACGTATTGGAGAGCGGTTCATAAAGACTTCTACTCTAAAGAGTACGTAGAAAATAGGTTAGTATTCAGTGAAAAAATACCTGTTGTTTGTGAAGAGTTCAAATTAATGTATAAGGAAGACTAATTAACTGAAAGGATATCAGTAAGAAGCTGGCGGAACGTCGAACGATTTTCTTCTGTAAAAGGTTTAGGTCCTTTCGTTCGCTTGCCACTTTTACGAACCATTGCACTTAGATACCGATCTTGTAATAAGCGGTCAATATTATCTGAAGTATAACGATACCCACTATGGTGTATTACAATAGCTCCTTTTGCTAGCGCTAATGAAGCTAATCCGTAATCTTGTGTTACAAGTAAATCATCTTTCTTTAGTAGACGCATGATACGGTAATCAGCTGCCTCGGCACCCGTATCTACATAGATTGTTTCAACTCCGAAGGGCTGTTCTTTAGTTGAAAAATGAGAAATACTGGTTACTAAGATAATAGGAATTTGTTTAGCTATTCCTTCTGAGATAATGATATCTTTTACAGGGCAAGCATCTGCATCAATATAAATAGCTTTTGGTTGGGTTGCATTCATTAGCGGTAATCCTTTCTGTTGTTAAATAGTCTATTTAAAAATAGTCTAGGTTTATTTTACAAGAAATAAACGAGACGTGCAAAAAATGATAAGAATGACAAGATAATAGAACAGATAGGTAAATTAAAAAAAGATATCCCCAACAAAACGCTTTTTGCTGGGGATAACTTTTGTAGTTGAAGGTAAATTATTCTTCTTTTTCACCAATAACTTCTGGTTCAGCAGCTTCTTCAGTTGTCTCTTCTTCAAGAGCAGCTGGTTGCGCTACGATTACAACTGTTTCGTCTTGCTCATCAAAAACAGTAACAGATTTGTCTACGATAATATCTGCAACAGTCATAGAATCACCGATGGTTAGTTTGCTAACATCAAGAACATATTCGGTAGGAATATTATCCGGAGTTGTTTCAATTTCTAATTCATTTAATGTTTGTGAGACCATACCTAATTTAACTTTCTCAGTTCCTTCAAGAACAATAGGAACAGTAACTGTTAATTTTTGTCCTTTTTCAATTGCTTGAAGTTCTACATCTAAAATTTGAATTTTTATAGCAGAGCTTTGGTAATGCTTGATGATAACTTGTTTAGGCTTTTCGCCTTCAACAACAACATCAAAAATACCGTTTTTCCCTAATTTTTTTAATACCTCAATAAAATCTTTTTCATTAAATAGGATTGAAGTAGCGTCTCCGCCCTTGTTGTATACAACAGCTGGAATATCATGTTCTTTTCTATACCTCTTAGCTGAAGCCGTTCCAACTTCTGATCTTAATTCTGCGTTTACTTTCATAAATCTTTCCCCTTTCGTATTAGCTTAGTATAGTTGCTTTACACAATTCGTCTGAATCTAAAAAAAGAAAAGATCGAAAACTAAGCATTGAAATTATCTTCACTAACCATTATACCAGAGATAGATAGAAGGTCCAAACGAAATGATTTTAATGATAGTGTCAACTTATTGTTGGAAAAAAATAATGATACCTGGTTAAAGTAGTTTACTCCGTTTATGCAATGCCTACCGCACTTCGTTTGCTTCATCTGATAAATAAGTAAAAGAAAATTTCTTTTACTTATTTATCAGATCCATTTGAAAACCTTTATTTTCCTCGTAAACCTTTTAATACAATACTTAATGGTGTTTTTTTACTTTGCGTCAATGCAGGAAGATTACCAGATACACTTTGGAATTGTTGGCCATATTTTCGATTGACTCGTTTATCTAATTTTTCAATCGTTGTTCGATGAGTACAATCTTTTCTTTCCTTTTCTAGACCCTCTTTTATATCGCCTCCATTAAGCGTATAAGCTCTTAGCTTGGCAATGTGTTCCGCGCCTGTTAGGCTCCAACCTAAGGGCCTAGAACTTAATCGTGCAGATAGAACATGGCTCACGTGACCTTCGGCACTGCATCCAAAATAATCTAGATTCTTTTGATTTTGAATAGCCGTCCAGTGTCTAAAAATATACCTTTTAGACTCTAATAAAGCAATCCTTTCAGAATCGTTTAACTCATCATCTAATCGTGTTTGATAAAATAAGTGAAGGAGATCTTTTTGACCTTTTACTATCCATCCGTAGAGGATGGAAAACCACTCTTGGTGACCCACGCAGGCTTTTTTAATGTACTTTATTAAATGGAAACTATCTAGGATAAATGTACTATTTGGAATGATTTTAGCTCCTGCTTTAATCCAGGGAGCGCCATCTCCAGAAAGATAAATGTGTTTTACTTTCTCTAAATCATACGCTTCATCAAGATAGTCTAACACTGAGAACCATCATTCTTCATTATTTGGGTAAAGCCCAGTAAAGTAACGTTTCCCTTCCAATTCTATTCGCTTAGCTGTACCAACCACTTGTTTGCGACCTTCATAAACATACACAAGTTTCATAAACCGATTTTTACCATCTTGATAGGCAACGTGGTCTTCATCTGCTTCAATATATAAAACATCCACTATTTTTTTCTGTGAAGGAATAGCGACCTCAGTAGGTTCTAATAGATGTTTATGAACGACGTTCATGACGGATGTGCGGCTACGAATAGAAATAGTTTTAAAACTATCGATTGTTTTTTGATAGGATAAATCTTTCACTCTTTCTAAAATCTCAGCTTCTAATCCTAAGTCCATACGACTATGAGGAGCTAAGTCTAAATGATCGTCTACTAGATAGGTAAACTGACCACTTTGTTTATTTTTATAGTACGTCCGTTTTAGGACGACGTCTCCCATAGTAGTAGAAAGTCGTTTCTCATCATTCTTCCGTTGAACATGCCAGGCTTCTTTTCTTCCTGGATAGTGTTTTAGAGAATCATCTAAGTTTTCAATGAAGTCTTCTACTAAAGCAATACCAATTTGATTCATCGATTCTTGGACGTCAGAAATAAGATTATGGAAAGCCAATTCTTTCTTTTGTGTTAAATCTAAATTTTTTACCATTGTTTCACTGATTTTTTCAACTGCATACTGTATAATGTCCATTAAGGAACAACTCCTGTTCTATGTTTTTAGTGGTAAAAACAGTTTAACACAGGAGTTGTTTCTTTTTTTTAGTTTCCAACAATTATTTTACACTAACGATTTTAATTTATTTATCCCAATTGATTGTTTTCAATAACCATAGCTATGCCTATACCGCCACCTACGCATAAAGAAGCAAGCCCAAAGCGGGCTTTATTTTTTAATAGCTCATGAATTAAGCTAACGACAATTCTAGACCCTGATGCGCCAATGGGGTGACCCAGTGCTATTGCGCCACCGTTCACATTAACTTTTTCTGGATTTAACTTCAAATCGTTAATAACAGCAACACTTTGAGCAGAGAAAGCTTCATTTAGTTCAATTAAATCAATATCTGCTAAGGATAACGTTGTTTTTTTCAAAACGTTTTTTATTGCATAATAGGGGGCATATCCCATTATTGCAGGATCGACACCAACTTCTGCGTAGCCTTTAATGGTTGCTAAATAAGGCAGACTCAGTTGCTTAGCTAATGATTTTTTCATTAAGACAAGCGCTGCGGCCCCATCATTGATTCCAGATGAATTCCCAGCAGTAACCGTACCACCTTCTTTAAAAGCCGGTTTTAGATTGGCTAAACTGTCTAAAGTCGTTGATACCCGAATAAATTCATCTTCACTAAATAGTCCTTCTTTACCTTTTATTCCCTTAACAGGCACAGGGACAATTTCTTTTGTGAATTTGCCCTCTTTTTGTGCAGTCGTAGCTCTCATTTGGGATTCAAATGCAAATTGGTCTTGCTCAAATCTTGAAATACCATATTGTTCTGCAACGGTCTCAGCCGTTAGTCCCATAGGTAATTGGCTGAAAGCATCTGAAAGACCATCTCGCATAACGCTATCTGTCATCGTATCATCGCCAGCTTTTTTCCCCCAGCGATGGGAGGCCAAAAGATAAGGAGCTTGAGACATATTTTCAGTACCGCCAACGACTATCACATCAGCATCGCCTAATTGAATCGCTTGACTACCGAGAATGATGGCTTTTAAGCCAGAACCACAGACTTCATTGACGGTCATACCTGGAGTAACAAATGGGATCCCTGCATGAACGGCAATTTGACGGGCAGGATTTTGACCCGAACCTGCTTGTAAAACGTTACCAAAAATAACTTGATCAACTTGATCAGGAGCAATAGCTGCTCGTTTAAGAGCTTCTTTTGTAACAATCGTTCCTAGTTCAACAGCAGAAACAGAGTTCAAACTGCCTCCGAACTTTCCGATTGGAGTTCTTGCGGCACTAACAATAACGACTTCTTCCAATAGATACAACTCCTTTATGATAATTGGGTCACTAGTCTTTATAAGGCCCTTATTCCTCCTTATTGTACGCCATTATTTTTAATATGACACTTTAAGTTTTTATAAAATTCCTAAGATTTTTTTAAAAAAATAGGATAGAATATTAAGGTTATCTTTAATTTAGTACTCTCATCTTGTTTTTTGAATTATTGTGTACTATTCTTTAAATGGGCTATCAAGTTTAACGAGTGTAATGTATCTGTTGGTATAGGATCAATGTAAAGTAAGTTTCATTTAGGATAGCTGATTATTGGAGGAGATTTTTTTGAAAATAGGGATTGATAAAATTGGGTTTTATGTGCCAAATTTATATGTGGATATGCGTGAGTTAGCGACTGCTAGAGGAATAGAACCAGACAAATTAACAATTGGAATTGGACAAGAAAAGATGGCTGTTGCGCCTTTTACTCAAGATACAGTGACATTAGCGGCAAATGCGGCATTAAATTTATTAGACGAAGCAGATAAAAAAGCGATTGATTTGATTATTTTTGGAACAGAATCAGGGATAGATCAATCTAAATCTGCTGCTGTTTATGTTCATGAATTAGTAGGATTAGCTTCAGCTGCACGTTCTTTTGAAATCAAACAAGCCTGTTATGGAGCGACAGCAGGAATTCAAATGGCTAAAGGTCATATTGCATTAAATCCAGATAGTAAAGTGCTGGTTTTAGCTTCAGACATTGCTCGCTATGGCCTGAATTCTCCGGGGGAATCAACACAAGGGGCCGGTGCAGTTGCGCTAGTGATTAGTGCAGATCCTAAAATAATGGTGCTAGAAGATAAAAGTGCCTATCATACGTTAGATATTATGGATTTCTGGCGTCCTTCTTACTCAGATACGGCATTTGTTGATGGAAAATTTTCAAATGAACAATACATCTTGTTTTTTGAAACCGTCTGGAAACAATACCGAGCTAAAAGTGGTTTAGCTTTTAAAGATTTTGAAGCACTGTGTTTCCATGTACCGTATACTAAAATGGGACTTAAGGCTTTAAAACCAACTTTACAAGCAGAAGGAACAAAAGAAGACCAAGAACGGATACTAGAAAATTATCAAAAAAGCATTCAATACAATAAAGTAGTCGGCAATATCTATACGGGTTCATTGTACTTAAGTTTGCTTTCTCTTTTAGAGCAAACAGCCGGACTGGAAGCAGGCTCGAGAATTGGATTATTTAGTTACGGCTCAGGTGCGGTAGGAGAATTCTTTACCGGAATCTTGCAACCGGATTACCAAAATCATTTAAATAGTACCCAACATAAAAATCATTTATCAGCAAGAAGAAAAATTAGTGTTGAAGAATACGAATCTATCTTTAGACAAGAGTTGCCGATTGATGGTTCTACTATCGAATTAGATACGAGTAAAGATTTAGCCCCCATTTGTTTAGTCGGTATGACTGAAAATAAAAGACAATACGTAAACAAACAGCGTATGGCCTAATAATCAACTCAAAAAAGTAGTGAGACAGTAAGTGTCTCACTACTTTTTTGGTTTGTGGATACTTTTTTAAGGAACTGGGTTTCCAGCAGAGCGGTAAAGTTCATACCATTCTTCGCGCGTTAACTGGACATCAGAGGCTAAGACAGATTGTTTCAAACGCTCAGGTGTCATTGTTCCAACAATCGTTTGGATATGGGCAGGATGACGTAAAATCCATGCAATAGCTGCACCCGAAGGGTCAAGTCCATATCTTTCGCCGATTTCTTTTAGTTTATTATTTACTTCTGGGAAATTCGGATTATCGATGAAAACTTCTCCACCGGCTTTAACAGGTGACCAAGCTTGGATTGTCATTTTATTGAGACGACTATAATCAAGAATACTGCCATCACGGTTGATGCTGTTGTTGTCTTTTGTATTGACATTGATACCCGCATCGATCATTCCAGTATGCATTAAGCTGAGTTGCAATTGATTGGCAATCAATTCTTGCTCAACACTTTGTTTTAATAACTCAATTTGCATTGGATTATGGTTGCTTACGCCAAAATGACGAACTTTCCCATTTTTTTCCAAAATAGAAAAAGCTTCTGCTACTTGGTCAGGTTCCATCAATGCATCAGGACGATGCAATAATAGAACATCTAAATAATCTGTTTTCAACCGACTTAGACTTTCATCAACAGAATTAAGGATGTAGTCGGTTGAGTAATCGTAAAATCCTTTTCGTATAGCTGTTTTGCTTTGGATAATCACCTTTTCTCGAGCAGACGATTTTAAGTCAATCGTTTTTGAAAAAATTTCTTCTGACTTACCACCGCCATAGATATCCGCGTGATCAAAAAAGTTTACGCCTAAATCTAAAGCGTTGTCCACAACGGCTGTTGCTTCTTTTGCGGATAGACCAGCCATCGTCATACAGCCTAATCCAATATTGGAAACCATTAAGTCACTTGTTCCTAATGCTATTTTTTTCATTCCATCATGCTCCTCTTATGTTCAATCTACTTAACAATAAGTAGTATACCTCTTATCAGTTTAACATGGAAACGAATACAGGTAAAACACAATTTGTTTGCCAACATTGTGTTTTACCGATCAAATAATAAAGTAAATCTAAATATAATCTGAGGAAACCTATCGATGCAAGTAATAAGTTGGAATAACGAATAAAAAATTAGATAAATTATTCACAAATAGATTGACAGAGAAATAATTTAGGATTATAGTAGTTACTAAAGGTAGCTACTAAATAAACAAGAGCAAATAAGTGAAAATAATCACTTGATAAAGGGGGAGAAAAATGAATTCAGTAATAGCTGTTATGAAGGATTATCAATTTTCAGAATACGAAACACTCGTTTATATTGCCTTATTAAAAAAATCTAGCCAAACAGGTTATGAAGTAAGCAAGAATTCAAGTGTTCCTCGCTCGAAAGTATACAATACGCTAAATGTGTTGTTAAAAAAAGGAATTGTTATTTGCAGCAACACAGACCCAGTGCTTTATATGGCTCAGCCAGTTGAAAAGGTGATTGAACAATTAAAGAAGAAAACACAAAGTGATTTTGATGAAATTGAAAAGAGTTTAGGCAGTATTGAAGAAACAGAAATAACAGAAACGTTATGGAATTTTTCAGAATACAATCAAGTCATTGAAAAAATAAATGAATTAATTGAAAGTTCAAAAAAAGATTTGTACTTACAAGTTTGGGAAGAAGATTTAACAACAGAGATGGTAGAATTGCTTACTAAAGCAGAAAAACGCTTAGAGAACTTTATCGTTATTTTATTCAGTCAAGCACATCGGTATGAGCTACCATTTACACGTTTTTATAAACATGGGTTTGAAGAAGATAAATTAAAAGATTATGGCAGTCGCTGGATTAGTCTGGTGGCAGATTCAAAAGAAGTGGTTTATGGGACATTGCCAACAGATCAGCCAGATGTTATTTGGACAAGAAATCATTCGATGGTTAAGTTAGCTAAAGAATACATTATCCATGATGCGTATAATTTGCGCATGATTAAGCAACTAGAAGACCCGGCAAAAAAAGTATTTGGAAAAGATTTAATGGATGTTAGAAATATTTATAAAAACTAAAAAATTGTTGGAGGAAACTATCATGACCACGGTATTATTATCTTTAATTGTAATTGTGAACTTATTTTTTGTACTCTCTTTTGTGAAAGATTTAATAAAGCATAAAAGTGAAATCATGACCGAACCAGCTACTACGTTGGCACTTCCATTTACTTCATTCTTCATGTTTTTGCTTTCTACTTTTGGCATCTCCGATTTTGCCATCGGAACAGTTTTATATCGAAAATTAAAATGGGTTCCTTTAAAAAAACTACCAGGAACACTTAATGCACAGTGTGTTATTCCAGTAGCAGCAATGGCTCTTTCTTATATCACCTCAATTGATGTAGGGGTGAAGACATTAGCGGTTTGTATTATCAGTCAAGTTATTGGAGCTTATGTAGGACCACGGTTTGTCGTAAAATTACCAGAAAAAACGATCAAACAATTTGTTTCTATTGGCCTAACTGTTGCAGCTGTCTTAATTCTAGCCGGAAAATTCAATTTGATTCCTTCTAACGGAACAGCAACTGAATTATATGGCTTTAAATTAGTAACAGCAGGTATATTATTATTCGCTTATGGCGCATTAAACAATATCGGTATTGGCTCATATGCTTTAACAATGGCAACCGTTTATGCTTTGGGTATGAACCCAGCAGCAGCTTTTCCTATTATGATGGGAGCCTGTACATTCTCTGTTCCGATTGGAAGTATGCAATTTGTTAAATTTGGTGAGTATAGCCGTAAAATCACATTATTCGCTTCAACATTTGGTGTCTTAGGTGTATTAACAGCCGTTTACTTTGTTAAATCATTAAACGTTGATATGCTTCAGTGGTTGGTTATCGCTGTATTACTTTACACCGCAATCAGTATGATTTTAGAAATGCGCAAAGCAAAAATGAGTTTAGTAAATAGCGTTAACTAAAAAAATAAAGTTTAAGAAGCTGTCGTTAAAAGGCAACTAAAATGAGTTTCATGAAGGAGAGAAAAGAATGATTGTATTAACGAAAGAAGAAATGCAAACTGTTTTTACAATGGAGGAAGCTATTCAAGCAGATAAAGAAGCTTTACGCCTTTTCTCACAGGGGAAAAGCACGGTTCCATTACGTACGAATATTGATGTTCCTGAACATGGTGGCCAAAGCTTATATATGCCAGCTTATGTTGCTGGCGACAACCAAGCTTTAGGAGTCAAGATTGTCTCGATTTACCCAGGTAATATTGCAAAGAACTTACCAAGTGTTCCAGCAACCATGGTTTTATTAAATGCCGAAACGGGAATAGCAGAAGCGATGATGGATGGCACTTATTTAACACAATTGCGTACTGGAGCTGTTCAAGGAGCGGCAACAGATGTTTTAGCTCGTAAAGATGCTAAAATCGCTGCTTTAATCGGTACAGGTGGACAAGCTATTTCTCAACTAGAAGCGATGTTGACGGTTCGTTCATTAGACGAAGTCAGAATAGTAGATATCGACAAAGAACGGTGTGAACAATTTGTTAAAGAGATGTCAGAACAATTTGCTCATTTTAATACGCAATTAATTGTAGTAGACAATTCAGAAGCAGCTGTTAAAGGCGCAGATATTATTACTTCTGTGACAACATCTAAACGTGCAACATTCTCTGGCGAACACGTAAAAAAGGGTGCTCATATTAATGGTGTTGGAGCGTACACTCCTGAAATGCATGAGTTACCAAGTGAAATTATTGTCCGTGCAGATAAAGTTATTTTCGACACAATGGAAGGTGTTCTAGCAGAAGCGGGGGACATCATTACTCCGTTAAACGAAGGATTAGTAGAAAGAAGTCAGTACCAAGGAGACCTTGGTGAAGTGATGTTAGGTAAAATTTTAGGTCGTGAAAATGAAGAAGAAATAACCGTCTTTAAAACGGTTGGAACAGCCGTATTGGATGTTGTGACAGCAAGAAAAATTCTTGCAAAAGCTAAAAAACTTGGAGTTGGAACACAAATTGCCTTATAAAAAATGGGGATAACACCTAAAAAAACAACTAGTGAGAAAACTCAACTAGTTGGTTTTTTAGGTAGTGTTTTCTATTCTCGAGCATCCGTATCTTGGTTTGTTCCAGGTGACAAGGGCATACTTGGGTTATCAATAGGATGTTCTCCACCAAATGTCCCGTCTGTTTTTTTAACTGGAATACCGTCAACGGTTAAACTTTTCTTTTTATCATTCGATTGAGGAATATCAGCATGCGCAGCTGAATATTCTCCTACGTTTGATAGGATATCCTCATTTTCTAAATCAGCATCAGTCGTATAAATTAAGTCATCGGTTTGATTTGACTGTGAGGATTCTTCGATTAAGATAACGAACCCACCATTTTTGACGGCTTTATTGTAACGTTCGGTGATGGATGGATCCAAATTATATTTGCCAAGCGGATTTTCTAAATCGCCATCTGTAAAAATATCTCTCGTTCGATCCCAAATAGACTGGTGGTGAGCTTGAGTTACTGGATCGATATCAGCAATGGTTAAACTCTCAATTCGACCTTTGTTTTCCTTGTATGTGACAACAGTAATATCAGCGGGTGCATAACCTGCCACTAACAAGTGTTCTACTCCTGCCGCAGCTTCTTCAACGGATTGGTAAGCATATTTAAAAATTTTTGACATTACAATTCCTCCTCGTTTAATGTTATTCCTACTATTAGCGTAACAAATAAAGAAAGGGTTTCCAAATAAAAAGCCTTTAAAGTAGAAGAGACTAGTTAATGAGTGAATAAAGGAAACAGATAATTGGACATTTTCATTTCTTTTATTTATACTTATTATAAAGTGATAAGCACTTTAATACGATTGTAGGAGGAAAAGAAACATGTCAAAAACGAATACCGAAGTACAAACGGCACTGAATAACTTGGTGGCAACTCATAGAGTTTTTACTAGTAAATTATATCAGCATCATTTTTATGTACAAGGAACTCACTTCTTTACACTACATGAAAAATTTGAAGAGTTATACAACGAAGCAACAGAGCATTTTGATGAGTTAGCTGAACGTTTACTAGCATTAGGTGGTAAACCTTATTCAACGTTACAAGAATTTTTAGATCATTCTATTATTAAAGAAAAACCTTATACAGAAAAAATATCAGATACAGATATGGTAAGTTCAGTAGTAGCTGATTTTCGTATAATGAGAGAAGAATTAGCGAAAGCGATTAAACTAACGGGTCAATCAGGGGATGATGTGACACAAGATATGTTAATTGGCTATAAAACTGAAATAGACAAACACATCTGGATGTTCCAAGCTTTCCTTGGAAATAATCCTTTAGATGGTGAATAAAGAGTCATTTTTCAAGGGGAAACACCAAATTTATGGTGCTTCCTTTTTTTTTGAAAAAATTAATTATTAAATCATCTAGAAACGCTCTTATCATATTTAGTCCAATAGGCTTTAATGGTGGTATACTATTAAGGACAAAAGAAGAAGAGGAGTGAAGATAAATGGCTAGAGAAAAAAAATTCTCAACAGAGGATATGTATATGGAGACTCATAAACTTTTACTATCCGTAGGTTACGATAAATTTTCATTTGGATTATTAGCAACTTCGTTGAAAGTGTCTCGAGCAGCTATTTATAAGTATTACACAAATAAAGATGAATTAATTTATAGTTACATGGTTTCTGAAATGGAAAAAATGGTAGAAGATCTTGATCAAATAGAATGGATTTCAGGCTATCTTTCTCAGTTTCAGCAATTATTTGCGTTAATTTTTGAATACAGTGATCTCCACCAAATTTCCTTTATGATTCCAACTAATGGAAAAACAGATAGCGCTAAAATAAAAGAGAAGAAACAGCAATCGTTAGTATTGCATAAACGTTTTTTTGAACAAATCCAACAGTTCATTCAAATTGGCCAAGATAAAGGGTATATAAAACAAACGATTCCAATTGGTTTAATAATTGAACTTATTTTTCATAGTGTTACCATTCCTAATCGATCAAGACTTACGCAACAAGAAAGAGCTAGTTTTTTACAAGAAATTATTTGTCAGGGAATATTTGAAAATCAAAGTGACACGAGTGTCACTTTGAGGCATACTAACTGTACAACTTACGAGTTAGTTTATTTGAAATGAGGCCCAGAAGATGTTTTTAGCGCTAAAAGAGTTAACCTATTCAAAAGGTCGTTTTATTATGATTAGCTTAATTATTGTTTTGATTTCCTGGCTAGTATTCTTTTTAGCCGGGTTAGGCAATGGTCTATCTGATCTAGGAGCAGCAACGTTAAAGTATGCACCAGTTGATTATGCAGTATATGAAGAAAACTCAGACTTTTCTTTTTCTAAATCAATGTTATCGGAATCTTTAGCAGATGACTTGTTGAAAGAGAAAGGAGTAACTGCTGTTGCTCCAATTGGGACGGCATCGGCATCTATTCGTCAAAGAAATAGCGATGAGGAGACTGCTTCAAAAATGGATGTTTTAATCGTTGGTATCCGTCCGGGATCTTTTATGGAACCGAATGTTACAACTGGAAAATCACTACAGGCAAGCAATCCAGCAGGGGTTATCGTAGACCATGCTTTGGAACTTGAAGGCTTCAAGTTGGGAGATAAATTAACTATCAATGGTTCAACACAAGAGATGGAAATTAGTGGTTTTACTAAAAATCAGTCATTGAGTCATCAACCGGTTGTGTTTTCCTCATTAGAAAAATTACGCGAATACAAATACGCAGCTCCCGGTTCAGATAATGGAATAAAAGATGCGGTTAATAGTGTTTTGATTCAAGGTGAAGAAAGTGAACCAAAAGAGATAGAACAATCTATTAGCGGTGTCCAAGTTGGTTCCAAGAAAGAAACAATTAATGCTGTTCCAGGATATGCTGCAGAGAATGGTACGATTTCAATGATGGTAGGATTTTTAATTATTATTTCTGCAATTATCATTGCGGTTTTCTTTTATATTTTAACTAGTCAAAAAATACAACAATTTGGTGTAATGAAAGCCATTGGTGGCAGCAATTGGTTTATCATCAAATCGGTTGTTTCACAAGTCTTTATTCTATCCATTGTCAGTATCTTGATAGGAATTTTGTTAACTTATGTAACGGCAGCTGCTTTACCGGACTCGATGCCTTTTAACTTAATTAACTCATTAGTTATCTCGTATAGTCTAGTGTTATTGGCTATCAGTGTTATTAGTTCATTCTTTTCGGTGTTGAAAATAGCGAAAATTGATCCATTGACCGCATTGGGAGGGAAAGAATAATGGCAGGGTTACGATTAAAAAACGTCTCAAAAACTTATCAAGAAGGCGAATTTGAAACAATTGCTTTAAATGACGTCACATTAGCCGTTAACCCAGGTGAATTTATAGCCATCATTGGGCCATCAGGTTCAGGTAAAAGTACCTTTTTATCTGTCTCAGGAGCGTTGCTTCAACCAACAAAAGGTGAAGTGTCAATTAATGATGTAGCTATTTCTACCTTGAAAGAAAAAGAGCTATCCAAGGTTCGGTTGGAACAAATTGGGTTTATTTTACAAACATCAAATTTGATTCCTTATTTAACCGTCTTAGATCAATTGTTAATTGTTAAAAGAATGGGTGGTAAAGTTACTGCTCAGGCAAAAAAATATGCGCTTCATTTATTGTCAGATTTAGGGATGGCTAGTAAGATAAAAAAATTTCCAAATGAGCTGTCTGGTGGAGAACGCCAACGAGTTGCTATCGCACGCTCGTTTATGAATGATCCGGAATTGATTTTAGCAGATGAACCAACGGCCAATTTAGATACAAAAAGAGCCAATGAAGTCGTCCAGCTCATTGCTCAAGAAGTGAAATCTAGAGGCAAAGCGGCGATTATGGTTACTCATGATGAGCGTATGTTAAAATATTGTGATCGTATTTATCGAATTGAAGACGGTATACTTTCACAAGAAGATTAAATGATCAACGAAATTCAAAAAAGTAAGCCCCATTTTTTTGTACAAAAAAACGGGGCTTACTTTTTAATTTTTCTAGAAAATAAAAACACTTATGTAGTGTATCTATTGCTAAATAGGGATAAGAAATCTTTTTTAATGAGTAAAGCTGTCTTTTTTTAAAAGGCGTTCAAATAAATCATAAATAGGCTTATTTATTTTTTTCAAAGAAACTGGGCGATGATGACTATTTAAAAAACAGTGTTTGCTTATTCCAGTAGCCCTTAGTTCACCTGATAGTTTATCTATGACTTGATAGGAAATCGTTAATTTGACGCCGTTAAAAAAATCAACGACAGGAATAATGTAGACGGTTTGATTGTAATAGACCATTGATTTATAGTCACAATGAATAGCTAAAACAGGAATAATAATTCCTGATTCTTCCATTTGATCGTAGCCAAATCCGATAGAATCTAATAAGTTTGTTCTAGCTTCTTCAAACCAGCGAATGTAATTAGAATGATGAATAATTCCCATTTGGTCGGTCTCGTAATATTGAGCCTTATGTTCGTAGTGTTTTGATTCAATATCCATAATAATTCCTCACTTTAACTCGTTGTAATAAGTCGTTACCCTAAATGGATAAGCAATAAGTTGACTTTTAAAGGGCTAACAAACTTGGTTTTAATGGCTGGCTTTGAGTAGATGCTAGATAACCATAAAGTGAACCCGTATAGATGGATTCAAAAATAGGCAATACCTCTAGATCTTGTGGTGTAATAAAATGCATTTCTTTTTGAAAATCATAAATCTTGCTATCCGCTAGTAATGTAGCAACAAACTGAGAACAGAAAAAGACATCATCTCTGACAAAGTCAATATTAAGAGCAAGTGTTACTAGCCCCATTAAATTGTAGTGATATATATTCTTTGTTTGTTCATAATAGCGAATTAAATTTGTCAATAAGGTAAATTGATTTGGTGTGACATCACAAGAAAGAATATTGCATTGTGCGCGTATAAAATATTCTCTAGTTAAATCTTCTTGGATAAATCCTGCAATAAAAGGATTATTAGGTCTTTTTCTACCAAAGCTGTACATATCGGTTAATGAAGAATCTAAAGCAAGTGAAGCATGGTTGTATTCAGCTTTAGTATAAAATTTAATTGTTTTGGAAAGAATCGTATTTGTATCGGTTAAAACGAGATATATTTTCATAGAATTACCTTCTTTTTATAAATTAGCTAGGTTATTTTGTCTTTATTTCTATACTGTAAAATAATAGCTGAATTAAAATAGCCTGTTGTCTGTTAGAAACGATAAAGTCTTTTTAAGTATACACTATCCATAATTTTTTACTAGGCTTCTTTATTAAAAGGCCCTATTTATTAATAAAAGTAGTGATAATTTTAGGTTTATGTATATTTAATGAATAAACAAATTCGTTTTCAAAGGGTTAAATTTGCTAAATCTTAAAAATAATTATACCATATAAAGTAGAATAGGTTATCTCCACGTGAACGAATGTAACTAGTTTTTGAAAGGAAGATTGAACATGACAACTAAAAAAATCATACCCATTGTAAGTGCAGCAGATGACCAGTATACGCCTTACCTCAGTGTGATGATAATGACCTTACTAGAGCATTTAGCTGATAATGTCGCTATCATTTTTTATATCATTGATGATCATATTTCAAGAGAAAGCAAAGAAAAGTTGACTCAAGTTATTTCTAATCATTCGTCTGAGATTCATTATTTAGAAGTTGACTCTGAATTGTATGCAGGTGTATTAGAAAGTGATCATATCAATCAAACGGCTTATTATCGTATCTCGTTGCCAGATTTATTAGAAGGTAAGAACTATCAAAAGGTTCTGTATATTGATTGTGATGTGCTTGTACTAGATGATGTATCAGTATTATATGATACCGATATTGGTGAGAACATCATTGGTGCTGTTATCGACCCAGGCCAAGCTCTTGTCTTAGATAGACTTGGTATTGATACAGCGGATTATTATTTTAACTCAGGTCTCCTACTAATTGATTTAGCGAACTGGCGAGCAGCGAAGATAACTGAAAAAACGTTAACTTTTTTAGAGGAAGAAGAGGACAAAATCATTTATCATGATCAAGACGCACTTAATGCGATTCTTTATGAAAGATGGTTTCCACTACACCCTAAATGGAATGTACAAACATCGCTATTATTTGAAAGACACCGACCACCTACTGCAAACTACCAAAAACAATATAAAGAAGCCATTAAACAGCCCTCAATTGTCCATTTTACTGGCCATGACAAACCTTGGAATTCAAATGAATATCATCCTTATAACCGATTATACTTGAAAGAACTAGCTAAATCACCCTTTCATCAATAAGAAATAGACACTGAAAAGCAACTCACTTAAATCCTTTCGATGCCTGAAAAAAGACCCTTTTCTTAGGTCTTATTTAAGCTAACCAAAATTTAGGGAATTTAATGGAATAGAGGAGGAATCGCGATGTTTGATATTAAAAATATAACTATCGTTTCATCCAGTAATGAAGAGTTTGTTCCACATCTTACAACGTTGTTTCTTTCTTTATTAGAAAGTAAAGATACTAATATCCGTTTGAATTTTTATGTAATAGACGATAACATCTCATTCAAGTCAAAATTGTTACTAAACCGGACAGTAAATCAATATAAAGCACGTATTAGTTATTTAGCTATTGATGAAGCTGAATTTGAAAATGTTGTAGAAAGTGAAAGGATTCCTAGAACGGCTTATTATAGAATTTCTATTCCCAATCTTTTAGTTAACACAGATCGTGCGATTTACCTTGATTGCGATATGCTTTGTTTAGAAAACATTGAAAATATATGGGATATAGACTTAGGCAGTAAATTACTTGCTGCGGTTGAAGATGCAGGCTTTCACAATCGTTTAAATACAATGGGGGTGAATTGCCAGTCAGACAAGTATTTTAATTCCGGATTATTGTTGATGGATCTTAAAAAGTGGCGTGAAGAAAAGATAACGGAGCAAGCTTTTGAGTTTATAAAACAACACCCACACTTATTGAGGTTTCATGACCAAGATACATTAAATGCCATATTGCATGATCGCTGGTTAGCATTGCACCCTCGTTGGAATGCTCAAACTTACTTGATGTTAGCTGAAAAACAGCACCCAACAATCCAAGGAGAATTAGAGTGGCAAGAAGCTAGAGAGCATCCAGCACTTATCCATTTTTGTGGACATGAAAAACCATGGCATGAAAATCCCGTTCATCCCTATAGAGAACACTATTTCACTCTAAGAAATAAAACAGCTTTCCCATTAAATCAATTCGAAGAGATTAGTGAGATGTAAGCAGAAAAGCACCTAGAGATTTAACCATCAGAAAACAGATTTTAAAAGAAAAGTAAGAATGTATCTTTTTTAATAAGCATGATTTAAAAAGAAGGCAATAAAAAATGATTTTGAGACAGATTTGTCTTAAAATCATTTTTTATTTTTAGGTTTTTAGAATAGGAGAATAAAATAAAATTAGTTTCCTTCAACCTACATCTTAGTCATAAAAGCAGAAGGCGACTGGCCATAATGTTTTTTAAAGAGTTTACTAAAGTAGAGGGCATCATTGTAGCCAACCAGCTTCGAAATCTCTTTGATGCTCATATTCGTTTTTGTATCGAGTAAAAGCTTAGCTTGTTCTAGACGCACTTTAATTAAGTAATTGATAGGTGAATCGCCTGTTTCTTCTTTGAAAATACGCGATAGATTAGTTGAGCTAAGGAAATAGTGACGCGCTAAATCGTTCAGCGTAATGTCTTTTCGATAATGTGTTTCAAGGTAATGGATAATTTCATTGACCGTTTGTTGTTTCTTTTGTTCATCGGCCGTTAGAGTTTCTTGGATTATTTTATTCATCAATGCAGAACTGTCTCTCAAAAGCAAAACAATCAGTTGAGTGACAAGAGCTTTTAACATAAGTTCAACTCCGGGTTTATTGGCAGCACGTTCAGCAATAATTTTTTGGCAAATAATAAAAAATTCTTTGTTGTGCTCTTTTAAATGAATAATAGGCGACTCTACTGGGAAAAAATCTTTCGGAAAACAATCTAATAGGATATTTCGAAAGCCAATATGAAGTTGAGTATTTCTCATATTATTCAGAGCTTGTTCGTAGTGAATGGTACCTGGGTTAAATAAAAGAATGGTTTCTTTTTCTAAATAGACTGTATGATTATCAATGGTATATAGGGTTTCACCATCAATAATAATAGAGATTTCTAAAAAATCATGGGAATGACTTTTTCCAGAGGATGGACCAATGGTTAAAACATCGAAAATGTATAACACTTCAGGATTGAAGATTTTTGCATTCACTTTGAACATTCACTCACCTCCAAGAAAAGGGATTCGTATTTTACGTCCGCATTTAGTTACTTAAAAGTATAAAGTATCTTATGAAATAGCGCAATGATTGAATCTAATTAGAAAAAAACTCTCTCAGATGGTTGGTTACTCCATCTCTTTTAGTCGTATAAACCATTCTTTTCGTTTAATTTTTTCGTTATGCTTAATGCAATTAGTAAATCAAAGGAGGTTAAACAGATGGGAAGTATTAGATGGGTTTGGAAATACATTCGTACTTATTGGTTAAATGTTTCAATAGGAATTGCTTTGGTTATTTTTGTGGCTTTATTAAATATTGTTTCTCCATTAATTGGAGGAAGAATTGTTGATGACGTTATTGTAAAAGGAGAAGCTGGATTGTTAGTCCCATTGCTAATCGTGATGATACTTGCTTCGCTCGTTCGAACGATTCTTCGCTATGTGTACCAAATCATGTTTGAACAAATAGGTCAAAATGCTCTATTTAATATACGTGAAGAAATGTATCGTAAACTTCAAGAACTTGATTTTAGTTTTTTTAACAATACAAGAGTTGGCGATATTATGGCCAGAATGACAGGTGACACAGATGCGATTAGACATGCTGTTTCATGGCTGTTTTATAATGTGCTAGATAACTTCTTGTTGCTTGTTTCAGCGATTGTCGTGATGGGTATTATCGAATGGCGTTTAATGTTAGCGTTGGTTTTTATTACACCTTTTATAGGACTATTGACGATAACATTGTCTCGTAAAGCCAATCCTGTTTTTTACCAAATTCGTGAAAGTTTTTCTAGATTAAACTCGATGGTGGAAGAAAATATTAGTGGAAACAAAGTCGTAAAAGCTTTTGCGAGAGAAGAATATGAAATCAAAAAGTTCAACGGATACAATGAAGACTACAAAAACAAAAATTTAGCATCAGCAGCGGTTACTAAAACCTATTTGCCATTATTAGAAACGTTGGCGTCTTTCTTATCGGTTATTACAATCGGACTTGGTGGACTGTTAGTCATTGATGGCAGTATGACGTTAGGGGATTTAGTAGCTTTTAATGGCTTTATTTGGATGTTAACTATCCCAATGAGAAATGTGGGCTGGTACGTCAATGACTTGCAACATTTTATCACATCGACTTATCGCATTAGAGAGTTGTTAGCAACTAAACCAAAGATACCACTTGAGAAAAGACAAACGACACCGACGATTAGAGGCATTGTTGAATTTCAAGACGTTTCATTCCATTATGCCGATGATCCCGATACAGAAGTGTTAAGCCATATCTCGTTGAAAGCCTCACCAGGTCAAACAATCGGTATTCTAGGTGAAACTGGTTCAGGAAAATCGACATTAGTAAACTTAATTTTACGGTTTTTTGATCCGATAAAAGGACGTATTCTGATTGATGGTCAAGATGCACGGAAAATTAATGTCAGAGAATTGCGAAAGCATATTGCTATTGTGATGCAAGATGTCTTTTTATTCTCAGAAACAATCAAAGAAAACATTGCTTTTGGAACACCAGAAGCAGAGCTAGACAGAATCAAACAAGTGGCTCGTGTGGCGGATGCCAGTCCCTTTATTGAAGAAATGCCAGATAAGTACAATACTTTTCTAGGAGAACGTGGTAGTGGCTTATCAGGTGGACAAAGGCAACGGATTTCATTAGCAAGAGGCTTGATGAAAGATCCTTCTATTCTGATTTTGGATGATACAACTTCTGCGGTTGATATGGAGACAGAAGTGAAAATTCAACAAGAATTACAAAACGTTTCACAAAAGAAAACAACCTTTATTATCGCAAATCGGATTTCCTCAGTTAAAACAGCCGATGAAATTTTGATTCTTTCTAAAGGGGAAATAATCGAGCGTGGAACACATGCTTCTTTACTCGAAGAAAAAGGCGCTTATTACAGAATCTACTTGGAACAGTTAGGCAAATCAGATGGCGATGAGGAGGTGTCAGATAATGGACCAGAATAGTGTGAGAAAAGATGAAGAACTAAAAGAAGAGTTTAATATAGAACAGTTTAAACGATTAGGCGGCTATTTAAAACCGTATAAAAAATCTGTATCTAAAATATTAATTGTCATCTTGTTATCCAATATTATTATGGTGTTAGGACCTTATCTAACTAGTATTGTTATCGATGAGGCTATACCGAATAAAGATACTACTCAAATGGGCTGGATTATTCTGATTTTTTCACTAGCAACTCTTATTGGTGGTTGGTGCTCGCGGTATCGGATTCAACACATCACCTTACTAGGACAAAATGTGTTAAAAGATATGCGACTACAAATTTTTGAACACCTTCAAAAATTATCTTTTTCTTATTTTGATACTCGTCCACATGGCAAGATTGTTATCCGAGTAGTCAACTACATTAATTCATTAAGTGATTTGCTTTCTAATGGATTAATCAATGTCATTTCAGATGTATTGAGTTTAGTTGTAACGCTCGTTTTCATGTTCTCACTAAATGTCAAATTAACGCTGTATAGTTTTATTTTATTGCCATTTCTATTTTTGGTGACCTTGTTTATTCAAAAAGCCCAACGAAAAGCTTTTCAAGCAGTTAGCAACAAACAAGCAAACTTAAATGCTTATATTCATGAGAGTATTTCTGGAATCAAGGTAACCCAATCGTTTACTCGTGAATCGATGAATAATGAAATCTTTTCAGAGGTCAGCCAAGATCAAAAAATGAGTTGGTTAAAAGCCGTTAAGATTCAATTATTATTAGCGCCAACGATTCAAAATAGTGCGACACTGACCATTTCACTTATTTACTTTATTGGCGTGAAAGGTTTAGGAGTAGATGTTACTACGGGGGTTTTGATTGCCTTTATTGGTTACGTAAATAATTTCTGGAATCCGATGGTTAATATTGGGAACTTTTATAACTCCTTGATTACCGGGACTGCTTATCTTGAACGTATTTTTGAAACACTTGATGTAGAACCTGAAATCACAGATAAAGGTGAGGCTTTTGTTATGCCACCTGTAAAAGGGGATGTTGTATTTAAAGAGATTACCTTTGGTTACAAACCAGAACAAACAATTTTTGAGAAATTATCTTTTCATGTTAAACCAGGCGAAACCATTGCGATAGTTGGCCCAACTGGAGCAGGTAAATCAACAATTATTAATTTAATTAGTCGGTTTTATGATGTGAACGAAGGGGAAATCTTAGTAGATGGGATTGATATCCGAGATGTCACGCTAAAATCACTGAGAGACCAAATAGGCGTTATGTTGCAAGATACGTTTATTTTTTCGGGTACGATTATGGAGAATATTCGTTATGGGAAATTAGATGCAACCGAAGAAGAAATAATATCGGCAGCTAAAATTGTTCGAGCACATGAATTTATCATGCAACAAAAAAAAGGCTACCAGACAGTGATAAAAGAAAGAGGCGGCACACTATCAGCTGGACAGCGGCAATTGATTTCTTTTGCACGGACGTTATTAGCAGATCCAAAAGTACTGATTCTAGATGAAGCCACTTCTAGTATTGATACTCAAACGGAAATCCTTTTACAAGAAGGACTCGATTACTTGTTGAAAGGACGGACAGCATTTATTATTGCGCACCGTTTATCGACAATTAAAAATAGCACACGGATCTTTTATATCGCTGATAAGGTTATTCAAGAATCAGGCAGCCATAATGAGTTAATGGCTCAAAAGGGGTTATATTACAATCTATACAAAACACAATTTAATTTATTGCAAAAAATATAAAAAAGGATAGCAAAAGATAAAAAAACGCACTGCAAACGAAAGGGCTTGTAGTGCAATTTTTTATAAACTAGCCACAATTATCCTAGCTTCATTGTTTTGCTAGCAACTAAAAAAGGTGTATGATGGAGTTGGATGAGAATTAAAGGAATGAAAAGAGGATGAAAATGGAAACACAGATTTTTGAAAGTGAACATCAAGTTAATTATTACGAATGTGATGCTAGTCAACAATTGACTATTTCCATGTTGGTTAATATTATGATGCAAGCATCAGGAGAACAAAGTCATGAGTTAGGTGTAGGAGATGAAGCCTTAGCTAAGAAAGGGTTAGCCTGGATTGTCCTGCAATATACGGTTGATATCAAGCATATTCCAACTGCTCATCAAAAAATAAAAGTTACTACACAAGCTTTATCTTATAATAAACTATTTTGCTATCGTGAATTCAATGTATACGATGAAATAGGCCAATTATGTGTAACAGCTAAAAGCACGTTTGCTTTGTTAGATAGTGAAAAAAGAAAAATGGTTCGTATTCAAGATGAAGTTGTTGCTCCTTTTAAAGCACCCTTTTCAAAAAGACTGATACGTACACCTAAACCAGAAAAAATAAAGGAAGAGCAATCGACAGAAAGTGAGTACCGTGTTCGTTACTTAGATATTGATACAAATCTGCATGTAAACAACTCGAAATACTTAGATTGGTCGGTAGACACATTGGATTATGAATTTCTAACAACACATAAATTAACCCATCTTACAATTAAATTTGAAAAAGAAGTTTATTATGGGCATCAGATAAAAAGTCAGATGAGTCTCTTAGAAAATGAAACTGGCCAATTTATTTCTGCTCATCGCATTATGACCGGAGAAGTCGTAAATAGCGAAGCAAGTATGACTTGGGAAAAAATTGAAAAGGAATCAAGTAGGTGAAAAGATGGTAACTATTAACGATATTGCTCAGCAAGCAGGAGTTGCTAAAAGTACCGTATCTAGATATCTAAATGGTGGATCCGTAAGCCAGAAAACAAAAGATAAATTAGCTGCCATTGTAGCTGAAACAGGTTATAGACCCAATACTTTTGCACAGAGCCTCAAAGCAAAGAAAACAACTATTATCGGAACAATTATCCCGCGATTAGATTCCTATTCTGCAAATGAAGTTTTAATCTCTATTGATAAAGGGTTAAGAGAGAAAAATTTTCAATTGCTTATTACAAATACAAACCAAGATTCTAAAAGAGAAATAGAGAGTATTTATTCATTAGCAAGTCAAAAAGTTGCTGGAATTCTTTTATTTGCAACAGTGATCACTGAAGCCCACAAAAAAGCGATTGCTGATGTAGCGATTCCGGTTATTTTATTGGGTCAACAAGCCGATGATCTTTATTCAATTGTTCATGATGAATATGATGCAGGCTATAAAATAGGTAAATATGCGACCGACTTAGGGCATAAAAACTTTCTTTATTTAACGGTTTTTGAAGCAGATGTAGCGGTAGGTAAAATGCGCAAAAAAGGTGTATTGGACGCACTAAATGAAAGCAAAGAGACGACTATTGAACTGGTTGAAACAAGTTTTACTTTTGAAAAAGCGTATGAACAGGTTATTAAAATGCTGCCAAACGTAACAGCCTCTTATATCATTTGTGCGACAGACAACATTGCTTTAGCTGTATTAAAGGCAGCACATCAATTAAAAATAGTTATTCCAAACGTATTTTCATTGTCTGGCTTTGGTGGCTATCAAATTACGACAGTCGTTTCGCCAACGATTACGACGGTAAAATATGCCTATCAAGAATTAGGCGAAATAGCCGTTAAAAATTTACTTTTGCTACTAGAAGGTTTACCCGTTCCTAAAAAAACAATTTTAAAGAATAAATTAATAGAAAATGAATCAACTAAAAGATTGAATTAAACAATTTCCAGTAAATCCTTAATCTTTTTACTAGTCGTATCTGACGGTGCAGCGGTAGTAAAAGATTGAGGGATTTTATTTTTTAAAGAGCTTTTAAAAAAAAAATTAATGCAAAAAAATTAATGTTTTAGACTAGACAAAACAAATAAAAACGGTTACAATAAAAAAGAACCGGTTCCAAAAAGCATCAAAACATTAAAAGGAGGAAATAAACATGACGGAGAACCAAAGAATTGCTAAAGAAGTAATTGAGGCAGTAGGTGGAAAAGAAAATATTCAATCGGTCACTCATTGTGCGACACGTTTGAGAATTATGGTAAATAAAGAAGAAAGTATTGATAAAGAAGCAATAGAAAATATTGATAAAGTAAAGGGAGCGTTTTATAATTCAGGACAGTTTCAAATCATTTTTGGAACCGGTACCGTTAATAAAATCTATGAAGAAGTGGCTGCGCTAGGTTTGACTGAAAGTTCAACAAGTGAAATGAAACAAGAATTTAAAAAACAAGGAAATGTTTTTCAGCGCACGATTCGTACCTTTGGAGATGTATTTGTTCCTATTATTCCAGTATTGGTTGCAACCGGACTATTTATGGGTTTACGTGGTTTATTGACACAAGAGCAAGTGTTGGCAGTTTTTGGTTTAGTACCAGCAGATATTAGTGCAAACTTTTTATTGTATACGCAAGTATTAACTGACACAGCCTTTGCATTTTTACCAGCCTTAGTTGCTTGGTCTTCATTCAAAGTGTTTGGCGGATCTCCCGTTATTGGGATTGTTTTAGGTTTGATGCTAGTTAATCCGGCCCTTCCCAATGCCTACGCAGTTGCAGGCGGCACCGCTGATCCAATTACGATGTTTGGTTTTATTCCTGTAGTAGGTTATCAAGGAACGGTTCTACCGGCCTTTATTGCTGGTTTTGCAGGAGCTAAACTAGAAAGATGGATACGCAAACGCGTTCCAGAGTATTTAGATTTATTGCTTACACCGTTTTTGACATTATTAATTATGAGTATCTTATCGCTATTTTTGATTGGACCTGTTTTTCACTCTTTAGAAGAAGTTGTATTAAATGCAACTGTTTGGGCATTAGCTTTGCCATTTGGTTTAGCTGGATTAGTTATCGGTGGATTAAACCAAATTATTGTCGTAACCGGTATTCACCATCTGTTTAATTTCTTAGAAATTCAACTGCTAGCAAATACTGGAGTAAACCCTTATAACGGTATCATCACTGCTAGTGTGGCTGCACAAGGTGGTGCTTCATTAGCTGTAGCAATGAAAACAAAATCTAAAAAATTAAAAGCATTAGCTTATCCTTCGACCTTATCCGCTTTTCTAGGGATTACCGAACCAGCAGTATTTGGTGTGAATTTGAGATATGTCAAGCCATTCATCTTTGGCTTAGTTGGTGGAGCAGCCGGTGGATTCTTTGGAAATATCATGGGATTAGAAGCTTCAGGCATGGCAGTAACCGTTATCCCAGGAACGTTATTGTATTTAAATAGTCAAATCATTTGGTATTTATTAACAAATATCATTGCGATTTCTGTAGCGTTTGTGTTAACTTATTTCTTTGGCTACAGCGATAAAATGAAAGATGAACTAGAAGCGTGAAAGGAAGTTTAAAAAATGGCACAGAATAAAACAATGGGGAAATATGAGTTGGGGTATCACATTACCCCTGCTAAGGGACTACTAAATGATCCCAACGGATTGATTCAGTTTAACGGGGTATATCACGTTTTTTACCAATGGAATCAAAACGGAACAACTCATACAACTAAAAGCTGGGGCCATGTTATTTCTGATGATTTGATTCATTGGGTGGATCAACCAGTGGCGTTAGAACCGGATCAATGGTTTGATAAAGATGGTTGCTACTCAGGCAGTGCTGTAGCGTTTGAAGACAAGCTTTATTTATTCTATACCGGTAATGTTCGTAATGAAAAGAATGAACGCGAAAGTTACCAATGTTTAGCCGTTTCAAAAGATGGTGTGCATTTTGAGAAAAAAGGACCCGTTATAGATCAACCAAGTGGTTATACAGCACATATAAGAGATCCAAAAGTATGGCAAAATGAAAACAATGAATGGTGGATGGTATTGGGTGCTCAAAAAGAGGACTTAACAGGCGATACATTGATTTACCATTCAACTGATTTAATCGATTGGACTTTTAAGGGATCGTTGATGGATCAAATTGAAGATATGGGTTTTATGTGGGAATGTCCTGATTTAACTCAATTTGAAGGAAAATCAGCTTTTATTTTTTCTCCTCAAGGACTAACCGTTAAAGGGGATGAATTCAATAATATCTATCAGTCTGGCTATTTAACAGGAGACTTTACAAAAGCAGGCAAGTTTCTACCAGATGATTATCCTTTTAGAGAACTAGATAGAGGTTTTGAATTTTACGCTCCTCAAACGTTCCAAGATTCTAAAGGTAGACATATTTTATTTGGTTGGATGGGTGTAATGGAACCGGAAGTCGAAGCAGCCGTTCCAACTATTCAAGATGGTTGGATTCATAATTTAACTATTCCAAGAGAATTAGACTACGCAAATGGACAATTGATTCAGCGACCAGTAGTAGAATTGGAAAAATTAAGACAAGGTCAACCTCAAGTTCTCATAGGGAAAACGAAAGAATCGTTGCAGCTATCTACGCTGCAAAATGAACTGTTATTCAATTGGAAAGAAGCTGCCGGATCATTTGCTTTTCAAATCAGAAATGAAGTGTTAGTTGAATACAATCAGGATTCTGGTCGCATCCAAGTAACTCGTACAAATTGGCTGACTAAAAAAAGAGAGTCACGTGCAGTAACACTTAAGCGTCCGTTGACTCAGATGCAAGGCTTTCTTGAAAGTTCCACGCTCGAGCTCTTTATTAATGATGGAGAAGAAGTGTTTTCTTTACGTTATTTTCAAGGTCAAGAAGTGAAGACAGTGGCGGTTTCTTTTTGTGAAACAGGTAAAGAACCAGAGATAATAATTTATTCTTTAAAGCACTAAATAAAAAAGCTGGGACTAGCTGTTCCAGCTTTTTTCTGTTCTAGTTTTTCGTATCAAGTTAAGGTATATTGGATGAATAGAGAACTTACAGAAGGACTAAACGAGATGAGTTTTAAAAAAATGAATAAAACTCGAAAAACACTTGAGGAAGAAGGATATATTGTGGAAAATAAAGGTGAAACAAAAGGTTCAATAAAAAAATTTCTTTTTCTGATGAATCAACTCAATTGGCCGAAAGGGAGAATGGCACTTGCTTTTTTATTGTCTTTATTTTCAACGGGTGCAAGTCTAGCTATTCCATTAGTAACAAAAGAGCTAGTTGATTCCTTAACAACAGCCTCTTTTAATTGGCAAACGGGTTTCTTTCTATTTGCCGTTTTCGTCTTACAAGGTTTATTGGGTGGACTTTCGCTTTATTTATTAGCGTACATAGGCGAAACGATTGTTGCAGATTTACGGATTAAATTATGGAATAAAGTCCTTAGGTTACCTGTTTCTTATTACGATGATAATGAAACGGGAGAAACGATGAGTCGTATCACACAAGATACATCACGATTAAAACAACTCGTCTCAGAGCATCTCGTTTCATTTATTACAGGAATGATTTCGATTATTGGTGCGGTAGGTATCCTTTTGTATCTGGATTGGAAAATCACCCTTTTAATGTTAACGAGCATACCCATTAGTTTAGCCATTATTTTACCGCTTGGGAACATCATGTATAAAATCGCTCGAGCAACACAAACAGAGATGGCCACTTTATCTGGACATCTCAGTAGAGTATTAGGCGACATTCGTTTAGTAAAGGCTTATCAAGCTGAATCTAAAGAAGGTGAAAAAGGGGAAAAAGCCATTCATTCGTTATTTTTGTTTGGCTTAAAGGAAGCAAAAATCCAATCCATTATCTCACCAGTGATGACGCTGGTTATGATGAGTATTGTTGTTGTTATCCTAGGTTATGGTGGAGCGCAAGTGTCAAAAGGTCTTTTGAGTGCAGGAACTTTGGTTGCTATCATCTTTTTATTATTCCAGATTATTGTACCTTTTGCACAAATGACTCAAGTTTTCACTATTTTTCAAAAAGCCGTTGGAGCAACAGAACGAATCCAGGAGATTCTTGATATGGCTAGTGAACAAGCGGATGGAATAACGGTTATTTCTGAAGGAGCGTTGTGTTTCGAAGGGGTTTATTTCTCTTACGAATCAGGTGCAGAAGTATTAAAAGATATTTCATTCCAAGTACAACCGGGTACGATTACTGCATTTGTAGGACCGAGTGGTGGAGGAAAGACAACTATTTTTTCACTGTTAGAACGATTTTATCTGCCGACAGCTGGGGAAATACGTTTAGGGGGAACACCAATCGCTGCTCTTGCATTGTCTAATTGGCGAAAGCGAATCGGTTATGTCTCTCAAGAGAGTCCTTTACTGAGTGGAACGATTATGGATAATATTGTCTTTGGATTAGCAAATCGACCGTCAATAGAAGAAGTAAAAAGTGCGGCACAATCAGCAAATGCATTAGAATTTATTGAAGAAATGTCGAATGGATTTGAAACGCTTGTTGGAGAGAGAGGTATGAAGCTTTCTGGTGGTCAACGCCAACGAATTGCTATTGCACGAGCCTTGTTAAATAATCCTGAAATTTTGTTATTGGATGAAGCAACCTCTAATCTAGACAGTGGCTCTCAAACACATGTGCAAGAAGCATTGCAACGACTGATGAAAGGACGTACCACGTTGATTATTGCCCATCGATTATCGACAGTTGTTGAAGCAGATCAACTTGTTTTCTTAGAAAGAGGTCGCATTACTGGGATGGGTACTCATCAAGAATTACTTGAGTCTCATTTGTTATACCGAGAATTTGCTAAAGGACAAGGATTGTTATCCTAATACCAATCTTTTTCAACGTACGAACCAATAGTGATAAGCAAAAAAACTCAAGATATACTTATCTGAGTTTTTTTATTTATTTAATTTAAGAAAAGAGCACTAAAAATACTGAGCAATTTCAGCTGGATCTTTAGTGGTATCTAAAGCGACCATTAATTTGATTCGTGCTTTAGGACCAGTTAAGCCATTGGTAAAAATAACTCCTGCTTCATGCAGTTGTTTTCCACCGCCTAAATAATCGTAGACATCTTGTGCAATCCCATTAAATGAGCGAGAAACTAAGACAACAGGAATCTGTTTATCTAGTAAACGATAGAGAGCCGGCAAAACAGCAGGTGGCAGATTACCGGCACCCAAAGCTTCAATAACTAATCCATCTGTTTCAGGTTTGTTTAAAGCCTCAAAAAGAATGCCGTCCATTCCAGCATAAGCTTTTAGCACGTACACGTTCTTATCGACTGAAGAAATAGAAAACTGCTCTTCTGTAATGAGTTTTTGATAAAATAAAACCTCATTTTTAGAAATTAAACCAATTGGACCAAATGTAGGAGTCTGAAAGGTAGCAACATTTGAAGTATGTGTCTTTGTTACGTAACGAGCGGTATGAATTTCATCATTCATAACAACTAAAACACCTTTATTTTTGGCTTCTTCAGATAAAGCTACCCAAACAGCGCTTTGGAAATTATATAAACCATCTGAACCAATTTCGTTGCTTGAACGCATAGCACCAGTGATAACGATGGGCAAAGCGTGACTGAGTGTCAAATCCAAAAAGTAAGCTGTCTCTTCTAAAGTATCGGTCCCATGAGTAATCACGACACCGTCAGCTTCTTTTAATAGAATAGCTTGTTCTATACGGTTTTTTAAGGTCAGCATTTCTTTAGGAGTGATGTGAGGAGAAGGCAGCTGGAAAAAATCTTCTACTATTAAATGAGCTTCTTTATCAAATAAATGACTGTGCTTTTGTAGAGGATTTTCTGCATTTGGACGAACTTTACCAGTAGTTTGGTCTTCACTCATGGCGATTGTTCCTCCTGTATGCAGAACCAAGATTGTTTTCAAATAAATCGTCCTCCTTATCGGTAAAGTTGAAAGCTAAGTGTTAATTAAAAAAAGGATTGAATTGTTTTTCTTGTCCAATAGTTGTGTGTGGCCCATGTCCAGGATAAACGCGCATGTCATTGGCTAATACAAATAGTTGCTCTTTGATGCCAGTTATTAAATCTTCTGAATGACTAAATGGCAAATCAGAACGACCGATGCTATTTTTAAATAAAGCATCACCTGTAACAACGAAATCAGAGAAAATAAAACTAACTCCACCAGGAGAATGCCCTGGAGTAGGAACGACACGAAATGCCAGTCCGTCAAAGGTATACTCTTTGATCATATCAAACTCAAACTCAGCTGGTTGAGCAATAATAGGTTGTAAAAGTGAATTCGAAAGATTCAGTGCAGGATTCATTAGCCAATTCTTTTCTAATGAGCTAACGTAAACAGGAATGTTATACGTTGAGCGAGTCTGTTCTAATGCTCCAATATGATCGAAATGACAATGGGTTAATAAGATAGCGACAGGTACAACTTGTAAAACTTCAATGACTTGCATGATTTTTGGAAAGTCTGCTCCCGGATCAACAATTAAAGCCGTTTTATCTTGATAAATAATGTAACAATTTTCTTCAATTGTTCCAGTAACCAATTGTTTGATTTCAGTCATTTATATGACCCCTCTCATATCCATTTACAACTAGTATACTTGAAAAAAACTTAAATCAACAGTTCTGTAAAACGTAAGATTAGGGAGCTTTCATTTAGTTTTCTTTAAATGAATGCTATAATTTAAACTAATGGGTTAGAAATGAGTCTGGTATTTGAAAAGAAAGGATTCCTATTTTGTCTTTATTTATACACTGAGAAGAAGTTTACAGTCTGAATTGTGAGAGACAATTAAGTTAGTGAATAAAAAGCTATATTTAAATGTAAATCCTGTTATACTGATAAAAATAAAACAAATGAGTGAGGTTATTATGAAAAGAAATAGGTTTGAAGAATTTAAGATAGGACAAGAGCTAATTGATGCATTAGAAAGTTTGCGTTACTTTAAGCCAACTGCTGTTCAAGAAGAAGTATTGCCTTTAGCATTAGCACAAAAAGACGTGATTGTTGAATCACAAACGGGTAGTGGGAAAACAGTTAGTTATGGTGTCCCATTATGTGAAAATGTCTTATGGGAAGAAAATCATCCACAAGCGTTAGTTTTGGTACCGACAAGAGAACTTGCGTTGCAGGTAAAAGAAGATATCACTAATATTGGTCGCTTAAAGCGAATAAAAGCAACAGCTGTTTTTGGGAAATCTTCTTTTGAAACGCAAAAATCAGAATTGAAACAAAAAAGCCACATTGTTGTTGGAACCCCTGGTCGAGTGTTGGACCATTTACAAAAAGGGACCTTTAAAGTGGATAAATTACGTTATTTAGTGATTGATGAAGCAGATGAGATGTTAAACATGGGCTTTATTGATCAAATGGCGGCCATTATTGAATTTTTACCAGAAGAACGTCAGACACTCTTGTTCTCTGCAACAATGCCAGCAGAAGTTGAACGATTAGCTAGTTTCTATATGAAGGCTGACAAAGTATCGGTTAAAATTGAAGCAACAGAAGAATCTAAACCACAAATTGTTCAATCTTATATAAAAGTTGAGCCTGATAAGAAACCAGAGCAACTGTTAGATTTGTTGACAATCGAAAATCCAGATAGTTGTATGATTTTTTGTAATACACAAGAAGCAGTTAATCAGTTGTATCTCTTCTTGAACAAAGCTGGCTTAACGATTGATAAGATCCATGGCGGCATGGTACAAGAAGATCGCTTTAGTGTAATGGACGATTTCAGAAAAGGAAAATTCCGTTATTTAGTTGCGACTGATGTAGCAGCTCGTGGAATTGATATTGATAACGTCACACATGTCATTAACTACGATGTACCTGTAGAAAAAGAAAGTTTTGTTCACCGCACAGGAAGAACAGGACGTGCTGGGAAAACAGGAACAGCTTTAACCTTAGTAACACCAAAAGAAAGACCTTGGTGGCAAGAAGTTAGAGCCTATGCCCAACAAGAAATCACAGAAATTACACCACCGAATAATCGTTTCGTTCAATCAAAGAAATTTGCATTTGAAAAGAAAATGCAAGAGCGTTTAATAGTAAAAACAGCTCGTAATAAAGAATTGAACCGTGGCATTACTAAGATTTATTTTAATGGCGGCAAAAAGAAAAAATTAAGAGCGGTGGATTTCGTTGGAACCTTAACAAATATCCCGGGTATAAAAGCAGACGACATCGGGATCATTACGATTCAAGAAAATGTTACGTATGTAGAAGTACTAAATGGCAAAGGCCCGAGAGTCATTGAAGAAATGAAAGAACGAACCATTAAAGGCAAGCAATTAAAAGTCCATAAAGCAAATGCAAATAAATAAAAAAAGACCACAGGCCAACTGAACAGTTGGCCGTGGTTTTTTTTACACTAAATCATTTAGCATAAAGTTCTTTTATTTGTTCTTGAACAGTTTTATTTTCTGAGAACGCTTCATAAGTCGTATCTGCACGGTCAACAACCCCGTTAGGAGTAATCTCGATAATACGATTTGCAATCGTTTGAACGAATTGATAATCATGTGAAGCAAATAACATCGCGCCTTTAAAGGTCATCAAACCATCGTTTAAGGCAGTAATAGATTCTAAGTCCAAGTGATTTGTTGGATCATCTAAGACTAATACGTTCGCTTTACTCAACATCATTTTTGATAACATACAACGAACTTTTTCGCCACCGGAAAGCACACCAATTTTTTTCAAAACATCTTCGCCAGAGAAAAGCATACGGCCTAAGAAACTACGCAAGAAAGTATTGTCGCTTTCTTCTTGTGAAGCAAATTGACGTAGCCAATCGACTATCATCATATCAGACTGTTCGAATTCTGAAGTAGTATCTTTAGGCAAGTAAGTTTGAGAAGTGGTCACACCCCATTTAAAGGTTCCTGAGTCAGGCTCCATTTCACCCATAATAATTTTGAAAAGAACCGTAATGGCTGCCTCATTCATACTAGTGAAAGCAACTTTGTCGTCTTTGTTTAAAGCAAAACTAATATTACTCAATATTTTTTTGCCATCAATTGTTTTTGAAATATTTTCCACACGGATTAAATCATTTCCGATTTCTCTATCCGGAGAAAAACCAACAAATGGGTAACGACGTGAAGAAGGCTGGATATCATCCAAAGTAATCTTTTCCAACGTTTTTTTACGTGAAGTCGCTTGTTTAGATTTAGAGGCATTTGCACTAAATCGAGCGATAAAGTCTTGTAATTCTTTGATTTGGTCTTCTTTTTTGGCATTTGCATCACCAGCTAATTTACTAGCTAATTGACTTGATTCCAACCAGAAGTCATAGTTTCCAACAAAAACTTTAATTTTACCAAAGTCAACGTCAGCCATATGAGTACAAACTTTATTCAAGAAGTGACGGTCATGGGAAACAACAATAACGGTATTAGGGAAATTAATTAAAAATTCCTCTAACCATTCAATTGATAACTTGTCTAGACCGTTCGTAGGCTCATCAAGTAAAAGAACATCAGGTTTACCAAAAAGGGCTTGGGCTAAAAGAACTTTAACCTTTTGTCCTCCAGATAATTCGCTCATCTTAGTGTCATGTAAATTATCTAAAATGCCTAAACCTTGCAGTAAAACAGCCGCTTGGGGTTCAGCTTCCCAACCATCTAACTCTGCAAATTCGCCTTCCAATTCAGCAGCACGAATCCCATCTTCATCTGTGAAGTCTTCTTTCATGTAGACAGCGTCTTTTTCTTTCATGATTTCATACAAACGATCGTGTCCCATAATAACCGTTTCTAAAACGGTGTATTCTTCATAACCATAGTGATCTTGTTTCAAAGTCGTCAAACGTTCGTCGGGGCCAAGTGCAATATTTCCAGTTGAAGGTGCAATTTCACCAGATAAAATTTTTAAAAAAGTTGATTTTCCTGCACCATTTGCACCAATTAAGCCATAGCAGTTGCCAGGGATGAATTTAATATTTACTTCATCGAATAACTTGCGGTCGGAAAATTCTAAACTAACATTAGATACTGTAATCATTTATTTTATTTACCTCTATTCTATAGTATATCTAGCCTATTTTAACATGGATAGAGACTGAAATCTATGCTAAAAAAGTTATTTCCATTATTTCGATGAAACCTGATGAGAAAGCCTATTTTACAAACAAAGAACAGCGTTTCTAAATAGCAAATAGGTTTATCTATCTCTAAATAAAATTACCTTTTAAACTTATTTACTAGTTTACCTGCATTGGATAGGCTATCTAAAAATGGTAGACTTAACGTTTAACTTCAGTAAATAAATATAAAACGACTTTATTTTCATAAAGCAGATGCACTTGATTGCGGTAATTACGAGTCCGACTATAAATACGCCAGTTTATTATAGGAGATGAATTTAAAGATAATAACTTGGTGTTTTGTAAGAGAATAGTTAATAAAGAGTTTGTTTCATGGATAACTAAGTCATCTAAAGAATCAAATTCTTCTTTTGATTCTGTTTCTAATCTTGTTAAAATTTGAATATGTTTAGAACGATAAAGCGGATCTTTTTTAAAGTGACTTTATCTGTTTCAAAAGAAAATAACACACCACTATCCATAGAAGGTTTGTCCAATGACAAAGAAAGTGGCAGTTCCTGAATAGATGCAGTGTGATTTTTTATAGTTGAATAAATAGGTTCACCTTTTACTAGTTGCAATAAACCCTTCTTCTCACTCATTTTTAATAGATAAGTATCTACTTGAGGATTCTCGCCATACTGAATTAAATCATGGTTTTGCCATTCTGTTTTACTCGTGTAACGCGTACTCAATTGAACTAATCTAGGGTTCAGCTGATGGACTGGTTCATTAAATAAATAATAAGAAGAAACTAAGCATTCAAATAAGCCCTTTTCAGCAGCTGCTAGAGCCATTCTCCCGTTTTTAGAAAGATTGATTTGGTACATTGGAATAGAAGAAAGGTGTTCTTTTTTTGCTTCTTTAGCAATTAATGAATAGCGATAAAACCCAGAAGCATCAGAATAGTACAAGACATGATCAAAAATAGCACTGTCATAGATAGGTTCTGAAAAAAAGATCGATTTTTCTTTAAATGGCTCTAATGCTTCAAGTTTCAATGTTAACTGTTCGGTAGGTTGAGGTTCAAAATAAATGGTTCGATCCACAAAAGCTAGATGTCTCACCCATTTGTTCCAATCATAAATAGCTAATTCATTAGTTGACAGCCACAAATAGAATTTACCGCTATAAAGTTGAAAATCTTGAAAGACACCATTAATGGTAATTTTAGTAGTTAATATGTGTTCAAAATCCATTTTACTACCCCCTTTCAATCCGGCTTTCTCTTTTATCTATTGTATCATTTTTAGATGAAGTTACGGAATGAGAATGAGAAAAAATAATGAAATAGAATAGGATAATTGGTAATTCTAGTAGGAAATGAGACAATACAGTTAAATAAAATCATAAAGGGGCTAATAGATATGATAAAAAAAGGGATTTGGTTAGCTTATGAAACAACGAAAGAACAAATGGATAGAATCAAGCAACTAGCACCTAACTACGAATTAATTAAGGGGTGGGACAAAAAAGAAGAGCTAGACTTTCCATTAGAGAATATTGAAATAATCTATGGGTGGAAAGGCCAGAGAAGTAAAGAATTGTTAGCGAATCAAAAGAACGATTTGAAGTGGATTCAAGGTCAGGCTGCTGGAGTAGATTTTTTAGATTTAGAGGGTTTAAAGAAAAAAAACGTTGTATTAACAAACGGCAGTGGAATCCATAGCATCCCTATTGCAGAATCTGTTTTTGGCATGCTATTAACTTATACCAGGGGAATTCAAGAAGCCATAAGAAATCAACAGAAAAGTACCTGGAATCAAACGGAAAGCTTGATAGAACTTCATGGAAAAACAATTATGATTGTTGGTACAGGAAAAATAGGAAAAGAAATTGGGCGAATGGCAAAAGCCTTTAATATGAAAACAATTGGAATAAACAGTACCGGACATCCAGTCGACTACATGGATGAAATGTATGATCAAAAAGAGTTGATCCGACAAGTATCAAAAGCAGATATAGTTGTGAATATCCTACCGCTAACAAAGAAAACGAGTCGTTTTTTTGACGATGAGCTGTTTGATTCATTTAAATATAAAACACTCTTTTTAAATGTCGGACGTGGACCATCAGTGGATGTTCCAAGTTTAATTAGGGCTTTGAATAATGGAAAAGTAGCCTTTGCAGGTTTAGATGTTTTCGAACAGGAGCCACTAGAAAAGGATAGTCCTTTATGGGTTCGTGATGATGTACTTATTACACCACATATATCCGGTATAGCAGAAGGTTTTAAAAAACGCTTATTTGTTTTATTTGAAGAAAATTTAAAAGCCTATATGCAAAATAAATTATTACCGGTAAATGTTGTGGATTATGAAAAGAAGTATTAACGAATAAAGTGAAAGAAGAGAGGTCTTTAAGTAATAGACTTCTTATTTTAAGCAGAATAACTTTTCTTTAAAAAACAATATTGTTTTTTAAAATGTGCTGAAAAAGCCTGTATAGTTAGTTTTTATAAAGTTCATTTTTAAAAAAGAGCACTTATTCTTGTTTTATTTCTTGTTTCTTTGACTGTCGTACAAAGGGTTGTTAATCTAGCTAAGTAGAAGAATAAAAAGAGAATCATTGAGGAGCGAGATAAAGATGAAAAAGAAACTAATTTTAGGATTAATCGCAGCTGTAAGTTTAACACTAGGGGCTTGTAGCTCGAATGAAAAAAACGACAATCAAAATGAACAAACAGCATGGGAAGGGATACAAGAAAGTGGCATTTTAAAGGTTGCGACATCAGGAACCCTTTATCCTAATTCATTCCATGAAAAAGATACAGATAAATTAACGGGGTATGAAGTCGAGATTATTCGCGAAGTTGCCAATCGATTGGATTTAGAAATAGAATTTACTGAAATGGGAGTAGATGGTATGTTAACTTCTGTTAATAGTGGAGCCATTGATGTGGCAGCGATGGGAATTGATCGTGATGGGGAAGACGCAGACAAATACAACTACACTATTCCTTATAAATACTCTTATGGCGCAATGGTTGTTAGAAAATCAGACGACTCAGGGATTAAAACTTTAGAAGATTTAAAAGGGAAAAAAGCAGCCGGTGCAGCGACAACCTCTTATATGAAAGTTGCTCGTCATTTTGGATCAGAAGAAGTTATTTATGATAATGCAACAAATGACCAGTACCTAAGCGATGTAGCGAATGGACGAACAGATGTTATCTTGAATGATTACTATTCTCAAAAATTAGCAGTGGCAGCATTGCCAGAGATCCAAGTAAAAGTACACGATATTTTTTATAATCCTTCTGAAACAAATTACTCAATGAAAAAAGGCAACGATGAGTTAACAGAAAAGGTAAATGCAATGTTAGAAGAGATGATTTCTGATGGCACATTATCAGAACTGTCTAAAGAATTTTACGCAGGCGAAGATGTGACCAAACAAATAGACTATGATTTTCCTGAAATTGAATTTAAGGAGTAGAAAGACGGTGAGTAAGGATGCTTGATATCCAATGGCAATACATTTTTGATCCTGTTTTGGCTTGGAATAGTTTGCCTTATGTATTAAAAGGGCTAGGATACACTTTAGGGATTTCAGTAACGAGCATGACAATAGGTCTGGCAATCGGATTTCTATTAGCTATTATGCGGATGTCAGAGAGGAAACTAGCCAGTATAATCGCAAGAATTTATATTTCTTTTATGCGAGGTACGCCGTTGCTTGTTTTGTTATTTATCCTTTATTTTGGGTTCCCTTTTATAGGGATTCAATTTTCAGCTGTAAATGCAGCAATTATTGGGTTTAGCCTAAGTTCGAGTGCTTATATTGCTGAAATTTTACGCTCAGCATTGATTTCAGTTGATAAAGGACAATGGGAAGCAGCCTACGCTCTAGGATTAAAATGGCCAGTAGTGATGCGGAAAATTATTATTCCTCAAGCGATGCGAATAGCTGTTCCACCTCTAAGCAATGTTTTATTGGATTTAATTAAAGGAACAGCTTTGGCAGCAATGATCACTGTTCCTGAAATCTTTCAACAAGCTAAGATTGTTGGTGGAAGAGAATTTGACTACATGACGATGTATATTTTAGTAGCTTTAGTTTATTGGGCGATTTGCAGCATCTTCGCTCTCTTTCAAGATGTTCTTGAAAAAAGAATGGCCGTTTATACAAATTGACAGTAAGTTTTGACGAATAAAGATAACCTTAAAAAAGAATTTTTTTTGAGGTTATTTTTATTCCTTTTTTTATTATCAAACAAATAAATGAGTTTTTGACTAATTCTTTCTTGAAGTCGTTGTCAAAAAAGGATATAGTCATAAGTACTAAAAATAGTATCTTAAAGAGGAGTATCATATGATAGAAACAAATGAACAGAAATTAACTTTTTCTTCTTATCTTTATATTGGTTCAATGTTGTTCGGTTTATTTTTTGGTGCAGGTAACTTAATCTTCCCAGTACACATGGGTCAACTTGCAGGTTCGAACGTTAATTGGGCAACACTAGGATTTCTAATTACTGGTATTGGATTGCCTTTTTTAGGAGTCGTTGCAATAGGGGTTTCTAATAGTAGTGGATTGTTTGAGTTATCTAGCCGGATTCATCCTTACTATGGTTATTTCATGACAACAGCCTTGTACTTAACGATTGGACCATTTTTTGCTTTACCAAGAACGGGGACTGTTTCTTATGAAATCGGGCTGGCTCCTTATATTGGAGAACAGTATCAGACTGTAGGATTAGCAGTCTTTACACTAGCCTTTTTTGGATCAGCCTTATTGCTTTCGTTAAAACCTACTAAAATATTGGTTTACGTAGGAAAAGTATTAAATCCTTTATTTTTAGTATTTTTAAGTGTGTTAATGATTACAGCCTTTATTAAGCCTTTAGGCGGCATCTTAAAAGCGCCTATTACTGGAGATTATGGAACAGCTCCATTTTCGAGCGGCTTTACCGAAGGCTATAATACAATGGATGCTTTAGCTTCATTAGCATTTGGTATTATCGTCGTGCAAACGATTAAAGGATTGGGTGTTACGAAACCTGCAGCTATAGCAAGAGATACCATTAAATCTGGTTTAATTAGCATGATTCTAATGGGCCTTATTTACGCAGGATTAGCTTATCTGGGTACAATGAGTGTTGGGCGCTTTCCTGTTTCTGAAAATGGTGGCATTGCTTTGACGCAAATTTCTCATTATTATTTTGGTTCATTAGGTAGTATTTTATTAGCTATTATCGTTACCGTAGCTTGTCTTAAAACAGCTATTGGACTAATTACAGCTTGCTCAGAAACATTCCATGGAATGTTCCCTAATTCATTTAGCTACAAAACTTATGTTTTTATCTTTAGTATCGTAGCTTGTTTAGTAGGGAATGTTGGATTGACAAAAATTATTAGTTATTCTATTCCTGTGTTGATGTTCTTATATCCTTTGGCTATCACGTTAATTTTATTAGCCTTAATCTCGCACTTATTTAAAAATCGTCAAGTAGTTTATGTTACAACAACGATTCTAACGCTTTTTGTTAGTATTGCAGATATGTTAAATGCTTTACCAGATACAATTCGCGATATAGCTATTATTCAAAATATATTAGTATTTTATAAAACATACTTACCATTCTTTGAAAATGGCATGGGATGGTTATTGCCAGCAATGATCGGGTTAATTATTGGGTGGACCGTCAGTTTAGTCACGAAACCGAATCCTAAATAAAAAGTAAAAAACAAAAACGACCTTTTATAAGGAGTTTTTGTTTTTTACTTTGCTTTAAAAAATAAAATAAGCGATATGAAAATGATAAATACTAACGAAATATCGTAACACAATTGTAATTAAAGCTAAATAATGTAAAAAAAAAGTAAAATCGTTTGATAAATAATACAAGAACGTGCTCTTTTACAAATGACTGATGAGTAAAAGGTTCTTATTTAACAATAAGATTTCATTCACTCTAAAAGGTCTTCAGTAGAGTTGACAAGGATATCATTTTTCTTCACGATACCAACTATATAAAGGTTGACGTAAAAAAATGTGATTCCGCAATCGTCTGTAACGCATCAAGTTCTTTTGATTTGTAGCTCCTTGTTGCCCAGAGTCTGTGTACAAACCAATGATAGGTATTCCGGCTTGGTAAGCCACGCCAATCTCTGTTGTAAACCCTATATCAATAAATACACCATCTGAAACAGCATTCATAAAGTGATGGTTATTAGTTGATTTGTATCCATTTTAGCAATCATGAGAGAGTCAGTATAGGCATTTTTATCGTCGATTTTCATTTGTTATTGGGGAACATAAAGTTCTAATTTAGGATGCAACACTCTTGTTTTTTTCACTAGATACTGATCATACATTCATTCTATTCCTGAAAATAATGGACTTGCAAAATAAGCTTTCTTTGTCATTTTTTCAATCCTCCTAATACGATTGTTACAAAAACAGGATAGCTTAAATCCGATTTGTAACAAAAAGTAATTCTCTTGAAACATACTTATGAATTATATCCGTTATACTAATAGAGGTAGAAAAATGAGCGAATATAAAAAAAGTGAGATGAAAGGATTGTAAATCTATGAAATTCAGTAAACTATTCATAAGTTCAATGATGGTATTTTTATTGCTAGGAGCAGTTCCTAATACCGTTTTTGCAGCAACGAAGTTAGAAAAAATAGAGGTACAGTCGTTGTTAGAAAAAGAAAAAATGGTGAAATTAGATGATGAAATTAGTCAAACATTAGTAAAAGTAAACGAAAAAAATACAGAACTTGAAAACTTACAAATCGAAATAGAAAAGAAAAAAGAAACAATTGGACAAACAACAGCAGAAGTTAAAAAGCAAAAAGAAGTGGTTGCTGCTCGTCTAGAACAAGCTCAAAATCGGTTGCAGACAATTCAGACTTCTGAAATGAATCAAAATGTAGTTGTGTCATTATTTGAATCAGAAAGTGTGACAGATTTATTTAATCGTGCTTACGTTTTAGTGACATTGCAATCTGCTGGAAATGATCAAATGAATATCGCAAAAGAAGAGCAAGAAAAGTTAGTTGTTCTTCAAGAAAAATTAAACACAGAAGCATTAGTGTTAGAAGAGCAAACGCAGGATTCGAAAAAGCAAAAAGTTGCATTAGATAACCAAGTTGCTAGTTTACAAAAAACGATGGATACAAATCAAGAAAGCTTAGCTAAATTAGATGCAGAAAAAAGAGCAGAAGAAACAAAATTAGCACAAGAAACAAGATTAGCACAAGAAGCAGCTAAGAAAGCTGAGTCTTCACAAATAGCTGTAAAAGTGAACATAGAAAAAGAGTCAAGTGCTTCAGTGAACACAAACACAGCACAACCAAACACAGCACAACCAAACACAGCACAACCAAACACAGCACAACCAAACACAGCACAACCAAAAACTGAGAACAAGCAAGAAATTTCAACAACATCTTCAGGTAGGACGATGGTTGTATCAGCAACAGGCTACTCTACAGCACAACCGGGATTAAGTACACATACTGCAACCGGAATCAATTTATTGCAAAATCCAATGGTTATTGCAGTAGATCCGCGCGTTATTCCATTAGGAACTATGCTTGAAATACCAGGTTATGGTGTTGCTATTGCAGGAGATACTGGTGGAGCAATAAAAGGAAATAAAATCGATATTCATTTTTCAACAGTAGGACAAGCACTATCATGGGGTAGAAGAACGATTACAATCAGAGTTTTAAATTAAGTATGAAATGAAAGAATGGGTGAATAAGTTGACTGAAGAAGTAGATATTGATTTTTATCAGGATAATGATGAAGCAGCTTTTTTAGAGGCTTGGGAAGAAAAATTCGGTCCGATCACGAATGAGGGTATTGAAGAATTATACCAAAAGATTGCTTTAGATATTCAAGAAAAAGTTCAAACCGAGCAAGTTAAACTAGGGAAAAAATACGTTTATCAAGAAGTTCTAGTTGGTTACTGTGATTATAGTACGGCTAATAATTTGTTTCTTTTTGGACAATCGAAAAAATAGAAGTCAATAAGCAAAACGACAAAATAACTTTTGTCGTTTTTTGTTTTCTTTTGAGATAAAGGTTAGTGTAAAATAATTGTTGGAAACTAAAAAAAAGAAACAACTCCTGTGTTAAACTGTTTTTACCACTAAAAACATAGAACAGGAGTTGTTCCTTAATGGACATTATACAGTATGCAGTTGAAAAAATCAGTGAAACAATGGTAAAAAATTTAGATTTAACACAAAAGAAAGAATTGGCTTTCCATAATCTTATTTCTGACGTCCAAGAATCGATGAATCAAATTGGTATTGCTTTAGTAGAAGACTTCATTGAAAACTTAGATGGTTCTCTAAAACACTATCCAGGAAGAAAAGAAGCCTGGCATGTTCAACGGAAGAATGATGAGAAACGACTTTCTACTACTATGGGAGACGTCGTCCTAAAACGGACGTACTATAAAAATAAACAAAGTGGTCAGTTTACCTATCTAGTAGACGATCATTTAGACTTAGCTCCTCATAGTCGTATGGACTTAGGATTAGAAGCTGAGATTTTAGAAAGAGTGAAAGATTTATCCTACCAAAAAACAATCGATAGTTTTAAGGCTATTTCTATTCGTAGCCGCACATCCGTCATGAACGTCGTTCATAAACATCTATTAGAACCTACTGAGGTCGCTATTCCTTCACAGAAAAAAATAGTGGATGTTTTATATATTGAAGCAGATGAAGACCACGTTGCCTATCAAGATGGTAAAAATCGGTTTATGAAACTTGTGTATGTTTATGAAGGTCGCAAACAAGTGGTTGGTACAGCTAAGCGAATAGAATTGGAAGGGAAACGTTACTTTACTGGGCTTTACCCAAATAATGAAGAATGATGGTTCTCAGTGTTAGACTATCTTGATGAAGCGTATGATTTAGAGAAAGTAAAACACATTTATCTTTCTGGAGATGGCGCTCCCTGTATTAAAGCAGGAGCTAAAATCATTCCAAATAGTACATTTATCCTAGATAGTTTCCATTTAATAAAGTACATTAAAAAAGCCTGCGTGGGTCACCAAGAGTGGTTTTCCATCCTCTACGGATGGATAGTAAAAGGTCAAAAAGATCTCCTTCACTTATTTTATCAAACACGATTAGATGATGAGTTAAACGATTCTGAAAGGATTGCTTTATTAGAGTCTAAAAGGTAGATTTTTAGACACTGGACGGCTATTCAAAATCAAAACAATCCAGATTATTTTGGATGCAGTGCCGAAGGTCACGTGAGCCATGTTCTATCTGCACGATTAAGTTCTAGGCCCTTAGGTTGGAGCCTAACAGGCGCGGAACACATTGCCAAGCTAAGAGCTTATACGCTTAATGGAGGCGATATAAAAGAGGGTCTAGAAAAGGAAAGAAAAGATTATACTCATCGAACAACGATTGAAAAATTAGATAAACGAGTCAATCGAAAATATGAGCAACAATTCCAAAGTGTATCTGGTAATCTTCCTGCATTGACGCAAAGTAAAAAAACATCATTAAGTATTGTATTAAAAAGTTTACGAGGAAAATAAAGGTTTTCAAATGGATCTGATAAATAAGTAAAAGAAATTTTCTTTTACTTATTTATCAGATGAAGCAAACGAAGTGCGGTAGGCATTGCATAAACGGAGTAAAATACTTTAACCAGGTATCATTATTTTTTTCCAACAATAAGTTGACACTATCGAGATAAAGCATAAGTCTTTACAAATAATAAAGAGAGTTGTAAGCTGATAACGTTTAAGTTGTCTAAAAGCAATAGGAGGCATAAAAATGACGAGAGAACACATTAATAATAAGTTGCAATTGCTTCCTGACTTACCTGGATGCTACATTATGAAAAACAGCGACGATGAAATCATTTATATTGGAAAAGCTAAAAATTTGCGAAATCGTGTTCGTTCTTATTTTAAAGGAACCCATGAAGGGAAAACGGAATTACTTGTAAAAGAAATCGTTGACTTTGAAACGATCATTACAGGAACAGATAAAGAATCCTTATTATTAGAAATTACGTTAATAAAAAAACACCAGCCTAAATATAATATAAAATTAAAACAAGGAACAAGCTATCCCTATTTAAAAATTACGAATGAGCGTGATCCTCAATTGATTATTTCTTCTGAAGTAAAAAAAGATGGAGGGATTTACTTTGGGCCGTATCCTAACGTCTATGCAGCAAGTGAAACACAGCACTTTATTCAAAAAATCTATCCGCTAAGACGGTGTAATGGCTCTCAAAAACGAGCTTGCCTCTACTACCATATAGGACAGTGCATGGGGCCTTGTGATCACAAAGTACCGGTTGAAGAATACAAAGCGCAAATAGAAAATATTAAACGATTTTTGAATGGCGAAGTTAAGGCTGTAAAAAAAGAATTGCGGATTAAAATGATTGGAGCAGCTAGCGAACAACAATACGAAAGAGCGGCTGAATACCGAGATCAGATTCAGTATATAGAAACAACTGTCGAAAGGCAGAATATTATTACAAATGACTACACAAATCGAGATGTATTTAGTTTTTATATGAATAAAGGCTGGATTTCTATCCAAGTCTTTTTTATCCGACAAGCAACTTTAATCAAACGAGAAGCAGCTATTTTTCCATGTTACGATACCCCACAAGAAGAGTTATCTTCTTATATCGTCCAATTTTATCAAGAAGAAAATCATATCCTACCCAAGGAAATCTTAGTTCCTGACGAAATGGATACCGCTATTTTAGCAGAAGTTTTGGGAATATCTGTAAGAATCCCTGTTAAGGGACGCAAAAAAGATATGCTAGATCTTGCAACTAAAAATAGTGAGATTACGTTAAATGAAAAGTTTAAATTGATTGAAATGGATGATCGAAAAACAATCGGTGCAATAAAAGAATTATCTGCTGCAATGAACTTGCCTTATATTACACGAATTGAGGCTTTTGATCATTCCAATATCCAAGGAACCAACCCTGTTTCTGCAATGATTTCTTTTGAAGATGGGCAACCAAATAAAAGCAATTACCGTAAATACAAAATTAAAACAGTCCATGGAAGCAATGAATTAGCAACGACTGAAGAAGTGATAAGAAGACGGTATGAGCGTTTGTTAAAAGAGGGTAAACCACTTCCTGATTTGATAATGATGGATGGAGGTAAAATACAAGTAAATGCAGCTATCAATATTTTAGAAAATGAATTAGGATTGACTATACCAGTAGCGGGTATGGTTAAAGACAACAAACACCGTACGTCTTCTTTAATTTATGGAGAAAATCATGAGGAAATTAGTTTAAAACCAACAAGCCAAGCTTTTTATCTAGTTCAACGGATTCAAGATGAAGTTCATCGCTTCGCGATTACGTTTCATCGGCAATTGCGAAACAAAAATAGTCTTTCCTCAAAACTAGATCAAATAGATGGAGTAGGACCTAAAACGAGAACAAAGATTTTAAAACAATTTAAATCTTTAAAAAAAGCTAAAGAAGCAGATATTGAAGAAATTATAGGATTAGGTATTCCAACTAAAGTAGCAGAAAGAATAAAAAATGAATTAGACTAACAAAAAGAAGAAAACCCTATTAATGGTTTTCTTCTTTTTTATACGAATGTAGCGTAAATACAGAGAGACCTGAATCATTAATCAATAGGACGTTCGCATTGATTAAACCGCTCTCGCCTCGTAGGATTAAAGCAGATTTTTTTTGATCAAAATCAAGTTTTAAATCGTTGTCTAAGAAATCTAAACTCCATCCTTGGACAGGCAAATCACCAATCGTTGTGCTAATGAAAGAATCTACTTCAGGATCTTCTTTTTGCGTTATTTTTAAGGTAAATAAGCCGCTATTCCCACAAACACAACCAATGTTAGATTCATAATAGAGAATAAGATTGCCAGTAGCTAACTTTTTCGCTAAAGAAATCCGTTCTTGAGCCGTTTTTGTTAGTGTTAAAAACATTATTTATTCCTCCTTGTGCTTCACTTAATGGTAACGTAAATGTGGATTAAAATCCAATGACAAAACTTAAAGAAATAAAAAACTTTGCCCATTTGAATGGACAAAGTTTTTTCTATACTAAAATTTTATTTAAAAAGTCTTTCGTACGCTCATTCTTAGGAGAATTGAATAACTCTTCAGGAGTCCCTTCTTCAACAATATAACCAGCATCCATGAAGATAACACGGTCAGCTACTTCTTTGGCAAAGCCCATCTCATGAGTAACGACAACCATGGTCATGCCTTGACGAGCGAGGAGTTGCATAACTTCTAATACATCTCCAACCATTTCAGGATCTAACGCACTAGTTGGTTCGTCAAAGAGCATAATATCAGGTTGCATAGCTAATGCTCTAGCAATAGCTACACGTTGTTTTTGACCACCAGATAAGGAATTCGGATAATCGTTAGCTTTTTCAGATAAACCGACTGTTTCTAGCAACTCTAATGCACGTGCTTTAATTTCATCTTCTTTTTGATTTTTTAATTCTTTTGGAGCTAAAGTAATATTTTCCAATACGGTTAAGTGAGGGAACAGATTAAAATGTTGAAAAACCATTCCGATGTTTTCTCTAATTTTATTAATATTTTTTGAATGATCACTTAAATTATTATTATCTATAGTAACTTTTCCACCAGAAATATCTTCTAGTTGGTTAAGGCAACGTAAAAATGTACTTTTACCCGACCCAGAAGGTCCAATGATGCAGACAACTTCGCCTTCTTGTATCTCTACGTTCAAATCTTTTAAGACCTCTAATGAGCCAAAGCTTTTTTTAAGGTTTTCTACTTTTATTTTAGTCATTGTTTAGTCTCCGTTCCAAATAATTTGAAATTTTAGTGAGGATAGTAATAACAATAAGATACATTAAAGCAATAACTAACCACATGTTTCCTGATGAGAATGTACGAGAAATAATAATTTTTCCTGTTTGAGTTAATTCTACTATTCCGATAACAGATAAGATAGACGTATCTTTTAAAGTGATAACGAATTGGTTAATAAAAGAAGGAATCATAATCTTAATTGCCTGTGGGAGAACAATCTTACGCATGGCAGTATTGTAAGGAAGTCCTAAACTTCTTGCTGCTTCTAATTGTCCATTATCGACAGCTTGAATCCCTCCACGAACAAGTTCGGCAATATAAGCAGCGGTATTCAAGCTTAATGTAATAATACCAGCTACCGTTGCAGAAAGACGCAAGTCAAGCAATTGTGGAATTGAGAAGTAAACGAAAAAGGCTAAGACAATTAAAGGAATACCACGAAATAAATCTACATAAAGAGAAGCGATAATATTTAGTGCTTTGTTAGGTGAAGCACTAAATAGTCCTAGGATAACTCCGACAATTGTAGCAATAACGAATGCGACAAAAGTTAAAATCAAGGTACGTCCTAGTCCTTTTAATAGTTCACCACTATTTTCTGTGATTAAACCAAAGAAACCAATATCTGATGCTGCAGATACAGCATCTTCACCAATATACGTATCTAAAATTTCTTGATATTTTCCATTTGCTCTAATATTAATTAGTCCTGCATCAAACATTTCAAGTAATTCAGGATTTGTATCTTTATTTACAGCAAATCCATATTTATCACCCGGTTCAGGATCTAAAGGCGTTTTTAATTTTAAACGATCATTTTTTAATGCATATGCCATAACTGGATAATCTTCAAAAGCAGCGTCTGAGTTACCAGCTTGAACATCTTCGTACATATTTGCTGAATCTTCGAAAGTATTTATCTTGAAATCAATATCTTTTTGAAGCGTTTCAGCAAAGGCAGAACCAGTTGTTCCTGTTTTAACAGCAACAGTCTTACCTGCTAAGTCTTCATAACTTTTAATTGATTCATCAGATTCAGCGATAGCCATAACGACACCACTTTCAAAATAGGGCTCTGAAAAGTCAAAAGTTGCTTTACGCTCATCTGTGATACTCATTCCGGCAATCATTCCATCGACTTGATTGGTTTCTAGAGCTTGTAAAGAGGCGCTAAAACCAAGTGGTTTTACTTCGTATTCAAAACCTTGATCTTGGGCGATAGCTTTTAGAAGATCCATATCGATTCCAACGTAGTTTCCGTCAGTATCTTGGTATTCGAAGGGAGCAAAAGTCACGTCCGTTCCGATAATATATTTACCATCTTTTGCTTGTGCAGAGATTTCTTGCGGGTTAAGAGCTGCAGAAAAAAGCCCTAGTAATAGTATTATTGCTGTTAAAAATAACGAGCGCTTGTGAATAGTCATAAGTTTCCTCCTTTATCATATTTTTATAGTCTAATTTAAATTTAAGCAGATTGCAACCACTATATCATCTGGCGGTGTAAGAACTTCTAACATGTTTTTTCATCAATAATGATTCAGTTGAAATTTATCTTACTCTTAGCTATAGTTGTAAATGAAAGTAAGGAGTGAAATAAAAGGTGATAAGAATGGCTGAAAAAAAAGATATAAAAGAATTATGTGACTTAATTTGGATCGTGTTAAAAGATATGGAATTACCTATATTAAATGAATTGCCTGAAGAATCATTAAAAAAATTGATGCAAGAAGCGATGTTGAATGAGCATTATCGCTATGGCTATCGCAATGGTATAGTTTGTGTTCGCGACAATCAATTAGCAGGAGTTTGTTTTGGATATAAAGGGGAGTTAGAACCTATTATTGATCAACCTTTGATCAAAATCATGGAAGAATTGAATTTTAAAACCCGATTATTATTTACTGATGAAGAAACTCAATCAGGGGAGTGGTATTTAGACACTCTTGTAACCGCACCAAACTTTCGCAGACAAGGCGTTGCGTTAGAACTTCTGTCAGCTCTTCCTGATTTTGTTAAAAAGCAAGGAGAGACCATCATTAGCTTAAATTGTGATCAAGATAACGAATCTGCTAAACAGTTATATGAAAAGATGGGTTACAGAAAAGTTGGAGAGCGTACGATTATCGAGCATCGCTACAGTCACATGCAGTATACAATAAAATAAGGATAGCAAAAACTGAATTCACTTTAGTATAGGAGTAAAAAATAGGAATGAGGAGTCAATAATCTCACTCCTCATTCCTATTTTTTAGAGGATTAAATGAATTGAATAGCTTGTTTTTTTAGTCGCTTTACTTTAGCAGGTTCTCGTGTCACCGATAGGTGATCAACGATAACAGCTAGGCACAAACAAATAGGTACATTTTTTTGTTGTTCAATGGATAGAGTATAGGAATCGCCAAAAGATAAATAGGTTTTTTCCATTTCCATAATCGTTTTTTTACCCTTTTTAACCCTATAATGGTTAGTATTAAAATCACCTTTTACACTCCAAGCTAGCGGACTAACTTTGAAATAAGGTCCTTTTAGACCACGATATTTTTTTATCGTCGCTATTTTTTTACCAGCAATAATCAAATTAAATTTAGGAAATAGAGAGAGGGTAGTTTGTTTTACTTCAATAATTAAATCGCCGTCAATTCCAAAAAGAGAAAATCCATCGCCAACTCGACCCCATTTACCAACAATGAGATAACACTCTTTGCCCTTTTCATCTGAAACAATTAGGCTATTTTTTGTAGACACATAGTCTTGTTTTATATGAAGATGAATCATTTTACTCACCTCAATTTAGTTTTTAACTCTTTTTTCTTCTTAATTATAACAAAAAAATAGGAGAAAACGAAGAGTTCAACGAATGAGAATACAGTTAAAAATAAAAAAAGAGTTGAATTAATGAAATCTCTGCTAAAAAAGCGAAGAGCATTGATTCAACTCTTTAACAATTACCTATTTGTATTGTTAAAGACATGGTTTAAATCTTGGATAGCTTTAACTAATTCGTCTAACTTATTTTCCATTCGTTGTAAAAGAAACCAAGCGACAAAAATAGGAAATCCAAGATTACCAATGACTTCTACAATAACAGATAGCCATTCTGGATTTGTTTCCAAATAAATGCTCCTTTCTTAAATTAGTCGTTCTAAAAGATAACGAAAGATGAAAAAAAGGTGTAACCATTTAGTTAAATACTGTAAGAGAAAACAAGAAGAAATAAAGCAAAGAACCCACTCTAATAGAGAAATAACTAGGGTAGGTTCTGCTATAATCGTTAAAAGTAGTTATCAGGTTTTAGAGCAATAAACGAGTTAGTTAATTAAATCGTCTCTTGTTTAGACAAGCGGTAACCACTGTGGTAAACAGAACCAACGTATTGGTTGTATTTAAATCCGCTACGAATAGCTTCTGTTACAAAATCTTTTGCTTTTATAATCGATTCTTCAACGCTTAATCCTTGAGCCAACCCAGCTGTAATGGCTGCGGCAAACGTACAGCCAGCTCCATGATTATAGGCAGGAGCAATCTTTTCACTCTTTAAGACGTTGAAAGTTGACCCATCATAGAATAAATCAATAGCTTTATCGCCTGCCAGAGCTTTTCCACCTTTGATTACGATATTTTTTGCTCCAAGTTCGTGTATTTTTATAGCAGCTTTTTTCATGTCTTCTAGTGTAGTTAATTTTCCGAGACCAGAAAGGACACCTGCTTCAAACAAATTAGGTGTCACAACAGTTGCTAAAGGTGTTAAAATATCGCGTAATGCATTAGCATTTTCTGGATTTAACACTTCGTCTTCGCCTTTGCAAACCATTACTGGATCAATAACGATATTTTCTAACTGGTTGTCTTTGATCGCTTTGGCAACAACAGTGATAATCTCTACATTTGGTAACATACCTGTTTTCACAGCTGCAATTTTCTCATCGCTTGCGAAAATTGTTTTTAATTGAGCTTCTATGACGGGAATGTCAATCGTTGTTACACCATGGCTCCAGTTGTTATCAGGATCCATTGTAGCAATTGCGGTTAGGGCAGATAGGCCATAAGTACCATATTCAGCAAATGTTTTAAGGTCTGCTTGTATTCCAGCACCGCCACTTGAGTCGCTTCCTGCAATTGTTAGTGTTCTTTTAATATCTGCCATTCTTATTCCTCCTAAAATTTAATCACTCTCTCGTAAAAAATCACGATAAGTAATCCTATTATACTGTTTTTTGTTCGTAATTCAACTACCTATCTATTTATTGAGCGAGTTGTTTGGCCATCTCATCATTTAATGCTAGTAAAATAGACTCAGCTACACCATTTTCACTATTTGTAGAAGTAAGGTATTTGGCATGTGCTTTTACACCTTCTTCAGCATTTTCAACAGCTACGCTATAACCGGCAACCTTTAGCATGGATACATCGTTGTAGTTATCTCCAAGAGCCATGATATCATCTGTATGAATGTCTAACGCTTGGGCCGCTCGAACTAAAGCTAAACCTTTTTGCGCTTTAACATGATTAATTTCAATATTATTAACAAAAGAAGCGGTTATGGCTAAGTCACCAGTTTCCTTCAAATCTTCAGCAAGTGGTTGAAGAACTTTTGGTCCAGCTCCACTAAACACAATAATTTTTAAAATCTCAATAGAATCGTCATCTATTAGTTCCTTGTAGTCTGTAACATAATTAATATTCATAATTTCTAAACGTGCTGCGGCTAAAACAACAGCCATTTTGAAAGAGGTGTCTGGATTCGTTCGATAAATTAATGAAGCAACAGCTTCAATACGTTTTGCCTTATTATCTGAATAAACTCCCAGAGAAGTTGTCATCTCACAGTACAAACCTAGTGCTTTAGTTTTTTCTAAAATAGCTTTAACTGTTTCTTTACTCAAGCCAATATTTTCGATAATCTCGCCTTTTTCATTGTATACTTGTGCACCATTAAGCGTGATTAAGGGGCAAGAGATACCAACTTCTTCAATCAAAGGTTTAGCTTCTGAGTATCCTCGACCTGTAGCGATCATAAAATGAATCCCTTTTTTTTGAGCAGCTAAAATTGCTTTAGCATTTATATCTGAGATGACCATCTTTTCGTTAAGTAAGGTCCCGTCCATATCCGACGCAATTAGTTTAATCATGAATGTATTTCCTCCTAAGTGCCTTTTTATCCTTATTCAGTCTACCATTTTTTTAATCAAAAAAGTATCTATACCTTCTATTTTTAAGCAAAGAAGGTACAAATAAGGTAGCTGAAATACTTGTGTAGAAAGATAAACTTTAGTACGATACAGATGGAATCAAAAAGAGAGAGAGAGAAGGCTAAAGATGAAGATACCCATTGAAAATGATTGGCTTCCAATTTTAAATCAGCCTAATTTAGATGCAACTTATCAAAAACTAACCTTATTTTTGACAAACGAATACCAAAATAAAACGATTTACCCAGAAAAAGAGCAAATCTGGCAAGCTTTTGAATGGACACCCTATCGAGATGTTCGAGTCGTTATATTAGGACAAGATCCTTATCATGGCCCTAACCAAGCTCATGGATTAAGTTTTTCTGTTAAACCAGGTATAAAAACACCTCCTTCTTTAGTAAATATTTATAAAGAACTTGAGACAGATCTAGGATGTGATCGAGTTAACCATGGATATTTAAAGTCTTGGGCCGAGCAAGGTGTGTTATTATTAAACACTGTATTGACGGTACGAAAAGGTGAAGCTCATTCACACCGTAAAAAAGGATGGGAGGAGGTTACGGATCACGTTATTAAAGAATTGAGCAACCGAGAAGAGCCGATAGTTTTTATTTTGTGGGGGAATCCTTCTATCGATAAAAGAAACTTAATTAATGAGGAAAAGCACGTTGTCTTAACTTCCTCGCATCCAAGTCCGCTTTCAGCGTACCGTGGTTTTTTTGGTTCAAAGCCTTTTTCAAGTACAAATGTAGCATTAGAAAAATTGAATCAAGCTCCGATTAATTGGCAACTCCCTGAAAAAGTCTAGTTTTTAGTACAGACGTAGGATATAGGGTGGAACTGTACTAGTTTAGATAGACGAATTGTAAGGAAATCAATTAAACAAAGTGTATTCTGGGGAAACAGAAAGAAATAACTGTTATTTCTTGTTGAGAACGAGTATGATAGAGAAGAAGTGAAAAAACACACAATGTGGAGGGAATTAACGTGGAATTATTTGACGGTTTGAAATTTAATATTGTAAGGAAAAATATTCGTATTGTTTTTCCAGAAGGAACAGAACCCCGTATTATTGGAGCTGTTGTCCGTTTACAAGCAGAAGAACTGATCCAACCAGTTTTACTTGGTAATCCAGAAGAAATTAAAGAGGTTGCTAAAAAACGTGGATTTAATGTAGATAATATTGAAATTATTGATCCAAATAATTATGAAGCTGCTCAAGAAATGATTCAATCTCTTGTAGATCGTCGTAAAGGAAAAGTAACGATTGAGCAGGCAACAGAAATGATTAAAGATGAGAATTATTTTGGCACGATGCTAACATATATGGGTAAAGTTGATGGACTAGTTAGTGGAGCTATTCATTCTACCAGTGATACAGTACGCCCAGCACTGCAAATCATTAAAACAAAACCTGGTGTGAGTCGCACAAGTGGTGCATTTATTATGCTACGCGGCCGTGACAATGAAAAATACTTGTTTTCAGATTGCGCAATCAATGTTAATCCAAATGCTCAAGAATTAGCAGAAATTGCTGTTGAAAGTGCAAAAACAGCTGAACTATTTGGTATAGAGCCTAAAGTTGCTATGCTAAGTTTTTCAACTAAAGGATCAGCTAGAGCAGAAGAAGCAACTAAAGTAGCGGAAGCAACAAAAATTGCTCAAGAATTAGCTCCTCATTACGAAATTGATGGCGAGTTACAATTTGATGCAGCATACGTTGCATCCGTTGGACAACAAAAAGCACCAAATTCTAATGTTGCTGGTCAAGCAACTGTCTTTGTTTTCCCGGAATTGCAATCAGGAAATATTGGTTATAAAATCGCGCAACGTTTTGGTAACTTTGAAGCGATTGGACCCATTTTACAAGGCTTAAACAAACCGATTTCTGACCTTTCACGTGGATGTAATGAAGAAGATGTTTATAAATTAGCTATTATCACAGCTACCCAAAGTTTAATGAACGAATAAGGTTGGTTTAAAAAGTAAAGCCTCTCCAGGGCTTTGCTTTTTTATTTTAACTATTTTGAATTCCTCTTATATTAGTACATGCTCAAGGGGGAATGTTTGCGCTTACGAATAGAAACTCACTATAATAGAAGAAGAGAAGAAATGAAGGAGGAAAAACCATGAGAATAGGAATTATAGGAGCTACGGGGAGAGCCGGTTCTCGTATTGTTGCGGAAGCTCTTGTTAGAGGATATTTAGTTGTTCCGTTAGTCCGAAATGCTCATAAATTAAAAGAACAAAACTGGGAAGTTGTAGAAAAAGACTTATTTGACTTATCTTATACGGATCTTGCAGGACTGGATGTGGTAGTAGATGCCTTTAAGCCGTCCCAAGGACGAGAAGAACTGCATCAAAAGAGTATCGAACACTTGATTACTCTATTAGAAGGCCACAATAAGCCGAGATTAATTATAGTAGGTGGATCAGGTAGTTTAATTGTAGATAGACAAACGGGTATACGCCTATCTGAGACGGAAGATTTCCCCCATAGCTCAAAACCTACTGCTTATCATATGGGAAAATCATTAGAGCTATTGTTAGCTGCTAAAGAACTGAATTGGATCTATATTAGCCCTTCAAAACATTTTATACCAGATGGGATTCGAATTGGTAGCTACCAATTGGGTACTGATTTTCTTTTAACCAATCATTTAGGACAAAGTGAGATTAGTTACGCTGATTATGCTATTGCATTAGTAGATGAAATTGAAAATAGGGCTTTTGAAAATAGAAGAATAAATTGTTGTAGTAAATAGTAAGAAATCAAACGGACTATTTCATTAGTGGCTAAAGAATATTAGCCCGTTAATTGAATAGTTTGGCTTTTTTAGAATTCATCTATTATAATCATAAAAGGAACCTACAAAGCAGAAAAGTAAGAAAGATAAGAGGGATTAAATTGAATCAACTTTATGCAAATAATGAATCAGAAACAAAGCAAGTTGCACAAGAATTAGCAAAGTTTTTAGAGCCTGGGGATTTAATTTTGTTAGAAGGAGGTTTAGGTGCGGGAAAAACAACTTTTACTAAAGGATTAGCAATTGGGCTAGGGATTAAGAAAGTCATCAAAAGTCCAACCTATACGATCATTCGCGAATACTTAGATGGTAGATTGCCGCTCTATCATATGGATGTCTATCGCTTAGAAGAAACAGGTGGAAGGGATTTAGGACTAGAAGAGTACTTTGAAGGAGAAGGCGTTTCAATCGTTGAATGGGCTAAATTTATTCCAGAAGACTTGCCAACAGACTATTTACAAATTAAACTTCAGCCAGCTGGACAAGACTTAATGGAAAGAGAAATTTTATTCCACGCTGTTGGAGAACATTACAATCAATTACTGAATCTTTTTTTAGAAGAGAGATAAAAAAACCAACACTAAAAAAAGTGTGGGTTCTATAAAATAAAGGCTATTTAATTAAACGTGTTTAACCAATTTCTTAAGAAGATCTGTACCAAAATGATTTTCTAAATACAATAAGATTTCAGCACTCGCATTGCTATCATCTAGAGCGTGATGGTGATTTTCTAATTGGATGCCTAAATGAGCTGATACCGTATTTAATTTATGATTAGGAATCCCGGTAATTAGTTTACGGCTAGATTGAACGGTGCAAAGTGTTTGGAAATGAGGTTGTTCAATATGGTAATAGTCGAGAGTACCTTGTAAAACACCTCTGTCAAAGGGAACGTTATGGGCAACGATTAATTTATTCTCCTTAAAACAAGGCTTAATATCTTCCCAAACACGGTCAAATCTTGGTGCGTATCGAACATCTTCTGGATGAATACCATGTACTTGAATATTTCGCCATGAGAACTCTGTCTCTGGTTTAATTAAAGTATAGTAGTGATCGACAATCCGGCTATTTTTAACAATCGTTAAAGCAACAGAGCAAGCGCTATGACGTTGGTGACTGGCAGTTTCAAAATCTAATGCAACAAAATTCATGTTTTACCTCCTCGAACAGATAGTCATTTAATAGTATAATCGCTTTCAGTCAAAAAAGCTAATTGCAATAAAATAAAAAGATAAAAAAGAAGTCCAGGCGAATTGAGAAGAACAGTTGATGTTTTCTCAATTCTAACAAGGCTTCTTTTTTTTTTAAGCTTTTTTACGAACGATTAGTTTAGTTATTTCCATTAAAACAACAGATCCAAAGGCTAACCCAGCAGCAATTCTCCAATGTACCCAACCAAAATCAGCAGGGATAGCAAAGAATTCACGAACGCCAGGAAGGACAGTTAAACCATATAAAGAGAAACAGAAAATAACTGCAAGTATAACATAGATATTAGAAAATAATCCTGCTCCGATAGATGTTTGAGAATTAGAACGAGCAGGGAAAGTTTGTAAGGTTCTTGCCAATATCAAAGTAGTAAAGGCCATTGCAACACTTATTTCGTTTGAATAACCTAATCCGATGTATTGCGAAATAATAACGGCAATACCGATTAAAGATCCACGATAAAGAACAGAGACTAGCGTTTCACCGGCGAAGATGCCTTCGTTTGGATCTCTAGGTTTACGCAACATAACATTTGGTTCGCCTTTTTCCATGCCTAAAGCAATCGCTGGAACAGAGTCGTTAACTAGATTAATGAATAAGAGTTGTAAAGCAGTGAATGGGTTTACCCAGTCCATCAATAGCGCAGCAACAATAGCGATAATTGCTCCTAAATTACCGGCAAATAGATAGGCGATGGCTTTTTTTATGTTATCGTAGACATTACGTCCAACTTCAACTGCACTGATAATAGAAACGAAGTTATCATCTGTTAAAACCATAGCAGCAGCATCCTTAGCTACATCTGTTCCACTTCCCATTGCAATACCAATGTCTGCTTGTTTTAAGGCAGGTGCATCGTTAACACCGTCACCCGTCATAGCAGAAACTTTGTCTTTAGTTTGCCAAGCTCGTACAATCCTGATTTTATTTTCAGGAGAAACACGTGCATAAACAGAGATTTTTTCCAATTGTTCATTTAGCTCGTCTTCTGTTAGCGCATCTAGTTCTTGACCGGTTAAAGCAATATCTCCTTCTTGTGAGATACCAATATCACGCGCAATAGCTTGAGCGGTTGTTTTATGGTCCCCAGTAATCATAACTGTCTTAATACCTGCTTTTTTAGCTTGTTCAACAGCTCCATAGACAGCTTCACGAGGAGGGTCAATCATAGCCATAATGCCGACAAGAATTAAATCATTCTCATCTTCAAATTGAATAGTCTGTTCGTCAGCAATCGGTTTATAAGCAAACGCTAAAACTCGTAATGCACGATCTGAGAAAGCTTCGTTTTTATCTTCTATTATTTTTAAACGTTCGTCAGTTAAAGGAACAATTTCTCCATCGATTAAAACTTTTGTACTGCGATCAAAAATAACGTCTGGTCCACCTTTAGTTAACATCATAGATTCATCGTCTATTTTATGAACAGTAGACATCAATTTACGATCAGAGTCAAAAGGCAGTTCAGCAATACGAGGGTGTTTTGTACGTATCTCATCGTAGGGCTGGTTTACTTTATTGCTAAAAGAGACCATAGCGACTTCGGTAGGATCACCTAGCTCTTGTCCTGTTTCGCTGATCGTTGAATCGTTAGCTAAAACAGCAATTTGCATAAGACGTTTTTCATCAAATGTCCATGTTTCTGGTTTGTCATTAAAAGGAGCAGATTGACCGTTTAATAAGAAGTAGTCAACAATAGTCATTTTATTTTGCGTTAAAGTTCCTGTCTTATCGGTACAAATAACGCTCGTTGCACCCAATGTTTCTACAGCTGGTAACTTACGAATAATCGCATGACGTTTAGCCATTTTGTTGGTTCCCATTGAAAGGACAATCGTAACAATCGATTGTAAAGCTTCAGGAATCGCAGCAACAGCAACGGCAACAGCAAACATAAAGGCATTTAATAAGTCTACGCTAAGATTAGCTGTACCACCAAAGTAAATACGGACGGCTTCAATAACAAAAATAAGAATAGAGAGAATTAAAATTCCAATTCCAAGTTGTTTGCTAAATTGATCCAATTTTTTCTGTAATGGCGTTTGTTTTGTCATAGCACTTTCCAATAAATTAGCAACTTGGCCAATTTCAGTTTGATTTCCTGTTGCAGTGATAACAAATACACCACGACCATAGACAACCAGTGTTCCGCTATGAACCATATTAGAACGATCTCCAACTGGAACAACGTTTGAAAGAGTTGCGATATCTTTATCGGCCGGAACAGATTCGCCAGTCAGCATGCCTTCATCAATTTTTAATGAACCAGCTTCGATTAAACGGCCATCAGCAGGTACATAATCTCCTGCATCTAAAATAACGATATCACCAGGTACTAATTGATTAGCAGCTAAAGATATTTTTTCTCCATTTCGAATCACTTTAGCTATCGGAGCAGACATATTTTTTAAAGCATCTAAAGAGCCCTCAGCTTTTTTAGTTTGAACCACACTAACGACTGAATTAATCATTAGAACGGCAAAAATAATAAGAGACTCAACAACCGAACCGATTAAAATTTGAACGACGGCTACAATTAATAAAACGATAACCATTGCATCTTTGAACGTTTCTAGAAAAAGCTTCAAGACTGAATCTTTTTTTACTGATTTTAACTCATTGGTTCCAAATTTTTTAAGGCGACTGTTTACTTCCTCGTCCTTCAATCCATTGGTTGTCGTATTTAATTCTGCTAAGATATCTTTTTGTTCTTTTTGGTAATCTTTCAAGTGGAACACCCCTTAATTTATTATTTTTTTATATAGATGCAGTAAAAAGCGATTTAGATATTGGCTTATCGGTTGAATACTAGCTAACAACCCAACAAATTGTATCTGTTAACCGGTATGAGAATACCTCCTTAAGTTTCTTTTAAGAAAAATGATAAAAAAAGAGACTTATGCAGAATTATCTCTTTGCAGAAACAATGTGCATAAGTCTCACCGTTTAAGACAACACCAGTAAATTTTGCGAATTTACTTGTTGGTGATGTTGCCACAGCCAATGCTGCCGGTTACTCCCTTATGTATGAAAATAGGTAGCTTATCTTTTTTCTTCTTTTACAGTATATAATTTTTTTAAAAATAAAGCAATTAAAACAATCTTTTAGATCTCAATTGTCTATCTAGTTTTATAAAATGAAATAATTTCTTGTGTTCGCTTTCATTTAAATGTATACTTGTTTTAAATATAATGTATAGACAAATAAAATTAAGAAGGAGAGAACAACAATGAAGTATCAATTTCCTGAAAATTTTTGGTGGGGCTCAGCAGCAAGCGGTCCTCAAGCAGAAGGTATTTACGAAGGAGACAAAAAAGGAGAAAGCATTTGGGACCATTGGTATGAAGAAGAACCCGAAAAATTTTTTAATCAAGTAGGACCAGAAAAGACGTCCCGTTTTTATAAAAAATATCAAGAAGATATTCAATTAATGAAGCAAACTGGACACAATAGTTTTAGAACCTCTATCCAATGGAGTCGACTTTTTCCGGATAATACAGGAAAAGTAAATCAAGTAGGCGTAGACTTTTATAATGCCGTTATTGATGAGCTAATTGAAAAGGATATTGAACCGTTTATAAACTTATATCACTTTGATATGCCTATGTGGTTACAAGAAAAAGGTGGTTGGTTGAATCGTAATACAGTAGAGGCTTATACTCTATTCGCTAAGACTTGTTTCGAGTTGTTTGGCGATCGTGTAAAAAAATGGTTTACACACAATGAGCCAATCGTGCCGGTTGAAGGAGGTTACCTTTACCAATTTCATTATCCAAATGAAGTCAATATGAAACATGCGGTCCAAGTAGCATATCATGAGGTTCTTGCAAGTGCAAAAGCAATAAAAATTTACCATGAGATGAAACTTGATGGTGAGATTGGAATTATTTTAAATCTTACACCAAGTTATCCTCGTGATGAAGCGAATCCTGAAGATGTAAAAGCAGCTACTATTGCAGATGCATTCTTTAATCGTTCTTTTCTTGATTCTGCAGTAAAAGGAGAATTTCCAAAAGATCTAGTAGATTTGTTGCGCGCTATCAGTCATCTTCCTGAAACTGAAATAGGTGATTTAGCTATTATCAAAGAAAATACAGTTGATTTACTAGGCGTAAACTATTATCAACCAAGAAGAATCAAAGCAGAAGAGTCTGATGAAAAATTAGCACAAGGACCAATGCCAGATGACTATTTTGATAATTATGTAATGCCAGGACGTAAAATGAATCCCTATCGTGGATGGGAAATTTACGAAAAAGGCATTTACGATATTCTAACGAACTTAAGAGAAAATTATGGGAATATTCGATGTTTCATTTCTGAGAACGGAATGGGTGTTGAAAATGAAGAACGCTATATTAATAAAGAGGGCGTAGTAGAAGACGATTATCGAATTGAGTTTGTTAAAGACCATTTAGCTTATGTCCATCAAGCCCTTCAAGAAGGAAGCAATGTTCAAGGTTACCACATGTGGACGTGCATGGATAACTGGTCATGGATGAATGCTTATAAGAACCGTTATGGTTTTATTTCGGTTGATTTAAATCAAGAAGGAAAGAGAACAATTAAAAAAAGTGGCCACTGGTTTAAAGAAATGACCAGCCAAAATGGATTTTAATAGAATAATAAAGTAAAGCGAAGAAAGATTCCGATTGAGATTATTCTCATACGAATCTTTCTTTTTTCATAAGTTTCTTACCGGTTAGTCATAGGATGGATATAGGAAATAAACGTGTGTAGCACTTAATACTGCCTGTCAAATGGACTGATTAGTTACGATTTTACTGAAATAATGATAATTATAGGATAGAAAAATAAAATGAAACATACCTTAAGCTACGCTCATTTTGTTAAAAGATATGGTTTAGATAATAAAAGACTAGACATTAATTAAATAAAATGGTATTCTTTTTATGTAATCGATTTTAAAAAAAGATAGGTTGACTAAAACTAGGCCAGTTATCAGTCAGTAATAAATTAAAGAAAAGAGGACAAATCAATGAATGAGTTTATTGATAAGTTAGGTGAAAAATTACTTCCTATTGCCGGGAAACTTGGTGAAAACCGTTACCTTAAAGTTCTACGTGATGCGTTTATGCTTGCTTTCCCTATTACCATGTTTGGATCAATTGTAGTTGTATTAAATAACTTGCCATTTTTTAGTGATGCAACAAAAGGTACTTTAGGAAACTTATTTGGAAATGGACAAAATGCGACGATGTCAATTATGACGATTTTTGTTACCTTTGGTATTGGATATTACTTAAGCAAATCCTACGATGTTGAAGGTATCTTTGGTGGAGCAGTTTCACTAGCTTCTTACTTAATTTTGACACCGTTCTCAATGTTAAGTGAGTCAGGAGAAGTAATACCCGGTGTATTAGCATTAGATCGTTTAGGTGCAAAAGGCATGTTTATCGGTATGATTGCAGCATTTGTTGCTGGAGAAATTTACACACGAATGGTTAAAAGAGGATTTATCATCAAAATGCCTGAAGGCGTTCCGCCAGCAGTTGCAAATTCATTTGCAGCCTTATTACCTGCTATTATTACTTTAACAACTTTCTTATTACTTAATGCAGTAGTAGTTGGTTTCTTTGATACAAACTTACATGATCCTGAATAATTCATAGCTTTTCTAAAAATACTAATCGATGTTGATTTTACAGCGTTTAAACTAATTTGCTTTATCACCCATTAGGTGATGAAAAAAGAACCCCTTTCTGCTATGGTTATATCATCACAACCAACCAATAGAAAGGGGTTCTCTCAATGATTACTTTACAAGAAAAAGCAATGAAATTCAATAACCATTTATAAGTCTCTCATACAGGTGGTCGTTTATCGAGTGATTCAGGATTAATTTTAGTTGATGAATTAATGGATACTTTTCATTTTGAAGAATTGTCAAAAAAACTCATTTCATATAATGAAAATCGTCGCTATTGGAAACACACTAACCATAAAATTTTAAAACAACTAATTCTTCAACTAATTGCTGGCTATAAAGCTGATTCGTCTGCGACTATCTTACAGTATGATCCAGTATTACAAACTCTATCACAAGAAGAGTGTTTGGCTTCTCAACCGACTATCTCTCGGTTTCTTGATCGCATTACAGACCAAACGATTAATGATTTACAAACCTTTAATCAAACATTAATTGACCAAGCGAGATTTGTTCGCAATGATATGAATATGATTATTGATTTGGATTCTACACACTCTGATACCTTCGGTATTCAGGAACAAACAGATTATAATGCCCACTATCGAACAAACGGTTATCATCCATTAGTCGCATTCGATGGATTAACGGGCGATTTTTTAAAAGCTAAACTTCGTTCAGGAAATTAATACACGTCTAAAGGAGTTAAAGAGTTTCTTGAACCGTTATTAGATCATTATAATCAAGCAATCCCTACGACAGATATTTTAGTGCGTGGAGATAGTGGATTTGCAACACCTGATATTTATGAGTTATGCGAAGAATATGGGTCAAACTTTGTCATTCGCCTAAAACATAATAATAATTTATACCGATTAGCAGAAGAGTTTGTGTATTACGACGATAATTATCCTTGGAATGAAAAAGAAGAATACTATTATTCCGTTTCCTATCAAGCAGCGTCTTGGTCTAAACCGCGTAGAGTATGCATTCAATCCATTCGAGAAATGGGTGAATTACTTTTCAAGCATACGTTTATTGTCACAAATTTTTCAGAAAATATTTCATCAAAACAAGTTTTTAAGACGTATAAAAAGCGTGGTGCTATGGAAAACTACATTAAAGAAGCAAAAAATGGTTTCTATTTTGATAAGACAGATAGCCCTAAATTTATTGAAAATCATGCACGTATGATGATAAGTGTCCTTGCATACAACCTAATCAATTTTTTGCGTACAACTTGTTTTGATAAAAATTATAAAGGACTTCAAATTAATACGATTCGTCTTCGCTTATTCAAAGTAGCTGGCAAACTAGTGAGTACTGCGAGAGAAATGTATCTAAAAATTTCTAGTTCGCATGTTTATCAAGCGGAGTTTTATGCCGTCTTTAATCGAATCCAAAGGATTCGGCATTATATTTAAAAACTCCTTAATTTTTTTTAAAAAAACCAATCAAAACCAAGGACCAACTATGCCCAAAATTCGTACTTTCTTAATGAGAAACCAATAAATAAATGAATTAAGTACCAAAAAGTAAAACTATTAAACGTTAATTTGAAAAAAATTTGAAAAAAGTGTGTTAATTGATTAAAAACAACAAAAAATTAAAGGTATGAATTATTCAGGATGATGTTGTTTACACTGCTATTCAACAACCTCTTACAGCTCTTGGTAGTGGATTACCGGCTACATTGATTGCAGTATTCTTAGTTCAATTCCTGTGGTTCTTCGGACTACATGGTCAAATTATTGTTAACTCAGTAATGGACCCTATTTGGAATACGTTAGCTTTAGAAAATCTTGATGCTTATAGAGTTGGTGAAACTTTACCACATATTGTAACTAAACCATTTATGGAAATTTATACTGTTGGTATGGGTGGATCAGGAAGTACACTGATTGTTGTGTTACTATTAGCTTTTGTTATGAAGAGTAGACAAAATAAAGATATTGGTCGCTTAGCTCTAGGGCCTGCAATTTTCAATGTAAATGAGCCTTTGATTTTCGGTATGCCTCTAGTATTAAATGCTTCAATATTTATCCCTTGGATTTTAGCTCCATTAGCAACTACGGCCTTTAACTATTTTGTAATGGCTGCAGGAATATTCCCAGTCCCAACAGGGGTATTGGTCCCATGGACAGTACCTGTTATTATTAATGGCATCATGGCTACAAGTTCATTTATGGGCGGGTTACTTCAAGTAATAGATATGGCTCTTATCGGAGTTATTCGGTTCCCATTCTTAAAATTAGTTGATCGTGCTAACTTAAATCAAATAAAAATGAGTGAACCTGAAAAAGGTTAATAAAAAAACAAACAACTAATCAAAAGGTTAGTTGTTTGTTTTTTAATTCTTGGTCTCTAAAATAAGGTGTTTTACTCTAGACCTTTAACAAAGCAGTGACCCTTGTCATCGGGATAGGAGTGACTGTTGTTTGGTAATTTTACAGCTAGTTCTTACTTTAGACTGCTATAGCGGTTTTTTATTTTATGATACGTTCTAAGGTGATTTCTTACAGCTAAATGACGATTGATAGTTTCTATTATCCTCTTGAAATATAGGTGTATAATATGTTCGATTACCGCTGCCATTTTCTAAAAAAGCCTCTTCCTTTCACAACACCCTCACTAAGAACTTCGCGGGTAAATAGGTGTCATTTGAAGTTTAAAGTAGTCAAGCGCTTCAATATGAATCACTACTGTTATAATATTGATGACTGGTTTAGCTTTTAATTGACAAACAGAAGTGCTCCTAATGAAGTGTTCCTAATATAGTGAATGGTTATTAACCCAAACCCAAAGAAATGGCTGTATTTTGTTGTGTTCTGTTACATCAATTTTTATAGATAAATAGTCTTTATTCTTAAGAAAAGTAGGAGACGTGGTCAAATTAATAAAATATCGTAAATTTCAAGTAGGCATCCGATTATGTATAAAGAACAGCAGATTTTTTACTTTTAGTTATGATCTGTTTCGTTTTTTAGTGTTATAAAATTTTTTTAGTTCATTCAATTGATTAAACCGAAAAAATATTTTTGGAATGAATAAAACCCCTAAAATAAATAAGAATACTCTTTGAAAAGACTAGTCTTTTCAAGCGGTATAAGGTATGATAAACGTTATGTAAGAGGAGGTACGAAAATGGTAAAATATGAAGCCATCGCTAATGAGATGAGACAGCGAATATTAACAGGTACGTACCCTATTGAATCCCTTATCCCGGATCAAATTAGTTTAGCCAAAGAGTTTAGAGTCAGTCGGATGACAATGAAAAAAGCCTTAGATATTCTTGCAATGGAGGGTCTTATTTACCGACAGCGTGGGTCAGGTACATTTGTAATGAAAACAGCCCTATTAAATCAACAAGACTCAGCTGTAAATGAATATGAAGGATTAACCAAACAGTTGAGTGGAAAAAAAGTCACGAGTAAAGTAATTGAATTCAATGTAGAATTCCCTTCAGAAGAGATAATGAAACATTTAATGATTAAAAAAAAGCAACCCGTTTATAAATTAGTCAGATTGCGAGTAGTGGATGGTAATCCTTATGTCTTGGAGCATACATATATGCCAGTTGACTTAGCAGTAGGATTAACGGAAGAAATTTTAGAACAATCTATTTATCGCTACATCCATGAAGAGCTAGATTTACATTTTGGTGGTGCGTTTAGAAAAATTCACGCAGATAAGTCCTCTCATTACGATCAAGAGTACCTCAATTGTAAAATAGATGATCCAATATTAGAAGTAGAACAAGTCGTTTATTTGAAAGATGGACGTCCATTTGAGTATTCTCGGAGTCGCCATCGTTACGATACACGAAGCTATACCATATCAGATATTAATAGAAATAACTAATACTCGAAAGCATCCTAACCTATGTTCAGTAGGATTAAGATGCTTTATCTCTTTTATTTTAGAATCAATTCTACAGGACAATGATCTGAACCCATAATTTCTGAGTGGATTTTTACATCGGATAGCTGACTTTCAAGCCGATTGGAAATACAAAAGTAATCAATTCTCCAACCAGCATTGTTTTTACGAGCATAGAACCGATAGCTTCACCATGAAAAAGCACCTTCTTCACTAGGGTAAAAATAACGAAACGTATCTATAAAACCTCTATCAAGTAAAGCAGTAAAATTAGCTCGTTCTTTATTTGTAAATCCTGGGCTCTTATGATTGGTTTTCCAGTTTTTTAAATCAATGTTTTTGTGAGCAACATTTAAATCGCCACAAAAGATAACAGGTTTTTCTTGATCTAATTTAGCTAGATAATCAGAAAAATCTTGATCCCATTTCATTCGGTAGTCTAAACGAGCTAAATCGTTTTTTGAATTAGGTGTGTAACAAGTGACAACATAGTATTCAGAATAGGTGAGAGTGATGACTCGTCCCTCATTGTCGTGTTCTTCTTTGTTGATTCCATAAGATACACTAATTGGTTCATGTTTAGTAAAAATAGCCGTTCCAGAATACCCCTTTTTTTCAGCATAATTCCAGTAACTATAGTAACCAGGTAAGTCTAAGTCAATTTGGCCTTCTTGTAACTTTGTTTCTTGCAAACAAAAAAAATCTGCATTAAGTTCGTCGAAGATATCAATAAATCCTTTTTTTACAACGGCACGTAAACCATTTACATTCCATGAAATAAATTTCATCAGAAATAAACCCCTTTCGTCCAAATGTTTTAGTTTTATTGTACAGGAAGGAATAAAAATAGTAAATTTAGGTAGCAGATAAAATGAAAAAAATCACTAGTGTTGCATGAAACATTATGTATTTCACAAATTTGTTTATATTATTCCAATATGCAAAAAAGTCCTTTATACTGAACTCAGATGACTCATCCAAGACCAATAAAAAGGACCTAACACATGGATAAGTATAAAACAAATTCTGCTTTTAATAAATGGTTTTCTTCCATTAAGCTAAATCTTTTACCAAGCCCTATTCAAAAAAAGATTGTTGACTTTGATAAATACCATAAGAAACTTAGTTTCTTCCAAGCTCTTCAACTTTTTCTTCATGGAATCAATGACGAAAAAGAAAGTCTTAGAGAGATGGATGCGGCTTTTGTTTCGAAAGAACTTCAAAAAGAAATGGGTATGACTAGTATCAGTTATTCTCAGCTCTCTAGAACTCTCTCAAAAATAGATTCAGAGATTCTTTTAGCCATTTTTAGTCAGCTAGTTAGTCAGGCTAAAAATAAAAGGCCCGTAACGAAACGAAATAGTCTCTACCTAATTGATTCTTCGACGTTTTCACTTAACCAAAACCTTTATCAATGGGCTGATTTTCGTAAAACAAAATCAGGAGTTAAGCTTCACTTAAAACTCTGCTTTATGGATAATGACCATCTTTACCCAGATGAATTTACACTGACTAACGCCGTCGAGCACGATACAAATCAGTTAGAAGTATTGGTTAATCAACCTGAAGCGACTTATGTGTTTGATCGCGGTTACCTTGATTTTGAACGATTAGATACGATGCACTCGCAGGGCTACTTCTTTGTGACAAGAATCAAAAAGAATACAAAAGTTCATGTTTTAGAACCATTAGTAGCTTTCAAGAGTGAGTCCGTTATCAGCGACCAAATGGTCGCATTAGGTGCTCAGAACCATCTAACGTCCAGATTTCGTTTAGTAACCGTTCAAGACAAAAAGGGGAAAACTCTCCAGTTTATTACCAATCGTTTTGACTGCTCCTCTACTGACATTGCAGAAATGTACAAAGCACGTTGGCAAATAGAGCTGTTTTTCAAGCATATTAAACAACATATGACGATTAAAAAGTTTTTTTCGAGAAGTGAAAAAGGGGTTGTCAATCAGCTGATTTTAGCCATGATTGCCAGTTTATTAACCTATTTGATTAAGTTAAAAACAAAAAGTAAACAGTCTGTTTTCCAAATCAAACGATTTTTTCGTTATCTGTTATTTCAACCGGCAGAAGAATGGTTTAATCTTTTGATACCGACTTAGACCCTTAAAGAAAGGGTGTCCGTTGGTAATGGAATCAGTTGAATAAGCAAAATTTTCTGGAAATAGTCATCTTTTGCGTAAGCACTCCCTTTTTTTGCCTTTTTTCAGAAAAACAAGAAATGAGGTCAAATTAAGCTATGTTTATGCAACACTAGTGGAAAAAAATATAAAAATAATAATCAGAAATGAGGAACAAAGATGTTAAAAATTGGTATAATTGGATTAGGTAGCATTGCACGAAAAGCTTATTTACCTGTTGATATGGAAATGCAAGATAAAGTAGAATGGCATCTTTATACTCGTAACCAGAACAAACTTCAAGCGATTGGAACCCAATACAACAATACGAATCTCCATTCTTCTATAGAATCCCTTATTGAGAGTGGGATAGAGGCGGCTTTTGTTCATACAGCTACACATACACATGCCAAAATCGTTAAGCAGCTAATCGAAAATGGTATTCATGTTTACGTAGATAAGCCGATTAGTGAAGACTTAGAAGAAGTGGAAGAGTTGATTCAATTAGCCAAGCAAAAGCAAGTTTTACTTACAGTCGGTTTTAATCGACGATTTGCTCCAATGATTCAAAAATTAAAAGATATTCCAGATAAAAATATGATTTTTATTCAAAAAACAAAACCAAATAGTACTGGAACGGTTAAATTCGCTATTTATGATATGTTTATTCATGTGTTAGATACGGCTTTATTCCTATTAGACAGTCCTATTATTGATATATCTTTTAGTGTGAATGAAAAAGACGGAGAATTAAAAAATTCTGTAGTCAATCTGACTACAGAAAAAACTGTTTGTATTGCATCGATGAATTATGTTTCTGGTGCGAACTACGAATCTGCTGAGGTTCATTCTCCTACCGGGATGCATCGCGTTATCAACTTAACAGACTATTCTAGCGATATAAACGGTATACAGACTACACAAATGTTTGGCGATTGGGAACCAACGCTAGAAAAAAGAGGGTTTGCACCTTTAATTCGTTTGTTTTTAGCAGCGGTCGAGTCAGGTATTAATCCAGTTTCAACCCAAACGACTTTATTATCCCATCAATTGTGTGATAAGATTGTTAAAATTAAGAAATAAAAATTAACTAAAAAAATTTACGTAAAAAAATGAATTGCAGTAGACTGTAAAAAATAAAATAAACGAATCCATTGAGAAGAATCCATTCAGAATCATCCCTTGCTGTTAGAATAATCTACTAATAGGCTTTACTTTTCTATTAATGAGTCTATAATACATTTGTGCGTCTAAGATTTTTGAGAAAGAGGTTGCCTTTATGTTATCTGATAAATTTAGAAAACTATCGATATCGACTCGAATAGCTTTCAGTTTTGCTTTTGTTATTTTTATTGGTTCATTATTATTAAGTTTACCCATCAGTACAGCGGTTACTTCGCAAAATACGTACTTTGATAACTTATTTACAGCTGTTTCTTTAACATGTGTTACAGGATTATCTACTACCCCAATATCTGAATCGTATACTATTTTTGGACAAGTTATCTGTATTATTTTAATGCAAATAGGTGGACTTGGACTGATGACAATCATTGCAACTATTTTGATGAGGCTAGGTAAAAAAATTAGTTACACGGATACGATGGCAGTAAAAGAAGCTTTAAATAGAGAAAAGCTAGGCGATTTCAAAACATATGTATTATCGATATTCAAATACACACTAGTCATTGAAGGAATCGGCATGTTTTTGTTAGCACTGCGTTTTGTTCCTGATTTTGGGTGGGCTAAAGGCTTATTTACCTCTTTATTTTTAGCTGTTTCAGGTTTTTGTAATGCTGGATTTGATAATATGGGAGCGATTAGTCTTCAAAATTATGTTCATGATCCTTTGGTGACGTCAGTTATTGCAACACTAATTATTTTAGGCGGAATTGGATTTTCTGTTTGGTTTGATGTGACATTTAATGTGTATTCTATTATTAAAAATAAAAAGAAATTAGGATTTAAAAAAATGTATCGCTTGCTGAGACCTCATACACGTTTAGCGATTAATATGTCGGTTATTTTATTAGTTGCAGGAACAATTATGTTTATGGTGGTGGAATGGAATAACGCTTCTTCAATTGGAAATTATACAGTTCCTCAAAAAATTATGGTTTCTTTTTTTCAATCTGTGACGATGAGAACAGCTGGTTTTGCAACGATTGATTACGCAACTGTTTTACCATTCTCGTTATTATTTTCTATCTTCTTAATGTTTATTGGTGGGTCCCCTGGTGGTGCAGCTGGAGGAATAAAAACAACAACCTTTGCATTGGTCGTCTTATTAGTCATAAATGAAATAAGAGGTCAAAACAATGTTAACTACGCAAGCCACTCTATTCCGGTAGAAACAATTCGTAGAGCAATCGTAGTCGTCTTTACTTTTTTTGCTTGCTTAATGACAGGCTTTAGCGTCTTGCTAATTGTTGAAGAACAACCGTTTGTCATTTTATTGTTCGAAGCAGTTTCAGCACTTGGTACAGTTGGAGTGAGCGTTAATTTAACGCCAGAACTATCAAGAATTGGTCAAACTGTTTTGATGTTCTTAATGTTTATTGGACGAATAGGTCCAATTACAATTTTTTTAAGTCTTGTCAGAAGAAAAGGAAAAAGAAAAGAACGAGTTTATGCTAAAACAAATATTTTAATTGGATAGGAGAAAATGAATATGCCCATAAAAACAATTGGTGTATTAGGATTAGGTATATTTGGTTCTTCCATTGCTAAAGAATTAAGTGAATTTGATTGCGAAGTAATCGCCGTCGATATAGATGTTAGCAATATTAATAGAATAGAACCTTTTGTAACAGAAGCGATACAAGGAGATATTACAGATTTAGAGTTTTTAAAAAATATTGGACTTGAAAATTGTGATGTTGTTGTCGTAGCAACAGGAACAAGTCTTGAATCAAGCGTTTTGGCAGTGATGAATTGCAAAAAATTAAATATTGATAGAATTATTGCGAAAGCTAAAAATAAAATGTTTATGGAAGTTTTAACCGCTGTTGGGGCAACAACAGTAGTCCGTCCGGAAAAAGAAATGGGAGAAAGAGTAGCTAAAAGCTTGCTAAGACGAAACATTACAGATATTGTTGACTTAGATGAGCAATACGCTGTAATTGAATTTTACCCACCTATAAAATGGGTTGGACGTTCTTTAGAAGAATTAGATCTGCGAAAGCGATATGAGATGAACATTATTGGCATTAGAAAAAAAACAATCAGAAAGCTAGATGTTTCATTTGGTCCGGATTACGTTATTCAAAATAATGATATCATAGTAGGAATAGCAGAATCTGAAATATTCGAACGGTACGACTACCTTAATAAACTAAGATAATAAATTAAAAAGAGTACGAAAGAAAAAAGCTGAAGTTATTTAATTATCTTTAGCTGAGGATCTAAGAATGGTGTGAGGAAAAGTATAAAAAATTTTCAAATACTGAGTCGGCATGTTAGAATATTGAAAAGCAAATTAATTTTGAGGGGTCATTATGTAATGCTAATAACAAGAATGAAAGAAAAATTTCCTGATTCAATCATAAAAGAAAAAGAACCTTTGTCTCTTTACACTTACACAAAAACTGGCGGACCGGCAGATATATTAGTATTGCCTCAAGAAAAATCTGAGGTAGTTGAGTTAGTGGAATGGATTAACGAGAATAACTTGTCTTTAACAGTTTTAGGTAACGCCAGTAACTTGATTGTGAAAGATGGTGGGATACATGGTGTGGTAATGGTTTTGACTGAAATGAAGGCTATTTCTATTTCAAAAACACATATTGTTGCACAAAGTGGAGCGCGCTTGATTGACACGTCTTATGCGGCGTTAGATGCGGAGTTAACAGGTTTAGAATTTGCCTGTGGTATACCTGGCAGTATTGGTGGAGCAGTCTTTATGAATGCTGGTGCCTATGGAGGCGAAGTTAGTGAAGTAATTGATATGGTAACGATTTTAACTCGTTCCGGTGAAGTAAAAGAATTGAAAAACAAAGATCTTGAATTTCGTTACCGCCATAGTGCAATACAAGAGACGCGAGATATTGTTTTAGAAGTAGAGTTTCACTTAGAAAAGGGTAAAGCGAGTGAAATCAAAGAACGGATAGAGGAATTAACTTTTTTACGTAAAGCTAAACAACCCTTAGAATACCCGTCCTGTGGAAGTGTATTTAAGCGCCCAACGGGCTATTTTACAGGGAAATTAATCCAAGAAGCAGGATTACAAGGTAAGATATACGGGGGTGCTCAGATTTCAGAGAAGCATGCGGGCTTTATTGTGAATATTAACCATGCTACAGCAACGGACTATATAGAATTAATTGCTCATGTACAAAAAACTATTTTAGAAAGTACAGGTATTGAACTTGTACCAGAAGTTCGTATCATAGGTGAAAATATCCTTTAATAATAAACTAATAGCTAAAAAAATCAAAAACAGAATTTATTTTCTGGTTTTGATTTTTTTATTGATTTTAGTTTGATAAAAACTATAATTAGAAGGTATGAGTAAAAGCATTCGTTGGTGCTAATCTACTAAAAGGCAAAACAATAAAGAGATAACGTTATGCCTAATCTTTTGTGAGAAAGAAAAAATATGGAATAGAGCTTATTTTTATTTTTTTCAACAAATGGCTTTAAAAAGACAAGCGATAGATACTTTAAATAAAATGATGAAAATAAAGCTATTTACAAAAGGAGTATTAAAAATGACAGAAAATATCATTATCCGTTTTGAACATGTAAAAAAGCAATACGATGACGACGAGCCGGTATTAAAAAATATTAATTTTGAAATTGAACAAGGTAAATTTTATACGTTACTCGGACCATCAGGTTGTGGGAAAACAACCATTTTACGATTAATTGCAGGATTTACTGAAGCAAATGAAGGAACCATTACTTTAGATGGGAAAGTTGTCAATGATTTGCCAGCTAATAAGCGTAAGGTAAACACTGTTTTTCAAGATTATGCTTTATTTCCACATATGAATGTTTATGAAAATATTGCTTTTGGGTTGCGGATTAAAAAGATAAATAATAAAACAATTAAAGAAAAAGTTGAAATGGTATTAAAGATGGTTCGTTTATCAGGTTATGAAAATCGCGATATTAGTGAAATGTCCGGTGGTCAACGTCAACGTGTAGCGATTGCGCGCGCGTTAGTTAATGAACCTGAAGTTTTATTGTTAGATGAACCGTTATCTGCATTAGATTTGAAATTAAGAACAGATATGCAATACGAGTTGCGTGAGTTACAACGTCGACTGGGTATCACATTTGTTTTTGTTACACATGACCAAGAAGAAGCACTAGCGATGAGTGATGAAATCTTTGTGATGAAAGACGGAGAAATCGTACAAAGTGGAACACCTGTTGATGTATACGATGAGCCAATTAACCGGTATGTTGCTGATTTTATTGGAGAAAGCAATATCGTTAAAGGGCATATGATTGAAGATTACCTTGTTTCTATTGTAGGGCATTCACTCGAGTGTGTGGACGCTGGAATGAAACCTCATGAAAAAGTTGAAGTGGTTTTACGTCCAGAGGATCTAGGTTTAACGACTGTTGAAAAAGGAAAGATTACCATTAAAGTAAATACACAGCTTTTTAGAGGGGTCCATTATGAAATTATTGGACATGATCGCGAAAACAATGAATGGATGGTTCATTCAACTAAAAAGGCAACAGTTGGAAGTGAAGTAGGGCTATATTTTGAACCTGAAGACATACACGTGATGCGCTTTGGAGAATCAGAGCAAGAATTCGATGCACGTCTAGAAAGCTATGAAGAGGAGTAAGGAGGACAAAAAATGACGAAACAATCAAAATTATTTTATTTTATACCTTATAGTTTGTGGCTGATATTTTTTGTCGCTACCCCTTTACTATTAATTTTTTATCAATCTTTTTTTACAGTCGAAGGACAGTTTACACTAGCAAATTACCAAACGTATTTTGAATCAGGTACTTATTTAAGAATGACAGTAAACTCAGTTTGGTATGCTTTTTTAATAACGATTTTGACCTTGCTGATTAGCTATCCAACAGCCTATTTATTAAATAAAACAAAACATAAGCAATTATGGCTATTGCTAATTATTTTACCCACTTGGATAAACCTATTGCTAAAAGCTTATGCTTTCATTGGGATTTTTAGTATTAATGGCTCGGTAAATGATTTTTTAATGTTTATTGGAATTGGCAGACAACAAATCTTATTTACCGATGTTAGTTTCTTATTAGTAGCAACGTATATTGAAATTCCATTCATGATTTTACCTATCTTTAATGCATTAGAAGAACTAAACCCATCATATGAACGAGCTAGTCGTGATTTAGGAGCCAATGGACTAGATACATTTAGACGGGTAGTCTTTCCTTTGACTTTAAATGGTGTTAAAAGTGGGATTCAAGCTGTATTTATTCCGTCTTTGTCTTTATTTATGTTAACTCGTTTAATTGGTGGAAACCGAGTTATTACCTTAGGTACAGCTATTGAACAACACTTTCTTGTTACACAAGACTGGGGTATGGGTTCAACAATTGGAGTTGTCTTAATTGTTGCGATGCTTTTAATTATGGTTTTAACTGGTGAAAAGAAAAAGAAAGAGAGGAGACGTAAATGAAAAAGAAATCGATTAAGTGGTCTAATTTTTATTTGATTGCTGTTTTTATTGTTCTTTATGCTCCTATATTTTATTTGATTTTCTATTCCTTTAACTCAGGAGGAACGATGACTAGTTTTGAGGGATTTACTTTGGACAATTATTTAGCTGTTTTTGAAGATACACGTCTAATTACGATTGTACTAAATACGTTACTTGTTGCTTTACTTTCTTCATTAGTCGCAACAACTATTGGAACCTTCGGAGCTTTAGCTATTTATTATACAAAAAAAAGACAAACGCGTACGACATTACTTAGTTTGAATAATGTCTTAATGGTCTCGCCAGACGTTATTATCGGTGCCAGTTTTCTGATTCTATTTACGTTTATTGGTTTCAGTTTAGGATTTGCATCGGTTTTACTTTCGCATATTGCGTTTAGTATTCCAATTGTCGTTTTAATGGTTTTACCTAAATTAAAAGAAATGAATGATACGATGATTATGGCTGCCCGTGATTTAGGTGCTAATAATTGGCAAGTTTTAAGTAAAGTTATTTTGCCAAGCATCACTCCGGGTATCTTAGCAGGATTCTTCATGGCTTTTACCTATTCATTAGATGATTTTGCAGTAACCTTTTTTGTAACAGGAAATGGTTTTACAACACTAGCTGTTGAGATTTACTCTAGAGCAAGACAAGGAGTGAGTTTAGAAATTAATGCATTAAGCGCATTAATGTTCTTGTTCTCTCTTTTACTAGTTGTCGGTTATTATTTTATCCAACAACACAATCTATCGAAAAAACAAAAAAACAAAAAGCGATTAGCAGCTGAGGCGGTGCCGATTAGATGAAAAGAGTACTAATTATTATTATTTCAATTTTAGCCGTCAGTATGGGGTTGTATGTTTCTGTTGATCAATTGAGTAAATCACAAGGCATTACGTCAGACAATACTCTGAATTTTTATAACTGGGGAGATTACCTTGACCCAAAATTAATCACTAAATTTGAAAAAGAAACAGATTATCGTGTGTCTTATGAAACTTTTGATTCAAACGAAGCGATGTATACTAAAATTGAACAAGGGGGAACAGCTTATGATTTAGCTGTTCCTAGTGAGTATATGATTCAGCGGATGATTAAAGAAAATATGGTAGTCAAATTAGATCACAGTAAAATTAAAGGCTTAGAAAATATAAATGAGTTATTTTTAGATCAATCCTTTGATCCCAAAAATGCGTATTCGATTCCATATTTCTGGGGGACACTAGGCATTATCTACAATGATAAATTTATAGATAAAAAAGATATAAAGCACTGGGATGACCTTTGGAGACCAACATTAAAAAACGAAGTCATGTTGATTGATGGAGCTAGAGAAGTAATGGGCTTATCTTTAAATAGTTTGGGCTATTCACTAAATACAAAAAATAAAAAGGAACTAAAAGCAGCAGCAGATAAATTAAATACTTTGACACCTAATGTTAAAGCTATTGTGGCAGATGAAATTAAAATGTATATGATTCAAGAAGAAAGTTCCGTAGCCGTAACCTTTTCTGGAGAAGCAGCAGAAATGTTAGATCAAAATGAGAACTTGCATTATGTCATCCCGGAAGAGGGCTCTAATCTTTGGTTTGATAATCTTATCATTCCTAAAACGGCAAAAAATAAAGAAGCGGCCTATGCTTTTATTAATTTCATGCTTGAGCCAGTAAATGCTGCTCAAAATGCTGAATATATTGGGTACTCAACACCAAATGAAGCGGCAAAAAAACAATTGCCAATAGAGATAACAGAAGATGAACAGTTTTATCCTAGTGCTCAGACATTAGAAAATCTAGAAGTCTATGATGATTTAGGCAAAGAGTTTATTGGTGTGTACAACGATTTATTTTTAGAATTTAAAATGTACCGTAAATAAGATGAAATAGCGATGATTTAAACAAGTGTGTTCTTAGTATGGTACACTGCCTGTTGACGTTACTTAACCAAATGAACTAAAACCATTAAGTGAATGAAAAAGATTTTGAATAAATAGATGGATTTGTTCAAAATAATGAACGGGAGCAAAGTGAAATAATGATAAATGAGTCGGCAGAAGAGTTATGGGAAAATTTCAAACTTCAAAATTCTACATTACCAAATCATTACGATTTAATGACTTTTGGAGATACCAAAGATAGAGCAAATCATTCTGCAGCATTAATTTTAGAAGGATTAAAGACAGCAAAAACAACGTTGTTGCTAGAATATCAAAGAAAAGAAAAATCCGTCCCTCAAGAAGGAAGCTATTGGATGATTCTAGATGGCAACGAACAAGCTATCGGAATAGCGCAACTATTAAAAGTATCTATCTTAGCATTTGATCAAGTATCGGCTGAAGTGGCTTATGAAGAAGGCGAAGGAGACTGTACTTTAACTGGTTGGCAAGAGCTATACCAAGATTATTTTGAAAAACAATGCAAAGAGGAACACTGGCATTTCTCTACAAAGATAGAAGTCGTTTGTATCCAATTTGAGTTTGTTTATGCCGCATAAAACTTTTTTTAAAAAAATATTTAAGTGTCAAGCGAAAGTTAAAATGTCCTAAAACCAAGGGTCACATTAATGCAAGCTTTTACTTCGCAAAAGCTTGCATTAATGTGACCGAATTTGTTAAAATTAGTCTTAAGCTGTTTGTTCAGCTTCATACTCTTCGAGTGTTTTTCCGACACTACGAAGATATCTTTTGAAAGACTCTAGTTTCCACGGGTGAGATTGTGGGGGAATATACTGGCGTCTTTCTTTTTTTTGCTCTGGAATCGAATCAAATTCTTGTGAGTAGTAGTCATGTTCTTTCAGTCTCCTTGGCGTGTATATTTTTTCAGCTATATTTACATAGATATTTCCATTAAACGCTTCGATAATTAGCACCTTTGATTTTCGCGTAAAGTATTTATCTTCACTACCTTCCGTAGGCAGGTAATAGCTATTTTGATAACGAATATGATGCCCACTATCCACTTTTCTATTAGCTACTCGTGCTAATAATAAATTGATTTCTGATTTAGTTGGTGCATTTTCATAGATGGATTCCTTCGTTTTATTACCAAACTTCTTATTAAAAGTTCTAACCCATTTTATTAAAAAGTGATTGGCTTCCTCCATAGACTGTATTCCAGCTAATTCTAAATCTACAGGAAGTCGCGATTGAACAGTCCCGTTTAAACGCTCTACACGGCCCTTAGCTTGTGGTATAGACGTGGTATTAACCTCAATACCGAGTTGATGACAGGCAAAACCAAACTGGGTAAATGTATCTTCTTCAACCGCTCTCATGGCTTTTGATGTGTATTCAAAAACAGTTCGTTTATCTGTTAAAAAAGCTAAGGGGATGCCTTGTTTCGTTAGGATTTGATTGAGCACATGATAATAGCCCTTGAGTGTTTCTTGCGTATCGAAATAAGCCCCAACGATGTTACCAGAAGCGTCATCAATAGCTAAATGAAGATGTGCCACATCTTTACCAAACCAGTTATAGGAGCTGGCATCCATTTGAATAAGCTCCCCCTGATATTTCTTTCTAGGACGGCTAGGATGGCTTTTTTCGGGTAACTCCATTTGATCTTCTGCTCTTGGAACCAGTGGGTTCTCAACCTCTTTTTTTCCTTTCATTGATTTAGCTTTGATTCGAGCTTTTATTTTCTTACGCGTTTTTCTTTGAGTTTTAGGTGATAGAATATGAGCTTGATATAAAATACGGCGAATAGTCGTATCAGTGTAACAGATGTCATGATCTTCCTTCAAAATTTCAGTAAAATGCTTCACGTTAGGTTTTATCTTAAAACTTTGATAGAGCTCAATTACTTGTTTTTTTGTTTCCTTAGGCACGGCGTGCTTAGCTATTTTTCCTCTATTACCGTGTGAAAAAACACCTTTTCCTCCTTCTTGATATTCTTGAATTAATCTGTTGACTTGCCTCATCGAGAGCCCAAGTTCAATACAAGCTCTCTTTTTGTCCTTTCTTTTTTCTGCCACAGCTTTTATTGCTTTATATTTCTTATCTTCATTCATCGTTAGTAGGATCCTTTCATTAGTTTATTTTATCATTTTGGGACATTTTATGCTTCGACCTACTTAGGACATTATCACGTTCGAACGATAAAAACTTTTTTTAAAAAAATATTTAAGTTGACAGAGCTGGCTTAAACATATAAAATTGAAATTAATAAAATATCGGTACCTTTAAAATCAGTCCAGAGAGGCTGACAAGGTTTGCACTGTCTATTGAGGCAGTGTTGTACTGCTGTACGTATACGCAGACTCCTTGTCGTTTTTTGACAAGGGGTCTTTTTGTATGTGCAGGTACTGGTGAATAATAAGGAGGAGTAAAATGGAAAACACTCAGCAAGATAAGGATTATTCATTAGCAAAAGTAAAAAAAGAGGATAAAAAGGGATTTTGGTCTATGCTTTTTATCATGTTAGGCTTTACGTTTTTTTCCGCAAGTATGTTAACAGGTGGAACTCTTGGAGCTGGACTGTCCTTTAAAGACTTCGTGATAGCTGTGTTCATTGGAAATTTGATCCTAGGTATTTACACAGGATTTCTTGCTTTTATCAGTTCGGGTACAGGATTATCTACTCATTTACTAGCAAAATACTCTTTTGGAGAAAAAGGTTCTTACCTAGTTTCATTTCTTTTAGGAGTGACACAAGTTGGTTGGTTTGGAGTAGGAATCGCAATGATTGCTCTGCCCGTTCATAAAGTAACAGGGATAAGCATTCCACTTTTAGTCATTAGTGCTGGAATTGCAATGACAACCTCTGCTTTTTTTGGAATGAAAACTCTTGCAATTATTAGTTTCATTTCTGTACCGGCTATTGCCTTATTAGGGGGTAAGTCGGTTATAGACGCAATTCAATCTGCAGGTGGGATGAAAGAGATTTTGTCTCTTACACCAACCAATCCCATTACAATGGGCACAGCTATATCATTAACAATAGGTTCGTTCGTTAGTGGAGGCTCAACAACAGCAGACTTTACTCGATTTGCGAAATCTCAAAAAATCAGTGTTGTTACAACGGTCTTAGCTTTCTTTGTTGGAAACTCACTGATGTTCTTGTTTGGAGCCATTGGAGCAATGGTTACGGGCTTATCAGATGTTTCAGAAGTCATGTTCTCACAAGGCTTAATTATTCCAGCTATCGTCGTATTAGGATTAAATATCTGGACAACAAATGATAATGCAATCTATACAGCAGGACTTGGTTTTTCTAATATTACAAAACAACCAAAGAAAAAGATCGTCCTGATTTTAGGACTTCTTGGGACACTATCTTCTCTCTTCTTATACAACAATTTTCAAGTATTCTTAGGTTCGCTAGGCACATTCATTCCACCAGTTGGCGGGATTTTGATTGCAGATTATTTCTTGCATGATAAAGAAAGATACAAGCATTTTGATACGCAAGAGTTTAGAAACGTAAACGTTCATGCCTTATTGGCAACCGCGATAGGATCACTAGCTGCACTTTATGTGCCGGGAATCGCAGCTATTAATGGTATTTTTGTAGCTATAGCAACTTATACCGTTTTGGTTAAAGTGATGAAGCCATCTCAAGTGGCATTAAAAATGGAAAGCTTAACCAATGAAATCAGTTGAAAAATAAAGGGGATTAAAAAGTGTTAATAAAAAATGGCTGGCTTTATGATCGAAATAAAAAACAAGATATTTTAATTGAAGAAGGCATCATTACACGGATTGAAGATAGCATTGCATTGGAACAAGTAAAAGGACATCAAGTAGTGGACGCAAAAGGTAAACTGGTATCAACACCATTTATCGAACCACATATTCACTTAGATTCTGTTTTAACTGCTGGAGAGCCACGATGGAATGAAAGTGGAACTTTATTCGAAGGCATCGAAACATGGTCAGAAAGAAAGCAATTTCTTACAATTGAAGATGTGAAAACAAGAGCTCGTAAAGCCTTGAAAATGCAACTAGCTAATGGCATTCAATTTGTCAGAACACATGTAGATATCACTGATCCTTCTTTAACTGCACTAAAAGCATTGATTGAATTACGCGAAGAAATGAAAGACTATGTAACCATTCAACTTGTGGCCTTTCCACAAGAGGGTATTTTATCTTATCCTAATGGACTTGGTTTATTGGAAGAAGCTTTGAAGTTAGGAGCAGACGTTGTTGGGGGTATTCCACATTATGAATTTACGCGCGAATATGGGGTTGAATCAATCAACCAACTATTCGAATTGGCTATAAAATACGATGTACTTATTGATGTTCATTGTGATGAAATTGATGACGAACAATCGCGCTTTTTAGAGGTGCTAGCTACAAGAGCTTACGAATATGGTGTTGGAGATAAAGTTACAGCTAGTCACACAACGGCAATGGGTTCTTACGATGACGCGTATACGTCAAAGTTGTTTCGTATATTGAAACTATCTGGTATTCATTTCGTTTCAAACCCATTGGTTAATATCCATTTACAAGGCCGATTTGATAGTTACCCAAAAAGAAGAGGACTAACAAGGGTAAAAGAATTGCTGGCAGATGGAATGAACGTAGCATTTGGACACGATGATATTTTTGACCCTTGGTATCCTTTAGGAACGGGTAATATGTTACAAGTTCTGCATATGGGGCTGCATGTTGGCCAAATGATGGGGTATGAAGAAATCAATCAGTCACTTCACTTAATTAGTACAAATAGTGCTAAAGTGATGCATGTCCAAGAGCAATACGGGATTGAAATAGGTAAGCCAGGTAATATAATTATTTTAGATGCAGATAGTGGGTATGAAACTGTCAGAAGACAAGCTGTTGTCTTGTATTCTATTCGTAATGGACAGATTATTTCCCAAACAACTCCAGCAATTTCTATTGTAGAAATTGCTGGAAAAGAAGAAATTACTTTTTCAAAATAAAAAGAGAGCAACGTTGTTAATAGAAAATATAAAATAGCTAATCCTTCTTATTCTGATAGATAAGAAGACTACTAAATACTGCTAATAAATGTTTGAAATAAAACCTACAAACTAAAATCAAGAGCGAAAAGACTCTATTTTAGTTTGTAGGTTTTTTAATTGTTTTTTAAAAGGATATCATAGTTAGTCCGATTATTGCTTTCTAGCTAATATAAATGGTAAAATAAAAAGGTAAGACTTTTCTTTGACTAACAGTTAGTCAAGTAGCCAAAGTGAAGTTAGAAAATAAGTTTAGCCAAAAGTGTTTAGAATTCTACATATTTTTTAGTTTATATTATTTTTTTGTAAAAAAAATCTGATGAAAATAAGGAGGAAATAGTATGAATGTTAAACAAATGGTTGGAGAAAAAGCAGCAGAGTATGTTAAAGAAGGCATGACTGTTGGATTAGGAACAGGTTCAACGGCTTATTATTTGGTTGAAGCGCTCGGTAAAAGAGTGAAAGAAGGTCTAAAGATTACAGGAGTAACAACATCTACTCGTACAAAAGAGCAAGCAGAAGCATTAAATATCCCGCTAGCTAACTTAAATGATGTCACAAAGATTGATTTAACGATTGATGGATCAGATGAAGTAAGTGAAAATCATCAAGGGATTAAAGGTGGTGGTGGTGCTTTATTGTTTGAAAAATTAGTAGCCAATGCAAGTGATAAAGTTATTTGGATTGTTGACGATAGTAAAATGGTGAAAACACTTGGTGCATTTCCTTTACCGGTTGAAATTGTGTCTTTTGGATACAAACAACTTTTCAGATTATTTGAATCAAATAATCTACACCCTGAGTTGCGTTTGAATGAGTCAAAAGAAATTTATGTAACAGACGGTGGACATTATATTGTTGATTTACATTTAGGTGCAATAGAAAATCCTCATGAGATGGCTATTTGGTTAGATGGGCTAACAGGAGTAGTTGAACACGGTTTATTTCTAGATATGGTTAATACAGTTATTGTGGGACACGGAAATACTGTAGAAGTGCTAGATATTAGATAAAGAATAAGAATTTGATGATAAATTGCTAATAAAATATCAATAATATATATTATTGAAACCGGTAACACATCAAAGTATGGTAAAATTATACTACAAAATGAATTGAAGGAGACAGACGGATATGCGGATAGTAGACTTGATTGCTAAGAAACAACACGGAAAATCATTAACGACGGAAGAAATTAATTTTATGATAGAAGGATTTACAACTGGTGAGATTCCTGATTATCAAATGAGTGCTATGGCAATGGCAATTTACTTCCAAGGAATGAACGATCATGAACGCAGTGATTTAACAATGAGCATGGTGAATTCAGGAGAAACAATTGATCTGTCTGCTATTCATGGAGTAAAAGTCGATAAGCATTCAACAGGTGGAGTAGGCGATACAACTACGATAGTACTGGCTCCTTTGGTAGCTAGTTTAGGAGTTCCGATTGCTAAGATGAGTGGTCGTGGATTAGGTCATACTGGCGGAACGATTGACAAACTTGAAGCTATCCCAGGATTTACTGTTGAATTAACACAAGAGAAATTTATTGATTTAGTTAATAAAAATAAAGTAGCAGTAGTAGGTCAATCTGGAAATCTAACACCGGCGGATAAAAAATTGTATGCTTTACGCGATGTTACAGGCACTGTGGAATCGATTCCTTTAATTGCTAGCTCAATTATGAGTAAAAAAATAGCTGCTGGAGCAGATGCAATCGTTTTAGATGTAAAAATAGGTGCGGGTGCATTTATGAAGACAGAAGAAGATGCAAGACAATTAGCACATGCTATGGTTAAAATTGGAAATTTAGTTGGACGTCAAACAATGGCTGTTATTTCTGATATGAGCCAACCTTTAGGTAATGCTATTGGAAATGCATTAGAAATAAAAGAAGCTATCGACACACTAGAAGGACATGGTCCAGAAGATTTAGTTGATCTTTGTTTAACATTAGGTAGTCAAATGGTTCATCTAGCTGGAATAGGCAGTAACTTAGCTGAGGCCAGATTACTACTAGAAGAAAACCTAAATAACGGTAAGGCTCTTGAGAAATTTAAAGAATTTGTTGCTTCACAAGGTGGAGATGCTTCGGTTATTGATCATCCCGAACGTCTTCCACAAGCTGCTTATCAGACAGAAGTATTGGCTTCTCGTGATGGTGTTCTTTCTCAAATCAATGCAGATGAAATCGGAATAGCAGCGATGATGCTAGGAGCCGGTAGAGCAAACAAAGAAAGTGTTATTGATTTAGCTGTTGGTTTAATGCTGCGTAAAAAAGTTGGAGATACCGTTAAAAAAGGCGAGTCTCTTGTGACTATTCACAGCAATCAACTAGACGTAACGGCAGTAGAAAATAAAATCCAGGAAAATATCATGATTTCAGAAAAAGCAGAACCTATTCAATTGATTCACGAAGTTATTCTTGATTAATGAGTTTAATTTAATTAAGTTTTAAATAAAAAAATCGATTGCTTGCCCATCACTGTTGGGTTAGAGCAATCGGTCTTTTTTATTCAACAAATAAGTAATGCAGGATAGAAACCATAATTAGGAAAATACCAAGAAACAAAATACTGCTCATAAAGACATGTAAGTAAGCCCAAAATCCTCCGCTTGCTACGATTAAACGAAATGCTGATGAAAATAGATACACTAAAAAATAAAGACAACTAATAAAGAAGATACGTAACAGAAATTTTTTTAGCATTATTTTACCTAACCCTCTTTTTATCATTTAGCTAGTAGACTTAGCATAGCAAAATAGATTTAACAGTACAATACCCTCTTTAAGATAAATAAGCATAAATTGATTTTAATTAAAATTAGATGAGGAAAAGAGAAAGGAATATGCTATACTAGCTGTTACTGTTTTTGTGTTAAGGAGGAAAATAAATGAAAAGAAAAGATTGGCAAGATGGGCTTAAAATTATTTTCCCGGTAATGTTAGGGTATATTCCATTGGGCCTAGCTTGCGGCATGCTTTTGTATGATTCTGGTTTTAGTATTTCAGCTATTTCATTGATGAGTTTCATTGTTTTTGCAGGAGCTGCTCAATTTATGGCTGCTTCAATAGTTGTCATCGGATCAACGGCTCCAACGATTATATTAATGGTTTTCTTTTTGAATATTAGGCACTTATTAATGAGTTCTAGTTTATCTGGTTTTTTCAAAAAAAGCTCTATTCCTTTTATTTTATTATTTGGCCATACGCTAGCAGATGAGGCTTATGCTATTAATTACAACCAGTTTAAAAATCATGAGTGGACACACTACCAAGCGTTAGCCACAAACGTGTTAGCCACAAACGTGTTAGCCTACTTAACTTGGGTTGTTAGTACAACAATTGGGGGATTTATTGGTAGTACATTAACGATTGATATCACGATTATGAATTATGTTTTAATTGCGATGTTTATTGCTTTGTTAATCAATCAGCTTGTTTCTAAATTATTTGTTTTTGTAGGATTAGTAGCGGGTCTTTTATCGGTTGGTTTGATGGAATTATTGCATCATAATATTGCTTTAGTTATTGCAGCAATTCTAGCGTCTCTTTTCGGTTATCTAGTAGATAAGACTAGCGATGAACAAAAGGTAAAGGGGGCTTTACATTAAATGAAATTAAATCCATGGACTTTGATTATTGGCATGGCGATAGTAACGTATTTGCCTAGAATGTTGCCAATGCTTGTGTTGAGTAAACGAACAATTCCTGAAAAACTAGCCAAATGGATGTCGTTTATTCCCGTTTCTATTTTTTCAGCATTGATTTTTTCTGATATTTTTTTCTGGGATGGGAATTTAACTATTGATCCATTAATTAATTTTAAGTTAATCCCATCCATTTTAACAGCAGGAGTAGCTTATTATACTAAAAGCTTATTGTGGTCAATGGTTGTAGGAGTCGCTAGTCTCTCTTTGTTTATTTATTTAAATTGAAAAATTCTACAAGTTATCCTTAAAAGAACCATGCTATAATAAGCTAGAAAAGAGTTTAATGTGGCGCAATTAAAATAGACTTACTGGAGGAAAGATATGCCTAATTTAATGAATCGCGCGACAAAAAAATGCATTGAGTCAAAAGCAGTCCAAACCCATCGTGTATTGCCATCCGATTTGAATCATCACCAAACTTTATTTGGTGGGAATTTAATGAGTTGGATTGATAACACAGCTTCTATTTCAGCGGCTCGTCATTCAAGAGGCATAACGGTGACAGCTTCAATCGATTCACTAGATTTTTTGCACCCCTTACCAAGCAACCATTCTGTTTGTATTGAAAGTTATGTTTCAGGAGTAGGGAAATCCTCTATGGAAGTTTTTTGTAAAATTATGGGAGAAAATTTAATGACTGGAGAACGGTACTTAGCAGCAACGAGTTTTAGTACGTTTGTTTCAATGAAAACTGAATCCAAACAAAGTGTTGTGGTACCTTTAATCGAACCCACAACGAAAGAAGAGAAATTAGTGTGTAGTGGTTATGAAAAGCGCCACGAAAAGCGTCTTTTAAATCGTGAATTCAATGAAAAATTTGCAAATATCATTTCTTATTCAACTGCTTGGGAAGACTAAAATAAAAGTAAATAGAAACGATTAGGAGGAACAATCTTGATATACAAATGCACCGATAACCAGAGGGATTTAGTTCTAGATTTTTTAACAATCGATCCAATAACAAATTTATTTGTCATCGCAGATATAGAAAGACATGGATTTGATTCTTTAGATCAAGATATTTGGGCATACACAAATGATCTTGATGAAATTACAGGAGTATTGTTGAGGTATAGAGATATTGCTATTCCGGTTCATGGAGAAGAATTTTTTGGTTTAGAGACGTTTTTACCTTTATTGCAGAGTTTAGATGAGATTAAAGCAATTAGTGGAGAAAAGAAAGTGATCGATCAGTATATCGACTATTTTCCGGAACTAGAAAAAGCTGAAACCGTTATTTCTGTTTGTGATGAATTACTAGTGCTTCCTCAAAAGATGGATTTTGTACAAACGTTAGAAAAAGCAGATATTCCTGCTTATATCAACTGGCAAAAAGAGTGTTTTGAAACTTTATCAGAAACAGAGAGAGTACTATCAGAACTGATAGAAAACGACGATATTCGCATAAAAATCATTAAAAATGAAAAGAATGAAATTATTTCTTCAGGAAGACTATCAGCGGAGAGTTCAACGGCAGCGATGATTACCCGAATAGGTACAATAGAGTCTGAGGAAGGCAAAGGATATGCTAAAGCTATTGCAGCTTCTCTTACTCAAGACTGTCTAGAGAAAAATAAAAAAGCTTGTCTGTTTTATCATAATCCAGTAGCTGGAAGTATATACCATCAGCTAGGCTTTAAAGATACAAATAAAAATTGGGTGATGTTAAATCCAAAAAAAGAAGAAGAAGATAAAAAAAATATTTTTCAAGAACTGATGAGTTAGTAAAAAAAAGAGGAAGAGGCTAGGACAAAAATGTCCTAGCTTCTTTCCTACGTTTTTAATAATGCATTCAAACTAGTTTGAATGCATTATTTAGCATCTCTACTTTATTTTTACAAGTGTACGTCCTTGCATATTGCCAGCTAAAATTTTAGAAAAAGCTACAGGTAAGTCAGTTAAATTAATTTGTTGATCAATCATATCAGCCAAACCATTAGGCTTCATATCTGTTGCAAGTCTTTGCCATAGTTGTTTTCTTAACTCGGTTGGGCATTCAACAGAGTTTATCCCGATTAATTTTACACCACGCAAGATAAAAGGCAAAACAGTTGTTTCGAACTTTATGCCACCAGCATTTCCGCTTAACGCAATTGCCCCGTTATAGTGCAGTTGAGCTAACAAAGTGCTTAATTGAGGACCTCCAACTGGATCAATAATAGCTGACCAACGCGGTTTAGCTAATGGCTTAGGTTTTGGTAAGTCAATATCAGCGATAGATAAAATAGATTTAGCTCCTAAGCTAGATAAATAATCGGCTGATTGTTCTTTTTTACGAGAGACAGCTTCAACAGAATAACCTAGCTTGTCTAGCATAGCAATAGCCATACTGCCTAAACCACCTGTAGCACCTGTAACTAGTATATTGCCTTGGCTGAGATTGATTCCAGCTGATTCTAACGCTTGAATAGACTGTGCAGCTGTAAAACCAGCTGTTCCGATAATCATCGCTTCTTTTAAACTTAAACCTTCTGGTAATGGAACGACCCATTCACTCGGAACACGAGCATACTGACTATACCCACCGTCGTGTGCCACTCCTAATTGATAGCTTGTAACAATAACAGAATCGCCTTTTTTAACTGTCGGAACAGCGGACTCAACGACGATCCCACTTAAATCGATCCCTAGCGTAAGTGGGTAATTCCTTACAACGCCACTACCTGATGTTGCAGCTAAAGCATCTTTATAATTGACACCTGAGTAGTGAACCTCGATTAAGACTTCTCCTGCAGGTAACTCTTCTTTAGTTATCTGTTGAATAGCAGTGACAAGTGTGTTGTTTTCTTCCTTTGCAATAAAAGCTGAAAAAGACTTCATTAATAAAACCTCATTTCCTTTTAGTTAGATGCTGACATTTCGCCTATTTTTCTGTAGGAATCTTCAAACAAAAAGACGCGATACTAAGAATCCAATTTATATCACGTTTTTTTAATTAGTTTGTTGTCGAACGAACAGCGAAGCGAGTGTAATCAATCCCGCGTGCTAGACACCAATCTTTTACTTCACCAGTAAGAATAAAATCTGTTTGTTGTAAATCGGAAACAGTTTTTTTACCGACTAGTGTCATGATGGATTTTAAATTTTCTTTCCAGTCATTGATTTGGCTAATGGTCTCATCGACACCATCTTTAATCATCATATTTAAAATTAGAGAAGAGATACCTACCGCTTTAGCTCCTAGAGAAAGAGCCTTTACGATATCTAATGGGTGACGAATCCCACCTGAAGCAAGGATATCAGCAGTGGTTAAGAATTCTTGTGCTTCTAGCAAAGAGATAACTGAAGATTGTCCCCAATTTTCTAAATAATCTATTTTATTTGTTTTACGACGGTAGTTTTCAATTTGAGCAAAGTTCGTGCCGCCTTTTCCACTAATATCGATTGTTTTTACGCCAGTAGCCAGAATGGATTCGATTGTTTCTCGGCTCATACCAAAACCCACTTCCTTAGCAATAATAGGAACATCTAATGCAGCGGTGATGGCACTCAATTGTTCAAGCCAATTAGAAAAATCGCGGTCTCCTTCAGGCATAATCAACTCTTGAGGAGCATTGATATGAATTTGCAAAGCGTCAGCCTTCAGCAAATCTACAGCTTTTTTAGCATTTTCAACTGTTTGACCTGTTCCGAGATTAGCAAAGACAAGACCAGCTGGATTAACCTCTCTGATAATCGTAAAGCTATCTTTTACACTTGGATCTTTTAAAGCTGCACTCACTGAACCGGTTGACATAGCGATACCTGTTTCGTGAGCAACAGTAGCGAGCTTTTTATTGATTTTTTTTGTCCAGTCACTGCCACCGGTCATAGCGTTAATGTAAAAAGGGAAATCCAACCGAAATGAAGCAAAAGAGGTTGAAAGATTAACCTCTTCAACAGACATTTGTGGGAAAGAATGATGGACATAATGGAGTGCATCAAAATCAGACTTAGAAGATTCTTGGAAAAAATTCATTGCTAAAGAGACGTGTTCATTTTTCCGGTTATTTGCAGGGTTCATGAAAATCATCCTTTCTTTATATAAGTTATTTATTTGTATAAACGTGTAGAGGCAAATTCGTGATGCCTTCTTTTTCCCAAGCCGTCATTAAAGGCAATAATCCTTCTCTACGATTAAACAAGACAATTCCACAGTCGCCTCCACCAGCACCAGACGATTTTGCTGCACCATGATACTGTTCAGCTACGTTACATAATTGAGTTAAGGCAGGAGTTTCAATAATGACACCCGTATCTTGGCTCATTTTTATTAAAAGCTCACGGTTTTTTCTAATTTGTTGTTGAATCATCTGGATGTCGTTATGCTGAAACCCTTCAATCATTTGGTTCACACATTGCTTGCTGTCTTTTAAAAAGTTGTCATACGCATTTTTATCACGATTTCTTTGATTGGTTACTTCATCAACTAAATCGGAAGTAGAAGCAGGCGAACCTGTCCAGCCAATAACCAAACGCAAATCGCGAGGTGGCGTTAAAGGCTTAATAGAAAGAAGAGGCCAGTCGTTATCAATTAATTCTTTTATAGAATACTGTTCTTTTTTTTGTTGAGAAGCGACCCAATCACGATCAAAAGTAGTAAAGGCTATCCAGCCACCATAAACACTAGCTGCTACATCGCCACAAGACCCGTTACTTTTGACAGACAGATGAGCTAAAGCAGCTAGTTTAAACACTAATTCATCATTAGAATCTAAGTTGTAAAACTGACACAAAGCTTTGATAGTAGCGACAGTAACAGCGGCGCTAGAGCCTAAGCCATACTTTCGACCGTTAGAGCTGTCTAACTCGCTGTCTATTGTTATACTAAAAAAAGCGAGCTCTTTGTTTAGTTCTTTAGCGTATTTTTCTGTAACTGTAATAGCTGCCAAAATATAATGAAAAGGATTTTCTCGTTTATCTAAGACCAGTTGATCATTGTGTCTTCTCCATAAAATAGGTAAATTTCCATATTGGAAGGAAGTAATACTGCCAACATGTTTTGTCTGTTCAAGAGATACCGTAATAAATTGATCAACGGCTACGATAATAGCCGGATGGCCAGGTTCGACCACGGCGTATTCACCCGCAATATAAAGCTTACCAGGTGCTGAGACTTCTATCATTTACTATTTCCTCCTTTGAGATTCAATCGAAATCTCTACTTTGTCAGAACTTTGAGACCTTCACCAGGTTTAGCAATAATTAATTGCTCTGGATTAAATTGTTTTGCAAATCGTGCTTTTATTTTTTCACTATCCGTTAAGCGACAAAGAACTTTGACGTTCGGGCCTGCATCCATTGTAAAATAACACGAAATACCTTCTTGGCGCAATTGTCGGACCAGCTGCATTGCAACGACACTATCTGGTTCCCAATAAGAAAGAGGGGGGTTAGCGCCTAGCATTGTGCCATGCATTTTCATTCCATTGCTTTCAGTTATTTCGCCCATTTTTTGGAAATCTTGTAAGCGAATAGCTTTTTTTATTTCGATTAAATCGTTAGCCGTACTGTCTAGCCAACCGGTGTAAAAAGGTGAGGTTTCTACTGTGTTTTTCATCCCTTCACGACTGGACATTTCTTTTTTACGACTGTTAACAACGACGACAAGCATCCCGATATCCCAATCAGCGTCGTCAATTGGCACAGCGTAAGAATCAGCAGCACAAGTACCCATCTGCCATTCAACAAAGCCACCATAGATACTACGTGTAGCTGATCCAGACCCTCTACGTGCATAGAGAGACAATTCACGTTGAGTTAATTGAAGATGACACGCTAAGTTAGCAGCACCTGCCAAAGCAGCCATTCCAGATGCAGAAGAAGCTAGGCCAGCTGCCGTAGGAACAAAGTTGGTACTTTTAATTAATGCAGGAGAAGAAATGCCGGCAGGTTTTCTAAATAAATTTAGGAAAGTGCTGACTTTTTCTGTAGCTGTTTTATTTTGTAAACGATCATTTAAGTAAAAAGTATCGGATTGAAGAGAGTTATCAAAAGTAACCGAAGTATCCGTATAGAAAGCATCTAACGTTAAAGAAAGACTACTACTCGCTGGTAAGATAAGTGCTTCGTCTCTTTTTCCCCAGTACTTTATCAAAGCAATGTTTGTATGCGCTCGAACTATTTTTTCAGTCATCATACCCGTCCTTTCTCATGTTGTAAAGCCATGTGTGCTGAGCGCCTGCTTCTAGCAAGTCCGTAGCTAGTCGTTTAGCAGCAGTTTCGTTTTTTGCTAAGGCAATCATACAGCCCCCACGTCCGCCGCCGGTTAGTTTCGCACCCAATGCACCTGAGTCTAATGCAGTATCAACAAGGCAATCTAATTCGCGATTACTGACACCTAATGAGCTAAGTAACTTGTGTGCTTGAGTCATATTAGTTCCTAAGGTAATAGCTTGATTTTTTTCGATGGCTAATTTAGTCTTTTTAGCTAATTGACCTAATTGTTTTATCAAATAACCGGTTTGCTTAGGTGCAGATTGATACAACTGCGCAATGTGTTCGACTGCTTCTTTTGTTTGGCCTGTGATACCTGTATCGGCTACGACTAAGTAAGCGGTCATATTAAGTGGAAAGAATTCAAATTCTTGGCCTTTAACATAGTAAAGAGGAGAATTGCTACTGGTCATTGCCGCATCTAAACCGCTCGGATTGCCGTGTGCAATCGTTTCAGAGATATTGGTTAATTCTAACAGAACAGTATTCGATAAAGGTTCATCAAAATAACGAAACAAAGCACGAATAGTTGCTACAGCAACAGCGGCACTAGAGCCCATTCCTCTTTCAGCAGGAATCGTACTGCTAATAGTAATAGTAAAGTTCTCTAAGGGTTTAGCTAAGGTCTTGACGGTTTCTTTAATGACTGTTGCTAAATTTAATAAACGTTTAGGAGCTTGAGATAACGGTCCTTTATAAAAAAAACAATCTAGTATAACCGGTCCAGTCGTTGTTTCAATGACCGTTTCAATCGCAGTAGCAAGAAAGGGAATCGCGATAGCGGGTTCACCGTAAACAACGGAATGTTCGCCTATCAAGATAATTTTTCCGTTTGATATGCCCGTTTTTTTCATAAGAGATCTCCTTTTTCATTCTGTTTTTTTATAAGAGTGTTAATTTTTCAATAATCCAAGGTGCAGCATATAATGTCATAAACTGAATACCATAATTGACACCCATCTTATTTAATGAACCGCAAACAATTCCAATTAATAAGACTCCAAAGATGTTAATCAGTCCTGCATCCATATAAGCTAGCAATAAAATGAAAGAAATAAATAATCCGAGAACAGCTTCATGCGGAATTTTAGTTAATACAAACCGCGAAATGACTTCAGCGTAACGATTAATAACAAAATAAGAAAGGCTGCTCGCGATTAAAGCTCCAACTAAAATAGCCCAAACAAAATCGCTTCTACTCAGTAGATGGTGTAAATTATTATCAACAGTAAAAACAGGTGGGGCATTGAATAAAGCATTTCCTGGTCCAATAGATGTCGGGGACAAAGGAATACCTAAAGCAATTAACGGGATAATGATACCAGATAAGTACGTTGATTGTGCTAAAGCACTCATTACTGTAATGCTTGTAGAAGCTTTTTCAATTAGATCTTTTTTTCTATTTCCAGCAGCTCCACCAATTAAAATAATCAAACCAACCGGACTTAAAACAAAGAAAAAGTTCGCTAGCATAGCGGCAAAAGAAGCAGATTTCACTTCTGATTTTGTTAGAATTTTAAATGGATTTAACGTTTGTTTGCCACTCATTTTATTAGAAAGTGTAATAGATTTTGGCTGATCTGTTAGCATACTTGCTAGACCTTCTTTTGTTAATAGTGAAAACAATGAGATAATTAAAGGTCCAATCGTAATTCCTAAGAAGAAAGACGTCGTAATAGTGGTTTCTCTAGGGACAACTTCCATTCCCCAATAAAGGTAGCGCAAACTTTGAAACAACAGCGCCAAAGGAACAATGCTTAATAAAGCTAGGACTTTATTTTTTCCGATTAAGGATAAAAAGACAGCTCCAATAACAAATAATAGTGGAGCATATGGCTGAATAATTGTACCATAAGGAGCGAGTAAATTAGCCACAATAAGCGAAATAGGAATAGCAATAACGGTACCAATCAATGAACCAGCAGCCATTTTTTTGATTGTGATAGCGGATAGGCCTTTATTTTTCAAAAAAAGAGCGTGCTCAATCATTGGACTAGACATTACGCCGCCCGGTAAACCAACGAGTGCAGTTGGCATCGCATTAGTTAAATTCAGTGTTATGATAGCTGAAATAAAAAAAGTTAAGATAATGATTGGTGGTGCTCCAGCTAGAACAAGTGCAAGTGTGACGGGAAGAAGCACCGATGTTTCATCCGTTCCTGGAATAAAACCAATAAAGGTATACAATAAAAAAGCTGATAAAGAAGCAAAAATCATTTGAGAGAGTAAAAGAATTGTCATTCGTCATTCATTCCTTTTTGAGTAAGAGCTTGCTTATCTTGTTCAGTAATTGCAACGGCATTTGTTATCACGCGCTTTGGTTTAATAACTACACTGGAAACAATAAAACCAATCAAGGCTCCAGCTAATCCAAAGAATAATTGTTTGGTTTTATCGCCAGCAGGAGCTAAGAAAAAAGCACCCATCGTCGAGAAACTTGAAAATGAAATGGCTAAAACTAAACTTCGAATAGCGACAACATCCCCCCAAATTTCAACCAATTTATTTTTGCTTTCTTTCATATTCATCCTCCTATTAATAGCAATACATCTTGCGCCAAAACAATAAAAAAAGAGGATAAGTATTCTATCCTTAACAAACTAATACTACACTAAATAGCGTATTCCTGACTAGTTAAGTTTCTTTAAAGATAACGTACTTAATTAAACGCATTTAAGAGAAGACTACAAAAAAAACAAATTATTTGTTATACTTATACAGAAGTTTATAAGAACATGGAGGGCCGCTGTATGAAAGAATCAGCAACATTTCATATCATCGAACGGGATGAATGGAAAGAATTAAATATAAAGACAGTTGCTCCACTGAGTCATCAAGAATTAGAAGAGTTAACGGGTTTAAATGACCGCATTTCTCTATTAGACGTTGAAGAAGTTTATGTACCTATTATTCAATTATTAGATGTCTATATTCACCAATATGAACATTTGCAAGCAAAAAAGAATGCTTTTTTAGGACAAGAAATTGTTAAAAAACCTTATATTATTGGGATAGCAGGAAGTGTTGCTGTGGGCAAAAGTACGGTTGCGAGGTTATTACAGACGCTCCTTTCTCGTGTTTACAAGGATAAAACTGTTGATATGATCACTACTGATGGCTTTCTTTATCCAAATGAGATTTTACGAAAAGAACAGCTAATAGATCGAAAAGGCTTTCCTGAAAGTTACGATATGGCAAGGTTGATTACTTTTTTAGGAGATGTGAAAAATGGGAAGGAACGAGTCGTTTCTCCGGTTTACTCACATCAAATTTACGATATTATAGAAGATGAATTTCATGTGTTGTACCAACCCGATATCCTAATAGTAGAGGGAATCAATATTCTTCAGTTGCCAACGAATGAGCAAATTTATATTAGTGATTTTTTTGATTTTTCCATCTATGTAGATGCTGAACCAGACCAAATTGAAAAATGGTATTTGGAACGCTTTGGTACATTGTTGGATACAGCCTTTATGGATCCAAGTAACTATTATTATCCCTATGCTCAAGGTGATCGAGCAGACGCATTTTTAATGGCGCGAGGTATTTGGAAAAAAGTTAACTTAAAAAACTTAACGGAGTTTATTATGCCAACCCGAAATCGGGCAGATCTAATTTTGCATAAAAGCGAAAATCATTTTATTGATCGCTTATTGCTTCGAAAGTATTAAAAAAAAAAAAAAAAGCGTTTTCGACATATTGATTTGTCAACTCATACTCGATACAATGAAGCGTAACAGAGAAGTATAATCTAAATTAGATAACGAACTGGAATGAATAAAAAACAGATGGGGTGAATTGTGTGGCACTAACGACTGATTTAACAGAGGTTGAAAAGATTGTTGTACTGGATTTTGGGAGTCAATACAATCAATTAATAACACGACGCATTCGAGAATTTGGCGTGTTTTCTGAACTGATTTCTCATAAAGTAACAGCAGAAGAATTAAGCAAGATGAATGCCAAAGGAATTATTTTCTCAGGTGGACCAATGAGTGTGTACGATGAAGGGGCTTATTCTGTTGATCCTGCAATCTTTAAATTAGGTATTCCTATCTTAGGTATTTGTTATGGTATGCAATTGATGACAACGGCATTAGGTGGAAAAGTAGAAGTAAGCTCAAATCGCGAATATGGTAAAGCAGACATCAAACTAACAGATACCTCTGCACCTCTATTCGGTGGTTTAGCAAGAACAGAAACGGTCTGGATGAGTCACGGTGATTTAGTTACTCAAGTGCCTGTAGGCTTTGAAGTTGCTGCAACAAGTCTCCACTGTCCAATCGCATCAATGGTTGACTCGAAAAGAAATTTCCACGCAGTCCAATTTCATCCAGAAGTACGCCATACTGAACAAGGAAATGCGATGCTAAAGAACTTTGCTTTTTCTGTCTGTGGATGCGAAGGAACTTGGAGTATCAGCAACTTTATCGAAATTGAAATTGCAAAAATTCGTGAAACAGTTGGAACTAAAAATGTCTTGTTAGCTCTATCAGGCGGAGTAGACTCAAGCGTTGTTGGGGTCCTATTGCAAAAAGCTATTGGCGATCAATTAACCTGTATTTTTGTTGACCATGGCTTATTGCGTAAAAATGAAGGCGATCAAGTTATGGATAGCCTAGAAGGCAAATTCGGCTTAAATGTCATCAGAGTAGACGCTAAAAAACGCTTTATGGATAAATTAATAGGCGTGAGTGATCCTGAACAAAAGCGTAAAATTATTGGAAATGAATTTATTTATGTTTTTGATGACGAAGCTACAAAATTAAAAGGCATTGAATTCTTAGCACAAGGAACCCTTTATACAGATGTGATTGAAAGTGGAACAGATACCGCTCAAACGATTAAATCACACCATAATGTAGGTGGGCTTCCTGAAGACATGCAATTCAAATTAATTGAACCATTAAATACCTTATTCAAAGACGAAGTTCGTGAATTAGGAATTGAATTGGGTATGCCTGAGAGCTTAGTATGGCGTCAACCTTTCCCAGGTCCTGGCTTAGGAATACGTGTACTTGGCGAATTAACAGAAGAAAAAATAGAAATCGTTCGTGAAAGTGATGCTATTTTACGTGAAGAAATCGCCTTAGCTGGACTAGATCGAGACGTCTGGCAATACTTTACCGTCTTACCTGGTATCCGCAGTGTCGGTGTGATGGGTGATGGTCGTACGTATGATTACACTGTTGGTGTTCGTGCTGTTACTTCAATTGATGGGATGACAAGTGACTTTGCTCGTCTTCCATGGGATGTCTTGCAAAAAATATCCGTTCGTATCGTAAACGAAGTGGCGAACGTTAACCGTATCGTATATGATATAACGAGTAAACCACCATCAACTATCGAGTGGGAATAGAATAAGAAGAAATAGCCTTACAAGTTTTATAAAAAAACTTGTAAGGCTATTTTTTTCATCACAAGATTTGGACACCTTTTATTATGAATAGATATAAACACGCAACAAAAGCCTCTTTCTATAGCCGTAGATAATATAGAAAGAAAATCGTTTATGTAAGATTAAATCGTGTTTAATGAAAATCGAAGTGACAAAGAATGAATATAATTGTATGTGTATCACTAAAACTAAAATACAATCTAGTAAGAAAAAATAATCGTTTGATTGATTTTGATTGAGCAGTTTTTTTACTTAAAATAGCTTGTTCAACTATTCTGCTTATTTTTTCTTTCTCAGCTATTGACCGATAGTATTTATCGCGTTCGTATATAGTGAATGTGTCAGATTATTGTCGCGATTAAAATGAAAGTAGTATCATGTTTTGTTTTTAAATTAACCTCTTTCGAATACTTCATGGTATAATTAAATTACAAAAAAAATAGATAAAAATAAGTATAATTAGTAGGTTTCTAATGAATACGTTATTGAAACTTTATATAGAATTGCTAAAGGATTTATTTTAACTAAGGGCAAGCATTCTTAATTTATACCATGCGAATTTAACGTTGTTTATTGGGAATGCATTAGCATCAATACACCACGGAAATTACATGGTTTTTTTTATTATAAAAACTATAGCAAAACGGTCTATTCAGTAAATAGTATAATGAATATATTTAAATTATGATAGAGCTAATATTTACTGAAAAATCATTGAAAGAGTAGCTATGAACTATGAATGAATTTAAGGAGGTGATAAGAGCATGAAATCAAAAATTATCAAAATTGGATTTTTGTTCTTTATTGGCTTGTTATTATTTTTCTTAATAAGACCTTTAGTTTCTGAGACACCAGAAAAAACAAAAATAGTTATTTTCGGTCTTGGAAAAGCAGACAGCATTTATATAGAAAGCGAAAATGAAACAATTTTAATTGATGCAGGGTTAAAGTCAACTAAAGAAGAATTAGCATTAAAGTTAAAAGCAGTAAGAGTGAAAAGATTAGATTATTTAATCTTAACTCATCCAGATAAAGATCATGTAGGTGGTGCGTCATATATCTTAGATGGATTTGAAGTTGGCAAACTCATTCAGTCCAATCATTTTAAAGATACTAAACGTGAGGCGCGAATCCAAAAAGTTGTAGATGAAAAAGAAATTGAAAATGTACGACTAACAGAAGACTTATCATTTGAGTTAGGCACCTTGAAAGTTACAATAATTACTCCAGAAGAAAATGACTATAAGGGGGATAACGACCATTCTTTAATCACTTTAATAGAAGATGGAGACTTGAATTACCTTTTTGCTGGAGATGCTGAAGAAGAATTATTAGAAGAAACGCTAAAAATTGATCTTCCTAAGATAGACTTATACAAAGTAGCTCATCATGGTAGAGAAAATCCTAACTCAGAAAAATTTATAGAGAAGATATCGCCCAAGCTATCGGTTATCACAAATTCTAAAAAGGATAGTGAGGTAGAAGATTTATTGGAAAAACAAGGCTCCACTGTTATGTATGCGTTTGAAAAAGATATCCATCTCTCTAGTGATGGAAAAGAAATAGAATATAAATAGGAGGACATGATGGCTGATAAAACGCTAAGGGTTTCTAGAGTAGAGTTAAAGCATCAAATAAATTACTTTCAGTATCTTTCACTTTCTCATAAGCTGGCAAATGTTTTGGTTGCAGATAAGCATAATGGTGTTATGGGTTATACAATTAGATCTCTTTATTTTGATGATTTTGCAGACAGTGATTTTTATGAGAAACTTGCTGGAATTGAAAATCGTAAAAAAATCAGATTGAGAGTTTATAGTCTAAATGCCAAGCAAGCAAAGCTTGAAATAAAAAGAAAATTTGGCGATAGTCAAGAGAAAAAAACGGTATTAATAGATAAAGCTGACGCAGAAGAGCTAATTAAGCAAAATTATGAAGTACTCAGAAAATATGATTCTGAAACAGCACAATCAATTTATCTCATTATGAAATTAAATAGGCTTAGACCGGTTGTTCTAATAGAATACAGGAGAAAAGCCTTTATTCATCAGATGAATAACATAAGAGTGACTCTTGATAATGATATTAGATCAAATGAGATTGATTTTGGATTGTTTGATGAAAAAGTTATTATGATACCAACGGATGATTATGATACAAATATTTTAGAAGTAAAATACAATAATTTTATATTCAAATATATTACCGATATATTTTCACCTCTTGATTTAGAGAGACAATCTTATAGTAAATATATGGTCTCGCGAAGAATATTTGAAAGATATATGGGATAAGGGGGATTAATTAGGTGAGAGAAGTTCTTTATAATTTATTATATGAAAATTCAACAACTGTTTCACCGATATTTGTGATTCAAAATATGAGCGTAGCTCTCGTATTAGCACTTATAGTATGTATAACCTACAAGATAACATATAGCGGCGTGTCTTATAGTAAAAAATTTAATACATCCTTACTAATGATGAGTCTGATAACGACTATGGTTATGAGTATATTAGGTAGTAGTCTAGCCTTATCTTTAGGGATGGTTGGGGCTTTATCTATAGTAAGGTTCCGTACGGCTGTCAAAGATCCAAGAGATACAACGTATATATTTTGGGCTATTTCTATTGGTTTAGGAGCTGGATCATCTAACTATTACATTATTATAATTGGAACGATATTTGTTGCAATTATTACTGTAATAGGCGATATAACCTTCAAAGGAAAAGAAGTGTATTTAGTCATTGTAAGAGGAGATTTAACTAGTCTAGAAGAGGTAAGATCTGCTTTATTTAATACTTATAAAGCTGGCAAACTTAGAGCTGAAACAATAACCGATGACTATGCCGAGATTGTTTATCAAGTCATGCTAAAAGATAACAGTTCTATTGGCGAATATGAAAAAATTAAAAAAATAGAAGGTGTATATTTCGTGAATATGGTTTCTAAAGATGGTGAAACTTTAGGATGAAGCATACAAAAATTGTTAAGAAAAAGAAAAAGATGGTTATCTTATTGTATTTGGGCCTAATGATAGCTGGTTTTTTTTTAGTTATCAATTTGTACCTAAATCCAACTAATGCAGATAATAGTGTTACAGAAGACAGCCATTCTGATTTTACTGAATTGAGAGAAGAGAAGAAAAACAATTTGCCTATCATGGTAATAGATACAAATGGCCAAGTAATAGAGTCCAATCTTGAAAAAAAAGAAGTGGAAATAAATGGAGTAGAAAGAGAAGTCTTTCAGCCTTCTAAAAAATACCAAGTGAGTATGAAATTATATGAACCCAATTTAGCTGGTTATACGGTTGTAGATAAGAATGCCACGCCAACAGTTGAATCAGATTTAGTTATAAATGTGAGAGGACAATCGTCTTTAAGGTATAAGAAAAAACAATATACAATTAGGTTAATAGATGAGTACGAACTAGAAAACCCTCAAGAATTATTAGGAATGAATATTCATGATAAGTGGGTTTTAAATGGTATGTATAGCGATAAAAGTCTAATTAGAAACTATTTATCTTACAAAATGGGGAGAGATACTATGGAATACGCTCCTGATACAAGATTTGTTGAACTCTATATGAAAACTACTGACGAAGAGATAAACTTTCAAGATGATTATATGGGAGTCTATCTGTTAACTGAAAAAATCGAACGAGATGAAAATAGAATTGCTATCGATAAGAATAATGATAAATACAAAGATATCAGTTTTATTATTTCAAGAGATAAAATAAAGTATGAAGATACTGTATTAAAAAGCGATTGGAACATGTTAGAAGATGATTTTATAGTAGATGAAAATAATAATATTAAAGCGAGGACCGTTTTTACGACAACGTATCCTAGCAAGAGCAACATGACTGAATTGTATGAACAAGGGATAATAGATTATATTAATAAGTTTGAATATTCTTTGAGAGCTAGCAATTTTGATGATAAAAGAGAAGGATTTAGAAAATATGTAGATGTTGAATCATTTATAGATTATGCCATTATAAATGAAATTACTAAAAACGTAGATGGTGGAGAAGTGAGTGCTTACTTTCACAAAGATATAGGCGGCCTTCTTAACGCAGGCCCTATCTGGGATTTTGATCAAAGTCTGGGTAATACTCTTTTGGAAGAAATGAATGAACCAACTGGTTTTCGTATGGTAAACATTATTTGGTATGAAAGACTATTTCAAGATGAAGCCTTTGTAAAGAGATATAAAACGAAATATAGACAATACAGAAACACAATCTGGTCAGATAAGAATATTGACAAATTGATTGACGAAGCGATACTTGAATTAGGGCTAAGTGCAGATAGAAATAGAAGGAAATGGTATATACAAGATTCTAAACAAGATTATGAGAAAGAAGTAGAGGACATAAGAGTTTTTCTGAAAGAAAGGTTTTCTTGGATGGATGAAAACATTAATCTTTTAAATAGAATCAAAGAAAATCCTATAGAATAGGTGATATAATTGAACATTAGAAAATTTACTCTCGTCTCGATAACCTCAGTGATACTGATAGCACTTTTGTTTTTACTTTCTTATCAAAGGTATTTTTCAGATAACCTGAATACGGAATCTGAAAGTTTATCTAATTATTCTAGAATTGTAAAGACCGATGGAAAAGATATAAAAATCTATAAAGATGCTGAGTGGGAAACCATTAAATTAAAAGGAGTAGAGTTGAATTCTTTCAAGCCAGGGCATACTAGATTTGAAACAAGTACTCCTAAAAATGAAATAATAAAATGGTTAGATGAAATAGGAAAGATGAACGCAAATGTTATAAAGGTTCCATACATCCAGTCTCCTAGCTTCTACGCTGCTATTTATGACTATAATCTTAATAGAGAAAAACCGATTTATGTGATGCACGAGATTATGTTAGATGAAAAAGCGGTATTAGAAAAATATGATGCTTTTAATGAAAAGATTCTTGATAATCTAAAAAAAGATGTAAAGAAAACAATAAATGTAATAAACGGGCAAGCTCTAATCCTGAGTAATAAAAGAAGTCACAGAGGCCTTTATCTAAAAGATATTTCTAAGTATAATTTAGGCCTTATAATCGGGACAAATACAAACCCAGAAATAGTGACACTTACAAATGAAAGGCACAAAGAAAAAAAAGAATACGATGGAAAATATTTTTCAGTCAAGGATGGCAGTGCATTTGAAGTTTTTATAGGAGAAGTGTTAAATTTTTCTGCTAAGTATGAGATTGAAAAGTATGGAAAATCTAGTCTTTTGTCTTTTTTGACATCTGCTGAAACAGATTCATTTGAATATAAACATGAATCTAATTTAACAAAACATGCGAATATAAATATTGAACATATCACCCCAAAAAAAGGCAATAATCTGTTTGTGAGTTATAAATACCATATAGCTTCTTTAGATTTCTTAGAATATGAATATGAAGAACATGAAAAATCGTTAGGTAACGGCACATCTGTAGTTCAAAAACATTTGGATAGATTAAATAATTTTTATGAAATACCGATAGTTATTTCTGATACAGGAATTTCATCTTCTAGGGCTAAATCAAAAATAGATCAAATTGACGGTTTTGATAGAGGAGGATTTTCAGAAAAAGAACAAGGTGAAAGAATCGTTGATTTGTTAGAAAAAATAAATACATCGGGTGCAGCGGGGGCAATAGTAAGTTCTTGGCAAGATGATTGGACAAGATTAACAAGCTTTGGTTTGGTTGAAGATTATTTAGACTTAAATAATTCAAGCTACTGGCATGATTTACAATCTAGTGATGAAAGTTTTGGTTTTTTGAAGTTCGAATCTGGTAACGAGGAAGATAAAGTATATCTTGATGGTAATTTTTCGGACTGGAAAGATACAAAGACTATCTTGGAAGAAGATGAGATAAATCTCAAAATAAAAAATGATTTATCTCATCTTTATATACTGATAGAGAAGGAGAACTGGTCATTAACTGAAGACTTACTTTACCTCGGGATAGATGTTACTCCTTTAAGCGGTTCTAATAAATGGGAAGATGAAGCTGAATTTTCTAATGATGCAGATTTTATAATAAAATTACAAGGATACAACGAATCTAGAATAGTAGTAAATGAAAGGTACAACCTATTCAATTATCTCTATAAATATTATGCCAATATAATAGAAAAAAAGAGCAAAGTACCTGATAAAGATAGTGAAAAATTTGAAGCTATTTACCTACTAAATAGAAAGAAATTTTATTTGAAAGATAACAATCGAGTATTGTTTCCAATTTATTATGAAACTGGCAAATTAGCGTATGGAATAGATAACCCAACGAATGAAGAATTTAATTCTAAAGTGGATTTTAATAAAGAAGGAAATAAAGTTGAAATCAAGATTCCGTGGTCATTATTAAATGTAAAAGATCCATTACAAAGAAAAGCTTACGGAGATTTTTACTCAGATGGTTTAGATAGTCAACAGAAATTAGAAAAATTAGGATTTTCTATCAATTATAAAGGTAAAGAAAAAAATATTATAACAAAAGAATCATCGTATAATATAGAAAAAATAAAAAAAATGGTTTACTTTGAAAGATTAAAAGATTCTTACTATATAGTAAAAGATTATTGGGCTGAAAACCCTGAATAAAATAAAAAATAAAGGATGTGAAAGTTATGACTGTTTATACTGCATATTTTAGTTTTATCGTGTTTGTATTGCTACTGCTTTTAATAAACTCATATTTTTTAATCTCTTTGAATATTGAAAAAAGAAAATACAATGAAATAGAAAAGCGAAAAGAAGGAATTAAAGAATCGCTCATAAATATTCTTGAAAATAAAGCAACAAATAAAATAGAAGAAATAAATAAGCTTAAAGACTGTTTTAATAGAAAAACGGATATCCAAGCATTTCACAAAGCAGTTAAAGAATGCTATGAAGACAACCTCTATAAAGATGAGCTGTCACACTTATTGGAAGAAATTGTAAATATTAATAAGATAGTTAAAAGTGGAATTGTTAGAAAAGAATATAAAGAGAGCTATGCGCTATATTTACTTTCTGAATTTAAAATGAGAAATGAAGAAACTGGAGAGTTTGCTTTATCTGCTCTAGACAAAAATTCTTTGCATGTTAGAAACAATGCTTTGAACGTGATAAATAAAAACAACGATGTAACGATTATGATGAAAGCAATAGAATTAATTAATAGCAAAAAACATTATTTTAATGATAAGACAATTATAGATTTTTTAGATAATTATGATGGCGATAAGGACACGCTCGATAATGAAATATATCTACAAATGGATAGATATAACACAAATCTAAAAAAAAATATTATTAGTCATTTTATAAATACAACTAATGGAACTCAAAAGATAAAAGATAAAATATTAAATTATCTTCAACAAACAAATGAAAAAGAAATAGTCATTTCTAGTACCAGATATTTTAATAAGATCATAGATCAAAGATCCAAAAATAGCATAGTAGAAAATATAGAAAGCGAAGACTGGGAAGTAAGGGCAGTAAGCGCAAGAGTAATTCGCAACTATCCTAGTGAACAAATTATAGAAAAACTCAAAAACACACTTACAGATGTAAACTATTATGTTAGATACAATAGTGCAGAATCATTTTTAAAACTAGTAGATAAAAAAGCCGTTATAGAAGAGGCGATTAAAAATGAAGATCGATTTGCAAGAGATATATTATTGTACTCTATGAATACAAGAGGAATAATAACAATCGAAGACTATGAGACTCTAGTAATAAAAAATAAAGAGGCTGAAAATATGAAAGGAAGTGCTTTGATATGAATATAGTTGATATTATCTATGCGATTAACGTATTTTTCTTTTTTTATATGTTTCTGTATGCATTAGTATTCTTTGCAACGACAATATTTTCAGCATTCAACTTAGATGATTTTTTTAAAAGGAAAAACCATATGAGCCAAACAGTCATAAATAATCGAGCTAACTTCATTCCGATATCTATTTTAGTTCCAGCGTATAATGAAGAAGTTACAATAGTAGACAGTATAAAATCTCTTTTAAACTTAGATTACCCGACATACGAGATTATTATTGTAAACGATGGTTCAAAAGATAAAACTGTAGAAACTGTAATTGAAACTTTTAACTTAAAAAAAGTTTTAAAACCTTATCGAAGATTAGTTGAATCTAATGAGGCCTTAGGAATATATGAAGGCGGAGAAAAAATTAAGATCATTTTAGTGGATAAAGAAAATGGTGGTAAATCGGACGCCCTTAATATGGGAATAAACGTAAGTTCGTTTCCGACATTTTTATGTGTAGATGCTGACTCAATGTTACAAGTTGACGCTCTTCAACGTATTGTAGAGCCGTTTCTAGAAGATGATACAACTGTTGCTGTTGGAGGAAACATAAAAATATCAAATCATGTAATCATAGAAGAAGGTAAGGTTTTGGAGGTAGAGAGTCCGAAAAAAGCTTTGGTTATCTTCCAAATGATAGAATATCTTAGAGTGTTTTTAAATTCTAGAATATCTTTAAATGGCATAAATGGGAATTTAATCATTTCTGGTGCCTTTGGTTTGTATAACAAACAGGCGATAGTAAATATTGGTGGATACACAAATGGACTTATGGGGGAAGATATGGAAATTGTAATGAAAATCCATTCTTTCTATAAAAAAAACAAAATCCCATATAAGACTTCTTATGTTCCAGATGCTATTTGTTGGACACAAGTACCAGAAGACTTAAACACGCTTAAAAGACAAAGAAGAAGATGGCATGTAGGTCTTGGACAGAGCCTAAAAATGCATAAATATATGTTCTTGAATCTTAAGTATGGATTAGTCGGAATGATATCATTCCCTTACTTCCTTTTATTTGAATATATAACACCTTTTTTAGAGGTGCTAGGCATGGTAACCATTACCTTATCTTACCTGCTTGGAATTATAAATTTGAATTTCTTTTTGTTTTATTTACTGATCTATATGGGTTATAATATTATTGTTTCTATGATTTCTATAATTATAGAAAGATATATGTTTAGTGCTACTACTAGCACAAGGCTTACTCTAAAACTTATTTTTTATAGTATCGTAGAATCTTTTGGGTATAGACAAATGATGTCTCTTTTTAGAATTGGAAATATATTTAAACGAAGCCACCAATGGGGAGAAATGACCCGTAAAGAAGGGAAAAAAGCAGAAGTTGACCATAGCGTAGAAGTTCCAAAATAAAAATCAATAAAGTATTGCTTACTGGAGAACTCAAACGATTTACGTTTAAGAATATAGGTAAATTTAAAGGCTAAATAGTTATACAAAGAACCATTCAAATTAATATTTTGAATGGTTCTTTTACTTCTTTTAAAAAAAGCGGCTCTTTGTCGAATCATGTCGATGAATCCAGAATTATAAAACAATACAATGACTTTATAAAACTTATTCAACTAAATGATGAATGAATCAATTTTTAAGTTCGAAGTGTATTGCAATGAAATTAAAATCTTGATTTTAAATTTAAAGAAGCTTCAAAAAACGAAGTTAATTTTTTTGAAACTTTTAGTGCATTGTCTGTCGCCCCAATAGGACCGTTATTGTGTCGATATTTTAAACTCGTTTTTATATAAGAGGACAACCTTTTAGAGGCTTCATTTAAGTAATCAAGAGAAAGATTATAATCCTTTTGAGCAAACGCATAAATTAAATTCTGATATAACTTGTAACTAACTTTAAATTCTTCGCCTAGCTTCAATAATACCCGCTTGACTTTTATGCTTTTAAACAAACGTCGATAAGTATAAGAATAGCCATTTAAATGAGACTTTCTTTTTGGAATTAGTTTCCAGTAATATTCAAGTTTTCTAAATCCTCCGAATTTGATGTACGATAGTGATTCATTATTTTGATTCTAGCTTTATCAAGAGAACGACCAATTAACTTTACAAGATGAAAAGTATCTATAATAATTTTAATTTTAGGAAATAGTTCATAAATCAATGTTAAATAAGCCATATTCATATCTATCATACTAGTTCCTACTACTGCACAAGTCTGCTGGGATTAGTCAATAAAGTTATTCCATAAGGAGTTTAATCGTCTATCTGACAAAATATCTATGATAGCGTGCTTTTGAATCGATGTAAATGAAACTTACTTTTTTATTTACAGACTGAAAGTCATCAAAAATAAGTGATTTGATAATTTGAACGAAATTGATTACCGATTTCTACTAGTATTTTAGATGCCATCAAGAGACTAAAGTACTATTTTTTCGCTAAGTTTTTTTCTAATGTTTTATCTTTATCTTCTACTACACAATCGTAGAATTTTCTTTTTTCCTCCTATAATTTGTACACCGATTGGTTGTATAGGATAGAGTACCAAATAGCATTTTTAACAAGTATCATTTTACTTATTTTTTTCATGAAAAATTTCTGGAAAGGTATTATTTTTATCTTTCAAATCAAGTATAATTCAAATATAATGAGAATGAGATAGCTTAGGACCTCCTTAGATTTGGTTGTGGTAACTATTATTCTATCGGATTTTCTTATATATTTCTATTTTTTTACATAAAAATAGTCGTTAGTGATTTTTATATTTCCAACATTATAAGTTATACATCTAAAAAAGTCTGTCTCTTTAATTTTTAGATGTTTCAAGTATAATAAAAGCAAGTTAAGGTAATTATTTTTGATAATAAATTCAAGAATTGTTTTGCTAAAGAGTTAGCTATTTTTTAATGTGCAGGTGTATGTGTGTTACAAATCTTGACATTTTGAGCAATTTTGATAAAATTACACAAACAACTTTTAAACTAAGTAAGGATAGTAAAGTAACCTCCTTAGTTTACTTACAAAGCGATTTAAAAAATAACGCTAGCATAGTGTGTAGTTAATTTAATTTCTTCTGTCTATGAGCTTTTGAAGATTTTACAGATATAAGGCCAGTTAAACGATTAATTTTAATAAGGAGGCAGTTATGACTAAGATACATGAATTAAAAGCAACAGTCGAGACAGTGAAATGGGGATATTACGATAATTCTTGGAAGCCTGTGTTAACGATTGAATCAGGGGACTTCGTTGATATTGAAGCATTGAATCATCAGTCTGGAGATGCACCAGATTTATTATTTGACGAGGCTATCAAAGAAATTTACGATGTTGTACCTAGAGATATGGGAGATCATATTATAACTGGGCCAATCTATGTTAAAGATGCTGAGCCTGATGATATTATTGAAATGAAGATTATCGAAACAAAACCTAGAATGAACTATGGATCAAATGTTATAGCGAATTGGGGTAATTTATCCAATAGTTTTAATCGTGAAGAATCTATCTTTATTTACGAAGTGGATCCAGAACAAGGAATAACTTATCCTATTGTTTGTGGCAGAATAAAAGTACAGAACTCTGCAGCGTAAGAGTACAGAGTTTTGCAACGAAAAAATCATTGCCAGCCACCCGATAAACCTTTAATGTTTTAGTGTCGAAGCTAAACATGGAGGTTGGAAGGATGCTGACAATGACTGATATTAATACTATCAAAAATTTGCGAAATAATCACGGACATTCGGTAAATAAAATTCGAAAAGATTTAAAAATTAATTGGAGAACAGCTAAAAAATATGCTGATGGTGATCAAGTACCATCAGAAACGATTCGTTTAAAAAAAGGAATGATGTATGAAGAAAAATGGGGAGATATTGTAAGTTCTTGGTTGGCAGAGGATGCCAGATTGACGAAGAAAAAACGACGGACGAATACCCAATTCCATAAGGAATTAAAGGAAATCGGTTTTAATGGTTCTTATCGTACCGTTTGTATGTTTGTTCAAGAATGGCATGTGACCCACGTTGATGGTGGTGTGGATAATGGATTTGAACGGTTAGAGCACCCTCCTGCCGATGCGCAGTTGGATTTTGGAACCATGGAAGTGGAACACAAAGGTGAGTTTAAAGATGTTAAAGCACTTGTTATGACCTTTCCATACAGTAATGCAGGATTTGCAGTAGCTCTTCCATCCGAAAATCAAGAGTGTTTGCTTATTGGAATGAAACAACTTTTTGTGCAAGCTGGCGGTGTTCCAAAAAATATCCGCATTGATAATATGTCAACGGCTGTAAAGAAGACGAAATCAAAGTTCGAAAAAGCCCAGTTGACCGATGGTTTTCAACAGTTTGCCAATCATTATGGATTTAACACACAAGTTTGTAATCCAAGGAGTGGGAATGAAAAAGGAAGCGTAGAAAATAAGGTTGGTTATGTGCGCTATAACTTCTTCCCAACTGCTCCTAGAATGATTGATTACAAATCATTGAACAAAGACCTTTATACTCAGCTGATTAAAGATAGAAATCGCCAACATTATGAAAAGAACTCACTAATAGAAGAGTTATGGACAGATGAAGCACAAGCCCTTTGGGCACTTCCTGAAACAGATTATCCAGTAAGAAGAGAACTAATTGTTACTACGAATAAGTATAACGAAATTCTATTGGATAATACAAAAACCCATATTTCGCGTGCGAGAAATCACTCCTTACTCACTGCTTATCTGACATGGGATAAGTATAAAATTGTTTCTGGAAATGGTGAAATCATTGGTGAAGGGGATCGTCCGTATATGGGCAATTCTCGTAGAATCCCTTGGGAAATAATTATGAAAGATTGGCGCCGAAAATTGAGTACTATTCATTATTCAAGATATTGGAAATATTTGCCTGGTAGAATCCAACATTACTTAAATACAGATGATTTGCACATGCTTTACGACAGAGTCTCAGAAATTTCAAGCTTGCTGGCACACAATGACATGGCAACCATTAATGAACGATTCTTTGAACTTATTGGGAAACAAGCTGAAGACTCTGATCCGTATCAAGTTAGCTGGTCTGCTTACGACAAACTTACAAAGAGGGCAAACTAAATGAATAATCAATTGGACGATTTATGTAAGTCATTGCATCTTACTCATGTGGCAAGACAGGTAAACGAAATAAAGGATGAGTCAAAAGAAGCGTTTATAATAAGCCTACTTCAACACGAAGTAAACTGTAGAGAAACAGTGAAAATTGAACGATTCCAAAAAAGTGCTAAATTCCCTTCGCAAAAGTCTCTAGATCAATACGAGTGGCATCAACACATAAAACTGCCTACGGCAGAAACGCGTAGTGAGTTAGAGTCATGTGCATTTATCCCTAGAGCGGAAAATGTTGTTTTGGTTGGTTCTCCTGGAACTGGAAAAACTCATCTAGCAATTGGTATTGGTCGTAAAGCTTGTGAAATTGGTTATGAAACGAGGTTTCTACGGGTATCTGATCTTGTGATAGAACTGGAAAAACATTGGCGTAATCATACACTGGAACTGTTTAAGAAAAGATTTGATAAAGTGAAATGTATCATTCTTGATGAGATGGGTTATGTACCGTTTACTAAAGATGGCTCTGAACTCTTATTTCAGCTCATCAGTGATTGGTATGAAACAAAAAGCGTCATCATCACATCAAACCTTGAATTCAGCCAATGGAATCGCGTATTCGTTGACCCTAGGTTAACAGCTGCCTTAGTGGATCGTTTGATCCATCATGCACATATTTTAAGTTTTACTGGTGAAAGTTACCGACTCAAAAATGCTTTATCAAATACATCAAAATAACGAAACTATCGGGTGGCAACATTGTGTACTTTTCTTTGCAATCTTGTGTACAAAACTATTGCAAAATACACCTATCTTTAGTTTTCCATATCCAAGACCAATAAATGCACCAGGACTTGTTACACCAGTAGGATCAGTTGAAAGAATGCCAATAACCGAGAAGCTAACGATACCATTAAATTTATTTTTTGGTGTTGCTGGAGTATTGCCTGCAAGAAATGGCAAAGTTCATTCGCTTCATCCTTTTGATTTTGGTGGAAATATTGACAACAAAAACTTTATTAAGGGTACTTCAATGTACTATAAAGTACAGGTAGATGGAGCTGGTGTTTACGTTGGAGATAGCCATTTTTCACAAGGAGATGGTGAACTTAGTGGGACAGCTATTGAAGGTAGTCTAAATGGTCGTATCCAGATTATTCTTCATAAAGGTAAAAAACTGTTTAAAAATCCAATTTTAGATTCGGGTGAGCATTGGGAGACTCATGGCTATGGTCATACCTTGGATTTAGCTAATAGACAAGCAGCATTAGAAGCTGTTGACTTTTTAACCCATCGTTTCAAAATTTCTAGAGAACTTGCGTATTCAACATTAAGCGTTAAAGGTGATTTTCATGTAACGCAAGTCTCTAATGGTATCCTAGGGGTTCATTGTAAGATGTTGAAAGAAGCCTATAAAAATTTAGAAGTAAATAAAGAATCTATTTAAGGCTAGTAAGTTTGATTAGCGATTATTCATAAAAATAAACCCTGATACTATTAGGGTTTATTTTTTTACTTTAATAATAGTTGATAAATCTTTAGAACACAGTGAAAAGAAAAATATTGTATTTTTTAAATCAATTTTAATGAGTAGAAAGTCAAATAAGTTGTTATTATTACGAATTAGTAATAATATAGAGACAGTATCAACGATAAGATAAATACTAGTAAATAAATGATTCGAGCCGATAGATGGCATTTACAGTATTTTTGAAGTAAATGGTTTAAGAAAAAATTGTAATAAATACAGGGGGTAAATAAAGAATGAATGAAGTAAAACAATTTAAAGGTATCCACCATGTGACCGCAATAACGAGTAGTGCAGAAAAAATCTACAAATTCTATACAGAAGTCCTAGGCTTACGTTTGGTGAAAAAGAATGTAAATCAAGATGATCTTTCAACCTATCATTTATTTTTTGCTGATGATCGCGGCAACCCAGGAACCGATATGACTTTCTTTGACTTTAATGAAAGTGCTGCTCATCAAAAAGGGACAAATGACATTTCTAGAACGAGTTTTAGAGTGCCCAATGACGAGGCGTTGAAGTATTGGGAAAAAAGACTAACTTATTATACAGTTAAACAGGATAATATACTCACTCATTTTGGTAAACAAGTTCTTTATTTTGAAGATTTTGATAAACAACAATACGCTATTTTCTCAGATGAAAAAAATACAGGGATAGGTTCAGGAGAACCTTGGTATAAAGGGCCAGTACCAAATGAGTATGCGATCACTGGATTAGGTCCGATTTTCTTGAAAGTTCAATTTGAAGAAATGATGGAAAATGCTTTAGTCAAAGTTATGCAGATGCAAAAAGTAGCAAGTGAACACAATTTTACACTCTTTGAAATGGGTGAAGGTGGAAATGGTGCTTCAGTTATTGTGGAAAAAGATGATACATCACAAAGTGCGAGACAAGGCTATGGTGGAGTTCACCATGTAGCGTTTAGAGTGGAAGACAAAGAGCATCTTGATGCTTGGGAAAATCGATTTAATCAATTAGGTCTTACAAATTCTGGTTTTATTGATCGTTTTTATTTTAAAGCAGTCTACATTCGCTTATATCCCAATATATTATTTGAATTATCAACAGAAGGTCCTGGATTTATTGATGACCAAGAGGCTTATGAAGTTCTAGGTGAAACATTGACACTGCCGCCTCACTTGAGAAATAAACGAGAATATGTTGAAACCCAATTACCACATTTTGATACAATAAGAAGTACCAAAAATTTTGAAAAGGAATATTTTAATCAATGAAAAATGAGCTGAAAAGTTTAATTATCTTATTCAAAGCTTATAATAGTATTGAAAAAGATGTAAAACACTCGCTTGCTAATACGGGAATCAATGTAAATGAATTTACAGCTATGGAAGCCTTGTATGTAAAAGGCTCCCTAACAACTCAAGAGCTTATTGATACAGTTTTAATACCTAATAGCAGTATGACCTATGTCTTAGAAATATTAAATAAAAAAGCTTATATTATAAAAAATAAAAAAGAGTCAGATAAGAGAATTCAAATTATTACGCTGACGGTACTTGGTACAAAAGTATTTAAAGAAATATACGAAAAGCATTTTTCTTATATGCGTTCAATTTTTGATGTATTAAATAAAGAAGAAGAACAACAGCTGCAATATTTGTTGAAAAAACTAGGTAAAAAGTCAGGTGATAAAGGATGATGCAACAAGTAATTGCTGTAGGAACAAACAACCATACTATTATTTCACTTCACGGAACAGGCGGAACAGCTACAAGCTTATTTGAACTAGCTCATATCCTTGATCCTAAAGCTACAAAAATAGGCTTTCAAGGAGAAGTGAATGAAAATGGAATGAATCGTTACTTTGCGCGCTACCCAGATGGTAGTTTTGACCTTCCAGGCTTAGATGAAGCAACTCAAAATCTTTATGATTCAGTTATTGAGATAGCTGGGAAAGTTGGTCTAGAGAAGAATAACTTAACTATTATCGGTTATTCTAATGGAGCAAATCTCGCAAAGAATCTGTTGAAAAATTTTAGTGACTTGCCAATTTCGACTCTTCTTTTATTTCATCCTTCTCCGATCAATTCTGATAAGAAATTTAAGAGACAATCAGGAGTAAACGTTTTAATGACTTCCGGAAAGAATGATTCTTATATTAGTGAAAGCCAATTTAAAGAGCTTGAAACAAGTATGTTAGCTGCTCTAATAAATGTAGAAACCTATACTCATGACCAAGGACATCAACTAACTCAAGAAGAAATAGAACAGGCAAAGAGCTTTCTTTTGCAAAAAAATGGAGGGTTTTAATGGCTAAATTAAAAATAGACTTTGATACGATTGATGAAGCAAGTAGAATGAAACTTGTTAAAGGCAGTATTATTCCACGTCCAATTGCTTGGATAACGAGTTCAAATGAAAATGGTAGTATTAACTTGGCGCCTTTTAGTTACTTTAATGTTATTTCACCAACGCTAGTCATTGTGTCATTTCAAAGAAATGGCGAACAACAAAAAGATACTTTTGTGAATATTTCTAGAGAAAGAGAAGCGGTAATTCATATAGTGGATGAATCTCTTATCAGTGCAATGGATATTTCTTCTACACCACTAGCAAGAAATAAAAGTGAATTAGAATTAACTGATTTAAATTTGAGTCCAAGTATGAAAGTTAAGACGCCTGGTATAAAAGAGGCTCTAATACGTTTCGAAGTTGTTTTAGAAGAGTCCTTGACTCTGAAAGATTACGATAAAAATAAAGAAGAGGCCGATCTGGTTATTTTACGAGTAATTGCTTCTGTTATAGATGAAACAGTCTACGATTTGAAACAAGGTTATGTATTATCTGAGGTCTTACGTCCAGTAGCCCGTTTAGGTGGAACAGATTACGCGGGGATACAATCTCTCCCTTTTAAACGTAATTTTTAACAGACAGAAAAAAGCCATTAGATTTTCATTAAATCTAATGGTTTTTTTGAGATTTTATTTACTCAAAAAGCTTTTTTAATTGAGAACTATCTAAGTTCATTTAAAAATGAAGGTAATAACTGGTTAATAAATAGTCATTATTGTACTTGATGGCCATTTTTAAGAGCAACCCTTTAACTGCATTAATGGAGTAGGTTCCTTTTTTGAAAGATTCAAGATAAGATTCATATTTTTTACGCTCTTTTTCTGTAGCAATTTCTTTAAAGTATCCCCATACATGTGAAATAGCATTTAATCGGGTACCCTCGTTTGGCTCTGTAGCCATAGCTCGATCGATTAAGGAATAGAATTCAATTACAGGATAAGCTTTTTTATCTTCCAAAAGAACTTGAATCTCTTTATATAAAGTTGGATTGTGTTCTAAAATAGTGTATTTGTATTTAGCCCATTCTTGTTCTAAGTTTGAGGTTTTTTTGTTTTCAGAAGTTAAATTAGCAGCTTTGATAGCTGATAGATTCTTATCTTTTACTTCTAACATAATATCTACATTGGGAATACTTTTTAGGAAGATATCAAAGACAGCTAGATCAATCGTTTTAGAGTGACTTCCTGCTCTTTTCAAGTTGGCACCTTGCGAGTAGTGAATTTTTTGGATACCATCTTCAACTGACCAAGTTTGATTGGCTAAAGTAATAAAATGACGGTCATCTTTAGAAACATCAAATGGAAGAACTTGGTTATGCAAGTTATCGTAGACAACTGGAATACGATTATTCATTCCAATAGCTAGAACATCGCCTATATGATACGATTTATCATCATTTTCAATAATTAACCGATCTTTTATATCCTGACTTAAAAGAGCATAATTTTTTTCGAATCTCGCTATGGCAGCTTCTTTGTCTCCGTATACACCTCCAATATGAAGGATAATTTTACTAGATTTAGCTGTTTCTAGTGCAGTTAAAAAACGAGTATGGTAAGCAAGATCTTCTACGGCTCTTTTAACGATATCTTTATTTGGTGAATTCAAAACAGTATACTGTCCTGGATGCATGGATACTCTGATAGACTGTTTTTTTAATTTTTTAGCAATGGAATGAAATTCCTCTTTAAAAAGAGTATCCCAGGAAAGAGTATTTATCGGGCTTGAACCAAAAGGAATGATATCCGAACTAATCCTAAAATGGGTAATACCCATCTTAATATTGTAATCAAGAATTCGATCTAAAGTATCTAAGTTGTGTTTAATAAGTATTGATAAATGCTCTGGAGTTGCAGATTTGAGAGTACACGTTTTAAAGTTTGTATTGTATACACCAACAGTTAAGCATGCGTAACCAATTTTCATAGAATTCTCCTTTTAATAGCGACTTATTTTAATCTCTATTGTATCACAATTAGAACAGAGAATAGGCAGTTTAAAATGATTGAAATCTCCTTATCAGCAATAGAGTCAGACTCAAAAACAGCAATAAATCAAACTAAATAAACTTTATCTCTAAAGATACAAAAAATGAGCTATGAGGAATATAACCTCCTGATAACTCAAGATAATTTAAAAAGGAGAAAAAACAACTTATACATATGGAAGCATTTAAAAAATAGATTAAGTATTTTTTATTTCTATAAAGAGACGCTAAGATATATATAAAGGGTTACAATAACCCAGTAGTTTTTTACGATTTAGTTAAACCAAATAGCGCGTTCTCTTTTGGCACTTTCTACTGAATCGGATGAATGGACTGTGTTCTCGGATAAGCTGATACCATAAAGAGCACGGATAGTGTTGTCTCCAGAGTCTGCTGGATTAGTTGTTCCGTTCAATGCTCGAACGCGGCTAACAGCATTATCGCCTGCTACTACAACAGCAACTATTGGACTTCTTGTTAAATAACAAACTAAACGATTAAAAAACGGTTTGCCCTTATGCTCGGCATAATGTGTTTCTGTAATTTCTTTAGAAGCAGTCATATATTTCATATCGTTAATAGTCAAACCATTTCTTTCATATTCTGAAAGGATTTTCCCAATCAAATTTCTTTCTACTGCATCTGGCTTTAGTAATATTAACGTTTTTTCGTTCATTATTGAAAACCCTCCCAAAAGTATAGTAACAAGATTCTAACACATCTTAAGTGTCTTGTGTAGAAAATAATGTTTTTTATAAGAAGTTTTCACAAAGATAAGGGGATTTGTTAGTAATTTTACTTAGCCTATGGTAAAACGTAACTAAAGAGGAGGTTTTATAAATGGAAAAAAACTTTGATGTTATTGTTATTGGTAGTGGCGTTGGAGGTATGGCAGTAGCAAAGGGCTTAGCAGCTCGGAAAAAAATAGCGATTGTAGAAAACGATTTATGGGGTGGAACTTGTCCTAACAGAGGTTGCGATCCTAAGAAAGTTTTGTATTCAGTCGTTGAAGCAAAAGATGCAGTTACCCAATTAACGGGGAAAGGTTTTTCTGTCACACCTCAAGTTCACTGGCCAGAATTAATGTCATTCAAAGAAAGCATCATTAATCCGATGTCAAAAGGATTAAAAAAAAGTATGGATTCATCAGGAATCGAAACCATTGCGGGAAAAGCAACTTTTATTAATAAGCAAACGATTCAAGTAAATGAAGATACCTTAACTGCTGATAAGATTATTATAGCGACAGGAGCAAGACCAGCGATACTGTCAATTAAGGGGAAAGAACATTTATTAACCAGTACTGATTTCTTATCTTTATCTGAGATGCCTAAAAAAGTAACATTTATTGGAGGAGGCTATATTGCATTTGAATTGGCAACAATTGCGAATGCTGCTGGTGCAGAAGTTCATATCATTCATCACAATAAGCGTCCTTTAAAAGAATTTGAATCAGAGCTTGTTAATGAAATCGTTCATCAATTAGAATCAAAAGGAGTCATTTTTCATTTTGATACCGATACGACAAAAATTGAAAAGAGTGGAGAATCATTTATTTTACAAGCTGAAAATAATTTTACATTAGCGACCGATTTAGTCTTTTGTGCCACTGGACGTATTCCTAATATTGAAGAGTTAAACCTTGATAAAGCAGAAGTAGCTTACGATAAAAAAGGGATTCAAACCAATGATTATCTTCAAACGAGTAATGAGAATATTTTTGCATGTGGAGACGTGTTATCAAAAAGTGCAGGGAAATTGACTCCTGTAGCAAGTTTTGAAGGGGCTTATTTAACCAACTATCTAACTGGAAAGACAACTGAAAAAATAAACTACCCTTACATTCCAACGGTTATTTACTCTAATCCTAAAGTAGCTCAAATAGGCATAACGACTGAACAAGCATCTAAACAAGAAGAGAAGTATACCGTCTCTTCAATAGATGCTACTTCTTGGTTTAGTTACCATCGGACAAACGAGCCTGTCTCAAAAATAAAGATAGTTACGAATCGTGAAACAGGTCTGGTCGCTGGAGCAACTTGTTTGAACGGAAAAGCCGATGAATTAATCAATTACATCAGTCTATTAATGGATCAAAAAATGACGAAAAAAGAGACTGAACAGTTGATAATGGCTTACCCAACAGTTGCTAGCGATTTAAGTTCTATTTACAAATAAAGCTCCCTATTATTTCAGCTTATAGTGTAGTGAACTTAACTGTTTCGTGTGCAATAAGTTAGCTACTAGGTGTACAATAATAAGTATAAGAACAAGTGAAAGTGGGGAAAATGTGAAAAGAATTGTATTTGTTCGTCATGGACAAAGTGAATGGAATGCATTAAACAAATTTACTGGCTGGATGGATGTTGACTTGAGTGAGGTAGGGTTAAAAGAAGCTCATGAAGCAGGTAGAAAGATTAAGGAGGCGGGAATTGAGTTTGACATGGCTTTCACGTCTGTTTTAAAAAGGACAATTAAAACCTGTCAGATTGTGTTAGAAGATTCTGATCAACTTTGGGTTCCAGAAATAAAATCGTGGCGCTTGAATGAACGCCACTATGGGGCTTTACAAGGATTGAATAAAAAAACCACTACAGATAAGTATGGTGTCGAACAAGTCCAAATGTGGCGCCGTTCATACGATACGTTGCCACCATTATTAAAACCAGACGATTCTAATTCAGCACTAAAAGATCGCCGTTATGCTAATTTACAAAAAAGAGTGGTTCCGATGGGTGAAAACTTAGAAACAACTCTAGAACGGGTCATTCCTTTTTGGGAAGATCAGATTGCGCCAGCTATATTGGATACTAAGACAGTACTCGTAGCCGCCCATGGGAATTCACTGCGTGCATTAGCTAAATACATTGAAGAAATTTCTGACGAAGATATTATGAAGTTGGAAATACCAACTGGTCAACCATTAGTTTACGAATTAAATGATGAATTAGCTGTTATTAAAAAATATTATCTGTAAAAAATAAGAATAAAAGGGAATTTCTCTTTTATTCTTATTTTTTGTCACTAAAGTTGACACTATCTGTCACTAAAGTAAAATAGACGTTAATAAAATAAAAAGTTATACTAGTAATGATTCATTCTAACTTAAATGATTAAATGATTAAAGTCGAAAGTAGTGAAAATGACTATTATGTTAACTTTAAAAAAAATATATAAAACACACAAGGAAGTAATTGGTTATTTATTTTTTGGTGTATTAACAACGCTTGTTAATATGAGTGTCTTTTATACGCTTGACACAGTACCAACCATTCATTATCTATTTGCAAATGCAATTGCTATTATTGTATCAATTATCTTTGCTTTTTTTACAAATAAAAAGTATGTCTTTAAATCTGAAACATCAACCCTCTACGCTTGGCTAAAGGAGTTCTTTTTATTTTGTAGTTTCCGGTTAATTTCAGCTGGATTCGATATGTTCAGCATGTTAGTGTTAATCGGTTTTTTTGAATGGGATTCTAATTTAGCTAAGCTAATTACTCAGGTGATTATTATCAGTTTAAATTACTTTTTTAGTAAATGGCTTATCTTTAAGAAATGATAAAGTTAGTCCAAATTTTAAACATCTTTGATAGTCCTAATTCCGATTACTGAACTTAAATCAGATAAATCTTCTATAACTCTTATAGAGGAGAACTTATCAGGAATACTTAATGTATAAATAACAAGGAAGACTGCTTCATCTTCTTTAAATGAGTCTACCAAATAATCTAAGTCAATTACGATAATGCTGTGCTCATCAAAATAGTTTTGAATAGTTTTTTTTGTTTCTTCTCGGTTATAATAACTAACTTCAAGAGTTTTATAATCTTGTACGCGAAAAACTTTTCTAATCGCTAGTAAGATTAAGAGAATAATAATGCAACCTGAGAAGGCGATAAAGTAATAACCCATCCCTGCTGCAATACCCAAACTAGCCGTTGCCCAAATAGAAGCGGCAGTCGTTAAACCAGTAACACTTCGTTTAGTTACAATAATCGTACCAGCACCTAAAAAACCAATTCCACTAACAATTTGAGCAGGTAAGCGTGTTACATCAGTATTTAAAATCTGTAGCAAATCAGGATTTCCCATTGCTAATTCAATGGTTGTGTAAGTTGCTTGAATTTGAACTAAGGAAAAGAGAGCAGCTCCTACACAAACTAAGATGTGAGTTCTTAAACCAGCGTTGTGTCCTTTAATCTCTCGTTCGTATCCAATGATGCCTCCAAACAATACTGCTACAAGTAATCGGCCGATAATTTCTAAGTAATCTAAGACAAACACAATGGAACACCGACCTTTCAAATTTATCTACTTTAAGGGATAGAGTCAGAATAGAAAATTTTCTGATTGACTGATAACCAATCTCTTTAAAGTTCTTTTTCTAAAAGCACACAAGGAACGTTATTCTCATAAAATTCATCGGATACAATTTTATAATCTAATTCCTCATAGAATGAGGCAGCTGTTTGTTCAGAATGAATGGCGGCCTTAATGCAGCCTTTTTCACGTCCTATATCTTCCAAAGCTTGAATGATGGTTCGACCTAATTTCTGTCCACGATACTCTTTTAACGTTGCAATTCGTCCTATTCGAATAGTTTCGCTATCGAGTAATTCATATCTACCTGTAGAAACAGGCTTTTCAAGATCATACATGACGGCATAATCAATTGTTGAGATATCTAATTGGTCAAATTCTTCAGCAAGTTCCATTTGTCTTTCTAATACAAAAACAGACATCCGGACGTAAAAAGCACCTGCTTTATTCCAAATATCACTTCCAATATAAAGTTTCATTTTAGATTAAACCTCCTCTTATTTTGTAAGTTACTGCCAGTTTGTCAAATGTATAAATAGATGTCTATAAAAGAGATTGATTTCTTAGTCGTTATTCTTATATATAAAGGAACTAAAAAACAAGATAAAGATAAAAATAGCACGAGTTGCTTTTGCTGTTTTAGTAGTATTTTGTTTAATTTTAACCACAGTATTACCTAGACAGGATTTAGCGTTAGTTGATGAACCATAACTACTTACCTAAAAAATATTGATAAAAGTTATTTTAATTTAGTCTTCATTTAGACACTAAATAAGCAGCTTTTAATCAACAAGGTAGAAAGTTACTTGTTTTTATTAGGCAAATGGAGTAAAAAAGTGGAGTATAATGCCAATTACTCCAGCAAACAACATAATATAAATAGGATTTAATTTAAATTTCCTTAAGATAAATAAACAGAAAACAAATATCCCAACCGAAATCCAGCTTAAGTCCTCTATTTTAACTGGAAAGCTGTCTTTATTAAAAAATGCAGTTAATAAAATTGATAATCCGGCAGAAGCAATTAAAGCAACGACTGCTGGTCTTAGACCTTTAATGACACCTTGTACCATACTGATTCCTTTATACTTATAATAAAGAGTGGCTAAAGTTAATACAATAATAGCAGAAGGTGTCACACATCCTAAGGTAGCAACGATTGCCCCAGGTAGGCCAGCAACTTTTGTCCCAACAAATGTTGATGTATTAATGGCGATGGGACCAGGAGTCATTTGTGAGATTGTTAAAATATCGATAAATTCGGTTGAAGTTAGCCAAGGGTGAACCTCAAGAACTTGCTCTTGGATAAGTGGCAATGCAGCATAACCGCCACCAAAACTAAATAACCCAACTTGGAAAAAACTCCAAAATAATTGTAAGTAGATCAAATTAACTTTCCTCCTTTGTATTAAGAAGGTTTACGCGATAAGTAGTATAAGCACCGATTGCTCCAGAGATAAATAAAATCAAGACAATATTAACATTAAAAATCGCTGTCGCAATAAAAGCGAGGATCATCACGATAATAGGAAGCAATCTTTTATCCTTTACAATTGTCATTCCCATGTTAATCACAACGTCAACAATGACAGCAGCAACACCAGCTTGCATGCCAAACAACAAGGCATTAATAACGGCATTTTCACGAAAAGCGATATAAAAATAAGACACAAGAGTAATAATAAACAATGGAGGTAGAATTGTTCCTAAAGTTGTTAAGAGAGCACCGGGAATACCAGCCATTCTATAACCTATAATAATAGAAGCATTTACGGCAAGCGGCCCAGGAGCGGATTGGCCTATAGCAACTAAATCTAACATTTCTTCTTCCTCAATCCATTTTAAGTCTTTAACAAATCGCTTTTGCATCAAAGGGACGATTACGTATCCACCACCAAATGTAAAAGCACTTAATGTAAGTGTGGAAGAAAATAGAGTCCAATAAAACTTTTTATCTTTCTTCAATAAAACCCTCCTCAAAAAATTAGTCCTCTCTATTGTACATTATTTGTCTTAAAATAAAGACTAATTTGTAGCGAAAGAGTTAAGGAAATCTTTCTCAACCAGTTATCTTAAGATAAAAGTGTCGTTGGATTTGCAAATTTATTCAGAATACTGAATAATAAGAAGAAATGACGCTACTAATTTGATAAGAATAAAACAAGAGTAGAAAATATAAAGTAACTATATACTAAGGCGGTGAATTCATGCAAAAGAGAGAACTAAAATTTCCAGGGTTAGATGTGCGAATAGAAGAGGCACAAAAAGTACAATTGGAAATCTTAATAGAATTTGATCAAATCTGTAAAAAGCATGGGATACACTATCAACTATTCTCAGGAACATTAATTGGAGCAATTAGACATAACGGTTTCATTTCTTGGGATGACGACATAGATGTTTGCATGTTGAGAGAAGAATACGATCGGTTTTTAGCTATTAGTCCAAAAGAACTAGATGCAGCTTATTTTTTACAAAATTACCATACGGATGAAAATTTTCAATCGCAATATTCAAAAATAAGAAAAAATAAGACCCGCTATGTTGAGAATCTCGTGCAAGATGTTGAGATGCATCAAGGCTTTTTTATTGATGTTTTCCCATATGATCACGTGCGTCCTGGAACACTAAAAGGTAAGGCTCAAAGAATAGCAATAGATCAATTAAAATTAATGAATTATTGCCGAGTTATGAGAGTCAACAATAATGAAAAGAAGCCAGGTTTAAGGATAGCTAAAAAAGCAATGTATTATGTTTTAAAAGGAGTGCAAAAAAATAAGGTCGATCGATTGATAACAAAATTAGCGTGTATCTTTAATGAAAAAGACGAAGAATATGTTGGTGAATTAAGTATTTCAACAGGTAAAGATACTTATGACTCATTCGTTTTAAAAAAAGCATTCTTTTATGATTCGATTGATTGGGATTTTGAAGGATACACGTTTCCAGTACCAAGAGCATACGATGAAATTTTAACGAAAAATTACGGCAACTATATGGAAATGCCGCCTTTAAAAGAGCAAGCGCCTCATCATGGAATTATCGAAATTAACTTCAATACCCAAAAATAAACAGATAAGAAGGGAAGAAAAAATGGGGAATTCAAATGAGAAAGTATTAGATCAAACAGTTATTTCTGTTATCGCCGAGGTGATGACTATCGAACCAAGTGAGATAAAAAATATGACCTATCTAAAAAAGGGGATGACAAACGATTCATTTAAGTTTGAAGTCAAAGACAAAAGTTACATCATTCGTATTCCTGGCGCCGGTACAGATAAGTTGATTAGTCGATCAAACGAGTACGATGTGTATGAAGTGTTAAAAGGAAAGAAAATCAGTGATAACGTCGTTTACATCTCTAATGAAAGCGGCATCAAGATAACGGAGTTTTGGGAGACTGCAAGAGTAAGTGACCCCTTTGATCAAAACGATGTTCAACGATGTATGAAAAAACTAAGAGAATTTCATAATAGCAATTTAAAAGTTGCTCACACCTTTAATCCTTTTGAAGAAATCGAGTTTTACGAAAGCTTAAGACAAGGTAAACCATCCGTATTTGAAAATTATGTTGAAGTAAAGAAAAACGTGCTGTCCTTAGAAAAACTAGTCAATCAACTGCCGAAAAATTTTGTATTGGCTCACATCGATTCTGTTTCAGATAATTTTCTGTTTCTAGAAGATGACGTCTTTGTCATTGATTGGGAGTATGCTGCGATGCAAGATCCTCACTTTGACGTAGGAATGTTTGCTATTTATTCTATGTACAACAGAGAACAAACAGACTACTTAATCGATAGTTATTTTGCTGGTGAGTGCGCAGAGGAAACAAGAATCAAAATATATTGTTACATAGCGATAGGTGGATTACTTTGGAGCAACTGGTGTGAGTATAAGAGTGCTTTAGGAGTCGATTTTGGTGAATATGCACTAAAACAATTCGATTATGCGAAAGAATATTATTCTATTGTTGTAGATGAACTCCTTCCAAAAACTAATCTTACTTTGGAATAAGTAAGGCAACAGGGAGAGAATAAAATGAGTATAAACGATCAGGCATTACTTAAAGTTGAGAACGCTATTATTATGGCTGCAGGACTTTCTTCTCGATTTGCACCTATTTCTTATGAATACCCAAAATCATTGGTAAAAGTTAAAGGGCAAGTCTTAATTGAACGACAAATTCGTCAATTACAAGAAGCAGGAATTGAGGATATTACAATTGTAGTGGGTTTCAAAAAAAAACTATTTCAATATTTAGTAGAAGAATTTCAAGTTACATTAGTAGAAAACTCTGATTATGCTACTCGTAATAATCACTCAACGCTTTACGCGGTTAAAGAAAAATTAGGCAATACGTATATCTGTTCAGCAGATAATTATTTTACCCAAAACGTTTTTGAACCTTATGTTGAGAATGCTTATTACTCTTCTGTTTATGAAGAAGGAGAAACCGGTGAATGGTGTATCGAAACTGATGCAACGGGTCTGATAACAGATCTAAAGATAGGCGGTGAAAATAGTTGGGTAATGTTGGGACATGTCTTTTTTTCTAGTGTCTTTTCAAAAAGATTTGTAGCTATTTTAGAATCAGTCTATGATGAGCCAGAAACACCTCTTTTATTATGGGAAAGCATTTATCTCAACCATATCGATGAACTTACTCTCTACAGTCGTCACTATTCTAAAGAAATTATCTTTGAGTTTGACACACTAGATGAACTGAGAAAGTTCGATTCAGATTACATCGATTCAACTGGTTCAAAAATTCTAGAAGCCATTTCTAAACAAGTAAGCTGTAAAGAAAGCGACATCTTAAGGATTACTCCGATAAAAGAAAAAGATGTGACAACGGGCTTTAAGTGTTTGATAAAAAAAGAAAACTATTCTTATATTTACGAAACGAAGAAGTTAATAAAAGATAAAGAATGAAAAAATGTTTAGGAGAATGAACTATGGCTTATGGCTTATTAGCAGGTTTTTTTTGGGGATTGGATACCGTTATACTAGGTATTGCTTTAGTTATGTCACCGTTTGTATCGACTGAACAAGCTATTTTATTAGCACCCTTTATCAGCACGTTTATCCATGATGTGTGTTCTTCATTATGGATGCTGTTTTATATGGGAATTAAAAAAGAGTCGAAGAAAATATTTTCTGCATTAAAAACAAGAAGTGGAAAAATTATTGTGCTAGCAGCCTTGCTTGGTGGACCTATTGGAATGACAGGATATGTTTTATCAATAAACTATATTGGTGCAGCTTACACAGCGATTATATCGGCCTTATTTCCAGGAGTTGGGGCATTATTATCTTATATCTTTTTGAAAGAGAAAATGAAAGGTTATCAAATAGCAGGATTAACTGTCAGTATTTTAGGGGTAATAGCATTAGGCTATACACCTGGTGGCAGTGAAACGAATAATACGGTAATAGGATTCTTGTTTGCTTTTATGTGTGTTATCGGGTGGGCTTCAGAAGCGGTTATTATAGCTTACGGACTAAAGGCTCAAGAAATCAGTGACCACTTAGCTCTTCAAATAAGACAGTTAACCTCTGCTGTTTTTTATGGAGCGATTATCATACCGTTTGTTAGAGGTTGGTCGTTTACTTTATCACTAATTCCTACACAAACAACAGGGATTATCTTATTAGCGGCATTATTTGGTACAACCTCTTATTTATTTTATTACAAAGCGATTAACAAAATTGGTGCTTCTAAAGCGATGGCTTTAAATATTACCTATTGTGCTTGGTCGATTGTATTTGGAGCGGTTTTACTCAATGAAGAAATTTCATTGAGAAGTATTATTTGCGCATTGATTATTGTAGGCGGATCGATTACCGCAGCGGCAGATATGGGAGAAATGTTTAAATTTAAGGAAAAATCGTTTAGTTAATGAAATAGAATTAGTTTAAAATATTTTGAGAACGTATTCTTTGATTAAGCAATCAAAACTCGTTATATTAAGACTAATCGTCAATGAGTTTGACTCATACAAAATCAAATAGAGAAGAAAGGATTGATACAATGGATAAATTCATGGATAGAGCCGTTGAATTATCGTTAGAAAATGTTCGTAGTGGAGGAACACCTTTTGGAGCAGTACTAGTTAAAGATGGCGAGATTATCTCTGAAGGAGTAAACGAATTACACCATACTTATGACAGTAGTGGACATGCAGAAATGCTAGCAATACGCAGAGCACAAGCAGAACTTAAGACACTTGATTTATCAGATTATACGATGTACGCTAGTGGTGAACCTTGTCCAATGTGCTTATCAGTTATGTATATATCAGGAATTAAGAAAGGCTACTATTGTGCTTCAGTTGATGAAGCAGCAGAAGTTGGGATGAGTATTTCTAAAGAGATTTATGAAGATTTTAAAAAAGATCGAGCAGAACGTAAGCTAGTGATGAAGAATATGCCTCTAGAAGAAGCACAAGAAAACCCGATGGATTTATGGGTCGAAAAGAATAAAAACTAAATAAGAATGAACGAACCCAACAAACTATAAAAAGGTAGTGTAGTTTATTGGGTTTTTTTGTTGAAATTAAACTTAATAGACAAAACCAGTTCATTAAAATAGTTCGCTAAAGCTTACTATGTTATAATATTGTCTATCAGTTTAGTTTGAAATTAGCGATTATAAAAGTTTTAAACGGTATAAAAGATGCGTAAGTAAACTGAAATGAATACGATTTCCTTTAGAAAGGTGGCATACCATGAATAAGTTTACTCAATTAAGAGAGGATTATTTTAATGAAAATACCCTTCGTTCCTTTCCTACACTTTTTTTAGAAAAGTATAAAGAGGAACACTATTTTGATGAAAAAAAAGAGCAAATCTTAGACCACATCAAAGATAGCTTTGCATTAGACACAAAAAAAGAGCTAGTGGAGAAAGACCTGATTGGTTTATTGTCTTATTTAGGTCAAGACGAGTACTTAGATCGATATATTGTAAATAGTATTACCAAGAATTGTCACATGCTTACTGAAGAAGGTTTTGATAGAGAGGTACGCTATTATTTAGCTCAAAAAAATCCAAATGACTCAACGGTCTTTGCGCTAGTAGATAGCTGTATTGAATGCAATAGAAATGTATTGAATAAAGAGAGAATCACGAGCTTATTAATAAATCATTCAAAACAATTAGATATCTTTTCGATACTAATAGACTACCTTTATCATTTCAAAGTAGACGGATATGAAGCAATTATTTATGAATGGTTAAAAGAAGATTATCCAATAAATATCAAAATCCAACTAATTGATTTATTGATAGAACTTTATTCACTAGAAAATCTAAATTACAATGCAATAGAAGCATTATCACCTTTTCAAAAAAACAAAAAATTATTTAGCGATTATAAGACAATTCTTAATAAAGAAAAGGTAGTTAAAACGAATGGACTAACGATTTTACAATCGATGTTTTATGGCGATTTTGAGAACAGTGGTAAAGGAAATAATGGTGGGATAGCTGTATTTTTAAAAACATTAGGAAACGAGTTATCTGAATCAGACCAAATTTCACTAGTTGTGACATTAACCATTACAAATGAATGGTTAGACAACCAGTCAATAATGAATTATTATTCAGATAATCATCTCTTTATAAGAGCCCCTATTTATATTGATACAACAGATAAAGATCCTTTTTTAAAAAAAGAACGATTTATAAAAAGAGCCGTTGACCGGTTCCTTAAAAAAGTAGGAATTGAACCAGATATTTTCCACGTTCGTTATTTAGATAATGCCTCTAAAGCGATAGCGCTCTTAAGTAAAGAACGAGGAAAGAAATTTGTTTTTACATTGACACCGGATCCTCATAGAAATATGACCAACAAGGATGGGGCACTAAAAGTCTATCCTTTCAATGAGTATGTTCAAAAAATAAATAAAATTATGATAGGCGATGAACTTATTTCTGAAAGTGATCAAATAGTAGGAATAGGCAACTACAAAGTGAAAAAAGAATTAGAGTTGTACTTTCCCCAGTTAGTAAGAGAAGATAAAAAAGAGACCATCTGGATGATTAGTGAAGGTATACAAGCGGATAGCGCTTTTGAGAGTAAGAGTGAAAAAGTGAATCAGCCTAACGAATTAAAACAGATTGAGTTTAAAAAAGGTTTCTTTGATAAACCAATTATTCTAAATGTTGGAAGATTAGAACAGCAAAAAGCGCAAGACGAATTATTAAAAGCTTGGGGAAATTCGAGTATTTCTGAGGTATACAACTTATTGGTAATTGGTGGAGATTTAGAAAACCCTAGTAAAGATGAAAAGAAGATGCTGCATTCGTTCGAAGAGTATTTTTCTGATCATTCACAGCTAAGAGACTATTTTCATCATATTGGTGCACTATCAAATGAAAATATACGGCTAATTGAGAAAAAAATTATGCAACATCAAAAACAGTATCCGCAAATTTATCTTTGTTCTAGTAAAAAAGAAGAATTTGGAATAGCTATTTTAGAAGCTTTATCACAAAAATTCTTAGTATTAGGACCTGAAAGAGGTGGCGTAAAAAGTTATATAGAAAGCGGCACCAATGGTTTTCTAATTGATACGACGAATTGGCAAACTATTTTTGAGGAAACAAAAATGATTATTGAAAATTTGAAAAATAATCCAGTAGTCTTTGAGGGAATTCAATCAGCTGGAGAAAAAACGGTTAAAGAACGATTCTCTATGGAAAAAATAGCTAAAGAGTTTCTGTCGTTTTATTTATCTTTAAAAAGGAGCAAAGTAAATGAATACTAATCATATCTTTTTTATTAGTCCCCCGTTTTATTCTCATTTCACTCCTCTTTTAGTCCTTGCAAAGAGCTTTAAAAAGCTTGGAAAAGATGTAACATTTGGCTGCAGCACGGAGTTTAAACAACAAGTAGAGCAAGCTAACTTAACTTTTTATGAAATTGATATTAGTAAAAACAAAAATGTTGGAAAAGCTGAAGTAACAGACCAACCGGATTCAGAGAAAGATCGATTAGACGGATTTTTTGAAGCTACACGAAAAGGTGCGGTCGAGACACTCATTACACAATCAAAACATCGAAAAAAAGACATGCTTTATAAACCAGAAGAACTTATCTCGAAAATAAAAGCAATTGATCAATCGCTTATAATTGATTTATATGTAGTTGATATTCTTTCTTATGGCGTTACGTTGGGATTGTATGTATTAGATTTGCCATTTGTAACATTTTGTCCACCGCACCCAAGAACGATTCCATCAGAAAACGAGCAGTATGGTGTTCCTAATAATTGGCCAAGTTCCATACCGGTTGACAATAGGCAACTGGAAGAGCTAAGACAGGTTTCAGAAAATACGCAAAAAGAATTTACAATGATTTTTAATGCGATGCTAGAAGACAATAAGAGCCATCGTGATAAGGTAGAAAATGCCTTTAGTTTAGTTTCAGATAAAGCTATTTTATATAATTACTTTGATTTTGATGCAATTGAAGACAAGCAGCAACAACCAAATAAAATTTTTATGGGCAATTGTTTTGAAGAGGAATCACTAAATGAAGAGTGGTCAAAAAAGGTAAATACCAAAGAGACTAAAATTTTAATTACATTAGGTACTTTTTTATCTAATCGAGTAGATGTTCTGGAGAAGCTGATAAAAGGTGTTGAAAAACATAATCCCACAGCTCTATTAATTGTTTCAGCTGGAAGCAATGCTGAAAAATTAAAACAATACCGTTCTTCTTCTGTAATCATCGAAGAGTTTATTCCTCAAAAGGCTTTGATGCCTTATATGGATAATGTTATTTTTCATGGCGGTTGTAATACGTTTACTGAAGCACTGTATTATGGTAAGCCAATGATTATTTTACCCTTTTCAAGTGACCAATTTAATATTGCCTATGATTGTGAAAAAAAACGACTAGCAGAGATATTAAATCCCAATACCTTTACAGAAGAGGATTTAGTAACAGCTCTTTCAAAAGTAGCTGCACAATCAATTAAAGAATTGACCTATTGGAGTGAGATTTCTAAAAAAAGAGGACCTGATTATGCTGTTAAACAGTTATTAGGAGACGACTAAAAAGATAATATGTAACTAAATAAACTAGCGAAAGCTAACCAAACATATACGATAGGAGCGAATCTAGTGAGAAATTTTTTTATGAAAAGAGATGAACCAATTAATAGAAGTAAGTACGATGTAGACGGGGTTCCCCTTTTAAGAGAAGCTGTTCCATTGGGCTTACAACATATTTTCGCTATGTTTTTGAGCAATATAGCCGTTCCAATCATTGTAGCAAAAGTAGTCGGTATCTCAGGAAGAGACCTGACCGTATTAGTACAAAGTGCAATGATTATGGCTGGAGTAGCCACACTAATTCAATGTTACCCAATTTGGAGAGTTGGGGCTAAACTTCCAGTAGTGATGGGAAGTAGTTTTGGATTCTTGCCAACAAATATCTCTATTGCAAGTGGCTACGGGATTTCTGGCTTATTAGGCGCAACATTTGTTGGCGGACTTTTTTGTGCAGGACTAGGTTTTTTCATTACACCACTAAGACGCTTTTTTCCAAAAGTTGTAACAGGAACTGTTGTATTGACAATAGGCCTATCTTTATTGCCGACTGGAATAATAGCAATGGCTGGTGGAAGTGGCTCGCCAACATTTGGCTCTGGAAAAAATTGGTTGGTCTCGCTATTTGTGATGTCTTTGGTTTTACTTTTAAATCAATTTGCAAAAGGAATGGCCAAAACGTCTTCTATTCTAATTGCTATTATGATTGGCTATGTACTGGCATTATTCTTAAATATGGTAGAGTTTGGAGCTATTAATAAAGCATCTTGGTTCTCATTGCCTCAACCATTTTACTTTCCATTAGTCTTTAAATGGGGAGCAATAGCACCAATGTTAATTATGTTTGTTGTCACTGCTGTAGAAACCGTCGGAGATGTCACGGCGATAACAATGGGCGGATCAGATAGAGAACCGACAGATAGGGAGTTATCTGGATCAATCTTAGCAAACGGGATAACGTCTTCTTTAGGAGCCATGTTCAACTCTCTGGCAAACACGTCTTTTAGTCAAAACGTTGGAATGATTTCATTTACTAAAATGATGAGTCGCTATATTGTTGCTGTTGGTTCAGTCTTTTTAATCGCAGCCGGTCTGATTCCTAAATTTGGGGCAATATTATCTACTTTACCTCAAGCTGTTATTGGTGGTGCTTCTATTATTATCTTTTCTCAAATCACATTAACAGGGATCAGTATTTTAACATCAGAGCCTTTAACGGATCGTTCAAAAGTAATTATTGGCCTTTCGTTAGTATTTGGTCTAGGATTAACCCAAGTTCCAGGTGCAATGGTTGCTTTACCAAGCTTCTTAGCAACATTATTTGGAGGGTCAGCTATTGTGATTGCATGTCTAGTTGCATTAAGTTTAAATATTATTTTACCTAAAGAACAAACAAGCTCTCAAAAGTAAGAGCGCTAGCGTATTGAATAGTACTTTAAAAGAAGAAAAGGGGTTTGCCTGTTTTTATTTGTAGGAATGAATAAAAATGTACAAACCTTTTTTCTTTCTTTTTGTTAGAGAATTACTTATACTGAACTAAGCGCTAGAAGGAAAGTAGGAGATAAAATGGTTGAAAAGTATGATTATATCGCTATCGGTGGCGGAAGTGGCGGGATAGCTTCTATTAATCGTGCAGGAATGCATGGTGCTAAAGGTTTACTGATTGAGGGAAATGTTATTGGTGGAACATGCGTTAATGTAGGATGCGTTCCTAAAAAAATTATGTGGCACGGAGCTCAAATGATGGATGAAATGAATTTATATGCTCCTGATTATGGCATTGATATTCCTACTAAAAAGTTGAACTTTTCTAAGTTGGTTAAAAATAGAGAAACCTTTATTGAAAGATTGCACGGGAGCTACAAGAGTGGGCTAGATAGCAATAATGTTGATTTACTAAATGGGTATGCTAAGTTTTTAGATAACCAAACAGTTGAAGTAAATGGGAAAAGATACACCGCAGATCATATTTTAATTGCAACAGGTGGAAAGCCAGAATTCCCAGCGATTCCAGGGGCTGAATATGGTATAGACTCAGATGGCTTTTTTGAATTAACCGAATTACCTGAGCGAGTAGCTATTGTAGGAGCAGGATATATTGCGGTTGAATTAGCGGGTGTATTACACGGCTTAGGCTCCGATACACATTTATTTGTTCGTCAACACGCTCCTTTACGTAATTTTGATTCTATTATTGTTGAAGGACTACTCGAGACAATAGAACGTGAAGGTGCTAAATTACACACCTATGCGACGCCTAAAAAAGTTGAGGAAAATGAAAATGGCAGTTTAACTCTTCACTTAGAGGATGGAACAACCCATGAAACAGATACGATTATTTGGGCAATAGGACGTGAGCCTAATACTCAAAATTTGAACTTATCTTTAACAGATGTAAAAGTGAATGAGGGTGGATACATTCGAGTTGATGAGTTTCAAAATACGACGGCTAAAGGGATTTATGCGGTTGGGGATGTAACCGGTCGTATCGAATTAACGCCAGTTGCTATTGCAGCAGGAAGACAATTATCTGAGCGTTTGTTCAATCATAAACCGTTAGCGCATTTAGATTTTGATAATGTTCCAACAGTTGTTTTCAGTCATCCGCCAATTGGAACAGTGGGTATGACTGAAGAACAAGCAATTGATAAGTTTGGTGTAGCACAAATAAAAACTTACGAAACGCGTTTTACAGCTATGCATAGTTCAATTACCAAAAATAGACAAAAGACGTATATGAAACTAGTGTGTTGTGGACCTGAAGAAAAAGTTGTTGGTTTACATGGAATGGGAGCAGGGATGGATGAAATGTTGCAAGGTTTCGCTGTTGCTATCAAAATGGGAGCAACTAAAGCAGATTTTGATGCTACAGTAGCGATTCACCCAACTGGTGCTGAAGAGTTTGTGACAATGAAATAAGTTGTTTAACAAAAAATAAGCATAAAAATAAAAAATCTCCAATCACAAAGCCCGTTAGGATTTGTGATTGGAGATTTTTTTATTGAATTTATTTTTATTCTTCAACTAGTTCGATACTTACACCATAGTGATCTGAAATAACAGGATAATTTAGTCCGTTGAAAATAACTTGAGATTGTTTAACAGGAATCGCTTTATTTACAAAAATAAAATCTAGCCGCAGCTTTTCTTTGTTATTAGACCAACCATCTATATTGCTTTCAACAGTATCTCCAACATCTTGTTTAGTTGCCAACAAAAAAGTATCAAACCATTCTTTGCTAACTAAGTCATATCCTTCATCCGTTGACTGTGAAGGGTTGTTGAAGTCTCCCATTAAATAAATAGGGCCAGTTAATGTTTTAAAAAAGGTAGAGCATACAGCCCATTGATCTTTAAACGTATCCTCTTCGTCATGCCACCAACCCAAATGAAGATTAACATACCAGCTGTTTTTAACTTGTATGCTAACTATCGAACGGGTTTTATGATTAGTATACGCTAAGCTTTTAGAAGCGTGAAATGTCTTGATTTCTTGAATAGGATCAAGACTTAAAAAGGCTAAGCCTTCATCGTAAATATCGTATCCAATATGAGAGGGCTGCCACGTCCAATGGTAGGTTAATCCCATCTGTTCTAGTTTCTGTTGAACTTGGTAAGCAAAGTTATCTCTTTTAATTTGGATGGCAGAATCAGCAGGGTAATAGGTAGAGGTATTTGATAAATCGATTGCAGATTCATTCATCGATTGATTAACCTCTTGAAAAGCTATGATATCAAATTGATTTGACAAAATAGCCTCAACCAGGAGGCTTAATTTTGTCTGTGGTTGTTCTTCTAACCAACTATGTGTGTTTAATGTTAAGAGTTTCAATACCTTATATCCCTAAGGCATCTTGAATATCTGATTTTAAAACGTCTGCTTTTGGTCCATAAACAGCTTGGATTCCTTGACCTTTTTTAATTAGTCCTAAAGCACCAGCTTTTTTCCAAGCAGCTTCATCAGCAACTAAATCAGGATCTTTTACACTAATGCGAAGACGAGTCATACAAGCGTCAACGTCTGTAATATTTGATGGACCACCTAACAAGGCAATAATATCTGTAACTTGTTTTGATGCTGCTTCAACTTTTCCAGAGTTACTTGAAACGCTATCTACTTCTTCATCAGTAATAGATGCTTCGTCAATATAATTTCCTAAGCGTCCTGGAGTAGCAATTTTAAAACGACCAATCATGTAATAAGAAATAAAGTAAGCAATAGCAAAGAACGCGATACTACTTAATACAAAGTTAACAACATCCCATGCTAAACCGGCGTTAAGAGACATTGGAATACGAGTTAAGAACTCTAGGTTCCCGAATGAGTGAACACGTAATGGAATAATGTCAGCTAATGCAAATGAAAATCCTTGGATAACAGCATAGACAACATAAAGTAAAGGTGCAGCGAACATGAACATAAATTCAAGTGGCTCAGTTACACCGGTTAAGAAAACAGCAATAGCAGCAGAAAAGAAAATAGATTTATATTTTCTACGTTTTTCTACATCTGTTCTACGGTACATAGCAAAAGCTACACCCATAAGTGTTCCAGTTGCTCCAATCATTTGACCAACTTTGAAACGAGCAGGAGTAATACCTGTCAATAGAGCTTGATAAGCACTGGTATCACCAGATTCTTTTAAATTTACTAAATCACTAACCCAAGCTAACCAAAGTGGATCTTGACCAAATACTTGAGTTCCTACATTTGCACCAGTTAAAATAGTGTACGTTCCACCTAGAGCAGTGTAGTTAATTGGAATTGTTAACATGTGGTGCAATCCGAATGGCAACAATAAGCGCTCTAATGTTCCATAGACAAATGGAGCTAGTATAGGTGCAGTGTCAGCGGAAGTAGCAATCCATTGACCAAAGTTATTGATTCCCGTTTGAATGATTGGCCAAAAAATAGCTAATACTAGAGAAACAAGGACAGACCATAAGATAACAACAAATGGTACAAAGCGTTTTCCGTTGAAGAATGAAAGTGCTTCAGGTAATTTACGATAATTATAATATTTATTAAAGACAACTGCTCCGACAAAACCAGAAATAATTCCTACAAATACGCCCATGTTTAGAGCGGGTGAACCTAGTACAGAAGTGAAGTAACCATTTACTAAAATTTCTGAACCGAATAATGTTTTAGTTGTTGCACCTTCTGTTAATAACATATCAGAAGAAACGCCAAAAATAGAACCAGTAGTTACGTTAATTAAAATAAAAGCTAAAATAGCGGCAAAAGCTCCACCAGCACGTTCTTTAGCCCAAGAACCACCAATAGCTACAGCGAATAGAATATGTAAATTTCCTATTACACCCCATCCTAAACTTTCCATCACACTTCCGATAACAGACAATAACTGAATGTCCCCACCGAACATAACAATCATTTTACCGATACTGATCATTAAACCAGCTGCAGGCATAACAGCGATAACAACCATTAAAGCTTTACCTAGTTTTTGCCAAAAATCAAATGAGAATGTTTTCTTCATTACTTGTTCCAACTCCTTATAGTTTGTTCGTTAACTGCGTCTGCGCAAACGCTTGCTCTTAGTATAGTCAGATACTAAATAAAATGCAAGCGATTTCTTTAATGAAAAAACCTGTTAACGGTAACAGAATCAATAAAAAACGATTATAAGACATTCTACTATGACGAAACTATAAATATTTACCCTAAAATACAAATAAAATGAATTTGACAACGCAAACGTTTGCGTTTAAGATGATAATATAAATTTAACTAGCTGATAAAAACAAACAGCTCAAGGAGGAACCAAATCAATGAAACGTTTATTCGAATTAGATGAATGGAAAGTACAAACACATATGTTGGAGAAAAAAGACCGACGTTTACAGGAAAGTCTAATGAGTATTGGAAATGGCTATATGGGTATGCGGGGTAATTTTGAAGAAACCTATTCAGGTGATCACCATCAAGGAAGTTATCTTGCGGGAGTTTGGTATCCTGATAAGACACGTGTTGGTTGGTGGAAAAACGGATATCCTGAATACTTTGGTAAAGTAATCAATTCGATGAACTTTATTAAATTGGATATTTATATAGATGGAGAACGAGTAGATTTGTACGAAGATTCTATCTCAGAATTTGAGCTGTCTTTAGATATGCAAAAAGGGATTTTATCGCGTAGCTACATAGCCGAAAAATTGGGCAGTCGCATTCATGTTGAAGTCGAAAGATTCGTCAGTTTAGCTCAAAAAGAACTTTGTGCTATTCGTATGAAAGTGACTAGTTTGACTGGAGAAGTAACAATTGGTTTTGCGCCGGCTTTAGATGGAAATGTAGTAAATGAAGATTCAAATTACGAAGAAAAATTTTGGCTACCAATTTCTATTACAGAAAATAGTCTAACCGTTGAAACCAAACCAAATGACTTTGAAATAGAGCAATTTACTGTAGCTGCAAAGATGCTGAACCGCGTCGAAAACGTTGAATATGTTCGCTCTAGTACGACAGATATGTCTGTTGTCCAAGAATATTCTGGGAAATTAAAAGCTAATGAGTCAGCAACGATTGAAAAATTAATTACTTTAACAACTTCTCGTGATAGTTTGAAAGAGGAAGTTACAAAAAAAAGTATGCAAATAAGTGAATCTGTTGCAGCGTTCTCATTTGAACAGTTGCGTCAACAACAGGTAAGTCTTTGGCAAGAACGTTGGGATAAAGCTGATGTTATTATAGGTGGAGATCGTGCAGCGCAACAAGGCATTCGATATAATTTATTTCAACTGTTTTCAACGTACTACGGGGAAGATGATCGTTTAAATATCGGTCCTAAAGGTTTTACCGGTGAAAAATACGGTGGAGCAACTTATTGGGATACAGAAGCGTATGCCATTCCGTTGTATTTAGCACTGACAGATCAAAAAGTCTCAAAGAATTTATTGAATTATCGCCACAATCAGTTGCCTCAAGCAGAACACAATGCGCGTCAACAAGGTTTGAAGGGTGCACTCTATCCGATGGTGACATTTACAGGCGTAGAGTGCCACAATGAATGGGAAATTACGTTTGAAGAAATTCACCGCAATGGAGCAATGGCTTATGCGATTTATAATTATACGAATTATACGGGTGATGAAAGCTATTTAATGGATAAAGGACTAGATGTTTTAGTAGGCATCAGTCGGTTTTGGGCTGATCGCGTTCACTACAATCAAGATAAAGACCAATACATGATGCATGGCGTAACCGGTCCTAATGAATATGAGAATAATGTGAATAATAATTGGTATACGAATAAAATTGCTATTTGGACGTTAAACTACACGTTGGCTTCATTAGAAAAAGCAGAAAATAAAAAAAGAACTTTAAATATAAGGAAAGAAGAAAGCAAGAAATGGCAAGCTATTATCGATAAAATGTACTTTCCCTATGATGAAAAAAGAGAGATTTTTGTCCAACACGATACATTTTTGGATAAAGAGCTTCGCCCTGTTTCAGAATTAGATCCAGCAGAATTGCCTTTAAGCCAGAATTGGTCTTGGGATAAAATTCTACGTTCACCTTATATCAAACAAGCAGATGTGCTACAAGGAATCTATTTCTTTAAAGAAGAATTTACAGCAGCAGAAAAGCAACGTAACTTTGATTTTTATGAACCATTAACCGTTCACGAATCTAGTCTTTCACCGAGTATCCATGCTATTTTAGCAGCTGATTTACAAAAGGTAGCTAAGGCCGTTGAATTGTATAGCCAAACCGCTCGTTTGGACTTAGATAATTACAACAATGATACAGAAGATGGGTTACACATTACATCGATGACAGGTAGTTGGCTGACAATTGTGGAAGGCTTTGCTGGTATGCGTACAGCAGGAGGAAAACTATCGTTTGCACCGCTATTACCTGATAACTGGACGAATTATGAATTCCATATTAATTACCGCGAACGTTTATTGAAAATGACAATAGATAATACTATTAATGGATTAACCGTTACTCTCGTTAAGGGTTCACCGATTGAATTAACACTGTACGAGGAACAAATTCTATTAAAAGATGAGTACAACGGATCTTTGAAAAAATAAAATAAGAAATAGTGTGAAAAGGGGAGATAAAAGTGAAGGCTGTATTATTTGATTTAGATGGAATTATCACAGACACAGCAGGCTACCATTTTTTAGCTTGGAAGACTTTAGCTGAAAAATTAGGAATTGAAATAGATAAAGAATTTAACGAACAATTAAAAGGAGTGAGTCGTACAGATTCACTCGAACTAATTTTAAAAAAAGGCCAATTAAAAAATGAATTCACACTAGCTGAAAAAGAAGCATTAGCCGCTAGTAAAAATGAAGAGTATAAACAAATGATCGAACAAATGAGTTCTGCTGATATTTTACCAGGTATTGAATCATTATTAGTTGACTTAAAAAATGACCATCGTTTACTAGGATTAGCATCTGCCAGTCAAAATGGACCAGTTATTTTAAAAAAATTAGGATTGTATGACTTATTCGATACGATTGTAAATCCAGCTGAGCTATCCGCTGGCAAACCTGATCCTGAAATTTTCCAAAAAGCTGCTGAACAATTGGGCTGTTCTGTTAGTGAATGTGTTGGGATTGAAGATGCAGCAGCAGGTGTTGAGTCCATTAATCGCGCAAATATAGTTTCAATTGCTGTTGGCGATAAAGAGGTCTTAAGTGCTGCAGATAAAGTTGTAATAGCGACAAACGAACTAACGGCAGACTTAATAAAGAGGATTTGGACTGAATGCCATGAAATTAATTAAGCGGCATTATGGTTGGATAGAAGATCAAGAAATTATCGAATATCACTTAGTCAATAATCAAGGAGCCGTATTTAAATGCTTAAATTATGGAGCTATTGTTACAGCTATTTTGGTTCCTGACAAAAATAGAAGCCTAGAAAATGTCGTGCTTGGTTTTGACCGGCTATCGGATTACCTTGCCTACCCTTCTTATTTTGGTGCGTTAATCGGACGAGTTGCCGGAAGAATTCGAAAGGGTCAATGGTTAGATCATCAACTAACACTAAATGAAGGAAAGCATCACATTCACGGTGGAGAACCAAATTTCAGTCATCTTGTTTGGGAAACGAAAGAAATAACAAACCAAACGGATAAATTAGGAATACAATTCAGTCATCATAGCCCAGCTGGCGAAAACGGTTATCCTGGTAACCTAATTGTAACAGTAACCTATTTCTGGACAAATAATCATACATGGATAATGAATGTAGAAGCTCAAACAGATGAACAAACGCTATTCAATCCAACTAATCACACCTATTTTAATTTAAGTGGAGATACTAAACGCACAATAGAAACTCATCAACTTCAGATGTCTAGCGAGGTTTATGCTGAAACAGATGACGAAAAATATCCCACGGGTCGTCTACTAGCAGTTGAGGATACTGTCTATGATTTCAGAGAGCCAACTTCATTGCGAAAAGCTTTGAACAAAAATCCTAAGGGATATGATACACCATTTAAGTTGCAAGAAGGCAAAGTAGTGTTAAACGAACAAGAGAGCGGTCGAAGACTGGAAATTAAAACAACACGAGAGTCTGTTGTTGTGTTTTCTACAACTGGAATGGAAGAAGATTATTTTATTAATGGTAAAAAAATGTGCAGTCATCTAGGACTAGCATTAGAGACGCAAGAATTGCCTGATGCGGTTCATCATGAGCATTTTCAATCCATTATTCTTGAGCCTAATAAACCCCATTCTTCTCAAACAAGTTATCATTTTTCTGTTTAAAGAAACTTGTCAGTCTACAGATTATGGCTTATGATAAGAGAAAACGATGATCAACTATAAGGAAGTGGATTTTTTGGCTATTACAATCAAAGATGTTGCGAAAAAAGCAGGTGTAGCTACCTCAACTGTTTCACGCACGATCCAAGATCATTCAAGTATCAGTGAGAAAACTAAAAAAAAGGTTCGTTCCGTAATGGAAGAACTAGGTTACCAACCTAATTTGGCAGCAAGAGGATTAGTAAGTAAAAACATGCGAACAATTGGAGTGATTTTACCTGTTTCCGATGGAACAGTATTTAAAAATCCTTTTTTTCTAGAAATGATTCGCGGAATCAGTAAAGCTTGTAATGAAAATAAGTATATGGTAGCTTTAGCTTCAGGAACAACGCAAGAAGAGTTGCTTGAAAGCATTCAAACAATGGCTAAGGGCGGCAGAGCTGATGGCTTTATTGTTCTTTATTCTAAAAAAAATGATGAAATTATTGAGTATTTACACCGAGAAAAATTATTTTACGCTATGATCGGTAAGCCTTATGAATATGAAAATGAAATTGTCTATGTCGATAATGATAATAAATTAGCTGGTAGAGATGCAACAAATTACTTATTAGCTTTAAACCATAAAAAAATAGCTTATATTAATAAACATGCGGATCAAATGATGTCTGCAGAAAGATTACTAGGGTATAAAGAAGCTCTTTTATTAAAAGGAATTGAGGTTAATCCCAAGTATATTTTAGAAGAGAAAATGATATCTACTAACCAAAAAGAAAAAATAAAAGAGTTGTTTATTTCAGAACAACACCCAACTGCAGTAGTAGCAGGGGATGATTTAATTGCAATGGAATTAGTTTATCTGTTCAAAGAATTTAATTTACGTATTCCTGAGGATATATCAATTATTAGTTTTAATAACTCTATTTTTGCGAAGATGGTCCAACCATCATTAACCTCAATTGACTTACACGTAGCTTATTTAAGTGAACAAGTAGTAGAAAAATTAATAGATCTTATTGAGGGAAAACAAAATTTAGCTATCAAAGTTATTTTGCCACACGAAATTATTGAACGAAAATCATGCAAGTTGAATCAAACCGCATTCTAGTTTATTCTTTTATCTGCCTTTCTAAAAGGAAGTGTAGGATAGTCAACAGCTATCCTACAATTATTTGCTTAGGAAAGCAGGGTTTATTAGAGTTAACTTATTTTTTTACTGATTAATTATTTAACTAAAAAATCAGAAATAAAAATACTGAATGATTTAATAATAAAAAGGCTGGAATTAATAAAAAAACAATAAAAGAAAGTTGTGCACAACCTGTTGATTACTTTGTTCACAACCTGTTAAGAAAGAGAGATAAATTTATCAATCTAGCTATAATAGCATTAAAAAAAAGATTAAATGAAAAAAAAGAAAGTTGTTCACAAAAGGCAGTGGATAACTCTTTAATAAATCATAAAATAGGTGAGAAAATATTCTTAATGAGTGTACAAATAAAAGGAAAAAACTTTAGAATAATAACTGAATGATTTTTTTAAACGTCTTGTCTATTTGTAATAGTAGAAAGGATTAAAATCCATGAAACAAATACGAACGATAAAAACTTTTTTTTAATTATTGTTAATAAATATATTGTAATAAGAATTTTTTTATTCTATAATAAGTGGAGACGAAGAAATACACTCTAATATAATTAAGCGATATGGGCTTTAAGTTTCTACCGGACACCGTAAATGATCCGACTATTAGGGGAAAGCTGCTTTTTTGCTGTCCCAAAATAGTTAGGATTGTACGGTTGATAGAAAATCAGCTGTTTTTTTGCGTTTATAAACGTTTATTGTTAATAAACTAAAACAAATTGCCTAATAGTCATACTGATTAAATTAGAAAAGAATGTATTCTTGTACTTCTTTGTAACTATAAATAAGGTGGGAATAAAAAGTGGAAAATTTTTTCAAACTGAAAGAAAATGGAACAACAGTTACAACTGAGGTTATAGCTGGAATAACAACATTTTTTGCAATGTCTTATATTATATTTGTTAATCCTGCAATATTATCTTTAACCGGTATGCCTACTCAAGCTGTTTTTCTTGCTACTCTAATTGCTTCAGCAATTGGAACCTTAGTCATGGGACTATTTGCAAATGTCCCCTACGCACAAGCTCCAGGGATGGGGTTAAATGCTTTCTTTACGTATACAGTTGTTTTCGCTTTAGGTTTTTCATGGCAAGAAGCTTTAGCGATGGTTTTCATCTGTGGTATTTTCAATATTCTAATAACGGTCACAAAAATAAGAAAAATGATTATCAAGTCTATTCCTGAACTCATTCAAAATGCGATTGGTGGAGGAATTGGAATTTTTGTTGCTTACATCGGTATTAAAAATGCAGGCTTTTTACAGTTCACTTCAGAAAGTCCAAATATTCAATCAATTAATAACGCTGCTTTTAACGCGACAGAAGCAACGTATACAGGCGGTATTGCTAGCGTAGTAACTGATGGTGGCATTATTCCTGGTTTAGTTAATTTTACGGATAAAGGAACATTACTAGCCTTAATTGGTTTAATCATTACAGTGATTCTTGTAGTATTAAATGTTCGCGGTGCTATTTTAATGGGTATTATTGCTACGACCCTGATTGGCATTCCAATGGGTATTGTTGATTTATCTGCTATTTCTAATCCAGATAATTCTTTAGGAAATGCTATTTCAGAATTACAAATTACATTTGGTGCAGCGTTTGGTGCGAATGGGATGATTTCATTATTCTCAGATGCCTCTCGTTTGCCTTTGGTTTTGATGACTATCTTTGCTTTTAGTTTATCAGATATTTTTGATACAATCGGAACATTTATTGGAACGGGTCGCAAAACAGGTATTTTTACTACTGAGGACGAGTTAGCTTTAGAGAGCGGATCAGGCGTCAAATCTAAAATGGATAAAGCATTGTTTGCAGATGCGATTGCAACGTCAGTCGGAGCGATCTTTGGTACATCAAACACAACGACATTTGTCGAGAGTGCTGCTGGAATTGGAGCGGGTGGTCGAACGGGTTTAACTAGTGTAGTAGTCGCTATTTTATTCTTATTATCTAGTTTGTTTTCATCGGTTATTGCTATCGTGCCTCCACAAGCAACGGCAGCATCATTGGTTATTGTTGGCATTATGATGATGTCTTCATTGCTTGAAATACAATGGAATGATTTAGAAGAAGCAATCCCCGCATTTTTCACCTCGGTCTTTATGGGATTAGCATATAGTATTTCTTACGGAATTGCTGCTGGTTTTATCTTTTATGTCATTGTTAAAGTGGCTAAAAAGAAAGCCAATGAAATTCATCCAGTCTTATGGATTTCAACCGGTCTATTCATCTTAAACTTTATAGTACTAGCATTTATCTAACAAGGCCTTAAACTTAGTCTCTTGTCTTTCATTATGGAAGATAGGAGACTATTTTCTGTTTCTTTTTATAAAGATTATATAGTCATTAGAAGATAAAAATAAAGTGCCGTTATTTTTATTAAGAACTGTTACACTAAAAGAAATAAGTAGATTTTTTTAAAAGAAAGGAATAAAAATATGACACCATTTACTGAAAAAGCCATAGCAGTAATGAAAAAGATTCCAGCTGGAAAAGTGATGACTTACGGGCAAGTTGCTGAAATAGCTGGAAATAAAAGAGGAGCAAGACAAGTTGTTCGACTCTTGCATTCGATGAGTAAAAAGGAGAATCTTCCTTGGCATCGAGTTATAAATGCTAAGGGTGAGATCGGATTAAAAGATGAAGAAGGAAGATTTACTCAAAAAGAAAAGTTAAATGCTGAAGGAATTCATTTGATGAAAAATGGGAAAATAGATTTACTCATCTACCGGTATCAACCATAAAAAAGAGGGGAATTACTGATAAATAAAGGCTTTTAAAAAATAGCTTATTGGCTTTGTACAAATCTTTGCTTTGCTAATTAGAGAGGGATATAATTAATGTAATAAGGAATAAAAGAATTAGCTATCTAAGAAATGGAGATGAGACTGTGGACAAGAACAACCAAAAGAACAAGACTTTCTTTACGTTAGAAAAAGAAGCTGTTTTTGATCAAGCACAATCCTCTGAAAAAGGATTAACTTCAGCGCAAGCAGAAAAAAGAATGGCAGAATACGGACCCAACCAGTTAAATGAGGGGAAAACTAAAAGTCTACTCGTCAAATTCTTTGAGCAATTTAAAGATTTTATGATTATTGTCTTATTGGCTGCAGCTGTTATATCGGGTATTTTTGGAGACATAACTGACTCCATTATTATTCTCGTTGTTGTTGTTTTAAACGCTGTTTTAGGCGTCTTTCAAGAAGCGAAAGCCGAAGAAGCCATTAACGCTTTAAAGGAAATGTCCTCGCCAGAAGCACGTGTGAAACGTGACGGCACAATTGTTTCATTGAAAAGCGACCAACTCGTTGTTGGCGATGTCGTTTTATTAGAAGCAGGCAACATTGTACCAGCAGATTTACGCTTAATAGAAGTGGCTTCTTTGCAAATTGAAGAGTCTGGTTTGACTGGAGAATCGGTTCCAGTGAATAAAGAGTTAACCGTTCTTGAAGACGAAAAAGCAGGCATTGGAGATCGGACGAACATGGCTTATATGAATAGCAATGTTACATACGGTCGTGGTGAAGGTGTGGTTGTAGGAACGGGAATGAACACAGAAGTAGGCGGAATCGCTAAGATACTTGCTTCAACAGACGAAACCGTGACACCCCTTCAAAATAATTTGAATCGTTTAGGTAAATATTTAACAGTTGCTATTTTGGTTATTGCCATTATCATATTTATTGTTGGATTATTAAACGGCCGCGGTTGGCTTGATATGCTGTTAACGTCTATTTCATTAGCTGTAGCTGCTATTCCTGAAGGCTTACCTGCTATTGTGACAATCATTTTAGCACTAGGAACACAAAAAATGGCTAAAAGAAAGGCTCTCGTTCGTAGATTGCCAGCAGTTGAAACATTAGGCAGTACAGATATCATTTGTTCTGATAAAACGGGAACGCTCACGATGAACCAGATGACGGTTGAAAAAATATACGCTAATGGCCAACTTCAAGATAGTACTGACTCATTAGAAATTGATTCACCAATCTTGTATTCGATGATGTATGCAAATGATACTCAGATATCAGGGGATGGAACATTAATTGGTGATCCGACCGAAACAGCCTTGATTCAGTTTGCTCTAGATAAAGAAATCAATGTTTCTGAAGTCTTAGCTAAGGAACCTCGAGTCGCTGAAATTCCATTTGATTCAGAACGAAAGCTAATGTCTACTGTCCAAAAACAAGCAGACGGAAAATTTTTAGTTTCTGTCAAAGGAGCACCTGATGAATTATTAAAGAGATGTACACGGTATATTCAAAATGATAAAGTCGAAAGATTAGATGAAGCAAGTAAGAAAATAATTTTAGAGACTAATCACGAATTAGCTATTCAGGCATTGCGTGTTTTAGCTACAGCTTATAAGCAGGTAGAAAGTATACCTACTGACATGAGTTCAGAAAATGTAGAACAAGAGTTAGTTTTCTCAGGTTTAATAGGAATGATTGATCCTGAAAGAGAAGAGGCAAAGGGTGCTGTGTCCGTTGCACGAAGAGCAGGAATTCGTTCGATTATGATTACTGGCGATCACCGTGATACTGCAGAAGCGATTGCTAAACGATTAGGTATTTTAGAAGCAACACAAGTTGGAGGAGTCATTACAGGCGCTGAATTAGATCAGATTAGCGATGAAGAATTTTCAACTAGAGTAAAAGATTATTCTGTTTATGCTCGTGTTTCTCCCCAACATAAAGTACGGATTGTTAAAGCTTGGCAAAAAGCTGGAAAAATTGTCGCGATGACAGGGGACGGTGTAAACGATGCACCAGCTTTAAAAACAGCAGATATTGGTATTGGAATGGGAATTACCGGCACTGAAGTATCAAAAGGTGCCAGTGATATGGTTTTAGCAGATGACAACTTCTCAACTATTGTCGTTGCAGTAGAAGAAGGGAGAAAAGTCTTCTCAAATATTCAAAAGTCTATTCAGTTTCTATTATCTGCAAATTTAGGTGAAGTGTTAACTTTATTTATTGCCACTCTTCTTGGGTGGAGTATTTTAGCACCTGTGCATATTTTATGGATTAACTTGGTAACAGATACATTCCCAGCTATTGCTTTGGGATTGGAGCCTGCGGAAGCAGACAGCATGGAACAAAAACCTCGTGGAAAAGAAGCGACATTCTTTTCCAATGGTGTCCTAGGTAGTATCATTTATCAAGGGGTTATTGAGGGTGGCATTACGCTATTTGTTTACTGGTGGGCGACGTATTATCCTATACATGCGGGAAATGCTGAATTGATTCATAATGATGCTTTAACAATGGCATTTATCACACTAGGAATGTTGCAACTATTCCATGCCTTTAATGTAAAATCCGTTAAAAAATCTCTCTTTACAGTAGGTTTCTTTAAAAACAAAATGTTTAACTTATCTATATTGGTTTCAGGAGCATTGTTAGCGGTTGTTGTTTTAATCCCTGGCTTGAATGATGCGTTTAGAGTAAGCCACTTAGATACAATCCAATGGGTAATTGTTTTAAGTGCGTCATTTTCTATTATTCCGATAGTAGAACTTATCAAATTAGGTATCCGTACTTTTGATAAAAGAGGATAAACGATAATCAACTAGATAATAAAAAAAGTTTTATTGAGGTTAAGTAAGCTCAATAAAACTTTTTTTATTTTAAAAGCCTGAGCTTAATTGTTGAACTTCTTACTAAAATAAAGTAGAATAAGGAATCACTAAATTTGGATCATTATTCCTCACATTTAGGGCGTTCGTTCGGGAAAAACGATTGTCTGAGACCTTTAATCTTATGATACACTGGCTTTCCAAGTCATGGGAGGCAAAACAAAGGGAGGATCATCATGACAAATCTTTATATCATCATTGCACTACTTTTATTTGTGGCGGTCATTTATGCTTTTTGGCGCTTACAAAAGAAACATATTAAATTTTCAACACGCGTTTTTATTGCGTTAGGTTCAGGTATCGTTTACGGTGCAATTTTGCAATTAATTTTCGGAGCAACTGGGGAAGTAACAACAGGGGCAATTCAATGGATTAATGTCGTTGGAACAGGGTATGTGCGTCTGTTACAAATGTTAATTATGCCATTAATTTTTGTTTCAATTGTTGGAGCATTTACTAAAGTTGAAGGAACAAAAGATCTAGGGAAAATTAGTGCGACGGTCTTGACGGCCTTGTTAGCAACGACAGCTATTTCGGCATTGGTTGGAATTGGAAGTGTGATGCTTTTCAATTTGGATGGTGCAGAATTTGTTCAAGGAGCTGCTGAAACAACTCAAATTGCAGCGTTAGATGAACGAAAAGAAATGGTTGTAGATTTATCGTTACCAGAGCAAATAGTGAACTTTATTCCATCTAATGTTTTTGCAGATTTATCTAATTCTCGCTCAACAAGTACAATTGCGGTAGTTATTTTTTCTGCTTTTGTAGGAGTAGCGTATCTAGGAATCATTCGAAAGAATCCGGAAGACGGAGCTTTCTTTGAAAGAATAATTAAAAGTTTATATGCTATCGTGATGCGTATCGTTACGTTAGTTTTAAGATTAACACCTTATGGAGTTTTTGCTTTAATGATAAAAGCTCTATCAACAAGTGATTTTAATGCATTAGTGAATCTAGGCAAATTTGTTCTAGCCTCCTATGCCGCAATAATTACGGTGTTCTTAATCCACATGCTTATTTTATTAGGTTACAAAGTTAGTCCTATACAATACCTAAAGAAAACCTTGACAGTTTTGAGCTTTGCATTTACCTCTCGTTCAAGTGCAGGAACATTGCCATTGAATATAGAAACGCAAACCAAAGCTTTAGGAGTAGATGCTGCTTCAGCTAACTTCGCGGGGACATTTGGTATGTCGATTGGGCAAAATGGTTGTGCGGGTGTTTATCCTGCAATGTTAGCGGCTATTGTAGCCCCTACAGTTGGAATTGATGTCTTTAGTCCAGCCTACATTTTTACTATTGTAGCGGTTGTAACAATCAGCTCATTTGGTGTTGCCGGTGTTGGTGGCGGAGCAACTTTTGCAGCTTTAATTGTTTTAGGAGCATTAGACCTTCCAGTAGCGATTGTTGGATTAGTTATTTCTGTTGAGCCTGTAATTGATATGGCACGGACATTATTGAATGTTAATGATAGCATCTTAGCTGGTATCATTTCATCAAAACGAGTAAAACGCTTTGATGAATCAGTATTTAATGATGATGAAGCAATCATCAAATCAGATATCTAATAATAAAAAAACATCCTTCTCATATGAGAGGGATGTTTTTTTTAACTTATTCGTATCTGAGTGCTTCAATTGGATCGAGTTTAGCGGCTTTTCTAGCTGGATAGATACCAAAGAATATCCCGACTGCAGTTGAAAAGAGCAATACGGCCGCTACAGCAGTAAAGGTAATGCTTGGTACAATATCTAATGCACTACCTACACCAAAGGCTAAGAGAATACCCAATACGAGACCGATAATGCCTCCAATTAAACTTAAAACAACAGCCTCCATTAAAAATTGCATTAAAATTGTCCCCGTTGTTGCACCGAGTGCTTTACGTGTGCCAATTTCACGTGTGCGTTCCGTAACAGAAACCAACATAATATTCATTACCCCAATGCCACCTACTAATAAGGCAATAGCAGCAACAGCAGCAATAAAATTAACAAACAAACTCAATACAGAATTTACTTGGTCTAAAGCTTGTAAGAAATTCGTAGCTGTACAGTAATCTTTACCTAGTGTATTGTGCCTTGTTTCTAATAACCGGACCATTTGTTTAGATACAGATTCAATTGAATTTTTATCGGTTACTTGAACCGTTAAGCTTTCTATTGTCGTTACATCAGGATTTAAATTACTCATTGTTGTCAAAGGGATAGCAAGATAAACAGGAATCTGAGTAATATCAAAGGCGCCTTGCAAATTATCAAAAGTCCCCTTAACAACTCCGATGACTCGCAAACGAATACTATTCCCTGTATTTCCTGAAAGAACTAGTTTTTCACCGACAATATTGATTCGATTATTAAATAAAGCTTTAGCCGTATCTTCACTTACTACGACAACATTCTTACCATCTTGATAATCTGTTTCATTAAAATAACGGCCATAGACAAGAGTGCTTTCCATAGCTTGATTGGTGTATTGCATATCTGGTGTTCCGCTCAAGACTAAAGAAGATCGCTTATCAAATTCAGACTCGACAAAAGCTTGAATGGTTTTATCAGGAGAAATATGTGTAATAGCTGGAATGGATAATTTTAATGCTTGAATATCTTCATCTGTAAACGCATCACTTCTAGACGCATCTTCGCTTAAAGAAACAGAGATAGTCGAAGCTCCAAGATCGTCAAATGTACCTGTAATTTTTGACGTTGCGCCATTACCAATAGCAAGAATAGCGATGACAGCTGCAATTCCAATGATAATACCTAACATGGTCAAAAAAGAACGCATTTTGTTAGCTAGAATACTATCGATAGCCATTTTGAAATTTTCTTTAATACTCAAAAAATCAGCTTCTTCCTATATTATTTCTGGTATCTGCGAGTGGTCTTCCTTGAGAGCGCCGTCAAAAAATGAGAGAATACGCTTAGTATAAATAGCTACTTCAGGTTCATGGGTAACCATCACGATAGTTGTTCCTTCTACATTTAACTCTTGAAAGATTCGTAAAATACCAATTGCTGTTTTAGAATCTAAATTCCCAGTTGGTTCATCGGCCATTAAAACAGAAGGATTATTAACGATGGCACGAGCAATAGCGACACGTTGCTTTTGTCCGCCCGAAATTTCATTAGGCTTATGTTTGACGCGGTTAGCTAATCCAACTCGTTCCAAAGCTTTTAGAGCTCTTTTTTTTCGTTCTTTAGCAGGAATACCGGCATAAATCATTGGCAATTCAACATTTTCTAAAAGAGTCATGCGTGGCATTAAATTGAAAGATTGAAAAACAAAACCAACTTCTTTATTGCGAACATGTGCTCCTTCATTGTCGCTAAGTTTGCTAACATCTACACCATTTAGAAAGTACGTACCTGAATCAAATTGGTCTAATAAACCTAAAATATTCATAAGAGTTGATTTACCTGAACCACTAGGACCCATAATAGCAGTAAATTCACCATCCGTGATAGACAACGTGACATCGTCTAATGCTACTAGAGACTCATCACCCGTTCGATAGGTTTTAACAATATTTTTTAATTCAATCATGCTATCACCATCTTTCTATTTTTTCGAAACAGCTATTCCATCTTTTACTTTTTCATCAGGTGATAAGATAATAGTCTGGTCAACCTCTAATCCGCCTTTTACTTCAACAGCCGTATCAGACTGAGTACCTACTTCAATTAATTGAGCCTTAGCTATGCCGTCTTCAACAAGGTAAACGTAAGGTTTGTTTTCTGCATTATAAAGTAAAGATTCAATTGGTAAAGAAAGAACATCTTTTGCTGTTTCGGTAACAATTTCAGTATCAATATCAAAGCCTGCAAAAAGACCTATTGATGCTTCATCGAAAGCAATCGTTGCAGATAAAGCCGCTGTGTTGCCAAATTGGCCGCTCATTACTTTAGCAGTTGGATCAAGTTGTGTCACTTTCCCTTGGTAAGTCTTTGAACCACTAGTTAACGTCACCACTTGTTCTTTTTTAACACGAGGTGCATCTGATTTTGTTAATTGAATCGCAACAAGTAAGTTAGTTAAATCGGCTAATACAATAGCCGATTCACCAGTTTGCATGCTTAAATCAACCTCTTCGGGAGAAAGATTAACTGCTGTAATGGTCCCTTTAAATTCAGCTCTTTTTTCTGAACCATCTTGATAGAGGACCAAACGGTCATCTTCTTCAACTAGATCACCTACTACGACGTCTACTTCTGAAACAAGCCCTTGTCCAATAATTTCTTGTGTTTGGTTAGGCTTTATTATTCCTGTAGTAGAAAGTGTTTCGACAATCGTTTCTTTGCTTATCGTGGCTGTTCGAACGGAAATAGCCTCATTGCTTGTTGAAGATGTAAAGATGCTGTAGCCAATAAAAGCAATGATAGCCACTAAGATACTAACGCTCAGTATTTTTTTTGTAGTCATAAAATCATTCATCCTTTCTTTTTAGAAAAACAGTAACAAGATAAAATAGGTATGACATACTGTCATCCGTTAATTTTACTTTTTTAAGGGATGTCTGTCTACTAAGTGCTCTTAAGATTAAATAAAATAAGAATAAAGATTACATGAGCATATCATTCAATTTTTTTCAATAAAATGTGTATAGTTAAAGAATCATCTAAGAAAATATGTTTCTTAGTAATAATAGTATGAAACAGGGGAATAAAAGAGGCCTTTTATGAAGATAGAATTATTTGCAATAGGAGATATCCATGGTCAAATTAGTTTATTTAAAGAAATGTTGACCCACTGGAATAAAGCTACGCAACAATTACTGTTAATAGGAGATATTGGAGATAGAGGAGAAAATCCAAAAGCCTGTTTTATTTTAGCTGATGAATTAGTAAAAGAAAAAGAAGCGATTTGGATAAAGGGAAAACATGAAGAAACGCTCTTGAATTTTCTAGAACAACCAGAAAAGAATGTTGATTTATATGCTAGGAATGGTGGATTGAAAATCCTTGAAACGTTCCTCCGTGGAGGATTAGCAGACGAATATTCCCCAACGGAAATGGCGATACTAATCGTCAGTCGTTACCCATGCTTTAAAACAAAGGTTAAACAATCTGCCGATTTATTATGAATGGGCAATTTTATTTTTGTATATGCTGGTGTTGACTTAACTAAAAAAGATTGGAAGCAAACTTCGCCAAGAGATTTTGTTTGGATTCGAGAACCGTTTCGTTCGACGAAAAATAAAACTGGTAAAACAATTGTCTTTGGCCATACCATTACTTCTTCTTTATATGGGGATAATCAAACATCAGACTTATGGATAGAAGATAATAAGATTGATATCGATTTCGGAGCTGTTTATGGTGGTTCTTTACTTGGCGTTTTTTTTGATGAAATGACTATACTTAAGCACTATAAGCTCGTAAATCAAGGATATGTTTGGGATGCAAAGAGTTAACAGAAAGAGAAAATAAGAATTAGGAGAATGAAGATGATAAAATTTAAAGACGTATCAAAAGAATATATACCAGGAACTCCTGTTATTTCCAACTTAAATTTAGAAATCAAAGATGGCGAGTTTTTTGTATTGATTGGTCCTAGTGGATGTGGGAAAACAACACTACTAAAGATGATTAATCGATTAATCTCATTAAATTCTGGCTATATTTATGTAAGAGATAAACCAATCAGTGAGTATAATATCCAAGAGTTGCGTTGGAATATGGGCTATGTATTGCAACAAATTGCTTTATTTCCTAACATGACTGTGGAAGAAAATATTACTACTGTTCCTGAAATGAAAAAATGGTCTAAAGATAAGATGCACGATCGAGTGACGGAATTACTTGAGAGTGTTGGACTAGATGCAAAAAGTTACCGTAATAGAAAAACATCTGAACTATCAGGTGGGGAACAGCAGCGAATTGGTGTTTTAAGAGCTTTTGCAGCAGATCCTGATATTATCTTAATGGATGAACCTTTTGGTGCGTTGGACCCAATTAGTCGTAATAATTTGCAAAAAGATGTTGTAGAGATGCACAAAAAATGGGGGAAAACAATTGTTTTTGTCACCCATGATATGCAAGAAGCGATATCGCTGGGAAACCGTATCGCCTTGATTGATAAAGGAGAAATCGTTCAATTAGGAACTCCAGAGGAAATAGTGAGTCATCCTAAAAATGATTTTGTTAGGAATTTTTTAAAGTCAGGTAATATTGAAGTGGATAAAACTCAAACGATTCAAGACCTCATTGAAGGTGGTTATGTAACATCAATAGATAGCCAAGAAAAAAGCGAAACAATATTATCGACAGATGATACCTTAGATCAGCTAATCGTTAGTATGTCAAAAGGGGATACGGTATTTATTAAAGATGCAAATAGTCAGCTTATTGGAAAAATTTCAAATCAACAATTAATGTCATATTTAGCAGCAACTATTGAAAATAGAGGTGAAGTCGGATGAATGAACTAATAAATACGTTTCAAGATCGTAAAGGACTATTATGGACGGCTTTAATAGAGCACATTCAGCTCTCATTTATTTCTTTATTAATTGCAGTTGCTCTAGCTATTCCACTAGCTATATTTTTAACGCACCACAAAAAGATAGCTAATCCAATTATTCAAGTAACAGCTATCTTTCAAACGATTCCTTCATTAGCTTTATTAGGTTTAATGATACCACTAGTCGGAATTGGGAAATTACCTGCCGTTATTGCGTTAGTTATTTACGCTTTACTGCCAATACTAAGAAATACCTATACCGGATTAACGGAGGTTGACCCTTCTTTAGTAGAAGCAGCAGATGCAATGGGAATGGACCGCTTTAGAAAATTAATAAAAGTAGAAATGCCTATTGCTATGCCTGTTATAATGGCAGGGATTCGAAATGCGATGGTATTGATTATTGGTACAGCAACGATTGCGGCTTTAATTGGAGCTGGAGGACTCGGAAGTTTGATTTTATTAGGCATTGACCGGGGCAATAATTATCTAATCTTATTAGGTGCAGTACCTGCAGCTTTATTAGCAGTTGGTTTTGATTATCTCCTTAGTTACTTTGAAAAAACATCGTTTAAAAAGACTGTTATCGTACTTGGTGCTGTAACGGTAGTAGTAGCGGGGATTCTACTTATTCCATTGTTTACAGGACAAGATAAAGAAATTACAATTGCCGGTAAATTAGGCTCAGAACCTGAAATTATTATGAATATATATAAAGAACTGATTGAAGATCAAACCGATTTGACAGTAGAATTGAAGCCAAATATGGGTAAAACAACTTTTGTCTTTAATGCTTTAGAATCAGGGGATATTGATATTTATCCAGAATTCACAGGAACAGTACTGGCTACTTTCTTGAATGAACAAGCTGTCTCAACAAGTGAAAAAGAAGTATATGAACAAGCTCGTACTGGCTTATCAGAACAATACGAAATGGCATTGCTTGAACCAATGGCATTTAATAATACGTATACATTAGCTGTAACTTCTGAGATAGCCAAACAATACAATCTAGAAAGTATGTCTGATTTACAAGATGTTTCAGATAAAGTTAAAGTTGGTTTCACACTTGAGTTTGCTGACCGTCAAGATGGTTACCTAGGTATTCAAGATTTATATGGTGTTACATTTGATGATTTAAAAACAATGGAACCTAAACTGCGCTATCAAGCTATTGAGACAGGTGACATTAATTTGTTAGATGCTTATTCAACAGACAGTGAATTAGAAGAATACGAATTAGTTGTCCTAAAAGATGATAAAGGGTTATTCCCACCTTACCAAGGCGCACCTTTAATGCTTGAGAAAACATTAGAGAAACACCCTGAATTAGAAGGTGTATTAAACACACTAAGTGGGCAAGTAACAGACGATGAAATGCGTAAAATGAACTATGAAGTTAACGTAAATAGCCAAACTCCACAAAAAGTAGCTCAAGACTTCCTAAAATCAAAACAACTAATCAAATAAGATGCGAAGCACTCTGTTCAGCTCTGAGAGGAAAATGAAAAATACCGCAAGAGGCCGCAAAAGCCTCGAGGATAATTTGAATTTAAAAAAAGAGCCAGAATTTAATTCTAGTTGATTATAAAAAAGAGAGAGAATGGAGCAGTTGTTCCACACTCTCTCTCTTGCTTTATAGTGGATAAAAAGTTAGGGTAGATAGACTACTAGTAAAGAAACGAGGGTTAAAATGAAAATAGGTGTATTATCAGATTTGCATATTGATACAAATGGTAAACACTTACCAGAAAATGAAACCTATGCAATTCTGTTAAGCAAACAGATAAAAAAACAAAAAATCGATCTTTTTTTAATTGCTGGAGATATCAGCAGTGATTACCATGAATCGCAAGCTTTTCTGGATGAACTAACAGCATTAAGTAAGATAAAAATATTATTTGTACCAGGAAATCATGATTATTGGTCTAGAATAAACGGTGAAAAGGATACGAAAAAAATCTATCAATTTTTCAAAGAACAACCAGAAAGCATCTTAGAAAAACCTTACATCATTAATGATGAATGGGCAGTAGTCGGTAATTCAGGCTGGTATGATTATGGATTTGCAGATACAAATCAATACAGTACGGCTGAATTTCAAAAAATGTCTTTACGTGCAGGAACTTGGCAGGATAAGAAGTTTTGTGATTGGGGAGTGTCTGATCAAGCGGTTACTCAATGGATGTTAGAAAAAATAGAAGAAGATTTAGCTAAAATAGGAGATCGGAAAGTTATTTTGATGACTCATGTAGTGACACATCCTAAATTCGTTGTGACTTTGCCGCATAAAATTTATGATTATTTTAATGCCTTTTTAGGAAGTTCAACGTATGAGAGGCTTTATGAAAACTACCCTAATATTGCATACAGCATTATGGGACATGTTCACTTTCGGAAAACAGTTTTCGTAAATCAAGTACAATTTATTTGTGCTTGTTTAGGTGGCAAAAAACATTGGCCGACTAAAAGTGCAAAATCAGAGTTATTAAACGCGATGATAACGTTCCAATTACCTGGAAACACTAGGAACTAATTAACAAATAAAAGCGACTATTTTTTGTAGTTGCTTTTTCATTTTTTATATTTTTGAAAAAGAATTATAACAACTTTAGTTAAAAGTAGAAGATTATGCTAAAATAAGGAAGATGAATGGAAATAAGAAAGGAAGAAATAAATGACAGATACAACAGAAGTTTTAGTGCTAGATTTATTGAAAAAGGAACTGAAAAGCTACTCAACTAAACAACTAACAACCGTTTTAAATTTATTATCAGAAGGCAACACAGTGCCTTTTATAGCTCGTTACCGTAAAGAAATGACTGGAACTCTAGATGAAGTTCAAATTCGTGAAATAGAGGAACGTTACAATTACCTTCAAACATTAGAAAAGCGTAAAAAAGATGTTATCCGCACAATTGAAGAACAAGGTAAGCTAACACCCGAGCTGAAAAAAAGCATTGAGCTAGCTGAGAAAATGCAACTAGTGGAAGACTTATACCGTCCTTTTAAGCAAAAACGAAGAACGAAAGCGACGATAGCTAAAGAGAGTGGCTTAGAGCCATTAGCTGATTGGATGCTTACTTTTCCATCTGTAGCTGTCCTGGAAGAAGCAAGCAATTATATTGATGATGAAAAAAATGTGGAGTCAGCTGAATCTGCTTTAGCAGGAGCGCATGAAATTATTGCAGAAACAATCAGCGATGAACCACGCTATCGTATTTGGATAAGAGAATACACGCTTAAAAATGGGATGCTAACGACTAATGTAAAAAAACAAGAAAAAGATGAAAAAGGTGTCTTTGAAATGTATTATGATTACAAAGAGCCAGTTGTTAAACTAGTCTCTCACCGTATACTAGCGATTAATCGTGGAGAAAAAGAAGATATCTTAAAAACAGCATTGGTTGTAAATGAAACTACTGTCTTTAATTATCTAGTTAAAGAGTTGATAAAAGAAGAGGACTCAACAGCAACGGCTTATATCAAAGAAGCGATTGAAGACAGCTATAAACGCTTCATTGGTCCCTCAATTGAACGGGAAATTCGCTCTGAATTAACTATAAAAGCAGATGAGCAAGCCATTAATATTTTCGGTGAAAATTTACGAAATTTATTATTGCAACCACCGTTAAAAGGAAAAGTTGTTTTAGGACTTGATCCAGCTTATCGGACAGGTTGTAAACTAGCCGTTATTGATCCGACAGGTAAAGTGATGGATATTGATGTTATTTACCCCCATAAACCAGCTGGCAATGAAGCACGCGCGAATGCTGCAGTTAAATTTAAACAGTTAATTGAAAAGTACGAAGTAGAAATGGTTGCTATCGGAAATGGTACAGCTAGTCGCGAATCAGAAACGTTTGTATCTGATAACCTAAAAGAAATCGAACGCCAAGTATTTTATATGATTGTTAATGAGGCAGGAGCGTCTGTTTATTCAGCTAGTCCGATTGCTCGTGAAGAGTTCCCTGATTTACAAGTAGAACAAAGAAGTGCTGTGAGTATTGCGCGCCGTTTGCAAGACCCATTAGCTGAATTAGTTAAAATAGATCCAAAGTCAGTTGGTGTTGGTCAATACCAGCACGACGTTTCACAAAAACATTTAGAAGAACGATTAGATTTTGTTGTAGAAACAGCTGTTAACCAAGTAGGTGTTAACGTAAATACTGCTAGTGCACAATTATTGAAGCATGTTGCAGGATTGAACAAAACAACAGCAAACAACGTGATTACTTACCGTGAAGAAAATGGACGCTTTGAAAGCCGTGCTCAGTTGAAAAAAGTTCCACGTTTAGGACCCAAAGCGTATGAGCAATCTGTTGGATTTATGCGAATCGTTGATGGTGAAAACGTGTTAGACAATACGGGTATTCACCCAGAGACTTATAAACAAGCAAAAGAAATTCTTGATTTAGCGGGAATAGCTTTAGAAGATGTAGGCAGCATGAAAGCTAAAAAATCTTTAGAGTTACTAGATATAGCTAAATTAGTCGAAGCAACAGCGCTAGGTAAAGAAACCGTAAAAGATATGCTAGAAGCTTTATTTACACCAGGTCGCGACTTACGTGATGAAATGTCAGCGCCTTTATTGAGAACAGATGTATTAAGCATGGAAGACTTACAAGAAGGAATGGAATTAGAAGGAACGGTTCGTAATGTAGTTGATTTTGGTGCATTTGTAGACATCGGAGTAAAACAAGATGGATTAGTGCATATTTCGAAACTAAGTAAAGGTTACGTCCAACATCCAACAAATGTAGTAGCTGTTGGAGACGTTGTTACCGTTTGGGTAGAAGATATCAATGTTAATAAAGGCCGAATTTCATTGACGATGTTGGCCCCTAAAAAGAAAGATTAATCCAAAATAGAAAAACAAGATAAGAAGTCACTAAGAGATGACTTTTCTTGTTTTTTTGTTTAGTTATTACTTGCTACTACTTTTACCTGTGAGGAGATTTCTTGAACTTAGATCATCTATTTCAAGATTCAGAAAAAATACAGATAGTGAAAAAGCAAAAAAATATCTAAATACATGAGAAATTAAATTTTATTTTTAGGTATCCGGGTAACTATAAGAAAAAAAGTGAGCATCCTTACTTTAAAGAGACTAAAAAAATAAGGCTTATTGATTGGTAATTTTTTGGTGAGTGCTGGGGAAAATCATACAGAGAAGCTTAGTATGTTGCTACAGATTATTTAAACACGATAAAAGACTTTCTAGTTTAGCAGATAGTGAGAAAATTAATGTATTAATAGTAAACAAATCATGGTGGGATACAGTAGATGGACTTCATAGAGTGGTAGGTTGTCTGGCTATAATTATCCGGAGTTAAACAAAGCAATGATTCTATAGAGCTTTGACGAAAACATCTGATTAAGGAGAGTTACAATTGATCATCAACTTCTCAGAAAAGAAAAGATGAATAAAGAGCTTTTAGAAGAAACGATCATTCATAACTTTGGTTAAGATGAATTTTTTTATTAATAAAGCAATTGGCTGGGTACTAAGAGACTAAAGTAAAGAAAATCCAAAATGGGTAAGAGCGTTTATTGAAACACACAAAGGGAAACTTTCAAAATGAAGTATCAGAGAAGGTAGCAAATATGTCTAGTCTAAGGAGATGCTAGTCCTATGAAAGAGGAATGGAGAAATAAGTTTGAAACAAGTTGAATTACAAAAATTGGTAGAAGAAATATCCATAGTTTATTTTAAACAACCATTTGAACACGTTGCTACTTTTAATAGTCGTTTACGCACAACGGGTGGACGGTATCATCTGAAATCACATAATTTAGACTTTAATCTGAAAATTTTAGAAGCATTTGGCATGCTAGAATTTATAAAGGTTATTAAACATGAACTATGTCATTACCATTTGCATCTTGCTGGAAAAGGTTATCAACATAAAGACAACGATTTTAAGGTATTGCTGAAACAAACAGGTGGGAGTCGATTTGTTCAATCAGTAAAAATAACTAGCGATGAAAAAAAAATATGGCTCTATCAATGTAAAAGCTGTCAAATAATTATTCGTAGACAACGTCGTTTTAATACAAAAAAATTTGTTTGCGGAAAATGCAAAGGCAAATTAATTTTACAGGATTTGCAGCAATAACTTTAGATAGTAGACTAATAATTTTTTTAACCTATCAGAATATGAGGTGATAGAATGTATCAAAGTACAGCTATTCAAGAACTATTAACAAAAACTTTTCCAGACTACAATAAAAAAGCAGCTAAACAGGAAGCGATTAATGAAACAGACAAACAATTTACCTTATTAAGTGGATTAGTTGAACCAGAAGAAATTAAAAAAGATTGGTTAATAGATTCTTTTTTAACTAAAAGAAAAACAGATTTTACAACCTCTCGTGCAGTGAGCCTTGCGAACGAATGGGACGTTTCCCCTGAATGGAAAGGTCAACTAGATCAAGCAATGGTTCGTTTAAGTAACCGAACTAGGGTGGTGTCTGTCATAGACTACGGTGCGGTTGGCGACGGCATCACAGATTGTACGCAAGCTTTTGAAAAAGCTGTTTCATCAGGATTTCGCTGTGTCGTTATTCCACCAGGAAAATATTGTGTAGATGGCATTAAATTGCCCTCTTATATAGAGTTGATTGGGAGCGGGACAGAACAAACGCACTTGATCCTTTCTGGTTCTGCACCTAAAAGAGCAAAGCTACTGACAAATCGTCATTATTTAAAAGGGAATAGCCACATTCGAATTGAAGGCTTAACATTAGATTGGAACCATAAGCGAATTTCAGGTAGCCAAAGAACAGCATCAGGTGGGACTAGTTCAAGTGGACTCACATTAGCTCATGTTCGTTTTGCTTTAGTTCGAAACGTGACAGTAAAAAACCCGGGTCTACATGGTGTTGATGTCACCTCAGCTTTTTACAGTTATTTAGGAGATGGCAAGCGTTCGCGTCTTGGAAGCCAGTATGTTTGGGTAGATCAAGTAGAGTCTTTTGGATTTGGCGACGATGGTATTACAACACATCATAGCGATGATATTTTAATTTCTAATTGTTTTCTACACCATCCAAGTGGACGCGCACATAAAAAAGGCTTTTCTAATTCTAATGGGATAGAAATAGATGATGGCTCTCAACATGTAACACTAGTTAATAATTTAAGTGCCTACTGTTTTGGGGGTATAGAAATAAAAGCTCATAAAACAAGTTCGGCAGCTACAGATACCCAAATTATTGGTCATTTTTCTTATTGTGATAATCGTTCCTATAATTTTAGACATATTGGACACCATCTTTCAACTGATGAAGCAAGTTTTTCAGCTTTTGGAATACGCGGAACGTTTCTTGCTTCTTACTTTCCTCAAGAAATAAGCCTCTATGCTAACTCTACAAAAAGAGCTCTCGTCATATCAGCTTATCAAAAAGTAGCAATCAATCATTTTTTTGCTAAAGCACAATCAAATTTACCAATAGATTCTAGAAATAGAGCTATTTCAATTCAATACAGAGCAAGTGAAGTAATGATAAAGAATATTAGACTTAAAAATTATCCTGAGATAAATCAAGCTATTCGAGTGAGTGCTTCAACTTCTCATGTTCAAGTAGCACATAAGTAAAAATAAACGCCACACATTTTTTATGTGGCGTTTATTTTTATTAGATAAAGTATTTAGAAAAAAGTAAAACGATTGAAATTTAGAGGATAATTCTACTATATTATAGCTAAATTGTATTCCTATTAATAAACCCAAAGAATCATGCTAAGATTTTGTTTTAGTCAAGTGACTGCTACTTTTTTAATGTCAATAAATAGTTATGAGACGTATTTTAAGTTTTTTATGACTCATTTTACCTATTGCAAATTCACTCATGTAATTGTATAGTGATTAGTATAAGAAACAAGCTGTTTTTTTAATAGCTATCTATCCAACCAGGTAACGAAAATAATGCGGTCGTGGCGGAATGGCAGACGCGCCAGCTTGAGGGGCTGGTCGGGGTATCCCCGGTGGAAGTTCGAGTCTTCTCGGCCGCATAATATAAAAAGGTAAAGTGGCAGAGCTCAACTGATGATACAATTAGTGAGTTCTATTTTTATTGCCAAATACTTAAAAAACCTAAGAAGATTAAGGAACTACAAAATAAAAAAAGGTTGTTACCCAATAAATGTAAGCGAATACTTAAAGAAAATTAATAAGTTGAAAACGGGCGATGACAAAGTGTATTCTATTCTTTTAGTAGATGATGAACAATACATAAGACAATCCATTATTGAATTAGTGCAGTGGGAAAAGAAAGGCTTTTTTATACTGGAAGAAGCTGGTAATGGCGAAGAGGCCCTAGAAGTAATGGAAAAATATGGGCCAGATATTCTTATCGCAGATATATGGATGCCAGTCATGGATGAGATTGAATTATCTAGACGGATAAGAGAAAAACATCTATCTGTTAAAATTATTTTTCTAAGTGGTCATAATGATTTTGACTATGCAATAAGTAGAATAAAATTAAATATTATTGAATATTTATTGAAACCTATTTCGATAAGCGATTTAGAATGTATGCTTGAAAAGGTTCATGAAGCGTTGGATGAAAAAAAGAGAAGTGAATGATTTGGATAGAATAGAAACAAATTACTTAGAAAAATTTTAAGGAATTAAAATGTCCTTTTTAGTTTCATTGATTACGTATAACTATAAAGACATTCCTGGAGAAGAAATAAAAAAATTAGTTGAGACCTATCGATTAAATCTAAAAGGAAATCGACAAGTAATATTAAATGTCAATATTGATAAACTAAGTTTTAGAAAGAGTCAGTTGGACAATCATAACTTGGAGATGATGAAGTTCTCGCTAGCAAATGTTATCCGTCGAATCTTTAATAAGTACTAAAATAGCGAAGTGTTTAATTTCACAGCTAATATTGTTTTGATGCTATCATATACAAAAGAAACGATTGATTTATACAAAGATAGTATTGTAAAAGAAATCCCATTTTCTTTTACAAATGCACTAATAAAAATCCGAATGGAAAAGGTTAAAGAGTATTTGTTGACGACAGATTGCAAAGTACTTGAAGCAGCAGTAGATTCTGTTTATACCGATCAGCATTATTTTTCTTATTGCCTTAAAAAATATTTTGGAGAATCGCCAATTAAAGTCTGTGAAACATTCAAAGAAAAAGAGTTATTAATTTAATTTATCAGCAGTAAAGAAGTGAAGCCATATGTTTAAATCTATTAGACAAGTAAGTAGCTCTTGATCGGGCAAACAATAAAAAATAGCTGAACCCATTTTTACTGAAGTCGAATGGATTACAAAAAAATATGTACTAGCCAAATAAACAGAAATTTTTATTTCCATTTTCTCCCTATTATCCCTAATAAAAAAAAAGACTAAAAATAGAAATTCTTAATTCTTTTTTAATTTCACTTGATAGCTTACTTCTGTTATTATGTTAAAGTAGCAAATTATATAGTAAATGAGGATGAATATGAATTATTTAATAGATATACTTAAAGGAATGGTCATTGGGATTTCAAATATTATACCCGGAGTAAGTGGAGGAACGATGGCGGTTTCGCTTGGAATTTATGATCGTATGATCTTTTCAATTAGTCAGTTATTTAAGAATTGGAAGGCTAGTTTAAAAACACTGTTGCCTATCTTGATTGGTGCTGCATTTGGAATCGTTGCGTTCACGTACACCATTGAATTTTTATTAAGTCAGTACACACTTCCAACAGCATTAGCTTTTGTTGGGTTAATATTAGGTGGAGTTCCCGTTTTATGGGTCTCTTTTAAAGCAGGATTAAAAATGAAGAACGAAAAGCTAACCATTAGTCACTTAGTTGTTTTTATTATTATGTTTGCATTAGTAGCTGTTTTACCTATGTTTCAAGGAGTTGAGTCTTCTTTTGAAGCTATTGCAATTACACCAGTTAGTATGATAAAACTCTTCTTTATTGGTATTATCGCTTCGGCAACAATGATTGTTCCGGGTATGAGTGGTTCATTAGTTTTAATGATTTTAGGGTACTATTATTCTATTATCAATACGATTACGAGTTTTATTGATGCTTTACGAGCCGGAGATATGGTATCTCTTTTACCTAATTTTATTATCTTAAGTGTTTTTGGTGTTGGTGTTTTAATTGGAATCTTTTTAATTAGTAAAGTCATTGAGTATTTATTTAAGCATTATAGTTCGTTAACGTACAGTGGTATTTTAGGTTTAGTATTAGCTTCGCCTTTTGCCATTATGTACAATACCGATGCGTTAAATGATTTAACTACAGCAAATGGATTACCCTTTGCCCTGATTGGATTAGCCTTAATGGTTTTATGCTTTATGGGGATTTATCAGTTAAGTAAAAAAAAGATTCACTAAGATAAATTGTATGAAATGTGTAAAAAAGTAGAGAAATCTACTTTTTTTTTGTGAAAAATAAACATCGTATCATTTTGAACAAAAACAGTATCATATCAAATAATTCTTTACTGCTTAAAAAGTTAACGTTTACATGTAAGGGGAATAAATTAGTTGGAGGTTCGGAAAATGAGTAAATTTAAAAAATTGTTAGCTTCAGCTGCGGTATCAACGATTAAAGATGTAGGTATTGAAGTAAATGAAATTGGACAACAAGTAGCAAACTGGGATGCAGATAAAGCGAATACAGCTTGGTTATCTCGTGGAAGCGATAACGTCGAAGTTGTTTTAGTGAATAATGATTCAATGGCATCTGGTGTAACCTCTGCATTGCAATCTGTTGGTTACAACAAGGGCGGTGACAAACATATTACCGTATTTGGCGTAGATGCTACAGATGAAGCAGTAGATTTAATTGCTAAAAACTATATGTCAGGTACCGTTAAACAAGTTGCAGTAGGAATGGCAGAAGCTATTTGTGCATTAGAGTTAAACGCTACTCAGGGCAAAGATTATATTGAAGGCACAGACTATGAATGCGATGATACAGGAATTTCAATCCTTCTCCCTTATCAAGTTTATTCTAGGGAATAATTAGTTTGTCAACTAAGGTTTGATATTTGTCGGCGTAAGTCTTTATCTTCAGTACATCATCAAAGGACTAATTATCATTTTAGCTATTTCTATTGATGTCCGTAAATACATTGTTAAAAAATAAAAATAGTAGTCCAGATTGGAGAGTCTCATTTTGGAAGAAATAGAAAATGTTGATTTATCAAAAACAGAGGAACAAGCAAATGTAAAAAAAGTCTTATACAAAGATTTACTTTATGAAAAAATTGACGTTAGCGTAGATTCAATAAATAAATTTATATTTGGAATTGTTGTAGCATTGGCTATTGCGTTACTAAGTTAATAAAATAAAAAGACATTTACATTAGTGGACTATAATTTTAGTTCATTCAGTGGATGTCTTTTTATCTAAATATTTACTCAGACTGAATAAGCTAATCACATCGGTTGTTATCTATATATGGAAACGATATAATAAAAAAGTATAGTAAATAATTGAAAGAAGCGGAGTGATTCAATGTATCAAGCAGCAGAAGATCGTTATGAAAAAATGATTTACAATCGTGTGGGAAATAGCGGATTAAAATTACCAGCTTTATCACTAGGACTGTGGCATAATTTCGGTGATGTCGATTTATTTGAAAATAGTCGTAAAATGGTTCACCGTGCTTTTGATTTAGGTATTACTCATTTTGACTTAGCAAATAATTATGGTCCTCCTGCAGGCAGTGCGGAAGAAAATTTTGGTCACATACTAAAAAAAGATTTACTTCCTTACCGTGATGAATTAATCATATCTAGTAAAGCAGGTTACTATATGTGGCCAGGACCTTATGGTGAATTCGGTTCTAAAAAGAATTTGACAGCTAGTATTGACCAAAGTTTAAATCGTATGGGGCTAGACTATGTAGATATTTTTTATTCTCACCGTCCAGATCCAGATACTCCTTTTGAAGAGACAGCTCAAGCTTTAGATTTAATGGTTCGTCAAGGTAAAGCTTTGTATATCGGTATTTCTAATTATTCTGCTGAACAAACAACAGAAATTACAAAAATATTTAAAGATCTTAAAACTCCGTTTATTATCCACCAACCATCATACAGTATGTATAATCGTTGGATAGAGGATGGCTTACAAGATGTTTTACAAGAAAACAAACTAGGTTCTATCGCTTTTAGTCCATTAGCTCAAGGTATGTTAACAGACCGCTACCTTGGTGGCATTCCAGAAGATTCTAGAGCAGGACGTTCAAGCAGTATTTTTCTAGATGAAGAAAAAGTTCATGCTAAAATAGATCAATCTAGGGCTTTGAATACTATTGCAAAACGTCGCGGGCAAACATTAGCTGAGATGGCTGTTTCATGGATTTTAAGAGATGGAAAAGTAACAAGTGTCCTAATCGGAGCAAGTAAAGTTAGTCAAATCGAAGACAATGTTAAAGCGTTAGATAATCTTAATTTTACATTAACAGAATTAGCTGAAATTGAAAAAATCTTGCGGTCTTAATTAAAAACTTAGAGTTGAGGGCGAAAATCGTTTCGTCTTCTTTCGTTGGAGGATAAAAAAATGAAGCTGAATCGCATTCACCATGTGGCTATTATCGCATCAGATTATGAAAAGTCTAAGTATTTTTATACAGACATACTAAATTTAGAAATCATTCGAGAAAATTATAGAAAAGAACGAGATTCGTATAAGTTAGATTTGAAAATTGGAGAGAGCGAAATAGAATTATTTTCCTTTCCAAATCCACCGGAACGCCCGACGACCCCGGAAGCTCGTGGATTAAGGCACCTCTGTTTTTCTGTAGATGATCTTAATAAAACAGTAGCTGAATTAAACCAAAACGGCATTGCAACAGAAAGGATTCGTCTAGATGAGTTTACTGGAGGCTTATATACGTTCTTAAAAGATCCAGATGGTTTACCAATCGAGTTGTATATGACGAATAAATAAAAAGTAGAAAAGGAGTTTTTAAAATGGCGAAAACGATGTTGCATACGTGTGTGAGAGTAAAAGATTTAGAAAAATCAATGGATTTTTATACCAATATACTTGGTTTTTACCAAGTTAGACGTGCAGATTATCCAGATTCGAAATTTACACTTGTTTATTTAGCTATTAAAAAAGGCGGCTATGAGCTAGAATTAACGTACAATTATGATCAAGCAGAACCTTACGAATTAGGAAATGGCTATGGTCATATTGCTATCGGAGTAGACGATTTAAAAGCAACACATCAAGAATACAAAGCAACAGGCAACGAAGTAACGGATTTGAAAGAACTAAGTGATGGAGCAGCAAATTACTTCTTTATTTCAGATCCAGACGGTTACAAGATTGAAGTTATTCAAAATAAGTAAGGTTACAATTGATAAAGATAAAAGAAAACGAGTAAGGGATAAATTTCCCCCCACTCGTTTTTTTCAATCTATTTTTTTTTGGTCCCAATTTCCTCCATAAGGTGCATCATATTTCTGCTGTGCCAAGGTGATGCAGCATTTTCTTGCGGAATAAAGTAATGTTCTGCTAGTTTAGAGTCATTTTGATATTCGACAATTAGTTTATTATCAGCGGCTGGTTTTTCGAAATAAAGATTTTTAATTTCACTTAATGGTACTTGATTATAAATACCTTCTTTTAAGGAATTTGTTTTTTGATCTAAAGGAATTAAAACCAATTCATTCTTTGAAAAATTGATACAATAGGACTTTTGTTTATTTTTTTTGAAAATAGAAACAAGCCAATTTTCTTTAGATGGTACTTTTTCAGCTAAAATAGATTGCCCCTGTTTCGATTCTAAACCGTGTCGTTTTAGAAAATTTAAAACAGTTTCTTCTTCCATTTTTGTGAAGCCTCCTCTAATAATTTGACTACCACGTTTGAATAAAACGCCTATTACCAGTATAAGGCAAAAAAGACCTATTTGCTATTTTAACGTATAAAGGACTCAGACTAGGGAAAAATAAAGAGACTCAACTTATTTTAGCCTGGTAAAAAATAGCCTATTCTTAAACATAAGGAAGGATTCAATGTCAAATTTAGCATTTGATATAAGTGAAATGTCAATTAAACATGGCATCTAGAAAGAGGAGAAGTTGATCCGCAAAGGAAACCTGGAAATACCGGCTACATGGATAGAAATGAAGCAGGCATTTAAAAATATAAAAATACAATATGAGAAATAAGGCATTGCGTTTAGTTCTCTTGGAGCGGTCAATCAGGTAGGACGTTAGATAGATGAAGCAAGTGTAGTACCTTATATACAACGATTTCTTATTTACAATGAATTAGAAAAAGAGTTTAATTACTTAGTAGCTTTCAAAAATGATGCAAATAGTGTTGCCTTAGCTTGAGATTTGGAAAAGGTGCTGCTAAAGACCTTGAAAATACTTTATTCGCAGTCATCAGAACAAGCATCGAGGGATGTGTTATTGTGAATAGTGAAATCAAACAGGGCCAACATTTATTTGGCGGAGAGTTTGGATTCATGCCAGTAACTGATAAACAAGTATTTAGTGATTTAGGAACAGCCGTCAAAATGGCAGTACGTTGTGCATTAAGAAAAAATAAAAAACCAGCAAGTATTTCTGGAGAAGAAATTTTTTAATTAGTGGAACAAGGGGACTTGACGGTAAAAGAGGAAGTTTAAATTTTCTCCACTTATTTAGCATGTGGTGATGTCTAATAAGTTCAGCTTAATTGAAAAATTAGAAGAATTTGATGGAATTATGAAGGTAGCTACCATATCTTCCTTTAAGCCTATTATCAAAACATGTACATTCGAAAATGACGCAAATTTAATTTGGAACAGTCTATAATTATTTACAAAAAATAAATTAAAAAAGTAAAGAAGGTAAAAAAATGAAGTTAAATAAAAATGATACGATTCTTTTTATTGGAGACAGCATTGCAGATGTAGGACGCATTCGTGAAGATTTAAAAGACTTAGGTAAAGGCTATCCTTTATTAACGGCCTCATATTTATTGGAACGTTATCCGGAACTTGAATTAACGTTTCTTAACCGTGGGATTAGTGGCGATAAAGTAACAGATTTAACAAATCGTTGGAAAGAAGATTGCCTTGAATTACAACCGGATATTATTTCTATCCTCGTTGGCATAAATGATGTTTGGCATAATATGGACAAAGAAAAACTAAGTATTTAAGAAAGTGTAGACAAGTTTGAATTGTTTTACCGAATATTATTGGAAACAGCTAAGCAGAAAACAAAATCTAGGATTGTTTTAATTGAACCATTTGTTTTAAAAGATTCTAGCGAACAAGAATCTTGGAAACATGAATTAAAACCTCGAATACAAGTTATCCGTAAATTAGCAAAAGAATATCAGGCAGACTATATTGAATTAGCTGAAAAAATTAAAGCTTTCGGAATAAAATGGGGAAATGATTCTGTGACAGAAGATGGGGTTCATCCTACTTTAGCAGGCCATGCATTACTAGCTAAATGGTGGATAGAGCAAGTTGAGAACGATGAATTTATTGAAAAGAATTAAAAAATACTTGTGCTTAAAATAATTATATGGTATTGTTACTTACATGCGATGAGTTGACTCTAACCAAGTGACTTCGGTCATTTCGCTGCGGCGACAAGTGGTTAGAATTTAGATAAGGCACACCGTACTTTTAGTACAACTGCAAGATGCAGGTGTTTGGACCCCTCTGTTTTGTGGAATTCATGGGACCTATTCATGAAAGTGAATATTATCGAAGAAAAGTACTGACTTCTGTCAGTACTTTTTTTTTAACTTTTTTTAAAATATAATGGTCTGAACTTATGAAAAATTTAAATCAGTTATTGAATCGTTTAAAAGACACTCTTTTTGCACATTGACTGGTAATACCGTATGATAAATAACATGAATAAGGCTAAATCTCATAAAGATAGAAAGAAGGAGAATAAGTATGGATGTTATTGATTTACATTGCGATACATTATTAAAGTTGCAACAATCAAATGGTAAGCTAGATTTTAAAGGCTCGGATGAATTAAGTGTTAATCTAGCTCGCTTAAAAGAAGGTCAGGTTAAAATTCAGGCTTTTGCTATTTTTATTGAACCAGATATCTTAGTAGAAGAAAAATATGCTGCAGCTTTAGAACAAATAACCTACTACCAGCAAGATATTTTAGGTAAAAATCCTGAGATAAAACAAATCAAGAAGTGGGATGACATAAAAAACTTAAAAGATGGCGAGATAGGTTCTTTCTTAACATTAGAAGGTGTGGAAGCGATAGGAAATGATTTAACTAAATTGGACCATTTACTAGATTTAGGTGTTTTATCTGTTGGCTTGACGTGGAATCCAGCTAACTTAGCAGCAGACGGAATCCAAGAGCCAAGAGGTGGAGGGTTAACGGCTTTCGGGTTTGATATCGTAGCGAAACTAAACAGTAGAAAAGTATTTACAGATGTCTCTCATTTAAGCATAGCAAGTTTTTGGGATGTTATGAAAGTAGCGAAATACCCAATTGCTACGCACTCAAATGTCTTAGACTTGTGTGGACACGTCAGAAATTTAAATAATGATCAAATTAAAGCGATGATTGAACGCAATGCACCAATTCATATTGTTTTTAATCCACCTTTTACTATCGGAGAAGAAAATCAAAAGACCACTAATATAAACGATTTAGTGAAACATGTTGAAGCGTTAGTAGAACTAGGCGCAATGAAAAATATAGGATTTGGTTCAGATTTTGATGGAATTAGTTCACATATAGAAAACTTAACACATATTGGACAAGTTCAAAATTTAGTAACAGTTTTAGAAGAAATTTTTTCAAAAACGGAAGTAGAAGGATTCGCTGCTAAAAACTTTTTAAACCATCTACCTAGCTAGTAATAGTAACTTACCAAGGTAGAAATAAGAACTGCTTAAAGTAATACTAAAATAGCAAGCATGAATGCAGTAGAAAACTGTATCTATGTTTGCTGTTTTTATAACAGAGAATAAAAAAAGACTACAAAAGTTTTTAAAGTTCAACTTTTATAGTCTATAATTTTGAAAATCATTATTGGTTTATATTTTTTTAATAATTCATTAGTATTTTTTCTTGTAGTTTTTTTAATTCTAATTTCCGAATATCACGCGGCAAGAAACGGCGAATGTCTTCTTCGTTAAATCCAATTTGTAATCTCTTATCATCAATTAGAATAGGGCGCCGAATCAAACTAGGATTTTCTAAAATGACATGAATTAATTCTTTTAGAGAGATGTCTTCCATATCTATATTTAAATCATGAAAGATCTGAGAACGAAATGAAATAATTTCTTCTGTTCCGTTTTCTGTTAGGCTCAGGATAACTTTAAGATCGTATTCAGTTAATTGATCTTTAAATATATTTTTTTCTAAGTACTCGATATTATTCTCTTTCAACCAGGTACGTGCCTTACGGCATGAAGCACAACTCGGGGTTGTATATAGTATAATCATTTTTTGTCCTCCTCTTAAGTCAAAGTAAAGTTAACTAGGTAAGTGGAACGGTGAAAGATTTTGAGAATTGAATTGTGATACATTAAATTACTCCAAGTATAAAAGGAAAGAGTGAGAAAAGCAATAGCAATAAGCATTTTTTATAAGATGATTGTCATTAACAAATGATAATGTCTTAATAGTTAACAAATGAAAATGTCCCGTAACTACGTTACTCTAATCTAGAAGGATTGGAGTGATTTGATGGGAGTTCACCTAAAGATGTTTGAAGGACAAAAATATAAGACCATAAAAAAAATAAACAATGGACAAATTTCCAAAGCTCGTGCAGAAGTCGAGTTAGCTCTATCTCGTAGACAAATCAATCGATTAATTCGGGTTTATCAGACAGAAGGTAAAAGCGGCTTTAGACATGGGAAACAGAATCGGAAACCTTCTACTGGTTTAACACCTGAAACTAAGAAAAAAATTATTACGCTTTACAACAAGAAATATGAAGCGTTCAATCTTACACACTTTACTGAGAAATTAGTTGAAGTAGAAAATATCCAAGTCTCATACACAACGGTACGAAACTTATTGTATGAAAAAAATCTCTTATCCCCACGTGCTTTTCGACAAACAAAAAGAAAAAAACATAAGGAATTGCAAGAAAAGGAACAACATAAACAAGTACTAACAAAAAAAGAATGTCAGGTATTAAATGAATTAGATTATGTAGATACATTGAAGGCTCATCCAAGTCGTTCTCGCAAGAAATACTTTGGCGAACAGCTTCAAATGGACGCTTCCTCTCATGATTGGTTTAAAAACGGGTCATATGCTCATTTACACGCTGCAATCGATGACGCAACTGGGATTATAGTAGGAGCCCGTTTTGATAAGGAGGAGACGCTAGACGCTTATTATGAAGTGACGGAGCAATTTTTGACCAACTACGGTATTCCTTACGAAATTTTAACAGATAACCGTACGGTTTTTATCTATAAACAAGAAAAGCACCCTTCTGAAGAAAAGGATACTTTTACACAATTTGGATATGCCTGCCATACTTTAGGAATAAACTTACGTACAACTAGTATCCCTCAAGCAAAAGGAAAAATAGAACGGCTTTGGAATACACTCCAAGATCGTCTCCTTCAAGAAATGGCCTTATGTTCTATCCAATCAATCGATGAAGCAAATCTATTTTTGAAGCATTACATTCCTACATATAATGCCAAATTTGCTTTACAGCTCAAGGATAGCAAAAGTGCTTTTGAAAAGCTACCAAAAACAGTCATTTTGGATCATATACTCGCTCGATTTTCGCAACGAATTATCCAAAAAGGTCATGGCGTGAAGTATCAAAATAAGCTTTATCGCTTGCATGATCAAAACCAGCAGGTTTTACTTACTCCAAAAACAAGCGTCATGATTATCCATACAAAGGGAAATGAGTTATACGCTAGCGTTGATAATTCGGTGTTTTCCTTACAAGAAATTTTATTACATGAAGAAGTATCGAAAGAATTAGATGAACCCGTAAGAGCGAGAAAGACTCAATTAGTAATACCGGCCTTATCTCATCCTTGGAAAAAACCATCCTATGATCGTTATCTTAGAAATAAAAAACAAAAAGAAGCTATAAAAAAAGGTGCTTTACTCAAATAAAGTAGCGAACCAATTTTGTATAGCTTTTTTATAGCAGTTGTTTAGGATGGTTGCTTCATGGTTTTTGAAGGAATTATCCTGAACAACTTTAGCAAGCGAAGCGCGGTCGTTAATCTGCGAAAGCGAGTAAAAAGGGTTGATAATCCAAACTCATTATTATATAAAAACGGGACATTTTCATTTATCATTGACATAGCAATAAGCATTTTTTATAAGATGATGTAAACTTATATCATTTGAATAAACAATAATCATTTTATATATTTAGAGATAATGTTAAATCTAAAAGACATAGTTATTAAAACTATGTTGAATGGTTTTGTAATCTATGATAGAGTGAGTAAAGATAATCAGTTTAAATTTGAAAAGGTGGAGGATAAACATGAAAAAAATCCCGAATTTCTCTAAAAAGTACTTAATTACAAATGAAGTATTAAATGCAGTAACTCATGGTATAGGAGTTGGTTTAAGCATTGCCGGACTCATTATTTTAATTTTAAAAGGAATTAAGTCAGGCTCTACTCTTGAATTGGTCTCTTATTGTATATTTGGTTCATCTTTAATTTTACTCTATTTGAGTTCAACACTTTATCATAGTTTAATTTTTACAAAAGCCAGAAAAGTATTTAAAATTTTTGATCATAGCAGTATCTATATTCTCATTGCAGGAAGTTATACACCGTTATGTCTTATAACGATTGGTGGAGTAAAGGGCTGGGCTTTATTTTATGTTGTTTGGACTATCGCTCTCTTAGGTGTTATCTATAAAAGTATCTGGATAGAAAGTTTTAAAAATGTCTCAACCTTATTGTATATCGGTATGGGCTGGTTGTGCATAGTTGCAATCAAAGAGCTTTATACCGGGCTTGGAATGAATGGTTTTGGGCTGTTATTGGCAGGCGGTTTAGCATTCACAATTGGAGCAGCCTTTTATAGTATGCGTTCAGTGAAGTATATGCATGTTTTATGGCATCTATTTGTTATGACAGGAACGGCGTTTGTTTATTTTAGTATTTTAATTTACGCTTAGTACTCTTTTTTTTAAAGTTTGTTCCATTTATTTCGGTTAACTACGAAATAAATGGAACAAACTTTTTTTATTAATAAATAATATTCTAAAAAAGTAGAATAGAATTTACGATAGAATTTATAATTTTAATAGTTAAAATTATAAAATAAATCTTAAAGAAAATATTTTCTTTATAAAAATATTGACGAAAATATTTACATGAAGTAGAATAAGCGATAGAAAATAAATACAGACTATAAAGGAGTAGAATAAATGAAAACTTTTTTTGAGAAAGCACAACAATTTGGGAAATCTTTTATGTTACCGATTGCAATTCTCCCAGCAGCAGGTTTATTGCTTGGTATTGGAGGAGCGTTATCAAATCCTAATACCGTTCTTGCTTATCCGGTATTAGATGTTAGTTGGTTGCAAGCACTATTTACAATCATGAGTAGTGCAGGTAGTATCGTTTTTGCTAACTTATCCGTTATATTCGCGGTTGGTGTAGCTATCGGATTGGCACGTTACGACAAAGGAACTGCCGCTTTAGCTGCTTTAATTGGTTTTTTAGTGATGCACGCAACGACAAATGCTATTTTAGGTCTGAATGGTAGCTTAGTAACAGAAAATTTAGCTGCTGTAGGACAAGGAGTTACATTGGGTATTCAAACGCTAGAATCAGGAGTTTTTGGTGGTATTTTAGTTGGAATAATGGCTTCATATTTGCACAATCGTTTTTATAAAATTGAATTGCCTCAATACCTTGGTTTCTTTGGTGGATCACGTTTTGTACCAATTATCACATCATTCGGTGCAATTATTTTAGGAAGCATTATGTACTTTGTTTGGCCTCTTTTCCAAAACGTTATCTTCAGTATTGGAGATATCGTTAATGCAACAGGGTACATTGGAACATTTTTCTACGGTTTTATTTTACGTTTATTAGGACCTTTTGGATTACATCATATTTTCTATTTACCATTCTGGCAAACAGCATTGGGTGGAACGTTAGAAGTTGGAGGCAACTTAGTTCAAGGAACGCAAAATATTTTCTTTGCACAGTTAGCAGATCCCGCAACGACTCAATTCTTTGAAGGAACATCACGCTTTATGTCTGGTCGCTTTATCACGATGATGTTTGGTTTAGTAGGTGCTGCATTCGCTATTTACCAAACAGCTAAACCTGAAAATAAAAAAGTAGTCGGCGGACTAATGTTATCAGCTGCTTTAACTTCTTTCTTAACGGGAATTACTGAGCCACTAGAATTTTCATTCCTATTTATTGCACCAGCATTATACGTTGTTCATGCATTTTTTGATGGACTAGCCTTCATGCTAGCGCATATCTTTGAAATTACTATTGGTCAAACCTTTTCAGGTGGATTTATAGACTTTATCCTTTTTGGAGTCTTACAAGGGAATGCTAAAACAAACTGGATTACAGTTATTTTAATTGGAATTTTCTGGTTCTTCCTATATTACTTCGTATTTAAATTTCTTATCTTAAAATTTAACTTTAAAACACCAGGACGTACAGATGAATTAGAAGTAGCAGAGAATAAGGAAAATTATGAAGGTCGCGCACTAAATATTATCCATGCATTAGGTGGAGAAGAAAATATCGTGAACGTAGACAATTGTGCAACACGACTACGCATAACGGTAAAAGATGGCAAAAAAGTAAACAAAGAAGCGCTAAAAGAGACAGGCAGTAAAGGTGTTTTAATCAGAGGAAATGGGATACAAATTATTTGCGGCCCCCAAGTTACGGTCATTAAAAATGAAGTAACAGAAATTTTAGGAGATGAGTAGCATGGTGAATATGTTAGGGAAAGTAAAATCAAAATTGATTGTATCTTGTCAAGCTTTAGAAGATGAGCCATTACACAGTTCGTATATTATGGGACGGATGGCTGTAGCGGTAGAAGAAGGTGGAGCCAGTGGAATTAGAGCGAACTCAAAAGAAGATATTATTGAAATCAAGAAAAATATAACTCTGCCAGTAGTGGGTATTGTAAAACGTGATTACGAAGATTCAGATATTTATATTACAGCTACGATGAAAGAAATTCATGAGCTAGCAGAATCAAATTGTGAAATGATTGCATTAGATGCAACGTGTCGCAAACGTCATCATGGTGAGAAATTAGCTGATTTCGTCCAAACCATCCGTTCAACTTATCCACACATATTATTAATGGCGGATATTTCAACATTGAAAGAAGCAGTAGAAGCAGAAAGATTAGGATTTGATTGTGTGTCAACAACCTTAATGGGGTACACAAAAGAGTCTGAAGGACACAACATCGCAGATGATGATTTTGCAAGATTAAAAGTGATTTTGAAGACAGTGACGATTCCCGTTATTGCCGAAGGACATGTAGATACGCCTGAAAAAGCCAAACGTTGTCAAGAATTAGGCGTTTACTCAATGGTCGTTGGTAGTGCAATTACAAGACCTCAATTAATCACAAAGGCATTTATCGATAAGATAACTAATTAATAAAAAGACAAAAACAGGAGTTTATAATCTGTTTTTGCCTTTTTTGTTAATCAGTTTAAAAGACTTTTCCTTTTGGCTGTAAAGAAAGAATAGCATTTATTAAAATGAAAATCAGATACTTCTCACAAATAAATAGAGTAGTCGAAAGGTAGAAAAAAAGCTTTCTATTTTATGATTAATTTAAAATGAAAGCAACTAAAAGAAACTTTCTAAAACAGTCTTTTTTGTGGTAAAATTTAGTTTACAATTTATTGACTTTAAGACTAGAATGTTTAGCTATAGAATGATACGATAACGCTTGAATGCTCTTTAAAGAAAATGCGATTAGAAAATAGAGTGCGCTGACTAAACAATAAGAATTAAGATAAAAATAAGTAAGAAAATATAAAACAACTTGGAGGGTATAACACACGATGAAAATTGTTATTGTAGGTGGAGGGAAAGTTGGCGAATTTCTTTGTGTCGCACTCTCTACAGAAGGAAACGACGTCATTCTGATTGAGAAAAATAGTAGGATTTTAGAAAGAATAGTTAATAAAACTGAAATCATTGGAATTGTTGGCAATGGTGCAAACTATGATGTTCAAATAGAGGCGAATGTCCCTGAATGTGATGTATTTATTGCAGTAACCGAAATGGATGAAATCAACATGATTGCTTCTATTATAGCAAAGAAATTAGGCGCTAAAAACACTATTTTAAGAGCAAGGAATAGAGAATATTCATCTCATATAGATTTTGTTCGCGAAAGCTTAGGCATCACTATGCTGATTAATCCTGAACTAGAAGCTGCTAAACATATGGCTAACTTAATCAAATTTCCTTCGGCATTGAGCGTAGAATCATTTGTTTATGGACGAGTAAATATGGTGGAATTAGAAATCAATGAAAAAAGTAAATTAGCTAATATTAATTTAGTGGAATTCAAAAACCAGCATAAAGATATTATGGTTATGATTGTTCTTAGAGGTGAAGAAGCCTTTATTCCTTTTGGTGAGAGTATTTTACAAAAAGGAGACCGTATTTATGTGACCGGTGGTCAAAAACAATTAAATAAATTTTATAAAGCAGCAGGTTCTTATAAAGAAAAAATCAGATCCGTGATGATAATCGGTGGAGGAAGAATTACTTATTATCTACTATCTCTATTAGCTCCACTGAAACTAAACATCAAAGTTATTGAGCACAATGAGGAAAAAGCTATTGAATTAAGTAGTCATTTTCCAGAGGTAGTTGTTATTAATGGAGATGGAACAGACCAAACGTTATTAGATGAAGAGCGCATGGAAATGTACGATGCTGTTATTAGTTTAACAGGCGTAGACGAAGAAAATGTTATCAACTCGATGTATGCTGCAAAAAAAGATGTGAAAAAAATCATTACAAAAATTAACCGCATTTCGCTAATGAAAATACTTGGCAGTGTTGGCTTGCAATCGGTAATTACACCAAAACAAATTATTGCTAATTCAATCATCCGTTTTGTCCGCTCACTAGAAGAGTCTGAAGGTTCAGATGTTGAGGCTTTATATCGTCTAGCGTATGATCAAGTAGAAGTCCTTCAGTTTAAAGTTAAAGAAAGCAGTAAAATTATCAATATCCCATTAAGTCAGTTAAATACTAAAAATAACCTCTTAATTGCTTATATCATTAGAAAAAAGAAAGTTATTTTCCCTGATGGAAAAGACGTTATTAAACCAAAAGATTATGTTGTTGTCGTAAGCTCAAACAGCTACTTTAATGATATTGATGATATAAGAGAGCCAAATAAGGTCAAAAAAAATGAATAAGTCAGTTGTGAAATTTATAATTGGAAGAATTTTAAGAATCGAAGCAGTTTTAATGATTGCTCCTCTGATTGTTAGCTTCATTTATAAAGAAGATAGAGTGTATCAATTTAGTTTTCTAATTGTTATGGCCGTTTTAGTACTGATTAGCTATTTATTGTGTAGAGGTGAAGTTGATAAGCGTCAGATGTATGCTAAAGAAGGATTTATTATTGTTTCACTATCATGGATCATCCTATCGTTTTTTGGTTCTTTGCCTTTTGTTATAAGTGGCGATATTCCTTCTTTTGTCGATGCTTTTTTTGAGACAAGTAGTGGGTTTACAACAACAGGTTCAAGTATCTTAACCGATGTTGAAGCATTAGCCCATTCTATGTTATTTTGGCGAAGCTTTACACATTTAGTTGGAGGTATGGGGGTATTGGTCTTTGCGCTAGCTGTTATGCCACAAACGGGATCAGAATCCGTCCATATCATGAAAGCAGAAGTACCTGGTCCAGTCTTCGGTAAGGTTGTAGCAAAGTTATCTGCTTCGGCTAGAATTTTATATATGATTTATCTTTCAATGGCTGCAGTGATGGTTGTTTTATTGCTTTTCGGAGGGATGAGTTTTTTTGACGCGTTGTTGCATGCCTTCGGGACAGCGGGTACTGGTGGTTTCGGAGTTCGAAATGGTAGTATACTAGCCTATGATAGCACCTATATCGATGTTGTTTTAAGTGTTGGTATGATTTTATTCGGAATTAACTTCAATTTGTATTATTTTATTTTAATTGGGCGTATAAAAGAAGCGTTTAGCAGTGAAGAATTACGTTGGTATTTTGCTATCATTGGGTCTGCCATTCTTTTCATTTGTTTAAATATTTATACTACGTATGAATCAATTGGTATTATGGTAAGAGATGTCTTCTTTTCAGTATCTTCGATTATTACGACAACAGGTTTTTCGACCGTCAACTTTGGAGAATGGCCACTTTTTTCAAGGATGATTTTATTGTCGTTGATGTTTTTTGGTGGTATGGCGGGATCTACAGCTGGAGGTTTGAAAATTTCAAGAATAGCATTACTAATAAAATCGGCCAGTGCTGAGTTTAAAAGAATGAGCCAACCAAATCGTATCGTAGTCATCAAATATGAAAAAAAGACTATTGAACAAGATGCTCTTCGAAGTGTAGTAAATTACTTATTGGTTTATATTGTCATTTTTATAGCTTTAGTTTTAATTATCTCGTTAGATTTTAACGACTTTGAATCTGCATTTAGTTCAATTGTAGCAACATTTAACAACATTGGCCCTGGTTTAGGTGTAGTCGGGCCAATGGGAGGCTATTCAGGACTATCTGATTGGTCAAAAATTTTATTGTCTTTCGTTATGATTGCTGGCAGACTGGAAATATTCCCAATTATTATTCTTTTTTCTAGTAGAACGTGGAGAAGGTAAACCATTAAATAAAAAGAGAGCTAGACAATTTGTCTAACTCTCTTTTTATTTAGTGAAGTTCTAAAGCAAGTAAAGTCTTTTTACGGTTGGCCAAGTAGGATTCATTTTCAAGTAAAACATAGCACAACATATCTAAAATAAAGTAAATAGGTAGTTGACTATTGATAAAGCGCTCATCTACAATCGTTCTATTGTCTGAAGCGAATAAAACAGCGGTTGCAATCTCAGTTAAGCTAGTGTGATTCCGATTTGTGATAGCAAAAATTGTTGCATTTTCTTTTTTTGCAGTCTCGCAAGCCTGAACAATGGCATCTGTCTCACCAGAGTTTGAGATAGCAATTAATAAATCACCTTCATTTAATAATGTCGCGCTCATAATCATCATATGCGGATCTTTGACAGCATCAATAACCAATCCCATTCTTGTAAGACGGTTGCCTAATTCCATGGCGCTTAGACCCGAACTGCCTAAACCAAAAACGACTATTTTGGAAGCTTTTTGAATAGCTTGTATTAACTCAGCAATTTGTAAAGGATTGATTAATTGTGAAGAAGAATAAATCAACTGGTTGTAATAATCCGTTATTTTTTCTGTTAGCTGAGCAGGTTCTGGAGTTTGATGTAATTCTTGACTAATAAGAGTCTTAAATTCTGAAAAACTATGGTAATTCAATTTATGGCAAAAACGTGTGATAGTAGCATTAGATGTGTTTGTTAGATGCGCTAAATCTTTAATATTCCATGAATCAGCATCTTTTTGATTTTCTAAAATATAGGTTGCAATGTGTTTGTCTTTTTTTGTTAAAAAGGTAAAATTTTGTGAAATACGATTCGAAAGGTTTAAGTTAGTTATCATATTATAGACCTACCTATAGTTTCATTTTCTTTTAGAATACCATTTTATGATACATTACACAAAGAGGTTAAAAGGAGAGTTTGTGTCAAGTTTTTCTCGGTCGTCCTATTACTAGGCTAGTTTGGCGTTCTACTTTTGTACACCTATCTGCTACCGCACGGCTTTGCCGTTTGCTGGCCCATCTGTTTGGAGAACGTTCCAAAAAAATGGACCCTTCCCCAAACAGACAGGAATTATCGAAAACTTTTAATTAACTGCCCCATTGCTGAAGAATGAGGGGCATACAACGGAATCGTTCCTTTCTTTGCCCCAACTGACTGACGCGTCTTTTGATGCATTAAAGACGATACACGAACGGTTTGTTTCACCTTACGTTGTTGTCTTGTACTTCTAGTTTGCTGGTGAAGATATGCTTTACGTAACGTTTGATTTAAGATCCCTTGTTTCACTTTCACCATGGCTTCACAACCGACTTCGCTCCAATGCATTCCACGTTTTTTCATCCGATAAGAAATATGGCGTTGATTCGATTCCATTGCGCCTAAACCTCTGGCATCCTTCGGTACTTGTTCTACTTTTTCTCGCCAATCAAAAATCCGATCCCAATTTCTTAAAAGATAAGTTCGAAAACTAGTCAGTTTTTCTACTGCTTGTGTTTCTTCTAAGGTACTTTCATAAGTGTCCAACCAGATCGTTAGGGCCTCTAAATCATGTTTTTTAAGCGCTTGATGAATGTTCTGTTTAAAGAGATTACTTTGTACACCAAAAGCACGGTTCAGGCCTTGAAAGATGTGATAAGCGTCTAATTGATTCAACACGGGATAATTCGACTGCGAAAAAGTTTCTTGGAATTTATCTGCGGTATAGCCTGGTCCACCATCGCTATTGGTAATGATTTGAGCGTGTTTTAACGCGTAATGAGTCGCTGTAAAAGCTTGTACTTCTGCCCAAAAACCAGCCGTCTTTTTAGTCGTCATAATGGCTTTAGGCTCCTTCAAGGAGACTCTCTTTCCATTTTTCTGCCAGCCTTCATAAACAAGTGCATGATGAACCTCTAAACTTTTTTTCTTTGTTGTCCCACGGACAAATACACCATCTGCTTCGGCATAGAAATAATCGACTTTTTTTCCTTCTGGTAACGCTGCTGACTCTTCTAGCTCAATCACCATTTCTTCGTCTTCACGCGCTTGTGCTTCTCCCACTCGTTTAAGGAGGCTGCCTACTGTTTGATGGCTCATCGCTACTGCTGTCCATTCTTTCAGTGTTTCAGCGGTGTCCCGATAGGTACACTTACTGGCTAACTCTGCTACTTTGACTTCTACGAGTGGACTATGACGTTGGTATTTTCTAATCCCCAACCACTCATCTAATGGATAATGATTTTGATTCTCTTGATCTGCCATTAAAGTACGACGGTAACGGACAGGCCCAAAAATAAATTGGACTGTTTTCCAATCTTCTCGCTTTACTTTCCATCCTTCTTGTTGCTTTTGTTCCTTAATCGTTTGGTTTACGTGTATAAATATATCTCCTAATAATTCCGTAAATACTTCATACATATAAAGCTGAATAGATTCTTCTGTAGCAATTAAATCGCTTGATTCCTTTATTATTTCGTATAATTTTGATATAATGTTATCCATAAGAAGGCCTCTTCCATTTATGTATTTGCCGCGTAAGCATACATTTATGATAGAACGCCTTCTTTATTTTTGCTAGTAAAAAGATAATATCCTCTCGAGAACTATTTTACACGTACAAAAGGAGAAAATAATTCTTACCTAGATTGAATTTAAGTTATAAGGAGGGCAGGTTAGGCTATACCACGTATATAAAAAAACAGAGAAAAGATTCCTCTGTTTTTTTGTCTGAGTTAAATGAGTCATTTTTGTTTCTCTGTCTAGCGACGACTATCTTTTCCAATAACAAAAGCTAACGCTAAAATAGCTAAACCGACTAAAATAAAAATAGAACCGATAATAGGATCGCCTGATTTAACAGGACCAAAATAACCAAAAACAACAAGAATTAATCCAACAGTAAGCATGATTTTACCAAAAATATTAAACACAAGAGCACCTCCGTAAATAATGTATGACTAAAAATAGTATACCAATAAAAAAAGATAGTTAATAACGATATGAATATAACTACTGTTTTTTTATTAGGTGACTAAGTTTATTATTTATTTATAAAAGATCACTAGTGTTGCATAAACATAGCTTAATTTGACCTCATTTCTTGTTTTTCTGAAAAAAGGCAAAAAAAGGGAGTGCTTACGCAAAAGATGACTATTTCCAGAAAATTTTGCTTATTCAACTGATTCCATTACCAACGGACACCCTTTCTTTAAGGATCTAAGTCGGTATCAAAAGATTAAACCATTCTTCTGCCGGTTGAAATAACAGGTAACGAAAAAATCGTTTGATTTGGAAAACAGACTGTTTACTTTTTGTTTTTAACTTAATCAAATAGGTTAATAAACTGGCAATCATGGCTAAAATCAGCTGATTGACAACCCCTTTTTCACTTCTCGAAAAAAACTTTTTAATCGTCATATGTTGTTTAATATGCTTGAAGAACAGCTCTATTTGCCAACGTGCTTTGTACATTTCTGCAATGTCAGTAGAGGAGCAGTCAAAACGATTGGTAATAAACTGGAGAGTTTTCCCCTTTTTATCTTGAACGGTTACTAAACGAAATCTGGACGTTAGATGGTTCTGAGCACCTAATGCGACCATTTGGTCGCTGATAACGGACTCACTCTTGGAAGCTACTAATGGTTCTAAAACATGAACTTTTGTATTCTTTTTGATTCTTGTCACAAAGAAGTAGCCCTGCGAGTGCATCGTATCTAATCGTTCAAAATCAAGGTAACCGCGATCAAACACATAAGTCGCTTCAGGTTGATTAACCAATACTTCTAACTGATTTGTATCGTGCTCGACGGCGTTAGTCAGTGTAAATTCATCTGGGTAAAGATGTTCATTATCCATAAAGCAGAGTTTTAAGTGAAGCTTAACTCCTGATGTTGTTTTACGAAAATCAGCCCATTGATAAAGGTTTTGGTTAAGTGAAAACGTCGAAGAATCAATTAGGTAGAGACTATTTCGTTTCGTTACGGGCCTTTTATTTTTAGCCTGACTAACCAGCTGACTAAAAATGGCTAAAAGAATCTCTGAATCTATTTTTGAGAGAGTTCTAGAGAGCTGAGAATAACTGATACTAGTCATACCCATTTCTTTTTGAAGTTCTTTCGAAACAAAAGCCGCATCCATCTCTCTAAGACTTTCTTTTTCGTCATTGATTCCATGAAGAAAAAGTTGAAGAGCTTGGAAGAAACTAAGTTTCTTATGGTATTTATCAAAGTCAACAATCTTTTTTTGAATAGGGCTTGGTAAAAGATTTAGCTTAATGGAAGAAAACCATTTATTAAAAGCAGAATTTGTTTTATACTTATCCATGTGTTAGGTCCTTTTTATTGGTCTTGGATGAGTCATCTGAGTTCAGTATAAAGGACTTTTTTGCATATTGGAATAATATAAACAAATTTGTGAAACACATAATGTTTCATGCAACACTAGTGATAAAAGATAATAAGTTTTCTTCCTCACGCCATGTTAAACTAAGGCTTGGGTTTCAAGTAAAGGAGTGGGAAGATGAGACAAAATTTTGGACGATTGGGACTTTTACTCGTTACGGTTATATGGGGAACAGGATATGTTGTCAGCGATTTAGCTTTGGGTGTTTTAAATCCTTATCAATTGATAGCAGGACGCTTTTCAATAGCCTTCGTAGTTATCCTAATACTATTTTCAAATAAAATAAAAATATAACAAAAAAAGCCTTAACAAGAGGAAGTATTCTAGGAATAATTCTATACTTAGCATTTTTATTTCAAACAGTAGGATTGAGTTACACAACACCTTCTAAAAATGCTTTTTTAACAGCTGTCAATGTAGTTTTAGTTCCTTTTATTGGACTAATTCTATATAAAAATAACATTGCATTAAGAGCTTATTTAGGTGCATTATTATCGGTTATAGGAATCGGGTTGCTTTCTTTAGAAGGATTTAGCGGATTTAACCTGGGAGATTTTTTAACATTGATTGGAGCGGTCTTTTTTTCATTTCAAATTATTTTAACTAGTCGTTTTGTACGAACAGAAAATATTTTTTCTATTGTAATTGTTCAAATGGGAGTGGCAGCAATTTGCGGCGTAGGCACTATGCTCTTGAGAGGAGACCAACTGCCAGAATTCACCTTAACAGGGACTCTTTCAGTGGTATATTTAGGCTTTTTTTCTACGATGTTTGGTTTTATGCTTCAAACGGCAGCCCAACGATTTACTACAGATACCGAAACAGCTGTCATCTTGTCAATGGAGTCACTATGGGGAATGTTGTTTTCGATTATCCTTTTGCAAGAAGTTATAACAACACAAATGGGAATTGGAGCAGCACTAATTTTGGTGGGTGTATTGGTATCTGAAATTAACTTAAAAAAAATCTTCTTTAAAAGAAAGCAGCAAGCCATAAGTGAAAAGATAGAAAAGGAAATGACAAATGGATGATAGAAATGAAGAAAAAGAGTACACTAATGAAAAGGAGTGATTAAATGGTGGATATGAAAGATGTAGGTAAAGCCACACGTGTGCTTTCTAGTGTAGTTGGTGTAACCGTGATAGCCTATGGCATTTATTTGCTAACGGCTAAAGAAGCACCAGAAATAGATGAAACACCAGTATCTTCTCTTGAAGAATCGGTTTCTTCGTCATCTGAAAGTACCACTAGTCCATTTGCTCCGCTAAAGGATTAAATAAAGGGAGAATAAAAAACAGTAACCTTAAGAGGAGGAACGAAATGACCTTGAAAAACAACTTGAAACAAACCCCTCTTTTTAATTATTATCAAAAAAATAAGATTAAATTGGTGGATTTTGGCGGATGGGCAATGCCTATTCAGTTTACGGGTATCATTGAGGAGCATAAAGCCGTAAGGAATGAAGCTGGCTTATTTGATGTCTCCCACATGGGAGAATTTTTAGTTGAAGGAGAAGATGCAAAAACGTATCTTAACGCGCTTTTAACAAATGACGTATCAAAAATAGTCGTGGGAGAATCACAATATCATGCGATGTGTTATCCAGATGGTGGCACAGTCGATGATCTTATTCTTTCTAAATTAGCGGAAAATAGTTACTTGGTAACCGTTAATGCTGGCAACATCCAAAAAGATTACCATTGGATGAAGGAAAAAATAATAAAGAAGGTTACGTTAACAGATACGTCGGATTTGATAGGGTTATTGGCAATACAAGGACCTCTTGCAGAAAGAATCTTACAAAAGTTAACAAAAGATGACCTAAGTGTAATCCAATCGTTTCATTTTAAACAACAGCTTTCAATAGCTGGAATTGACGATATCATGGTTTCAAGAACCGGTTATACGGGAGAAGACGGATTCGAACTTTACCTTGCTGCGGATAAAGCAGCGCAATTATGGGAAGCATTGCTCGAAGCTGGAAAAGAAATGGGTCTAAAACCTTGCGGCTTAGGCTCTAGAGATACGCTTCGACTTGAATCAGCTTACTCACTTTATGGTCATGAGTTGACAGCGGACAGTAGTCAACTTCAAGCGGGTATTGGCTTTGTAGTGAAAACGACTAAACCAACTAATTTTGTTGGGAAAAAAGTTCTTAAACAACAACGCAAAGTAGGCATGCAACAAAAAATAAGAGGCTTTGAATTACTTGGTAAGGGAATTGCACGTGCGGGTTGTAAAATATACGATGATAGGGGAAAAGAAATTGGCATAGTCACTTCGGGTACAAAATCACCGACGTTAAATAAAAGTATTGGATTAGCATTTATAAATATAGAGAATAGTGAACGAGGCTCACGGCTTCAGGTAGAGATTCGCACAAAGCTAATTGAAGCTATTTTAGTGGAAACCCCTTTTTATAAAAGAGAAATAAAATAAAGAAAATAAATGAAGTGGATAGGGAACGTTTTAGATGAATGAAAAAAAAATGGAACGGTATTATACAGAAGAGCATGAATGGGTTATGCCAATAGGAGATGAGAAAGTTCGAATAGGAATAACAGACTACGCTGCAAAAGAATTGGGCGATGTTGTCTACGTCGAACTTCCGGAAATATTAAGTCATGTTAGTCCAGGAGATGAAATAGGCACAGTTGAGTCAACGAAGTCAGCATCCGTTATTTTTGCACCCATTTCTGGGAAAATCCTTTCAGTTAATGAGGAATTAGAAGACGCCCCTGAACTGGTTAACGAAGGCCCGTTAAATGAAGGATGGATGACAGAAGTTCAATTAAGTGATCCAAGTGAACTGGCAGACTTATTGACACAAGAAGAATACATGCAGCTAGTTGAAAAATTAGAAGATGAAGAAGAAGATAGCGAGGAGGAATAAAAGTGGGAAATCATTTCAGATATCTTCCAGATACAGCAAAAGATCGTGAAGAGATGCTAGCAACTCTAGAAGTTTCTTCGCTATCTGAATTATTTACTGATATTCCAGATAAGCTTCAGTTGAAAGAACCACTAGCTATCCCAGCTGCTTTGCATGAATTTGCCTTAGAGAAAAAAATACGAAGGATGGCAAATAAAAACAAAGACAGCAAAGATTATGTGTTTTTCTTAGGAGCGGGGACCTATGATCATTACATTCCAAGTACGGTGGATCATGTTCTTTCTCGTTCAGAATTTTATACGGCTTATACCCCTTATCAAGCAGAAGCGAGTCAAGGAGAGTTGCAAGCACTATTCGAGTTTCAAACGATGATTTGTGAACTGACAGGAATGGATGCAGCTAATTCTTCGCTTTATGATGGCTTTACAGCGATGGGAGAAGCGGCCACACTTGCTGTTCGAAGTACGAAAAGAAATAAAGTCATTGTTTCAAAAGGTGTACACCCCCAAGGACGCGAAGTATTAAAAACGGTTTCAACTGGATTTAATTATCAAGTAGCAGAAGCGAAATTAAAAGGAGATACCACAGACTTAATAGAATTGAAAAACCTCATCGATCAAGAAACAGCCGCTGTTATCATCCAGCACCCTAATTTTTTTGGTTCAATAGAGGATTTGACAGAAATAAAAGCAATCGCCGAATCGAATCATGCACTGCTTATTGTTGTAGCAAATCCTTTAGCACTAGCTTTACTAGAAGCACCTGGAAACTTAGGAGCGGATATTGTTGTAGGCGATACTCAACCATTGGGCTTATCGATGTCATATGGTGGTCCGCACTGTGGCTATTTTGCTGTTAAGAAAAAAGATATCCGAAAATTACCGGGTCGGATTGTTGGCCAATCTTTAGATAAAGAGGGGAAACGCGGCTTTGTATTAACGTTACAAACACGCGAACAACACATCAAACGTGAAAAAGCCACATCAAATATGAGTTCTAACCAAGCATTAATTGCATTAGCTTCAGCAGTCTTTATGTCTGCCTTGGGTAAAGAGGGATTACGTCGGATGGCTCAGTTAAATATTGAAAAAGCTGATTATATGGCTAATATATTAAATGAAAAAGGATTTTCTGTTAACAACCAAGCTCCTTTTTTCAATGAATTTGTTGTTGAACTTCCTTTTTCAATTCAACAAACAAATAAAGCGCTAATGAATCAAAAAATGATTGGTGGATATAATATAGAAAAAGAATATGGTCTTAAAAATCATATGTTAGTTGCGGTAACAGAACAACGGACAAAAGAAGAGATAGATGCATTCATTGCTGTGTTGGAAGGGATGATAAAATGACCAATAACAATGAATTAATTTTTGAAATCAGCCGCCCAGGTAGGATAGCAGCTAGTCTTCCAGAAAGTGATGTGCCTGCAGTTAAGTTGTCAAAAAAATTCCCTGAGCATTTGATTCGTAAAACTCCTGCTGAATTGCCTGAAGTTTCAGAACCACAATTAATGCGTCACTACACCGCTCTATCTAATATGAACTTTGGAGTCGACAATGGCTTTTACCCATTGGGCTCATGTACAATGAAATACAATCCTAAAATCAATGAAGACGTAGCCCGCTTATCTGGTTTTGCTAATATCCATCCTTTTCAACCAACGCAAACGGTTCAAGGTGCACTCGAATTAATGTATGAATTGCAAGAAGATTTAAAGGTAATCACAGGAATGGCGGCTATTTCCTTGCAACCCGCTGCCGGTGCGCAAGGGGAATGGACTGGTCTTATGATCATGAAATTATTTCATAAACAAAATGGCGAAGACAAGAAACGGACCAAAATCCTTGTTCCTGATTCAGCGCATGGAACAAATCCATCTAGCGCATTTATTGCGGGTTTTGACGTAGTTGAGATTCCCTCTAATGCTTCCGGGACAGTTGATTTAGCAGCATTAAAAAATCAACTAGGAACCGATATTGCTGGTTTAATGCTGACGAATCCTAACACGCTTGGCTTATTTGAAAAAGATATTGAAGAGATAGCGAAGCTGATCCACGGAATTGGTGGCTTAGTATATTATGATGGGGCAAATTTAAATGCGATATTAGGTAAAACGACTCCTGCTGCGATGGGTTTTGATATCGTGCACCTTAACTTACACAAAACGTTTAGTACCCCTCATGGTGGAGGAGGACCGGGATCAGGACCTGTTGGGGTTAAAGGCTTTCTAGCACCTTACCTACCGGTTCCACGTGTTGAAAAACAAGACGATGAATATGTATTAAATTCAAGCTATCCTCTTTCATTGGGACGTGTTAAAGGTTACTTTGGAAACTTTGGTGTCAACGTTAGAGCTTATACGTATATTCGAACGATGGGAGCAGATGGCTTAAAACAAGTCTCTGAAAGCGCAGTATTGCATGCGAATTATTTGCGTAAATTACTAGCACCTTACTACATTGTATCGCATCCTCAGTTTTGCAAGCATGAATTTGTTTTGTCGGGCTTAAAACAGAAAAAATTAGGTGTCAAAACAATGGACATTGCTAAAAGACTACTGGACTTTGGTTATTATGCACCAACTGTCTATTTCCCACTAATTGTTGAAGAAGCGATGATGATTGAGCCAACAGAGACAGAAACAAAAGAAACATTAGATGCTTTTGCAAAAACACTCATTGCTATTGCAAAAGAAGTTGAGGAAACACCAACGATTGTTTTAGAAGCTCCGCATACAACTTCCGTTAGGCGAATGGATGAAGTGAGAGCGGCTAGAAAATTAAGGGTCCGTTACGATAAAAGTAAGGATAAAGAGTAAGGTAACTAATCGAAATAAGATAAAGTGTTTTTTTAAAAAAACGGAGGAATAGCTATGGGCATTGAACAGAATAAAGTCATCTTAGTATTAGTTGGAGTTAGTGGAAGTGGAAAAACAACTTTAGCCAATGCACTAGAGAAGACCGGAATTCCAAAATTGGTTACGACAACAACTAGACCTAAAAGAGAGGGAGAAGTAGAAGGGCTAGATTATTATTTTAGAGAAATGACTGAAATGTCCAATATTGCTTTTATCGAAAATTCTTTATACAATCATTATCTTTACGGTTTAACAGTAGATACAGTAGAAAAAGGATTAGATTTTCATGATGTTATGAGTGTCGTTTTAGATAAAAATGGTGCAGCTGCGTTAAAAGAGGTTAATCCTTTCTACACAAAAATTATTTACTTACACATTTCTGAAGATGAAATTCAAAAAAGAATGGAAAAAAGAGGCGATAGTTTAGAAAGTATCCAACAACGGTTAGCATTCGCTCGAGAGACAAATGAGTTTGAAGCACCAGTAGAAACGGATTTAACTTTGCCTGTTCAAGACGTAGAAAAATCTGTTGAGTGTATCTTATCGTTTATTAAAAATGGCTTACAATAAAATGAGCTGTTTTATAAGTTAACCTGTTGTTCTTAGTATGACTGTTTTTTTGATGTATTCTTTAACTAAATGAATTAAATAAAGAAGAGGTTGAGACCATATTTGAGTCTTGACCTCTTCTTTATTTGGCCAAACAAAAATAGTCTAGTAATATGAATTAATAATTTTTTAAAAACAAAAAATTTATGTTGCTTTTTTTTATAAAGGAGAGTAAATTTGTTTATGGATACAAGAAGTCCATAATGGACATTGAATAGAGTTAATCTACTAGGAAAAGAGGCGAGATGGTGAATTTAACAAAAGGATTGGAACAAGCCGTTTGTATTATGACATTATTAGCAACTCAAGATAAGAAATTCCCAATTGCTTCACATATTATCAATCGAAGATTAAAGGGAGCTTCTCCTTCCTATATTAAAAAAATTATGAGGAAGCTAGTTGTAAATGGTTTAGTAACTTCTGTTTCTGGAAGCAACGGTGGGTTTTCTTTGACGAGAGATCCAGAAAGTATTCATCTATTAGAAGTAGTAGAAGCTTTGGAAGGGCCAATTGTTACTTATCCTAATACAGGAATGATTAATCAAGTTTTTTCGGATTTAGGACCAACCGCTGATCAAGGTGAAATTATTTTAATAGAAGTCTTTAAGCAAGCAGATAATCAATATAAAGACTACCTTAGTAAACAAACACTTGCTGAGTTGATTTGTAAATCGTTGAATCATCAAGATATTCCTATTCTCAATTGGAATGAAAAAATGAATCAGTTTTAAGTTAGGAAAGGCGTTGAAAAAAATTAATGAACATGTTAAAAAAGGAATGGAAAGAAGTCTATTCTAATAAAATGTTGCTTCTTTCCTGTATCGTTATTTTGTTTATTCCAATATTATATGCAGGATTTTTCTTGAAATCTAACTGGGATCCTTATGGTAGTACAGACGAGCTTTCCGTTGCAGTGGTTAATGAAGACGAAGAAGTTAAGTACGAAGGCAAAAAATTAGCTATTGGATCTGAACTAGTAAGTAATTTAAAAAATAATGATTCTTTAGATTGGCATTTCGTTGCTCCAAGTGAAGCAGAAAAAGGATTGAAAGATCGCACATATTATATGGTAATGACTATCCCAAGAAACTTCTCAAAAGATGCAGCGACAGTGATGGATGCTCATCCTAAAAAAATGAAATTAACGTATAAAACGAATGGCTCATTAAATTTTATTGGTGAAGTGATTAGTAAATCAGCTGTAAAAGAAATTAAAAAAGAAGTTTCTCAAAATGTTACGAAAGCTTATACAAATGCCTTATTTGATCAAGTAGGTGAAGTGGGTGATGGCTTTGCTGAAGCTGCTAATGGATCGAATAAATTAAAAATAGGTACAGAAAAAATTATTGATGGAAATAAAGAGTTAACAACTAATTTAGCGAAACTAGCTAATAGCACTCTTACATTCAATGAAGGTGCAGATACGCTAACTATTGGAGTAAACCAATACACGAATGGTATTGCTCAATTAGCCTCAGGAGCAGTTAAATTAAATGAAGGTATCAACCAATTAGCCTCTAATGTAGCACCGATAAAAGATGGAGTAACTCAATTAGATAACGGCGCCAAAGATTTAACAAGTGGATTAACGACTTACACAGCTGGCGTTAGCCAATTAGCTTCAGGAGCAGGTCAATTGACTGCTAATAATGATGCACTACAAAATGGTGCGATTAGTCTAAGCGATGGAGTTGATCAAGTCAGATCTGGTAGCGATCAATTGCTCGCTGGATTAAATCAGCTATCAACCTCACTTAAAGCTAGTCAATCGGATAAAAATAAAAAGAACGTAGATACATTAATAACTAGTTTACCGATAATAAATAATGGTATTCAGGACTTGAATACTGCTTTAGGTGGTCAAACAGAGAGTATAAATACTGATTCAATTACTGAAGATTTAACTAGTGTAGGTACAAATTTAAAAGGTATGGAAGAAAGCTTAATAGATGCCGGTACTAATCTATACAGTATTGGAGAAAGTACAAAAGCACTAGGAGTCAACGTAGGAAACGATGCGACTAAAACAATTGGCACTGTTCAAAACACAACAGCCTTCAAAGCTCTAGACTCAACTCAACAAGTTGAATTACTAGAAGCCTTACAAGGCGAATTGAAAGCACAAGGAGAGGCAAATGCTGCGTTACTTGGGACCATCGCTAACCAAACAAAGACGACAGGCGATGCTGTCACAACAATAGGCAATCAAGCAACAAATATAAGTACTTCAGCAAATGAATTAAAAAATCAATTAGAAGAACTAGCTGGACTAACAAGCCAATTGACGACTTTAAAAACACAAGTAGCTACATTAGCAGCCGGTTCAAACCAAGCACTTCCCGGAGCTGTTCAAGCTATTACTAAATTAAGTGGCGGTTTAACATCTGTTCAAACAGCATTAACTCAAACAGGTGACGGTCAAAATAAAGGTGTTATTCAAGTTATGGCCGAATTAAACCAAGGACTTAAAACGATTCAGGGTGGATTGAAAGATAATGATGGCTTAGTTGCCGGTATAACAACGTACACAAATGGAGTTGAGACTTTAAAAGATGGTGCAACTCAATTAGAAAATTATTCTAGGATAATAAATTCTGGTGCGACTCAATTAAGCGGTGGGCTTAGCCAAGTTACTGGAAAGTTACCATCCTTAATAGATGGAGTAGATCAGTTAAATACAGGTTCTAATCAGTTAGTTCAAGGAACCAAGCAATTAACGAATAACTCTGAAAAATTAATCAATGGATCAGTTCAACTAGCTAACGGAGCTGGTCAAATCAATGAGGGTTCAATTAAATTAGCTAATGGCTCAACTACTTTAGGAAAAGGATTAGGCACATTAAAAGAAGGGACTACAACATTAGCGACTAGCTTACAAGAAGGTGCAACTAAAGTGAATGCGATTGATCCTACTGATGAGACAGTTAATATGTTTTCAAATCCGACAGAATTAATCCATAAAGAGTTCAGTCACGTTCCTAATTATGGAGCTGCTTTAGCCCCTTATATTATGTCAATGGCTTTATATATAGGAGCACTCGTTTTTAACGTCATTTATCCGATACGAAAACAGTTTTTAAAAGGACAATCTGGTTTTTCTTTTTGGCTAGCGAAACTTTCAATAGCTCTACCGACTGCTTTATTGATGGCTATTATTGAAGGAGGAATACTAATGGCGTTAGGATTACAAGTGCAATCCGTTGGGAAATTTTTTGCTGTCGCTATGATAACAGCAGTAGCTTTTATGGCAATAGTCACCTTCTTGACCATATCTTTAGACAATGTAGGTCGCTTTATTGCGATGATATTACTAGTTGTACAATTAGGTGGCTCAGGAGGAACGTTCCCAATACCATTAACCAATGATTTCTTTATATTTATCCATCCGTTTTTACCAATGTCTTATTCCATCTACGGATTTAGGGAAGCTATTTCTGGTGGGATTGGCCAAGATTTATATAACCAAAGTATGCTTGTTTCAGTCAGTATCACTCTTGTTTTCAGTAGTTTGTTATTTATTTATACGTATTTTTTTCAAAAATATAAAAAGCAAGCGATAGCAACAGATGACTGCTCAGAAAGTTTACCAGCATAGAACCATGATACAATGAAAAAGAGGATTTGAGTCTGTCTCAAAATCCTCTTTTTTTGTTCGCCCAGCATGGGCAAACTCTAACAGGTGAAAGTCCTGAGTGCGACCGATTAGCGGTAAGCATGTAGCTAAAAGCAAGGGTGTCCACCGTGAGGTGGAATCTGAAGGAAGCTCGAGGCAAATCTCTGGTCTGACGAACAGAAATCATATAGGAGGCAGTGCACGAGGATAAGGTTGCAAAAGAAGCTGAAGTCCAATAGCTAATGTATCAATCGTGTGATGTAGATATGGCAGATAGATGGAGAGAAAGAGTTCGCACCTTAACTGGGGAGGTCTTCTGTTCTTATTTCAAAAACTTGTAGTGATACAAGCCTGAGACAGGAGAAGTCAGCAGAAGCCGTAGTAGTGAAGACAGCTAGTGAAAGTTAGACAGAGCGAAGGGCTGAACCGTTTTATCGTTATGGAAATCAATATTGGAAGAGGAAATAGACCGCTGGTCAAAAGACGAGAAAGTGGATACCGACTTCACGAGAAGGAAAGGAAATAACAAACATGTATGAAAGAAAAATCCTTGAGCGTATCTTAGATAAAGAGAATTTGACTGTAGCATTCGAACAAGTAAGACGAAATAAAGGTGTCGCAGGTGTGGATGGCATGACAATTGACGAGCTAGGAATATATTTTCTTCGAAACAAAGAAGAAGTTATGGCTCAGATTCGTCAAAGAAACTACCAAACCTCACCCGTTCTTCGAGTGGAGATTCCTAAACCAAATGGTGGTGTTCGTTTACTAGGAATCCCGACAGTTAAAGACCGTATGATTCAACAAGCCATTGCACAAGTATTGACTCCCTTATTCGATAAAGGTTTTAGTAACTATAGTTACGGTTTTCGACCAAACCGGCAAGCTGAAATGGCGATTAATCAGGCGTTAGTGTACTTCAATGAAGGATATGACTGGATTGTTGATATCGATCTTGAACGTTTCTTTGATACGGTGCAACATGACCGATTGATGAATTTAGTCTCTAGAACAATCTCCGATGGAGATGTAATTTCGCTGATTCGTAAATTTCTTGTCAGTGGAGTACAAGTTAATGGGATTATTCAAGATACTAGCATTGGAACTCCGCAAGGAGGGAACCTTTCACCGCTATTGAGCAATATCATGCTTAATGAACTTGATAAGGAACTGGAAAAACGAAACCTCCGTTTCGTTCGTTACGCTGATGATTGTATCATTATGGTTAAGAGTGAAATGTCAGCGAGAAGAGTGATGCGTTCCGTTACAAAATTTATCGAAGAAAAGTTAGGATTGATTGTCAATAGTACAAAATCTAAGATTACGAAGCCAAATAATCCAGAAATGAAATTTTTAGGATTCGGTTTTTACCGAGATTTTAATAAGAAAACCTATCAAGCGAAACCACATAAAATCTCAGTAGAAAACTTTCGATATAAACTTAAAGTACTTACACGTAAGAATTGGAGTATTGATACGAAATATCAAGTGGAACGACTGAATCAAGTGATTCGAGGGTGGATAAACTACTATAAAATAGGTTCAATGAAAAGCATTTTAAAGAAAATTGACTCTCATTTGAGAGTCCGTCTCAGAATGTGTATTTGGCATAAATGGAAAACAGCTAAGAATCGGCGAAAGAACTTAATAAAATTAGGGATGGACAAATACAGTGCCTATAAAAATAGTCACACTAGTAAGGGTGTCGTACGTATTGCCTATTCTTGGATTTTAACAACGACTATCACAAACAAGAGACTTGCCCAATTTGGCCTAGTCTCTTGTGTAGAGCATTACGATAAAATACATGTTTAGTATAAAATGGAACCGCCGTATACCGAACGGTACGTACGGTGGTGTGAGAGGTCGGAGCCGTGAGGCTCCTCCTACTCGATTATTCGAATCCTAGAATGAAAATTCCAACCATAATAACAGCAATGACCATATATTGAGCTTTAGTTAATTTTTCTTTTAAGAAGATACGTGAAAGAATAATCGACACAATACTATAAGAAGAAATCAGCGGTGTGACAATAATAGCATTTCCAGCAATAGCATAGACATAGAAAAATTGGCCAAATGTTTCGAATAAAGCTGCGTAGCCTTTTGTCCGTTCTTCAAATACATTAAAGGATTGCTTTTTGATTACAATTAGATAAAAAGCAGCTAAAATAGCGCAGATTAGAAAAGTTAGCTCATAAGAAGTGTTAGCTTGGTTTTCGCTCATTACTTTATCCAAAATAAAAGCATCTGCAAATGTTCCTAGACCATCGATAACGGCGTATAAAACAGGTAAAATAATAGCAAGCGCACCAATTTGGTATTTACGATCAATTTTCTTTTTGTGCTTGATTCTATCTAAGTCTGCTGCTTTCTTTTCAAGAATAGATAACAATAGTATACCAATTGAAATAAGGGCAACAGCGAAGAACTGTATGCCGGTCATAACTTGGCCTAAGAATATAAAGGTTAGTAAAGAAGCAATTGCACCGGATGAATTCATGATAGGAGACGAAATTGATAGCTCCAGATAACGCAACCCGATGTACCCAATAGTCATTGAAAGAATATACATACTAGAAACGGGTAAATAACGAATAATATTCATCGGATCATAAGAAATACCTGTAAATAAAAGTGTATAAATAGCATGAATCCCCATAACAGAACCGACCATTATTACAATTCGTAAATGGCTGTACGGATCCTTAGGGTTGCTGCCTTTTTTATAAAATAAATCTGCTGCTCCCCAAGAAAAACTAGCAACTAATGTAAAAATAAACCACATGATTTTCACCTTTTCATCGAAATAAATTTGCGAATAACTTACATAAAAAATGAATGAATTCTATAATTAAACTAGTTTTCGCCTTGTTCATAGTAGCATAAAAATGAAAAGAAATTAATAAAAATAAAAGATAAATAATAAAAAGAGATAAAACAAGCTAAAATAAATATAATTTTGAAAAAATAAACCGTAATAAAGAGGTCTTTAATTGTTAATTAAAGATAAGAGGAGTATAGTTAATTTAGGTTAAAAGCAACTCTATTAGTTATATTGAAAATGAACTCGAAATTCAACAAACAAAAGGTGAAATTACGGCTTATGAATATGTACTAAACGCAGATGAAAGCAAAAAAAATAGAAAACGAAAAAAGAAAAGCTGAAAAGTAGCTTTTCTTTTTTCGTTTTAATTTGTGAAATCAAGAAAACGTCTAAGTATTCTTGTTGTTTTTTTTATTTCTGCGAAAAACCCAAATTAAACCTGTTGTAATTAGGATAAACATAATCAAATAAGCTATTTTTGAATAAATAGACATATAATAAACAATGACCGTCCAATTTGATCCAACAAGAGAACCAAAATAAATTAAAACAGTATTCCAAATCAATGAACCTAAAGTCGTAAATAAAAGAAAAAGGCCTATTCTCATTTTTGCCAGTCCAGCTGGTATAGAAATGAGGCTTCTAATTAAGGGAACAAAGCGACAAAAAAAGACTGTTGCAATCCCGTGCTTAGTAAACCACTGACTTGCTTTATGCAAATCTTTTTTTGATAAACGTAAAATAGTGCCCCACCGATCAACAATTGTTTCTAGACGAGTCATATCTAAAAAAGAACCTAGACCATATAAAATCAAAGCACCGATAACGGAACCGATAGTTGAGACAATGATCATGCCGGTAATTGTTAAATTTGTTGTCGTCGTCATAAATCCACCAAACGTTAAAATAACTTCTGAGGGAATTGGGGGGGAATATTTTCAATCATAATTAAAAATGCAACACTAATATAACCAAATTGTTCCATAATTTGTTGAATCCAAATTTCCATAGGGTTGTAAACTTCTCGTCTGACAGTTCTTTTTATTTTAGTTCATATTTTTAATAGTATCTAATATAGAGATAGCTGTTTCTAAGTTCATATGAGTTTGCTTCTTTAATTCATTTGCGACATGTTCAATTTCATTACCCGATGCTCCGGCACTGATAGCCAAAGATTTAGCTTGCAAACCCATGTGCCCTTTTTGAATACCTTCTGTTACTAAAGCTCTCAGAGCAGCGAAATTTTGTGCTAAACCGACTGAAACAATGACAGATTCAAGTTCTTTAGCACTTTTTAAAGACAACAAGCGCTGACTAAATTGAGCAGTAGGGTGTATACCGATCGATCCACCTACGAATCCAACAGGCAAAGGGAGTGTTAAAGATCCTTTTAAATCACCATTATCAGCTTTTTCCCAAATAGATAAAGAGCGGTATTGTCCCGACCTAGCAGCATAGGCATGTGCACCGGCTTCAATGGCACGCCAATCGTTTCCACTTGCTAAAACGACAGCGTCAATGCCGTTCATGATGCCTTTATTATGTGTTGTCGCACGATAAGGATCTACATAAGCAAATTGAGAGGCTTCAATCATTGCATCTCTTACTTCTTCTCCCAAATAGTCTCCACGCTCTAGTAAGGAAAGTGGAATTTGGCAAGTAGCAGTAGCTAAACATTCAGTCGCATAATTTGATAGAATACTCATCAAAACTTTCCCATCAGTCAGGGTTTCGATATACGAAGCAATAGCCTCCATCATAGTATTAACAATATTAGCACCCATCGCTTCTAGAACGTCGATATGAACATGGACAACTAAAAATGTTGGGGAATGCTCTGTTGCTGGGATAGTACGAAATTCCACTTCATCTGCACCGCCACCTCGTTTGACAATCGAAGGATGAGCGTTATTTGCTTTTTTTAGAATGATCTCTTTGTTTAAGGACAGTTCTTCTAGAGCATGCGCTAAATCTGGAATATCTTTTAAAGCAACTTGCCCAATCATCTTCCGTTCGCTTAAGTGAGTTTTAAAGCCACCAGCTTGTGCTATCACTTTAGCAGCTGCACTAGCTGCAGCGATAACAGAAGGTTCTTCGGTTACCATAGGCACTTGGTACGTTTGATTATCTATTAAAAAATGTAAAGCAACCCCTAGAGGAAGGGAGTACTGTGTTAATTGATTTTCAATCATATGATTAGCTAGTTGATCTGTTAATTGTGAATTTTCAAAAAGAAGTAAGGCATCTTCTATCTGGATAACCCTAGCATCCAATAAAGCCTTTATTCTTTCTACTTTTGTTTTTTTATAAAATTCTGAAAAATGAGAATGCGTCATTCTATAACCTCTTTCCAAAATAAGTTCATTCATTATTCTAGCATAGAACACTGTGCTACTCTAGTGAGAGGGGACTAACTTAATAGAAACCTTAATTATAGAATAGCTAACCATTCATTTTTAAGTTGCTTTCTTTTTCTTATCGCTGTTAGTGTAAAATAATTGTTGGAAACTAAAAAAAAGAAACAACTCCTGTGTTAAACTGTTTTTACCACTAAAAACATAGAACAGGAGTTGTTCCTTAATGGACATTATACAGTATGCAGTTGAAAAAATCAGTGAAACAATGGTAAAAAATTTAGATTTAACACAAAAGAAAGAATTGGCTTTCCATAATCTTATTTCTGACGTCCAAGAATCGATGAATCAAATTGGTATTGCTTTAGTAGAAGACTTCATTGAAAACTTAGATGATTCTCTAAAATACTATCCAGGAAGAAAAGAAGCCTGGCATGTTCAACGGAAGAATGATGAGAAAAGACTTTCTACTACTATGGGAGACGTCGTCCTAAAACGGACGTACTATAAAAATAAACAAAGTGGTCAGTTTACCTATCTAGTAGACGATCATTTAGACTTAGCTCCTCATAGTCGTATGGACTTAGGATTAGAAGCTGAGATTTTAGAAAGAGTGAAAGATTTATCCTATCAAAAAACAATCGATAGTTTTAAGACTATTTCTATTCGTAGCCGCACATCCGTCATGAACGTCGTTCATAAACATCTATTAGAACCTACTGAGGTCGCTATTCCTTTACAGAAAAAAATAGTGGATGTTTTATATATTGAAGCAGATGAAGACCACGTTGCCTATCAAGATGGTAAAAATCGGTTTATGAAACTTGTGTATGTTTATGAAGGTCGCAAACAAGTGGTTGGTACAGCTAAGCGAATAGAATTGGAAGGGAAACGTTACTTTACTGGGCTTTACCCAAATAATGAAGAATGATGGTTCTCAGTGTTAGACTATCTTGATGAAGCGTATGATTTAGAGAAAGTAAAACACATTTATCTTTCTGGAGATGGCGCTCCCTGGATTAAAGCAGGAGCTAAAATCATTCCAAATAGTACATTTATCCTAGATAGTTTCCATTTAATAAAGTACATTAAAAAAGCCTGCGTGGGTCACCAAGAGTGGTTTTCCATCCTCTACGGATGGATAGTAAAAGGTCAAAAAGATCTCCTTCACTTATTTTATCAAACACGATTAGATGATGAGTTAAACGATTCTGAAAGGATTGCTTTATTAGAGTCTAAAAGGTATATTTTTAGACACTGGACGGCTATTCAAAATCAAAAGAATCCAGATTATTTTGGATGCAGTGCCGAAGGTCACGTGAGCCATATTCTATCTGCACGATCAAGTTCTAGGCCCTTAGGTTGGAGCCTAACAGGCGCGGAACACATTGCCAAGCTAAGAGCTTATACGCTTAATGGAGGCGATATAAAAGAGGGTCTAGAAAAGGAAAGAAAAGATTATACTCATCGAACAACGATTGAAAAATTAGATAAACGAGTCAATCGAAAATATGGCCAACAATTCCAAAGTGTATCTGGTAATCTTCCTGCATTGACGCAAAGTAAAAAAACACCATTAAGTATTGTATTAAAAGGTTTACGAGGAAAATAAAGGTTTTCAAATGGATCTGATAAATAAGTAAAAGAAATTTTCTTTTATTTATTTATCAGATGAAGCAAACGAAGTGCGGTAGGCATTGCATAAACGGAGTAAAATACTTTAACCAGGTATCATTATTTTTTTCCAACAATAAGTTGACACTATCCTTATCGCTTGGAAGATTGACATTTAGAATGAAATTATTTAGACTCGATAGGAATGACTTTGTAAAAAAAGAAAAAAATAGATAAGGTATTCTTTTTTATTAAAGAGAAAAAACAAAATAAAATAAAACAAACTATATAAAGGAACAGGAAATGAGTATAAGAAAAAATTAGTTATTCAATGTTTTTGTAAGGTTACTTCAATAAGGGGGATAGGTTTAAAATACGCTTCTACGCCGATTGAATGGTTACTGACGATAGTCGCCATTATCTTTCTATCTCGTTTTTTAAGCAACAAAAAACTTCTAATAGTAACAGTTTATGTAATTTTTACTGGAACGGGAACAGCTGGGACAGTTGTTGTCGGAGCATTTTTTTGATCTCGTATTTAGTTAGTCTAAAGTTGCTTTCATTCTCTTATTATTAAGTAGAGTTGTTGGAATTAATCTGATAACAAAATCAGAAAAAGACTTTATTTACTAGTAGATTGGTTTCTATTGGTTACAGGTGTATATCTTATGTCATTTGGACAGGAATAGGAACTAATGATGGAGCACTTGCTGGCATTTTATTTTATGGCGAATCAAAAAGTAAAAAACACTTTTTATTTATTGGGATGATTGTTGCAACGATTATAGGACTAAAACTAACGGATTAAAGGATTAAAGGATTTTTCTTGAAAAATAGTAAGGTTACACACTTTAAAAATAATGATAATGGAGGACAAGAAGATGAAAGATAAGATGAAATTAGGCTTATTATTAGCAACACTTCTAACGTTAACGGCTTGTGGAGATAGCACCCAAACAGCTTTGAATGAAAGTTCTGCATTAGTTCCAAGTGAAGTTAAAGTCGCAATGACTGAATCCATTTCAGCATCGATTGTGTTACAAGAAGAAGGGAAAGTTTTAACGGCTATCTCTAAAGACGTAAAAACTCAAGAAGGACAAAATTTGTTAGAGATTATGGAAGAAAATTATAACCTAACAGCTAAAGATGGTTTTATTTTTGCTATTGAGGGCTATGAGCAAAATCAAAAAGAAGGGAAATACTGGTTGTATACGATTAATGGACAAGAAGCTACAGTGGGGGCAGCCGATTATATTGTCGAAGATCAAGATGTTATTGTGTGGAATTTAGATGGTATTTAACCATTCTTTTCGCCAGTTTTCTACTCAACGCCTAACACTATTGGCGATGCTAACGACACTTTGTTATGTTAGCCGACTAATGTTCCAGTTTCTACCTAATGTTCAACCTGTAACGGTTATATTAATTATTTTGACACTTACACTTGGAGTAGTAGATGCACTGATTGTTTCGCTATTGTCTATTTTAATTTCTAACATTAATTTAGGTATGGGAGTATGGACAATTGCGCAAATTGTTTCTTTCTCATTGATAGTGATGATGACGGGTTTATTAATCAAACCAATTTTTAAAAAGTTGCCTTTTTTTATATTGATTATCTATGCGGTATTTACGGGCTATGCTTATGGGTTTATTATTTCACTCGTTCAAGCCCCCTTTTTTGGTATTCAAAACTTTTGGGTTTATTATCTTTCAGGACTCTCCTTCGATACATTGCACGCTTTTGGAAATGGTATTTTTTATTTGCTGCTAGCACCGATACTTTTTCCGTTATTAACTAAATCACTTGAAAAATACTATTCAAATTGAAAAAAGTACAATTATTTTAAAAAACGCAATAGTAATTAAAAAGCTACGTTTATTTAAATTTATATTTATATATTTAAATAAAGAGCGGGAAAAATGCTGTTTTAGCTCACTCGTGGTAAACTTAAATCAAAATAGAAGTGTGCAACATAATGAGAAGGATAAAGGATTTTAGAAGTAAGGAGGAATAATAAATGGTCTATTATCTAGGCGTAGACATTGGAGGAATACAAATAAAGTATGGATTGATTGATGATAATGGTGAGATAGAAACCATTCATAAAAAAGAAACCCCTATGGACTCTTTAGATAAATTTGTTGAAGTGATGGGTGAAATTTATGATAAGTATGCAGAAAAAATTGAAGGAATAGCTATCAGTATGCCCGGAATCATTCATTCAAGAACAGGCTTTGCTGTTCATGGTGGATCACTCAAATATATAAAAAATATGAATATGGTTTCGTTATTAGAAGAACGGTGTCCTACCATCATCCATGTTGAAAATGACGGGAAAGCAGCAGCATTAGGGGAATTGTGGAAAGGAAATTTTAGAGGAGTAGAAAATGGCATTATCCTTGCTTTAGGGACTGGAATTGGCGGGGGAATTATAAGTAACGGAAAGTTATTAAAAGGAAATCATTATTCTGCTGGGGAATTATCCTTCATCAAAACAAATTCAGATAAAAGTTTTGATGAGGATTATATGTTTGGTTTTCAAACGGGCCTAAAAAAGTTATTTAAATCAATTTCAATACGCTGCGCTATTCCTTTAGAAAAGATAGACGGATATCTTGTATTTCGCTATGCAAATGAAGGGAATAAAGATGTTCTAGCGTGTTTAAATGAGTATTGCCGTACATTAGCTATTCAGATTTTTAACCTTCAAGTTATCTTAGATCCTGAAAAGATAGTCATCAGTGGTGGAATTAGTAAGCAACCGTTATTGCTTGAATTGATAAAGAAAAATGTAGCGGAAATATTTAAAGAAAAGAATACAGAATTATTTTACGCACCGCTAATTGAAAGAAGTTATCATGGAAATAAAGCAACTATTATCGGAGCTTTATATAATTATAAAAAAAATGAAGAACTTTTATTTTTAAAAAAATCAAAATAAAAAGGCTAGGACAGCTGTCCTAACCTTTTTATTTTATTTATAGGGTCTTAATGCACGAGGTTTGTCTAAAATTTCTTTGTAGATAATCCCTTGTACAATTTTTTTTTGGAATGGAGTTTGTTTTTTTCTCTTATCCACCCTTTTTGTTTGCACAAAATTCTTAGTCGCGCCAGGAGGCTTAGAATAGGTTCGTGCCGTCGGTTTGCTTTTCGAAACAGGTTGAATCATATTTCGTTCTGCTAAAGGACGAGACTTAACCTTTGGTTGTTGATACTGATTTTTTTTTGTAGATAAATAAGGATTATTTCTTTGTTTTGCTAAATCTGCAGCTTTTTGGTTGATACGTGCTGCTTGTTGTTTAGCTGCTGGTTTTTTATCAGGTGTATTTCCTAATCGATCTTTTTCCTGATTGACTTCTTTTATGAATTCTTGGTATTTAGATATAGCCCCATTTTTATTTCCTTTTTGTTGATTGAAAAGTGCACTACCTAATGATCTTACGACAGTGATAATAATAATTAAAGGAATGAGAGAGCTTAGAAAACTAAGCAGACCAGCTAGTTCCATTATTCATCACGTTCACTTTCGCCTAACCCAGAAATAGAATCTCTCATAGAAGTATCTGCAGCGATGTTTTTCATATTGTAATAATCCATAACACCTAAGTTACCAGATCTCAATGCTTCAGCTAATGCTAATGGAACTTCAGCTTCAGCTTCTACTACGCGAGCACGCATTTTTTGTACTTCTGCAATCATTTCTTGTTCTTGAGCAATAGCCATTGAACGTCTTTCTTCAGCTTTTGCTTGAGCAATGTTTTTATCAGCTTCAGCTTGCTCCATTTGTAAGCTAGCACCGATATTACGTCCAACGTCGATATCTGCAATATCAATTGAAAGAATTTCAAATGCTGTACCAGAATCTAAGCCTTTTTTTAGCACCATTTTTGAAATAGAATCCGGATTTTCTAAAACGTCGGTATGTTTTGCAGCACTACCAACAGTTGTTACGATACCTTCACCAACACGAGCGATGATTGTTTCTTCACCGGCACCACCAACCAAACGTTCAATGTTTGCACGAACAGTTACTTTAGCGCGGGCTTTAACTTCGATACCATTCATGGCCATAGCAGCAATGACAGGTGTTTCAATAACTTTAGGGTTAACACTAACTTGAACCGCTTCAAAAACATTACGGCCAGCTAAGTCAATAGCAGCAGCTTGTTTGAAAACCAAATCAATATTAGCACGTTGTGCAGCAATCAAAGCATCGATAACTTGGTTAATATCGCCACCTGCTAGGTAGTGAGCTTCTAGCTCATTGATATTGATATCCAAGCCAGCTTTTGTAGCTTTGATTAAAGGACGGATAATATTTTGAGGAGCAACTCGTCTTAAACGCATTCCAACTAACGTACCAATTGAAACTTTAACTCCTGAAAAATAAGCCGTTACCCATAATCCTACCGGTACAAAACGGAAGAACATACTTAAAATGATGATGACTAATATCGCAACGATTGCAATACCTATTAAACCACTTGTCTCTTCTAATAACATATTTACGACACTCTCCTGACTATTATTTTCGAACCTTCAACTTTAATTACTTCAACAAAAGCATCTGGTTCAATTTGTTCTCCTGAACTTATGACGTCTAGTTCCGTATCATCAAAAGCTACTTTACCAGCGGGCCTCAATGTCGTAGTAGAAATCCCTTTTTTTCCTAAATAATCAGTATAATCTTTATTACTAGAATACCCGCCAACTTTAGTCATATTCTCTTCCAGTATCAGTTTCTTGAAATTTCCAAAAGAGTATCCCTTCTTCAAGAGGATAATGGCTAAGACTACGGAAATAATACCGGCAATACTTAAATCAAACAAACTTTGACCAGCATCACCGTAGTTAAGATAGATGCCACCGAAAAGCAACAACCCACCTAATACTCCAGCTACACCAAAGTTGGGTATAAACACTTCTAAGATCAATAACAGAATCCCTAATATAAAAATGACAATTGGAAACCATTCTCCATTACCGTTCATAAAGAAATAGCCAGCGAAACTACCGACAGCTAGTAAGCCACCTAATAAATAGTGAATGGTTAACCCTGCGATGACTAACCCAACAAAACCTGCACTTAAAAGTAAGATATTCAAATGTATTCACCTCCTCTAAATGAATCGATTCTTCTATATAAAATAAAACGAGATAAAAATTTTTAGCAACTTAGCAACAAAAAAGAATTTAGATGATATACAAGCATTTTACCACTCCTATAGTGGATATGTACACTTAAAGAGCTTAATTCTTTCATAAGAAATAGAGTGCTAAGAATAGATAGGTTAATGAGTATAGTCTTTTTGATACAACATATGATAAATCTTTAGAGCAAACTGGATTTTCAATAACTCGTCTGAATCTTTGAGATCAAGAAGTAAGATCCGTTGTACCTTTTTAATTCGATAAAGTAAACTATTGCGATGAATGTAGAGTTGTCTAGCAGTTTCTGTAATATTTAGTTGATTAAAAATCTAACATTCAAAATTTTCAATTAAGTCACTTTGGAATTTTTGATTGTGCCCATATAAATCTCCAAGTATATAGGAGAATAACTTTTGCATCTCTTTTTTACCGATATTATCTTTCAAAAAATAATGAACAGTAGAATCATCAAAGTGATACCCTTTTGCTTGGGTTAATCTTAGGGCTTCTTGTGCTTTATAGAAACTAAGATTGATATCTATTAATTGCTTGGTCGGCCTACCACTAGGACAACAAAGAGAGCAGTCAAGAAGACTTGCTTCAATTGAATCAATTATTTATTTTATTTCTGTTTTTAAAATAGATTTATCTTCTATTGTATTTTTAGGAGAAGTTCCAATCAAAAGAATGATCTATTTTTTTCGATTGAAGACTAAAAATGTTTTATGATTTTTTTTCGTTTTATTTTCTTCTTAGTGAGCAGCTTCCAATAAGTCAAGAGAAAAAGAATCTTGAAAGTCTACTTTTAGCTCATAAGCTGTGCACCATAACGATAAGTTGACACCATATAAGTCAGCCAGGTTAGTTAAAGAAGTGGCTGAAGTAATTTGAAGCACCTTATGTTGCTTTTGTTGCCTTAGCTATTATCTTCATCAACTGTTTGGTAAAAAATCTATTTTTCCTAAAAATCCGACTGGTTTCTTAATTTTAACAGTTAGTACAATCTTAGCTTGGGCATTTGGACAAATAGACTTTGCAGAAATTGTTTCAGGAGCAGACACACTTGGTTTCTCTTACCCAATTCTACAACTAAAAGAATTGTTTGGAGGTATCCCTCCAGCAGCCTTTTTCTTAGCTTCAGCTATTCCAATAGGTGTGGCAAACTTTATCTTTACATTATAAAACATCGAATCTACAACAGCTGGTGATGGCCTTAAGGTCAGAAATATTATGTTAGCAAATGGATTATCTTCAATCACTGGTTGTTTCTTTGGAAACCCATTCCCAACAATAGTCTACATTGGCCAACCAAGTTAAAAGTCTATTGACGCAATCGTTTTTGAAGGCTTAACTGCAGATTTAGTTGAAGCAGAAGAAGTTGCCGCATCGGGCAAAATTATGTTCTTACCATATCATGAGCACCAGTGTGTTGGTGTAACTTCCGCTTCAATGTTTATGCATATTGTTGAAAATAAAACTTACAGAAACCTAGCGTTTACTAACTTAAATAAACAGGTGTCTAAAATCTTACGCTTCGGTGCTAATGATCAAAGTGTTATCGATCGCTTAGTTTGGATGAAAGATGTTTTTGGACCGGTATTAGGTGACGCAATGAAATTATGTCCAGAAGGAATCGATTTACGCTTGTTTCTTTCTTCAGCATTGCAGATGGGAGACGAGAGTCACAACAGAAACGTTGCTGGAACAACTTTGTTAATCCAAGCTTTGACACTTTATATTGTTAAAATAGATTATTCATTAAAAGAAAAAATCAAAGTCTTTGACTTTGTAGCAAGTAGTGACTATTTCTCTGGTCCTACATGGATGGTTTTATGTAAGTGTGCACTAGATGCAGCACATGGTATCGAGAACAGCAGAATTGTTACAACAATGGCTCGTAACGGAGTTGAGTTTGGTATCCGTGTTAGTTGTATGAAAGGCAATACTTGGTCTACAGGACCCGCTCAAAAAGTTGTAGGACCAATTTTTACTGGTTATAAACCGGAAGATTCTGGCTCGGATATTGGGGATAGTGCTATCACAGAAACTTATGGAATCGGTGGCTATGCAATGGCAACAGCCCCTAAAATTGTTCCTCTAATTGGTGGAACAGTTAATGAAAAAATTCTCATAAATATAAAAGGAAATAAAATAATTTCACGAAAAGAGAACGGTAACAAAAACGAGTATATATAAAGTTGATAGCGTTTTATATCTTGCTACGTCTGACTTTTAATAGGTATAAGCATTTAATTAGATAAGATGAGGGATAAATGGTGTTATTATGAATTAAAAATGATAAAATAATGAGTGTATAGTTTTCTTATCTTTTTTTTCAGAAAGGGGTCCCAATAATTGGTTAAACAAGTGAATAAAGAAACAAATCAAGCATTATTAGAAAAAGAAATGTATTTATTCAATACAGGTCAACATTTTGATAGCTACTTGTCGTTAGGTTGTTCTTATGAAATTTATGAGGGGACTGAAGGTTTTCGATTTACTGTATGGGCACCTCATGCAAAAAAAGTTTCTCTAGTAGGAGATTTTTGTAGTTGGACTGATGGATTAGAAATGGAAAGAGTAAACAAAACTGGTTCTTGGACAGTTTTCACAGCTGTTGCACAAGAAGGACACTGTTATAAATATTTAATTGAACAAGCGAATGGCGAATCAAAGTTAAAAATTGATCCTTATGCATATGCTTTTGAAGTGCGGCCTAAAGACGCATCAGTCGTAAAAGATTTGCCACAAAAAAAATGGCGAGATAGTTTATGGATGGCTAATAAAAAAAGATACGCTCATACAACGCGTCCAATGACTATTTATGAAGTTCATTTAAGTTCATGGAAATGCCATGCTGATGGCTCGTGGTATAGTTTAACTGAATTACAAGACGAGCTCATCCCGTACGTAAAAGAGATGGGATATACACACATTGAATTTATGCCATTAATGGAACACCCACTTGATGCTTCTTGGGGCTACCAATTAACAGGCTATTACGCTATCTCATCTAAATATGGCACAATGGAAGAATTTCAAAATTTTGTTGAAGCAGCTCATCAAGCACACTTAGGCGTCATAATGGACTGGGTTCCAGGTCATTTTAACCGCAACGATTATGGGATGGCTTATTTTGATGGAACAGCTCAATTTGAATACACAGATACGAATAAAGCGCAAAATTTTAGATGGGGAACGATGAATTTTGATCTTGGAAAAACACAAGTACAGAGTTTCTTAATCTCTAATGCTTTGTTTTGGCTAGAACAGTTTCATTTAGATGGATTGAGAGTAGATGCCGTTTCGAGCATGTTGTACTTAGACTATGATGAAGGCCCTTGGACGCCAAATGAAGATGGAAGCAATCATAATATGGCTGGTGTTGACTTTATTAAAAAATTAAATACAGCCATTTTATATCGTCACCCACAAGCGCTAATGATTGCTGAAGAAAGTACAGCTTGGTCTGATGTAACAACGCCTGTAGATCAAGGAGGTTTAGGTTTTAGTTACAAGTGGAATATGGGGTGGATGAATGATACCCTAAGATTCTTCGAATTAGAACCACATCAAAGGAAATTCCATTTTAACTTAATTACCTTTTCATTTATGTATACGTTCAATGAGCAATTTATTTTACCTTTTTCTCATGACGAAGTGGTCCATGGAAAAAAATCATTGATGCATAAAATGCCCGGAGATCGCTACAATCAGTTTGCCGGTTTACGCGTGATGGAAGTTTACAAAATGACTCACCCAGGTAAAAAATTAGATTTTATGGGCAATGAATTTGGCCAATTTTTAGAATGGCGTGTTCATTCTGAATTAGAATGGACGAGTCTGGAAGACGATATGAATAATAAACACCATTATTTCACAAAAACAATCAATGAGCTGTATAAAAAAGAAAGAGCATTATGGGAAGTAGACCATGATCCATCAGGAATTGAGATATTAGATGCCGATAATAGCGAGCAAAGTATATTGACTTTTATTAGAAAAGGTAAAAAAGCACGTGATTTTTTAATTGTTATTTGTAATTTTATGCCGATTGAACGACTTAATTACAAAGTAGGGGTTCCATTTGAAGGCAGTTATGAAGAATTATTAAATACTGAAATGAGTGAATTTGGGGGCGTGTGGACAAAAGACCAAGGCCTACTAAAAACAGTCAATGAGCCTCTAAACCGGCAAAATAATCACATAGAACTCATTATTCCAGCTATGAGCGTTGTGATTTTAAGACCTAAAAGGATAAAAGGAGTACCACAAGCTGATTAAATCTAAAAAGGGGGATAGAGGAAGAGTCGTGTCGACTAGGCTCTTTTCGAGTAATATGAGAAAAATTGAAACGTTAGCGATGATTTTAGCAGGTGGACAGGGTTCTCGTCTAGGTAAACTAACAAAAGAAATAGCTAAACCAGCCGTTCCTTTCGGTGGGAAATATCGGATTATTGATTTTGCTTTGAGTAACTGTGTCAATTCTGGCATTAAAAATGTTGGTGTTGTAACACAATACCAACCTAGAGAATTGAATAAACATGTGGGCAACGGAGAAGCATGGGGACTAAACGTGCATAGTGGCGGGGCAACAATCCTCCAGCCGTATGCAAGTGTCGATGGTGAAAAATGGTTTAAAGGAACAGCAAATGCTATTTATCAAAATAGTAGCTTTATTGACCAGCATAATCCTGACTACGTATTAGTTCTTTCAGGTGATCATATTTATAAGATGGATTATCAAAGAATGTTAGATTTTCATAAATCAAAAAAAGCGGCTTTAACAGTGGGTGTTATTCCTGTTCCTATCGAGGAAGCCCCTCGCTTTGGTATTATGAATACCGATCAAACAGATCGCATTATTGAATTTGAAGAAAAACCTGAGAAGCCTAAAAGTAATTTAGCTTCAATGGGTGTTTATATCTTTGATTGGGCTTTATTAAAAAAATACCTAGACGAAGATCAATCAAAAAGAAGAGAGCTAGAAGATTTTGGTAAAGATGTTATTCCAGCCTATTTAGGAAATGGAGAAAATATTTTTGCTTATGCTTTCACAGATTACTGGAAAGATGTCGGAACAATTGAAAGCCTATGGGAAGCGAATATGGAATTTTTAGATCCGACTCATGCACTAAACATTCGAAATTCAGATTGGCGTATTTATTCTCAAAATCCATCAGCTCCCCCTCAATTCTTGACAGAAACATCAAACGTAACCGATGCAATGATTGTTGACGGATGTTATATCGCTGGTGAAATTACTCATTCTATTTTGTCCCATAATGTCAAAGTAGGAAAAGGATCGATTGTAGAAAATAGTATTGTTATGTCAGGTGTCACAATTGGAGAAAATGTGACGATTAAATATGCTATTATTGGCGACAACGCTAAAATACATGACGGAGCTTACCTTGTCGGCAAAGAAAAAGAAATTATGGTTGTAGGATATAACGAAGAGATTGGAGGACTAACAGATGATGAAAAATAAGATTAGCGCCATTTTAAATTTAAAAGAGGAGGATTCAAAACTCTTACCTTTAACGGAAAAGCGTTCCATTTCGTCTTTACCTTTCGGCTGTCGTTATCGCCTGATTGACTTTCCGTTTACTAGTCTCCATAGTGCTGCTATTAATTCAGCTGCTTTTTTCATAGCAGGAAATGGCCGTTCGTTGCATGATCACATTCGTAGTGGGTATTCTTGGGGCTTAGATTCATCCATTGGTGGCGGTCTGTTCCCACATACCGAAACAGCTATAAGAGAAGCGGTAGAGATGGGGAAAGCAGGTCAAATTAATAGCTTTTACCACGACCAAATTCATTACGTTATCCGTTCAAAATCAGAATACGTTGTTATGATGGGCACTAAAATGTTGTGCAACATCGATATCAAAGCACTTTTGCGTTACCATCAAGAAAAAAAGGCTGATGTAACCGTTGTTTATAAAAACATGGTTCAATCTTCTTGTAACAAAAGTGAAGACGAGACCTATCTTTTATTTGAAGGTCAAGCGACGGATCGGGTCACAAATTTAGTTTCATTTGATAAACTGGAATCTAGTATAAATAAAGCACCTGTAAATATGGATATTGCCATTATGACTTCGAAAAAATTTATTGAATTAGCAACTCAAGCAGGTAAAGGTAAACTGAAAAGTGAAACGATGCTTTTATTTAAAGACCATTTAGACGAAATAAATGTAGTTGGCTATGAATATACTGGCTATTTGAAAAATATTAATAGTATTCAAAGTTATTTTGAAGCGAATATGGATATGTTGAATGAAAAAAATTACAATGCGTTATTGACTAGAGAGGATTCAATTATTACAAAAGTAAAAAATGGCGCCCCTACCTTTTATTCGAAAGATGCAAAAGTTAAAAATGCACAATTTGCTAGTGATTGTTTAATTGAAGGAGAAGTGAAAAACTCATTAATTTTCCGTAAAGTGACGATTGCTAAAGATGCTAAAATCAACCATTCAATTGTGATGCAAGGAAGTCAAATTGGCTCAGGCTCTTCTTTGGAATACGTTATTCTTGATAAGGGTGTAAAAATAGGAGAAGGCGTTCACTTAAAAGGTACAGCAAATAATATTAAAGTGATTAAGAAAAATACGGTTGTTGAACCCGAGAGAGGAGTTAAAGTCTAAATGACAATGAAGGTACTATTTGCAGCGGCAGAGTGCGCACCATTTTTTAAAACAGGTGGACTAGGAGATGTTGCTGGCGCCTTGCCAAAAGAGCTTATCCAGCAAGGAGTTGATGTTAAAGTTGTTTTACCTTTTCACACGACAATGCCCCAAGAATACAAAAATAAACTAGAGGATGTCTTGTCATTTGAAGTGAAAGTGGGTTGGCGAAATCAATTTTGTGGGTTGAAACGATTGGTTAAAGATAGAGTAACCTATTATTTTATTGATAATCTGTCTTATTTTGATCGTCCTAACCTATACGGCTATGATGATGATGGGGAGCGATTCGCTTTCTTTTCTCAAGCCGTTTGTGAAATGATGGAAAAAATTGATTTTATCCCAGATGTCCTTCATTTAAACGACTGGCATACAGCGATTATTCCTGTATTATTAAAAGATAAATACCAATGGATAAAAGAATACCAAAAAATTAAAACAGTCCTGACTATTCATAATCTTCAATTTCAAGGGATATATAGTCAAGCTGTCTTGTCAGACTGGTATGGCATTGGATACAATACTTACCACGAAAACGGGTTGAAATATTATGAAGATGTAAACGTACTAAAAGGTGGAATATTTTTTGCGGATCAAGTAACAACGGTCAGCCCAACTTATGCAAAGGAAATTCAAACGCCTTATTTTGGTGAGAATTTAGATGGAGTCTTACGTCAAAACAAGTATAAGTTGAGTGGAATCTTAAATGGCATCGACTATGATGAATTCAATCCTGAAACAGACAAAAAAATTCAACATCATTTTACTGTTAAAGAGTTGAGTGGCAAATCAAAAGATAAAACTCTTTTACAAGAAAAAGTTGGTTTACCCATTGATTCGACCGTACCCCTGATGGCAATGGTTAGTCGGTTAACTGCTCAAAAAGGCTGTCATTTATTGTGTGAACAGATGGATGAGTTGATGAAACGTGATATTCAAGTATTAATTTTAGGAACAGGTGAAACAGAGTATGAGAATAGTTTCCGTTACTTTAATTGGCGTTACCCAGAAAAATTCAAAGCGATTATTGACTTTGATACAAACTTAGCGCAGCAAATATATGCGGGTAGTGACTTGTTTATTATGCCATCAGCGTTCGAACCTTGTGGTTTATCGCAGTTGTATTCTCTTAGATATGGAACTTTGCCAATTGTTCATGAAACAGGTGGCCTAAAAGATACTGTTATACCGTATAATACTATAACGGGTGAAGGAACAGGATTTAGCTTTTATGATTACCGCAGCCACGTGATGATGGAAACGATTGATCAAGCGATTACGGTTTATTACGATAGACCTAAACAATGGAAAGCCTTAATCAAACAAGCTATGATTCAAGACAACAGCTGGAAGAAGTCTACAGAAGTTTATATAAAGCACTATAAATCTCTAATAGGACACGAATAAAAAAACTGAAACTCATAGATTGATATGCACAATAAATTATGAAAAGTCCTGATTACTGAGTAGTTGTAAGAAGTCTTGTGACCTTACTCAAAGATAGGACTTTTTATTCTAAAAAATAAGTGCGTTGACTTTTCAATGAGAATGGAGGATGAAAATGGACTTAACAAAGAAGCGATTCAAAGAAGAATTTAGTCAAACATTTGAAAATATGTATGCATTTGACATAAAAAATTCAACGGCAATCCAACAATACACTGCTCTAGGAAATTATCTGAGATTTTCATATTCAGACGATTGGAATAAAACCAATAAAAAGTACTTAAATGAACAAGTCAAACAAGTTTATTATTTCTCAATCGAATTTTTACCTGGTCGAATGCTGAAAAGTAATTTATTAAACTTAGGTATTTTAGATACAGTACGAGATGGATTAGTAGATTTGGGCTTGGATTTTGAAGAAATTGTAAAATCAGAAGTTGATCCTGGTCTTGGAAACGGTGGATTAGGACGTTTAGCCTCTTGCTTTATGGACTCAATTGCTTCATTAGGCCTGCCAGGAAACGGAAACGGTATTCGCTACCGCTATGGATTATTCCAACAAAAATTTGTTGATGGTTATCAAGTTGAATTACCGGATAACTGGTTAAGAAATGGAAATGTCTGGGAAGTTCGCAAAGAAAATAAAGCAGTAACTGTTCGTTTTGGTGGTCAAGTCGGCTTAGTTGAAGCAGCTAATGGCCATTTGAAGCCAACTTATTTCAATACACAAAATATTTTAGCCGTACCTTATGATACAGGAATGGTTGGGTATCAAAATGACGTCATAAATAATTTACGCCTTTGGTCTGCTGAAATTCCACCAGAAGAAGAGATTCACTACCATACAATCGCCGAGAGAGAACAAGTCAATCAAATTACAGAAGTATTGTATCCAGATGATTCCAATCATGAAGGGCAAACTCTTCGCTTGCGTCAAGAATATTTCTTTACTTCAGCCGGCATTCAAAGCGTCATTCAATATTATAAACAAACAGGACTTTCATGGCAAAACTTTCCAGATAAAATAGCAATTCATATCAATGATACTCATCCATCACTAGCAATCCCAGAATTGATGCGCGTTCTTCTAGATGAAGAAGATTTGAGTTGGGAACAGGCTTGGGAAATTACTAAAAAAACGATGAGTTATACTAATCATACTGTTTTACAAGAAGCGATGGAAAAATGGCCGATTGATATGGTTAAAAAGTTACTGCCACGTATTTATCAAGTGATTGAAGAAATTAATCGTAGACATATTGAAAAAAAATTATCCTTATATGGTTCAGATCTGACTTATCGAACAGCCATTATTGCTGATGGCTACGTCAAAATGGCTCATCTAGCCATCGTTGGTAGCCATAGTGTTAACGGAGTAGCAAAATTGCATACTGAAATTTTAATGCATGATGTGTTGAACGATTTTTATCAAATGTATCCAGCCAAGTTTAATAATAAAACAAATGGTATTACTCAAAGACGCTGGCTGCATTTAGCAAACGAAGAATTAACAAAGTTGATTGACAGTAAAATTGGAACCGATTGGAAAACGAATCCAGCTGAATTAAAACTTTTCAAAGCCTTCATTGCTGACCAAGAAACATTGGATAAGTTAGGAACCATTAAATTAGTAAACAAGGAAAAATTTGCAGCATATACAAAAAATGAGATGGGTATTGAAATAAACCCTGAAGCTTTATTCGATGTGCAAATTAAACGGTTGCATGCTTACAAGAGGCAATTATTAAATGTCTTGCATATTATTGACCGGTATTTGAAGATTAAAGAAGATCCAACATTAGCTATTCAACCGCGTGTCTTTATTTTTGGGGCAAAGGCTGCACCAAGTTATTCTTATGCAAAACAAATTATTAAATTGATTAATGCTCTTGCTGAATTAATCAATAACGATCAAGAAGTTGACGATAAATTAAAAATTGTTTTTGTCGAAAATTATGGTGTTTCTTTAGCTGAACTTATTATTCCAGCTGCTGAAGTTAGCGAGCAGATTTCGCTAGCGGGTAAAGAAGCATCTGGGACAAGTAACATGAAATTGATGTTAAACGGTGCGTTAACTATTGCAACACTAGATGGAGCTAATGTAGAAATAAGAGATTTTGTAGGAGAAGACAACTTATTTTTATTCGGCTTAAACGATCAAGAAGTACAAATCCTCAATAAAAATGGCTCGTATCATCCAAGAGAAATATATGAAACGAATCCACGATTAAAGCAAGTTTTAAATACGCTTATTGATGGAACTATTCCGGATATTGAAATGGAAGGCCGTGTTATTTTCGATTCACTTGTTTATCATAATGATGAGTACTTTTTATTAAAAGATTTTGATAGTTATATTCAAGCACAAGAAGAAATCGATTTATTGTATCAAAATAAAACAAAATGGAATCAAAAATCGCTCATGAATATCGCGAGCTCAGGACCCTTTTCAGCTGACTTCACAATTCAACGGTATGCTGAAGAAATTTGGAAAATAGATTCTCAATTGATAGATGTACATCAGAAACTATTTTTGACTGAACCTATTTAATTGGTAGACAAGAAAGGATTTAGTGTGGAAAAAATAACGTATCATTCATGGAAAGAAGAGTATAAATCGCCATTTGGAGCGGTCAAAATCGGAAGCGACATACAGTTTCAGTTGGATTGTCAATTAGATGGTATTGAAACTATTTATTTGATCATTCATAAAGATTTTGGTGAAAGTTTTCAAATCGAAATGACGCCTATAAATCAGATAAGGTTTAAAACTGTTTTCACCACATCGAATGGTAGTGGTTTGTACTTCTACCATTTTAAAATTGAATATCAAGAAAACAGCCATGTAAGAACGATTTACTACGGAAACAATCAATGCAATCTTGGTGGAAAAGGAATTGTTTATTACGAGAAAGAAGATATTAAGCAGTATCAATTAACGAGTTATCTTTTTGACGATCCAGCTCCAGGATGGTACCAAAATGGAGTAGCTTATCAATTGTTTGTAGATCGATTTTATAACGGCAATGAAAACGGAGAAATAAAAGAATGTAAAAAAAATTCGTTTATTTATGCTACTCAAGAAGATTTACCTTTATATATAAAAAACGAAGCAGGCGAAATCATCCGTTGGGAATTTTTCGGCGGAAATTTATTAGGTATTATTAAAAAATTGCCTTATTTAGTTGAGTTGGGGATAACTATTTTATATCTTAATCCCATTTTTGAGGCGCGTAGCAACCATAAATACGATACAGCTGACTTCATGAAAATCGACCCCATGTTTGGAGATGAAGCACAATTTAGAGAATTAATTGCACAGTCTGAAAAAGTAGGGATAAAAATTATTTTAGATGGTGTATTCAATCATGTAGGGGCAGATAGTCGCTACTTTAACCAGTTTGACACGTATCCTAGTTTAGGAGCTTACCAATCATTAGAAAGTCCTTACAAAGATTGGTTTATATTTAATCACTTTCCAACTGACTTTCGTTCGTGGTGGGGTATTAAGGATTTACCAACACTCAATAAAGAAAATAAAAAAGTAAAAGAGTTTATTTATGCAAATGATGAAAGTGTTATTCAATATTGGTCAAAAATGGGGATTGGCGGTTGGAGAATTGATGTGGCAGACGAGCTAAGCGATGATTTCTTATTAGGAATTAGAAGAGGCATGGATAAATCTGCAGCCGATTTAGTCTTAATTGGAGAAGTATGGGAAGATGCGACTAATAAAATTGCTTATGGAGAACGACGACATTATCTTGAGGGAGGCATTATGCACGGTGTAATGAACTACCCATTCAGAGATATCATCATCAGATTGTTGGATAATCTAACAACGACACAAGAAGCTGTCTTCATGTGTATGAATTTAAAAGAAAATTATCCACCAGAAGCGTTAAAAAATAATTTGAACAATATTGGAAGTCATGACACGACTAGAATTTTTACGGCTCTTCAATCAAATAGTGAAAAAGTGAAACAAGCGCTAGTATTGCTATTTGTTCTTCCAGGAGTACCCTGTATCTATTACGGAGATGAAGTTGGTGTAGAAGGAGGGATGGATCCCGATAATAGACGACAATATCCTTGGGGCAATGAAAACAAAGATACTCAATCAGTTGTTAAACAATTAATTGCATTAAGAAAAAATCAAAAAGCTTTAGTAGAGGGGTCATTCTATTCTTTTTCAACACATTATTTATTTATGGTTCTAAGGTATCTTTCTGATGAGGAATATGTTCTTGTCTTAATTAATTCTACAGAAAAAGAGCAAGAATTTAAACCTAAAGATATCCTTTCAGATCATCATTTTGATTATAAAAGCTTTTTTAAACGACAAGCGATTGAAAATCAAATTATCTCAGCACAAGGAATAAAAATAGTGAAAAGTAGTCAATATTGATAAGGTTTTCCCCAATAAACAAGTTTATAGATATAATTTTTCTCTAACCTAATTCTAATAATAAAAAAATAATTAAAAAAAAAACAGATAAAACTCTTGCTTTATCTGTTTTTTCCCTGTATATTATTAGAAAGTTCTCATTTAAATAGAATCTAATTCTAATTTGATTGAAAAAAACAACTAAAGGGGATTGGATATATGAAAAAGAAATGGTGGTACGCAAGTGCAGTATTATTAACAGCAAATTTATTGACTGCATGCGGAAATAATGAGAGCAACGATGCAACAGAAAGTTCAAAAGGATCGAATGATTCAAATTTAGCAGATGAGCAAGTTTTAAACTTAGTTGAAATCGCTGAATTGCCTACAGGGGATACAGCTCTTGCGACGGATACCGTCAGCTTTACTGTATTTAACCAAATTAATGAAGGACTTTATCGTTTAGACAAAGACAGCCAGCCTATTCCGGCACTTGCTTCTGAAGAAGCTGTAATAAGTGAGGATGGATTAGAGTATAGCTTTAAATTACAAGAAGGAGCAAAATGGTCTAACGGAGATCCTGTAACAGCCCAAGACTTTGTCTATGCATGGCAAAGAATTGTAAATCCTGATACCGCAGCACCTTATTCTTATTTATTTGATGGAATCAAAAATGCAGCTGCAATCATGGAAGGCGAAGTAGATAAAGAAACTTTAGGAGTAGAAGCAGTAGGAGATTATGAATTTAAAGTAACGATGGAAAAACCAGTTCCATACTTTATCTCACTGATGGCATTTCCAACTTTCTTCCCACAAAACCAAGCTTTTGTTGAAGAACAAGCTGCTAATTATGGTACTTCTGCTGAGACAATGATTTTTAACGGACCATTTACTTTTAGTGAGTGGGATGGAACAAACTTAAATTGGTCATACGACAAAAATGAAGATTACTGGGATGCTGAAAATGTTATCTTAGATAAAATCAATGTTGAAGTTATCAAAGAAACCTCAACTGCTTTGAACTTATATGATTCTGGTCAATTGGATCGTGTAAACTTAACAGGTGAGTTTGCAAAACAATTCCAAGGAAACGATGATTATATCGTTGAAACAGAAGCTAGGTCATCTTATCTGCAATTTAACCAAGAGAAAAATGGTGAAGAAACACCTTTAGCAAACCAAAGTTTACGTAAAGCAATTGCTACATCATTTGACCAAGAATTGTTAGCTAATGAAATCCTAGCAAATGGTTCTCAAGTATTAGGAGGGTTGGTTCCAGCTGATTTAGCTGAAAATCCAAATACACAAAAAGATTTCCGTGAAGAATCTGGAGACTACTTATCATATGACAAAGATGCTGCTTTAGAAAATTGGGAAAAAGCAAAAGCTGAACTCGGCGTTGATAGCGTAGAACTAGAATTACTTGGAGACGATGACGAAACAAACAAAAAAATTGCAGCATACATGAAAGATCAGATTGAAACGAGCTTACCAGGCGTAAAAATCAAAGTCAAAAATGTTCCATTTAAAGTTCGTTTAGAGCTACAAACTGAACAAAATTATGACTTCGCTTTAGGTGGATGGGGTGCAGACTTTGCGGATCCAGTAAACTTCATTGATTTGTTAATGACAGATAGCCCATACAACAGATCAAGTTATAGCAACGCAAAATTTGATAAATTAGTTGAACTATCTAAGAATGAAAATGCTACGAATGTAGACGAACGTTGGAAAAACTTGTTAGATGCAGAAAAAATTCTATTAGATGAAGCAGGAGTTGCACCTCTTTTCCAAAGAGCAGCAGCAACATTGCAAAAAACAAATGTAAAAGATATCTACAATCATCAAGTAGGAGCAAAATACACGTATAAAAATGCTTATATTGAAGCAGAATAATTAAAATAAAGAGCCTCAGCCACAGTCTTCATGTGGTTAAGGTTCTTTATTTTTAAAAGGATAATAAGAATTAGTATAATAGCTCAGTTTCTCGAACAAGTTGGTAGTTTTTTTCGTCAGCTTCATCAAATAAGTTTAGCGTAGTAGGTGAAGTCTTAGTAACGATTAATTCATAGCCGAAATGATCCTTGAAAATTATTTTATCATTTTCAATAAAAACTAATTGACCGTTCATTAATTGACTATTTAGATAGATTTGCCGATTTTCTTTTATTTGAATAGACATTTCAATGGATGAATCAGGATCACAAACATGCCACTGACCAATGAAAAAGTTCAAAGGGTCTAATTTCGTTTGAGATTTTTGAAATTTATTTATAATCGTAACTAATTTACTTACAAGTGTAAAACTGATGAATAATTTTATAAACAATTTTCGTTTCATTTTTCTATCTCCTTTTTAAAATAAGTGGCGGCTTAAAATAATACATTGGCGAGTTAACTAGAAAATCAATTAGTGTTATCATTATTATAACGCTATTTTATCTAGATATATAGAGACTAAAGTTGCAATTTGATAATAATATTGAGATGGTTTGATGACTGACTCTAAAGGTTAGAATAAAGAATTTAATTATTTTTTGAAAAGCTTGATTCTTTTTCGAAAAAAAGAGAAAATAAGAAACGTAAGTCAAGAAAAGAAAGAAGTGTATTTAATGAATGTAATAAAATTTGGTGGAAGTTCTTTAGCTTCAGGAGAACAATTAAAAAAGGTCTTAAAAATTATTCTAGATGATCCAAACCGTAAAATAGTCGTTGTTTCGGCTCCGGGTAAACGTTCATCTAAAGATAAAAAAGTAACAGACCTATTGATTAGTTTAGGTACAGCAGCACTACAAGGGCAAGATATAGAAGAAAAGATTGAGAAAGTGTTGTCTCGCTATCGTATAATTGCTGAAGAATTGGAATTAGATTCAATGATAATAAAGGAAATAAAAGCTAATTTATTGTTGCTAGTGAATGGCGATAAGATAGCTTCAGATTATTATTTAGATGCATTTAAAGCAAGTGGAGAAGACAATAACGCAAAACTTATCGCAGCTTATTTTAATAAAGAAGGCCTACCTGCTCGCTACGTTAATCCAAGAGAAGCAGGATTATATGTAACAGAGGAACCAGGTAATGCCCAGATTCTAGCTGAATCATACACTAATTTATATGAGTTACGCAAAATAAAAGAAATTATTATTTTCCCAGGCTTTTTTGGTTACACTAAATCGGGAAAAATCTGCACTTTTTCACGAGGAGGTTCAGATATTACTGGTGCAATTTTAGCGAACGGTGTTCAAGCATCTTTATATGAAAATTTTACGGATGTAGATGCGATTTATGTAGCAAATCCATCAGTGGTAACGAATCCATGTGGAATCAAAGAATTAACTTATCGAGAAATGCGCGAATTGTCTTATGCTGGTTTTTCCGTTTTACATGATGAAGCACTGTATCCTGCTTTTAAACAGGGTATTCCTGTTCAAATAAAAAATACAAATAATCCAAAGGCACCGGGTACGATTATTCTGAAAAAACGTCAACTTACTAATCAAGAAGTGGTTGGAATCGCAAGTTCTAATGGATTTTGTAGTATTTATATTGAAAAATATTTGATGAATCGTGAAATAGGTTTTGGTCGTCGTGTTCTTGAAATTCTAGAAGATCAAAAAGTGAGTTATGAGCATATGCCATCAGGAATTGATGATTTAACTATTATTCTCAGAGAAAATCAATTGTCTACAGAGGGACACCACTTATTAGTAAGTCGATTAAAAAATGAACTTTCAGCTGATAGCGTCGTAGTTGAGAGTAACTTGGCGTTAATTATGATTGTAGGAGAAGGTATGCGCCAAAATAGTGGTACGATGTCTAAAGCAGCAACAGCGCTTACCAGAAATCATATCAATATTGAAATGGTTAACCAAGGAGCATCTGAGGTTAGTTTTATGTTTGGTATTTCTGCAGACCAAGAAGAACAAGCTATTAAAGCTTTGTATCACGCATTTTTTGAGTAGTTTTTTTGAAAAAGTGGACAAAAAGTGGTTAGGACATAATCCTGACCGCTTTTTGTTTAGTTTATTTTGAATGAAGTAGGGCTTGTTTTTAATAATCTTAATCCGTTTAAAATGACTAGAATAGTACTACCTTCATGACCAACAACCCCTAAAGGTAAAGTAATAACTTGAAATAAATTACTAATAATTAAAATAAGAATTACACTGACAGCAAAAATAATATTTTGTATCGTAATTTTTTTAAGGCGATTAGATAATTGATGGCTATAAGCCAGTTGATTTAAGTCGTTTTTCACAAGAACGACATCGGCAACATCCATTGCGATATCTGTTCCGGCACCCATTGCAATTCCTATGGAAGCATTTGCTAGAGCAGGTGCATCGTTAATGCCATCTCCAATCATCGCAATAGAACCGTACTTATCCTTTAACTCTTTGATTAATTCAGCTTTTTCATCAGGCAAACAATTTGCCCTAACTTCGTTAACGCCGACAATTGCGCCAACTGTTTTTGCTGTTGCAGGGTTATCACCAGTAATCATAACTGTATAAACACCTTGAGATTTAAAATAATCAACCATTTGCTTGGCTTCTTCTTTTGGCGTATCAATCAATCCGAAGTAAGCAACGACTTGATCATTCTTACTAATATAAATAACGGTTTTACCTTCTTCTTGCAGCGTTTCAGCTTTATTTATTAAAAGAGAGTTCTTTTCTATTAAAGCATACTCTTTTTTACCAATTTTCCATTCTTCACCGTACGCTCTACCAGATAATCCGTGACCAGTATGATCTTTTAAATCTTTAATAACTAACTCGTGATTACTTGTTTCACTAAAAGCATTGACAATTGCATGAGCAATAGGATGTGTTGAAGTTTTTTCCATAGCTACACAAACATTTATAATCGTTTGTTTGTCTTCTTCAGGCTTAAAGAATGATTCTGTTACAACTGGTTTTCCTTCTGTAAGTGTTCCAGTCTTATCAAAAGCAATGGCACGAATTTGGCCAAAGTTTTCAAGATAGGATCCACCTTTAAATAAAATCCCTTTACAAGCACTGTTTGAAATAGCAGATAGCGTTGCTGGAGCAGCAGAGGCTACTAGTGCGCAAGGAGAGGCGACCGTAAGCAATACCATGCCCCGATAGAAAGATTCGTTCCAGCCCCAATTTAAGATGAAATAGAAAATAGCAATCATAACTGAGACAAAGATTAGCACAGAGATAACATATTTATTTTCAATTGCTTCAATCATGGTAGCTGTTTTAGAAGGTGTACTCTGTGCTTCATCAACCATTCTTAAAATTTTAGCGAATAAAGTATTAGAACTATCTTTAGAAACTTGAATGGTAATTCCTTCTTGTAAATTAATTGTTCCACCAATCACTTCTTCGCCAGCAATTTTTTCTGAAGGAATAGACTCACCAGAAATAGCTGATTCATCGATTAATCCCTCTTTGCTTAGTAAAATACCATCAATAGGAATATTTGTTCCTTTGGCAACCATTAATTTATCTCCAATAGATAAAGAGGAAGTAGGTACTTCTTTAATAGAACCATCCGGTTGAATCATCTGTGCACTTTCTGGTGTCAGGTTCATTAATTCAGTGATAGCTTTAGTACTTTTGTTTGTTGCGTAAATTTCAAGTGAACCACTGAGGGAAAAGATAAAAATAAGTAAAGCTCCTTCCATCCAATAACCGATAGCTGAAGCTCCTAGTGCTGCTAAAACCATTAGTATATCAACATTTAATTTTTTATTATGGATGGTATCTTGTATTCCTTCTTTTGCTTGATGGAATCCTCCAATAATAAAAGAAGAAATATAAACTAGCGCTGCAATCGTACTATAGTCAGTAAATGTAAAAAACAGACCAATCGTAATGAGCAATCCACTAAGTATTGTTGCGATCATAGGCTTATTTTCTTTAAATAATAGGCTCATCTCTTTTACTCCTTTTTTTATATTCATTAGATTTGAATCTATCATAACACAAATCTTCGCTAGATTGTAATGATTATAAACAACTGAGAATGATTATCGTTATCAATACAAATAATTAAATAGTTTTCTTTTATAAATATAAGATTATATTCTAAAATTAATGAAATTTTATTTCATTTTTAACAAAAATAATATTTAACCTCTTTTATAATTTTAAATTATCTCCCTGATAATATTAATTAATCCTCTTTAATCACTGTTTTAATAGCGATTAAAAATAATTCAAAATTAATTAATAAAACGTGTTGAAATTTTATTTTAAAGTGTTATGATTAAGTTATAAATAAAACGATTACATTGAGGTGGGATAGTATGCTAGGAACTTCAATTTTTCTCGGGGAAGATCTTAATAATACCGTTAAAAAAAATTTACTTTCAATGAAAAAGCATGGATTTATAGGTATTTTTTCATCTTTGCATATTCCAGAAGATGAAAGCGCACACTACTCTAAACGATTGAAAGTCTTAGGAGAGTGGGCAACTGAATTAGAAATGGACGTTATGGTAGATATTTCTGGTTCTGTCTTATCAAAAGTAGGCTTATCTCTTGATAGACCACAAGAAATCTTAGCGATAGGGATAAAGGGAATTAGAATAGATTATGGTGTTAGCAATAAACAAATTAGTGATTTATCTCATTTCATGAAAGTATCTTTGAACGCTAGTACTCTTACAGAAACAGATTTAGTTGAATTAAAAAGAGAAGGAGCAAATTTCAACCATTTGGAAGCTTGGCACAATTATTATCCTAGACCAGAGACTGGTCTAGACAAAGAGAATTTCACAAAAAAAAATCAGTGGTTAAAGCAGCATGGATTTCGTATAGTAGCATTTGTTCCAGGAGACAATATACTAAGGGGACCTCTTTTTGAAGGACTACCTTCACTCGAAAAACATCGTTATAGTCATCCATTAGATGCAGCTATTGAATTATTAATTGATTGTCTAGTAGATGATATTTATATTGGTGAACCAGGTTTAAAAAAGAAAACACAAAAGCAATTCCAGTCCTATTTCATAAAAGAAACGATGCTTTTATTTGCTGAACCGGAACAACAATCTATTTATGCTACTTTAGCGGTTGGTCTACACCAAAATAGATGGGACGCAGCAAGAGATGTCATACGCAGTGCTGATGCAAGATTGAAAAAAATAGATGACATCATTCCAGAATATTCATTGAATAGAAGAAAGGGAAGTATCACGATTGACAATCAAATCTATGGACGGTATATGGGAGAAATTCAAATTTGCTTAACTGATTTATCGAGAGATAAGAAAGTAAATGTTGTCGCTCAAATAGTTTCGGAAGACCTTTCTTTATTGAAATGGTGCAAAGGTGGGCAGTCATTTGAAATTATGTTAAATAAATAGTAAAAGAGGAGTTTATCAAATGAATTTAGAAAAATTAGCTACAGAAACAAGAAATAAGCAAACAATGCACTTAGATGAATTATCTGTATTAGAAATGATGCAACTTATGAATCAAGAAGATCAAACAGTGGCAGAAAAAGTCGCAGATGAAATTCCACAGATTACTAAAGTTGTAGAAGCAATTATAAAATCATTTAATCAAGGAGGACGTTTAATTTATATAGGTGCCGGTACAAGCGGTCGTTTGGGAGTATTAGATGCAGCAGAATGTGTGCCTACATTTAGTGTTAATCCGAATATGGTACAAGGTTTAATTGCCGGTGGAATGAAAGCGATGACTGTTGCAGTAGAGGGAGCTGAAGATTCAAAAGAATTTGGTAAAGAAGACTTGAAGAAAATCGATTTATCTGAAAATGATATTGTAATTGGTATTGCGGCTAGTGGTCGCACTCCTTATGTAATCGGTGGTTTAAAATATGCTAAAGAGATTGGAGCGATGACTGCTACTATATCATGTAATAAACAAGCTGAGATTAGCAAGTACGCACAGCTTCCAATCGAAGTAGAAGTAGGCCCAGAAATATTAACAGGATCAACAAGATTAAAATCAGGTACAGCTCAAAAGTTAGTCCTAAATATGTTATCTACAGGCGCAATGATTGGAATCGGAAAGGTTTATCAGAATTTAATGGTCGATGTAAAACCATCTAATAAAAAATTAGAAGAACGTTCTAAACGAATTATTATGGAAGCAACAAATTGTTCCTATGAATTAGCAAGCCAAACTTTTATAAAAGCAGAACAGCAAGTGAAGTTAGCTATTGTTATGCTATTAACTCATTCTTCTAAAGAAGAGGCAGAAAAAAAATTAACAAATGCAAATGGTTTTATTCGTAAAACAATTTAGAGTCATGAGAAAAAAACAGGAGGACTTAAAATGATAGAGAATAAAGAGCAACGCTTAGCTAGAGAAATTTATGAACAAGTAGGCGGTATGGGAAACGTAAGTAAAATTATCCATTGTATGACAAGAGTTAGAATGGATATCAAAGAAACTACTTTAGTTGATATGATGGGTTTAAAGGAAATTGACGGAGTTTTGGGTATTGTTGAAGAAGAAACACTTCAAGTAATTTTAGGACCTGGTATTGTAAATAAAGTGGCTAAAGAAATGGTGAAAATGGGAGGTGTGGGACTAGGAGAAACAATACCCGTTCAAGTTTCAGCAACAAATAGCACATCAAATAATGGAGTAAGTGGACGGGAAGAAGCTGAACGTAAAACAGCCTTCACAAAAGCAGAACAAAAGAAAAAAAATAATACACCGTTTAAACGTGCACTAAAATCAATTGCTAATATTTTTGTTCCATTAATTCCTGCATTTGTGGGGGCTGGTATTATTGGTGGTATTGCTTCAGTCTTGCAAAACTTGCTAACAGCAGGAGAAATATCTGCAGATTATTGGATTACAATCGTTGTTGTGTTAAATATCATTAAAAATGGATTATTTGGATTCTTGAATATCTATGTCGGAATTAATGCAGCTAAAGTCTTTGGGGCTACAGAAGGTTTAGGTGGTGTGGTTGCTGGTGTTGTTTACTTAACTGGAATGAATCTTGAAATGCCATTGCCAAATATTTTTACAGGAGGAGACTTGGTAGCTGGACAAGGTGGAATCATAGGAGTTGTTTTTGCAGTATTCCTATTGTCTATTGTTGAAAAAGCTTTGCGCAAAGTTATTCCAGATTCAATTGATGTCATTGTAACTCCGACTATTTCATTATTAGCTATTGGTTTAGTAACTATTTTCTTAATTATGCCAATCGCTGGTGTTATTTCTTCAAGTTTAGTAGGAGCTATTACTTGGGTGCTAAATGTCGGAGGAGCATTCTCAGGCTTTATTCTTGGACTGACATTCTTACCAATGGTCATGTTTGGCCTACATCAAGTCTTAACGCCAATCCATATAGAAATGATTGCTTCACAAGGGATGACATTACTTTTACCAATTTTAGCTATGGCAGGCGGCGGGCAAGTTGGTGCAGCTTTAGCTCTTTGGGTTAAATGCCGTAAAAACAAACAATTGACAAATATGATTAAAGGTTCTCTACCTGTTGGGATATTGGGAATAGGAGAACCATTAATTTATGCAGTTACATTACCATTAGGACGTCCATTCATCACTGCTTGTGTTGGTGGTGGTATTGGTGGAGCAGTCATTGGCGGTATAGGTGGTATTGGGGCTACTGCAATTGGACCATCAGGAGTTGCGTTAATTCCTTTGATTTCTGGTAATTTATGGTGGGGATATGTACTAGGTTTACTAGCTGCTTATATTGGTGGATTTATCGTGACCTATCTATTTGGTGTATCAAAAGAAGCTATGGAAGCAACTGAGCTACCATCGATTGAGAAATAATAAGATTGGCCTAACTGAAATAAATGTTGTAAAATAAAGATAATAAATGAACAAAAGTCCTCCTAATAATCATTTAGAGGACTTTTTTTTTTTCTTAAGAAAGGAGTTTTTCTATGCAAAGCAATTTATTATTTTTAATTCAAGAACAACTAAGTGAACTACCCGAATCAGAAAAAAAGATAGCGAAAAAAATCTTAGAAGATCCGACCGCTGTTATTCAAATGAGTGCTTCTAGTTTAGCAAAAAAAGCGGACTCTAGTTCTGCAGCGGTTATTCGATTTTGTCACTCGATTGGCTTAGCAGGGTTTACTCAATTAAAGTTAAATTTATCAGCTGATTCTCAAAGTATTCAAGAAAAACTGTATACTGAAATCCAGCCAGATGAAGATTTAGAGCAAATTAAAAAAAAGTTTTTATTGCAGACTCACCATGTCTTTAAAGAAACAAATCAATGCTTATCTTCTAAAGATGTTTCAAAAGCATCTTCTTGGTTTAATGAAAGTTTGATAATCTATACTTATGGATTGGGGGCTTCACATTTAGTCGCGATGGATTTACAGCAAAAGTTTAGTCGATTAGGAAAATCAGTTTTCTGCTCACAAGATCAACATCTTTTAGCTACCTCTATGTCGGTAGCTACAAAAAATGCGGTATTTTTTGCAGTGTCTAATAGTGGAGGAAAACAGGAAGTAATCGCTCTAATGACAATAGCAAAAAATCTTGGTATAAAAACAATCTCATTAACAAAAGACACAAATAATTCATTAAGCCAAATTGCAGATATTTCACTAAAGACGGCTAATACACATGAAGCACCATTAAGAAGTGGTGCGACAGCTTCTTTATTGGCTCAAATGTACGCTATTGATTTATTGTTTTACGACTTCGCTACAAAAAATTATCAAAAAACAATAGAAAATTTAGAAAAATCAAAAAATGCAATTCTAAGTTTAACTCATTATCTTAAAATAAAAGATAGTAAATAAAAAGAAAAATAATAGAAGATAGTTAGAACTAAATTTTTTCCGCAAAAAAGCGTAAAATAGCTATAGACTATTTTACGCTTTTTTTATTTATTAATTCTAGTATTATTTAAACCATAAATGGATAGATTATCAGGCTACTTTTATGCTATTAATCAAAGAAAACAAAATAACCGATTACGAGAACACCTAAAATAATACGGTACCAACCAAAGGCTTTAAAGTCATTATTTTTAATATATCCTAATAAGAATTTGATTGCAAAGACTGAAACAGCGAAAGCGACAATCATCCCCGTTAGTAGAACAGCTATCTCCATGCCGGTAAAATCAAAGCCAAACTTGACTAATTTTAATGCACTTGCCCCAAACATAATGGGGATAGATAAAAAGAAAGAGTACTCTGCTGCAATGTAACGTGAAGACCCAAGTAAAATAGCTCCTAAAATAGTTGCGCCAGAGCGAGATGTCCCCGGAATTAGTGCGAGAACTTGAAAAATCCCAATTAAAAAGGCTGTCTTATAGGTCAGATCATTAAAAGTTTGGATAGTCCCTTTGTGGTCTTTATTACGATTTTCAATAACAATAAATAAAATACCATAGACAATTAATGTGATAGCAACAGTGATGTAATTGTACAAGTGATCGTTCAACCAGTCATCGAATAAAAAACCTAAAACGGCAGCTGGTAGAACCCCAATAATTACTTTATACCAAATAGACATTGTTTCTTTCTTCTCAGTACTTGTTTTTTTAGGAGAGAAAGGATTTAATTTGTGGAAAAAAAGTAAGACAACTGCAAGAATAGCCCCAAGTTGAATAACCACAAAAAACATTTCTTTAAATGCTGCAGATGCATCTAGTTGAATAAACTCTTCAACTAAAATCATGTGTCCAGTACTGCTAATTGGCAGCCACTCTGTAATACCTTCAACGATTCCAAGGAAAACCGCTTTTAATAACTCAATAAAGATCATATTGGACTCCTTTTATTTTTATTTTTCATTACGCACAAAAATAAGTATACCTAATATTACTCAAACATCCAAATGAATTTAGCGAAACACTTGTATTTTATTTAGCTTTTAAAAACTAATTCTTTAAAAACCGATGATAGCGATTTATTATTTGAAAGAATAAGAAAGCGTTTATATAGTAAAGAAAAATAGTTATACTTATTTTAAACTGAAATCTAATAGATAATGAAAGCCTATTTATCTATAAAAAAACTGTTGTTTATGGTATGATAAATAGGAAGTCTTTTTTAATTAGGCTAAATGAAAGATACTAAATTATTTAAGGGAGATGGATAAAAATGGGATTATTCGATTTTTTAAAGAAAAAAGATGAAACACCAGTTAATAATACAATTAAACTATACGCACCAGCTAATGGGAAGTTAGTTTCACTAGATGAAGTTTCAGATCCAGTATTTTCTCAAAAAATGATGGGCGATGGATTTGCTGTTATTCCAACAGACGGTAAGATTACATCACCAGTAGTTGGAAAAGTTTTAAGTGTCTTTCCAACACAACATGCTGTAGGTATTTTACTTGAAAATGGAATTGAAGTCTTACTTCATATGGGTCTAGACACAGTTGAATTAGATGGTGCACCTTTTGAAACAGTTGTTAAAGAAGGCGACCAAATAGATGAGAATACAGTTGTTTCAATGGTTAACTTGGTAGCTCTCGAAGTAGCAGGAAAAGACAACGCAATGGTTGTTGTATTCACTAATATGGATAAAGTTGCTGACTTTAAGTTAAATACAACCGGAACGGTTTCTGCAAAAACAGAAATTGGTTCAATCTCAGCTAACGCATAAAAATAACTACAAAAAAAGAACTTTCCGTATCAAAGGAAAGTTCTTTTTTTATAGAGATAAGTTAATTACTCTTTTAGAGTGAGTCGAAAAGAACACAAACGCATTCAGGAACATAAACATCTTTTTGAAGTAAAGATAGTTCCCCGGTTTCTTGATCTCGCTCAAATAAAGTTAAATTATCCGACTCTTGATGAGCGACCACAACAAATTGATCGGTAGGATCGATATCAAAATCACGTGGAATTCTTCCTTCAGAAGCAATAATTTCGACTAAACTTAATAAGTTATTTTTCGATGAAACGCTAAAGACAGCAATTGAATCATGTCCGCGATTTGATGCATAGACAAATTTTCCATCTTGCGAAATACGAATAGCTGCTCCACCATTGAATTCAGTGTGCTCAGCTGGAATTGTAGGAATAGTTTGAGCAACTGTAAATACTCCAGTATTCAGATTATAGCGTAATGTTAGCACTTCGCTACTTAATTCTCCAAACAAATAAGCTGTTTTTTGATTTGGATGAAAAACTAAGTGACGGGGACCTGTACCAGGAGCAACATCTAAACGACTAACTTCAGATAATTTTCCATTATCATCAACAGCATAAGTATAAACTACATCCGTCCCAAGGTCACATGCAATCACGTAACGTCCATCCGGAGATAAATCGAAGTAGTGAGCATGAGGAATTTGTTGGTTTTCATGGATACTTGATCCACTGTGCTTGACAGTATCCAGTAAGGTTAACTGACCTTCTTCATCGGTTTTCAAAACAGAAACTTCCCCTTTATGGTAGTTAGCTGTATAAACAAAAGAGCGGACCTTATCGTAGCTTACATAACAAGGAGGAGCTCCTTGTGCTGAAACGGCACCAGATTGAATGAGTTCATTTGACTCATTTCTTTTAAAAGCAACGAGTGCCCCGTCTTCGTTTTCTTTTGAAATAGTATATAATCTGTTTTTATCGTCAGATAAAGTTAAATAGGTTGGATTATCTGCTTGAACAAGGAAGGCAGAATGAGTTAGTCTTTTATTCACTCTGTCTAATTGAATTGTATAGATACCTTTACTTTCTCTTTTAGTATAGGTACCTAAAAAAATAGTTTCATTCACGAATAGTTCCCCCTATAATTTTTTATTAGTATTTTCTTTTTTTGATAATAAATGGCTAACAGCTTCATAAATCCGTTGATTTGAATGAGTATCTTTGTATTCAAGTAAAGCATCTGCTTTTTTCTGATTTTGGTTACTCATCTTGAAGTTGTTTTGACCAATCTGATTAAGTAAGTAGATTAAGTCATCTTCGTTACAAGTAACTTCTCCGGGTAACTCATTAGAATAAAGTTCTGTAATAGAGTGTATTTTATCTTTATCGGGACCTTGGACATCCGGTTGGAAAAAACAAACGGGTTTAGTTAAAAAACTAAAATCAAAAGCAAGAGGGTGATAGTCTGTAATGAAGACAGTACCCGTATTGAGCAAAGTAAGCATAGTTGTTTGTTCTTGTAAGAGTACTGTACAGCCTAGTGCAGCAAATCGTTCGAAATAACTAGCCATTGCATGAGGTAAAGCGACTGTAACCGTTAGGTCGTATGTTGCAAGAAACGCTTTGAACTCTTTATGATCGATGACTGTTGCAAATTTTTCTACCGTTCGAAGAATAGACTCCGTTTGATAATTTAATCCAATTTCTTGATCTGCTGGGCAAAATACTAGTTGCTTAGTCAAATTATCACTATTCGTCGGAGCCAAAAGTTTATCAAAACGCGGTAGTCCAGATAAGACTACCTGTTCTTCAGGATAACCTAGAGTGTCAATCACGTATCTTTTTTCATGTTTAGAGCTGACGATGAATAAATCAGTTCTGAAAAATTTAGTTGAGAAACCATAAGTTTGTTTTAACGACTGTAAACCGATAATATTATTTTGCAGCAAAACTCTTTTTGCCCCAAAGCCATCTAACCATAAAGGGTTACGAGTTGGATAAATGTGATAAGGGGCTTGACTTGTTAAAATAACTTGAGCCTTCATTAAAAATTGAACGTATTTTTTTGATTTAAATAATAAAATCCGTTCACTATCAAATGAAATAGCTTTTTCATAGTCAATAGAATCTTTGTCTAATACATAAAAAGCATTTATTTCAGGATAGTTCTCGCGTAAATAACAAAAGAATAGCCAGCCATTGCTACGAGCTTCAAGGGGTTTTTCACCAATAATCCAATAATCATTTTCGCTAACAAAAGGTTTAAGGAGACGGGAAAATCCTCTCACTTCTTTATAATACTCATAAATCTCTTTTCCATATTTTGTTGCAGCTAGTGAAAGTCCATTGTATTGTTCAGTGAAATTTGGTGAGAAAACATAAACTGATCTTCCATAAGCAATATCTCGATTTTTAAACATGTTGCGTGACTTTAAATCACATGAACCAGTAACTCTTACGACAGTAGGTTCAAACAAACCGTCTAAGTAAACTTCAAAATAAAAATCAAAGTCTTCATCACCTTTGCCACGAATGAATAATTCTGTAGCAATCAAATTTAAATCAACAGAGATTGAATAATCATAATGGTAAAGGTGACTCACTTGTTCTAAATCCTCTAAATGATGATTGGAATGCAAAACAAGTTTATAATTAGATCGACGTCCAACCATTACAGCATCAATGCGATTAATGGGAATAGCTTTGGTTACTATTTTACCGTCGATGACAAGAATATTGTTTCTTTGAGACTTAATTTTTTCAATCTTGCTAGAATAGATATAACGAATACTGCGGACCGGAATATTTACGGTGAAACAAAAGCCGTTTGTTTTTCGACTAAAATAAGGATAGATATCATTTCCTTGATCTTTAAATTGTGATAAACCAATAGAATTAAAGCGATCAAATCTATCTAATGAAAGAGATTCGTCTTTTTTTATCCATTTAGAATCTTCTAAATAATGTAAGCTAAAATAGAACTCGAAATGTGCTTTTGGATTTTCACCAGTGTGTTGACGAATGAATTCACGAATGCTTAACGTGAAACGATATGTAGAGTCATTTATTTTCTCAGCTAAAAAAGGGTAACGTTTCCCTGTTTCTCTGTGCAAGATATAAAATTCGTCTAACTTTTCCGATTGGTGTGTTGAAAGGATTACTGTTGTTGTAATCGCATCTTCAATTTTTTGAATAGTAAAAGAAGGATAAGTGTTATTTTCTTGCGGGTGCTGATTAGTTTCTTCTTTAGTCTGAATATCTTTATTGGATGACATAAAATTCTACCCCCATTATCACGTGATTAATACTCTTTCACTCACTTTATCATAACAGTCTGATCATAAGTAGGCAAACGATTTTCGTTAAATAATAAGGACTTTTAGATAAATAAGTTCAAAAAGAGCCCCGTTGTTAAGGAGCAAGCCTAAAACGAGGTTTTCTTTACCATTATAATCAAGGATATGCTAAAATATAGGGGCAGTAAGAAAGTGATTGAAGGAAGGAATGAACAAAATGTTAGTTGGAACGGTTATATCTATTGGAGAACAAGCTATTTCTAAAAAAGATCCGATTATTATATTATTTGGAGAACAAGCAACAGAGGATCTTCGTTCTGTCTCAATCATCCAATCCTTTAAAGAGGATCGGGATAAAGTAGAATTGACAATAGGACAATCTGTATTTTTTGATAATCAAGAATATATTATTTTAGAAGTTGGTAGCCTGGCTAACGAGAATTTGAATACGATAGGCCATGTAACATTAGATTTTTCAGAAGTACCTAGTGAGGATAGATTAGCCAGCGGGCTTTACTTGAAGCCTTTTAAAGTACCAAAAATTGAAGTTGGCTCAATTATTCATTACGCAAAATAAATACATTAATTAGTTACAGTCAATGAAAGGAATGAAACGGGTGAAACAAGAAGAGTCAGTTACCGTTAAGCATGCTGCTACTTGGTTTTGGAAATGGATTTTAAACAATAAAATCGTCTCTATTTTACTAATTTCTTTATTAGTATTATTAAATATACTAGCTTTTTCAAAAATTTCTTATATTTTTAATCCATTAAAAGATTTTACTAGTGTTGTAGGATTGCCTATCTTAATGGCTGGAATCATCTATTACTTGGTAAATCCTATTATTGATTGGTTGGAAACCAAACAGTTTCCTCGTATGGCAGCAATTTTTCTTGTTTTTGTGATCATTATCGCCCTTATTGTTTGGGGAGCAACAACACTGATTCCGATTATCAGAGAACAAACAATGAGTTTAATAAAAGATTGGCCAAATTACTGGGATAGCTTAGTTTCTCAGGTTGATAGTTTGTTAAGAAGCGATATTCTTTCTCAATTTCAGCAACAACTAAATGAAATCATACAAAATATTATGTCTTCTATTTCCAAGGAAGCATCAAATTTAGTTAATACAACTGTTTCTGGAATAGGAAATGTTGTTGGAGCAGTCACCAATATTTTTGTTGCTTTAATTACGATGCCGTTTATACTATTTTATTTATTAAAAGATGGTAAAAAATTACCTTATCAATTTATGAAAATTATACCAACAAAATTGAGAGCTCCTATCTTTAGATTATTAGGAGAGATCAACAATCAAATTAGCCAATACGTTCGTGGTCAACTTCTTGTAGCATTTTTTGTCGCAATTATGTTCTGGATTGGCTTTGCCACTGTTGGATTAGAATATGCTGTGACATTAGGTGTTATGGCAGGATTTTTAAATTTAATTCCTTATTTAGGTTCGTTCATAGCGATGGTACCTGTTCTTATTATTGCCTTTGTTACTTCACCAGCGATGTTGATAAAAGTTTTAATAGTTTTTGGGATTGAGCAGATGATTGAGGGAAGAGTCATTCAACCTCAGATTCTAGGAAGCAAATTAGATATTCATCCAATTACGATTATTATTGTGTTATTGACATCGGGTAAATTATTTGGAATACCGGGCGTTATTTTAGGGATTCCTGGTTATGCAGTATTAAAAGTTGTCGTTGAGAATATTTTTTCTTGGTATAAAAATATTTCGGGATTGTATGAAGGCAATTTTAATCCAGGTTACGAGCCAAACATAGTGAGTAAAAAAAAGGAAAAAACGAAAAAGAAAAAAATTGAATAGATTAAAAATAAGAAAAAGAATTGAGATTATCTCAATTCTTTTTCTTATTTTTAAAACCTTTTACCTAAAGTGATAACTTCTTGGATTGTATCAGCTGTAATTTCAGGAGCAGATTTAAGTGCATAATCTCTTCCTTCGTCAAATAATTCAGGGAAATCAAATACCCAAATAAAATTGAAGAATGTTTCGATATAAACACGAGTAGGATTGTTACTTGCTTATGTGTTTACATTTGATTAACTGTGTAGTACTTTTTATCAGGAACTAAAACCATTTCTTAATCTAATTCATTGTATTGAAATGCTTTATTAACAACGTTAATAGTGTCAATCGTATCTTTTAGGCGAGTAGGAACAGTTAAATTCTAAAGAGGATTAACGATAATAACTTTGTCAGCGGATAAATTTTTTCTGTATACCCACTAAATAAGGTTACTTTTTCTTGTTGTCCTTCAGATAATTCATCAAAAGGTTTAGCTTCTCGTAATAATTTCCAAGCACTAAGCAAATGAGGATTAATCTCAGGAAGCGACATATCATGTAAGCTAGTATCTTCAACCATATGATTAGAATTCTTTTTTTTATATGAGATGATAAAAGTATCTGTTACGATTATCAAACGTGGAGATTCAACAGTAACCACGGATTTACGTATAATTATTAATTTAAATATTTTTAAAGTCTGCTTACGTTATATTATTTTTTTTAAAACATAAACTAATTTTTACTGCTAAAAAAGCTTATTATTAGCAAGTGGCACTTGTATTAATTTTTTACTTTTTGTAGGAAACGAATTCATTTAAATTTAAAAGTAAAGATGCTTGATTTTATATTTTTCATACCTTATAATGACAAGGCGTCATAGTGACGACTTGTCACTTTTAGAACAGAGAGGACTGGAAAGAATGCCGACTAAAACATTTTTTAATTTATCAAAAGAAAAACAAGGTAGATTGATTACTGCTGCTTCAAAAGAATTTTCGCGTGTTTCTTTGAATGAGGCCTCTATTAATAATATTATAAAGACGGCTGAAATTTCACGTGGTAGCTTTTACCAGTATTTTGAAGATAAAGAAGACTTGTATTACTATTACTTAGGTCTGCTTAAGAGAGATACTCATGCCATGTTGATAGAAAGCTTTAAAAAAGCGGATGGAGATTTATTTGAAGGCTTTAAACTTTTCTTTCCGCAAGTCCTTACTCTAATCATGCACAAAGAACGAATTGCTTTTTTTAAGCATCTATTCTTACACATGGATTATCGGACAGGAACAGAAGTAGCTCCAGATACGGTTAGGCAATGCGAGTCAAACAAGAAATCAAAAGATACGTTAAAAAAATATGTTAATGTAGAAAATCTAGATTTAGTAGATATAGCAGATTTTCCGATACTCATTAAGTTTATGATGTCTACCTTATTTGGAACAATAGGCGAAGGATTCAACAAAAAAAGTTCAGAAGAAGAAATTATTTCAAGATTCAATAAAAAAATGAAATGGATTGAATATGGTGTCAGAAAAGACCCATCCAATCAGGAGGAAATGAAATTATGATTAAATTAGCTAAACGGATGAATGGCTTAGCAGTAATGGGAGCAATTGCATTTATGATTATCCAAGTAATCAGTGATCTTTACTTACCCAATCTAACTGCCGATATCATAGACAACGGGATAGCAACGGGTGATATTGACTATATTGTCTCAGTAGGAATTAAGATGCTTGGATTCTCATTGTTAGGAGTAACCGCAGCAACGGGGAATGTTTATTTGGCATCGCAACAATCACAGCTACTGGGCAAAAATATTCGAAGCAGTGTCTTTAAAAAAGTATCGTATTTTTCTAATGATGCAATCGATGAGATTGGTACTTCTTCCCTTATTACAAGAACAACAAATGATGTCGTACAAATTCAAATGGTTGTTATGATGGCTTTAAGAATGATGATACAAGCTCCAATTATGCTAGTTGGAGCAGGAATTATGGCTTATACTAGAGAACCAAAATTAGCGAGTATCTTTTTATTTGTTCTGCCAGTTTTAGCTATTTTTATGGCGACAATTATGTATTTTGCAGTTCCTTATTTCAAGAAAATGCAAAGCAAAACAGACCGATTAAACTTAGTGTTTCGCGAAGGATTAACAGGTATTCGTGTTATTCGAGCATTCAATCGCAACGAATCAGAAACTAAACGCTTTGATGAAGCGAATAAAGATTTTGCGAATACATCGATTAAAGCCAATACCATTATAAGTTTTTTATTACCAGTCATGACTCTAATTATCAGTGCAACAAACATTTTAATTATCTGGTTTGGTGGTCAGTATATCGGTGAGGGCATGATGGAAGTTGGTAATCTGATTACCTTTATGACGTATGCATTTCAAATATTAATAAGTTTCATGATGCTTGCGATGATTTTTATTTTTATTCCTAGAGCACAAGTGTCTGCTGCTCGTATTAATAAAGTTTTAGCGACAGAAAGTATTATCAAAGACCCAGAAAAACCAATTAAAGTAAATAGAGCCGATAAAGGTACTATAGCTCTTGAACAGGTTAATTTTCGTTATACTGGAGCCGAACAATTAGCTCTTGAAAACATTAATTTTAAGGGTGCTAAAGGTGAAATGGTAGCTATTATTGGTGGAACTGGTTCAGGTAAATCAACTTTAGCGAACTTGATTGCACGTTTTTATGACGTTGAATCAGGCAGCATTAAAATCAATGGCGTAGATATACGCGATACGACTCAAAAAGACTTACGTAGTATGATGGGATATGCTCCTCAAAAAGCTCTTTTATTTACTGGAACAATTCGCTCAAATATGCAATACGGAAATCCTGATGCAACAGATGAGGAGATTTGGCACGCATTAGAAGTAGCACAAGCGAAAGAATTTGTTTCAGAATTATCAAGTGGATTAGATAGCCATGTTGAACAAGGGGGAAGCAATTTCTCTGGTGGCCAAAAACAACGTTTGAGTATTGCTCGCGCGCTAGTTTCTAAAGGAGATATGCTTATTTTTGATGATTCTTTTTCTGCTTTAGATTTTAAAACAGATGCAACATTGAGAAAAGCGTTGATTGGAGAAGCAAAAGACTCGGTTGTCGTTATTATTGCACAAAGAATCAGTACGGTAATGAACGCTGACACAATTTTAGTAATGGAAGCCGGCCAAGTAGTTGGAAAAGGGACCCACGAGGAATTGAAAGCAACAAATGAAACTTATCAAGAAATCATGAACTCACAAATGAGAGAGGAGGAACTTTAATGAGAAATTCAGGGCCAAAAGGTCAAGTACCTAAAGCGAAAAACTTCTGGGGTACGCTAAAAAGATTACTTGGCTACATGTCTAGTCGGATGCTTGCAATCGGTTTAGTTTTTGTCTTAGCCATTGTAGGAACAGTTTTACAAACGAGAACACCAAAAATTTTAGGAGAAGCTACGACTGAAATATTTAAAGGTGTCATGGCCGGCATGAAAATGGAAGAAGCGGGCCAAGTTGTTGAAAATCTGCCAATTGATTTTGATATTATCAAAAACGTCTTATTTACGGTTGCTCTTTTGTACGTTTTGTCTGCAGTATTTCAACATTTCCAACAATTTACGATGACTCGTGTAGCTCAAAGAACGGTATACGATCTACGTAAAGAATTAAAAGATAAAATGAATAGAGTCCCAATGAGTTATTACGATACGCATTCTAACGGAGATATTATGTCACGCGCGGTTAATGATATGGATAACATTGCGAACACATTGCAGCAAACACTCAATCAATTCGTAAATAGTTTTGTCTTATTTTTCGCGGTATTGTACATGATGTTAAGTATCAGTTTACAAATGACCCTCATTGCTTTTGTGACCGTTCCATTAAGTGTACTAGTTATTAGCTTAATCGCACCAAGATCACAAAAACTATTTGGCGCACAACAGAAAAAATTAGGCTTATTAAATGACCAAGTTGAAGAAACCTATGCGGGTCATATGATTGTTAAGATTTATAATCGCGAAGATGCAGAAATCGAATTATTTGAAAAACAAAATGAAGAATTGTATCAGTCTTCCTGGAAAGCTCAATTCTTTTCTGGTTTTGTTATGCCATTGATGAACTTTGTTAAGAATATCGGTTATGTACTCGTTGCTGTTGTTGGAGGAATCAACGTGGCAAACGGGACAATGACCTTAGGGAATGTCCAAGCGTTTTTACAATACACAAATCAATTCAGTCAACCAATGAGCCAAATGGCAAACTTAGTGAATACCATTCAAGCGACTATTGCTTCAGCAGAGCGAGTATTCGAAGTACTAGATGAAGAAGAAATGATAGACGAAAAATCGAATGTCGCCCCTATTTCAAATTCTCCTTATAAAGTTTCTTTTGATCATGTTCAGTTTGGCTATGGCGATGATGATGAAGAGTTGTTGATGAACGACTTTAACTTAAATGTTAAAGAAGGACAGATGATTGCTATTGTTGGTCCAACAGGTGCAGGTAAATCGACCTTAATCAATCTATTGGAACGCTTTTATGATGTGAAAGGTGGAAGCATTAAATTAGATGGTATAGACATAAGAGATATGACTCGTGAAGAATTGCGTTCGCATTTTAGTATGGTATTACAAGATACGTGGTTATTTAATGGAACGATTTTGGATAACATTAAATACGGTAGTGAAAAATATGGTCAAGATGAAGAACGAGTTGCAGCTGCGAATAAGGCAGCCCATGTAGATGATTTTGTTCATACGTTACCTGAAGGATACAATACTATCTTAAATGAAGAAGGCAGCAATATTTCTCTTGGACAACGCCAATTAATTACGATAGCTAGAGCCTTTTTAGTTGATCCAGAAGTTTTAATTTTAGACGAAGCGACCTCTAGTGTTGACACAAGAACTGAAATCCTGATTCAAAAAGCTATGCGCAAATTATTAAAAGGCAGAACAAGTTTTGTTGTTGCCCATAGACTGTCAACTATTCGTGATGCAGACAATATTATAGTTATGAACGAAGGAGACGTAATGGAGACAGGGACACACGATGAACTAATGGCGAAAAATGGTTTTTACGCTGATTTATACAATAGTCAGTTTGCTGAAAAATCAGCTATTTAAAAAAATAGTACAAATCTGTATTCTCAACACGTAAAGCCTAGTCTTTATGTGTTGAGTTTATTTGTTTGGTTGGAAATAATAAAAGGGAACTCAGAATAAAGATTTCCGGGCATTAGGGAGTATGGTAAACTAAAAGAAAACTAAGGAAATGAGGAGAATAAATGACTACATATAAAACAGTACAGTTCGATCAATACGAAAAGATGTTTGACTTAGCAAACTACGCATTTAATAAAGAAAAAACAGTCAGTCGTGAAAAAAAGTTCAACAAACTTTGCGCGATTTCAGATTGTTACGGTGCGTTTAAAGAGAACACCTTATTGAGCCAACTAATTGTTCGTCCAATGGAAGTTTATTTACATGGTCAATCCTTTAAAATGGGTGGAGTTGGTTCGGTAGCAAGCTATCCCGAAAATAGAGGAGGAGGAGATATCGCAAAGCTGATGACACATTCTTTAGAAAAAATGCATGAAAAAGGCCAAACGTTATCTTACCTAGCCCCTTTTTCTTATTCTTTTTACCGTAGATATGGTTATGAGCAATGCTTCGATGAATTGCACTATACGATTGACGTAAGCGAGTTGCCTAAAATGAAAAAAACGAATGGGATTATTCGTCGAGTTAGATGGGAAGAGGCAAAACTAACTCTCAAAGAGATCTATGAAAAACGTTACGCTACAAGTGTTGGACCATTAAAGCGCAGCGAATGGGATTGGGAATTTTTAATGTTGTCTCGAGAAGAGTCTTCTATCGCCATGTATTATGATGAGAATGGGCTAGCCCAAGGTTACTTAATGTATTCTTTTAAAGGCCAAACAGTAGGCACATTTGTTTTACAAGAAATGGTGTACCTAACACAATCTGCTTTTAAAGAAAGTTGGAACTTTGTTTCTTCACATAAAGCTAGTTTTCATACCTTTCTTTATAAAGCAGGTGCACATGAAAAGATTGCTTATTTATTTGATAATCCTAGAGTTAAACAAGAATTAGTACCTTATATGATGGCACGAATTGTGACATTTGAAGATTTTTTATTAGCCTATCCTTTCAAAGAACAAGCTAATAAAACCTTTTATTTAGAAGTCGAAGATGAACGAGTTCATTGGAATGCTGGTGTTTGGAAGGTAGAGTTATTTTTAACGACTAGAAAAGTGACTCGCTTAACAGATAAAGAAGAGGTTCCTCAAGGATCTCTTCTTTCTGGAACCATTCAATCCTGGACACAAGTTTTTATGAACTACCGGACGATAGAAGAGTTAGCTTTTTTTGATCGCATTCAAGGAGAGGCCCAATTAGTAAGAGATCTTTCAAGAAGGATTCCAGCAGGTACGCCAGTTTTATTTGATTACTTTTGATTCAGTTAGTTGCTAAATTTTAGTGTTAGATTCTATGATTTGAAAAAGCCAGTGATTTCATTAGCTAGTCAGAAGAGTTCTATGCTATCATCAAAATATGGGGTAATGAGTAATCTATGGTAAAGAAAGCCTTTATCTAGAATAAAATAGCGCACTAACCAAATAGAAAAAATGGTTAATAAAAGGAGATAATTAAATGAATATTATTTTAACAAAAGATTATGCAGAACTATCTAAAGCAGCTTACCAAATAATAGAAGAAACAATCAAAAATAATCAAAAAGCTGTTATTAATACGACGACTGGTGCCAGTTATGACGGGATGTTTGAATTGCTTGTGGAAGCTATTAACCAAGACAAGTTAGTTATTGACCAGAGCGTCTTTACCAATTTAGATGAGTATGTTGCAAAACGAGATCAGTCGTTTACGGTTTATACGTATATGCATGAAAAGTTTTATAACTTAATTAAAACAAAACCTAGTTATATCGGCTTAATGGATGGCAGCACAAATGATCCACAAGCTGAGATTGACCGCTACAATGATGTATTAAGTAACTACCCACGAGATTTGCAAATCGTTGGATTAGGTGTTAACGGACACTTAGCAGCTAATGAGCCAGGAACCTCTTTCGATTCGCGTTTATTCTTAGCAGATAGCGATTACTCAACCATTCAAAGTACGATGTCTTATCAAAATTTGTCTCCTGAAGAAACGCCGACTCAAATGCTGAGTATGGGTTTAGCAGATATTATGGAAGCTAAACATATTCTAGTAGCTTCATCAGGAATAAGAAAAGCACAAGCAGTCAAAGATACTCTAGAAGGACCAATTAATGAAGATTGTCCAGCATCTATTTTGCAAAACCACCCGAATGTAACCTTTATTATGGATGAAGCTGCAGCATCTTTATTAAAAAAGACTACCGTTAAATAAATGGCTCACAGATAGAATGAAGCTTATGGAAAAGGTGCTCATAAGCTTTTTTTGTGATTCGCTAAAAGAGAGGATAGCGAACAGAAAGGAAGATGGAGATGTATCCAAAAACAAGAAAAGCTATTCAAAAATTAATTGAAGAAGCGATCATACCTGGAGCTAGCTATGCATTTATTAAAAATAATCAACAGGACTATTATCGTGAAGGATTAGCAGCAGTTTATCCGGAAAAAGAACCGATACAAGAAAATCAGCAATACGATGTAGCTTCGTTAACAAAAGTAATGTTAACGACAACCGTCACCTTGCAACTGTTAGAATCTAATAAACTAGTACTAGAAGATTCTGTCCATACTTATTTGCCACTTTTTAAATCGAAAAAGGTTACGATTCGTCATTTACTAACTCATACTTCCGCGTTAAACGGATTTATTCCTAATCGAAATAAGCTGTCTGCTAGTGAATTGGAATCAGCTTTACTATCCATAACACCGGATAAGACAGTAGGGGAAAAGGTCGTTTATGCTGATATTAATATGATTTTGTTGGGTTATATTATAGAATTAATTGAAAAAGACACATTAGTTAAGATTTTTGAAAAGCGAATTCTTGGTCCAATGAATTTAACCGATTCGACTTATCATCCAACTGATTCTTTTCAATGTGCACCTACTGAAAATCATCCCCAACAAGGAGTGCTTAGAGGGAAAGTTCACGATCCTAAAGCACAAGTGCTTGGTGATCATTGTGGCAGTGCTGGCCTATTTTCCACACTGCACGATACAACTCGTTTTAGTCAAATGATGCTCCAAAAAGGAAGATTAGATGGAATTCGAATCTTAAATGAAGAAACTATTTTCGAATTAACAAAGGATCAGACACCGAATAAAACATTAAACCGTTCATTAGGCTGGGATTTACTAACTAGAAAAGAGGAGAATATTCTTTTTCATACTGGCTTTACGGGAACTTTTATCCTTTTGTCTATTTATCGAAAGGAAGCCTTTATCTTTTTATCTAATAGAGTCCATCCAACGAGTGATACGGTAATTTATTTAGAAAAAAGAAATCACCTAATAGAAACGTATTTTTCAGAAGTTGAAGCAGAGTAAGCTAGCTTTTTACTGTTAAAGCAATATAAAATCACTTTTGACTATGGTAAGATAAATGAGAAGTATTCTTATAGGAGGGATTTAATGATGAATGAACCTTTATTTTTAGAATCTGTATTAAAAGAAAGAATCTGGGGCGGAACAACATTGCATGATGTATTTGGCTATGATTTACCAAGTGATAAAGTAGGAGAATATTGGGCAATTAGTGCACATCCAAATGGACCAAGCACCATAAAAAATGGACAATACAAAGGAATGACTCTAGATCAGTTATGGGAAAAGCATCGTGAACTTTTTGGTGGCGCTAAAGAAGAAGTTTTTCCGTTACTAACAAAAGTACTAGACGCAAATGATGACTTATCCGTACAGGTTCACCCAGACGATACCTATGGCTTAGCGCATGAAGGCGAATTAGGGAAAACAGAATGTTGGTATATTATGGATGCGAAAGAGGGCGCAGAAATTGTGTACGGTCATCACGCTAAAACAAAAAAAGAGCTAGAAACGATGATTCGTGAAGGCAAATGGGATGAGTTGTTGCAACGCATTAAAGTAAAAAAAGGCGATTTTTTCTTTGTACCGAGTGGAACTATCCACGCTATTGGAGCAGGTATCATGATCTTAGAAACCCAGCAATCAAGTGACACAACCTATCGTTTATACGACTACAATCGCAAAGATGATACAGGAAATCTTAGAGAACTACACATTCAACAATCCGTTGACGTAACAACGGTTCCTCACGTTGACGCAACGAAAGAGAAAGAGATTGAAACGCTAGAAAATGTAGAAATCACTACCTATGCCAAAACAGACTTCTTTAATGTTTTTCAATGGGATATTAAAGGAAAAGCAGCCTTTAAAGCAACAGCTCCTTATACGTTAGTTAGTGTGTTAGAAGGAGAGGGAACTCTTAGTGTTGAGTCGGGCAATTTCCCATTAATTAAAGGCAGTAACATTCTATTAGCAACTGATATTAACAACTGGTCAATTGACGGTTCACTACAAATCATTGCTTCAACACCAGGTATAAAAATTTAATACTAAAAAGGATGAAGACAAGTTACAGTCTTCATCCTTTTATTTAGTCAAATAAGTCTTCCGCTTGTTTTGGAAACCGTTTTTTTACTGCTTCTTTAATAATGCAATCGGTTAGTGTCACATTTTTAACTAAAAGTGGTCCATGAAGGTAAGAGCAAAATGTTTGCTTGTAGTGTACACCCTCAGTTTTATCTTCCCCATTATTGCCTTGACCTTTTTTAACAATACCTAAAGGCTTGACTTGATCGCCTAAAAAAGTGCGGCCATTATGGTTTTCAAAACCGGTATACGTTTCATTAAATTCTTCATTTTTGATAACGATATCACCAATAAAGCGGTTATGATCTTGATTCAATGTGTAATAATCAATTGCACCAGCTCCAGCAATTTTATTTCCAGCAGCATCAACGTAATAATGTCCTAATAATTGAAATCCACCACAGATACCTACCATAACACCATCATTTTCAATATAAGTTGAGATAGCCTCTTTTTTGTTTGTAAGTCCTTTGAGACAATTCGCTGTTCAAAATCTTGTCCGCCTCCAAAAAAGACTAAATCGTATTTAGAAGGTTCAAAGGCTTGATTTAAGCTAATAATTTCAATATTAAAATGAATACCCCGCTGTTTAGCGCGATACTTTAGCATCAATAAATTACCATTATCGCCATACGTATTTAATAAGTTGCCATAGAGATGGCAAACAGTTAATTCAATCACATTACATGCCTCCCTCAATATAATTTTGGTTAGCTAGTTCCTTGCGTAATTGTAAAATAGCTGTATAAGTGGCTAAAACATGAATTTTTTTAGTTGGAGCCTGTTTAAAACTATTAATCAAATCGGTAATAGCAGGAATAACTTGTAAATTTTCAGGTGAAACGCCCGCAACTTCTAAACGAGTTTTAATATCGTCTACTCTTTCACCACTAGCGGTAACTTGTTTGATAGTCATCTCCGAGATACTCTCGTAGTCTGCATCCCAAATCCAACTAATATCTGTTCCATCAGCTGCATTGGCATTTAAAATAGAAACTAAGGAAAAGGGTTCAGGATCTCGGCCAATCATATCTAATACTTGATTTAGTCCAACTGGATTTTTAACAAGGTTCACAGTAATTTCTTTATCCTCAATTTGAATCACTTCTTGGCGACCAAAAACACGTTTAGAAGACTGGAAACCCGCACGGATTTGATCCGCTGAAACGTCAAAAATCCGACCAATACTATAAGCAGCGAGTGCGTTATAGATATTGTATTGGCCTCCGATTGTAATCTCAAAGGTTTCATCATCGATAACGAAACGAGAAGATTGGTGGTCCATCTTAAGAATATCTGTCATGCGATACGTTAATTCAGGACGTTTAAATCCACAATTCGGGCAATAATACTTCCCTAAATTGCTATATGAAATAAAGTTATAATTTAAAATAGTGTGGCAATAAGGGCAAAGAACGCCATCTGTATTGTAATGGGCTTGTGTTTCGCCGTCGGGTAAGTGATCGAATCCAAAATAAATGCGCTCGTTAATGGTCTCTTTTGAATTGAAAATAGGAGCATCACCATTGCTAACGATCAACGCTTCTGGTGCCAAAGCAGCGCCATCTAACATCAATTGATAAGTAGTATATATTTCACCGTAACGATCCATTTGATCACGAAAGACGTTTGTAAAAACAATGGCTTTTGGTTTGATATATTTTGTCACATAGACCAAGCTAGCTTCATCTACTTCTAAGATAGCAACTTTTTTCTTTGAACTTTTTTTATAAGAATGATGTTCTAGAAAAGTTGAAACAATACCTTGCAACATGTTAGCGCCAGTTGAGTTTGTAATAATATCTGGGTATTTTTGTTTTAGAATTTGAAAAGTTAAAGCAGTTGTCAACGTCTTTCCGTTTGTGCCGGTTACGATAACAACCTCGTAGTCTTTAGATAAGGCCTCTAAGACAGTAGGATCCAATTTCTGGCTCAACATTCCAGGATAACTGCTTCCACCTTTAAGAAAAGTGTGCAATCCCCATCGGGTTGTTCTTCCTGCCATGATGGCAAAATTGTTGCGTATACTCAATTGAGTTTCCTCCAATAATAAATAAAATAATTTGTTCATACTATTAATTATTCTAGCATAATTTTTTTGATAAGCTATTCATTTTTCTTAACTTCTTTTATTATATAAGAAAAAACTCTTTTTCGCTAAATTCACAGACTAAAAATAAAAAAACACGAGGGAGATTAAGTGAATTCCTTTTTTCTTTTACAAACTTAATGCATTATCCCTAAAATTACCGTATAATTTAAAGAGATTCCCTATGAAAGAAAAGAGGATATAAACTATGGCTCAGCTTTTTTTTAAATATGGTGCAATGAATAGTGGTAAAACTATTGAGATTCTAAAAGTTGCCCATAACTATGAAGAACAAAATAAACCTGTTGTGATTATGACAAGTGGACTAGATGATCGTGATGAAGTAGGCATTATTTCAAGTCGAATTGGGTTGCGTCGCGAAGGAATCTCTATTTTTAATGAGACAAATATCTTCGAGACGGTTAAAAAACTTGATTATACTCCTGCTTGTGTTTTAATAGACGAATCACAATTCTTAAATAAAACACATATTCTGCAATTAGCTAAAATTGTTGATGACTTAGATATTCCAGTAATGGCCTTTGGTTTAAAAAATGATTTTAAAAATGAATTGTTTGAAGGATCGGAGTATCTGCTTTTATATGCAGATAAGATTGAAGAGATGAAAACCATCTGTTGGTATTGTCATAGAAAAGCTATTATGAATATGCGCTTGATTGATGGTAAGGCCGTCTATGCAGGCGAACAGATTCAAATAGGTGGAAATGAAAGTTATATCCCTGTTTGTCGTAAGCATTATTTTAATCCACCGTTATAATAAGAGATGGAAATAGAGTGAAATTAAAACACGATTGTATTTTCTATCCCAAAATTTAAGGATAAATCTATGCGGAATACAACGAAAAATAAAGGAGACAGTCAGTATGTTTGATAGACTAGCAAGCGTTGAAGGACGCTATGAAGAACTAAACGAGTTGTTAAGCGATCCTGATGTGGTTAGCGACACAAAACGTTTAATGAAATTAACAAAAGAAGAAGCCAGTCTGCGTGAAACAGTAAAAAATTATCGTCGTTACAAAGAAGTTGAAGCGGATATTGAAGATACCTTAGAACTTTTGTCAGAAACATCTGATCCAGAGATGACTGAGATGGCAAAAGAAGAGCTATCTGATTTGAAGAAAGAGAAAACCGCTATTGAAGAAGCCATGAAAATTCTGATGTTACCTAAAGATGAAAATGATGATCGCAATATTATTATGGAAATCAGGGGAGCTGCTGGTGGTGATGAAGCTGCGTTATTCGCAGGTGTCTTATTTAATATGTACCAAAAATATGCAGATTCTCAAGGTTGGAAAACAGAAGTGATGGATGCTAACATTACTGGAATCGGTGGGTACAAAGAAGTAACCATTATGATTTCAGGAGAAAACGTGTATTCAAAATTAAAATATGAAAATGGTGCACACCGTGTTCAACGTGTCCCTTCTACTGAATCACAAGGACGGATTCATACTTCAACGGCAACAGTTGTTGTGATGCCAGAAGCAGAAGAAGTAGAATTGAACCTTGCCGATAAAGATATCCGTGTTGATATCTATCATGCAAGTGGCGCTGGCGGACAGCACGTAAACAAAACAGCCTCTGCTGTACGATTGACTCACTTACCAACCGGTATTGCGGTAGCAATGCAAGATGGTCGTTCGCAAATTCAAAACCGCGAAAAAGCGATGAAAGTTTTACGAGCCCGTGTTTACAATCATATTGAAACCCAAGCTCAAGATGCGATTGATGTCGAGCGTAAATCTGTCATTGGAACAGGAGACCGTTCAGAGCGAATCAGAACTTATAACTATCCGCAAAGTAGAGTAACTGATCATAGAATTGGCTTAACGATTCAAAAACTGGAACAAATTTTAGGCGGCAAACTAGATGAGATTATCGATGCTTTGGTTCTTCATGATCAAACAGAAAAAATGGAGCAATTAAAGAATGAACAGTAATAAAACATATAGAGAAGTCCTAAATTGGGCTTCTTCTTTTTTAGAAGCTGCTGATCAAGAAAAAATTGCTGCTGAAATTCTAATAAGAGAACGTCTTGAGTGGTCGAAAACAGATTTTATTCTTCAATTAGACCAGTTTATTGCTCCAGAAATAAAAAAACAGTGGATTAAAGACATCAAAGACTTTAGTACGGGTATTCCGCTTCAATATTTACTAGGATATGAATGGTTTTTTGATGAAAAATTCAAAGTAACTTCTGACACCTTGATTCCTCGTCCTGAAACAGAAGAAATAGTAGACAAGTTTTTAAAAGAACAGCCTGAAAAAGCTCTAAAAGTACTCGATATTGGAACAGGTACGGGAGTTATCGCAATCACTATTAAAAAGAAACGACCGCAAGACGAAGTGACAGCGATAGATTTATCAAAAGAAGCTTTAATAATAGCGAAAGAGAATGGGAGGAATCTTCGATCCAATATCCGATTCCTATTAGGTGATTTAACTGAGCCAGTAAAAAATGAGCAGTTTGATGTTGTCATTTCAAATCCTCCTTATATTGGTATGGATGAAAAAAAATATATGGATGATTCCGTATTAAACTATGAACCCGAATTGGCTTTATTTGCTGAGAACGATGGCTTAGCTGTTTATCAAAGGTTATCAAAAGAGTTGCCAGCTATTTTAAAACCAGATGGACAAATCTATTTAGAAATTGGGTTCAAACAAGGGCTTGCAGTAAAAACCCTCTTTCAGGAGGCTTTCCCTAGAGCGGATGTATCTATTGAAAAAGATATGAGCGGCCAAGATCGATTGCTTAAAGTAAAACTACAAGAAAAATAAGACATTGAGCAATGAAAACTAACCAATGGAGGTGCTTTATTGGACACCAAACTATTTCAATTAACTGAAATAAAAGAAGCGGCAGGCCTACTAAAAGCAGGAGAACTAATCTCTTTTCCGACAGAAACGGTTTATGGACTTGGAGCGAATGCAATGGATGAAGCAGCTGTTAAGAAAGTCTACGCTGCAAAAGGAAGACCAAGTGACAATCCATTAATTGTCCATGTGGCTTCTGTTGAAGAAGTAGAAAAGTATGTTGGAGAAATTTCAAAGCAAGCAAAAGACTTAATGGCTAAGTTTTGGCCAGGTCCCTTAACGTTAATTTTTAACGTAAAAACAGGAGTTTTTTCTGAAACTGTAACGGGAGGCCTAGCAAGTGTGGCCTTACGGATGCCTGATAATGCTGCAACGTTAGCTTTAATAAAATATGCAGGTGTCCCTTTGGTTGGGCCAAGTGCAAATACCTCAGGTAAACCTAGCCCAACAATGGCGGCTCATGTTTACCATGATTTACACGGTAAAATCGCAGGTATTTTAGATGGTGGGGCAACAGGTTTAGGATTAGAATCAACGGTTTTAGATATGACAAATCCCGAAGAGCCGACTATCTTAAGACCAGGAGCAATAACAAAAGAAGAACTTGAGTTAGTAGTAGAAAAAGTTTACTTAGACCAACACCTTGTTTCAAAAGACGAGCGTCCTAAGGCACCAGGTATGAAGTACACACACTATGCGCCTAACGAACCTGTTGTTATTGTAGATGGTACCGAGGAGCAGTGGCGAAAAGCAATTATGTACTATAAAAATTTAGGAGAACAGGTTGGGTTATTAGCTAATGAAAACCGAGTAAATCAATATAAGAAAGAGGTAACAGAAGTATTTTCTTTAGGAAATAAAGATAATACTACCCAAGCAGCTAAAGCACTTTATGCTGGTTTACGATTTTTTGAAAAAACGGCAGTCACTTTAATCTTAGCAGAAGCTTATGACAGCAAAGGAATAGGTGGAGCTTATATGAATCGCTTAGAAAAAGCAGCAGGAAATCATTATTTTTTAGAGAAAGAGTCTAAAGAATAGTAAAAAGATATTATACTAAATCTAATTTATTAAAGGATGTGGGTTGGAAATGGATTTTGAAGAATTTGATAAAGAAGTATTTGACGCAATTGATCAAGAAAAAGAACGACAAGAACAAAATATCGAATTAATTGCATCTGAAAATTTTGTTTCAAAAGCAGTCCTTGCTGCACAAGGGAGTATCTTAACAAATAAATATGCTGAAGGGTATCCAGGAAAAAGATACTATGGCGGATGCGAGTACATTGATATCATTGAAAATTTAGCGATTGAACGCGCTAAAGAACTCTTTGGAGCAGAGTACGCAAATGTTCAACCACATTCTGGTTCAGGAGCTAATATGGCTGTTTTTAATGCCTTTTTAGAACCTGGAGATACTGTTTTAGGAATGGATTTAACACACGGAGGACATTTGACACATGGATCATCTGTCAATTTTAGTGGAAGAACGTATAACTTTGTTGCCTATGGAGTCGATAAGCAAAATAAGCGACTTGATTACGATGAAGTTAGAAGCCAAGCTTTGAGACACAAACCTAAAATGATTATTGCTGGTGGAAGTGCCTACTCAAGAGAAATTGATTTTTCTTTATTCAAAAAGATTGCGGATGAAGTCGGAGCTTATTTAATGGTCGATATGGCTCATATTGCAGGTTTAATCGCTGCTGGACTGCACCAAAATCCAGTTCCGTATGCAGATGTTGTAACTTCAACAACGCATAAAACATTACGTGGCCCTCGTGGTGGATTAATTTTAGCAAAAGAACAATACGGCAAAGCAATCAATAGCGCAATCTTTCCAGGTATCCAAGGCGGTCCATTAGAACATGTAATCGCTGGAAAGGCAGTTGCTTTTAAAGAAGCAATGATGCCAGAGTTTAAAGACTATGCAGCTCAAATCATAAAAAATGCTAAAGCAATGGAAGACATCTTCAACGCATCAGCCGGGCACTTAATTAGTGAAGGGACAGATAACCATTTATTATTGTTAGAAGTAACGCAGTTCGGTTTAAATGGAAAAGAAGTGGAGAATTTATTAGATGAAGTAGGAATTACTGTAAATAAAAATACGATTCCATTCGAAACATTGAGCCCTTTCAAGACAAGCGGTATCCGTATCGGAACACCTGCAATTACGACGCGTGGCTTTGACGAAGATGATTCAAAAAAAGTAGCAGAACTAATCGTAGCAACCTTACAAACAAAAGATTGCCCAGAAAAACGCCCAGCAATCAAACAAGAAGTACTAAAACTAACCCGAAAAAACCCACTATACTAATAGCAAGATGCGAAGATTAACGGTAGCTTCGATAAGAAAATACTTAATCTCTGCTGAATATTTTATCCTTACAGAGATTTAAGAGATAGAACTGGAATGACCTTCTGAAAAATTTCATCTTTTCCTCGAGAAGATGTTAATCGTAGCTCAATTTAAAGATGCGAAGCGCTCTGGTCAGCTCTGGAAAAGAAATAAGTGCGTAATTCATTTTGATGAAAATAATAAAACAGCTATAAGATGTTTAATGGATATCTTATAGCTGTTTTATTATCTAAAAATAGTCAGTTAAATTGAGTGTGGGAGGTCAAGTATGGTAGATTTTTACCTTTGGATTGGTTTAGTCCTAATTCTAGCTATTGCTGGACTTGGAATATATTTCCGAGAATGGTTTTATGTATTTCCAAGAGATAGAGAAAAAACAACAGGTAAAAAGACAACTTTCTTAGAGTACATAGGTCTATTCGTATTGAGTATCATTATTTTAGTTTGCTTATTCTTTTGGCAATATTATACACAAGACTGATGAAAAAAATCTCTTACACTAATTATTAAGGTGTATAAAAAAGTAAAAAGATAAGTTGATCTCTAATTAAAATTTACGCAATTGAGAAAACAAAGATTTTGTAATATTAGCTAGGAATGTGAGTCATACAAATTTAAATCCCTTTATTTTTTAAATGTAAGAATTATAATAGGTGGATTTCTTATTATTATTGAATCGATTAAACAGTCTATAAATAAAGTGAAAAAAGTATAATTTTGAATAAAATAACTGGATTGAAATAAAACTTCTAGCCTTTAAATGGTATTTCCTTTACAATAGAATTGTTTGAAATCTAAAGAAAATGAGGGCTGAAGATTATGGGAAAATTTCATCTAATAGATCATCCATTGATTCAACACAAGGTTACAATTCTTCGCGACAAGAATACAGGTACAAAAGATTTTAGAGAAGCCGTGAATGAAATTGCACGTTTAATGGCATATGAAGTTTCAAGAGATATGCCTTTGCAAGATGTTGAAATCGAAACGCCTTTAATTAAAACGATTCAAAAACAACTAGCAGGGAAAAAGGTTGCTATTATACCTATCTTAAGAGCGGGTTTAGGAATGGTTGATGGGATATTAGACTTAATTCCAGCAGCAAAAGTTGGACACGTTGGAATGTATAGAGACCATGAAACATTAGAAGCAGTTGAATACTTTATTAAATTACCTTCAGATATTAAAGACCGTCAATTACTAGTTGTTGATCCAATGTTAGCAACGGGTGTTTCAGCTATTACAGCAATTGATGCATTGAAAAAACGTGGTGCAAGTTCAATTAAATTTGTTTGTATCGTAGCAGCACCTGAAGGAGTAGAAGCATTAAAAGAAGCACATCCAGATGTTGATATTTATACAGCAGCACTTGATGAGAAATTAGACGAGAATAGTTACATTTTACCTGGTCTAGGTGACGCAGGCGACCGACTATTCGGTACACTCTAAAACCAGGATGCGAAGCACTCTATACAGCTCTGAGAGAGAAATGAAAAAGGACCGCAAGAGGCAATAGCTTCTAGGATACTTTTGAATTTATCCAAAGAGCTAGAGTGCATAGCTCAACTAAAACCAGGATGCGAAGAATAACGCTTAGTTTCGGCAAGAAAACAGTAATCAGTCAGATAGGATGTTTTTTATCCTATTGACTGGTTATTTTTTTCTCAAGGAAGGGTTGTTCAAAGCTTAATTAAAACTAAGATGCGAGTTATTCTATAAAGCTCTTCTTTGTATTCTTTAATTAAAATAAGTTTTAATCTGTTGATAAAGAAATACCTCTAGAATGAACTTTATTATTGGTTCATTCTTGAGGTGTTTTGTATTTTTTTAAAAGGAAAACGAGTTCAAATTAAGCAGGTAAAACCAACTATGAAAACAAATCTATAAAATTCACATGAAAACAAAAAAATATTTCACAATGTTTTGTAATTCGAACTAAATGGTGGTAAGATAGCATCTGTTAACAAGCCTAAACGAAAAACAACTAATAAAGCTCTACTTATCCTTATAATAGGAAGAATTTCATTATCGCTAATAAAATAATGGACGCAAAAAAATTGTCTTATGTTGCGGAAGAAATTAAATAGTATGGTAGAATTAATATTGAGCTTTGAAGATCGAGAAAAATTATTCCGATTTTAAGCTAGTAGGTTTTGTTGCAAAAAAAGATAATAAATCAAACGTGGAAAAGAGGTGAACGTTGTGGAACATGAATCTCCAATACTGTATTTATTTGGTCTGAGTTTTAATGTAACAAACATGATCACGACTGTTATGGCCTGTGTCATTGTTTTTTTAATAGCTTTTATTTGTACCAGAAATATGAAAATTAAACCAACTGGTAAACAAAATTTTATCGAGTGGGTTGTTGATTTTGTTAAAAATATTATTTCTAGTTCGATGTCTAAAGAACAAGGAGATAAGTTTGGCCTATTAGGTTTCACTTTAATTATGTTTGTATTTGTTTCGAATATGATGGGCCTCCCATTAGTTTTAAATGTGAATGGTCAAAAACTCTGGCAGAGTCCAACAGCTGATCCGATAGTAACATTATCATTAGCTTTTATGATTATTATTCTGTCTAATTATTTTGGCGTGAGAGAACAAGGATTTAAAAATTATTTTATGAATAGTTTTATTCGACCAGTTCCTTTCTTATTTCCAATAAAAATATTTGAAGAATTTACAAATACATTAACACTAGCTTTACGACTATATGGTAATATTTATGCCGGAGAAATTTTGATAGGCTTGATTGCTACTTTGGCACAAAGTTATGGTGTTTTCACGTGGATTGTCGGTATACCGTTACAAATGGTATGGCAGGGCTTCTCTATATTCATTGGAAGTATCCAAGCTTTCGTATTTACGACCTTAACAATGGTGTATATCTCTCATAAAGTCGAACACGAATAAAAAAAATACAATAAAATTAATGAGTTAAAAATTAGGAGGAAATTATTATGGATCTAGGTTTATTAGGAGCAGCAATAGCAATCGCGGGAGCAGCAATCGGTGCAGCGTTTGGATCAAGTAAAGTAATCGCAAAAACAATCGAGTCTATTGCACGTCAGCCAGAAATGAAAAATGAGTTACAAACATTAATGTATATCGGTGTTGGTTTAGTTGAGGCTATTCCTATCATGGCAGTTGTTATCGCCTTTATTCTAGTATTTAGCTAATAAAGCGAAAAATGACCAAAGTATCAGTTAAATAAATGGTAAGGGGTAGAGGTAGCGCAGGCGTCTCTGCTTTTTTCGCGATAGGTTACTCTGAATAGGATAAGGAAGTGAAATTAATGTTCAAACAGTTAGTTTTAGGAGCAACAACTGCAGGAGATACAATTGTTGTACTAGTATCGTTTTTATTATTGATGGTTTTATTAAAGAAATTTGCATGGAAACCGTTGATGAATATTATGGATCAACGTGAGCAAGCTATTGCAAGTAACATAGAAAATGCTGAGATTGCAAAAAACGAAGCTGAACGCCTAGCTGCAGAACGTCAGGAAAAGTTAGATAAGACAAGAGCTGAAGCTGCTACTATTTTAAGTAAAGCGAAGATTGCTGCTGAGAGCGCAGAAAAAGAATTGTTGGATGCGGCAAGACATGAAGCTACACGATTAAAAAAAGATGCGAAAAAAGAAATTGAAAATGAACGTCAAATGGCAATGGCAAGTGTTCGTGATGATGTAAGTCTACTGTCTATCCAGATTGCTGAAAAACTAATCAGCAAGGAATTAACAAATGAAGGACATGCACAACTGATTGATAAGTACCTTGAAAGGTTGGCCGATACAAATGAGACTAAATAGTAATATGAATCCAAGCCAATTAGCTAAAGCTTTCTATTACAACGCAATTGAAAATGATACGGAAGATATTGTTTTTGATAATCTTATGGATGTTCGTCAAATCTATTACGGTAATTCAAATTTAAGCGATTTTTTTAACAATCGCGATGTCGCACAAACAGATAAAGAAAAGATATTATCAGAAATGACAGAGAATTTTATTCTTGATGTGCAACAATTTGTACAAACGATTTATGATTTTCGTAAAATGAATAAAATGTTGTCTATTATTCACGAATATGAGATACTGCATGATCATGAAAATCGGACAGTAATAGCTAAAGTAACGACGGCTGTTCCGCTTCAAAAAGTACAAGAAGAAAAACTAAAAGAAGTATTTAGCAAACGATTTAATGCGAAAAAAATATTGCTAGATAAAATTCAAGATAGTTCAGTCATAGGCGGAGTCATAGTAGAAATTGAAAACACTGTTTTTGATGGCAGTATCCGTACTAACTTAGAAAAATTAGAAAAGCAAATAATTAAATAGCTCAAAAAGAAAAAGTTGAAGAGGTGAAAATTTATGGGGTTAAAAGCTGAAGAGATCAGTAAGCTCATTAAGCAACAAATTGAAGGTTTCAGCAGTGAGTTGATTGTTGATGAGGTTGGAACGGTAAGTTACGTCGGAGATGGGATTGCTCGAGCTTATGGATTAGAGAATGCAATGGCCGGAGAACTACTTGAATTTTCTAACGGCATCTATGGAATGGCTCAAAACTTAGAAACGAATGATGTCGGAATTATTATTTTGGGTCACTTTGATGGCATAGTTGAAGGAGATACGGTTAAACGTACAGGACGTATTATGGAAGTGCCTGTAGGAGAAGCTATGATCGGTCGAGTCGTTAACTCGCTAGGACAGCCTGTAGACGGTATGGGAGAAATCAATACGACAAAAACACGTCCCGTTGAGAACCCTGCTCCAGGAGTAATGGATCGGCAATCTGTTTTTGAACCATTACAAACAGGAATTAAAGCCATTGATGCATTAGTACCAGTAGGTCGCGGTCAACGTGAACTTGTTATTGGAGATAGAAAAACCGGTAAAACTAGCCTGTGTATTGATACGATTATTAACCAAAAAGGAAAAGATACCATTTGTATCTACGTAGCGATTGGACAAAAAGAATCAACTGTTCGTTCTCAGACAGAAATATTAAAAAAACATGGTGCGATGGACTATACAATTGTCTTAACAGCAAGTGCTTCACAACCAGCGCCACTATTGTACATTGCTCCGTATGCAGGGTTAGCAATGGCTGAAGAATTTATGTACGCTGGAAAACATGTGCTAATTATTTTTGATGATTTAACCAAGCAAGCAGCAGCTTATCGTGAACTATCTTTACTGCTTCGCCGTCCGCCAGGTAGAGAAGCTTACCCAGGAGATGTGTTCTATTTGCATTCACGGATGTTAGAACGTGCAGCTAAGTTAAATGATAAATTGGGAGGCGGTTCTATTACAGCTCTTCCAATCGTTGAGACACAAGCAGGTGATATTTCTGCTTATATTCCAACAAACGTTATTTCGATTACAGATGGTCAAATCTTCTTAGAGAGTGACTTATTTCACTCAGGTGTAAGGCCCGCTATTGCAGCCGGTTTATCTGTTTCCCGTGTAGGTGGAGCAGCACAAATCAAGGCGATGAAAAAGGTATCTGGAACATTGCGTTTAGATTTAGCCAGCTTCCGCGAATTAGAAGCCTTTACTCAGTTTGGCTCAGATTTAGATGCAGCTACTCAAGCAAAATTAAATCGAGGACATCGGACAGTAGAAGTTTTGAAACAAGGATTGCATGAAGTTATTAGTGTGGAAAAACAAGTATTAATTTTTTATGCGTTAACGCATGGTCTTTTAGATACCGTTCGTGCTAATGAACTGGGAAGATTTGAAAGAGAATTTTACGATTATATTGATAATCAACAGCAAGACATTATTCTTGAGATAAACGAAACAAAAGGATTACCAGATAGTGAGAAATTAGATGCTGTTATTAATGAATTCAAAGACAACTTTTTTACAAGTATAGTTGAATCTGATAGTGCAGCTTACATTCCAGAAACGACGTAAAGGCGGTGAAGAGGAATGGCAGAATCATTAAATGATATTACAAAAAAAATTGCCTCAACTAAGAAAACGAGTCAAATCACTAATGCTATGCAAATGGTTTCAGGTGCTAAATTATCAAAAGCTGAAAAAAAAGCAAAAGGCTTCCAAATCTATGCAAATAAGATTAGAGAGATTGTTACTCACTTAGCGCATACTCAATTAGCAGTTATTGAAGACAGTGCATTGATTAATACAAATTCTCCTTCAAATATCGATTTCCATAATATGTTAATTGAACGTCCTGTAAAAAGAACGGGCTACATTGTTATCAGTTCTGATAAAGGTTTAGCTGGAGGATACAACAGTTCTGTCATCAAGGCTACCATTGATATGATCCAAAAAGATCATAGTTCTCCCGATGAATACATCTTTATGGCCATTGGAAGTACTGCTGGGGATTTCTTCAAGTCAAGGGGAATGAACGTAGCTTATGAATTAAATGACATTAGTGACCATCCAACGTTTGATGAAGTTCGAGGGATTGCTCGAACGGCAACAGAAATGTATAAAAATGCAATATTTGATGAATTGTATGTTTGCTACAATCATCATATTAATACCATCAGTTTTGAATACCGTGCAGATAAAATGTTGCCTCTAAATGATCTTGATCCAACAGAAAAAGTTGAGTATGAGAGCGATTATTTATACGAGCCATCAAAAGAAGAAATTCTAGATATTTTATTGCCCCAATATGCAGAAAGTTTGATTTATGGTGCTATTCTAGATGCTAAAGCTGCTGAACACGCAGCCCGTATGACGGCTATGAAAGGTGCAACCGATAATGCCAAAGATATTATTGACGATTTAACGGTACACTATAACAGAGCTCGCCAGGCTGCTATCACAGAAGAAATTACTGAAATTATAGGCGGATCTTCCGCACTATTGTAAACGTAATGAATGGAGGGAAACAAATGAGTACTGGTCAAATCGTTCAAGTTATCGGTCCGGTTGTCGATGTAGAATTTCCTGTAAATAAAGAAATTCCAGAAATCAATCATGCTTTAATCGTAAGAAAAACTAAAACTGGTAATGAAGAACAAGATTCAAGAAAAGAAAACACAGTCGTTTTAGAAGTAGCATTACAATTAGGTAATGGTGTACTCAGAACGATTGCAATGGAGTCAACAGATGGATTACAAAGAGGAATGTTAGTAACCGACACAGGAGGAGCTATTAGTGTTCCTGTTGGTGAAGAGACACTAGGACGGATGTTTAATGTCCTAGGAGAAACCATTGATTTAAAAGAACCATTTGGAGATGACGTTCGTCGTGATCCTATTCACCGCTTTGCCCCTTCTTTTGATGAGTTGAGTAGCAATACTTCTATTCTTGAAACAGGTATCAAAGTTATCGATTTATTAGCCCCTTATTTAAAAGGTGGTAAAATCGGATTATTTGGAGGAGCTGGTGTAGGTAAAACCGTTTTAATCCAAGAACTAATCCATAATATTGCCGAAGAACATGGCGGTATTTCAGTATTTGCTGGTGTTGGAGAACGAACACGAGAAGGAAATGACTTGTATTTTGAAATGCAAGAATCTGGCGTAATAGAAAGAACGGCGATGGTTTTTGGCCAAATGAATGAGCCACCAGGTGCAAGAATGCGTGTCGCTCTAACCGGTTTAACGATTGCAGAATATTTCCGTGATGAAGTAGGACAAGATGTCTTATTATTCATTGATAATATTTTCCGATTTACTCAAGCAGGTTCTGAAGTTTCGGCACTACTTGGTAGAATGCCTTCAGCAGTTGGTTACCAACCAACCTTAGCAACTGAAATGGGTCAATTGCAAGAACGAATTACATCAACAAATAAAGGTTCTATTACATCTATTCAAGCAATTTATGTTCCGGCTGATGATTATACCGATCCAGCTCCGGCAACTGTTTTTGCTCATTTAGATGCGACAACTAATTTAGAACGTAAATTAACTGAACAAGGGATTTATCCTGCAGTTGATCCGTTAGCTTCAACGTCAAGTGCACTTGCACCTGAAATCGTTGGAGAAGAGCATTACCAAATTGCAACAGATGTTCAGCAACTTTTACAGCGTTACCGTGAATTACAAGATATTATTGCTATTCTTGGGATGGATGAATTATCAGATAGCGAGAAAATTACGGTTTCACGTGCTCGTCGTATCCAATTCTTCTTATCACAAAACTTCCATGTAGCAGAAGCTTTCACAGGAATACCAGGCTCTTATGTACCTGTTTCAGAAACAATAAGAGGTTTTAAAGGAATCTTAGAAGGACGCTACGATCATTTACCAGAAGATGCTTTCCGTAATGTAGGACGCATTGAAGAAGTAGAAGAAAAAGCTAAGGCGGCTGGTTACTAGTAAAGGAGGACAACTCTAATGGCGGTTATACAAGTGCAAATTGTGACTCCATCTGGTATTGTTTATAATCATCGCGCAAGTCGTGTGATCGTTAAATCAATCGATGGACAAGTGGGTATTCTTCCTGGCCATACACCTATTATTGTTCCTTTAGCAATCGATAGTGTCCGAATTGAACGTGTATCGATGGATGAAGAAAACGTAATAGCAGTTAATGGTGGCATAATGGAAATGCGAGACAATGTTTGCTCAATCATAGCCGATAGTGCTGAGAGAGCAAGAGATATCGATGTCGAACGTGCCTTCTCAGCTAAGCAACGAGCTGAAGAAATATTAAGTAAAGAAGAAGCTGTCCACAATAGTAAACAACAAAGAAGAGCAGAAATTTCATTGCGTAAAGCAATTAACCGTATCTCTGTTTCTAAGCATAGAAAATTATAAAATAAAAAACTTTCAGTAAAAGCTGAAAGTTTTTTATTTTGATTCAGTTAAAAAATGTCCCTATAAATGAAAATTTCTTTTGAGAAAAGAGTGTGTTAAAATAATAGTAAGAGGAGTAAAGAAAATGAATTTTTTAGGTACGCAAGCTTTGATTAGTCTTATCTCACATATTTTGTTTATAGTAGTAACTTTTTGGTCATTAAAAGGGTTATTGATTGAAAAATGGATCAAAAAAAATCATATTCAACAAGCTCGTTTGCTTTATCTATTTTTATCTATTGCAATTGGCTATTTAGTTAGTTCATTTTTTATTGAATTTATCTTAATGTCTAGAAATTTAATTTTTTTATTTTAAGTAATTAATGTAGTATTTGAAACCTGTGAAGTATGTATGCTATAATACCGTGGATTGCTGTAAATATTGCAACAACGAGCAAAGATACTTTGCACAGAAATTTCGGAGGTATATAATCATGGAGAAAATGATTGTTCGTGGCGGTAAGCGTCTCGAAGGAATAGTAAAAGTAGAAGGCGCAAAAAATGCTGTTTTACCCATTTTAGCAGCGACCATCTTAGCCAGTAAAGGTAAAAACAAGTTAACTAATGTGCCTATTCTGTCAGATGTTTTTACAATAAATGAAGTCTTGCACCATTTAAACCTAACCGTAAACTTTAATGAAACCGACAAAGAAATCGTCCTAGATGCTTCAGGAGACATAACATTTGAAGCCCCGTTTGAATATGTCAGTAAAATGAGAGCATCCATTGTAGTAATGGGTCCTTTACTAGCACGTTTAGGTCACGCTAAAGTAGCTTTACCTGGAGGCTGTGCAATTGGTACGCGTCCAATTGAATTACATTTAAAAGGATTTGAAGCAATGGGAGCCGAAGTACATATTGAAAATGGCTACATTGAAGCTTTTGCAGAGAAACTAGCTGGTGCTCATATCTATCTAGACTTTCCAAGTGTAGGAGCAACTCAAAATATTATGATGGCTGCTACATTAGCTGAAGGAACAACGACCATTGAAAATGTAGCGAGAGAACCTGAAATAGTTGATTTAGCTAACTTCTTAAATCGTATGGGTGCTAAAGTTGTTGGAGCGGGCACAGAAACCATCCGTATTGAAGGAGTTAAAGAACTCGCAGGAACTGAACACAGCATTATCCCAGATCGAATTGAGGCTGGAACATTCATGGTAGCCGCAGCTGTCACAAAAGGAAATGTTTTAATCGAAGATGCTATTGTTGAGCACAATAAACCCTTAATTTCTAAATTAAAAGAAATGGGTGTTTCTTTTATTGAAGAAAAAAATGGCTTACGAGTAATTGGCCCAGATAAACTAAAACCGATAGATGTTAAAACAATGCCACATCCAGGTTTCCCTACAGATATGCAAGCACAAATCACGATAGCACAGGCTATGAGTGAAGGTACGAGCACGATGAAAGAGACTGTATTCGAAAATCGTTACATGCACATGGAAGAATTACGTCGCATGAATGGCGGATTTACGATAGAAAATCAGACGCTAGTTATCTATGGTCCAGCTAAATTACAAGGATCTCAAGTGGCTGCAACAGACTTAAGAGCAGCCGCTGCGTTAATTATTGCAGGTATGGTTGCAGAAGGATTTACACGTGTGACTCATTTAGAACATCTTGATCGTGGCTATTATATGTTCCACAAAAAATTACAAGCACTAGGTGCCGATATTGAGCGAATTGATGAAGCAAATACATCAATCTTACCAGATAAAAAGTTAAGTGCATTATTCAATTAACAACTATAAAAGTTAGAGTATAATACCTTAACCGGTCATTATTCTAACTTTTTTTAAAGTAAATGAAATAAAAGACAAATGGTGAATGAACCAGAGTTAACTTTTTCTAGATGAGTCAGAGTTAACTTTTTAAATGAACGTTTCCGATTGATCAAAAACATGCTATAATCGTAAATCAGAGAGATAAATCAAGAAATTTAATTAGTTTGTAACAAGAGTTTGAGAGGGGAACAGAATAATGGCGAAAGATATAGGAATAGATTTAGGTACGGCAAATGTATTAATTCATGTAAAAGGAAAAGGGATTGTTTTAAATGAACCTTCTGTGGTAGCGATAGATACTAAAACAAATCGTGTTTTAGCAGTCGGTGAGGAAGCCTATTTGATGGTTGGACGTACACCAGGCAATATTCGTGCAATTCGTCCTTTAGATGGAGGAGTCATTGCTGATTTTGATATTACTGAAGCAATGTTGACTCACTTTATCAATAAATTAAATGTAAAAGGATTCTTATCTAAACCTAATATACTTATTTGCTGTCCTACAAACATTACAGCCATTGAACAAAAAGCAATTATCGAAGCTGCTGAAAAAAGTGGTGGAAAAAATGTTTACCTTGAAGAAGAACCAAAAGTAGCTGCTATTGGAGCAGGTATGGATATTTTTCAACCAAGCGGCAACATGGTCATCGATATTGGTGGCGGAACAACGGATATTGCTGTTCTTTCAATGGGTGGAATCGTAACAAGTCGTTCTTTAAAAGTAGCTGGTAATCGTATGGATAATGAAATTACTCAGTACGTGAAGAAAAAATATAAACTGATGATTGGTGAAAGAACAGCTGAATCCATTAAAATGGAAATAGGAACTGTTTTTCCGGGTCGTAGAGAAGATACAATGGATGTTAGAGGTCGTGATATGGTAAGTGGTTTACCAAGAACAATCGTTTTGAGTTCAGCCGAAGTTTTAGAAGCAACAGCTGAATCCATGGCGATGCTTGTTCAACAGGCGAAAGATGTTCTTGAGCAAACACCTCCTGAGTTATCAGCAGATATCATCGATCGAGGAATTATCTTAACTGGTGGGGGCGCTATGCTAGATGGTGTTGATCAACTCTTTGCTGAACAATTAAAAGTTCCGGTCTTTATTGCAGACCAACCTTTAGATTCTGTTGCTTTAGGAACGGGAATCTTATTAGAAAATATGACGAAGAAAAAATTAAGTTTTTAAGAAAAAAGATAAAAAAGAGGTGACACAATGACAAAAGGGAAAATTGCCGCACAGATGGGGACATTTATACTGAAAATTTTATTGGTCATTGTTGTAGTTGCTATCGCTTTGATTCTTGGGGCAATGGTTGGATACGGAATTATTGGAGAGGGAAATCCTTTTGCTATATTTGAAATGCAAACATGGAGTCATATCTTCAGTTATTTTACAAAACCAACTATTATTAATGGATAGAATCGGAAAAAAGAGAGAGGAAGAGGTTGAACCTTTTCTGCTCTCTTTTTTATTTTGTTAAATAGTAAATTAAAAAAAATGAAAAAAACGTTATTTAGCAGATAATTAAAGTGAATAAACTAAACGAAAAGGAGAAATAAAATGAATCAACTAAACTTAATAGGCCGAATTGTTAGAGAAATTGAGGTAAAAGAAGTGGGGGAGGCAAAAGTTGTTTTAAACAACACGATAGCAATCAAAAGAAAATTTAAACATGACCAAGGACAACAAGCTGATTTTATTCCTATAGTAGCCTGGGGGCAAATAGCTAAATTAATTCAAAGTTATTGTGAAAAAGGAGATTTGATTGGAGTAACTGGATACATCCAATCAAGAACGTATCAAAATAAAGAAGAGGAAACAGTTTTCGTAGTAGAGATGGTAGTAACTGAGATTGACTTTTTACAAGGACGAAAAAATACATCTACTATTTCTAATGATGAAGCAGAGCAAATAACAGTATATTAAAATAAATGGATTGTTTAAAAAGAGTGTCACTTTACACTCTTTTTTTCTTTCTAATTTTTGTTGTATCAGTAAAGAATAACCAACTATTCAGTTGCACTCAAAATAAGTGTATACTAAACTAGAGAGAAAAGGTGAGAGAAAAGAGGGAAAGTATGAAAATAATGATGATTGAGGACAACTCATCTGTTTGTGAGATGATGGAAATGTTCTTTCAAAAAGAAGACTGGGATTCACTATTTATTCATGATGGAAAGGAAGGACTGGATACCTTCCTTGAAGAAAAAGAACAATGGAATCTAGTAATTCTTGACTTAAATTTGCCGAGCATGGATGGTATGCAAATTTGTCGTGAGATAAGAAAAATAAATAAAAAAATACCTATTATTATGTTGACTGCAAAAGATTCAGAAAGCGATCAAGTGATTGGCTTAGAGATAGGTGCAGATGACTATGTCACGAAACCATTTAGTCCATTAACCCTAATCGCACGCATTAAAGCTTTAACTAGACGCGCTAATTTATTATTAGAAAAGTCTGAGGAGAAAGAAAAAACTTACGAAATAACGACGAAACATTTAAAAATAAATAAAAAGACACGAGAGGCTTTGCTATACAATAAAGAAATTGAAGGACTTACTCCTAAAGAGTTTGACTTACTGTATACTTTATCCAAAAATCCCAAACAAGTCTTTTCAAGAGAGCAACTCTTAACGTTAATCTGGGATTATGAGTATTTTGGAGACGAACGGACAGTGGATGCACATATCAAGAAATTAAGACAAAAAATTGATAAAACAGGTTCACAAGTTATCCAAACGGTCTGGGGAGTAGGCTATAAGTTTGACGACACCGAGGTTGAATAGATGATGAAATTTAACTATTTTTATCAACAGATAGCAACTTTTTTTATTGTTATTATAGTAATGCTAATCATTATGGGGTTTTCATTCTTACAGTTCTCTAAAAACACGACATATAAAAATACTGAAAAGCAATTATACGGATATGCAGAAGCACTAGTATCTGGTGACTTACAAAAAAATCAGTTAGATATAGGTCAGTTAATTTTAAACAATCAAGAAGTAACATTGACAGTGTTCAACAGCGATGATTTAATGATCTATCCAGAAACAGTTAACGCTTACAAAAGTGGTATTTCAAAAGAAGATTTTAAAAAATTAGTAAAAGGACAGCGAATATCGTTAACTATCCGTCAAACCGATTTTTATGGCAATGATCGTCAACTAGCAATTATCTACCTGCCTTTTTTTACACAAGATAGTAATTCATTTTCAGGTTTTGTAGCAGTTAGTTCACCTATTAGTGGAATCGAAGCAACCTTAACGGTTTTGAGAAATAATTTGTTTACAGCATTCTTATTTTCTTCATTAGGAGCTATCCTATTAAGTTTATTATTTGCAAAATATCAAGTTAATCGAATTAATCGGCTAAGAACTGCTACTCACAAAGTTGCTAGTGGAAGCTTTGATATTCATTTGGAGAATAACCATAAAGATGAATTTGACGATTTGGCAGAGGACTTTAATCTAATGGCAGAATCACTAAAAGCTTCTCAAAAAGAAATCGAACATCAAGAAAATCGCAGAAGACAGTTTATGGCAGATGTCGCACATGAAATGCGGACACCTTTAACAACAATAAATGGCTTATTAGAAGGTTTGGAACACGATATGATTCCGGATAATCAAAAAAAGCGTAGCTTAGAGTTGATGCATAATGAAAGTAAACGATTAATCCGTCTTGTTAATGAGAACTTAGATTATGAAAAGATTCGATCCAATCAAATCTTTTTACACAAACAAACAGTTAATCTAAAAGAACCATTTGAAATAATTGTTGAACAACTTTTAATAAAAGCTAAATCTAAAAAAAATAGATTAATAGTAGATTGTCCCTCAAATATCAAAATATACGCTGACTGCGATCGCTTTATGCAAATCATAGTTAATCTTACGCAAAATGCTATTCAGTTTACTCAAGGGGGCGAAATCAAGCTTATAGGCACAATGGATGAGAAACAAACGACAATCAAAATAGCAGATACAGGTATTGGTATTGACGCTAAAGAAGTTGGAAATATTTGGGAAAGATATTTCAAAGCAGATGTTTCGAGGAAAAATACTATTTACGGAGAATCTGGTTTAGGGTTAGCGATTGTTCAACAATTAGTAAATTTACATGGAGCTACAATTTCAGTAGAAAGTACAAAAGGAGAGGGAACCGTTTTTACTTTAAGATTCCCTTTAGAAAAAGAATGAAAAAATGCCCATCGAACTTTAGAAAGTTCAATGGGCATTTTTTTTCTTTTAGTCGTTTGTTTTAATTTCACTATCTGTTGGTTCCATCAATTCGGGTGCATTTGTTTGATACAAATCCGCTGTTGAACGATTGCCATTCAGGTAATAAAGACTTGTTGCTTTATCTCCCGATTCACTATTAATTTTAGCCATTCGCTCGATTTGATTTTGATAACTATAAGAAGAAGGGTCAATCTTATTTAGCCCTGCTGGAGTGTAGAATCGCAATAAGTCACTGTGCAAAATACTATCAGATAAACTTAACTGAGTAGAAACAGCTTCTTTTAACTGCTCTTGTTCTAAAAGAACAGCTTGGGAAGGCTCCTCAATTAACTGACCAGTAACGGTATCGTAAATATCTGAACCATTAAGTGTGTATTTAGGAGAGACAACATTTCCATTACGAAATGCAACGGTTTGATCATGTCCAGCTGAGAATAAGTCAGTTCCCATCATCACTTTATCTTTTGTCTGAATACCCAATAAATGCATCATAGTAGGAAGCATATCGATTTGGCCACCAAATTCTTCATTTATTTTTCCATTTGTCGTGCCTGGAATATGGTACATCAACGGGATACGTTGTAGCATATCGTCTTTGTAACCATTCCAAGTTTCTGGATCTTCGCCAAGTAATGGAGCTAATGCTTTATTTCTTGAATTTGAGATTCCGTAATGGTCACCATAGAGAATAATCATTGAATTTTCATATAAACCAGATGCTTTCAAGTAATTAAAGAATTCTTCAACAGCTTGATCTAGGTAATGTGCGGTTATAAAGTAGTTATTAACCGTTTCATCTGTTGTTCGAGCTGGTTTAAAATCAACGTTTGCCTCATCTAAAGGATAAGGGAAGTGATTTGAAACAGAAATCATTTTAGCATAAAACGGTTGAGGCAATTGTTCTAAATATTGTGCAGATTCATTAAAGAATAATTTATCCTTCAAGCCATACTCTAATGTATTGCCTTCAGATAAGTCATAATAAGAAGAATCGAAGAAATAATCAACACCCATTTGTTTATACGTATTGTCGCGATTCCAAAATGAACCAACGTTTCCGTGCATGACAGCACTGGTGTATCCTTTTTCAGATTCTAAAATGTTGTAAGAAGATTGAAACGTATTGCTTCCTCCAACTTGAGTAAATGCTCCACCTTGAGGCAAACCAAACAATGAATTTTCTAATATCATTTCAGAGTCGGCTGTTTTGCCTTGTCCTACTTGGTGGAAAACATTTGTAAAGCTTTGTGTTTGTTGATCACGGAAAATACTGTTAATAAAAGGTGTCACTTCATGAAGTTCGCCGTTTTCATCTTCTAGTTTGTAATCAATTAAGAATTGTTGGAAACTTTCTAGATGAAGGTAAATAACATTTTTATCTTTAGCTACTCCAAACATTTCTGGATTAGGTTCGGCGTAATGCTCATCAACGTAAGAAAGAACAGCATCCATATCGGATTCATCGGCATTAGCTTTATTCTGATTTGATTGAGCGGTTTGGTAGCCGTCATAAGCAGTGAAGAAGTTAATCCCGAGGTATTTAACAATATAGTTTCTGTCAAACGTACGAGTTAACAGTTGAGGGCGATTGCTTTCTGCTAAAGCTAAGTTTGCAGAAAAAAGTGTCACTGCTAAGATTGTCATTGCAACTGCTGAGCGTTTTTTATAAAAACGATTATCAATTGTGACAGATTTTGTTACTAATAAGCCAAGCAGAACGACAAGATCGAGCCAGTAAAAAATATCACGAGCTTTTAATAGAGCTAACGTACTAGCTCCAAGCCCTCCCGCAACATTCCCTGCTCCAAAAATAGTAGTTACTGAAAGAAAATCAGAAAATTCTCGGTAGTATAAAATATTTGCAAATAATAACGCACTCATCACAATATGCACTAAAAATAAAACGGTATAAGCTTTTTTACTTTTCTTAAAATAAAGTGCAATGGAAAAGAAAAGAGCGATTGTTGCTATCGGATTGATGAACAAAATAATTTGTTGCATTGCCCCCGTAACACCGAGAGAAAATTCTTGCTTGTAGCTGAAGTATGTTTTTGCCCAAAATAAAACAGCAGCTAACGAAAAGAATCCAATTCGAGTATTTAATAGTTTTTTTAGTTTATTCACTAGTAAAAATTCCTCCTTTAAAAAGTAACGGATAAAATAATTTTTATTTAGATTAATGTTATTTTTAAAATAATATAATGTTTTCATTTACCCCATATTAAGTATATTTTACAGTTTATTTATAAGTTAGTCAATTTTTGTATTTGTTTTAACAAACTAAAAAAAATGTAATCGCCACCAAGTTTGATTTCATCTAGTTTTTTACTAGACTTAAAATTTGTTCTGTTTTTAAACATATAATGCTGGAAAATAAGTTATAATGAAGTGCACCATCTAAAAGGAGGTTTTGCCTTACATGATATTCCTACAAGGCCTTTTTAATACAATGAAACAATCCTATGGGGAATCCATTAATCATTTTCCACTAATAGAATTAATTTTTTATAGTCTAGACCAAACGTTATTTTATTTTATCATTTGGTTGACCTTTCGAGTGATCTATTTAAAGTTCTTTAGAAAAGGAAAAAAAAGAAAAAAAGTGTATCGAGAAATAAGTTTAAATGCATTTGTTTTTTACATTATTTTATTAATACACCTGACTATTTTTCGAGAAGAACATAGTATTGGTAATGTAAGGTTTAATATGCAACCCTTAAGTAATATTAATTTGACGCCACTAACCCATACGTTAAAATTGACTAAAGGAGTAACACTGTTTGATTATTATTATAATTTTTATGGGAATATTTTATGGTTTGTACCAATGGGCTTTGCGGTGGCTTATTTCCTAAATAAAAAACCATATTTTTTAAAAACACTTTTAATCGGTTTTTGTTTTTCGTTTTTTATTGAAATGATGCAATTCTTTCTTGGAACTGGGATTACAGATATTGATGATTTAATATTTAATACTATCGGAACAGCAGTTGGTCTGATTTGTTTCATAATTGTTAAAAAAGCAGTTGAACACTATAGGAAGAAAAAAAGCTAGATTAGCTGAATGTTAAAGGATACAAATAAAAGGAGATTAATAGCAATGGAAAAATTTATGTTGAAAAGACGCGCAACAGAACGAGCACGCAAGGGATACCCAATATTAGTATTAGAAGATTTCGTCAAGGAGCCCAAACTACCAGAAGGAACAATGATTCAATGTATTGATGAACACAAAAAATTTGTAGCCATTGCTTATTTAGCTAAACAAAATAAAGGCGATGGCTGGATTTTGACAATAAATCAAACAGAGATGATTAATCAGAATTTTTATAAAAAACTACTTAAAGAAGCCTTAGATCAACGTTCAATTTTCAAATTAAATGAACAAACAACCGCTTATCGGGTGTTTAACGGTGAAGGCGATGGTTTAGGTGGATTGACGATTGATTTCTATGATGATTATTACGTCTTTTCATGGTATAGCAAAGGGATTTATGCCCACCGTGAGCTAATTCTAAAAGCTTTCAAGGAAGTAGTATCAGATAGCAAAGGAATCTATGAAAAAATTAGATTTGAAACCAATAAAAAATCTGAGACAGATTTAATTTTTGGTAAAGCTGCCCCAGAACCATTAATTATTTTAGAAAACGGAATCAATTATGCTACGTATTTAGATGATGGACTAATGACAGGTATTTTCTTAGACCAAAGAGACGTTAGACAACGTTTATTAGAAAAATATGCAATGGGTAAGACGGTCTTAAATACTTTCAGCTACACAGGAGCTTTCTCAATAGCAGCAGCCTTAGGCGGAGCAATCGAAACGACAAGTGTTGATTTAGCTAAACGTAGCTTACCTAAAACAGTTGAACAATTTGAATTAAATAATTTAAATGTCGATGATCAAGTTATTCGTGTAATGGATGTTTTTGATTACTTTAAATACGCTATTCGTCATAGACTAGCTTTTGATGTCGTTGTTGTCGATCCTCCAAGTTTTGCTCGTTCGAAAAAACGGACATTTAGTGCTGCAAAAGACTACGCAAGTCTTTTAGAAGAAGTAATTCAATTGACAAAATCTAATGGTATAATCGTTGCCTCAACGAATGCAGCAAACGTAACAATTGAAAAGTTCAAAAGTTTTATTGAAGAAGCTTTCAAAAATCAAAATAAATCGTATATAATAGAAGAAACCTTTACATTACCAGATGACTTTAAGGTAAATCCAGAGTTCACTCAAGGCGATTACTTGAAAGTATTTATTATTCGAAAAAAATAAACTTTCAATAAAAGCTCAATTATAAAGAAGGTAAAATTAGATGAAAAAAGGAAAACAACCTAAAACAAATGCTATTCGAATACTGGATAAAGCTAAAATAGCTTATAAACTTCATGAGTATCCATGGAGCCCAAACTATTCAGATAGCCAAACAAGTTTAGAGGAACTAGATCCTACTAGACAAAAACTGTTTAAAACAATTGTAACGATTGGAGATAGAACAGGTGTAGTCGTTACTTGTATTCCAGGAAAAAGTGAAATTGATTTAAAGGCACTTGCAAAAGTAAGTGGGAACAAAAAAATGGAGTTGCTTCATTTAGCAGATTTAGAAAAAACAACGGGCTACATTCGTGGAGGTTGTTCGCCAATAGGAATGAAAAAACAATTTCCTGTTTACCTGTCAAAAGATGTCCAAAACTTAGGCACAATGATTGTATCTGCTGGAAGAAGAGGCTTTCAAGTTGAACTAGCGCCTCAAGCTCTAAAAAAACTTGTTGCAGCTGAATTTGCAGCAATTGAAGCCTAAAAAAGAGACTATAGACATTTTTTGTCTGTAGTCTCTTTTTATTTTTAAATTCATCTTAATTTTACTAGTTCGTTACGCCTAAAGCTTCTTGTGCAGCGTGCATGCCCGCTACCCGACCCGTAATGAAAGCACCAGTGATATTATAACCACCGGTATAACCATTGTAGTCTAGTAGCTCACCAGAAAAATACAATCCTTTTGTAAACTTGCTTTCCATTGTTTTCGGATTGACTTCTTTTGTATTAATTCCACCACCGGTTACAAAGGCCTTTTCAATAGGCAATGTACCATTTGCGGTAAAACTAAAATCTTTCATAAAATCAATGAAAGCTGATCGTTCATCATCCGATAAATGTTTTAAAGGAGTGTTTTCGTCAAGCGATAAACGCTCAAAAACAAAAAGAAGGTAGCGTTCCGGAACGAGTCCTTTTAAAGCGTTTTTGATGCTTTTTTCACCTTCATTTTTTACTAAACGTTGCATTTGTTGAGTCAGTTCTCCTTTAGATAATTCAGGTAAAGCATCAAGTGACATCATTACAAAGTCTGTTTTATCTCTTTGCATCGTTTGATGTACAAACATCGAACAACGTAAAACAGCTGGACCTGAAATGCCGAAGTGAGTAAAAATCATATCCATTTGATGACTAATTACTTTTTTACCTTTTTTATTGACCACACTTAACGTCACATCTCGTAAAGAAAGACCTTGCAACGTTTTGTCTTGAATAAATAATTCATCTGATAAGACCGGGACTTCTGTTGGATAAAGAGGCTTAATTGTATGACCAGCTTTTTTAGCCCACTTATAGCCATCGCCAGTTGAACCTGTTCTAGGCATAGCTCTTCCACCGGTCGAAAGAACAATGGTTTTAGCTGATAATTCACGCTCATCTTCGAGAATCAAGCCAGTTACTTTTTTATCTTTAAATAAAATAGTTTCGACTGGCGCATCTGTGTAGATAGTAATCGCTAATCGATCCATAATCACAATTAAGGCTTCTAAAACAGTTCGGGACTTATCTGTAGCAGGAAACATGCGACCATGATCTTCTTCTTTTAAGACAACACCATTTGAACGAAAGAAGTCCATAATATCATAATTATCGTATTGATGAAAAGCGCTATAAAGAAAGCGACCATTTCCAGGGATATGTGAAACAATTTCTTCTTTGTCACGGTTATTTGTTACATTACATCGGCCTCCGCCAGTAACAAGCAACTTACGACCAAGAGTTTTATTTTTTTCTACGACGGCAACTTTAGCACCTTTTTCAGCTGCTGAAATAGCTGCCATCATACCGCTTGTGCCACCGCCAACTACGATTACATCGTAATCTGTCATGGTTATTCCTCTTTTCTATTAGACAAATTTATCTGTCTAGCTTAGCATATTTTGGCAGTCAATTCCATGAAACAAGAAAAAAAGCTTGCTAAATCATTTATATGTTGTAGAATACTTCGTATCCTTGTTATGATAGAGCGGTTGAAAGAAAAAAGAATAGAAAAGAGGGGTGTCATGGAGATCTTACTTGCGTTGATTCCAGCTTTTGCTTGGGGTAGTATTGGTTTAGTCAGCGGAAAACTTGGCGGAACACCACAACAACAAACTTTAGGTATGACAATTGGATCATTTGTTTTTGCCATAGGGGCCTATTTGGTTTACCGACCGACTTTCGAAATGAATAGTATGATCGTTGGATTGATATCCGGTTTATTTTGGACACTTGGTCAAAACAAACAGTTTCAATCCATGAAATTAATGGGTGTGTCAAATACACTACCCGTTTCTACTGGTTTACAACTGATGGCAAACACATTAGCAGGAGTTTTGTTATTTCGGGAATGGACGAGTAGTCGAGATCTTTTTCTAGGTGTTCTAGCACTAGCTTTTTTAATTATTGGTGTCCGGTTTACAACGGTAAGTGACCAGAAAGATTCAGGTGACGAAGCTGCCTCAGTTAAAAAGGCTTGGATGAAAGCATTAGGATTATCTACTTTAGGATACGCTTTTTACACCATTACTATCAATGCTTCAGGTGTAGATGCATTAGCAGTTATTTTGCCACAGTCAATTGGAATGGTAATTGGTGCGCTATTCTTTTCTAGAAAAGAACAAGTTTGGAATCATTATACTACAAGAAATATTCTTACTGGCCTGATATGGGGAGTGGGAAATATTTTTATGCTTATTTCAATGAAAGCAATCGGATTAGCAGTTAGTTTTTCTCTATCACAAATGGGTATTATTATTTCTACATTAGGTGGAATCTGGTTTCTCGGAGAAACTAAATCAAAGCGTGAATTTAGATACATTATTATAGGTTGTGTGTTAGTTATTATTGGAGGAATTATTTTAGGTTATTTGAAATCATAAAAGACAAGGTAGGTCGAAAAATGAATCTTTTTCGTAAAAAACCATTAAATACAGAGATGCTCTCAAAATCATTATTAAGAAAAGAATTAAAGACATTTGACCTAATCTTATTAGGTCTAGGTGCGATTGTTGGGACGGGAATCTTCGTTATCACAGGGACCGCAGCAGCCAATATAGCTGGACCAGCACTAATTATTTCGTTTGTTATTGCCGCATTTTCATGTATCTTATCCGCTTTATGTTATGCAGAATTTGCTTCTAGAGTACCCATTGGTGGAGGCGCTTATGGGTATATTTATACTATTTTTGGTGAACTAGTCGGTTGGTTAGTCGGTTGGTTATTAATTTGTGAGTATTTATTAGCTAATGCTTCAGTCGCTTCTGGCTGGTCTGGCTACGTTCATGGCTTTTTAGAAGGAATAGGGATTTACTTTCCACAAGCTTTAAGGGCATCTTATAATCAAGCTAACGGAACGTACGTTGACGTTATTGCAATTGTTATTACATTATTGGTGACTTATTTGGTTACACAAGGGGCTAAAAAAGCTTTACGATTAAATAATATTATGGTTATTATAAAATTTAGCTTAATTGCCTTATTTATTTTAATAGGCGTATTTTATGTAAAGCCAGCTAACTGGACGCCTTTTATGCCATTTGGTTTAAAAGGTATAACTTCTGGTGCGGCGATTGTTTTCTTTGCTTTTTTAGGTTTTGATGCAGTTAGTACCGCAGCTGAGGAAGTAAAGAATCCTCAAAGAGACGTACCCAGGGGAATTATCGGATCGCTTGGCATTGCGACTGTCTTATATATAGGCGTGACGCTAGTGCTAACGGGATTGGTTCCTTATACACAATTAAATGTAAAAGATCCAGTAGCCTTCGCTATGCGATTTATTGGGCACAATGTTGTAGCAGGGATGATCTCAGTAGGTGCGATACTAACGTTATTAACTGTTTTAATCTCAATGACTTATGGATTAACCCGTTTAATTTATGTGATTAGTCGTGATGGATTATTACCCATCGGATTAAGTCACGTCAACGAGAAGACCAAAACACCTCATAATGCTACATTTATAGTTGGTATCTTATCCGCTACATTAGCAGGAATCATTCCTTTAGATCAATTGGCAGCAGTAACCAATATCGTTACATTAATGGTATTTGTCATTATCGCAGCTGGTATTTTAAAACTAAGAAAAGAATATGGACAACCAAAACCAGGAGAATTTAAAGTTCCGTGGGTCCCATTCTTTCCAATTTTATCTATTGTAGTTTGTTTGTATTTGATGTTCCAACTATCTTTATCTGTCTGGGTTATGTTCATCATCTGGGTTACATTAGGTTTAGCTATCTACTTCCTATATGGAAACAAACATAGCCAACTAAATAAAAATGCGTAGAAAAATGATTTGCTTCGATAAGAAAATAGAAACCAGTCAGATAGGATGTTTTTTGTCCTAATGACTGGTTATCTTTTTTCCAAATGTCTAAAGCGTCTAGCTCAATTAAAGATGTGAAAAACTTTAATTTACTCTTTGTGGTCATTTTCTAGCTTTTCTTCTTTATCATCTGATAAAGTAAGGCTTTATTCTATGAAATAAATGAAATCTGTTATACAATAAAGTAACAAATAAGAAAATTAAAACTAAGTTCTCTAACACTCATAATCGAGTTAGAAAATTACTTTAGCATTAATAAACTGGAGGGAAAGAAAATGAATAAAATGATGAGTAAAAAAGTGATAATAATAGCAGCGACATTAGTATTTTCTTTTATACTTGTAGCATGCGACAATAATTCCCAAGATGAGGGCATGATGACTCCAATGCAATCTAGCAATCAAATGGATACTTCAACAAAAGGAATAGAAAATACGACATTTGATGTGAGTATGGAACAGGCAGTAGAAACCTTTAAAGAAGCTTATCCAAATGCGCAAATTGTTTCTATTAATCTGGACAAAAATTTTAGTAACTATTTATATGAAATTGAAGGATTTAATGAATTACAGGAAATAGAACTATCTATTGATACAATGTCTGGGGAAATCTCTAAGCAAAGAACAGAAAATAAAGATGATTTAATTGACGATGATAGTTTAGAGCTAGAAGGTCTTATCACACCTCAAGAAGCAATGAAAGTGGCTCTTGAAAAAGTAGGAAAAGGCTACGCTAAAGACTGGGGACTAGATAGTGAAAATGGAACAGTTTATTATGAAGTAGATTTACAAGGCAGCGGCCAAGGTAACGATGATGCCTTAATTGATGCTAAAACAGGAGAATTCGTCGGCCTAGACTAAAACGAAAAAGCAATAAATAAATAGGTTTACAATAAATAGAGCTACTAATATATCTTCATATATTAGTAGCTCTATTTATTGAATAGAAAGATTATTTTTTTTCGCTAAATTCTAATTCTTTTAGAAAAAGTTTCTTTTCTTTAATAGTTAGATACCTTGTCGGTACAATATGTGCAGTAAAGCCACTTAAATAGATAAGAATCATATCTTCATAAATAGTTATTTCTTTTATACCGTTTCTTGTAGTCACTTCAGTTGTATAGTTGTCAAAAACTTTTAAACCATTATTGTCAATAATCAGTGTCTTTTTTCCTAATAGAGATGAATTATCTCCTTCTTTTAAAACAGACCTTATTGATTTTGTTAATAATTTTTTATAACTTCTAGGAAAATTCATGAGATAAATAACGATGAAGGAAAGAGCAATAATAGCCCAGTACAATGCAGGCTGATTTAGAAAAAAAATTCCCGAATAAAAAATAAGGATGCCACAGATAGCTGGCAACAAGTATTTCATAGGATAATAAGTCTTTTTTTGTGCTTTTGATTGTTGAATATGGTAAATATTAAATTTTATATAATCTTCTTCTGTTATTTCGTACTTTACTTCCATTAGGATACTCCTTTTTGGTATACTGTATTCCTTAACAAGCTTAGATTGTAGGCGTAAATACATGACATAGTTATGTTGGCCATGTTAAGTATACCTTATTTTAAAACAGTTAGAATTACTTTGTGATGGTATAAATTTTGAAAAATAAAAAGAGTTATCTAATAGTTAGTTAAGTATAAAGGCTTACACACACTTTTCAATAGAAGTAAGACATCGGAAAGTCATACTAGTCATTTTTTCAACTGGTGTATGATATAGTTATTGCTGTCATAAAAAATGAATAATAGAAATGTAGGGATAGAAATGGCTTTTGTAGAAATAATAGATGAATATAAACGTTATAAAATGGGCGATACGATCATTGCTGCTAATGATGGTATTTCTTTTGAGATTAAACAAGGTGAATTCGCTGTCATTGTCGGTCCTAGTGGAGCTGGTAAATCAACTGTATTGAATATTTTAGGTGGCATGGATCAAGCTGATGAAGGAAAAGTTAAAGTCGACGGAGTAGATATTGCTCAGTTTAATAAAAAGCAACTCACAAAATATAGAAGAGATGACGTAGGATTTGTTTTTCAATTCTATAATTTAGTGCCTAATTTAACAGCGAAAGAAAATGTTGAATTAGCGGCAGAAATATCGAAAAATGCATTAGATGCTGAAGAAGTCTTACGTCAAGTTGGATTAGGTGAACGGTTAGATAATTTCCCAGCGCAATTATCTGGGGGAGAACAACAGCGTGTAGCTATTGCTCGTGCATTAGCTAAGCAACCAAAATTATTGCTTTGTGATGAACCAACAGGGGCCTTAGATTACGAAACAGGTAAACAAATTTTAAAGTTGCTACAAGATACCTGTATCAATACAGGAACGACCGTTATCGTTATTACACACAATCAAGCAATAGCACCAATGGCTGATCGAATTATTGAAATTAACAACGCTAAAGTACGTAAGACCACATTGAACCCTAATCCTACAGCCGTAGCAGATATCGAATGGTAAGGGGGGAGAGATAAAATGAAAAAGAAAGCACTATGGAAAGATATTTTTAAAGAAATTTGGAAATCAAAAGGACGTTTTCTATCCATATTTGCGATTATTACTTTAGGTGTTGCCTTTTTTGCTGGAATTAAAGCTACTGGTCCCAACATGATTGACACAGCAGATCATTATTATCGCGAGAAAAATTTAATGGATCTTAAAGTAGTTTCAACTTATGGTCTAGAAGAATATGACATAAAGCAGCTTCAGTCGGTAGAAAATGTGATTGTACGCGGGGCATATAGCCAAGATGTTATCTTGGAAGACAGCGCATTAGTCACCAAAGTTTTTAGTTATCCTAAAAATGCGACTGAAAAATCAAATCAGTATGCGATTATATCAGGGAGATTACCTGGAAAATCGGGTGAAATTGCACTAGACGCAACGGAGGTCTATACTTCAGAATACTCTCTAGGAGATCAAATTGATTTAACGACAGACGATGAAGAAAATCCTTTATCTGATAAGTTAAAAATAACGAGTTATAAAATAGTAGGTTTTGTAAATAGTCCTCAATACATTGAAAACTTTACTCGAGGAAACAGCACAGTAGGAAAAGGAACATTAGATGGATTTGCTGTTATTCTGGATGAAGATTTTGATATGGAAGTTTACACAGAAGCGTACTTAACTTTTTCTGATACGAAATCATTACTAGCCTACTCAGAAAAATATGAAGAAAAAGTTGATAAGTATCGATCTAAAATTGAAAACATGACAAAATCTTTACCACAAAATAGATTAGAAAGTATTCAAAAAGAAGCGCAAATCGAAATTGATAAAGGCCAAAGAGAAGTTGATGAAGCAAAAGTAAAATTAGCAGATGGACAAAAAAAATTAAATGAAGCTAAAAAAGAACTGACAGAAGGTTCAAAAGACTACCAAGAAGGTTTAGCAACATTTGAAAAAGAAATCACTAGTGCACAAGCTGAAATAGATAAGAATAGCAAAAAAATTAGTGATGGAAAAAAAGAATTGGCAACTCAAAAAGAAAACTTAGAAGCTGGTCAAACTGAACTAAATAAAGCAGAGCTAACTTTCAATGAACGAAAAAAGTCAGCTGAAGCAGAACTAGCTGCTGGGGAAAAAGAACTAACGGCTAATCAACAAATATTATCTGATAGTTTTAAAGCAATTAGCCAGTCTAAAGCTGAAATCAAAAATAATGAAGAAAAGATTCAAGCTGAAAAGAATAAGCTTGAGCAAGGTCAAATAAAGTTAACTCAAAGCAAGCAAAACGTAAAAAATCAAAAAGCAAATCTTATATCAATTAGTAAAATAGTAGAAAAACCAGTTGGTTCTATCACTCAAACTGAAATAATTACGGCTCTTGCTAAGGCCCAAGAAATAGACAAAGTACTTAGTACTTCGTTAGGACAACAACTGACTAGCTTCTTTGCCGGAAATACTCCGGCTGCTTCAGTAAAAACGACTATAATAGCGACGAATGGCTCAATTACTGAAGGAGAGAATGCGTTAAAAGTCCAACAAAATGAAATCAATCAAGGTAGTGCAGAAATTGAAGTTTCTGAAAATAAGCTCAATAAAAGCAAAGAAACGATTGAACAAAGCCAAACGGAATTAGAGGCAGCTCAATCTCAATTAAATGAAGCGAAAGCATCTTTTGAGCAACAAAAAATAAGTGCTAGAGAACAATTAGCTGCTGGAGAAAATGAAATTGTTGAAAACCAGCAAAAAATTAATGAAGGTAAACAAGCTATTCAAGAAGCAGAAGCTGAATTAATTAAAGGTGAAAACCAACTAGTCCAAGGTAAAGAAACCTTGAAAACTGAACAGGCTAAAGGAGAAGCTGAATTAGGTAAAGCCAAAGCATCTTTAGATGAAGGCCAAGATGAATACAATAAAGCAGCAAAAGAATTTGAAAAGAAAAATAAAGAAGCCGTAGAAGAAATTGCAGACGGTGAAGCGGATTTATTAACGGCAAGACAAGAGTTAGCTGATCTCGCAAAACCAGAATACTTTGTTTTTGATCGTAGCACTAATCCTGGTTACAAAGAATACAGTGATAATGCAGAACGAATATCTGCTATCGCTCAAGTATTTCCAGTTTTCTTCTTTCTAATAGCTGCATTAGTTTCTCTGACAACTATGACAAGAATGGTAGATGAGCAACGCTTACAGATTGGGACATTAAAGGCCTTAGGTTATACCAGTGGAGATATAGCTAAAAAGTTCCTTGTTTATGCTTCGCTTGCAAGTGTATTTGGAACAATAATTGGTCTAGTAATCGGGTATCAAGTTTTTCCTAGTATAATCTTTAATGCTTATGGTTCATTGTACAATATGCCAGATATTCGTATTACGTATTATATCAGTTATGGTGTTATTTCGTTCATCATCGCGATTCTCAGTACAGTTGCCGCAGCATACGCAGCTACAAGAGTGGCATTGCAAAGTAATGCAGCGACATTGATGCGTCCAAAAGCACCGAAAATAGGAAAACGAATTTTCTTAGAACGTCTTTCATTTGTTTGGAATCGGATGGGCTTTATTCAAAAAGTAACCGCTCGTAACTTATTCCGTTACAAACAAAGGATGTTAATGACTGTTTTAGGAGTTGCTGGTTGTACAGCATTAATTTTAACTGGATTTGGTTTATCTGATTCTATTGCAGATATTTCAAGCTTACAATATGGGAAATTAATGAAGTATGATGCAATTGTTGCTTTTAACAATGAGGCGACTAAGGAAGAAAAAGAGCAATACCAAGAATTCATTGACTCTCAATCAAGTATCACTAACAACATGAATGTCTTACAAGAAAGCTATACTGTTTCAGAAAAAGACGTAAATACACAAGACGTAACCGTTTTTGTTCCAGAAGAAAAAGAAGAATTATCTAACTACCTTCTTTTAAATAATCGTAAGTCAGGTGAGGTTTACTCTCTACCAGATGAAGGAGTAATCATCACTGAAAAACTAGCTAAATTATTTGGTTTAGACATAGGAGATACGATTACCCTAAAAGACGAAGACAATAAAAAAATGGATGGGGTAGTCAAACAGATTGCTGAAAACTATGCCGGTCATTACGTATTTATGACAAGTGATTCTTACATGAAATTAGTCGGAAAAAGGCCAGCATACAACACCCAACTGCTAATGTATCAAGCAAATAAAGCTTTTGAAGATAAATTAGGTAGCGATTTAACAGCTCAACCGAGCGTAGCAGCCGTTAGTTTTGTAAGTCAAGTTAGTAGCGCGGTAAATGATACAACAGCTAGTTTAGCAATTGTTACACTAGTATTGATTATTTCAGCAGGATTATTGGCATTTGTAGTACTCTATAATCTAACGAATATTAACGTTTCAGAACGAATCAGAGAACTATCTACTATAAAAGTCCTAGGATTTTATGATAAAGAAGTAACAACCTATATTTATCGAGAAAATATTATTTTATCACTTATGGGAATCGTTGTAGGTTCAGGATTGGGAGCACTCTTGCACAGTTTTGTTTTACAAACGGCTGAAATAGATATGCTAATGTTTAGTCCAGATATTCGACTTTTAAGCTATGTTTACTCAGGGTTGTTAACATTGCTATTCTCAGGAATTGTTATGTATGCTATGCATATCAAGTTGAAAAATATAGATATGATAGAAGCCTTAAAATCAGTAGATTAAAAAGGTAGAAAAGGACTAATTAAAAACAAATCTGGAACATAACTAGCTAAGAATAAGAAAAAAAGTTCCATTTATCCAGTAAAACTGATGAATGAAACTTTTTTTGGTTTGTTTGTATTAAAAATGAAGAAAAAAGACGTTCTCATACTGGATTCATCTCATACGAGAGAAACCTCTACAGCACCATTTTAGTATTTTTGTAGAGGCTTTTTTGTTGTTTAGCTTTTCTATTGGGTATTAAAAATAAGTAAACAATTCGTTAAGACTATTTTTGACAAATGAGTTAAAGCATTATATAATAAACATATGAATAGACATTCATATGTAATGCGTAATCGTTACGCCATCAAAATAATTCTAACGTTTATTAAGAAAGGTGATAAAAATGAATAAGATTAAAAAAAAACATTCTCACGAAGAGCACAACCATAATTATAATCATGGGAAAACACCTGTTTATTTATATTATATTGGTTTAGTTTTATCGTTAATAGCATTAATATTAAACGAAAAATATGTGCTGCTGCAAAATAGCCTATTTTTAATCGCTATCATTACAGCGGGCTATCATGTCATTATTTCGGAAGGATTAAAAGAGACGATTGAACGCACTAAAAATAATAAAAAATTTACTCCTAATTCTCATGTTTTAATGGGGTTAGCGGCAATTGGTGCTTCGTTAATAGGAAAATTTTGGGAAGGAGCACTCTTGATTCTTATTTTTTCTGGTGCCCACTTCCTCGAAGATTACGCTGAAGGTAAGAGTAAAAGAGAAATAACGAAGTTAATGGAAATGAATCCAACAACAGCTAGATTCATTATGCCTGATGGAACAATAAAGGTTGTTGATGTCGAAGAACTAAAAGTTGGCGATCATCTACAAGTCTTAAATGGAGGACAAGTTCCTATTGATGGAATTATTTTGTCTGGAACAACTTTTATTAATGAGTCTGCTATTAATGGAGAAAGCATGCCTAAAGAAAAAACTAAAGGCGATGCTGTTTTTGGGAGTACAGTAAATGGAACAAGTACTTTTTCAATGGAAGTTACAAAAGAAAATAAGGATACAGTATTCTCGAAAATTTTACAATTAGTCAATCAAAATCAAGAAAATCAGACAAAAGCGGCTAGTATTATCCAAAAATTTGAACCTAAATATGTTACGTTTGTTTTAATTGCTATTCCTTTAGTCATTTTACTCACTTCTCTTTTATCGGATTGGACATGGACAGAAAGTATTTATAGGGGACTAGTTTTACTCGTTGCAGCCTCACCTTGTGCGCTAGCGGCTAGTACTATTTCTGCAACTTTATCTGCAACGTCTGACCTTGCAAAAAAAGGTGTTCTTTCAAAAGGAAGTACGTATCTATCACAACTAGCAGATATAAAGGCTATCGCTTTTGATAAAACGGGTACCCTTACTCGTGGTAAACCAGAAGTGACTGATTACTATTTTAATTATTCTACCAATGTTACTAGGATGACGGATATCATTGTAGCTCTTGAAAAAGAGTCAAATCATCCATTAGCTAATGCTATTTTAGAAAAATTTGATAAGAAGAATAAGTTAGAGATAAACGTGACAAATCAAATTGGAAAAGGATTAACAGGTGATTATCAGGGGAGAAGTTATCGGATTGGAAAACCAACTTCTTTTAAAGCTGTTTCCAATGAATACAGTAAATTAAACACAGAATGGGCATCTACAGGAAAGACCGTTGTATATGTAGCGGAAGATGAAATAGTCATTGGTCTAATTGGTTTAATGGATATTCCTAGTCAAGAAGCGAAAGCAACAATTGCTTACTTTAAAAACCTGGGTATTCATACAACGTTGATTACCGGAGATTCCCAAATGACAGGACAAGCTGTAGGTAAACAATTAGGAATAGACGAAGTTATTGCCAATGTTATGCCAGAAGATAAATCACTAATCATCAATAAGAAAAAAGAGCAGTACGGAATAACCGCGATGGTAGGAGACGGTGTAAACGATGCGCCTGCTCTTGTTAAGGCAGATATTGGGATTGCTATGGGGGATGGAACAGATGTTGCAGTAGAGGTATCTGATTTGGTTTTAATGCAAAACGATTTATCTAAATTAGTTAACGCACACAAAAGTTCTTTAAAAATGAAACAGATTATTTGGCAAAATATTATTTTTTCAATGTTAGTTGTAGCCTTTTTAGTTGTAGTCAGCTTAATTGGATTAGCTAATATCACAATCAGTGTCATTATTCATGAAGGAAGTACATTGGTTGTTATTCTAAATGGTCTCAGATTATTAAGAACGAAATAAAAAAACTGGACTGTCTCTTTTAGAGATAGCCCAGTTTTTTCTTACTCATCTTTTGTTGAATCAGGAAAAACAAAACGATTTTTTTTAAATTTTTGAAGCGCATAAGTAGAAAGTATAATATTTACTAGAATAGCAATAACACTACCTATGACGGTATCAAGAACCCGATTAAGACCATAAATATAAGTAGCATTCATCGGAATCGTAAAATAAGTAATCATATAAGTAGCTGTGCCACCGATAATTCCATCATGATAGTGCAATCGGTCGCAGATAATAATAACAAGCATTTGCCCAATAGAAACACCAATAATTTCAAGAATAAACTGATTCCCTGTTGCTGTCTGGAATAATACTAGCGCCGTTGCAAGAATAGCACCGACTGCATTTCCAAAGATACGATTTCTCCCAAAATTAAAGCTCGTTCTCCAGTCTGCTCTCAAAGAAAAAACAGCAGCTAAAGCAGCTAAAGCGGGAGTTCCTCGATTTGTATAGTGAAAAAAAATCATACATAAAGCTACAGCAATTCCTGTTTTGATTGTACGCATACCAATTCGATAATGACTTTTCAACAATATCCACTCACTTTTTAGTTGACCTTTTAACAAGCAAGGTCTGATAATATCTATCATACAGAGATTCCATACTAAAATGCAAGAGTCTTTAGCAAAAAAGGTTAGAAATAAAGGAGATGTTACAGAAAATAAAACTCAAATTGAAAATTAAAAGCAATAGTTATTTTTTTGAGTGGTAAGGAATAAGCAAATTAATAAAAATAGCAATAAAAGCGCCAATGAACGTATCAAAGATACGCTGAATAGCATAAAAGAGGGCATCATCAATAGGAATCGTATAGTAAATGATTAAAAAAGCAGCTGTTCCACCAATAATTCCTGCATTATTTTTAAGTAAGTCACAGATAACAATAATAAAAATAATAGCTACTGGTACACCGATAAGTTCAATCAAAAAATGGGTGCCAAAAATATTTTGAACAAGAACAACTAATGTTGCAGTAAAGGCTCCAATAGAATTACCCAAAATCCTATTTTTACTGAATTTAAAAGTCATTCGCCAATCTTCTCTTAAAACAAAAATAGCAGTTAATGAAGCTATCATAGGGGCTCCACGATTAGTGAAATGAAACAATAAAATACAGCTGGCTACGGCGATAGCAGTTTTAACGGTGCGCATACCAATTCGATACTCTCCGATCATCATCAGCAAAATCCTCCTTAATAAACGTATAAAGTCAACTGACTTTATGAGTCTTCTTTTAATTTTCTATTTTATCATAAAAAAATCAGTAAAAAAATAATATCCTAAATAAATAACGCTTACATCAATTGATATGATAAGGTATAGATAGAAACAAAAAAGAAAGTAGGAGGAAAATGATGAAAAAAATAACAGTCTTATTTAGTTTATTAACAATAGGATTTATTTTGTCTTCTTGTCGACTTTTTAAGATAGATGATTCCGCTGTTAGCGAAGCAGTTTCTAGTCAAAATCAAGTGACTGATAGCTCTAAAGAATCACTAAAATCAAGTGAAACCGATGATTCTTCTATTACAGAGAGCTCAATTAATTCAGATGAATCTAAAGAAATAGTAACTGAAAACCAATTAGCTGATTACTTTCCTGAAACGGCTAATAAAGAATACGTATATATAGGAGAAGGAAATGAATACGCAAGTTACGATGTATTTACAGATTATGAAGCAAACAATTCTAAGCAAACAAGAACAAATAATGGAGGTACAGAAGTAGTAAAAGTATTGGATTTAGAAGAAAATCAAGTAGTGGTTCGCATAGATCGAGAGGAAACCTATACTAGAGAAAATTGGCTCAAAACAAAAATATCTAATAAAAATGAAGAAATGGAAATTTTAATAAAAAGCCCAATAAAAGTCGGGACTAGCTGGGAAGTAGTAGGAGAACGCACAAGATCTATTACTGCCATCAATGTCTCTATGACGACCCCAATTGGAACGTTTAACACGATAGAAGTGACGACTGGAGGAACAGGAGACAAGGAAATTACTTATTATGCACCCAATATAGGATTAGTGAAAAGTGTGTTTTCATTAAATGGTTACAATGTAACATCAACATTAAGTGAAATAAACGAGACACCATTGATGCAAACAATCCGTTTTTATTACCCTGAATCTGACGGAAAAACCATGTCCTTCGTCGACAAAGAAGTAGCCTTTAAAACAAATAATGTTACAAGAAAAAGAATCGAAGCAGCCTATAAAGAAGTCCCTAATAATCAAGTCGGAAATGTCCTTTCTAAAAATACTAAGATCTTAAGTTTGTATTTAAATAAAGATGGCCATGTATACATTGATTTTTCAAAGGAACTAACTTCTGAAATGAATGCGGGGACAGCCTTTGAAACGTTGATTATGCAAAGTCTTGTTAACACAATTGGTGGGTATTATCATACGAATGACGTTTATCTAACAGTAGAAGGTAAACCTTATAGTACAGGCCATATTCAAATGGAAAAAGGGGAACCCTTTATGGTAACCAATAAAAATAGTCACGAGCTAGGAAAATAATAAAATAGAAAAGGCGGAATAGCTAGATTTTCTAGTCTCTATTCTGTTTTTTTGTGTAAGAAAATAAAAGAATAAAAAAAGTAAATAAACGGTTGCTTAAATTGTCAGAATATTCTATACTGTTAGACATTAGCAACTCTTACCAAATTCTAATGTAAATAATATCCAATTTTAAGATTAGTTGAGAAGAAGCTAAAAAACCATATAGGAGGAAACCAAATGAAAAAATTAATTGTAGGCCTTGCAGCATTGGCATTATTTACCACGGCTTGTGGTACAAAAGAAAATACGAAGGATGCCGATACAATTAAAATCGGTGGGAATTTCGAATTAACCGGTCCTGTTTCCGCATATGGAACGGCAGAATCAAAAGGTGTTCAACTAGCGATTAAAGAAATTAATGCAGCTGGTGGCGTTTTAGATAAAAAATTAGACTATGTTGAGTTAGATAATAAATCTGATACAACAGAGTCAGCTAGTGTAGCCACTAAATTAGCAACACAAGAAAAAGTATCTCTTATCGTAGGACCTGCAACCAGTGGAGCAACAAAATCAGCAACCCCTTCTCTTACGAGAGCAAAAGTAGCGATGATCACACCCTCAGGAACAGATGATGGGTTAACATTAGATAGTAAAGGCAACGTTCAACCATTCGTTTTTAGAACGGGTTTCCAAGATTCTTTTCAAGGAGTAGCATTGGCGGAATTTGCTGAAACAAGCTTAAGTTCTAAAAAAGCGGTCATCATCGGAGATAGTTCGAGTGATTACGCTATTGGGTTAACAAAATCTTTCAAAAACTCATATGCTGGTGAAATTGTCGCTGATGAAAACTTTACAGCTGATGATACGGACTTTAACGCTATCTTGACTCGAATCAAAGACAAAGACTTCGATGTTATCTATATGCCCGCTTATTATGAGCAAGCAGGTTTAATCATCAAGCAAGCACGTGAAATGGGTATCGAACAACCGATTTTAGGAGCTGATGGGTTTAGTAACCAAGCGTTACTAGATTTAGCTGGCGAAGAAAATGTTTCAAATGTTTATTACTCAGCTCATTTCTCATTAAACAATAAAGAAAAGAAAATCACAGATTTTATCAAAGCGTATACTGATGAATACGATATCGCACCTGATGCTTTTGCTGCACTAGCTTATGATTCTGTCTACTTGGCAAAACAAGGAATTGAAGAAGCAGATAGCTCAGATCCTCAAGAGGTTGCTAAAGCTCTTGAAAAAGTGACAGACTTCAACGGAATCACTGGTAATTTCTCTATTGATGAAAATCATAATCCAGTGAAATCAGTATTTGTCATCGAATTACAAGACGGTAAAGAAGCTGGCGGTACTGAAGTAAAACCTAAATAAACAAGAAACGATTAAAGAAGGTGCAGGCTGAATGTAGCTTTGCATCTTTTTAATTTTAGGAGAAAAGAGGAGCCTTATGGAAAATTTTATTCAGCAATTAATTAACGGGCTTTCATTAGGAAGCATTTATGCTTTAATTGCTCTTGGTTATACGATGGTATATGGCATTATTAAGTTAATCAATTTTGCTCACGGTGAAATTTATATGGTCGGTGCTTTTGTCGGTTATGCTACTATCAATACCTTTCAGCTTGGGTTAATCCCTTCACTCATCATTTCAATGGCTTTTTGTGCTTTGTTAGGTGCGATGATTGAACGTGTTGCTTACAAACCGCTAAGAAAAGCTACGCGTGTTGCAGCCTTAATTACAGCGATTGGTGTGTCATTTTTATTGCAAAATATTATGATTTATATTGTTGGACCACAGGTGCGGGCCTTTCCACAAGTCATTGAAAATAAAGTTTATTCCGTTGGAAATATCCAAATAAATCAAACGCAAATCACGATTTTTTTAACAACGATTATTTTGATGGTAGCTTTGCAGTTTATCGTTAAGAAAACTAAAATGGGCAAAGCGATGAGAGCAGTTAGCACAGATGCTGACGCGGCTAGATTAATGGGAATAAACGTAGACAATGTCATTTCCTTTACCTTTATTTTAGGTTCTTCATTAGCTGGCGCGGCTGGCGTATTAGTTGGGATGTATTACAATTCGATTGATCCTTTGATGGGTGTTGCACCGGGATTAAAAGCTTTTATCGCCGCTGTTTTAGGTGGAATTGGCATTATTCCAGGTGCGTTAGTTGGAGGATTTGCTATTGGTATTATTGAAACATTAATAAGCGGATACGGCAGCTCGTTGATTAAAGATGCTGTTGTTTACCTTATTTTAATTATTATTTTAATTGTTAAGCCAACTGGCTTATTAGGCAAAAATAAAAAAGAGAAAGTGTAGGTGTTAAAAATGAAGCAACTAAATAAAACCAATCTTGGCTGGCTCATTTTTATCCTAGTCGCCTTTCTTGCTACTCAACTGCTTGTTTCTTTCGGTATTATTGATGCTTTTTATGAGATTACGTTAATGACAATCTTAATCAATATTATTTTAGCAGTGGGATTAAATTTAATTATCGGTTTTTCTGGACAATTTTCTTTAGGCCATGCAGGTTTTATGGCGATTGGAGCTTATTGTACGGCCATTATGACAATCAAAATTCCGACACTAGTCGGCTTATTTGCTGGGATTTTATTAGGAGCAGTCATTGCAGGAGTAGTTGCGTTACTTGTTGGAATCCCAACTTTACGATTAAAAGGCGACTATTTAGCCATTGCTACTTTAGGAGTAGCTGAAATTATTCGCATTGCTATTTTGAATATGGGGAGTCTAACAAACGGTGCAGCTGGATTAAGTGATATTCCTTATCTAACCACTTGGCAATTAGCGTTTATTTTTGTAGTGATAACACTCATTATTGTAGTCAACTACATTAAAAGTAGCGCTGGAAGAGCAACCATTGCGATTCGTGAAGATGAAATCGCTGCTGAATCGATGGGAATCAATACGACTAAATACAAAACGATTGCTTTTGTAATCGGCGCAGCAACAGCAGCTGTCGCAGGTGGTTTACATGCTTCTTACTTTAGTGTTATTCGCCCAGCAGATTTTACTTTTATGAAGTCAATTGATATTTTAATCATTGTTGTTTTTGGTGGATTAGGAAGTGTCACAGGTAGTGTTATTGCCGCTATCGTTTTAGGTATTATTAATGTCTTTTTACAACCTTTTGGACAATTACGGATGATTCTTTACTCGTTGGCTCTGATTGCTATTATGATTTTCAAGCCCTCAGGATTATTTGGGACAAAAGAATTTACGATTTCTACTGTAATGAAAAAAAGAAAAATGAAAACTCCTACTAAAAAGGAGGAAACCAAATGAGTTTATTAGAAGTGAAAAAATTGACTAAAAACTTTGGTGGCTTGGCAGCTGTTTCAATGGTGTCTATGGAACTTTATCCCAACGAATTAGTCGGGTTGATTGGACCAAATGGAGCTGGTAAAACAACGCTATTTAATTTATTAACAGGAGTCTATCAACCAACAGAAGGCAGTATTGATTTAGAAATCAAAGGTAAAAAACAGTCCTTAATTGGAAAAAAAACCTATAACATTACAGATATGGGCTTAGGCCGAACCTTTCAAAATATTCGATTATTCAAAAATCTAACCGTATTAGACAATGTTTTAATTGGTATGCATGCAAAAAAAAAAGTCGGAGCATTAGCTGGTATAATCCGTACACCTCATTTTTATCAGTCTGAAGAAAAAATGAAAAAAGACGCGATTGCATTACTTACTATTTTTAATTTAGAAGATAAAGTAGCTGAACTAGCTAAGAATTTACCTTATGGGGAACAAAGGCGTTTAGAGATTGTTCGCGCACTAGCAACGAAACCAAAAATTTTGTTTTTAGATGAACCTGCAGCTGGAATGAATCCACAAGAAACAGCTGATTTAACCGCTTTAATTCGCCAGATTCAAAGAGATTTTGAAATCACGATTTTATTAATCGAACATGATATGTCTCTAGTTATGAACGTTTGCGAGCGAATTTATGTGTTGGAATACGGCCGGATGATTGCTCATGGAACACCAGCAGAAATAAAAAACAATCAAGCGGTTATTAAAGCTTATTTAGGTGGTGATTAGCAATGTTAGAAGTCAAAAAGTTAACCGTTCATTATGGCGTAATACAAGCAACGAAAGAAGTAAGTTTCCAGGTGAAAGAAGGCGAAATTGTCTCGCTAATTGGAGCTAATGGAGCAGGTAAGTCAACGATTCTTAAAGCGATATCTGGTTTGCATCGAGCAACTTCAGGCGATATTCTCTACCAAGGTAAGCCGATTCAAAAGGAATCTACGAAGAAAATTGTTGAACTAGGTATTTCTCAAGTTCCAGAAGGACGGCATGTCTTTGGAGGGATGACCGTTCTTGAAAATCTGGAAATGGGTGCTTTTCTTCGTAAAGATAAAGCTGAAATCCAAAAAGATTTTAAAATGGTATTTGAGCGATTTCCTATTCTAGAAGAGCGAAAAAAACAAGACACAGCCACTTTATCTGGTGGAGAACAACAAATGGTGGCTATGGGAAGAGCTTTGATGTCTCGTCCTAAATTGTTGCTATTAGATGAGCCTTCAATGGGACTTGCCCCTATTTTCATTAAAGAAATATTTGCTATTATCAAGATGATCAATGCTCAGGGCACAACAGTTTTACTTATCGAACAGAATGCTAAAGTTGCCCTAGAAATAGCGCAACAAGGCTACGTATTAGAGACAGGAAGAGTCGTGAAAAGTGGAACGGGTAAAGAATTGTTGGCTAGTGATGATGTACAAAAAGCCTATTTAGGGGGATAAGTGCAATGAATGTAAAAAATTATATGACATCAAAAGTTGTGACAGTTTCTGAGGATACAAAAGTTTTAGAAGCTCTTGATATTATGAAAGAACATAAATTCCATCGTTTACCAGTTGTTCGAAAAGATAAAATGATTGGGTTAATCACCGAAGAGATTATTCAAGAAAATTCTCCATCAACGGCTACTAGTTTAAGCATTCATGAAATGAACTACTTATTGACAAAGACGACTGTTGGAGATATTATGCACAAAAAAATTATCACTATTGGAGCGGATGCTTTGTTAGAAGAAGCAGCTGATTTGATGCTGAAAAATGAAGTCGGTGTATTGCCAGTAGTTGAAGATCGTGATAACGTTATAGGGATTATCACAGACAAAGATTTATTCAGAGCCTTTATCGACGTTATGGGATACAACAACAAAGGCAGTCGAGTTGTCATCGATATCAAAAAAGACCATTCTGGTATTCTAAAAGATATTACGAATATTCTTGCTGACGAGCATGTTAGTATCAATCAAATTGCGGTTTATCGACAAAATGATATCACTCAAGTCGTCATTCAAATGGATAGTCCTAATACAGATAAAATCAAAGAAATATTAACTGATAAAGGCTATACAGTGAGTTCAGCAACCGTTAAAGAGGGCAATTAAATTGATTACTTTAAAGATTAAAAGAAATATAGCATTGAAAAAGCTATTTTTCTTTTGATTTTTTATTTTTTACTGAGACAAAAAAAGAGAGTTAGGTCTTAAATAGGAGACAAACAGAATGGATGTGGTGTAAAATGAAGGAAGTTAAGAAAACAAATCAAGAACAATGGAGGTTGGAACAACTATGAATAAGCTTAAAAAGTTAAGTATTGCGCTCGTTGCGTCCGTCAGTCTTATAGGAATAACCGTTTCTGTCCTGCCCTCACTCGCGCTAGCTTCGTCGGGTGATATTGACACAACAATAATAGATGAAAAATGGGGGAAACCAACTTTTGTATATGGAGGTGGTTTATCTGATAACCAAATTAGTGAAACAGAAAAATTACTAGGAATCAACAACCCTGAAAATGTAGCAAGCGTCGCTGTAACAGGCGAGGATTTAATCCAATACCTAAAAGAGGGATCAGGGGATACGGCTAACATGATTTCATCTGTTTTAGTCCAAAAAGAAAATTCAGGTAAAGGTGTAGAAGTAACTATTGAAACACCGGAAAATATTACCCAAATTACCCAAGACCAATACGCCAATGCAGCCATCACAGCAGGGGTTAACGATGTTAAAATTGTTGTAGCAAGTGTTAAGAAAGTTACCGGGGAAAGCGCCTTGACAGGTATTTACAAAGCTTTTGATGTAAATGGAGAAGACTTAGATCAAGACCGGATGGCTGTTGCTCAAAAAGAATTAGAAACGACAAATGGTATTGCGCAAGAGAATATAGATAAGACTGACTTCGATCCTGCAAAATTCGACCAAGCGATTATCGAAATCAAACAAGAATTAGCAGATTTAAAAGAAAAACAAGGTGAGTTAGCAACCAAAGAAGACATTGAGCGAATCATAAATGATGCATTAAAAAACAATCAATTAGAAAATGCAGTAACACAAGAACAAATCAATCAATTAATGAGCTTATTTGAGAAATACCAACAAACAAGTGCCATTGACTCAGCACAAGTGAAAGAGCAATTACTAAAACTATCCGATTCAGTCCAATCAAAATTTGGCGAAGCACTTCAAGGTGCTAAAGATAGTGGACTGCTTGATAGAGTGGGGAATTTCTTTAGTCAAATCTTTGATGCAATCGTTGGATTGTTTAATTAATACTAAATCATCAACTGAATAAAGAGATAGAAATAAATAATTATAAAAATACCCGTATTGAATGAATCCATTCAATACGGGTATTTTAACGTTTAAAAGATAGCGTAGCCTCAATTTCACTACTGGTTATTAAGCTTCTTTTTTACGCATAACGGCTTGTAAGTAACGGTAAACGCTAGCTTCGGAGATAGTTAATGTAGCAGCGACTTCGACAACTGCCCCTTTAATTTGAAAAACACCTTTTTCCTCCAAAATTTCAATAATTTCGATTTTTTGATTTTGAGACAACTTAACATCAGGACTTAATAATTTAGAGTCAATGACTGTTAAAACGATGTCTCGAACAGAATTTGAAAAATTTTCAATATAAGGATTCGTATGTTCAGCTGTTAAATCATTTAAAGGTAAGATGATTTGCGCAAGACCTAAAATATCTTTAGCAATATATTTGTATTGATCGATATCGAAATTAATACACAATAAGCCCGTTAGTTTTCCATCTGAGTCTTTGATAAAAAGTGTCGAAGAACGAAATTCTTTTCCGTTAGACATCGTGCCTTTATATCCAGTTATGAACTCCTTTTCTAAATAAACCTTATCTTCAATTAAATTTAGTGCAAAATCAGTTAACGGATTTGTTAAACTGCGGCCACTTAATTCCCCGTTAGCAATAGCTCCAATATAAGACTCTTTTTCAGAAGTAAGGACATGTAAAATAACTTCATATGTTGGACCTAAAAGTTCCCCGAAGTAATAGACAATTTTTTTATACTGTTCAATAATTTCTTTTTCCAATTAGCAACGAACCCCTTCTATAATAGAACAAAATAAAACTACCAATTATGGCGTAAAATGATAGCTTAATTAGATTTTAAGGCAAGAAAGAGAAAAATACAACTGAATTTTAATAATAGTCTATAATAATAATAATTTATCATCAAAAGTGTTGACAGTAAGAAATTAGTGTTATAAAGTGTAATTATGATAATAATTTATTATTTAAGATATAAAGAATTATAAATTTAAAAAAGTCAAGGAGCCTTTTTCAGGTATAAATTATTTTTGCGTCTATTTGTAATCGCTTACTGTTTGTGAAGATTTATTGAAAGTAAAATTTACCTAAACAAAACATTGGAGGAAAAACATGGATATTTTATTTGGGACATTATTATTACTGCTGGTTTTAGCGTTTTTTACTTTATTCAACTACAAAGCACCTCAAGGATCGAAAGCTATGGGCGCATTAGCTAGTGCTGCTTGTGCTAGTTTCTTGGTTGAAGCTTTTCATTTAGCTTTTTTCGGGAATGTGCTAAACATTGAATTCCTAAAAGAAGTTGGGGGAGCAAACGGAAGTCTTGGAGGCGTTGCCGCAGCAATCTTAGTGCCTTTGGCATTGGGAGTTTCACCTGTCTATGCTGTTCTTGTTGGTCTTTCTTTATCCGGACTTGGAATTTTACCTGGCTTTATTGCTGGATACTTAATTTCATTTGTTATTCTATATATGGAGAAAAAAATACCCGGTGGTTTAGATTTGATTGTCATTATTGTCGTTGCAGCACCGCTTGCTCGTTTAATTGGATCGTTAACGTCACCAGTAGTCGATGCAACATTGATGCAAATTGGTGAAATACTAACTGCTACAGCTGACACGAGTCCAGTTATGATGGGAATAATTTTGGGAGGCATTATAACAGTTGTGGCTACAGCGCCACTAAGTTCCATGGCTTTAACCGCAATGTTAGGGTTAACAGGCGTTCCAATGGCTATTGGTGCATTGGCTGTTTTTGGTTCATCCTTTCTAAATTACGTTTTATTTAGTAAAATGAAATTTGGAAGTAAAAAAGATACTATCTCAGTAGCAATAGAACCGCTGACGCAAGCCGATATCATCTCAGCAAATCCGATACCGATTTATGTTACAAATTTTATCGGTGGAGCAGCAAGTGGAATCATTATATCTCTAATGGGATTAATCAATAACACGCCAGGTACAGCAACACCAATAGCTGGCTTTGCCGTCATGTTTGCTTATAATCCGGCTGGCAAAGTATTAATTGCAGCATTTGCATGTATGATTGTTAGTACCCTTGCAGGTTTTCTAGGATCTTATGTTTTTAGAAACTTTAAAATAAAAACCGCTGAACAAATTAGGTCTGGAAATATAAATACAAAAGAATCTGTTTTAGAATCAACTAGTGAAATTGAAGAAACGGTTATTGTATAATAAATGTATCCAAAATACAACGAGCTACTAAAAATTCAGATAATAGAAGAGGAGTTTTTTATAATGAGAACAAACTTAGCAATGGACGAAAAGAAATCTGCTATAGAAGAAACAACTTTATTCCAAGATATCAAAGCAACAAAAGAAGTATTCTGGGTTAATCCAAATAAAAAGAAATTCGAAAAAGCCGCAGAAAAGTCTTCCATCACAAAGGCAGATATTACAGACGCAGATGCTCGCTTAACTCGATTTGCATCGTATTTAAAAATAGCTTTTCCAGATACAGCTCCAACTAATGGCATCATAGAATCACCTATTACAGAAATACCGCATATAAAAGCTTACCTTGAAGAAGAGTACAAAGGAACGATTGAAGGAAAAGTATGGTTGAAGCGAGACGATTTACTACCCATTGCTGGAACGGTAAAAGCACGTGGAGCTATTTATGAAGTCTTAAAGCATGCGGAAGATTTAGCTTTAGAACATGGCATGTTGAAATCAATTGATGAAGACTATGCTATTTTTGCAAGTGAAGCATTCAAAACGTTCTTTTCTGGTTTTAAAATAACTGTTGGCACAACTGGGAATTTAGGAATCAGTGTTGGAACAGTCGGAGCAAAATTAGGTTTTGAAGTCATTGTTCATATGTCAGTAGAAGCAAAGTTATGGAAAAAGAACTTTTTAAGAAGTCGCGGAGTGGTAGTCATTGAACACGAATCTGATTTTACAAAAGCTGTAACAGAAGGACGGCAACAGTCTGATTTAGATCCAACAAGTTACTTCGTTGATGATGAGCATTCCCGTGAGTTATTCTTAGGCTATACAGTCGCTGGAAGTCGATTAAAAAAACAATTAAGCGACAACAACATTTTAGTAGATGCAGATCATCCCTTATTTGTTTACTTGCCTTGTGGCATTGGTGGCTCTCCGGGTGGTGTTACCTTTGGCTTGAAACATATTTATGGTGATAACGTTCATTGTTTCTTTGCTGAACCAACACACGTTCCTTCTATGCTTCTAGGCCTAATTACTGGTAAATACAATGAGATATCAGTTAAAGATATTGGCCTAGACGGGCTAACAGTTGCTGATGGATTAGCTGTTCCACGGACATCTGGTTTTGTTGCGAGAGTATTAGAAGATTTCTTTAGTGGATCGTACACGTTAGATGACGACGAAACATATAAATTATTAACAGCTTTGATTGACCAAGAAGAAATTTATTTAGAGCCAGCTGCAATTGCAGGTTTACCAGGATCTATTCGTATGTTGCAATCAGAAGCAGGACAAGCGTACTTGAAAACCAACAACCTAGTTGATAAAATGTCAAATGCAACGCACATCTCATGGGCGACTGGTGGAAGTATGGTTCCTAAAGAAGACATGGAAGTTTTCTACAATAAAGGCAAAAAGTAAGTTAATTTAAAAGTGAAAGCACGAATACAGGACTTAGTAAATCGTAAATGACACACTACTGAGTAAAGATGAAATTCAAGAGGGTTTCTCTTGTACGAGAAAAAATCATAGGAGGAACACACATGTTAGAAATCATTCACACAAAAAACGCACCGGAACCAATTGGTCCATATTCACAAGTCATCAAAGCAGGAGATTTTATTTTTCCAGCTGGTCAAATCGGAGTAGATGCAGTATCCGGTAAACTAGTTGGAGAAAGTATCACAGAACAAACCGAACAAGCTTTTAAAAATCTTTCTGCTGTTCTAGAAGCGGCTGGTTCTTCTTTGCAACATGTTGTTAAAACAACCTGTTATTTATCAACAATGGAAAATTTTCAAGCGTTCAACGAAGCTTATGGCAAACAGTTTAATGGGCATAAACCTGCTCGCACTTGTTTTGCTGTCCAAGAGCTTCCCCTCAAGGGCTTATGTGAAATCGAAGTTGTCGCAGTTTTAAAAAAATAAAGCAGCTTATAAATTAATAGGTTAGTAATAAAATAAACAACGTTTTCTATATAAAATAAATAATGTTCTTAAAAAATAGATTGACATTCTCATTGGTTCCATATAGTCTAACAGTATAAAAACAAAATAGTCTTCAGGGCAGGGTGTAAGTCCCTACCGGTGGTAAAGCCCACGAGCCGCAAAGCAGATTCGGTTAAATTCCGAAGCCGACAGTTAAAGTCTGGATGAAAGAAGACAAAGTGATTGCAGAAAAAACGATGATTATAGAAATCTTATTTGAGATGGATAAAAATCCTACGTTTAAAAAGCAATGATACACTAGTCTTATTTGACCATGAACAAAGCCCTGGATTTACTATCTGGGGCTTTTTTGTATTCTATTTCCAAAAAATTGAATAGTCTTCAGGGCAGGGTGTAAGTCCCTACCGGTGGTAAAGCCCACGAGCTGCAAAGCAGATTCGGTTAAATTCCGAAGCCGACAGTTAAAGTCTGGATGAAAGAAGACAGCGTTTAAAGAGATCAAAGGTAGCCGAATACCCAGTATGCGGTGCTATTTGTTGCACTCTCTTATTCAAAATGCGCTAAAACCCTGAAGAGACAATCTTTTGGGTTTTTATTTTTTGGTTTTATGTAGATGGGAGTGAAAAAATTGGATGAATTTTATATGAAGATGGCGCTAGACTTAGCAAAAAAAGGAAAAGGGTTTACAGCACCCAATCCTTTAGTGGGCGCTGTAATTGTTAAGAATGGAAAAGTGATTGGACAAGGGTACCACGAAGAGTTCGGCCAAGCGCATGCAGAAGTAAATGCTATTGCATCAGCAAGTGAATGTGTATCTGGTGCAACATTATACGTCACTTTGGAGCCATGCTCACATGTGGGGAAAACACCTCCCTGCTCTGACTTAGTGGTAGATAAAAAGATAAGACGAGTGGTTATTGGGATGGGTGATCCTAATCCATTGGTTGCAGGAAAAGGCATTGAAAGACTTCGCAATAAGGGGATTCTCGTTAGCATTGGAGTGCTAGAAAAAGAGATAGCCCAACTAAATGAGGCTTTCATTAAGTACATTGTCACGAAAGAACCCTTTGTTGTGATGAAGAGTGCGATGTCCCTAGATGGGAAAATAGCTACAGTAACAGGTGAGTCTCAATGGATTTCTGACGCAGCAGCGAGGAAACGAGTCCACAACTTGCGACACGAATTATCTGGCATCATGGTAGGTATCGATACGATTATCAAAGATGATCCGCAATTAACAGCTAGAATTCCAAATGGTAAAAACCCGATTAGAATTGTTGTGGATAGCCAACTAAGAATCCCGTTAGCCTCTGTCGTATTGTCCCAGCAAGATAAAGCTAAGACAATTGTCGCAACAACTAATAGAGCAAGTAGTGAAAAAATAGCAACATTAACCAAAATGGGTATTGAGGTTATCGTGACTTCCCAAAGGGATAACAGAGTTGATCTACGCGAATTGATGAAAAAATTAGGCGCTAAGGGGATTGACAGCATTTTATTGGAAGGTGGAGCGACATTAAACTTTTCAGCTCTAAAAGAAGGAATTGTTGATAAAGTTCACGTCTATCTTTCGCCAAAAATCATTGGTGGAAAAGATGCGAAGACAATTGTTGAAGGCGAAGGAATCAGTTCATTAGAAAATGCTTTTCAATTGAAGCGATTAAATCCCGTGATGGTTGGAGAAGATATATTGATAGAAGGTTATCTGGATAAATAAAAAGAAATTAAATGGGAGGAAAACAAATGTTTACTGGAATTATTGAAGAAATTGGGACAATCAAATCGATTAAAAAAGGTGAGAAAAGTTCAGTACTTACTATCAAAGGCCGAAAAGTCGTACAAGGAACCCGTATTGGAGATAGTATTTCGACTAATGGTGTATGCTTAACCGTCACAAAAATAGAAAACGATTCTTTTGAGGCAGATGTGATGTCTGAGTCTTTGAAAAGAACAAACATTGGCGAATTGACTCCAGGAGGCTACGTTAATTTAGAACGAGCTCTAAGCCTTGAGACAAGACTAGGTGGGCATATGGTTAGTGGCCATATCGATGGAACGGGAAAGATAAAAGCTTTCAGGCAAGATGATAATGCGGTATGGATTACAGTTGAAACAAGTCCGGATTTATTAAGGTACATTATCGAAAAAGGCTCGATAGCTATTGATGGAGTTAGTTTAACCGTCGTAATAGTAGACGACCAGTCGTTTCAAGTTTCGATTATACCTCATACTGGTGAAGAAACGGTGCTGTTAGCCAAGCAACCAGGTGATAAAGTTAATCTTGAATGCGATATGATTGGAAAATACGTCGAAAAGTTATTGGGACTTGGCTCAAAAGAACCGACTAAAGAAAGCAATGTAACGCATGGATTTTTAAAAGAAAATGGGTTCTATTAGACCAGAATGGAGGAGCGTATGTTTAATACCATTGATGAATTATTAATTGATTTAAAGGCAGGGAAAAATATTTTATTAGTAGACGATGAAGACAGAGAAAATGAAGGAGATATTATTTGTGCGGCTGAATTTGCTACTACAGAAAATGTTAATTTTATGGCTCGTTACGCTAAAGGGTTAATTTGTATGCCAATGAGCAAAGACTATACTAAGAAGTTAGCATTGCCACAAATGATTCAAGACAATACAGATAACCACCAAACAGCGTTTACTATTTCGGTAGACCATCTGGACACAACCACTGGAATCTCAGCAGCTGAACGATCGCTAACGGCAATGAAACTAGTTTCAGATGAAGCGAAATCAACTGATTTTAGAAGACCAGGCCACATGTTCCCGCTAGAAGCGGTTGATGGGGGAGTGTTAGCTAGAAAAGGACACACAGAAGCAACGGTTGATTTGATGCAACTAGCAGGTTTAAAACCAGTTGGATTGTGTTGTGAAATTCTTAAAGAAGATGGCACAATGGCCAGAAGAAAGGATCTAATGGAATTAGCAAAAGAGCACGGATTAAAAATAGGAACCATTGCTGATTTAATTGAGTACCGCAAAAATAAAGAACAAGTTATCTTCAGACAATCTAAAGCGCATCTGCCAACAAAATATGGTGAGTTTGAAATTTATGCCTATGAGCATGCTGTTACGGGTGAACACCATGTTGCTTTAGTAATGGGGGATGTTAGTGATGGCGAGCCGGTTTTGTGTCGCATCCATTCTGAATGTTTGACGGGTGATGTATTTAGTTCTAAAAAATGTGACTGTGGCCAACAGTTAGATGCGGCAATGGAGCAAATTGCAACAGCGGGTCGTGGCATTTTAGTATACATGCGCCAAGAAGGTCGGGGCATCGGCTTAGTAAATAAAATTAGAGCGTATGCCCTTCAAGATCAAGGTCACAACACCATCGAAGCTAATTTAGCGCTTGGTTTTCCAGCTGATTTGAGAGAGTATTACGAGTCTAAACAAATCTTTGATGATTTGTCCGTTTCGCACTTGCGTTTAATGACTAATAATCCATTAAAAGTAGAAAGTATGGAGAAATACGGACTAACGATTGTTGAAAGAGTACCTCTTCAAGTGGAAGCTCAACTAGAAAACAAGGCTTATTTAAAAACCAAGCAAGAAGAAATGAATCATTATCTAAACTATTAACTATAAGAGAAACTAACGATTTAAAAAAATGGAGGAATTATAATGAACGTATTCGAAGGACAGTTAATTGCGAAAGATTTAAAAGTGGGCATCGTAATCGCACGTTTTAATGAATTTATAGGATCAAAATTATTGAGCGGGGCAATAGATAGTTTGAAAAGACACGGCATGTCAGAAGAGGATATTGCAATTGCTTGGGTACCAGGAGCTTATGAAATTCCGCTAGTTGCACAAAAAATGGCAAATTCGGGCAATTATGATGCTATAATCACGTTAGGAGCAGTAATCAAAGGAGCTACATCACATTATGATCTTGTGTGCGCAGAAGTGACAAAAGGGGTCGCGACAGCTTCAATGAATACCGGTTTACCAATAATATTTGGCGTCTTAACAACAGATAATATTGAGCAAGCTATTGAGCGTGCGGGTACTAAATCTGGTAATATTGGCTACGAAGCAGCTGTTTCAGCTATTGAGATGGCGAACTTACTGAAAGAGATGTAAGGCTTAATGATGGATAAAGCAAGATTGAAAGCTACACGAACACTTATTTTTGATTACGATGGGACGCTACATGACAGTAGACAAAACTACATTGTTGCTTTTAAGCGGGCCTATCGTTATCTGATAGCACACCAAAAAGCTAAACCAAGAGAGTGGCAAGATGATGAAATAACGAAGTGGCTAGGTTATAGCAGCAAAGAGATGTGGGAAAACTTTATGCCGGATTTAGCTGAAGATTACCAAATGGCTGCTTCAAAAATAATAGGCGAAACCCTACTAGAAAAGGTTCTTTCAAAAGAAGCAAAGCTGTATCCAGAAGCTTTAGAAACATTAGATAATTTAAAAAACAAGGGATACAAACTAATCTTTTTGAGCAACTGTAGTAAAGCCTACATGCAAGCACACCAAGAGACTTTTCAATTAGAGCGTTACTTTGATGAGATGTATTGTACCGAACAATTTGATTTTATAGCTAAACACGAGATATTTTCGCTGATTAAGAGTGAGGACCAAGACGAATACCTCGTGATTGGTGATCGAATCCATGATTTAGAAATTGGGCATTACCATCAGTTGATTACAATAGGCTGCAATTATGGCTTTGGAACTCAAGCAGAAATGCAACAATCAGATATAAGGATAAACAGTATTCAGGAATTACAAGAACTGCTATAGAAAAAGATTCCGGCTACTAGGGTAAGTAAGCCAGAACCGTTTTATTCAAAATCAAAAGACAAATCCCATTTTTCTATAAGGGTATCCATTATTTCCATCACATCATGGGTTAACGTTAATGAACTCGTATCTTTTTTAGTACGGACGTTTTCATTAAAATGAGAAATTTCGTAATTTAAAGCTTGAGAAGTATCACCAGCTTGAATGCGTTCGACTGACCCATCAGAATAAGTTAAGGTAGCTTCATCGGCTCTGGGGAAATCGGTAACTGTGAAGTAACCATTTTCAAAAGCAACAATCCCTTGTTTAGGCATTTTAGCTCTAAAAGTAATAGCGATGGTAGCAAGCTCGTTTTCAGTATTTTTTAAGATAATCCCAGCTTGTTCATCTACTCCAGTCTCAAAAAAGTTGACGGTTGTTAAAACTTCGCTAGGCTGACTGGATAAAAAGAAACGAGCGAACGATAAAGCATAGGTTCCAATATCTAATAAAGCGCCACCAGCAATGGCTTTATTAAAGAAACGATTTGTTGGATCAGCTTCTTTTAGACTGCCAAAAGAGACTTGAATCATTTTTAATTTACCAAGTGATCCATCGACTGATCTTTTTTTGAGTTCTTGATAAAGCGGCATGTGAAAAATAGTCATAGCCTCAGCTAAAACCAATTCTTTTTCTTTAGCAAGATCCATAACAGCATCTAGTTGTTTGGTATTCATAACAATGGCTTTTTCACAAAGTACGTGCTTGTTATTTTCTAAACTCTTCATAATAAGATTGGCATGATGACTGTGAGGAGTCGCAATATAGATAACATCAATAGCAGGATCATTTAACAGTTCAGCATAGCTGCCATAAGCTTTTTCAATCCCAAACGTTGTTGCAAATTGTTCAGCTTTTTCGATTGAGCGAGACCCAACTGCATAAATTTTTGCATTATCAGCTATAAAAGTTGTAGCGAAACTAGTAGCAATAGATCCTAATCCTAAAATACCCCAATTTAATTCTTTCATTTTATTCCTCCTTCATACTTAGATAGGACCCTGTTTATCTTCTTTCATTGTAGCAAGCTAAAGAAGTGAACGCAATGAGAACCGTTACACTTTTGTTTTAAAGCTGTTACGTGTAAAATAAGGGTAGCACTTATTCTATTAATGAAGGATATGACAATGAGAGGGGAATGCATCATGCAAGAAGCACTTATTCAGATTGTTTTATATACCATAAAGGAAAATTACCATACTGAGAAAGATTTTTACTCTAGTCAATTATCCATTAGCCAAGAAAATTGGCAACGATGGAAAGAGGGTGAGATTAGCCTAAAACCAAAAGATGAACAGTCAATCATAAATTTATTTACAGATTATGAATGGATGCTCGTTCAAAAAGTTATTAGAAATGCGACTTTCTTCCCGGAAGTAGAAATGCATCCCGTCGAAGAATACTTGGGAATAAAATTTCACGTAGCTAAAAAATGGGTCAATAGTGGAGCAGCTGAGTTAGCTTTTCAACAAGACAATGAAAAAGAAACAATTAATCAACACCGTAAGAAAAATAGCACTATCCTTAAAATTGAGATGAATTATGATTTCTGGAGTTACAAAGATTGCATTGAGTTGAGTTTACCAGGTATTATCCAACAGCAAATTGAAACTGAAAAACAAGATTTATTGGAATGGTTTAAAGAAAATATTGAAGATCACTATACTGTTTGAGAATGAGTTCAGTAATTTTCTGGAGGTTGGGACAAAAGTCCCGCCTTTTTTTTATCCGATTCTTTTAAAAAAGTTGTTAAATAGAGATAAAAGAAGTCCAAATTTTTTGTGACGATTTTATTAATAAATGTTATCATGGAATGGAACAAAAAAATCCTGGTTTTTAGTAAAAAGAAAACAGGTTTTTTATTTTGCTACTAGTAAAAAGAATGGGGTATTGCTGAAATGAACTACAAAAAAATAGCAGGCAGTCTTTTGATTCTAACAACGATTACAGGTTGCGGATTAATAGAAGAAACTTTTTTGAATGAACCAAGCGAATCTAATAAATCTCAAAAAGAGATAGACAATCAATCAATAGCTGTAGACTCTTCCGTCGAAGTCTTAACACCGGAAGAGGAGCAACAAATAAAAGAAAAAGAAGAACACCAAAAGATGCTAGATGAGTTACCAGATGTATCTGTTTCTGACTGGAATTTACTGTTAGTCAATAACTCCCAGTTAATTGACCCCAATCTCGACTTGCCTCTAACCGTTTTGCCAAATGGATACCTGATTGATGAACGGATAAAACAAGAATATGAAAATTGGTTAAAGAAAGCTTCTGAAGCGGGTTTTGAGATTGTTTTAGTTTCTAGTTACCGCTCAATTGATTTACAACAAAAAAATTATGACAGTAGCATCCAACGTTACATTGACCAAAATTATACTCAAGAAGAAGCCATTCAAGAAACAGAAAATTATATTGCTATTCCAAGAGGCAGTGAACACCACACAGGCTTAGCTGTTGATATAGTAGATTCAGATTGGTTAGAAACCGGAAAAGGGTTGATACCTGAATACGATGCGCAAGCTTCTCAACATTGGTTAGTGGATAATATGACCGATTATGGTTTCATCTTACGCTTCCCACAAGGAAAAGAAGCAGAGACAGGGATTAACTATGAGTCATGGCATTTCCGTTATGTTGGTATTGAAAATGCTAAATATATCGAGAAATATGACTTGTCTTTAGAAGAATATATCCAATTACTAAAAGAAGCCGGAAAATAAAAAGTAAGCAACTAAACTAAAAGGAAAGATGTGATAAGTTGTCTAAAAAGAAACCACTAAAAAAATATGTCTCTTCAAAAAATAAAAAGAAAAATCTTTTTATTTATTGGATGTCTCCTAGTTTTGTAATGGTTAGTTTATTTACAATCTGCCTCATTTTTTTTAGCGCAATCGCTTTATTAGGTTCAAAAAGTCTAAACGAAAGTTCAGATTCGTCCTCAAATATAAATAACGCAAGTCAGGAACAATTTATTAGCCAAACGGCTGAGTATGCTAAACAGATAAAAGAAAAATATGGTATTCTCCCAAGTATTAGTATTGCTCAAGCGATTTTAGAATCTGATTGGGGTAGAAGCGAACTTTCAGTAAAATATAATAATTTTTATGGGATTAAAGGGAGTAACCCCGATCAGACAACGGTCATGAATACAAAAGAATTTGTTAATGGAGAATGGATTGAAATAAAAGCACCGTTTAAAGTATACGATAGTTGGCAAGAATCGATGGACGAGCATGCTAGACTACTCGTTTTTGGAACCACTTGGAATACAAATCAATACGCAACAGTCCTAGCAGCAACAAACTATAAGGATGCAGCAGTTGCCTTGCAAAATAGCGGTTATGCTACCGATCCAGATTACTCCGTAAAGCTAATGGACTTAATTGAACAATACAACTTAAACCAGTATGATTAAGTAACTACAGTTTTTAACTATTGTTCCAATATTCCGATATCTAGACAAGTTAAGAATAAAAATGACTCGACTTGTCTGTTATAATCTGTAATCAGCCCAGTAAGCTGAAAACTAGTCTTCACTTGTCTAGTCTTATCCAAAAACAGCCGAGTAGAGAACAATTAGTTAAGCACTCGTCTAAACTCGTGAATAAAACTAAGGTCCATGGACAATAATGGTTGGTTTTATCACTCGTGATAAAACCATTCCGATAATATTCCGATATCTAGACAAGTTAAGAATAAAAATGACTCGACTTGTCTGTTATAATCTGTAATCAGCCCAGTAAGTTGAAAACTAGTCTTCACTTGTCTGTTATAATCTGTAATCAGCCCAGTGAGTTGAAAACTAGTCTTCACTTGTCTGTTATAATCTGTAATCAGCCCAGTAAGCTGAAAACTAGTCTTCACTTGTCTAGTCTTATCCAAAAACAGCCGAGTAGAGAACAATTAGTTAAACGCTCGTCTAAACTCGTGAATAAAACTAAGGTCCATGGACAATAATGGTTGGTTTTATCACTCGTGATAAAACCATTCCGATATCTAGACAAGTTAAGAATAAAAATGACTCGACTTGTCTGTTATAATCTGTAATCAGCCCAGTGAGTTGAAAACTAGTCTTCACTTGTCTAGTCTTATCCAAAAACAGCCGAGTAGAGAACAATTAGTTAAGCACTCGTCTAAACTCGTGAATAAAAGATAGAGCTTTAAAAAAATAAGTAAGCTAGCGTAAAAGGTATAAAGATACTAGGAGGTTAGTAAATGGAAAAACAGGTTAAAAAAAAGGCTCCAAAAATTACAACAGATTTGAGAAGAGATTACATTAAAGTGCCAGAAATTATAAGAAAAGCGAGTGGAATTGTTATCAATGGTAAACGAATTCGCTCATTTATATTTACAACGGATATTGCGATTATTATGAATAATAATGCAGATGCGATAATAGCTGTTTATCCATTTACACCTCATCCAGCGGTTGTCAACGGCATCACAACGGTAGCGAACATGCCTGTTGTTGCAGGAGTTGGTGGAGGATTGACTCACGGTCCTAGATCATCCAATATTGCTTTGTTCGCTGAAGCACACGGCTGTATCAGTGTTGTTTTGAACTCACCCACACCTTTAAGCACAATAAGAGAGGTAAATGGCATAGTTGACATTCCAATTATCTTGACAGTCGTTTCAGAATTTACAGATATTCAAGAAAAAATAGATGCAGGAGTCGATATCTTGAATATCAGTGGTGCAGCGAATACCGCTAATATTGTCAGAGAAATCCGTCAAGCTTTCCCGGAATTGCCAATTATAGCAACGGGTGGACCAACTTTAGAAAGCATCCAAAGAACAATAGAAGCAGGAGCCAATGCTATCACTTATACACCACCAAGTAACGGGGAACTATTTAGTGAAAAAATGAAGAAATACCGTAAACAAGAAGAAGAAAAAGCAGAGGATTCTGAATATCACGAATGAAAGTACCTTAAAAGGTCCAGCTACTTAATTCTAACAAAGTAAAAAAGGAGGTAAATGAGTGGAAACAATAAAACGCAATAAAAAGAAAAAGCAACCGTCGTGGAAAATCATTGTTGCAATGAGTCTGATTCTCATAACAATAATCGGCGTAGGAGCAGGATACTATTTTTGGTCAAAACAAAAGGACGAAAAAGCAGCACAACAAACGGTAGATTCTTATGTTAATGCTTTAGAAAAACAAGATTACTCAAAATTAAGTCAGTTAGCCTCACAAAAGTCATTGAAAAAAATAGTTTACACTAAAAAAGAAATAAAAGAACGCTATGAAGCAATTTATGGCGGAATTGGTGTTTCAGATGTAACGGTTTCTGGTGTGAAGTCTGTCTTGAACAAAGAGAAAGACCATTACGATGTTACGTATAATATGCAAATGACGACTTCTTTAGGAAAATTAGAAACACAATCATATGCCACGACTATGAGTAAAGAACAAGAAGACTATCGGGTGGACTGGAGCACAAAACTTATTTTTCCGGACTTAGAGTTAAAGGATAAAATTAGTTTAGCGACCACAATCGGTGAGCGTGGAGATATCCTTTCAAAAGATGGTTCTCCCCTAGCAACAGAAGGAAAGTTTTGGGATGCAGGTTTATATCCTGAAGCTTTAGGCGAAGGAATAGAAAAAGACAAAAAACTAGCTGTTATTAGTGAAAAATATACTATCTCAGCAGAGCAACTAGAAAATAAGCTGGCCGCTGAATGGGTATTACCAGAGAGTTTCGTGCCTTTTAAAATTGTAAAAGATGGCGAAACTCCTGAAGTACCGGGAGTACTCTACCAAGAAAAAACACTGCGTACGTATCCACTGAACGAAGCAGCAGCTCATCTAATCGGGTATGTCGGAGAAACAACAGCGGAAGACATTGAAAAAAATCCAAGTTTACAAGCTGGAGATATCATCGGGAAAGCTGGGTTAGAAGCAGCCTTTAATGAACGTTTAAATGGTCAAAAAGGTGGAAGAATTGTTATTAACGATGAAACAGATCAGTTAAAGAAAGTGATTCAAGAAATGGAATTGAAAAACGGTGAAGATATCATATTAACAATCAATGCGAAACTTCAAAAAGCAGCCTACGAAAAATTAAAAGGTGAAAACGGATCAGCTGTTTTCATGGATCCTAAAGACGGCAGTTTGTTGTCATTAGTTAGTACACCATCTTATGATGCCAACCAAATGACAATGGGCATCAGTACAAAAGACTACCAAAAGTATACGGATGATGTAAATAACCCTTTCTTATCCCGCTTTGCATCAGGTTATGCTCCTGGTTCAACGTTTAAGACAATTACAGCAGCAATCGGATTAGATTCTGGAGTGACAACAGTAGATGAAACCCACAAAATTGACGGCCTAAAATGGCAAAAAGAATCATCATGGGGAAATCACTATATTGTCCGTGTTTCAGATACACCGCAAGTAAATTTGGAGTCAGCCCTAGTTTATTCTGATAATATCTATTTTGCTAAAGAAGCTTTAGAAATGGGACAAAAAGCATATGAAGAAGGATTATCTAAGTTTATTTTCGGAGAAAAGTTAGACTTACCAATAGCGATGAACCCAGCTCAACTATCAAATGAGGGAACATTAGCGAATGAAAAATTACTAGCGGATACAGCATATGGGCAAGGTCAACTTTTACTAAATCCTATCCAGCAAGCCGTATCGTTTTCAGTTTTCGCTAATCAGGGGCAGTTGATTTTTCCTAAACTAACGGCCGATCAAAAAACAGCTGAACCAAAAATGGCTGTGACTGTCGAATCTGCGGATATAGTGAAAAATAATTTGATTAAGGTAGTAGAAAACCCAGAAGGAACAGCACACAGCCTTGCTTCGTTAAATAAAAAGAACCTAGCAGCAAAAACAGGAACAGCCGAAACAACCGCATCAGAGGTAGAAGGTGAAGATGCAGATACTAATGGCTTCCTACTAACTTTCGATGCAGAAAATAAGAGCTATCTAATGGTAGCAATAATCGAAGGCAAATCAAGCGGAGACGTTACTACAACCATGAAACCCTTATTAGGAAATATAGAAGACCTATTAAATTAAAAGATGCACAGAACTCTATTCAGCTCTGATAGGGAAATAAAACAGTACCGCAAGAGGCTAAAAGCCTCGAGGAGACAGTTGAATTTACAAAAAGAGCTAGAGTCCGTAGCTCAATAAATAAAATAAAAAGAAACGACAATCTAAAGTTCTTATCATAAAGCAATGGAAGTAAACTAATTTGCTATGAGCTTTAAATTATGGTATGTTTTTTTTAATCGAAAAAACGCAACTATTAAAAAGGAGACCACGATTTATGAATCCAGACCCCGACAGTCAGTCGATGTTAGGACAAATTTTGTTTATTATTGTTCTAACAGGTATTAATGCTTTTTTTGCTTCAGCAGAAATGGCATTTGTATCGTTAAACCAAAGCAAAGTAAGAGAGAAAGCTGCCCAAGGCGATAAAAAATCAGCTGCAGTATTGAACTTATTAGCGAACTCAGATAATTTTCTTGCGACCATTCAAGTAGCTATCACATTAGCAGGATTTATTTCGAGTGCCTCAGCTGCGACAAGCTTTGCTTCACGCTTGGAACCTTTGTTAATAAACATTCCAGGTGGGAAACAACTAGCAGTTGTATTGGTAACAGTTATTTTATCTTACGTTACACTTGTTTTTGGTGAGTTGTATCCCAAACAAGTTGCTTTACAAAAAGCAGAAGAAGTAGCTAGCTTCACTGCTGGACCCATTAGAGTAGCACAAATTATTTTTGCACCTTTCGTAAAACTACTCTCGTTATCAACGAGTTTATTGAAGAAAATGACACCAATTGATTTCTCTAAACAAGAAGAAAAAATGACTCGTGATGAGTTTCGTTCTTATTTAGAAAATAGCCAAGCAAAAGGCGCGATTGATGTTGATCAATTTACAATGCTAAAAGGTGTTCTATCAATGGACACAAAAATGGCACGAGAGATTATGGTCCCTCGAACAGATACTTTTATGATTGATTATGAGGATGGAACGAAAGAAAATATTCCTTTATTGCTAGATTGCAGATTTTCTCGTGTGCCCGTTTATATATCTGATAAAGACAATATCATCGGTATTGTCCATGTGAAAAATTTGTTGAAAGCCTCAAGAATGACCCAGCTAGATGATATTGATATTAAAGATATCTTGAATCCACCCTTATATGTGCCTGAAACAATCTTTATGGATGATTTATTGTATGAGCTAAAACGAACTCGCAATCAAATGGCTATTTTAAATGATGAGTATGGTGGAGTCGTTGGGATAGCGACATTAGAAGATTTATTAGAAGAGATTGTTGGCGATATTGACGATGAGTACGATGAAACGTATAGTATGATTCAAATAATAAGTGAAACACGCTACTTAGTGGATGGCTCTGCCCCTCTTTCTAAATTCAATGAGTTTTTCAATACAAGTATAGAATCCAATGATGTCGACTCGATAGCTGGCTTTTTCATTATGCAACATGGCAGTATTCCTCAACTAGGTGAAGAAGCCGTAGTCAAATACGCCGGTTACATCTTTACGGCTAATGATATAGAAGGTTCTAGACTAGTTAATTTGTATGTTGATACTATTTCACAAGAGCCAACAAATGACCAAATAACTGGTTAGTTTTTAAAGATATCTAGTTGAATAAGCTTAATAAGAACTCAAAAAACAGACAATTGAATTTTTGAGTTTTTATTTTATAAACGAACAATTATCATATTTTTTGTATAAAAGTTTATTATTATTGATAGTTGAATGAGAAAATAAAAAAAATATTGACGTTTGAAAAAAAATATATTCGATACAACATCAACTTATATAATGCCAAAATAAGGTTGGCAAGTTTCTACCCAGTACCGTAAATACTGGACTATAAGTAAAGAACTAAAAATGAGCTAAATTCAATTGGATTTAAGGCCTTTTTTAACTTTGCTTTAGTAAGAAACAAAGCGAAGTTAAAAAGGTCTCTTTTTGTTTTTTAAAAGAAATAATAACTAAACAAGAAAAGTTTTTAAAGGAAGGGTAGGATGATGATGAAATTATTAGAAGAACGTATTTTAAAAGATGGCATGGTATTAGGTGAAGATATTTTGAAAGCAGATAATTTTCTAAATCATCAAATTGATCCAGTTTTGATGCAGGCCATGGGAAATGAATTTGCTAGTTATTTTGCAAATAAGGGTATTACAAAAATACTAACGATTGAAACTTCAGGAATAGCACCAGCTGTTTTTGCTGGATTAGAATTAGGTATTCCAGTTATTTTTGCTCGCAAACATAAAAGCTTAACGCTAATCGATAATTTATATACTACAAATGTTCATTCGTTCACAAAAGGAGTAACAAACAAAATCGCAGTTTCAAGAAATTTTTTAGATGCAACCGATCATGTCTTAATAATTGATGACTTTTTAGCTAACGGACAAGCAGCAAAAGGACTGATTGAAATTTGTCGCCAGGCAAAAGCATCTCTTGCTGGGATTGGGATAGTGATAGAAAAATCATTTCAACCTGGGCGTAAAGATTTAGAAGAATTAGGGTTTGATATTTTATCTTTAGCTCGTATTCGTGCATTTGAAAAGGGTGTCGTTAAATTTGTAAAAGAAGAGGAGAAAAAATAAAATATTAACCAACTCAAAAGCAGCAGCTTTATGATTGCAACATGTATTGGCTATATACGCGGGAGCGATTTTAGTTCCTTTATTAATTGGGAGTGCAATTGGGTTTAATTCAGAACAAATGACCTACCTCGTATCAATCGATATTTTTATGTGTGGTGTCGCTACATTATTGCAATTATTTGTTAACCGTTATTTTGGAATAGGCTGACCTGTTGTACTGGGTTGTGCGATGCAAACTGTTTCTCCTTTAATTTTAATTGGCACAACTAAGAGTATCGGAGCGTTGTATGGCGCAATTATTGCTTCTGGAATCTTCATTATCCTTATCGCTGGTTTATTCTCAAAGATCAACCGTTTTTCCCACTGGTTGTAACGGGAACCGTCATCACAGTTATTGGCTTAACTCTTATCCCAGTTGGCATTGAGAAGATGGGTGGTGGAATAAAAATAGTTCCTGATTTTGGTTCTGGCAAGTACTTATTCTTGGCCTTCTTAACCGTTGTGATTATTCTAGGCATCCAGTTATTTGCAAAAGGGTTTATTCTTTCGTTAGCTATTATTATCGGTTTAATTGCCGGAAAAATTGTTGGCTCACTCATGGGACTGGTTACCTTAGCACCTGTAGCCGAAGCAACTTGGTTTCATTTTCCGCAATCTTTTTATTTTGGAGCGCCTATTTTTAAATGGTCCTCTATTTTAACAATGATTTTAATTCTAATTGTTAGCATGGTTGAATCTACCGGCGTTTATTTTGCACTAGGAGAAGTAACCGGTCAGACAATCGAAGAAGTGCATTTGAAAAAAGGATACCGTGCAGAAGAATTAGCTATTATTTTAGGAGAAATTTTTAATACATTCCCTTATACAGCATTCTAACAAATTGTTGGTTTGGTTCAAATGTTTGGTATTCGTACGCGTAAACCCATTTATTTTGCAACTGGCTTTTTAATAGTTTTAGGACTTGTCCCGAAGATTGGCGCATTTGCGACTAGTATTCCTGAACTTGTTTTAGGTGGTGCAATGATGATTTTATTTGGAATAGTTGTGACTCAAGGAGTTAAAATGCTGAGCCAGGTTGATTTAAATGAAGATGGCAACTTAATGATTGTTGCGCTATCTTTTGGACTTGGCTTAGGCGTAACTGTCGTACCAGAGTTATTCGCTAATCTACCAGCAGCCGTTCAAACTTTCACAGGAAACGGCATCGTTGTAACGAGTGTGACAGCCATCACGTTGACTATCCTTTCTCATCACGGACGCAAGAAACAATTAGTCGAAACGGTAGTAGAAAAAGAAAATCTGATGGATTTACCAGAGACTACTTAATCGATTCTTTTAATCGAACGATTTACCCCTTTAAAATGAAAGCCTCAGCTGAGTACCAAATAGGCCGAGGCTTTTTTTATAAAAAATTAAACCATTTTTACTTGCTATTTTGAGAATGTTTGATAGGCTTATAAAGAAATAGACTATCTTATTAACAGATCGGGGATTTTTAGAATGGATACAAATTTTCAATTTTTAGGCCTTATATTTATCATTAATTTAGCATATGTAGCATTAAATACGATTCGATTTATGCTGACTATGAAAGGGTATCGACTGATTGCCCCTCTTGTTTCAATGGTTGAAATTACTATTTATATTGTCGGGTTAGGATTGGTTCTCGATCGACTAGATAATTTTTTGAATATTGCGGCTTATGCACTCGGCTATGGTGTTGGGATTGCTGTTGGAATCCAAATTGAAGAGTACTTGGCACTGGGACATATTATGGTAACGGCTATCGTACCTGATGTAAAAAGTGAAATTGCTGAAGCTTTACGAGATTTAGGCTATGGTGTCACAACGAGTTATGCTTTGGGTAAAGAAGGCGATCGGTTAGTGTTAGAGATATTGACTACTCGCAAATCGGAAAGGAAATTATACAAACAAATTAGTGAAATAGAATCTAAAGCTTTTGTTATTTCTTATGAACCTAAATATATCAGTGGTGGTTTTTGGACCAAGAAAGTTAAAAAAAGAAGGAACGCATTAAAACAACGAGGAGAACTTTAAAAAAGATACCAGTATTTAGTAATAAATCATGACAGTTTTTAAGTTAACTGTTAAACTAATAAAGAAAAAAATGAGCGAAAAGGTAGTGAGGCAGTTGCCGAATATAATTAATCCTGGGAAAACGATTGGCATTATTGGTGGAGATCATTTAGGAAGGATGATGGCATTAGCTGCAAAACAAATGGGGTACAGGGTTGGTATCTTGCATCCTGAAAAAAATTGTCCAGCTGCACAAGTAGCAGATTGGCAAATCGTGGCTACTTGTGACGAGCAAGAGGCATTAATGGATTTTGCGATGAAGTGTGATGTTGTGACCTATGAATTTGAAAATATTGATGCGAGCAAAATGGAAGGACTAAGTAAAACAGTCGCTGTGCCACAAGGAGGCGTATTGTTAGCTATTGCTCAAGATCGGATATTAGAAAAAGCTTATTTAGAAATGAATAAGATTAACTTAGCCCCTTATGAGATGATTTTAACGTTAGAAGATATTAAGATAGCCGCTAGTTCAATCGGTTTTCCGAGTGTGTTAAAAACAGTCTATGACGAAAACGGAGAAAAAGGCCAACGAATTCTTTATGGAGAAGAGGATATTTTAAAATGTGAATCTTTTTTAAAAAGAGGGACTTGTATTTTAGAAGCGTGGATCCCATTTGAACGAGAATTATCGATAGTGATTTCGAGAAACGCTGCAGGTGATATGTCTGTATTTCCAACCGCTGAAATTGTTCATCGTGACAATCTTTTAGAAGAAGCAATTGTGCCAGCGAGAGTTTCAAAAGAAGTAACTCAAGAAGTCAAACGCATTAGTCAGACTATAGCGGAGGGCTTGGATTTAGTAGGTACATTGGGAATAGAACTATTCCTGACTTCCTCTGGTGCTTTATACGTAAGTGAATTGGTTTCACACCCTCATGGTTCAGCAAATTATAGTATTGATGCTTGCTCGACATCTCAATTTGAAACCCATATTAGAGCAATTTGTGGTTGGCCTTTACCAGAGATCACTTTACTTTCGGACGCTGTTTCTGTCACGATTTTTGGAGAACAAATGAAAAGTGTAGAATGGCAAATCCAATTGAAACCAAATTGGCATTTTCATTATTATGGAAAAAATGAAGCAAGAGTAAGTAGAATCATGGGCCATATTACTATTTTGACAAAAGATGTCGATAAGACACTTGAAAATATACATGATACAGGAATCTGGATTTAAAAAAGGGAGTACGAAGTAGATGATTGAACGCTACACAAGAAGTGAAATGGGCCAATTATGGACAGACGAAAATCGCTACAATACATGGTTAGAAGTAGAAATATTAGCAGTGGAAGCATGGGCCGAACGTGGCGATATAGCTACCGAAGAAGCTGAAAAAATAAGAGCAAATGCAAGCTTTAAAGTAGAACGGATTTTAGAAATTGAAGAAGAAACTCGCCATGACGTCGTTGCGTTTACTCGCGCGGTATCCGAGTCACTTGGTGAGGAGCGCAAATGGATTCATTACGGTCTAACCAGCACCGATGTTGTTGATACGGCTTATGGCTACCAATTAAAGCAAGTAAACGCCTTATTACGAAAAGATTTAACGGATTTTTTGGTTATTCTTGCCGAGAAAGCAAACGAGCATAAATACACGGTCATGATGGGAAGAACACATGGTGTCCATGCTGAACCAACGACTTTCGGTTTGAAATTGGCGCTTTGGTATTCAGAAATGAAACGCAATATCGAACGGTTTGAGCATGCAGCAAACGGAATAGAAGCAGGAAAAATCAGTGGAGCAGTTGGAACGTTTGCCCATACGCCACCAGCTGTTGAGAAATACGTTTGTGAAAAGTTAGGCCTTCGACCACAAGAGATTTCTACACAAATTTTGCCGCGTGATTTACATGCAGAATACATGGCAACACTCGCTTTAATAGCAACGAGTATTGAAAAATTCGCAACTGAAATTCGCGGTCTTCAAAAATCAGAAACACGAGAGGTAGAAGAGTTTTTTGCTAAAGGCCAAAAAGGATCCTCTGCCATGCCACACAAGCGCAATCCAATCGGTTCTGAGAACGTCACGGGATTAGCACGGGTAATCAGAGGTCATATGGTTACAGCATATGATAATGTGGTCTTATGGCACGAGCGAGACATTTCACATTCTTCAGCTGAGCGAATCATTTTACCAGACTCCACTATTTTGTTAGATTACATTCTTAATCGATTTGGTAGTATTATGAAAAACTTGACTGTTTACCCTGAAAATATGCAGCGTAATATGAAAGCTACTTATGGCTTAATTTATAGCCAACGTGTTTTACTAAAGTTAATTGATAAGGGCATGAGCCGTGAAAAAGCTTATGATCTCGTTCAACCTAAAACAGCTCTTTCTTGGGAAAGCCAGATTCCTTTCCGTAATTTAATCGAAGGAGATGCTGAAATTATGTCTCTTATGACACTGGCTGAACTAGATGATGCGTTCGATTACCGGTATCATTTGAAAAATGTAGATGTCCTCTTCGATAGAGTTGGACTTTAAAAAATAAAAAAAGATAAAAGAGTAAATAGAAATGGCATAGGCAGGCTATCAATAAAATGTGCCTAAGCCATTTCTATTTGTATCATTAAACTGCAATAAGGAGGAAAAGGAATGACGAAAGCAAAAATGAAAGTCATTACGACCATGTTGATCTTCGGAACAATTGGACTGTTTGTTAAAAATATTGACTTAACTTCAAGTGAAATAGCCCTTTACCGTGGTTTTTTTGGAAGTACCTTCCTTTTGCTAATCTTGTTTTTTAATAAAAAGACCTTATCTTGGGGAAAAATTAAAGAGAATGCTAAAATTCTTTTTTATTCAGGGACAGCTATTGGATTAAATTGGATTTTATTATTTGAAGCTTACCGCTACACGACCATTTCGAACGCAACATTAAGCTATTATATGGCCCCTTTATTTGTTGTTTTAGCTTCTCCTTTTATTTTAAACGAAAAACTGACTAAATTAAAAATAGGAGCAATTTTTTTAGCATTAATTGGTATGTATTTTATTGTAGAAAAAGGCACATCAAATGGACTAGGATACAATCATTCTTTAGGAATTACCTATGGTATCGGTGCAGCCTTATTGTATGCGAGTGTGATTTTAGCGACGAAGTTTTTGAAAAATATTGCTAGTTTAGAAACTACGATTGTCCAATTGATGACGGCTTCTCTAGTATTAGCACCCTATGTTTTCTTAAAAGAAGGGTTCAATATTGTAACCGTCTCTAGCACGTCTTTGGTTTATTTATTATTTTTAGGTATTGTTCATACTGGGGTAGCTTATGCTTTATACTTTTCAGCGATGCAAGTTTTAAAAGGCCAGACGATGGCTATTTTAAGTTATATTGATCCTATTTCAGCTGTTTTTTTATCAACCATATTTTTAAATGAGCGCATGACACCCATCCAACTGATCGGTGGGTTCTTTATCCTAGCAGCAGCATTTTTAAGTGAAAGTGGAGTAGTTGAAAAAATGAAAACAACTCGTTCATTGAAAAACTGATTGAAAAAAACTTTATGAAAAGATACTATACTTGTATGTACAAGATGAAGTCTTTATTATTGAAGGATAGAGGTCAATTAAAGAAACTGACGATAGGTGGATAAAATTATGGCTAAACCAAAAAAATTAGATGAATTGGCTTATCAATACATAAAAGAAAAAATCGATACGAGGCAATGGATGCCTCAAACTCGTATTACTGAGTTAGGCTTATCTAAAGAATTGAATATTAGTCGTACGCCTATCCGTCAAGCTTTTCAGCAACTTCAAAAAGAGGGCTTCCTAGAGGTTGAAGTCTATAAAGGTGCACGTGTTAGAGAACAAAAAATCGAATCTCGTGGTGCACAAGAAAGATTAGAGTTCATTGAAATGACTCTCATCAATTATTTTCATTACCTCCAAATAAAAGAAATTATATTTGACTGCTCACAAGTTGAAGAAAAATTAGTCTTTCTAAAAAAACACCTCAATGATTCAGAAAAGGAATTTTTAAATTTAGAAGCCCAGTTGATTTATAAAATACTAGTTTATAATAAAAATAATTATTTTGTTAGATTAATGATGGATACAATTCGTGAAATACAAACACAAAACAACCCAGAATACCTCTTGCTAATGAAAAAAAACCGTGATGTAAAAATAGCCCATTATGAAAAAATAGTAGCTTACTTAAAAGTAGGGGACCATCCTTTAGCTCGTAAGCAAGTTCGTATTTTAATCAATCAGCTAACACTTAATATTATTCACAATGGACAGAATTAAAGAGCTTCAGTTTTTTTTACTGCCTAACAGATAGAGTCAGACAAAATGAATAAGAAAAATTAAATAGATTGAATGAACCAACTCAATAAGATAAGAAACAAGATGAACTCTAAAAAAGTGGTTCTAGTTTCTTATCTTATTGAGTTATTTTATCATCTAATTTATTTTATAACAGGCATAAAATATAAATAAGGCAAGTTAGATTATTCAATAGCCTAGTCTGACTTAAACAAGGAGTGTTTGGTTTTTATCTTTTCAATTAAATCTTTTATTCATTTCTCGATTTAGGCCAATCTGTGGTAAAATGGGTAATGGAAACTTATGCAAAAATTCATTTTCTTTTATAAAATAAAAAGAAGAAATAAAGATGAAATGATTAGACGATTGAGTTTGATACAAAGAGAGGATGGACAAATTTTGGCAATACAAAACAACTTGTTAGAGGGTATGAACCCAGGACAAAAGGAAGCCGTAGCTTATACAGAAGGTCCTCTTTTAATTATGGCAGGAGCAGGCAGTGGAAAGACGCGTGTGTTAACGCATCGCATTGCTTATTTAATTGATGAAAAAGGCGTAAATCCATGGAATATATTAGCCATAACCTTTACGAATAAGGCCGCTAAAGAAATGAAAGAACGCGTTGGTCGTTTGATGGAAACAGGTGGAGATAGTGTCTGGGTTTCAACGTTCCACTCCATGTGTGTGCGTATGTTGCGCCGTGATATCGACCGGATTGGATACAACAAAGCTTTTACAATCAGTGATCCAAGCGATCAGCAAACCCTAATGAAACGGATTTTAAAAGAGCAAAATATTGATCCAAAAAAATACAATCCAAGAGCGATTCTTTCTGAAATCAGTAACGCAAAAAATGAATTAATGAATGCAAAAGAGTACCGTAATTCAGCAAATAGTTTTTTTGAAAAAATCGTAGCGGATTGTTATGACGACTACCAACGTGAATTACGTCGTAACCAATCAGTCGATTTTGACGACTTAATTATGCTAACGATTCGTCTATTCCAAGAAAGCCAAGAAACGTTGGATTATTATCAAAATAAATTTCATTACATTCATGTCGATGAATATCAAGATACCAATACAGCACAATATACATTGGTTAATATGATGGCGAAACGCTTTAAAAACTTGTGTGTGGTTGGAGATGCAGACCAAAGTATCTATGGTTGGCGTGGTGCGAATATGGATAATATTTTAGATTTTGAAAAGGATTACCCAGATGCAAAAGTAGTGATGCTTGAACAAAACTACCGCTCAACCAAGTTTATTTTGAAAGCAGCGAATGATGTCATTGCAAATAATAATAAACGCAAAGTCAAAAAACTTTGGACAGAAAATGATGAGGGCAATAAAATTACTTATTACCGTGGTCAATCTGAAGGAGACGAATCAAGATACGTTGTCTCAAAAATATTGGAAGAAATGAAGGCAGCCAATTATAACTATGGCGATTTCGCTGTATTGTATCGGACAAATGCTCAGTCACGTGTTATTGAGGAAAATTTATTGAAATCCAATATTCCTTATAAAATGGTTGGCGGGCACAAGTTCTATGACCGCAAAGAAATTCGTGACGTGTTAGCTTATTTGCGTTTATTAGCTAACCCAGAAGACAATATGAGTTTTGAAAGAGTCGTTAACACTCCTAAGCGAGGAATTGGCCCTGGTACAATTGAAAAATTAAGAAGTTTTGCTAATGAATACGACTGGTCTTTATTAGAAGCAGCCTTGAACGTTTCAATTACCAATATTAAAGGTAAAGCGGCAGGCGAACTTGAAGGATTTGCCTTCATGATGCGTGACTTGCAACAAATGCAAGAATACTTGCCAGTAACTAAATTAGTAGAGGAAGTTCTTGACCGCAGTGGTTATTTGAAAAGCTTAGAGTTGGAACGAACACTTGAGTCTGAAACACGTGTTGAGAATATTAAAGAGTTCTTATCGGTTACCCAACAATTTGAAAAAGATAATGGTGAAGATAAAAGCTTACTAACTTTTTTAACTGATTTAGCCTTGATATCAGATTTAGATAATATCGAAGAAGAACCACAAAGTGAAGTAACCTTGATGACCTTGCATGCAGCTAAAGGGTTGGAGTTTCCAATCGTATTTTTGATTGGTTTAGAAGAAGGAATATTCCCACTTTCTCGTTCGATGATGGAAGAAGACGACCTAGAAGAAGAACGTCGCTTAGCTTATGTTGGTATCACTCGTGCTGAGAAAAAACTGTACATCACTAATGCGTATTCACGAGTATTGTATGGGAAAATGCAAAGCAACCAGGCTTCCCGTTTTATTAGAGAAATATCTGAAGAAGTCATTGAATTAGGCAATAATCAAGCTGGAAACACCTATACAACAAATTTTAGTCGCTCAATTAGCTCAACACCTTATCGAACCAATCAAGCAGAAAAAGCTGCAAGTACACCTTATCAATCACCAGTTAGTGATAAAAAAGAAAGTGGCGCTGATAAATTAGCTTGGAGTACCGGCGATAAAGCTGTACACAAAAAATGGGGCATTGGAACAGTCGTTAAAGTAACCGGCGACACCGACAACTTACAACTAGATATAGCTTTCAAAGAACAAGGAATCAAAAGATTATTAGCTGCATTCGTACCAATAGAAAAACAAGATGCTGAACACTCTGACCAGTCATGAAAGAAAAATAGGAAATAACAAAGAGGATGTTTCTTATCCTCAAAGTTATTTATCATTTTTCCGAATGACTAGAGTGTAAAGCTCAATTAAGATCTAAAGCAGAAAGGAGCTTTCAAATGTCCATTAACCAAACTTTCGAAGAAGCAAAAAAAAGAGTTAGTGATTTAAGAGACTTACTTGATAAATATGGTTACCACTATTATGTTCAAGATAAATCAGTCATTTCAGATGCAGATTACGATAGGTTGTATAAGGAGCTTGTTGAATTAGAAGAGCAATTTCCAAATCTAGTCTCTAATGATTCTCCGACTCAACGAGTAGGTGGTACTATTTCATCAGGCTTTGAAAAAGTCGTCCACGATATTCCGATGCTTAGTTTGGGTAATGCCTTTGATGAAAATGATTTGATTGAATTTGATAACCGCATTAAAAAATTAACAGATAAACCCTTTAGTTATATTTGTGAACTGAAAATTGATGGCTTAGCTATTGCACTAAAATACAAAGCTGGAAAATTAGTTTTGGCAGCTACTCGGGGAAATGGAACCATTGGTGAAAATGTTACTCAAAATATCCGTACAGTAAAATCCGTTCCCTTAAGGTTAAAGAAGCCTTATACTATTGAGGTTCGTGGGGAATGTTATATGCCTAAATCATCTTTTGTAGTTTTAAATGAAGAAAGAGAAGAAAATGGTGAAGCGGTTTTTGCTAATCCTAGGAATGCTGCAGCAGGTGGTTTACGCAATTTAGATGCTAAAGAAACAGCTAAACGGAATCTAAGTACTTTTTTCTATACCGTTGCAGATTTTGGCGAAATGACAGCCAATAGTCAAGAAGACGCTTTAAAAGAATTAGATGAATTAGGAATCCGGACCAATCATGAGCGTAAAGTCTGTGAAACAATTGAAGAAGTGTGGGCATATATTCAATCTTTTCTCGATAAACGAACCCAATTACCTTATGAAATCGATGGTATCGTAATCAAAGTAAATGAGTTTGAGGCACAAGGAGAAATCGGTTATACCGTAAAAGCACCTCGATGGGCAATTGCTTATAAATTTAAAGCAGAAGAAGGAACAACAGTGATTCGTGATATCGAATGGACGATAGGTAGAACCGGTGTTGTAACGCCGACCGCCATTATGGATCCAATTTTATTAGCAGGTACTACGGTCAGACGGGCTAGTTTACACAATGTTGATTTGATAAAAGAACGAGATATTCGTTTGTTGGATACTGTTGTTATTCATAAAGCAGGAGACATCATTCCTGAAGTAACCCGTGTTGTTTTAGAGGAAAGACCAACAGATAGTGATAGCTACGTTATTCCAACTCATTGTCCAGCCTGTAAAAGTGAGTTAGTCCATTTGGAAGAAGAAGTAGCTTTACGCTGTATTAACCCTAAATGTCCCGCTCAAATAACCGAGGGCTTAGCGCATTTTGCCTCACGCAATGCGATGAATATTGACGGAATGGGACCAAAAGTGATCATTCAGTTATTTGAAAAAGATTTGGTTCACGATGTAGCTGATTTATACAAAGTAACATATGATCAATTGCTAACATTAGATAAAATTAAAGACAAAGCAGCTAATAATTTACTAAAAGCGATTGACGCTAGCCGCAGCAATTCATTAGAACGTCTATTATTCGGTTTAGGTATTAGACATGTCGGAGCAAAAGCGGCTAAGCAAATCGCGGAACATTTTGAAACGATTGAAAGAATTCAAGCGGCTAAACAAGAAGAAATCATTGCTATTGATGGTATTGGAGAAATTATCGCTGAAAGTTTTGTGACCTATTTTTCATTACCAGAAGTGGGTGAGCTGATAAATGAATTGCAATCTTGTGAAGTGAATTTAGTTTATTTAGGTAAGAAAAAAGCAGAGGTCGCTCAAAATGATTCTTACTTCAATGGTAAAACAGTTGTCTTAACCGGTAAATTAACTCATTTTACTCGTGAAGAAGCTAAAGCTCGTATTGAAAATCTAGGTGGAAAAGTAACAGGAAGTGTTTCTAAAAAAACGAATCTCTTAGTTGCTGGCGAAGAAGCAGGCAGTAAATTAGATAAAGCACAAAAATTTGATATTACTATTTGGGATGAAAACCAACTATTGAAAGCATTAGAAGGAGAAGAAAATGAATAAAAAAATCATTGCAACATTGGCTGCTACTGTTTTTTTATTGAGTGCTTGCAGTGATCCTACAGGTGAAGATTCAAGCGGAAATACTGTAGGTACTCCAGGAAAAGCAGACACAACATCAACGACCAATAATCAATTATCAGATGATTATTATAAAACAGTGATAACCAACGGTAGCTATCAAGTTAGTAAAACAAGAGGTTCTACGCTAGGTTTGAATTCAAATTTCAATTTAAAAGCTTTCGAAACAGGCTTAATGAGTTTGTCTCAATTACACTTTAGTACAGAGGATTATTATTTCCAAGAAGGACAATATATCGATAGTACGACAGCTAACAAATGGTTAAGAAGAGTTAGTGAAGAAAACCCAGATGGCTTGAATCCAGCAGATAATGGAAAAAAAGAACCGAATGAACGTACTCCTGATTACTTAAATTCTGTTTTAGAGCAAAATTATATGGTGAAAAAAGGCGATAAATTTTCATTAGGCGGTATTAGTATCGGTTTGTCGATGAACGCCATTGATTATTACCAAAAAGTTGCCTTCGGAGCAGACTATGAAACAAAAATTAGCCGTGATGAGCTGTTAAAACAAGGTCAGGAAATGGCTAATAAAATTGTTCAACGATTACGCGAAACAGAAGGTGTTGGAGACATTCCAATTGCAGTTGGTATTTTTGAACAATCTCCTAAAGATAGCTTAGCGGGTGGCAGTTTTATTGCAGAAGCTATTAGTGAAAAAGGCGATACGAGAGTCGGAGAATGGGAAGTACTGAATCAAGAAAAAGTTGTTTTTCCTTTAGTAGATAAGACAAGTAACGAATTAACGAACTTTGAAAACTTTAAATCAGAAGTTGAGTATTTTTTCCCTAATCTAAGCGGCGTAACAGCTGAGGCTAGTTACACAAATGACCAACTTGTGAAAATGAAAGTAGATATCGTGACTCAATTTTACGGAGAAAGTGAAATCATTGGGTTTACACAATACGTTGCAGAAAAAGCTGCAACATTCTTACCACCTAACATACCAATAGAAATTACAATCGGATCCATAAATGGAACCGAATCATTTATGGCCAGAAAAACAGGCGAAACAACATTCATCACACACGTATTCAATTAAGACGCGAAGAACAACGGTTTGCTTCGACAAGAAAACAAAAAAATTGAAGAAAACTTTGGTTTCAAGCATTTTTATCTTTTTTTCGAGAAGCAGTTGTTCGTAGCTCAATTAAAAAAGATGCGAAGAACTCTGCTCAGCTCTGAAAGATACACAATAAAAAGACACCTGCTCTCTTTCGTATAGAGGCTAAAGAGACTTTGTGGTAGAATAGAAAAGAAGTTTTAAGCAATAGGATAGATAGAAAGAGAGTTGAAACCTAAAATGACAAATATTGATGTAAACGAAGTGAAACACGTTGCTTTATTATCGAAGTTAGAATTTCAAGAAGAAGAGATCGCAAGCTTCACAAAACAAATAGATGACATTATTACGATGGTTGAGCAATTAGATGAACTAGACACAAAAGATATACCTGTCACAACACATGGTTTAAAAGTATCTAGTGTCATGCGTAAGGATATCGCAACACCAGGAATGGACCGCGATGAATTATTTAAGAATGTTAAAACTCAACAAGATGGGTTAATTAAAGTTCCCGCAATGATAGATAACGGGGAGGCTGGAGCATAGAATGACTGTATTAGATCATACTTTAGAAGAGTTGCATCAATTATTAGTAGATAAAGAAACAACAGCTGAAGCGATTATGAAAGCTGTTTATGCACGAATTGCTGAAACAGAAGATAAAATCGGCTCATTTATTACGTTAACTGAAGAAGAGGCTTTAGAAAAAGCCCGCGAGATGGATGCGGCTGGTATTAATCCTTCGAATATCTTGTCAGGATTGCCAATTGGTATCAAAGACAATATCGTAACAAAAGGCACTCTAACAACAGCAGCGAGTAAAATGTTAGAAGATTTTATACCCGTCTATGATGCGACTGTTATGGAAAAAGTAACCGATGCAGGAATGATTTCAGTTGGGAAACTAAATATGGATGAATTTGCTATGGGGGGAAGTACAGAGACGTCAGCGTATAAAATTACTCGTAATCCTTGGAATTTAGCTAAAGTTCCTGGTGGTTCTTCAGGTGGATCAGCCTCAGCGGTTGCTGCCGGGCAAGTTCCAATGACTTTAGGAACAGATACAGGTGGATCTATTCGCCAACCAGCAGCATTTACTGGAATCGTTGGCATGAAACCAACTTACGGTCGTGTCTCACGTTTTGGGCTGATTGCTTTTGCATCAAGTTTGGATCAAATCGGACCATTGACTCGTACGGTTAAAGACAATGCACTTGTCTTAAATACGATTAGTGGATACGATGAAAAAGATTCAATGAGTTACAATGAAGCAACTCCTGATTTTACAGAAGGGATTGAAGCTGGCGTAAAAGGCATGAAGATAGGGGTACCAAAAGAGTACTTGCAAGAAGGCTTAGAAGCTGGTGTAAGAGAAGCGGTTCTTAAAGCCATTGAAACTTTTAAAGAATTAGGCGCAATTGTAGAAGAAGTCAGTTTGCCACATTCAAAATATGGTGTTCCTGCTTATTACATTATTGCATCCTCTGAAGCATCATCAAACTTGCAACGATTTGATGGTATTCGTTATGGTTACCGTTCACCAGAAGCTAAAACACTAGAAGAAGTTTACGTGAAATCACGTTCTGAAGGTTTTGGTATGGAAGTAAAACGTCGCATCATGCTTGGAACATTCTCGTTGAGCTCCGGTTTTTACGATGCTCACTTTAAAAAAGCTGGCCAAACACGGACATTAATCCGCCGTGATTTTGAAAAAGTATTCGAGGGCTATGATTTAATCTTAGGACCAACGACCACAAAAACAGCGTTTAACATTGGTGGACAAGTACATGATCCAGTAGCGATGTATTTAAGTGATATCTTAACCGTTCCTGCAAATTTAGCAGGCGTTCCAGCTATCTCTATTCCTGCAGGTTTTTCAAATGGGCTACCAGTTGGGCTGCAATTGATTGCAAAACACTTTGATGAAAAAACGATTTACCAAGCAGCTTATGCATTTGAGCAAGCAACTGATTTTCATAAAGAAAAACCAAATTTGTAGGAGGCGAGAATAAACATGAATTTTGAAACAGTCATCGGACTTGAAGTACACGTAGAATTAAAAACAGAATCAAAAATGTTCTCACCATCCCCAGCACATTTTGGTGCAGAGCCGAATACCAATACAAACGTCATTGACTGGGGTTACCCAGGAGTCTTACCGGTTACCAATAAACAAGCTGTTGAGTTTGCAATGAAGGCTGCGATAGCCTTAAATTGCGAGATTTCAACAGATACAAAATTCGATCGCAAAAACTATTTCTACCCAGATAATCCAAAATCTTACCAAATTTCACAATTTGATAAACCAATTGGACACGATGGGTACATTGATATTGAAGTCGAAGGTGTGAAAAAACGTATTCGTGTTGAACGCGTTCATTTAGAAGAAGATGCCGGTAAAAATAACCACGGAACAGACGGCTATTCTTACGTCGACTTAAACCGTCAAGGAACACCACTGATTGAAATCGTATCTGAAGCAGATATGCGTTCACCAGAAGAAGCCTATGCTTACTTAGAAGCGCTTAAACAGATCGTCCAATACACTGGAGTCAGTGATGTGAAGATGGAAGAAGGCTCAATGCGTTGCGATGCGAACGTTTCTCTACGCCCAATTGGACAAGACAATTTCGGTACGAAAGCCGAATTGAAAAATCTGAACTCCTTTAACTTTGTGCGTCGTGGACTAGCATTTGAAGAAGTTCGCCAAGAAAAAGTTTTATTGTCTGGTGGAATCATTCAACAAGAAACGCGTCGTTACGATGAAGCAACAGGAGCAACCATCTTAATGAGAATTAAAGAAGGTTCAGATGATTACCGTTACTTCCCAGAACCTGACCTACCTAATCTAGTAATCAGTGACGAGTGGATTGAAAAGGTTAAAAAGAGTATTCCAGAAATGCCAGCACAACGCCGCATTCGCTATGTAAAAGAATTAGGATTATCTGATTACGATGCAATGGTCATGACAGCAACAAAAGAAATGTCTGATTTCTTCGAAGCAACGTTAGCCAATAAAGCCGATACCAAACAAGTTTCTAACTGGTTAATGGGCGAAGTTTCAGCTTATGTAAACAGCGAAAAAATAGAGTTACGCGATACAAAATTAACACCAGAAAACTTAGCTGGTATGATTAGTCTAATTACCGATGGAACAATTAGTTCTAAGATAGCTAAAAAAGTCTTCCAAGAATTGATTCAAAAAGGCGGCAGCGCTCAAGAAGTTGTGGAAAAAAATGGTTGGATTCAATTAAGTGATCCATCAAAATTAATTCCAATAGTAAACGATATATTAGATAAAAATCCTCAATCAATTGAAGATTTTAAAAATGGAAAAGATCGGGCAATCGGTTTCTTAGTTGGACAAATTATGAAAGCAACTAAAGGACAAGCTAATCCAGGGATTGTAAACAAACTATTGAATGAAGAGTTAGCTAAACGCTAAACCTTTGTTGGTAGTAAAGGAGTGTTTTTATGCGTGCCAGAATTATTTATAATCCATCGGCGGGACGAGAGCTAATTAAAAAAAATTTAGTAGATATTCTTCAAATTTATGAAAACGCCGGGTATGAGACCAGTGTTTTTGAAACAACACCAAAAAAACATTCAGCACTAGATGAAGCAAACAGAGCAGCTAAAGCAGGCTTTGATTTAATCATTGCTGCAGGTGGAGACGGAACCATTAATGAAGTTGTGAATGGAATCGCTGAATTGGAGAAAAGACCGAAAATAGCCATCATCCCCGCTGGGACGACAAATGACTATGCGCGAGCTTTGCATATCCCAAGAAACAACTTGCTTGATGCGGCTAAGTTAGTGCAAAAGAAAGAAACCATTAAAATGGACGTTGGTAAAGCCATCATGGACGAGAAAGAAACTTATTTTATTAATATTGGTGGTGGAGGTCTTTTGACGGAATTAACCTATGACGTCCCCTCTACGCTAAAATCTGTTTTTGGCTCATTGGCTTACTTTGTTAAAGGTGCTGAAATGTTGCCGCGAATTAAACCTATTCCAATGCACATTGAATACGATGAAGGCATTTATGAAGGAACAGCTTCAATGTTTTTCATTGCACTAACTAATTCAGTAGGTGGATTTGAACAAATCGCACCAGATGCCTTACTAGATGATGGGAAATTCACCATGATTGTTGTTAAAACGGCGAGTCAAATTGAGATTCTTCACTTAGTTGCGCTGTTATTAAATGGCGGAAGACACATTGATCATCCGAATATTTTATATGCTAAAACAAGTAAAATTCATGCTAGACCAGCTAATGATTCTAGAATGATGATTAATTTGGATGGCGAATATGGCGGAGATGCACCGGTTACGTTTATTAATTTGCATCAGCATATTGAAATTATCGCAAATAGTGAAGACGTCAGTGCGACCGGTTATGCCTTTGACCATGCTGAAGAAGAAGCCTTTATTAAAGAAGTAGAGGGATTAACTCAAGAAGACATTGACGGAGACGGAAAAGTTTCTTAAAAAAAATAAGTAAACTTTGAGTTTGCTACTCTTTTGTGTAATAATGAAGAGTAGCGAACTTTTTTTAAATGGAACCATTAATGAACCAGTCTGAAGAGAGAGAAAATAAAAATAAAACATGGCTATCAACTAGCAGTGCTTTATTTTGAAAATCTTATCTAGCTGATATTTGAATTTCAATCTTAAGAGATAGATAGGATTAGTTTATCCATCATCCAACAAAACCGGTCGAGTCAGGAACACTCCCAGTTCAATAAGGATGACAAAAAGTAAAGGATATCCAAAAGAACACGCTGACAAAAAAATCAATCGATAAAAAATATAAAATACTCGTTGAAAAACGAAGGGAGTTTTTTAAAAAATGAAAAGTAATAAAACTATACCTGTACAAAAAAATGAAAAGCACACAGTAAAAATTGAGGATTTAACACGCGAAGGAATGGGTGTAGCTAAAATAGATGGCTATCCGCTATTCATTGAAGATGCATTACCTGGCGAAGAGATAGAAGTTAAAATCCATAAAACAGGTAAATCATTTGGTTACGCTAAGAGCATGAAGCGCTTGACTTCTAGTCAAAATCGCGTTGAAATGAAAGATGAAAATTTTACACGTGCCGGTATTACACCGTTACAACACATGCACTACCCAGCTCAATTGAGCTTCAAAAAACAACAAATTAAAAATGTAATGAAACGCATTGCAAAAGTTTCTGACGTTAAAATTCTTGATACAAAAGGGATGACTGAACCTTGGGGATACCGTAATAAAGCGTCTGTTCCAGTTAGAAAAATTGGCGAAAAACTAACAACAGGATTTTTCCGTAAAAACAGCCATGATTTAATTGCTATGGAGAATTTTTATATTCAAGATCCTAAAATTGATCAAGCTATTATTAAAGTGCGTGATATTATGCGTACGTATAACGTTAAATCATACAATGAAAAAGACAATACAGGGAACTTGCGTCACATTATTGTGCGCCGCGGTTATTACACTGGTGAAATGATGATTGTCCTCGTTACAAGAACAGCTAAATTATTCCCTGCAAGCAAAATTATTCCAGACCTAACAGAAGCATTGCCAGAAGTAGTCAGCATTGTTCAAAACGTAAACCCAACTCGTACGAATACGATTCTCGGTGAAGAAGCGATTGTCTTGTTTGGTGAAGATAAATATACGGATACATTACTTGGAAAAACGTATGAAATTTCACACCGTTCATTTTACCAAGTGAACCCAACACAAACAGAAAAATTATATAATGTCATATTGGATTTTGCTGCTTTAACAGGAGAAGAAACAGTCATTGATGCTTATAGTGGAATCGGAACAATCACGTTAACTTTAGCCGATAACGCTAAGCACGTTTACGGAATTGAATCGATTGAACCAGCAGTTGAAAATGCAAGAGCTAACGCGGTATTAAACAACGTTGAAAATGTTACTTTTGAAGCTGGATTGGCTGAAGAAGTCATGGTTGAGTGGAGTAAACAAGGCCGTAAGGCGGATTTAGTTGTTGTAGATCCCCCTCGTAAAGGCTTAGAAGAAGCCTTTATTGATGCCGTTATCGAAATGGCACCAGCTAAAATGATTTACGTGAGTTGCAATCCAGCAACTTTAGCACGCGATGTTGCTTTATTAATAGAAGGTGGCTATACTGCTGAAAAGATTCAACCAGTAGACTTATTCCCACAAACAAGTCACGTTGAGTCTGTCACACTTCTTACAAAAAACTAATAAAAAAATAAATACGACTGAAAAGTCCTTAAAGTAAGAGCTCTCAAAGCAGTGTTTCCTACGCCTATTATAGACGAATGGTTAATCTGCACGAAGGCTCTCTTTTTATAAAATAGATACAAACACTTAGACAAATAAGTAGAAAAAAATAAATTAATCCAAACTAGCTATTGTAAATTCAGTATGCTATACTTTAAAATATTATTGGATAAAGTTAGGGTTTCATTAATGCCCACTACGATCATCTAGCATAGATTTAGGGGGAGTTTCATGACAAAAGGACAAATTGAATCGAAATTAAGCGAAGCAATTAGTAAGTTTGAAATTGAACAGATGGGAAGAGGTCCAGAGAAAATTAGAACAGTTATTTTTCAGGATTTAATTATTTTTAGGCTTACAGGATTTTTGAGTATCTCAGAAAAAAATCTTGCTCAAAATAAGGATGGCGTCGAGCTCATAAAAAAAGTAAGAACAGCCTTATTTGAAAGCGCACGTAAAGAATTAGAAGCAGCGATTAAGTCTGTTATTGATGTTGAGATTATAAGCACTTATTCAGATGTCAGTACTAAGACAGGTGAAAGAATTATTGCAGTCGTGGTAGATCGAAATATCGAAGAAAATCTAATAAAATAAGCCTTGGAAGACGAATTGAAAGGTCTTTGACCAGTCAAAAGTAGCCCAATAGTAAAAAGTTCTCTTAAGAGGGCTTCTTATTATTGGTTTTTTTTATTCTAAAACAGAAAGCAGGTAGCAACAACTATTTTTAAAGTAAAATGATCAATAAGAAAACAGCATTCAATTTCGATAAAATATTTTTTTTCAAGCAATTAAAAAATAGACGAAAGTTGGGATAAAGATGAAAGAAAATACAACGATAATAAATAAAAAACAAAATGGAATGAATAGGTGGATGTATGTTATTTTAGGCATGGCCATCATGATTTTTTTAGGAACGGTCTACTCTTATAGTGTATTTAGACTGTCATTAGAAAAGGAATTTGTGATTGGGTCAGCTGAAAGTGGCATGCCTTATATGATTGCTTTAGCTTTTTATGCATTATTTATGTTTTTAACCGGTAAATACATCAATCGGTTCAATCCCCGGATAATTATTTTAATAGGTGGATACCTTGTTGTATTAGGGTGGATTTTATCTGCATTTGCACCGAATATTATCCTATTAACTATCGCATATGGTTGCATTGGTGGAGCAGGTGTTGGGATTGCTTATGGTGTTTTAATGACCGTTATTGCAAAATGGTTTCCAGAAAAAAAGGGACTAGCAGTAGGTATCCTATTGGTTGGGTTCGGACTGTCGCCTTTAATTACAGCACCACTTGCTAGATTATTAGTTGAGTCTTATGGCGTGTTTACAACATTTCTTGTTTTTGGAATAGGATTCGGTATAATTTTACCATTTTTATCTTACCCTTTTAAATATCCAACAGAAGAAGAACTAAAAAATATGAAAAATATCCCGACTAGTCAATCTAGTGCAAAGAATTTTGAGACAAAAGAAATGGTAAAATCAAAAAGTTTCAAAGGTTTATACTTAAATTTTGTTATTGGAACTATGATTGGTCTGATGCTCATTGGACTAACGACGAGTGTCGGAGTTGACTTTGTAGGATTAGAGCCAAACAAAGTTATTCAACTAGTAGCTTTTTTTGCTATCTTTAATGGATTAGGAAGACCCGCCTTTGGATGGTTAACAGATAAATTCACTTCGAAAAAAGCAATGTTACTATCTTATTCACTCATTAGTTTAGCAGCTATCTCCCTAATAATAGCAGGCTCAAATAACGAACTGGTTTATGTTTTATCCTTTTCAACATTTTGGTTTAATATGGGCGGCTGGCTGGCAATTGCTCCAGCATCGACACTTAGACTTTATGGCCTAAAAAATTATAGTCAAAATTATGGTTTAGTCTTTACAGCTTACGGTATAGGAGCAATTGTTGGGGTCTCCTCATCTGGTTTATTACTAGATATTCTAAAAAGTTATGATTTAATATTCTATTATGTTATTGCATTGAGTGCCCTAGGAATTATTTTGACACTAACATTGATTAGCGATAAAAACGAATAAAGGATAAATTTAGTTAGAAATATTAAGTAAGATGAAAAGAAATTAGGATACGAACAAATGTGAATAAAATAGTTTAATATTAAACAACAGTATGAAAAATAGAACTTTAAGCTAACAATTATATAGAAAGTCGATTTTTAAGTATCTTAGATAAATAAAGTTTTTACCCCTTTATCTTTAATTTTCTGCGCTTATGAAAACTTACTAATACGATTATAAACTGACTAGTTTATAATCGTATTAATTTTACATGATTACTTTTTTTACAGTGGAAATTAAAGGTTTTCAAGCGGTTTTTAAGTTTCAATTATTTGATTATTCTTGTTTAAAATAGCAGGTAAGTTGTTTGTTCTGGAAGAAAGACAGTTGCTAAGCTTATTTCGTACTATGTCCATCAAAAACTTTTCTATAAAATTTTATAGAATATTCACTATTTAAGATAGCATTAATAATCTGAATAATTCATAGCTTTTCTAAAAATACTAATCGATGTTGATTTTACAGCGTTTAAACTAATTTGCTTTATCACCCATTAGGTGATGAAAAAAGAACCCCTTTCTGCTATGGTTATATCATCACAACCAACCAATAGAAAGGGGTTCTCTCAATGATTACTTTACAAGAAAAAGCAATGAAATTCAATAACCATTTATATGTCTCTCATACAGGTGGTCGTTTATCGAGTGATTCAGGATTAATTTTAGTTGATGAATTAATGGATACTTTTCATTTTGAAGAATTGTCAAAAAAACTCATTTCATATAATGAAAATCGTCGCTATTGGAAACACACTAACCATAAAATTTTAAAACAACTAATTCTTCAACTAATTGCTGGCTATAAAGTTGATTCGTCTGCGACTATCTTACAGTATGATCCAGTATTACAAACTCTATCACAAGAAGAGTGTTTGGCTTCTCAACCGACTATCTCTCGGTTTCTTGATCGCATTACAGACCAAACGATTAATGATTTACAAACCTTTAATCAAACATTAATTGACCAAGCGAGATTTGTTCGCAATGATATGAATATGATTATTGATTTGGATTCTACACACTCTGATACCTTCGGTATTCAGGAACAAACAGATTATAATGCCCACTATCGAACGAACGGTTATCATCCATTAGTCGCATTCGATGGATTAACGGGCGATTTTTTAAAAGCTAAACTTCGTTCAGGAAATCAATACACGTCTAAAGGAGTTAAAGAGTTTCTTGAACCGTTATTAGATCATTATAATCAAGCAGTCCCTACGACAGATATTTTAGTGCGTGGAGATAGTGGATTTGCAACACCTGATATTTATGAGTTATGCGAAGAATATGGGTCAAACTTTGTCATTCGCCTAAAACATAATAATAATTTATACCGATTAGCAGAAGAGTTTGTGTATTACGACGATAATTATCCTTGGAATGAAAAAGAAGAATACTATTATTCCGTTTCCTATCAAGCAGCGTCTTGGTCTAAATCGCGTAGAGTATGCATTCAATCCATTCGAGAAATGGGTGAATTACTTTTCAAGCATACGTTTATTGTCACAAATTTTTCAGAAAATATTTCATCAAAACAAGTTTTTGAGACGTATAAAAAGCGTGGTGCTATGGAAAACTACATTAAAGAAGCAAAAAATGGTTTCTATTTTGATAAGACAGATAGCCCTAAATTTATTGAAAATCATGCACGTATGATGATAAGTGTCCTTGCATACAACCTAATCAATTTTTTGCGTACAACTTGTTTTGATAAAAATTATAAAGGACTTCAAATTAATACGATTCGTCTTCGCTTATTCAAAGTAGCTGGCAAACTAGTGAGTACTGCGAGAGAAATGTATCTAAAAATTTCTAGTTCGCATGTTTATCAAGCGGAGTTTTATGCCGTCTTTAATCGAATCCAAAGGATTCGGCATTACATTTAAAAACTCCTTAATTTTTTTTAAAAAAACCAATCAAAACCAAGGACCAACTATGCCCAAAATTCGTACTTTCTTAATGAGAAACCAATAAATAAATGAATTAAGTACCAAAAAGTAAAACTATTAAACGTTAATTTGAAAAAAATTTGAAAAAAGTGTGTTAATTGATTAAAAACAACAAAAAATTAAAGGTATGAATTATTCAGGGTATAACTATGTTTTGCAGAATTAACTTACTCAAAATTCTTTTTAGAGTTTTTGAATAAAAAAAGTGAATTATAAAATAAATAGTAATCCAAGGGCAATTGTATGAATCATTTAAGTTAATTCACTAGCGTTGTATGAAACATTATATGTTTCATGAATTTTTTTGTATTAATAGACAAAAAAGTCCTTTATACTGAACTCAGATGACTCATCCAAGACCAATAAAAAGGAATCCAAGACCAATAAAAAGGAACCAATCTATGGACAAGTATAAAACAAATTTTATGCAACACTAGTGAAGTTAAATATGATATTATGAAGAGGGTAGAATAGGGTTCTTAAGTTAATTAGTAAAAAAAGTAAAATAGATAATGCTTAGTATTAAATCTTATTCTGATTGTCTAAAATGAGCAAGCAATATTTCCACTAACATTACATGAAATATGAACACTATTCCAACGCAAATCAGAGTATGTAAAACTCAGATAAGATATCTAAGACTAATTAGGAAAAACAATTTTTTTTTTTATTAAATGGTTTTTTTATTATGTCCTATTTCAATCCACCAAAAAATAGGTTGATTTTTTGGTATCTACTTAACAATAAAATATTATCAGATGGCAAAAGAACCTGTTGAATAAACAAAAAGATTGGAAATAGTTATCTTTTACGTGAACTTTTATTTTTTTTAATTTTTTCTATAAAAGTAAAGAAATGAATTAAACTATATTCACGAAACGTCAATAAGACTAGTTAAAATATAGAGAAACAAAAATTCAGACTGTACTAAGTTTAGTTAGGAGATAGTTAAATGAAGAAAATTACTACTAAATATAGTGATTTATCTAAATCGCAACTGATAAAACTTGTTGAAGAAATGGAAGAGACTTTTTATCAGATAAGCAATGATAAAAATGAAACCGAATTGCTTTCCTTTCCATGGATAGGAAATTTAGGACAATGGCATTGGATGGTTGAAAATAATCTATTATTATTTAATGAAAAAAAATTGACAAACTTAGGATACGAGAGAGAAGAGATACCAGAAGAAGTCGGATTTGAATTCTTTACTTCAAAATTACACCCGGATGATTACGAAAGAGTGATGGAAGATATGCGGAAATATTTAAGGCACGCAAGTGATGTCTATGAAGTAGAGTATAGGATTCAAACTAAGGATGGCAATTATATTTGGTATTATGATAGAGGAACAATCACTAAAGAGAATGAGGACGGAGAACCCTTGATTATTTCAGGGATTGTATTTGATATCACTAAAAGAAAAGTTTTGGAAGAAGAATTAAAGGAATCTAATGAGAAGTTAAAACAATTAGTTGATATCGATGAACTTACAGGAGCTTTTACCAGAAGATATATGCTAAATAAAATAGAGAATGAAATCCAACGTTATAATACGGAGAAGTTATGTTTTTCATTAATTATGCTTGATATTGACAATTTCAAACTAGTAAATGATAATTTAGGGCATAATATTGGGGATACGGTTTTAAAAGACTTTGTAGAAATAGTTGAGAAACCATTGAGGGTAAAAGACAGTTTATCTCGCTGGGGTGGTGAGGAATTCCTCATATTATTACCAGCTACTAACTTATCTGATGCTGTTAAGATAGCAAATGAGATAAGAGTTGGATTAAACCACACATGCATGAATGATGCAGGTATAGTAACAGCAAGTATTGGAGTTTCAAATTACTATGAGGGTGATTCTACAGATAATGCAATTAAAAGGGTTGATGATTTAATGTATCAGGCAAAATATGATGATAGAAATTGTATTAAATATTAACAGATAGAGTTCTATATGATGTCTATGACATTCAGATAATTATCTGGTATAGATCAGTGATAAATTTTTTTAAATTAATTATTTTAGATAGAGATGTATATTTAATTAAATTATGATATAATTTATACTGTCTACATTTTTTTATAATTAAAGGAGAGCTAACATATGGTTAATACAAATATGGAACAAATGAAAAAACTAATAGAAGCAAAAAAGAAAAAAGGCTCACAACAAAATTCAAGCGACAATACACCAAGTAAAGTTAATGGAACCTCAAGTAAAGGATTTAAAAACACAAAAAGATCAGGCTCGTTAAATAAATAAAATAAAGATAGTTGAGACAATTGTCTCAACTATCTTTATTTTATATCTGATATTAAAAGTAAAAGAGTTTTTTAAAGAAGAAAAGTAACGATAAAGATAAAAAGTTACTCTAAATTTTCACAATAAATGGTAGTCAAAGCAAACAAATCTTGTTATACTTGTAGTTGTGTAAACGCTTAGATAGTTGATAGGACAAGTTCAGAATAAAACAAGGTATCAAACCTTGATGGCACTAGTCTAGAAATTGAGTTACAGCACAAATAATAAAAAAGCTAAAAGGGGATAAAAAAATGACTAACTATAATGCAGTACTAGGAAGAAATACAGAAGATGCTCCAAAAAATATTGGACCTTATTCACAATCTGTAGCATACTCTCACTACAATAACTTTTCGGCTCAATTGCCTATCGATCCAAAAACAGGCGAATTAGTAGTTGGTGGCGTAAAAGAGCAAGCTGAACAATGTTTTAAAAATATTAAAGCAGTTGTAAACAGCATCGACCACATTATGAACGATATTGTTAAAGTAACAATCTATGTTAAAAATATTAAAGATGTTGACGCTATTGACGAAGTTTACAAAACAGTTTTCACAAACTATCTTCCTACACGTACAGTAGTTGCAGTTGCAGCTTTACCAATGGATGCTTTAGTACAAGTTGACGCACTTCTTTCATATGGAGAAGGTACGATTCCTAATGCACCGCAATCAGGCGACTTGATCAAATTGACAAACAACACATCAAATGCACCAATGAGCGCTTTATCTACACAAGCTGTTGCCTTTTCTCACTACAATAACCTGTCAACTCAATTACCTATTGATCCTAAATCTGGTAGATTAGTAACTGGTGGAGTAAAAGAGCAAGCTGCGCAAGCATTAAAAAATATCAAAGCTATCTTAGAAAGTATTGACGTTCCTTTTGATGATATTGTTAAAATTAATATTTTCCTTAAAAACTTCTCAGATATCGATGCTGTAAACGAAGTATATACTACATTCTTCCCAGACTCAGCTATCGCTAGAGCAGTAGCTTATGTTCCTGCACGCACAGTTATTGCAGCAACAGCTTTACCAATGGATGCTTTAGTACAAATTGAAGCGGTAGTATCACACGGAGACGGTACTCCACCACAACTTGTCGAAGACAGACATGGACTAATCATTGAAGCAAACAATACAAAAAATGCTCCAACTAGTCCTTTATCTTCACAAACTGTAGCGTTCTCTCATTACAACCACCTTTCTGCTCAATTGCCTATTGATTCAAAAACAGGCGAAATGGTAGTTGGCGGCGTAAAAGAGCAAGTTGCACAATGCTTGAAGAATATCAAGGAAATTATTGAAAGTGTCGACCATAAAATGGCAGACGTTGTTAAAGTAAATGTATTCCTTAAAAATATTACAGATATTGATGCTGTAAACGAAGCTTATACAACATTCTTCCCTGAGGGCACTCCTGCTCGTACAGTAATCGGTGTATCTGCTTTACCTGGTGACGCTTTAGTACAAATTGATGCTGTTGTATCAAACGCTGAAGGAACACCTCCAGTAGCATAAAAATTTAAATAAAAAGTAGTTGAGACAATTGTCTTAGCTGCTTTTTTTTTGCTATACTGGAGTGAAGATAGAACCTAACAGACAATTAAAGTTGAGAGGAAAATGATAATGAAAATAGAACACGTAGCGATATGGTCACCAGATATTGAAAATTTGAAAGCTTTTTACGTAACTTATTTTGGTGCAGTATCTAATGACCAATATCAAAACAGTAAAACGGGTTTTACGTCATACTTCTTGACCTTTAAGGAGGGTACAAGACTTGAAATCATGTATAAAAAAACTATTTTATCAGTTGAACAAAGAAACTAAGAGTACCTGGGTTATGCTCATCTAGCAATGAGTGCTGGGACAAAAGCTGAAGTAACTATGTTGACAAATCAGTTAAGGGAAGATGGGTATCGTATTGTTGGAGAACCAAGAACAACCGGTGATGGTTATTTTGAAAGTGTGGTCTTAGATCCCGACGGCAACCGTATCGAAATTACTTACTAATACATTGTTTATAAGTAGAATAAAGTTAGATTAGACAAGTAAGAGATAAAAACGAGCTAACTAGTCTATTCTTACAACCAATCGGACAACCGAACAGAAAATCGACCTCTACTTGGTCCGTTCACGGTTTTTTTGGCCAACTAGCATGATAATTATTCGAAACTTGTTCGATTCATTTAAATAATTGTCAAAGAGAAGACAAAAAGGCTAAACTATAAAGTAACGGCTGAAAATTACTTGTTTCAAAAGATAGGGTAAGCAGCAAGGTATATAAAATTAAAGAAGAGATGAGAAAGGAAGATTAGATGAAAAAAACAGTAGCCTTTATTTGCGTACACAATTCATGCCGATCACAAATGGCAGAAGGATGGGCAAAAAAACTAGGGAGCGATGTTCTAGAAGCCTATTCAGCAGGGACAGAAAACTATCCTGAAGTAAAACCATTAGCAGTAGAAGTGATGGAAGCAGCAGGGGTAGACATGAGCAGCCACAAACCAAAATTATTATCTGATATACCAAAAGAGTTGGATGTCCTAATAACAATGGGTTGTAATGTAGACTGTCCAAACGTTCCTAGTAAGCATAGGGAAGATTGGGGACTCGATGACCCTTCAGGCGGACCAATCGAAGATTTTAGAGAAACCAGAAATACAATAAAAGAAAAAGTAGAAGAGTTAATCAATAGAATAGAAAATAATGAACTTTAAACGAATAAAAAATAACTCAATAAGCAGGGTTAAATAAATGAAAGAACGATTTAATGAAAGCAAAAGGCTGCCAATTTGTTATCTTTAGCCAAACACCGAATCAAGTGACTACAACAAGTCCAACGACTACTAATAAGTTAGCGAATGCTAATACAATTGGCATTAATCAAGTGTTAACGATTCCAAAGCAATCAAAAAACAGGTAGAATAGAGTTAACAGTGTGCCGAAATAGATAAGAGAATTCTAGCATAAACGATTCATTTTTTTTACTTAGAGTAGTCAAGAGAGGGGAGTTAATGCTTATATGAATAAGAAACGGGCAAATGCTATTTTATTTCAAGGTGACTTGAATAAGAAACCGTATTTTGAAGGATGGTATTACAAACAAGTTTCAAACAATGGAAAACAAATTATCAGTTTAATTCCAGGGATTAGCCTTAGCGAAGTGGATTCACATAGTTTTGTGCAATACATTATGACAATGCAAGGAGAGGACGGTAAAAAAAAGACAGAGACTGGATACATAAGCTATCCACTAAGCGCTTTTGATTACCAAGAAGAACCTTTTCAATTAAAGATTGGGCCTAATATCTTTACACAATCAAAAGTAAAAGTAGATTTAAAAAACGAACAACTAACACTAAACGGAACGGTTGAGTTTGGTAAATTTACTCCGATAAAACAGACTGCTTTAACACCAAATATTATGGGCTTTTTTTCTTACTTTCCATTAATGCAGTGCTCTCACGGCATTGTGAGTATGAATCACTCTTTAACGGGTTCATTTACTGTTAACGAAGAAAAATTTGATTTCTCAGCGGGGAAAGGTTATATCGAAAGAGATTGGGGAATATCTTTTCCACGTGAATATGTCTGGATTCAATCAAATCATTTTGAAAATAATGGGACCAGTTTATTTTTTTCAGAAGCTCATATTCCTTTTATGAAAACAGCCTTTCAAGGTTTTATTTGTAATTTAGTTGTAGACAATAAAGAACACCGGTTTGCTACTTACCATCGAGATAAGTGTGAAATTGAAAAAATAGATGAACAGCATGTTGCGATCATTTTAGAAAATAAAACGGCAAAATTAAGAATTAAAGCTGAAATAACCAATCCAGGAGAATTAATAGCTCCGACTTTATCTGGTATGCAAAAAGTGATAAAAGAAGAGTTAGGCGGAGCTGTAAAAATAGACTTATACTTAAAAGAAGAGAAGACGCACTACAAAGATGAAACGACTTCTGCAGGTATTGAGATAGTAGACCATACAGAAGATTAATATTTTTTGATGGTCATATTATCTAAAAGAGCAAATGAAATAAAAATCAAAAAAGCCTAAACTAGTTAGTAATTAACTAGTTTAAGCTTTTTTGATTAGAAGTTATCTTAATTAAAAACTTATTCAATAGGAAAAGGTGTTTGTTCTCTAAGAGTTAGGTAGTTTTCTCTGTACGGGTGAGTGGACTCTTTACACCACGGCTTAACGTGTCCACTATAATGAACTAATGCGGGGTCACTACGAGCTTCATCGTACTCCATTTTTCCAATCTTTGTTGGATGTTCTTTTTCATCTAACAAAATATAAGCTTGTGCATTCCATTTAGGATGCAAGATTAACCAGCGATCGTGCAGGATAGCATTTAATGCGTCTTGATCATGAAACTTTAATTCCTCTTGATTTTTTGAGGCAAAAGCTAAAACTTGTTCTGATATTTTTTCAGCACGCCACTTATCAATGTCAATAATCATAACACCTGAATTAAAATAAGTATTGCTTTTTGCATCTATTTCCATAGCATCTAAGCGTTGATGAAAACCGGCATCCTCTACGGCTGCCAACAACTTATCACCCAGATCGACAGCCCAAATATCTTCAATCGGTTGCAAAGCAATAATATCACAGTCTAAATAAATAGCTCTCTTGATATCCGTACTCTTTAAAAAGTTAGGAATAGCAATACGGAAATAGGCAGTTGTAGGAATTCGGTCACTTTCGACCATGTCATCAAACTCTACTGTATCAATTTGTAAATAACTAATCGTAGCATCGTATTCATTTATCATTCGGTTCAATTTTTCTTTTGAAACTAAAGCAATATGGTCATCAATGACATAAAAATTTAGAATAGTGTCCCTTTTTTTTGTTTGTAAGAGCGATAAAAAGAGTGTAGCTAAATGTGGCACAAACTCTTCATTTGCAGCAGAGATAATGGTTACTTCGGTTTCATCAAACATAAGTTAAGATCTCCTTCTTTTAGTAGAGTTAGAAATATAAGTAGTGACTACAATGACGAGTGTATCCTACTGTTAATAGCATATATAAGTTAACTAATTTAAGCAAAGAAAACGTCTGTTTTAAATAAGGGTTTTTCTTAAAGAGAATAGGCTAGTTATGTTTAATAAAAAATGAGATAGAGATAAATATGGATAGAGACGATAAGTCAAAAAGAAAGATCCTTATTCTAATTAATGATAGGATAGTTAAAGGAAATAATGCTTTTTCTGTACTCAAGAGAAACTAAAAGACTGTACTCAAGAGAAACTAAAAGACTTATTTTACTAAAAGAATAAAATAGAGTATGATAGTGAACAGTTGAAATAGACTATTAGGAGGAAATCACTTGATTCAATTAGTACAATCATACGCCATTAAAGATGCACCTAGACAGCATTTAGTCGATTGTCTACTAGCTCATAAAAAAACGACATTGCTCGAAATAGCAAAAAAACAGTCAATAATAGTTAAAAAAAGACACACTAAACAAGTAATCGCAATTGACTTAGCTAAACACATCATACATAGATTTGATGAAGACTATCTTCTTCTTGAAGAAGATGAAAAAAAAGAGTTGGCTGACAGGGTAAAAAAAAGTGAAGCAACAAATTATTCGGATCAAGAAGCCAGTCCTTTGAGCTTACAATTAAAAGGGTATCTTTACTTTTTTATTGAAAACCAACAAATTAAATCAGTTGTTCCATTAGAACTAACCGAAAAGTTAGTAAATATCGACTCTACTGTGATAAATGTCACTGAGTTAAAAACTGCAAGCTGGTTTTCAAAGAATAAAAAAGCTGTAGAAAAGATTTATGCTACCTGTTCACTTATTCATCTGGTAACAGTATGGAATAACCATTCTAAAAAACCGCTAACCACAGAAGAGGCGAGACACTTTTTTATTGGCTAAAATACCAGACTAGATCATGAGAAACGGCAGACGAATTTAACTAGTTAAAAAAGTTCCTTTATTTATAATCTAAAAAAGGCTGTGTAAATAAAAAAATGAGTTATTCCTGATAATGAGAGCGAATGAGATACTTATTTACTTCAGGATAAGTAAGTTTAGGGGATAAATAAGTTTAAAAGTAGTTAGGCAACTAGAGAAAGTTTGTAAGCAAAGAACTGAAAGGACATGACCATTTGCTGCTAAAAAAGTTTAGATTCCTTTTTTAATAACTTCTTTCAGTACTTGTCCAACGAAACCAAAGAGTAAAGTAAAAAATAAGAAAGGTAGTCTCTACCAATAAGGGAAAATTAAATAATGCACAGATTGAAAAGAATGCTTAATTAATTTAATTAATAATGCTATACTAAAAAGGACTATATTAAACTAAAAAGGAGTTAACTTATGAAACGTGGGACATTTCAATTAATGAAATCAGTTAATAAATCAACAATACTAAATAAAATTCGCTTATGCGAACCGTTATCACGTGCTAAAATTGCACAAGAGACAGGAATTACGCCCCCTACTGTTAGCAGTATCGTTAAGGAACTAATTGCTGAAAACTTAGTTGAAGAAAGTATCCTTGGTGAATCTAGGGGGGGAAGAAAACCAACCATGCTTTTAATCAAGCGAAATGGGCATTATATTATTGGGATAGACGCTGGTTCAAATGTAATTAAAGGCGTTGCTACTGATCTAGTGGGAACAATATTATCTGAAACAGAAATAAAAATATTGCCCCATATTAGCAAAGAATATTTTTTACAAACATTAAAAGAAGTTGCTCGGACAATCTTTTCAGGAATCAAGGACAAAAAGAAAATAGTAGGGATAGGCGTTGCTATGCATGGTGTAGTAGATGTTTCAGCAGGTGTTTCACTCTATTCTTCTAATTCAGGCTTACGCGATATTCCGATTAAAGAAGAACTTGAAAAAGAATTTAACGTAATGGTTATGGTAGAAAATAATTCACGGACAATGGCATTAGGGGAATACTGGTTTGGCGATCATGAAGAAGTAGATAGTTTAGTGGCAATCAATATCGGAAGAGGTGTCGGCTCGGGGATAGTAGACAAAGGTCGACTATACTATGGAGCGCAAGACATTGCTGGTGAAATGGGCCATATGGTAATGGAGTTGAATGGCAGATTGTGTAGCTGCGGCAATAGAGGCTGTTTTGAGACATTTGTTACGGGTGATGCCATTGTTAAACGAGCAAAAGAACAAATAAAAGACGCACCCGCTGATCTAACAGCTGAAGATGTCTATTTGTATGCAAAAGAAAATAAACTAGACTATCTTGCTATTTTAGAGGAAACTGGCCAACTGATTGGTATCGGCGTAGTTAACTTGATTCATATGCTAAACCCTAATAAAATTGTTTTAGGAGGTGGGGTCTTGAATAGCGAAGAATTCTTGATGCCAGCTATCCATCGTACGATTCAAGAACGTGCATTGACTGAAAAAGCAAGGATGAATACGAATATTGAAGTATCTATGCTAGGAAAGAATGCAACAATATTAGGCGCAGTAGCATTATTATTAGCAGAAATTTTTTAAAAACAATAGAGATGAAGCTTTTTTTTAAAAGCGAATCTCTATTGTTTTATTTTTTTAATTATTGTGTTGACAAATGAACCAACAGTCTATAAAATACTAATTAACAGCTTAGTTAATTAATTTAATTAAGATGGATAACACAAAGAAACTATCTATTCTAAAGAAGGGAGCAAGAGGACAAAATAAATGATTTTTTATTTAACATAAGATCTATCTTAGAAAACTGTTCATTTTGGCTAGTCCAATACCATTGAAATGAATCCGCTTTCGGATTTGTTTTTTGAGAAAAGAGAGGAGTTAATAAATTGAGAAGATTAGGAATTTCAGTTTATCCCAACCACAGTGAAGTAGAAGAGGTAAAGGCGTATATTGAACTAGCTTCAAAATACAACTTCAAACGAATCTTTACTTGTCTACTATCGGTAGAAGGAAATAAAGAAAAAGTCATTAAAGAATTCAAAGAAATTATCGCAGTTGCTAAAGACAACGAAATGGAAGTCATTGCAGATGTTAGCCCACAGCTTTTTGAAGAATTAGGGATTAGTTATACTGATTTATCTTTTTTTAAAGAAATAGGTGCAAATGGAATTCGTTTAGATAATGGTTTTACAGGAAATGAAGAGTCAGTTATGACGTTTAATCCACAAGGATTGAAAATAGAACTGAATGTTAGTAATGGAACAAAATACTTAGAGAATATTTTAAGTTATCAAGCAAATCCATCTAATTTGTATGGGTGCCATAATTTTTATCCTCATAAATACACAGGTCTAGGTTATGATCACTTTATAGCAACAAGCAAACAATACAAAGAGCAAGGAATTAAAACAGCTGCTTTTGTTAGTTCTAAGACAGCTACCATTGGTCCATGGCCCGTAAGTGAAGGCTTATGTACCTTGGAGATGCACCGCGAACTACCTATTGTGACACAAGCTAAACACTTATGGGCAACGGAATTAATTGATGACGTTATTATTGGAAACGCTTTTGCATCTGAGGAAGAACTAAAGGCTTTAAGCGAAATAGATCCATACCAATTGATTCTTAATTGTGAACTAGTTGAAGAAATTCCTGAAACAGAACAGAAAATTGTGTTAGAAGAACCTCACTATAACCGTGGTGACGTTTCAGATTATGTTATCCGCTCAACTCAAAGTCGTGTGAAATATAGTGGACATGAATTTCCAGCATTTAATACACCAGCAATCAAAAAAGGAGATATTTTAATCGAAAGTTCTCTTTACGCTCGTTATGCAGGTGAATTGCAAGTTGCGCGTTTACCAATGGAAAATTCAGGTAGAACAAATGTAGTTGGATGGGTTGTGGAAGAAGAAGTCTTCTTATTAGATTTAATCAAACCATGGCAAAAATTCAAGTTTCACCAAAAAAGAATTAATCTAATAAAAGTTAACACTAGTGTTGCATGAAACATTATGTGTTTCACAAATTTGTTTATATTATTCCAATATGCAAAAAAGTCCTTTATACTGAACTCAGATGACTCATCCAAGACCAATAAAAAGGACCTAACACATGGATAAGTATAAAACAAATTCTGCTTTTAATAAATGGTTTTCTTCCATTAAGCTAAATCTTTTACCAAGCTCTATTCAAAAAAAGATTGTTGACTTTGATAAATACCATAAGAAACTTAGTTTCTTCCAAGCTCTTCAACTTTTTCTTCATGGAATCAATGACGAAAAAGAAAGTCTTAGAGAGATGGATGCGGCTTTTGTTTCGAAAGAACTTCAAAAAGAAATGTGTATGACTAGTATCAGTTATTCTCAGCTCTCTAGAACTCTCTCAAAAATAGATTCAGAGATTCTTTTAGCCATTTTTAGTCAGCTAGTTAGTCAGGCTAAAAATAAAAGGCCCGTAACGAAACGAAATAGTCTCTACCTAATTGATTCTTCGACGTTTTCACTTAACCAAAACCTTTATCAATGGGCTGATTTTCGTAAAACAAAATCAGGAGTTAAGCTTCACTTAAAACTTTGCTTTATGGATAATGAACATCTTTACCCAGATGAATTCACACTGACTAACGCCGTCGAGCACGATACAAATCAGTTAGAAGTATTGGTTAATCAACCTGAAGCGACTTATGTGTTTGATCGCGGTTACCTTGATTTTGAACGATTAGATACGATGCACTCGCAGGGCTACTTCTTTGTGACAAGAATCAAAAAGAATACAAAAGTTCATGTTTTAGAACCATTAGTAGCTTCCAAGAGTGAGTCCGTTATCAGCGACCAAATGGTCGCATTAGGTGCTCAGAACCATCTAACGTCCAGATTTCGTTTAGTAACCGTTCAAGACAAAAAGGGGAAAACTCTCCAGTTTATTACCAATCGTTTTGACTGCTCCTCTACTGACATTGCAGAAATGTACAAAGCACGTTGGCAAATAGAGCTGTTCTTCAAGCATATTAAACAACATATGACGATTAAAAAGTTTTTTTCGAGAAGTGAAAAAGGGGTTGTCAATCAGCTGATTTTAGCCATGATTGCCAGTTTATTAACCTATTTGATTAAGTTAAAAACAAAAAGTAAACAGTCTGTTTTCCAAATCAAACGATTTTTTCGTTATCTGTTATTTCAACCGGCAGAAGAATGGTTTAATCTTTTGATACCGACTTAGACCCTTAAAGAAAGGGTGTCCGTTGGTAATGGAATCAGTTGAATAAGCAAAATTTTCTGGAAATAGTCATCTTTTGCGTAAGCACTCCCTTTTTTTGCCTTTTTTCAGAAAAACAAGAAATGAGGTCAAATTAAGCTATGTTTATGCAACACTAGTGAAAAGTTAATTAAAATAATTAAAGGGAAACCTTTGGAGGAGTTAATTTAAATGGATCATTTTATAGCATTTATGGAAAAACACTTTATCCCTCACGCAGCTAAAATAGGGGCACAACGTCACCTAGTAGCTATCCGGGACGCTTTCGTCGTCACTATGCCATTATTAATTTTAGGATCATTAGCTGTATTGTTGAATAACCTGCCTATCCCATTTTTTCAAGACTTTATGAACAATGCGTTCGGTGAAGAACTTTGGAAGAGTTTTGGTGGAGCAATATGGAGTGGGACATTTGGTATCTTATCTGTCTTCATAGCCTTCTTAGTTGCCCGTAACTTAGCACATGGTTATGGCAAAGATGGTATCTCAGCTGGTGTCGTTTCGCTTGCTTCCTTCTTTACTATTGGTGGAGCAACCGGTATGTCTTCAAACGGCTTATTTATCGCGTTGATTATTGCTTTAGTATCAGCTGAAATTTTCTCTCGTTTAGTTGGAAATGAAAAACTGGTTATAGAAATGCCTGAAGGAGTTCCACCAGCTGTTGCTCGTTCCTTCGCAGCCTTGTTACCTGCCATTATTACTGTTAGTATTTTTGGCTTAATCTATACAATGTTTAGAGCTTTTGGGGTCACTGATATCGTTACATCATTCTACAATCTTGTTCAAAAACCGTTTCTTGGGTTAGCTAATACATTGCCATCAGCTATCTTATTAGCTTTTATTACACCTTTCTTATGGTTCTTTGGGTTACACGGTGCGAATATGATCGAACCTTTGATGCAATCAATCAATGCACCTGCGATTACCGCGAATGCTGAAGCTTTGGCAAACGGAGATATTGCACCATTTATCGTAAATAAGCCATTCTTTGATAGTTTTGTAAACTTAGGTGGTACAGGTGCAACATTAGGTTTAATTATTGCCATTTTCCTTTTTGGACGTCGCAATAAAGCTTATAAAATCGTTACAGGGTTGAGTACAGCACCAGGATTATTTAATATAAATGAGCCAATGATGTTTGGTTTACCAATCGTATTAAATCCGATTATGTTTATTCCGTTTATATCAACACCAGTTGTATTAGTAATTGTAGCCTATTTTGCAACATCATTTGGATTAGTACCTGCAGCAGTCACAATGCCACCCTGGGTAACACCACCAATAATCGGCGGTGTACTTGCTACACAAAGTATTGCTGGCGGAGTATTAGCAGCCGTAAATTTAACTATCTCAGTCTTAATATATGCTCCATTTGTTAAAATAGCCGAAATACAAGCTTTAAAAAGAGAAGCAGAAGCAACAGAAGTTTAAAAAAATAGAAAATAGTTAAAGATATTAGTCCAGAAAGATACTGCTACTCTTTTTTGGACTAATGTATTTTTTATTAGCTAAAAATAGTGTTGTTGGATTTTAAATCCATCAATGCTTTTTTTGTGCGTCAGGTATGGCCAATAACTTAATAGTGAAAGCTTACTAGAGGTTTACAGTAGGAATTCGGGCGCGAGCAGTCACGCTGAAAAATAGAACTATTGTATAAGGTTACACGGAAATAGATAAGCGCACATAACGAAATAAGTTCTAATAGTGCACGGTTCTCCTACAGTAAAGGAGGTCGATGCAACTTAGTACTAGAGAATACACCGTAGCAAAAGCTTAGAGATAGTTACCTTTGGAGAAATAAGTTAGAAACGAAAAAGGACAAGGCTACGTGTAGAGAACTACAGTATAAATATGCAGAAACAAAATGGTTCTTCATTAATGACTATAATAAATTAAGAATAGCGAGTAAGAAATTGTGTCAAAATAGAAAAGCAGCTTGTATGACTGAAATAATCCGTTCATAAAATAAATAAATATCTCTTGAAATACGAAAAAAAAAAGTTGAAAAAAGGTTGGCTAAAAGGTATCAGCCGCAATCTGTCAATCAGATATTAGTTTCAAAAATAAATAGAGGAACTTGAAATCTAGGAATCCTGGGAAATAGTAAATACCAGTAAGAGATACTAAAGTGTTAAGGAAAAGTCTTACTCACAAATAAAAAAAGTTGGCAAAGTCGGGGTCTAAAAGAAAACCCCCAACCTTACCAACAAGGATACTTAACATATTAAACTGTTGTATACCCAGCGATAAAGTGAGAAGCAGACAGGCGAATTAACACGCCTGTCTGCTTCTCACTTTCATTAGCCGATAGTATAGCTTACTTGTCAACCTTTTTTTATTTCGTCAACAAGTATTTCTCGATAGCGGTTGCAACACCATTTTCATTGTTTGTTCCCGTTACTTCATCGGCAAGCTCAAGTACAGCTTTATAAGCATTGCCCATCGCAATACTTTTCCCTGCAAAACTAAGCATGGATAAGTCATTTTCTTGATCACCAATAGCGAGTACGTCTTGCTGGTCAATATCCAAACGTTCACACAAAGAATGGAGTGCATTACCTTTACTTGCTGTACTATTTAAAATTTCAAAAAAGTTTGGGCCGCTCTTAGCAGCATAAAACCTTGAAAAGAATTCTTTTGGTAGTTGGTTAATAAAGTGATCCAATTTAAATTTTTCTCCACTAAAAATAGCTTTTGAAGGCACAAAATTTTCAGGAAGGTCATAAATATTGCGGTAATACAAAGGCGTATTGTTGAAATAAGCTTCTTGTATCGTATATTTGCCAATGTGTTGGTTGGGTGTATAGATTGAGTGCTCATCGTCAAAATGAACAGAACAGCCAACACGCTCGCTCAATAGATACAAATAAGATAAGTCTTCTTTTGTTAGATTTACCCGCGAAAGAGTGGTATGTGTTCTAGCTTCTTTTACTAACGCACCGTTAAAACAAACAGCATAATCAATAAATTGATTTCCTATATCGTGAGCAACTTTAACAACGCCATCATAAGATCGTTCAGTACAAAGCACAATTTTAACACCGGCTTGGTGGGCTTTTCTAATTGCGTTAATGACTTCAGTTGTTAATTCTTTCTGATCGGTTAATAAGGTACCATTGACATCAAGAGCAAGTATTTTATACATCATTTTTTCCCTCACTATCGTTTTCATTTTTTGAACGAATCTCTTTAGCTAGCGTCTTAATGATAATACACACAACTTAATTATTCAATGAAACCTTAAATTATTTTGACTATTTATCCAATTAGAGTAGTTTTTTTCTTGAACGAGGCAATTTTTTGTTGATAAAATAGAACGAAACAAAAAATGCGATAACATCTGCTACTGGAACAGCGGCATAAACGCCGTATAGACCAAATAGGGAAGAAAAAATTAACAGAAGTGGAGTAAGGAAGATTAATTGACGAGCGAGATTTAAGAAACTAGCTAAGCGAACTTCTCCGATAGCTTGGAAATAGTTAGACCAAACAATTTGAAGACCAACTAATGGGAAACCAAGGGTCCAAATACGGATAGCCTTAACGCCTAAAGAGACGACAGCTGTTTCTTGATTAAACAGACTCACAACAAACTCTGGGAAAAGCTGAATGCCTAAGAATCCGGTGGTTGTAATAATAAAAGCAGCGATACTAGCTAGTTTAAGAGCTTGTTTGACTCGATCAACACGACCCGCTCCAGTGTTGTAACTGATGATAGGTTGCAATCCTTGAATGATACCAGAAATCAGCATAATAATTAACGTGGTTGAGCTCGTGATGATACCGGCTACCGAAATAGCTACGTCACCACCGTATTTAACCAATGTTGCGTTAATAATAATATTTAAAATACTATTAGCAATTTGAAGCAAGAAAGCTGGAATACCAGTCGTTAAAATTTCTTTTACGTAAGTAAGTTTTAACTTCATATTAGCTAAAGTTAACCGAACATTGCTGCGTTTTCCAGTGAAATAAGCTAATTGCCACACGACAGATAGGAATTGACCACCGATTGTTGCATAAGCTGCCCCTTTCATACCCCAACCCAACTGCATGATGAGGATGTAGTCAAAGATAATATTAAAACCAGCACCAATCATCATGCTGATCATTGAAATACGAGGATTGCCATCTGCTCTAGCAAAGTTATTCATCGTCATCGCTAGAGACTGGAAGACCCCACCGAATAAAATAATACTAAGATACTCAGAAGCAAAAGGTAAAACAGCATCACTAGCCCCAATGTTTCTTAAAATGGGTTCTAAAAAGATATTCCCTATAATGGTAAACGATAAACCAGCAATAATGGCCAAACTGATACCATTTCCTAAATAATGTTGCGCTTTGGTTGTCTCTTTCTTACCTAAGCTAATAGAAAAACGAGTGGCTCCGCCCACTCCCACTAATAGGCCAAATGCGATCATAACTAAAGTAATAGGGTAGGTGATAGAAACAGCTGCTAAGCCTAGCGAACCAAGATCGGGAGCATTCCCAATGAAGATTCGGTCGACGATGTTATAGACAGCGTTAACGAACATCCCGATGACAGCTGGAATTGAAAATTCTACCAATAAGGAAGAAATTTTATCTGTTTCGAGCTTATTTTTTTGAGGCATGTCTTTCCTTCTTTCTAATCTTTTTTTCTTATACTCTATTAAAAGTTACCTTACTCTAAAAAGAGTTTCATTAACAAAGATAGCAATCTCTTGATAGTAAGTCAATGTCTGGCTCTTTCAGCTCCTTACAAATAGGCAGAATCAGAAAAAATTCTTTTTCATCACTAAACAGTACAGCAAATCTAACGTAAATTTAAATAAAAACAAAAGAAAAAAGCTTAAAAAAGGGTTATTATTTTTAAAATGATTAGAGATAGGTTATACTGAATGTCATAAAGAGTTCACAAAATATAAAAAAAAGGAGAGATTGCAGATGAATAACTTTACAAATTCAATTAGTACAGGTTTTAATTCGTTTATGGGTTTCTTACCCACATTATTAGGAGCAATTGCACTAGTAGTATTAGCTTGGATCATTGCTATCGCAGTACGTAAGGGATCACAAAAAGGCTTGAAAGCAGTAGGATTTAATCGTTTATTGACAAAATGGGGGTTGACGAATACAAACGAACAGGCCGCCAGTACCATTGACTCCATTAGTAATGTGCTTTATTACTTAGTTTGGCTAATTTTTATCCCAGGTATCTTAAGCATGCTAGGATTAAACGCGATTGCCTCGCCAATTACAAATATGTTTGATTCAGTATTATCCTTTATACCAAACTTATTTGCAGCAGCAGTTATCTTAGCCTTTGGGATTTTCATTGGGCGTTTTGTTAAAAATTTGGTTTACAATTTATTAATTACGTTAAATATTGATAAATGGATTGCTAAAATGACGAGTTCCGAAGAAGTTACTGATAGCGCAACACCTTCTGTCTCACAAAAAATGACAATCGCCAAAGTATTAGCAAATGTCGTTTACATTATTATTCTTGTACCTATTATTACTGTAGCACTTGAAACATTGAATATAGAAAGTATTTCAGAGCCCATTATTATGGTGTTAAATCAAGTGTTAGCAGCGATTCCAAACGTAATCGTAGCCGTTATTTTAATTGGCGTAGGTATCGTATTAGCTAAATTTGTTGGAGATTTAATTTCTGGCTTGTTGCTAGGAACAGGAATCAACAAATTAAACAAATACCTTAAAACACCTGGCTCAATGATGCCATCAGTTGATTTAGCTAAAGTAATTGGTCAAATTATCCAAGTTGTTTTAGTTGTATTCTTTGTGGTTGAAGCTTTGAATGTCTTGAACTTAGAAGTGTTAAATACTATTGGTACAGCAGTTATTGCTTACTTGCCACTTGTGCTTAGTGCCTTGATTATTTTAGGAATTGGTTTAATTGGTGGAACATTACTGGGTAACTTTATTACTCAGACAACGGGGAGTCGTATGTCAGGTAATGTCATCAAGTATATTTTAATTGTAATGGCCGTCTTCATGGGATTAGATCAATTGAAATTTGCGACAAGTATTGTTAATTACGCATTCTTATTGATTCTTGGAGGACTTTCAGTTGCGTTTGCCCTTTCTTTTGGTATCGGTGGTCGCGACTTCGCCAAACGTCAACTTGAAAAAGTAGAAACAAAAGTAGAAAAAGAACAAAAAGAATAAGTTTTTACCTTTTCCACTAAGACGATAAGCCTGGTTCTCGTAACTGAAAATCAGGCTTATTTTTTAATGGCAATAAAAAAATTCTTAGAAGAGCCCTTTCAATTTAGTAGAAAAGACGTTTCTAGTCTGTTAAATGAGGGAGTATGATACACTATAAGCTCAGAGTGAAAAGATAAACAGGCTAATTTTGAAATAAAAAAGACTTAATCCATTTCATTGAAAACTTAGGTTAACGAGCTAACGAAGCCGTCCTTATTTAAAAAATAAAAAAATTCCTTATTATTAGGTTCATGAGAAAAGAACAATGAACTAGATAGGATAAATTATCGTACATGAATAAAGAATAAAAAATGAAAAGTAAAAAGAAAGGGATTGTGTTTCATTTGAATCGTTTAACGGAGAAATTTAAAGAAGTCTTACTGGCTGTTTTACCCATTGTCGTGATTGTTTTTATTTTACATTTAACCATTGCACCTTTAGAAATAAACTTATTAATCAAGTTTTTATTAGGAGCTTTATGTATTGTGGCGGGGTTAGCCATTTTCTTATTGGGAACAGATATTGGAATCATACCGATAGGCTCTAAATTAGGTAAAGGGGTAGCAAAAAGCAATAAAATTTGGGTTGTCGTCATTGCTGGCTTAGCGCTTGGATTTTTTATTTCAATAGCAGAACCGGATTTGCATATCTTGGGCAATCAAATTGCTGAGGTAACTGGTGGAGTGATTTCGAGCACCAGTATTTTGTTAAATGTCTCACTAGGAGTCGCACTAATGGTCACAATTGGTTTACTTAGAATTGTATTTAACTTTCCTTTATACAAACTACTGACAGGTATTTATCTAGTTATTTTTATTTTATCCTTATTCACATCCAATGAATTCTTATCGATTGCGTTTGATGCCTCAGGTGCTACAACGGGAGCTTTGACCGTTCCATTCATGTTGGCACTCGCCTTAGGTATTTCATCTTTAAAAAAAGCTGGCAAAACGTCTAAAGAAGATAGTTTCGGATTGGTAGGAATTGCTTCGTCTGGGGCCATTATGGCCGTGATGCTAATGAATATTTTTGGTGGAGAAAAGAATATCCAAGGAGCGTTAGATGTTAATGCCAATGGAACAACGTCTATTCTTCAATCATTTCTGACAACCATTCCAACGATTTCAAAAGAAATCTTCTTAGCTTTATTTCCAATTTTAGCTATTTTTATGGGCTATCAATGGTTCTTTTTAAAACTGTCTAAAAAGAAACTAGCGAAAATATTAAAAGGTGTTGTCTATGTTTTTATTGGACTTGTTTTATTTTTAGTAGGAGTAAATGCAGGCTTTATGGAGGTGGGTAGTGTCATCGGTTATACCCTCGCATCGCTTGATAGCACGGTTTATTTACTCTTAATTTCTTTTGTTTTAGGATTGGTGACAATCCTAGCAGAACCGGCTGTGTACGTCTTAACACACCAAATTGAGGATGTAACCCAAGGCTATGTTAAACGGAAAATCATTCTTTTAGCTTTATCACTAGGTGTTGGATTAGCAGTACTATTATCAATGATCCGTATCTTAATTCCAGGACTATTGCTCTGGCATATGCTCTTACCAGGGTACATTCTAGCTATTGGCTTGATGTATGTGATACCAAAAATGTTTGTCGGGATGGCTTTTGATGCTGGTGGTGTTGCTTCAGGTCCAATGACAGCGACTTTTATTTTAGCCTTCGTTCAAGGGGCAGCTGAGGCAATAGAAGGAGCAGATGTATTGATGGATGGCTTTGGCATGATTGCAATGGTAGCCATGATGCCTATTATCACACTACAATTAGTCGGATTAATCTTTAAGTTTAAATCTGGAAAGGGTGGACTCCAAAAAAATGGAACTAAAAAATAACGTTATTCTTGGTATGGACTATGAAATTATGTGTGTCATCGTTACTGTTGGTAAAGGCAGTAAAGTATTAAAAATAGGTAAGCAAAATGGAATCTCTGGAGGCACCATTTTTTATGGTCAAGGCACGATTAACAATAATCTTCTTAAGTTATTAGGTTTAGATGATGTTCGCAAAGAAATCGTTATTCTAGCTGCTGATAGAGAAGTTGTAAAAGGCGCGCTAGAAAATTTCACTAAATTACTGCACTTAGATAAACGCAATCAAGGGATAGTATTTACAGTTCCAATTGCGAATCTTTTAGGCAATAAAAATTGTGTCTATTCACAAAATGCAATCAGCAGAAAGGTTGATCAAGTTATGTACCAAGCTATTTTTACAATTGTAGATTCTGGCGAAGCTGAAGATGTTATCGCAGCAGCTGTTGCAGCAGGTTCTCAAGGAGGCACTGTGATTAGTGGTCGAGGAGCAGGAAGTCATGAAAGCAGCAAGTTATTTTCAATGGATATTGAGCCGGAAAAAGAAATTGTCTTAATTTTAACAGAGTCACAAACAACCGATGCAATCGTTGCATCCATTAGCCATGCCATGGAGATAGAAAAGCCAGGAAACGGTGTTTTATTTACTTTGGATGTCAATAATACAAGAGGACTATTTTAACAAATAACTCAATAAAAAAGTTGAAAAAATCTGTTCTTCTTTTTAATTGACAGAAGATACAAAAACAGGCTACTATATTAATTAAACATACGAAGTTTCTATTGAGGAAGAGGTGAAAAAATGAATTTAAATGAGAAAGAAAAGGAAATACTAGCCGCTATTAAAATAAATCCTTATATTAGTCAACAACAACTAGCTGATGAAATAGGGTTGTCACGATCATCCATTGCCAATCTAATTTCAGGATTAGTAAAAAAAGACTACCTTGTCGGAAAAGCTTATATTTTAGTTGAAAAAAAACCCGTTATTTGTATTGGGGCTGCCAATATAGATAGACGTTACCTATTGACTAATCCACTAGCGATGAGAATAACCAATGATGTAAAAGAGCGTTTTTCAGTTGGGGGTTGTGCCCGAAATGTTGCAGAAAATTTAGGGAGACTCGGGATTGAATCGACGTTGCTTTCGATTGTTGGAAATGATCCTCATTGGCAATTGATTAAAGAATATTCTGAACACTTTATGGATGTTTCCCAAGTTGATACAATTGAAAATGAATCAACGGGTGTGTTTGTTGAAGTGTTAAATCCAAAAGGGGCTATCGAATTCAGCTTGACAGATATGGATATCTACCAATACATGACTCCTGAATGGCTAAGTAAATATCTTGGTTTATTGAAAGAAGCGGAATATTTAGTAGCAGATTTGAATCTTCCTAAAGAAACTTTAGAGTTCTTAGTCTCTTTTAAAACCACCTATCAAATTCCGCTTATTTTAATTTCAGCGAGTGTCTTAAAAATGAAAAATTTACCAGCTAATCTAAAAAGTGTCGATTTATTTATCGTAAAATACAATGAATCAGAAGCCTTCTTTAAAATACCGGTAAATTCAAAAGAAGAAATGGAAAAAGTGGCTTTAAAATGGTTAACATTTGGGCTGAAAAGTGTGGCTGTTACTAAAAATAATGAACAAATTGTCCTGAGAACCGATAAAGAGAAAATTTATCATTATTTAAATAAGGGTAGCGTAAATAAAAATTACAACTGGGGATTGAACGAAGCCGGTTGTGCAGGGATTATCTATGCTTATAAAAAAAGAAAATCAACAAAAGAAAGACTCGTATACGGTTTAATGAACGCTTATCAGACCTCGAAGACTCTTCATCTGATTCGCCCAAATCTGACAGCTAATCAATTGGAAAAAGAAGTAAGTCTATTTTCTCAAATAGAAAAAAATAAGGCAGATAAAGATAAACGCATACGCGATAAAGCCTTAAAAGAGGTGCAATCATTAAATGAAGAGTAGAGTTATCTGAATAGATTGAGTTGTTTGATTGGTTTTTTCTTGATTGTATTCATTCTTTTAAAAAGGAATACAATCAAGAAAAAAATAGAAAAAACAGGTACATAATAGCATGAATAAATGGGTAAAACAGATTAAAGACAGTTTATTTGAAAAGGGAGCTAGAAAAGATGTTATCTTCCTGTCTGTAAACCAATTTAAATGAAAACCACCCACATTTGAGTTATCAAGTGTGGGTAGTTTTGTATACTATTAGTTTTTATCTTCAGTTGGGGTATCTTTTTTGAGTCGTTTTAAATGTGCCGGATCTTTAAAAGGTTCGAAGTCCTCTGATTTAGGCTCTTCTTTAGATTTTCTATCACGATCTTCTTTTGGCAAATCATTTAAATTCTCGTCATTGATATACGTTTTTAATGAAGCGGTATCAAGCAAGGGCTGGTTATCTTCTTTACCCGTTTTTTGGTTATCCATATCTGATCACCTCCTTTTCAGTATAACATAAAACTAATAAAACCGCTTTCCGTTTGAATCTATGGTAAAATAAAGGTACAAGAAATTACTCAAAGTAAAAAGAGTAAAAAAGAAGTTTTATTTAAATAAGAACAGTAAAAAGTTTTAATACGTGGAGGAATTTTTTATGTCGGGATGGACTAATGCATTTATTATAGTAGGATTAATTATTTTATTGGGGCTCTATTTGCTTACTCAAAATAAATGGCTTCAAGTGAAACAGTTTCATATTAAATTGCCAAACTCAGGTAAAGGAATTAAAGGTAAAAAAATTATCCAGCTTTCGGATATCCATATCCCTAGACAAGGCGTATTGCTATCGCAACTTATAAAAAAAGTAGCCTTAGAAAAACCTGATTTGATTGTCTTGACGGGCGATCTTATTGATGTAAGAGGAGAATTTAAAAGAGAGACTTTACAAAAATTAGCTCAGTCACTCGTTCACATTGCGCCGACTTACGCTGTGAGCGGAAATCACGATGCAAAAGGTGGATACTTAAAAGAGTGGGAAGATGCTTTAACAACAGCTAATGTAAGAGTCTTGATTGATGAGGCTGAGTGGATTCCATTTGAAGAAGACGGATTCCTTTTAATGGGTTTATCTGAAAAAGAAGACTTTGATAGTACACCAAGACCCATTCTCAAAAGTATCGCCTTGACTAAAGAGATGCAAAATCAGCCTAAAATATTACTAGCACATCACCCAGAATTATTTGAAGACTATTTAATGGATTTAACCCGAGTACCGGACTTGATTCTAAGTGGACATGCACATGGCGGGCAAATTAGACTACCTTTTATAGGAGGACTCTTTTCCCCTGGACAAGGCCGCTTTCCTAAATACACAGATGGCGTTTATTACTACCCAGAAATGCCAGGCAACAGGATGATTGTTAGTCGAGGGATTGGAAATTCAACGTTCCCTTTTCGTATCAATAATCGCCCTGAAATAGTAGTTATCGTATTAGATTAATCTCATAGGACCATTCGTTACTAAAATCCTGTTTCTAAAAAAAGAAATAGGATTTTTTTATTTTTGCAAGGGTTTTCTTTTGAAATTTTACCTATAGTTCGTTAAACTGTAGGTAGAATGAAGAGGAGAGTGATCATTATGGTTGAAAGCTTATTAGACAGAACACCGTTAAATAATGGTTATACCATTCCAGGAATTGGATTGGGAACAAGTGGAATGATGGGGATAGAAGCAGAAGATGCTGTATTCTATGCCATCAATAATGGGTATCGTTTGATTGACACAGCTTCTGTTTATGATAATGAAGAGGATGTTGGAAAAGGCATTAATCGTGCAATCAATGCCGGTGTTTCGCGTGATGAAATTTTTGTTACAACTAAAATATGGAAAACCGATATGGGGTTTGACAATGCCATCCAGTCTTTTGATCAAAGTTTAAATCGATTAAATCAAAAATATGTTGACTTGTTACTAATCCATTGGCCAGATAAAGATGATGACGTAAACTTAGATACATGGCGCGCTTTAGAATCTATCTATGAATCAGGACGTGCACGTTCAATCGGCGTCTGCAACTTTAACCATAAAAACCTAGCAACGTTATTAGAAGAAGTTAAAGTAAGACCAGCAACCAATCAATTTGAAATGTATCCAGGCCATAGTGGTCAAGATACAAACGACTATTGTAATAGCGAAAATATCGTTTCAATGGCTTATAGTCCAATCAAAAAAGGCAACATTAGTAAAGAAAATAGAACGATGACATTGGCTAAGAAACACAACAAGACACCAGAACAAATTGCTTTGCGCTGGGCAGTTCAAAGAGGGACTATCCCGATTCCAAAATCGAGTCATAAAGAACGGATTAGAGAAAACGGAGACATCTTTGATTTCTTTTTAGATAATGAAGATATGGACTTTTTAAATGATTTAGATATGAAACAAGGTAGGAAGCAACGATTAAGAGACAATATACCAGGAACGTTAGAACGCAAAAACCGTAGAAAATTTAATGGCTAATAATGGTCTGTTTTAATCATAGAAAGAAGATAAGCCTCGTGCTTGTCTTCTTTCTTTTTAGACTGACCTCACTCCCATTCAGTTTTTTATAAAAAAAGAATCAAGATGCAGTAATAGCCAATAAAAAAAGATGATCCGTTTAACTTTAAAGAAATAGTCATTAAGAAGATCAGTCTTTCTAAATGAATTAAAATTTGTTATGATAAAGTCAGAATAATGATTACTTTATAGTTAAAGGTAAATCAGAAAAAAATAAAGAGATGTTCTTAATCTACTTGGAGGAGACTAGCGATGACATTGCGTTTAGGAATTATTGGAACAAATTGGATTACCAATCAGTTTATTGATGGTGCAATTAAAACAGGATTATATACAATGACTGGCGTCTATTCAAGAACCGTTGAAAAGGCTAAAGCATTCGGCGAACCTTATGGAGCAACTGTTTTTGAAACAGACCTAGCGTCATATGCTAACCACCCAGACTTAGATGTTGTTTACATTGCCTCACCTAATAGCTTGCATTTCGAACAAGCGATGGCATTAATGAAAGCAGGTAAACATGTCATTGTTGAAAAGCCGATGTTTTCTAATCCGAGAGAATGGGAAGCTGCTGTGAAAGTAGCCAATGAAAATAAGGTTTTCTTGTTTGAAGCAGCTCGTCACATTCATGAAGAAAATTTTAAGCTGGTTAAAGATAACATTCAAAAAATCAGCCATGTTCAAGGGGCTAGCTTAATGTATATGAAGTATTCTTCTCGTTATGATCAAGTCCTAGCTGGCAAAGAGCCAAATATCTTTTCATTGAAGTTCTCAGGTGGAGCGTTAGCTGATTTAGGTGTTTACCCTCTTTATGCAGCATTATCATGGTTTGGTGTGCCAAAATCAAGCCAGTATTTCTGCACAAAATTAGCAACAGGCGTAGACGGTAAAGGAACCGTTATTTTGCGTTACGATACCTTTGATGTCACTATTCAAACTGGTAAGATTGCTAATTCTTATTTGCCATCTGAAATTTATGGTTTAGATGAAACCCTCTTATTAGATGGTGTTTCAGATATTGCGTGTATCGAACGGGTTGACCGCAAGACGAATCTAAAAGAAACTATTTCGCAACCGATTACCCAAGCACCGATGATGGAAGAAGCCGAGGCTTTTGCTAAAGTCATCAACAACCCTACAGACAAAGAAGCCTTAAAAGATTACGCGGACTGGCAAGAGTTAAGCCGCCAAGTTAATATCTTATTAACATCTTTGCGTATAGATGCAGGCATTGTTTACGAAGCAGACCAAGAAAAATAAATCGACTAAAAAAGACTCAGTAACACTTATCATAGGAAGTAAAGCTTTATTTCTTATCATGAGCCGACCCCCGAAAGTTAGACCTGGAAAATCTAAACTTAGGGGGTTTTTTGTATGGCAAAATATAGTTTCGAATTTAAGCTAACGGTTGTTAAGAGTTATTTAGATGGAGCTGGTGGATACAAGTTTTTGGCTAAAAAATATGGTATCCCAGGAAAAAGTGGATCCCAACTCAAAATATGGGTCGCTAATTATAGACAATTCGGTGAGGATGGGCTAATCAGAAGTAAAAAAGACAATCATTATTCTGTTCAATTCAAGATAGATACGATAGAGTTGTATCTAACTACTGAGATGTCCTATCAGCAGCTTGCATTGAAGCTCAAGATAAACAACCCATCCTTAATCGCTAATTGGGTAAGGGCATTTCATGCCGAAGGCATTGAAGGACTCTCAAAACCGAAGGGACGTCCGGCTAAAATGAAAAATAAAAACACTAACCAACTAAATAAAAACAGCCCTATTAAATCTACTGATAAAAATTCAGAACGGATCAAAGAGCTTGAGAATCAAGTATTATCTTTAGAAATTCAAAATGCTTTTTTAAAAGAATTGCGGAGTCTGCAGACCGAGGAAAACCAAAATCAAACGAACCAACTGCAAAAATTATCTACAGACTCCGAGAAAAATTCCAATTAAAAGATATCTTAATGACTATTGATTATCCTAAATCAACCTACATGTATTGGCAAAAACGTTTTAAACAGAAGGATCCAGATACAGAGTTAAAGCAACTTATATTAGAAATACGGGACCAACACAAAGATTACGGTTACCGTCGTATAAAGGCAGAATTAAGAAATCGTGGTTTCGTTGTAAATAAAAAGAGAATTCAACGCATTATGCAGGAACTAAACTTACAAGTTACTTCTTTTTCTCGTAAATCACGTAAGTATAGCTCCTACAAAGGAACGGTTGGAAAAGTTACTCCTAATCGTATCAGCCGCAGATTTGATACAACTATCCCCTATCAAAAGATAACGACGGATACAACAGAATTTAAGTATTACGAAAATGATCCATCTGGGAATCTGCAGATAAAAAAATTATACCTTGATCCTTTTATGGACATGTATAATAAGGAGATAGTCAGCTATAAAATCACAAAACAACCGAATGGTATCACTATTATGGAGGCTTTAGCCGATGCTATTAAAGCAACTGAAAAGTGTCCATTTAGACGAACTTTCCATTCTGATCAGGGTTGGGCATACCAAATGAAGGCCTACGGCGCTGAGCTGAGAAAAGATAATATATTCCAAAGTATGTCTAGAAAAGGGAATTGTCTTGATAATTCTCCAATAGAAAATTTCTTTGGACTACTAAAACAGGAAATGTATTATGGAAATGTTTTTCATAGTTATAGAGAGCTGGAACAAGAAATCATCAAATATATTCACTATTATAATCACGATCGCATAAAAGAGAAGTTAAATTGGATGAGCCCAGTTCATTATCGGGAACATCATTTCTCTCCTTCTCTAGTAGCTTAAAAGCAAAAAAATAGAGTAGATTTCTCTACTCTAAATAAAGTCCAACTTTTTGGGGTCACTATATCACTAAGTGAAGCAAGGTCTTTTTTATTTAGTGAAAATCCGTTGAGCGACTTTAGCTTTAGCGGTTTTTTTGGTATGATAAGCAGTGACGCGGTGTATAAGAGCGGGGATAAAGAAACGAGGAAATGATAATGATGAATGAAAAAATAGCACCAGAGTTACAAGAATACTGGGCAGAATTAGACTACACAACTCCATCAGCTATTCAAAATAGCGTCTATGACTTAATGAAAGCTGGCCGTGATGTGGTTGGAATATCGCCTACTGGAACAGGGAAAACAGTCGCCTATACATTACCTTCTTTAGAACAAATCGAACCTAAAGCCGGTGTTCAATTACTGATATTGACGCCTTCACAAGAATTAGCTGTTCAAGTAGCTTCTGTTGTAAAAGAATGGAGCAGCCAATTAGGCTTAGAAGTTCAAACGATTATTGGTGGAGCCAATAAAGTTAGACAAATTGACAATTTAAAAAAGAAACCTGAGATTATTGTCGGAACAACAGGGCGAATTCTTGAAATTGCCGAAACCAAAAAACTAAAACTGCATCAAGTAAAAACAGTTATCTTAGATGAAGCCGATCAATTATTGGAACAAGAACAATTAAAAACAGTTCGCCAATTGATGAGCAAAATTCCAGGAGAACGCCAAATGGGCTTTTTCTCAGCAACAAGTAATGAGTTAATGGAAGACTTGGCTAAATGGTTTAATGTAGATCCTGAATGGATTGATGTAACGGAAGAAGATGAATCTAAAGGCAAAGTCTTGCACGCGTATATTGAAACACCAACTCGAAAACGAGTCGAAATTATTCGTCGTTTAACACGAATGGAAGGCTTTAAGGCGTTAATTTTTGTCAACAATGTTGCCAATCTCACGCAAGCTTTTGAAAAATTACAATACGAAGGTATTTCGGTTGCTGTATTGCATTCAGAGAAATACAAAACAGAAAGACAACATGCTTTACAACAATTTAGAGATGGAAAAGTCGACCTGCTGTTAACGACCGATGTAGCGTCACGAGGCCTAGATATCAGAGGGTTGCCTTATGTGATTCAATACGATTTGCCAATGAGTAAAGAAAGCTACATTCACCGCTCAGGTAGAACCGCGCGTATGGGACAAACAGGAACAGTCTTAACGCTTGTTAATGACCGTGAACGCCGTGAATTTAAAAAAATCATTGCAGCCTTAGAAATAACCATTACACCGCTGTACCTTTACGCTGGAGAATTGGTTACAGAACGTCCAGAGATTGAAGAATCAACAGCATTAGAAGCAAAAACCAAACAAAAAGGCAAAGCAAAGAAAATAAAAACAAAAGAAAAAAGAGAGACACCTAAAAAGTCAAAAGCTCCAAGTCTTTTGTCTGTAACAAAGGATAGTCAAACTGAACAACCAGTTGGACTGGATAAAAAGAAAAAACACAAAAAGAAACCCAATAAAAATAAAGGGGCTCGCAAGCCTAAAAAAGAATAAAAAGACTTTTTATAAAGAAAAAATAGCATTAAAACAAAAGTAGCGGGATACGTTTATCCGCTACTTTTCACTAAGAGTAACGTATCCGGTTTCAATGAAGGAGGAAGAAGATGCTTTCGCGTAAAAAAGATATTCTAACCTATCTAGTCAAACAAGCCGCGCCCTTGTCAGCGAAAGAGATTGCTTTAGCAATGGAGCTGGATCGTGCCAACGTCAGTCGTTATTTAAATGACTTACATAAAGAAGGGCACATTGAAAAAAGAACCGGGAGACCGGTCTTATATCAAGCTAGAACACTCAGTCCTGCTTTACCCGAATTAACTGCTGAACAAGAAGCTTTTACTAAATTAGTTGGCTACAATGCTTCTTTGAAAGTGATGATTCAACAGGCTAAAGCAGCTATTTTATATCCACCAAGAGGATTGCATACGATTATCTTCGGTGAAACCGGTACAGGTAAGACGTTATTTGCTGAATGCATGTATCAATTTGCACTAGAATCTCAAGTGCTATCACAAGATGCGCCTTTTGTTTCCTTTAACTGTGCAGATTATGCGCAAAATCCACAATTATTATTTGGCCATATCTTCGGTGTGAAAAAAGGCTCTTATACTGGGGCAACTGAAGATCGAACAGGTTTAATGCATCAAGCCGATGGTGGGATTTTATTTCTTGATGAAATCCATAGACTACCCCCAGAAGGCCAAGAGATGTTGTTTACGTTTATCGATAAAGGCGTCTATCGTCCTTTAGGTGAAAGCAGCCAGACTCGAACAGCAAGTGTTCAAATCATTGGCGCAACGACCGAAAATCCGGAAGTCTTATTGGATACTTTCAATCGCCGGATCCCGATGACAATTACAATGCCGTCTTTAGCAGAACGGACCATTGAAGAGCGTTATGAATTAGTAGCCGCTTTCTTGCAACAAGAAGCACAACGATTAAATCAAAAAATTGTTATCGAGCGAGAAGTATTAGTGGCCTTTATGCTTTACCCGGCTAAAGCCAACATTGGCCAAGTCCAACGGGATTTGAAATTAGTCTGCGCGAAAGCTTTTTTACATTACCGAACACATCAAACGGATTACTTGAAAAGTACCCAACAAGATTTGCCTTTAGCTGTCCAAAAAGGGTTGTTGCTAGTCAAAGAAGCACCCGAAAGGCTCAACCAATTAGTTGATCGCCACCAAACACATTTTTCTTATGTTCCAACCAGTCAAAAGACAGCCATCAATGAAAATTTAGAATCAGACATGAGTGTCTACAATGCCATTGAAGAACGTGTTGAAGAAGCCTTAAAAGTGGGTTTATTAAAAGAGGTTGAATTAGAAGGGTTTATTCAAAATAACTTGCCACACTATTTTAATGATTACCTAGAAAAATTATCACTATCAGATATCCATCAAGAACTCGTTCCAATAGATATTCGAAAAGTAACAGAAAAATTGTACGATTTTGCAGAAAAAAAACTTGAGCGAACCTATCATTCAAAATCACGATTTGCTTTTTCATTACACTTGCAAAGTGCGATTGAACGTATTAAAGAAAAACGGTCTATTGTGCACCCGGATTTAAATAGTGTCCGAAAAAACTATTCAAAAGAATTTCAAGTAGCGATTGATTTATCAGCGATGATTGAACAGCAATTCGGGATTGACATTCCATTTGATGAGATTGGTTTTATCACGATGTTCCTGACACTAGAAGCACAAGAACCTGAAAAAACAGCAGCGAATCAAGTGGGTGTAGTGGTCATCATGCATGGGAAATCAACGGCTAGTAGCATGCTTGAAACGGCGCAAGACTTACTGGATACAAAAGTAGGTGTAGCACTTAATATGCCACTGACCGTTAAAGTAAAAGAGATGTATGAAACAGTTAGACAAGCAATTGTAGCCAATAAAGCCCTCTATGAACATGGCTTATTGTTGCTAACCGATATGGGCTCTTTGAATGCTTTTGGCGGCATGCTCGCACAAGAGTTAAGATTAGATGTTCGAACGATTTCGATGACGAGTACACCCATTGTCTTAGAAGCAATCCGCATGGCCAGTATTGGGAGACAATTAGAAGATATTTATGAAAATTGTCGTATGGCAATGACTCCGGAGGAAACCACTAGTAAAGCGCCTCAAAAAGAAAAACAATCAGCAATCATTGTCTCTTGTTTTACTGGTGAAGGAGTAGCAAAGAGAGTAGAAGACCGATTAAAAAAGGTCATGGACACAACACATATGACCATTATTCCTTTGCAGTTCTTACAGTTGCAAAAAATGAAACAGCAAATAGATCAATTGACTGAGCAGTATGCAATCAAAGCGATTATTGGAACCGTTCCAGTGGACCATCAAAACATTCCCTATTATACGGCCTATGAAGCCTTTGATAGGGAAAAAATGGTAGAAATAAAAAATCAAGTAGAGGAATGGCCTTTGGATAAGATAAGCCAAACCTTGACTGGAACATTGAAAGAAGTCGGTTCTGTCAGTCGACTAGTAGGAAACTTGCAACAAGTTATTCAGCAATTAGAAGTAGACCTTTGTTTAGTTTTACCAGTAGAAGTAAAAGTAGGCCTTATTTTGCATATAGCTTTTCTAATGGAAAGCATTAAAAGTGGCAAAGAAGAACTAGCTTTTCCAGATAAAGAAAACTACTTGATGAAACACCCACTTGTTGTAGAAAAGTTGACTCAACTACTCACTCCATTAGAAGAAGAATACGAGTTGGTTATTCCACAAAATGAACAAGCTTATTTAATTCAAATGATTGTAGAAAATCAACTAACAAACTAAAGCAAATAGAAAACCTACACAGTAAAGACTACTGTGTAGGTTTTTTTGTTAGTGTGTATCTATTCGAATCATAAGAAAGCGTTGACAGATAACGATTTCATTAAATATAAAGTTGGCACGCTATTTGCATTGTATAAGGTGTAGGAACAAAAAAATGAGATGGAGTGATAATACATGTCAAAGAAAACAATTATGTTAGTTTGTTCAGCAGGTATGAGTACAAGTTTATTAGTGTCTAAAATGGAAAAAGTAGCTGCAGAAAGAGGAATTGATTCTGAGATTTTTGCAGTATCAGCATCAGATGCAGATAATAACATTGAATCAAAAAATGTAGATGTTTTATTATTAGGACCTCAAGTACGCTTTATGAAAGCTCAATTTGAGAAAAAATTAGCAGGCAAAGACATTCCATTAGAAGTCATCAACATGCAAGATTACGGCATGATGGATGGCGCAAAAGTATTAGATCAAGCTTTAAGATTGATTAAATAAACATAAAGAACAAGTAGTGAAAGGAAGTTATCGATTGGAAAACCAAGAAAATTTACAATTAATTATGGGACTAATTATTAATGGAGGAAATGCTAAAAGTGATGCAATGGAGGCTATTCATGCCGCTAAGGTATCAGATTTTGAATTAGCTGACCAAAAATTAAAAGATTCTGATAAAGGTCTTGTAGAGGCACATCATTCACAGACGTCTATGTTAACGGCAGAAGCATCAGGAGAAAAAGCTGAATTGAGTTTGTTGTTGATTCATGGTCAAGACCATCTGATGAACGCCATCACTTTTCGTGATATGGCATCAGAAGTAGTAGATGTTTATAAAAAAATGGCTGGTGTAGCGATCGATTAAAAAAAATAGATAAAGAAAAATCCCTTTAAAGAGCTATTCTTTTAGAGGGATTTGTTTTGTTAAAAGAATGTTAAAATTAAATGAAAGAAATAGATAATTGATTGACTAAGTAAGCGTTTTCCAGGACAATAGAGTAAGAGATAAACTAAACAGGTGAGGATGAGCAAAATGCTTAAAAACGGTTTGTTTATTATGGTGGTAGGATTTGTCGCTCTTATTCTAGGATTGGCCAATGCAGATAGTTACCAACCCATTACTTTAATCATAGGGATTATTCTAACAATCGCTGGATTTATGATGTATAATTGTGCCGAACAAAAAAGTGAATAAAAAATAAAATAGGATAAATCGAAACCTCTTTGCTTAAAGATAAGTGAAGAGGTTTTTTTTTGTTTGAAATAGAAAAGGTTCATAGTAGTAAATATGAGGATATAGAGATGCAATACGAGTATTTGTGCTTACTCATTTATTGGACCTTGCTTTCAAAAACGAATAGTCAATAAATGCTCCATTCTAGGATGGAAATGGACAAGTTTCTCTTGTTTCTTATATCACTTGTCCAAAACAAGAGATTGTTGGACAAGTGAAAGTCAAATGACAGGTAGCTGGGCGTATTCGAATCAATGATAGACAAGTGGGCTGTGGTATCCTGCTATCTTGTCCGTTTGACTAAAATCAGCTACCTGTTCCTTTATTGGACCTTGCTTTCAAAAACGAATAGTCAATAAATGATCCGTTTTAGAATAGAAATCGACAAGTTTTTCTTGTTTCTTATATCACTTGTCCAAAACAAGAGATTGTTGGACAAGTGAAAGTCAAATGACAGGTAACTGGGCGTATTCTAATCAATAATAGACAAGTGGGCTGTGGTATCACGCTATCTTGTCCGTTTGACTAACATCAGCTACCTATTTATTTATAAGACCTTGCTTTCAAAAACGAATAGTCTGTAATAAATAATCCGTTCTGGAATAGAAATGGACAAGTTTCTCTTGTTTCTTATATCACTTGTCCAAAACAAGAGATTGTTGGACAAGTGAAAGTCAAATGACAGGTAACTGGGCATATTCGAATCAATAATAGACAAGTGGGCTATGGTATCCTGCTATCTTGTCCGTTTGACTAACATCAGCTACCTGTTCCTTTATTGGACCTTGCTTTCAAAAATGAATACTCATTAAATACTCCATTCTAGGATGGAAATGGACAAGTTTTTCTTATTTCTTATATCACTTGTCCAAAACAAGAGATAGGTGGACAAGTGAAAGTCAAATGACAGGTAACTGGGCGTATTCGAATCAATAATAGACAAGTGGGCTGTGGTATCACGCTATCTTGTCCGTTTGACTAACATCAGCTACCTATTTATTTATAAGACCTTGCTTTCAAAAACGAATAGTCTGTAATAAATAATCCGTTCTGGAATAGAAATGGACAAGTTTCTCTTGTTTCTTATATCACTTGTCCAAAACAAGAGATTGTTGGACAAGTGAAAGTCAAATGACAGGTAACTGGGCATATTCGAATCAATAATAGACAAGTGGGCTATGGTATCCTGCTATCTTGTCCGTTTGACTAACATCAGCTACCTGTTCCTTTATTGGACCTTGCTTTCAAAAATGAATACTCATTAAATACTCCATTCTAGGATGGAAATGGACAAGTTTTTCTTATTTCTTATATCACTTGTCCAAAACAAGAGATAGGTGGACAAGTGAAAGTCAAATGACAGGTAACTGGGCGTATTCGAATCAATAATAGACAAGTGGGCTGTGGTATCACGCTATCTTGTCCGTTTGACTAACATCAGCTACCTATTAACATATTGGACCTTGCTTTCAAAAACGAATAGTCAATAAATGATCCGTTTTAGAATAGAAATGGACAAGTTTCTCTTGTTTCTTATATCACTTGTCCAAAACAAGAGATTGTTGGACAAGTGAAAGTCAAATGACAGGTAACTGGGCGTATTCGAATCAATAATAGACAAGTGGGCTGTGTTATCACGCTATCTTGTCCGTTTGACTAAAACGAGGTGCACACAATAGCACTTAACACCGTACAGTAGAAAAACAGAGCCCAGTACAATAACTCAAATACTGTGCTCTATTCATTTTTGCATAAGTTACTTCTATCCATCAATAAGTGCCAACTAATCTATAAAAAAACCCTCTTACAGCTAACTGTAAGAGGGGGGTGAAACGGCATGGTCCTAGAGAGGTTCGAACTCCCGACCTAACGTTTAGGAAACGTTTGCTCTATCCAGCTGAGCTATAGAACCGATTCAATACGATAGTTATCTTCTCACGCTTTGCTCAATTTGTCTAGTATTATTTAAAAGTAAAGAGGACTCAGATAACTAAAATATTATCTGAGTCCTCTTTATGGAGTGAAGTATTAAGCCCAATCGCCATTACGGAAGATAGGAACGGTGCTGCCGTCTTCACGAATACCGTCAACGTCCATTTTATCTGAACCAATCATGAAGTCCACGTGAACATTAGAACGATTCAAGCCAGCTTCTTTTAACTCATCTTCGGACATTTCTGTTCCGCCAACTAAACTAAAGGCGTAAGCAGATCCTAATGCTAAGTGGTTAGAAGCATTTTCGTCAAATAAAGTATTGAAGAAAGTGATACCGGATTGAGAAATAGGAGAAGGATCAGGTACTAATGCGACTTCGCCTAAACGAGCAGCGCCTTCATCTGTTTGGATTAACTGTTTCAAGACTTCTTCACCTTCGCCAGCAGTAACCTTTACGACTTTACCATCTTTAAAAGTGAATTCCATATCCATCAATGTGTTTCCAGCGTAACTTAACGGTTTGGTGCTTCTAACGACACCATCAACACGATTAGCGTCAGGAGCAGTAAAGACCTCTTCAGTAGGCATGTTGGCCATGAAACGTTCGCCACGAACATTATCACTGCCAGCGCCTTCCCAAAGGTGGTTAGCAGGTAACCCCACGATTAAGTCTGTTCCAGGAGCGATGTAGTGTAAAGCTGTAAATTGTTCTTTGTTCAATTCATTTGCTTTTTCATTTAGAGTAACATCTTTTTTCTCCCATGTTGCAATAGGATCTTTATCAAAAATATGAACAGCCTTAAAGATAGCCTCCCATAATGCGTCAACTTGTTCACCAGTGGTTGCTAAATCGGGGAAAACTTTCGCTGCCCATTTACCACTAGCTGCTGCTGCAACAACCCAACTAACTTTATTAGCCTGTGTTGCTTTACGTTGCTCGCTTAAAGCTTTACCGTTTGCAGTTTGGAAAGCAGCGATTTTTTTGCTATCGAGACCAGCTAATGCATCTGGATCAGAAGAAATTAAGCTAATACGACTAGCACCTTTAGCTACTAAAGCTAAAGACTCATCTATTTTGTATTGCGGGATATCAGTTAAGATTTCCTCTGGTGTGTGTTCCATTTGCTCACGATTGACACTGTCGTCGACCCATTTTACAACGACCTCAACAGCACCCAAAGCATAAGCTTTCTTGGTGATCAAGCGTACTAATGGAGCTTGATCGACAGCAGCTTGTAAAACAACAGTGTGTCCTTTTTGAACATTGACTCCTGTTCGAACAATCGTTTCAGCGTATTTAGTTAAAAGTTCATCAAAATTTGTTAATGTCATCTGATTAATTCCTCCTATGATGTGATAGTTACTTATTTTTATCTTGATAATCATAGCATAAGAAGCGTATTCACACAATTTGTTGGTTCCTAAAAAAATTATTTAGTGAAAAGCTAATAAGAATAATTGACAGGAAATGAGACTAGTAACCCTTGATTTCCTTATTTTTCTCTTAAAAAATAGAAGTTGAATCTGGACGATCAAATTTTACTGACGAGCCAAATGGAAGTCTATTTTGGAACTCATTGATTCGCTTATCCATAATGCGCCCATTTTGTATAATGAGAGCACGATTCAAGACGTCGTTTGGACGACTTTCAACTAGGTCATCAATGTATTTGGCCGTTTCATGCGAAATAGCACTTGAAGCTGAACGATAAAAAATAGTTGGTGTGTGGTCAACGGCATAGTGAATAACGCTATCCACTTCATAGATAGGGTTTTTTAAAGACGTCGGAATAGTCGACTCGATGGCCCCGTTCTCATCACAGCTGACATCAACAATCATTGTACCAGGTTTCAGTTTTTTTAAATCTGCTTGATAAACAATATGGTCGGTACGTGTGGTATCCCATAATAGCGCATTAACAATGACATCAAATTCAGGCATTTCTTTTCTAAATAACTTTTCTTGAAGACGGTTAAATACTTTCACATCTGCTCCTAAGCCGATTAAAATACGTAGAGCACCTTTAGCTGTATTGCCACGTCCAATGAGAGCTACTTTAGTATCATATGGCATCAGGCCATTTAACTGATAGGCATGCATAACCGCCGCTTCACCAGCTAATTCATTGCTGCGCCAATAACAATGCCGGTTGTCTTCATACATATCTTCCCAAGCATAAGCAGAAAGCTTGTTTTCCATTAAGATATCCGTAATTTCTTTGCTTTGAACAGCGTGAATCCAACCAAAAAGAGTTTGACCAGCACGTAAGTCTTTTAAAAAAGACGAGTCGCCAATCTTAGGATCACAAATAATATCTTGCTGTAAAGCGATTTCTCTTGAAACGATCTGGCAACCTAAAGCAGCGTATTCAACATCTGAGATATTTAAATCGCTTCCATAATTTTCTTCGAAAAACAAAAGTTCTTGGTGTCTTAATTGAGCAATATCTTTCGGCAATAAAGCAATTCGCTTTTCGCCATCTTTATAGCTATTAACAAACCCAATTGATTTTAATTTTTCTCTTAGCATGTTCCTAACCTCCTATGAGTAATTATCATGCGTGAAAAAAGACTGATGCGATACCTCATTGTCTCATTAATATTAGCTATGTACAAATAAAATCAAAAAAAATAAGATAAGTCACGTTTTATGAGGATTTTTTAATGGAAGAGACCAAATTGCTGATTGACTGTTGATTTAAACAAGAGGAAAGAGTATTTTAAACGATACATGAACTAAAATACTTTTTTTTTTATGACATTAGTGATAAAATAAGGTAAGGTTGGACAGAGGGGAAGCTGTCCAGTAAAAAAAACAATATTGTATATGTGAGTATCCGTTAAATAAAACGAGAGAAAGCAGTAAGAATGTAACGTCAGATAACGAATACCGGCGTGAATGGTTGTTAGGTCACTCACTAATAGGTATAGTCACTTTCATTGTCTATCAAGTTGGTTTGAAAAGTGAAGTCCAACTATAAGTAAATGCTAATAGAACTAAGGTCAGTGATAACAAAAAGAAAAAAGAGGTGAGCCAAAATGGCCAGAAAAAAAACGATTTTAAAATCACATATCCTTGATACGGCATATGCAGTCGTGAAAAAAGAGGGTTTTGAAGGATTTACAGCTAGAAATATTGCTAAAACAATGGATTGTTCAACTCAGCCAATTTATTTAGAGTTTAAAAATATGGATGATTTAAAAAATGAGCTTTATACAAAAATAAAAGACTATTTAACTGAAACAATTTTCGCAAACAAACGATCAGAGGACGCTATTTTAAACACATGCCTCAATTTTGTTCATTTTGCGAAAGATGAACCAATCTTTTTCCGAGCATTATTTTTAGAAGACCACTTAGACCCAAAACGGATGTACAACCTTTCGTACGAAGAAATGCTAACAGCTTTTGAAGAAAAAGCGAAAACTAGCTCACTAAGTAAAGTTGAAAAAAGAACATTATTTGAAACTATTTGGATCAGTGTTTATGGTACAGCTGCTCTTTTAGCGCAAAGTCTGATCGAATTAGATGAAGTCGCTTTAAAAAATAGCTTAGAAAAAAATATTAACGAATTAACTAAATAAAAAAATAATAACCGTAATCCTTTTTATAAGGGATTGCGGTTATTGTTTTATAAAGAAGCGACTTTAGCTACGAGAGCTTTTGCAAAAGCTTCTAATTTTTTAGTGTCTTCTTCGTTAGGATCTAAGTCGACTTTGACACTTTGGGCGCCTTCGGTTGCTCCTATTTGCTTAAATTGATTTGTAAAATCATCGACAGACTGGCAAAATTTTTCATAGAAAGTATCTCCAGAACCATAGGTCCCAAATATTTTTCCAGTTAAATCAATTTCAGCAAGTTCTTCGTAAAAATCAACAATCTCATCTGGTAAATTAGCATCATTTCCGTAGGTATAGGTCCCAACAAGGCAAATATCAACAGCCAAGAAATCCTCAGGGTCGGCTTGCATACAGTCAACAACTTCAACAGCGACGCCTAACTCTTCAAGAGCCTTTTCAATGATATCGGTACATTCTTCTGTATTGCCCGTTAAACTCGCAAAGACAATCATTGCAGTAGTCACTACTGATTCACTTCCTTTCTAAAAATGTTCTTCAATTTACACAAAGTATACCAAACGTTAACGCCATTTCGCAATGCTAATTCAATCAAATAAAGAAGAAAGACAGCCTTTAAAAAAGATGCCTCATAAGCAATAAAACAAGAAAGGTTCACTTTTTGAGAATTTAAGCATATAATAGAATTGGCTTAAACGCAAAATGAAAAGAGAAGAGGAATAAGAAGTGATTACATTAAAATCAACACGAGAAATAGATGCAATGGCAGAATCTGGCGCATTATTAGCTAGTATTCATGAGAAATTACGTGACTTTATTAAACCAGGTGTAACCGGAACAGAGATTAACAGATTTTTCCAAGACCAGATTGAAGCAGCCGGTGGTATTCCAGAGCAAATTGGTTTTGAAGGCTATGAATACGCTACTTGTGTGAGTGTAAATGATGAAATTTGCCATGGCTTCCCAACCGATAAGCCACTAAAAGATAATGATTTAATAAAAGTAGATACAGTTGTTAATCTAAAAGGTGCGATGTCCGATTCATGTTGGACCTATGTAGTAGGAGAATCGACACCCGTTATTGATCATTTAATGGAAGTGACAAAAAAGGCTTTGTATAAAGGAATCGAACAAGCACAAGTTGGCAATCGTATTGGCGATATTGGCCATGCAATCCAAACTTACGTAGAATCAGAGAAGCTATCTGTTGTTCGTGAATTTATCGGACATGGAATTGGACCCACATTACATGAATCACCAGCTGTCCCTCATTATGGTGAAGCCGGTAAAGGGCTGCGTCTAAAAGAAGGAATGGTTATTACCATCGAGCCCATGGTCAATACTGGAACATGGAAATCAAAAATGGATAAAAATGGCTGGACAGCCCGTACAAAAGACGGCGGCCTAAGCTGCCAATTTGAACACACACTAGCCATCACAAAACAAGGCCCAAGAATCCTAACCATGCAAAAATAAAGATGTGAAGATCAACGGGTAGCTTCGACAAGAAAATAGGGAAAATTAAAGAAATCTTCGATTTCGACTATTTTTATCTTTTTCTCGAGAAACTGTTGATCGTAGCTCAATTAGTAAGACGTGGAGTACCACATGGAGTTTCGATTCAAAATCAGGAATCTTGCCGGAAATGTTTCATTTCTATAAAGATTATCTATTTTGACGAGAAACCGTGGTACGCAACTCAATTAGTAAGATGCTGAGAACTCTGATCAGTCATGAAAGAAAAACAGGAAATAGCAAAGAGGATGCCTTTTATCCTCACAGCCATTTATCTTTTTTTGAATACTTAAAGTTCAAGTATAAAAATCAATCACTCAGGATTTATTCCATTTGATTGGTTTTTTATTTTAACTAATTTTTTAAATACATATTTTTAAATCCTTTAACCAACACTAGTTTTTTTGTAAAAGAATCAGTATAATGAAAAATAGTAGTTAAAAAGGAGTTTAAAAATGGCTCAACACATGAATAAAAAGAAGGAAATTAAAAAAATTATCTGTATTTTTCGTAAAAAATATAAAGAAGCAGAAATAACAAATTCAGGTGCGGTTATCGCTTATTATTTTTTATTATCTTTATTCCCATTACTGATTGTTATTGGAAATCTATTACCACTATTAAACTTATCACCTGAGACGGTTTATCTGTATCTAGATAAAGCCGTTCCCGCTTACTTAGTAGAAAATCTAAAACCAATTATGGATAAAATTCTAACGTCAGGTAGCAACAGGGTCCTTTCTATCGCTGCAATTGGTACGTTATGGTCTTCAAGTCGTGGCATGAATGCTTTGCAGATAAGTATGAACAAAGCTTATGGTGTTGAAGCTCGGAAAAATTTTATTTTGATTCGTTTAGCCTCCATTGCTTTTACGGTGGTACTGATAACAGGTTTGATAGTACTAGTAGCAGTGTTTGGTTTTGGTCAATTGATTTTAGAAGAGCTTATCCCTCTATTAAAACTACCTGCTGATTTAATTAACACGTTTCTTAGTTTACGTTGGCCGGTGACGATGTTCACTTTGTTTTTCTCATTTTCTTTATTGTATTATTTTGTTCCTAACGCAAAGCTTAATTTAAAAATGGTTTTACCAGGGGCAATATTCTCTGCAGTGGGCTGGATTTTAATCACTCAAGCTTTTACCGTCTATGTTGCCTACTTTGCTATAGGTACATTAAGTTATGGTTCAGTTGGAACATTGATTGTCTTCATGCTGTGGTTAAATTTATTAGGTGCCTTACTAACCTTAGGTGCATTAGTTAATGCGACTATTACAGAATACCGAGAAGGCACCATCGAACAATCAAATAGTCGGATTAGCAAGTATGTCGAAAGAAAACTAAGTAAAAGGTAACCAGATGTTACTAATTATTTTTTACGCCGTATCCTATTGATAAAAAAATGACTGCCAATAAATCGATTAATGAAATAAATTCAGCAAATTTAAAAAACGATAATTATTTGATGGAAGATAATTTGATTAAAGAAGAATTAAAAAGTAGGGATATAAAAAAGTACCAATAGACAGTTACATTGGATTAAGCGTGAAAAAAAAGGAAAAACACATTAGACTTAATCCGGAAAATAAATCTTACGGAGTCCTTAACCAGCTAGATAGATGAGTTAATTAAGGCAATCTTTACTGCTATCTTGGCTATTAATGACGGTAGTTCAGATAAATACCAGTCTATTTTTATTGAATTAAGTAAGAGAAAAGCAGTAACGGTTCATAGAGATATCATCAATTTAGGTAAGATCAGAGCACTAAAAAACAGGCTTGATTATTTTATGAATATTGTTGAACAATCAGATTTTTCAGGTTTCATGACTACGGACCCAGATGAGCAACCAGCTTATCAAACATCATGAGACTATCAAAAAAATTTTAATAATTGTTAGCGTATTGACTTACTCGATTAAGCTCAAAACAAAAATCAAACGGTCTGGTTTCCAAATTAAATAATTTTTTATTACCTGTGATTTCAACCTACAGAAGAATATTTTATCTTTTAGTACCCATTTAATTCTGGAGAACGGTTGTTAAGCCGTAATATAATCAGTTGGATAAACAAAATTTCCTGGAAATAGTCATTTTTCGTATAAGTACTATCTTTTTTATATTTTTCTAATAAGTATAAAATTAGATTATAAACTATATTTACAGGATACTAGTGAAAAATTATAAAGGAACTATTAATTTTTATACTAAAAAAGCTAAACTTAACTATTTATGTTATAATTTCATCTGGTGTCTTATACCTTAATAAAGAAATAAAACAATAAAAGAAGTAAGGTGACTATTATGGAAGAACAAATTAAAGTACGTGTTAGTAATGTTACAAAGCAATATGATTTATACAAGCAAAAATCAGATAAGGTCAAAGCTTTATTTAAATTTTCTAAACAAGATATTCCGACGTTTTGGGCTCTTAAAGGAGTTTCCTTTGAGATTCATGATGGTGAAACAGTTGGGTTGATTGGAATTAATGGATCTGGAAAATCAACGTTATCAAACATCATTGCAGGGATTATTCCGCCAACAACTGGAGCTACGAACATTAATGGAGAAACTTCGATTATTTCTATTTCTGCCGGATTAAAGAATCAATTGACAGGATTAGAAAATATTCGCTTAAAATCTTTGATGACTGGAAAAACAAATGCAGAGATTGATGAATCAATAGATAGTATCATTGAATTTGCTGATATCGGCGATTTTGTTAATCAACCGGTTAAAAGTTATTCAAGCGGTATGAAGTCACGATTAGGTTTTGCTATCGCCGTTCATACCAATCCTGATATTCTAATTATAGATGAAGCATTGTCTGTTGGTGATGAAACATTCTATCAAAAATGTGTCGACAAAATGATGGAATTTAAAGCACAAGGAAAAACGATTTTCTTTGTTAGCCATTCGTTAGGACAAGTAAAAAAACTATGTGATAAGATTATTTGGATGCACTATGGTGAAATTAAAATGATTGGTCCTTCTGAAGAAGTAGCTAAAGAATACCAAAGCTTTATCAATGAGTTTAAAGCTATGAGTGCAAAGGAGAAAAAAGCTTATCAGAACAAACACAAACAAGAACAAAAAGATTTTGATATTAGACAATTCCATCAAGAAAAAATTGCTAATGCAAAGGATAAAAATGAAGAAAAAATATTAGATCAACAATTCAGTGAAGAAAAGATAACAGACAAGATGACATGGCCTACTAGAATAGCTTTAATAATAACTATTGCGGCAATTATATTCCTAGTCAGCGTTCATTTTAGTGAAAAATCCTTAACCAGTGTTTTGATTGGGTCTAATAATAGAGACAATGAAATACATCAATTAGCCGGTACTTCAACTAATGAAGTAAAGACGATTTCTTTTTCAGTTGAAAACGATAGGATAGAGTAAGGACATGAAAAAACAAGTAGCTAAGATACTTTATGTTTGGCTTATCCGCTTCTATTCTTTTTTCTTAAAACCTTTAAAAGTCAAAAAAAAATTAGTTTATTTAATGAGCTTCCCAAAAAACGAGAACGGACTGCTTGGCACATTTATTGAACAAAATCCTACAATAGAAGTCACTCTGTTCTACGAAAAAAGCTGTGAGTGTGAAGCCGCACAGTTTAAAAAAATAGGAGTAACCGCTTATCCAATCAAAAAATCACTAGGTTTTATAAAAAAAGCTGTACCTCTATTTATGCAAGCTAGAGTGATACTTTGTGACAATTATTTTCCAATTCTGGCAGGACTTTCTTTGCAAAAAGAGACGACGGTTATACAAATATGGCACGCAAATGGGGCAATTAAACGCTTTGGTTTAGAAGATCCAGCGACTAAGGCCAGAAGCTCATTTGATATAAAAAGATTTGAACAAGTCTATCAGCAGATTGATGAATATATTGTTGGTTCAAAAATGATGGGGCAAGTCTTTCAAAATAGTTATAATGCTGTTGAGGAAAGTATTGTTCCAATTGGTTATCCACGTTCAGATATTTATTTTGAAAAAAATAGAATTCGACAAAAAAGAGAATATTTTTATAAAAAATTCCCTGAATTAAGAGGAAGAAAGATTATTTTATACGCTCCAACTTATAGGGAAGATAAATTGGGAGTTTATCCATTAGACATAAAGCACTTGTATGAAGAGTTGGGCAATGAGTATGTGTTAATCATGAAGAAACATCCTCATATTATTACGCCATTGGTTGAGAATCATTATGAAAGTTTTTTTTATGACAACGTACACGATTTTTCAATTGAAGACTTGTTAGTAGTGACGGATTGTTTGATAACAGACTATTCATCTGTTCCTTTTGAGTTCACATTATTAGATAATGCTAAAAAGATTATTTTTTATTGCTATGATCAAGATGCTTACAATCAGAGAACAGGTATTCAAAGAAACTTTAAAGAATGGGCGCCTGGAGAAATTGTTTCTTCAATGGATGGAGTTATAGCAGCAATCAAAAAAGAAAATAAAATAGATTTTAACCAATTTAATGAAAAATGGAACACGTATAATGACGGACATTCAAAAGAACGAGTCATTAAACACATTCAAAAAAAATACGACTATCTTTTAAGTTAGAGGAGTTTTAACGTGAACAATGTCATGTTGATTATTAAAGAACAAATCAGTAGTTTTGGAATTATTTCAAGGGTATCAAAATATGAAGAAAAAGCTACTTATCAAAGCCATTATTTAGGACTGATGTGGCAATTTTTGAATCCACTAATTCAGATTGGTATTTATTACCTAATTTTTGGGATAGGCTTAAATGGTGCAAGAGATGTTGACGGAGTGCCATTTATTGTTTGGATGTTAATAGGGATTATTGTCTGGTTTTTTATTAACACAAGCCTATTAGGCGGTTCGAATAGTATTTATAATAAAGTAGCTATGGTTTCAAAAATGAAATTTCCAGTTAGTATTTTGCCAAGTATTAACATTATGAGTAACTTGGTTTCTTATAGTTGGATGATGGGTATTTTACTAACGGTTATGTTAGGTTTCGGAATTTATCCAACAGTATACTGGATTCAGTATATTTATTACTTTATCTGTATGATTGCATTTTTGTTTGCAATGGGTGTTTTAAATTCAACGATTACTATTTTAGTCAGAGACTACCATATTATGCTTCAATCAATTTTACGCTTGCTTTTTTATGTTTCTGGGTCAATATGGGATATCCAATCACGTAATTTTCCAGATTGGTTAGTTCACACTTTGCAATTGAACCCCGTATATTACCTTATTAATGGTTTTAGAGAAACTTTCTTATCACAAGGTTGGTTTTGGCAAGCACCTACGCTGGCGCTTATCTTTTGGGGAATTATTTTAATAATACTGCTTATAGGATCTCACTTGCACATGAAATTTAGAGCACGTTTTGTAGATTTTATTTAAAAATACGTTTTAACATCTAGGAGGATATTTATTATGAAGAAAGTTTTAACATACGGTACGTTTGATTTATTACACAAAGGACATGTCCTATTATTGCAACGAGCCCGTGCTTTAGGGGACCATCTGACGGTAGCGGTCTCTACGGATCAGTTCAACGCATTAAAAGGTAAGAAATCTTACACTTCTTGGGAAGACCGTAAATTAATTTTAGAAGCCTTGTCTTGTGTGGATGAAGTGATTCCAGAAAACGAATGGGAACAAAAAATTAAAGATGTAAAGGAATACGATATCGATTTATTTGTAATGGGTGATGATTGGGAAGGTAAGTTTGATTTCTTGAAAGATTATTGTCAAGTTTATTACTTACCTCGCACAGCAGGTATTTCAACAACTAAAATTAAACAAGACTTAAAAGAAATCAAAGCTGAAGTAGATAAATTGAGTCAGAAAATTGAAGAAGAAATTAATCAAGAAAATTAATATTTGAAAATCAATAAAAGGAGTGTCTGAAAAAATGAAACAAAAAATGCTTGTTTTTCTCTTATCTTCAATGTTTCGTTTTTTCTCATTCTTACCTGTACTACCCAATCTCTATGTATTTGAATCACAATATGGTGGAAGATTTGACGATAATCCAAAAGCTATTTACGATTGTTTAAAAAAAGAAAATAAGCCTGAAAATAAATTATTTTGGAGCATACGTTATCGAGATCGGAAAATAGTTGGAAATGAAGATGTGAATGTCTTGTATCGTTTTTCAATTCGTTGGTTATATTATATGGCCCGTGCTAATTTCTGGATTGTTAATGCTCGTATGCCACAGTGGCTTAAAAAGAGGGAAGAAACGAAATACGTTCAGACTTGGCATGGAACCCCATTAAAGAAATTAGCTTTAGATATGGATACATTCAGTATGCCAGGCTCAAATTTAGAAACATATAAAACTAATTTTTTAGCTGAAACAAAAAAATGGGATTATTTGGTTGCGCCTAATCAATATTCTGAAAAAATTTTCAGATCCTGTTTCGCATTTGAAAAATCGTTTATTGAAAGTGGTTATCCTCGAAATGACGTTTTATATCAGAAGAACAATCCGACAGATATCAATGAAATAAAAAAGCGTTTAGATTTACCATTGGATAAAAAAGTTATTCTTTATGCTCCAACATGGCGTGATGATTATTATATTTCTCAAGGTAAGTATAAATTTTATGTTCCTTTTAATATTGAAAAGTTAATCGAAATCTTAGATGATAAAGCTGTATTTATCTTCAGAGCTCATTATCTAGTTGCTGACAGTTTAAGTGAGTTAGCAGATAAACCGAATATTTACAATTTTTCTAAAAATGAAGATATTAGCGACTTGTATTTAGTATCTGATCTTTTAATAACGGACTATTCTTCGGTATTTTTTGATTATGCAAACCTTAAAAGATCGATGTTGTTTTATGCTTATGATTTTGAACATTATCGAGATAACTTAAGAGGTTTTTACTTTGATTTAGAGAATGATGCTCCTGGCCCGTTTGTAACAAAAGAAGAAGAATTTCATGACTATCTTTGTGAGTTTATTAAAGAGAATGATATTAAAGAATCCGATGAGAAACTCGCTGAATTTGGAAATAAATTTTGTGCTTGGGAAGATGGCAAAGCAGCTAAAAAAATAATAGAAGTAATTCAAAAATAATAAGTTTGATTATAACAATCAAAAAAAGATAAATAAAAAACCATCTCTAAAAAAATGGCGATGTTTTATTATTTAAATTTAGAAAGAAATGAGTGAATAGATATTGGACTTGAAAAAAATAACAGAAATCAGTAAATTTTATCTTAGCCCTTTAAAAGAGCAGTTAACAAATAAAAAAGTAAAGTTAAGAAGTACGTATATTCAAATGATAGATCAAAAAAAGGTTGTTACTGATACTTTCTTGCTAGAATCTTATCATGCTGTGAGCTTAACAGGGAACGTGTTTGCTTTATTCACTCAACTAGTAAAAGAAGAAAAACTAAAACAAGCAAACTTTTATTGGGCTACTGTAGATTTAAAGAATCCTATGATCCAAAAGATAAAAAATGATTATCCAGAATATACCAATATTCATTTTGTAGAATACGAAAGCAAAAAATATTTTGAATTGTTAGCAACATGTGAGTATCTGATAAATGATACTTCATTTATGCCATATTTTGTTAAGCGTAAAGAACAGATTTACATCAATACTTGGCATGGTACACCTCTAAAAACATTAGGGCTAGATATTAAAATGGGTAATATTACTGCTCATAAAAATATTCAGCGTAATTTGTTGCATACCGATTATTTATTTATGCCTAATAGATTTACTGCAGATCGTTTGATTAAATCGAATGATTTAGATGGTATACTTGATAGCAAGGTTTTTCTTACAGGGAACCCAAGAGTTGATTTAACCTTAAGTAAAAAGAAAGAAGAAATTATAAAACTATTAAACTTACCTACTGACAAAAAATTAGTTCTTTACGCTCCTACATGGAAAAAAAGCTTAGCAGAAACAACAGAAGATGATATCTTAACATTACTTAAAGAAGTACGAGAAATACAAAAAGCATTAGGAAATCGGTACAAAGTTTTATTGAAAACTCATTATTTCATCTATTCATATTTTGTTGAACATAATTATGAAAAAGAAATTATACCAAACTGGGTTGATACAAATCAGTTGTTGACTTGTATCGATAAATTGATCACAGATTATTCTAGTATTTTTTTCGATTTTTTACCAACAAAAAAACCAATTTATTTTTATATCCCAGATAAAGAAGTTTATGAAGAAACGCGAGGCTTTTATTTAGATTTAGAGCAACTACCAGGCAATTTAAGTACTACATTTGATGAATTACGTGAATCTCTTATAATTGAAGACGAGGAATATGAAAAATTGAATGAAGTAAAATATCTGAATTACCTAGAGACATTTTGTTCTTATGATGATGGGCAATCAAGGAAAAGAGCGGTAGATATCATTATTCATAATAATTCTATGAATAATGAAAGAATCAACTACTTATCAAATAAAAAGAAAATAATTTTTTATTGTGGTGGTTTTTTCAACAATGGCATTACAATGACTGCTATTAATCTTTCTAAAATGATTGATTATGATAAATATGACGTAATATTTATGGATACAGATAGAGTAAGAGAAGAAAAATACAATAATATACTGAAAGTTGACAAAAGAGTTCATTTTATATACACATTTGGAGCAATGAATAGAGGTTATTTTAACACTATTCGTCAAAATTTATTGTTTAGACAAGGTCTGGATTCTAAATATTTAAATAAAGACAAATTAAAACAACATTTAAATCATGAATTTAATCGTATAACTGGAAAATTACCATTAGATATTGCTATTGATTTCGGTGGTTATAATAAAATGTTTACGGCATTGTTTGCTTTCTCAGATGTACCAATAAAAGTGAATTATCTCCATGCTATAATGATGGAAGAGTATAACAAAGTTATTGGAAATAAGTTCAAGCATAAATGGAATTTAAAAGTAATATTTAGCTTATATCGTTATTTTGACAAGGTAATTTCTGTTTCAGAAAGCGCGAATAATCAGAATAAAAAGGATTTAGCACGTTATATACCTGACTATGAAGTGAAAATGGACTATGTAAATAACCCAATTAATGGTGATGCAATTTTAGAAGATATCCATTTAAATACACAATTGAATAATGGTAAAGATATCTATAGCTCATCAGATCAAAGTAACAGAACGGTATTTTTTGAAAAGAATGATAAGGAAACTGGAATTGTGACATTAAAAGGATTTATTTCTCCAGATAAAAACAACATAAATTTTGTGAACGTTGGTAGACTATCACCTGAAAAAAATCAGATATCACTAATAGAAGCTTTTTCAAAATTAGTAGAAGATAACAGTAACTGTCACTTATATATACTTGGTAGCGGTCCAATGAAAGTTGAAATAAGAAATAAAATAATTGAAACAAGAATGGAAAAGCACATCCATTTGCTTGGACACTTGGAAAATCCATCTATGTTTGTTAATTTATGTGATTGTTTTATTTTAACATCACATTATGAAGGTCAAGGTATAGTGCTTCTTGAAGCTATGATAATAGGTAAGCCAATTATAGGCACAGATGTACCAGGTATTCATAGTGTCTTAGAAAATACAAATGGTTTATTAATTAATGATTCAATAGATGGTATTTATCAAGGGATGAAAGATTTCGTTAACGGTAAAGTGATTGCTGAAGAATTTGATTATTATTCGTATAACAAAGAAGCTCTTGGTGACTTTTACAAAAAAGTATGTGAAGATTTATTATAAATTTTCAGAAAAATAATGACTTGATTTAAACGGGGATTTTGAATTAAGGTTAATGATTAGATTTAAAAAATCAGTTATTAAAAGATTATTTTTACTTTGAAATACAAGGTCTTACGATAGAGTATTTAAAAAATAAGTTCTTTCCAGTGATAAGGCATCTAAGCTTATTATTTAAAGGGAGAATTTATTTTTTTTATTATAAATTATAGGAATAAATAAATTGTAAGCGTAAAATGAAAAGGTATATTCCACTTAAGTAATATTCCATTTATACTTCTATTATCAAGATATTGTTCCAATTCATTTAGACCATCTAAATGAATCTATTAAAAAAGAAAAAATTGAACGGGTAGTTAAAATACATTTACCAGATAGAAACCTCACGGTTTCTATTCATAACGGGATTAATAATTGCATTCTTTACGCTCTACTCAAGGAGTTGTAAACGATGATTGTAGATTATACAAAAGTTCAATTTATTTATATTGTCTGTGGTAAAACAGATATGCGGAAATCAATTGATGGATGAGCTGCTTTAATACAGGATCAATTTGATTTAGACGTATTTGGTAATTATCTTTTTATTTTTTGTGGTGGAAGCCGTAATAAATACAATGCGTTACATTGGGATGGAGATGGGTTTATTCTTTTGTATAAACGATTAAAAAGTGGAGTAATCCAAGTAATTCAATGGCCAAGGTCGAGAGAGGATCTTCGAATGGTTTCTCAACAGGAACTACGCTGGCTTTTGGAAGGTTTATCTATTGAGCAGCCTAAAGCGATAAAAAAAGCAAAAACTGGATACTTCCATTAAATGATATAATAAGGAAGGAAGTTATTCTAGAAATGAGGTGAGCAGAATGTCAAAACTTGAAGATTTACTGGTTAAACAGTTAGAACAAAGCAATCAACAAAACGAACAGTTAATGGAACAGCTAGAACTATTAACTGAACAAGTTAAGTTTTTAACTCAAAAATTATATGGTCGTTCAAGTGAAAAAACTTCTGCTACCAGCGAAAACCAGTTAAATCTCTTTACAGACGACGACCTAAATCTATTTAATGAATCAGAAGTTGAATCTGATAAATCAGCTCCAGAACCAAAAAATGAAGACGATATCCAACCTATAAAAAAAAAAAAAGGCCATAAAGCTGAAATGATTAAACATCTACCCATCCAAGAAATTCAGTGCCTGTTGCATGAAAAGGATAGTCAGTGTATCTGGTGCAACTCTGAACTTCGACCTATTGGTCGTGAATATGTGCGAGAAGAAGTAGAATTTATTCCTGCCCATCTAAAAGTAAAGAAATTTTATCGGTATTCTTATGAATGCCCATCATGTAAAAAAGATGGGGAAGATGTTATTGTAAAAGCAAAAACACCAAATCCTGTTATTTCAAAAAGTCTTGCTTCGCCTAGTTCTGTAGCTTGGTTACTCTACCAAAAATTTGAGCTATCCTTGCCTTTCTATCGTCAAGAAAAAGAATGGCAAAGCTACGGTATTACATTAAATCGTGCAACGATGGCTAATTGGGTTATTAAATCTGCAGATCTTTGGTTGAAACCTATTTTTAATATTTTGCATCAGGAATTATTTAAAGCCACTTGTATTTTTGCAGATGAGACTCCTATGCAGGTACTTCATGAGCCAGGTAAGTTGGCTACATCTAAATCTTACATGTGGTTGTACCGTACAAGTGCGAACTCAGATAAACCTACGGTTCTATATGAATACTCACCAACTCGTTCAGGAAGTAACGCCCAACAGTTTTTGAGTGGATTTAGCGGGTATCTGCATTGCGATGGATACGATGGTTATAATAAAGTACAATCCATCACACGAGTTGGTTGTTGGGCACATGTGAGAAGGAAATTTCACGATGGTATTTCAAAAGTAGCCATTATCAAAAAATCTCAGTGTGAAATTGGACAGGATTATTGCGATAAACTCTTCAAAATAGAAAGAGATATCGTACACCTTATTCCTACAGAGAAGCTTAAAATGCGTAAAGAATTAGCCACTCCTATATTGAATCAGTTTTGGTATTGGGTTGAACAAACAAACGCATTAAAGAACTCTGTCTTAGGAAAGGCGTTAACGTATGCTAAAAATCAAAAAAAATACTTGATGAACTATTTACTTAACGGAGAATGTCATCTTTCCAATAATTTAGCGGAAAGAAGTATTCGGCCATTTGTAGTAGGACGAAAAGCATGGAACTTTTCCTCGAGCACCAAGGGTGCAACTTCGAGTGGGATCGCTTATAGTATTATTCAGACAGCACTAGAAAATAATTTAAATGCTTATGACTATCTAAAGTACTTATTTGAGGAGTTACCGAATATTCCATTTGAGGAGCAACCTGAGATACTGGAGGGTTATTTACCATGGAATAATGAAATTCAATTAAAGTTTAAAAAATAAGTCTTGCTATAATTATAGCAAGACTTATTTATCGTTACAATATACCTGGTTACTTTGCGCTTACTATCAAACAAGGTTCCTAAATATAGTTTATAAAAGTATAGATTTAATCATTTTTTTTCGCTATACTAAAATGGTGATTTAAAAGTGAATATCGATAAAGGAGGATAAATGTTTTGAAAGTGAGTAAGAATTTTTTTGGGAAAGTTATAATATTAGCCATGGTAGGTACTTTAGTTGGGCCTAGTTTTTTAAGTACTACTGTGTCTGCTGTAGAAAACAATAATATAGAAACCTCAGTAAGTACATATAATTTAAATGCAACTCCGATTTCAAAAAAAACGGCCTTCATTAATGCTACATCTGCTTATGCAACTTCTGTAGCGAACGAATATGGTATCTATCCATCTGTTATGCTTGCACAGGCAGCATTAGAAAGCGATTGGGGAACGAGCATGTTAGCGTATAACCCTAATTTTAATTACTTTGGAATAAAAGGCAGTTATAATAATAATTTTTTCACTAAATACACAAGAGAATACAGTGAAAAAGATGGTTGGACTATAATAAAAGCAAACTTCAAAAAATATCTTTCGGTTAATTCAGCGTTCATAGATTACGCGGATAAACTAACAAAAGGGCCTGGTTGGGATAACGAAAACGGTTCATGGGATAAAAATTTTTATAGTGGTACTTGGAGAATAAATGCAGATACTTATAAAGATGCTACTAAATCATTATTAAATAAATATGCTACTGATCCTAATTACAATACCAAATTAGATGCGATTATCGAGACTTATAATTTAACTCGTTTTGATAAAATGACATCAATTGATTTAAATACGATTAATTTGGAAGCTAGTTTGGCTGGAATAAACTATGATGAAGTTATTTCGACTACTGATGTGAAAGACTATTCAATGCACATAAATAGTCAATCTGAAGGGATTTATACTGCTCCCAAAGATACAGAAAATTCTAAAATACTTTCTACAACTATGGAGTACTTAAATAGAAAAGTGTTTGTTAAAGAAGAAAAGAAAACAAAAAATGGTTCAACTTGGGCTTATATTACATTAGATGGAAAAGAGCTTGGTTGGATTGATATAAAAGGTTTAACGAGTTTTGATGTAACTTTATCAGAAAAGAACATTAATTACACAGCTAAGATCACTCGTAAAACGGACGGCATTAATACATTGCCGTATGGATTAGAAGGGTCCAAACTGGTCGTCATGTCATCAGGCTATTATGGCAAGGACGTAACCATTACCAAAGAAATGGTTACCACGCGAGCAACGTGGTCTTATATTAAAGATCTCGGATGGATTGACAAAAAAGGCTTAGATATTGAAAAAATAACAGCCGTTGAGGATACATCTTATTATAAAAGAATTGGTCGTAAAACTGATGGCATTAATACCCAACCGTGGGGGACAGAAGGATTTGCATTAAACTATTTGTCTTCTAACTTTTTTGGGAAACAAGTAAAAGTAATCAAAGAAGCTACAACCCGTCGTTCAACTTGGGCCTATATTACATTAGATGGAAAAGAGCTTGGTTGGATTGATATAAAAGGTTTAACGAGTTCTGATGTAACTTTATCAGAAAAAAACATCGATTATACGGCTAAGATCACTCGTAAAACGGACGGCATTAATACATTGCCATATGGGTTAGAAGGGTCCTTGCTAGTATCCATGTCATCAGGCTATTATGGCAAAGACGTAACCATTACCAAAGAAATGGTTACCACGCGAGCAACGTGGTCTTATATTAAAGATCTCGGATGGATTGACAAAAAAGGCTTAGATATTGAAAAGATAACAGCCGTAAAGGATACGTCTTATTATAAAAGAATTGGTCGTAAAACCGATGGAATTAATACCCAACCGTGGGGGACAGAAGGATTTGCATTAAACTATTTGTCTTCTAACTTTTTTGGGAAACAAGTAAAAGTAATCAAAGAAGCTACAACCCGTCGTTCAACTTGGGCCTATATTACATTAGATGGAAAAGAGCTTGGTTGGATTGATATAAAAGGTTTAACGAGTTCTGATGTAACTTTATCAGAAAAAAACATCGATTATACGGCTAAGATCACTCGTAAAACGGACGGCATTAATACATTGCCATATGGGTTAGAAGGGTCCTTGCTAGTATCCATGTCATCAGGCTATTATGGCAAAGACGTAACCATTACCAAAGAAATGGTTACCACGCGAGCAACGTGGTCTTATATTAAAGATCTCGGATGGATTGACAAAAAAGGCTTAGATATTGAAAAGATAACAGCCGTAAAGGATACGTCTTATTATAAAAGAATTGGTCGTAAAACCGATGGAATTAATACCCAACCGTGGGGGACAGAAGGATTTGCATTAAACTATTTGTCTTCCAACTTTTTTGGGAAACAAGTAAAAGTAATCAAAGAAGCTACAACCCGTCGTTCAACTTGGGCTTATATTACATTAGATGGAAAAGAGCTTGGCTGGATTGATATAAAAGGTTTAACGAGTTCTGATGTAACTTTATCAGAAAAAAACATCGATTATACGGCTAAGATCACTCGTAAAACGGACGGCATTAATACATTGCCATATGGGTTAGAAGGGTCCTTGCTAGTATCCATGTCATCAGGCTATTATGGCAAAGACGTAACCATTACCAAAGAAATGGTTACCACGCGAGCAACGTGGTCTTATATTAAAGATCTCGGATGGATTGACAAAAAAGGCTTAGATATTGAAAAGATAACAGCCGTAAAGGATACGTCTTATTATAAAAGAATTGGTCGTAAAACCGATGGAATTAATACCCAACCGTGGGGGACAGAAGGATTTGCATTAAACTATTTGTCTTCCAACTTTTTTGGGAAACAAGTAAAAGTAATCAAAGAAGCTACAACCCGTCGTTCAACTTGGGCTTATATTACATTAGATGGAAAAGAGCTTGGCTGGATTGATATAAAAGGTTTAACGAGTTCTGATGTAACTTTATCAGAAAAGAACATTAATTATACAGCTAAGATCACTCGTAAAACGGACGGCATTAATACATTGCCATATGGGTTAGAAGGGTCCTTGCTAGTATCCATGTCATCAGACTATTATGGTGAAAACATAACGGTTGCCAAAGAAATGGTCACTACTCGAGCAACATGGGCACTCATTTATTTTGAAGGTAAAAATTTAGGATGGGTTGATAAAAGAGGATTAAACAGAATTGATTTATTTAAAAATGTTGTTGTTCTTGACCCGGGTCATGGAGGAACGGATCCTGGGGCACGAGCTGGTGGGATTAATGAAAAAGACTTGAATCTTACTGTTGCAAAAAAAGTGGAATTAAAGTTAGAGCAAGCTGGTTACGAAGTGGTCATGACTAGATCAACAGATAAATTTCTGGAACTATCTGAAAGAGCTGCTACTGCAAACAGAGCGAATCCAGATATTTTTGTTAGTATTCATACGAATTCTTTCAATACATTAGTCTATGGTATAGAAACTTTTTCTTACAATAAAAATGGTGATCCCAATAATATCTTGAAAGCAAATGATCCTTCTAGATTATTGAATAGTTCGCTATTATCTCAGAATATCCAAAATTCGCTTATTAGTAATACCAACGCATTTAATCGTGGAGCAAAAAAAGCTAATTTTCATGTTGTAAGAGAAACTTGGATGCCAGCTGTATTAGTTGAGATTGGATTCGTTGATAATACAACCGAGAGAAATAAGTTGGTAACAAATACGTATCAAGAAAAAATTGCAACAGGTATTGTTGGAGGTATTCAAACTTATTTTAAAAATATTAATTAATTGTTTTGTTTAAAATTTAAATAAAATATGATAGAAACCCTGACATATAAAGATTTGATTGTATAATAAAAAGACTAAGATTAGTAGTGTAATATCCACCATCGTGGGTATTACACTACTAATCTTTTTATATATCTTAGAATATAAATAGAAAACAAGTGAGTTCTCCTGTAAAATGATAGTCGACGAAAATTTACCACTAGGAGGAATTCACTTGCCTACTTTGATATGTTAAAAGTACTAGATGGTTAAGATGTAAAGATTTATTTTAACGACCATTTCGTTAAATATGCTAACATAAAGAAAAACTGACATATACGCCGACGGAGTGTCCAAAATGCCAAGTATCAAATAAAAACAATTGTTTTATTACGAATACAGTCAAAGTTCATGTTAATATGAAACCGAAGGTTAAAAGAAAATATGATAGAAAAAAATCTGTATCAAGGACGACTAATACCAGATATGTTGCAGGCTCAATAAAATGAACAGTTGAAGACTATTAATTCTCACTACCATCATTTGACATTATAACCAAAATAGTACTATTAATATTTTGATTATATTATTTGCAATATCTGTTAAAATATACTTTATATCTATATTTTTCTATTTTTAATTGAAGAAGGGAACAATCCTCTAATGGAAAAAAATCAAAAAGTAACTGTATTAGATATAGATTTTGATAATGTAACACAAGATGATCTGGTAGATCAGTTAAATCAATGTATTCATTCAAAACAGAAAATATTTGTGGTCACAGCAAATCCAGAAATTGTTATGTATGCAAATCAGAATCCTGACTATATGGATATACTAAGAAAAGCAGACTATATTACCGCAGATGGGATTGGTATTGTAAAAGGTGCGCGTATATTAGGAACACCGATAGTGGAAAGAGTTGCCGGATATGATTTGATGCTTGAATTATTAAAAAAGGCAGATCAATTTAAATACAGTATGTATTTAGTAGGAGCAAAAGAAGAGGTAATAGTAAAAGCTGTTAAAAAAATTAAGAAAGAGTACCCAAATATTACCTTAAAAGGCTATCATAATGGGTATTTTAAACTGTCAGATAAGGAAGTTATGGGCAAAGTGTTGCAAGCGCAAACTGATATTGTATTTGTAGGATTAGGTTTTCCAAAGCAAGAAAAGTGGATTCAAAATTATTTGGACCAAGCACCTAAAGGATTAGTAATGGGAGTGGGCGGATCTTTTGATGCTTTTACTGGGACGGTTAAGAGAGCTCCTAAATTTATTATTAAATTGAACTTAGAATGGTTTTATCGATTAATTAAACAACCCACACGATTTAAAAGAATGTTAATGATTCCAAAGTTTTTAATTGCAATTTATAAAGAAAAAAGAAAGAATATCTAATTTAAAAACAATATATATTTTATTAGTATCGTTATTGCAAAAATGAATTGAAAAATTCTGAACTACTGGTACAATAAAGTGATAGCAATTTGTAAGAAATAAATAAAGAAACAGTAGGAGGAATGATTCATGGCTGAGTCACGCTCAAGAGTGAGAAAGAATTCAAATAAAAGTCCCCAAAAAAAGAAAAAAGGACTAAAAATTGGATTATTAATACTAGTTGTTTTATTGACTGTTTTTGGGTTGTACATCTGGAAAGTGTACAGTGATGTTACTGGGACAACTGAAAAGATTTATAAAAATGTTGACGACAAAGAAGAAGTGAGAAATAGTCCTGTTAATATTGACAAGAGTGACTCATTCTCAGTCTTGATGTTAGGTGTAGATACAGGAGATTTAGGACGAACAGAACAAGGGCGTTCAGATACAATGATGGTGATGACCATTAACCCTAGAACCAATACGTCTAAGATTGTCAGCATTCCTCGTGACACCTATACAGAAATTGTAGGCAAAGGCACAATGGATAAAATCAACCATGCTTATGCTTTTGGTGGAACAGCGATGGCAATGAATACGGTACAAAAATTATTGGATATTCCGATTGATTATTATGTAGAAGTCAATATGCAAGGGGTTCAAGATCTTGTTGATACGGTTGGTGGTGTTAACGTTACAAGTCCATTAACATTTGATTACGATGGCTATTCATTTATCGAAGGCCAAACAAAGACTCTTGGTGGAGCGGAAGCTTTAGCTTTTTCTAGAATGCGTTATGAAGATCCTGAAGGGGATTATGGCCGTCAAAAAAGACAACGCCAAGTTCTTGAAGCAATCGTTAAAAAAGCTGCGACTTTCTCTACCATTACGAATTACAAAGACGTCTTAGGCACGATGGAAAACAACTTGCAAACTAATTTAGCATTTGAAGATATGGTTGATATTTTTAGCAAATATCGTTCAGCTACGAGTAATATCGAACAAATCCAACTAGAAGGTACAGGGATTATGTTAGATAATATTTCTTACCAACAGGTTTCTGAAGAAGAATTAAATCGTGTCTCTACACTACTAAAAGAACAACTTGAAATAGATTAAAAATGAAGAAGAGGCAACTTTTTTATGAAGGGTTGTCTTTTTTGCATATACCTTAATTTGAATGAAAGATTTGAATTAAAATAGCTGTTTAAGATTGTTATTTAGCTAGTTGTATATTATGATTGTAAAGGAAACAAGTTACTAGTAAATACAAATCAGAGGAGCGTTTAAATGGCTATACTCGTTACAGGTGGTGCCGGATACATCGGAAGCCACACAACCGTAGAATTATTAAATGCAGGCTATGAAGTCGTGATAGTAGACGACTATTCAAATAGTAAACCAGAAGTATTAAATCGTATCAAAGAAATTACTGGAAAAGCCTTTAGTTTCCATGAAGTGAACATCCTAGACAAGCCAGCACTTGAAAAAGTCTTCCAAGCTTATGACCTGGAAGCTGTGATTCATTTTGCGGGTTATAAAGCGGTGGGCGAATCAGTTGCGAAGCCGTTAAAATATTACCATAACAACTTGACTGGGACGTTTGTCTTAGCTGAATTGATGGCACAGTATAACGTTAAGAAGATCGTCTTTAGTTCTTCTGCGACGGTTTATGGGATGAATAATACATCGCCACTAACAGAAGACTTGCCATTAAGTACCACAAATCCTTATGGGACGACGAAAATGATGATTGAACAAATTTTACAAGACGTTTATAAAGCCGATAATACGTGGAGTATCGCTTTATTGCGTTACTTCAACCCAATTGGTGCACATGAGAGTGGCCGGATTGGTGAAGATCCAAATGGGATTCCCAATAACCTAATGCCTTTTATCACACAAGTTGCCGTTGGGAAACGTGAAAAGTTAAGCATCTTTGGCGACGATTATGACACACCAGATGGTACAGGCGTACGGGATTACATTCATGTTGTCGACTTAGCTAAAGGCCACTTAAAAGCTGTTGAAAAAGTTCTAGAGACAGAAGAAATCCAAGCCTATAACTTAGGTACAGGTATGGGCTATAGTGTTTTAGATGTTGTCAACAATTTTGAAGAAGCAACCGGTCAAAAAGTTCCTTATATAATCATGGAGAGACGTCCAGGAGATATTGGAACGTGCTATTCAGACGCGACAAAAGCAGCTAAAGAATTGCATTGGACAGCAACGCATGATTTAAAAGAAATGTGTCGCGATTCATGGAAATGGCAATCAGAAAATCCAAAAGGCTACGAATAAATAAGCAACTATTAAAATAGAAAAAAGGCGTTGGCAACTTGTCAACTGCTTTTTTTACATAAGATAATCATTGGAGGAGCTTACATGCAAAAAGTTAGAAAAGCTGTTATTCCAGCAGCCGGATTAGGAACACGTTTTTTACCTGCAACAAAAGCAATGGCTAAAGAAATGCTGCCGATTGTGGATAAACCAACGATTCAATTTATCGTAGAAGAAGCGATTGAATCAGGGATCGAAGAAATACTGGTTGTGACAGGGAGAGCTAAGCGCTCGATTGAAGATCATTTTGATTCAAACTTTGAATTAGAACAAAATCTTATAAGTAAAGAAAAATGGGACTTATTAAAGCTAATAGAGAGTACCACTAAAATTAAATTGCATTTTATTCGTCAGTCTTATCCTAAAGGGTTAGGCGACGCGGTCTTACATGCAAAAAGTTTTGTAGGGAACGAACCGTTTATTGTTTTGCTAGGTGATGATATGATGAAAGACGACGTACCCTTAACAAAGCAATTGATGAACCGCTACGAAGAAACTGGCTCGTCAGTACTAGCAACAATGCGTGTACCTTATGAAGAAACATCAAAGTATGGCATTGTTGACCCAGCTAAAAAGCTAGCAGAAGGATTGTATGAGGTTAAGCAGTTTGTTGAAAAGCCGAATGTGGAAGATGCGCCAAGTGATTTGGCTATTATTGGACGTTATTTATTAACTCCTGAAATTTTTGAGCTGTTAGAAAAACAAGAACCAGGTGCGGGTAATGAAGTCCAATTAACTGATGCGATAGAAGCTTTGAATAAAACACAAAAAGTGTTGGCTCATGAATACAAAGGCATTCGCTATGATGTTGGAGATAAATTCGGTTATATGACAACAAGTATAGAATATGGCTTAGAACACCCTGAAGTAAAAGATAACCTAAAACAATACTTGATTCAACTAAGCAAAGAATTACGAGAAACAAAATAAAAAATAAAGCATAACCAACGTTTAATGGGTTATGCTTTGCTTTTTAAGGTATCTAGCTGAAGAAATTTCTAGAGAAAGGACGTATTCAGATGAAAAAAATAAAAGTCATGACGGTTTTTGGAACCCGACCGGAAGCAATTAAAATGGCACCAGTCGTTTTAGAATTGAAGCGGCGTTCAGACCAATTTGAATCAGTTGTTGTAGTAACCGCTCAACACCGACAAATGCTTGATCAAGTGTTAGCTATTTTTGCTATTCAACCAGATTACGATTTAGATGTGATGAAGGAGCGACAAACATTGGCTCAAATTACAGCGAATGTCTTAATAGGGATGGAAGACGTGATGAAAAAAGAACGGCCCGATATAGTTTTAGTCCATGGGGATACAACGACCACTTTTGCAGCAGGATTATCCGCTTTTTACAATCAAATAAAAGTTGGTCATGTAGAAGCAGGACTTAGGACATGGAATAAGCAATCGCCTTTTCCAGAAGAAATGAATCGCCAAGTGACCGATGTTTTATCTGATCTTTATTTTGCTCCGACTAAAGAAAGTGCCGCGAATCTTTTAAAAGAGAATCATCCCAAAGAGCATGTCTATATCACAGGGAATACAGCGATTGATGCGTTAAAAGAAACGATTCAAACAAACTACCGTCATGAAGTTTTAGATAAATTGACGGATGGGAATCGTTTAATTTTGATGACGATGCACCGTAGAGAAAATCAAGGAAAACCGATGGAACGGGTCTTTAAGGCTGTTCGAAAAGTTGTTGATGCTTACCCCGATATCGAAGTGGTTTATCCCGTTCATTTAAATCCTGTCGTGCAAGAATTAGCAGCTAAAGAATTAGGCAATCATCCGCGCATTCATCTGATTAACCCCTTAGATGTGATTGACTTTCATAACATTGCGGCTAAAAGTTACTTTATTATGAGTGATTCAGGTGGAGTCCAAGAAGAAGCACCATCATTAGGTGTGCCGGTATTGGTATTGAGAGAGACCACTGAACGTCCAGAAGGCGTTGCTGCTGGGACCTTGAAACTAGTCGGAACAAAAACGGAAGATGTCTTAGATGCCATGAAACAAGTGTTAGACGATTCTGAGACACATAAAAAAATGGCAGCAGCAAAAAATCCTTATGGCGATGGAATAGCCGCTGAGCGTATTTTAGATGTTTTAGCATATGAATTAGGCCAAAATAGTGAAAGGCCAGAAAATTTTAAGAACAAATAAAGAAGGATCAGAACAGACTAAAAAGGAAATTTTTAGCCTGTTCTAGAATTAAATAACAAAAAAACTAAGTATTATGTTATAATTAAGGAGTCCTAATTTTAAAAGAATAGAGTAAGAATTAAAAAGATTTTGTAGGAGGAAATAATGGAAGAAGAAATTAGCTTAGCGGAATTGTTCGCTACTTTAAAGAAAAGAAAAATCATGATTGCAAGTGTCGGATTAGTGATGCTATTAGTAGCAGCCATCTTCACTTTCTTTATTGCAACGCCACAATATAGTTCAACAGCTCAAATATTAGTCAATCGCAAAACAGAATCTACTGAAGGGATTCAGTTAACGGATATCAACACAAACGTACAGATGATTAATACATATAAAGATATTATCAAAGGGCCAGTTATTTTAGATCCTGTCAGTAAAAAGTTGGCATCTGATTTAACCCCTGCTCAACTATCAGAAAAGATTGAAATTTTAACTCAAGATAACTCACAAGTCTTCTCTTTAAAGGTGACTGATGTTAATCCTGTTACGGCAGCTGAAATAGCGAATGAAGTAACGACGACTTTCCAAAATGAAATTGGCAGTATTATGAACGTTGAAAATGTCACGATTATTTCTGAAGCTATCCCAAATGAAAATCAAATTTCGCCTAACAATCCTCTAAACTTAGTCATTGGTTTATTGGTTGGCCTAATGCTTGGTGTTGGGGTGGCCTTTTTACTAGAGTTTATGGATAAATCAATTCGTGATGAGCGTTTTATCACAGAAGAAGTCGGTTGGCCAATTCTAGGTAGCGTTTCTGAAATGACACGTGATGAATTAGCAACTAAACTGGAGACGTTTAAACAAAAAAATAGGAAAAGAACTCAGAGTAGAGTCTAAGAGGTGAAAAGATGTTTAAAAAAACAACAAAAAAAACAACTGTCGAACGTCCTAGTTTAATTACCCTAACTCGACCGAGTTCGGTTATAGCAGAACAATTTAGAACAATTCGGACAAACATTCAATTTTCAATGGTTGATAATGAGTTGAGAACACTAGTGGTAACGTCAGCTGCTCCAGGAGCAGGGAAATCAACGGTTTCTGCTAACTTAGCCGTTACGATGGCGATGCAAGGCAAGCGTGTTTTATTAGTAGATGCAGACATGCGTAAACCCACCGTTCATAAAACATTTGAATTGCCTAACCAAAATGGTTTAACGACGTTACTAACAGAAAAAAATATTGAAATTAAAGAGATCGCTCACCGTATGCCAACCGAAGGGTTATACGTGATTACAAGTGGTGCTATTCCACCGAATCCTTCAGAACTCTTAGCTTCCAATCGAATGACGGCACTTATTAAAGAACTAGAAGAAGTTTTTGATTTAATAATTTTTGATACACCTCCAGTTATTGCCGTGACGGATGCACAAGTTATGGCAGCTAGAGTAGATGGAACACTTTTTGTTATTGATAAAGGTGTTGCAAATAAAGAAATGGTAAAAAAATCAAAAGAATTATTGGATATTGTGAAAGCTAATGTAATTGGTGTAATCTTTAATCGTGTAGAATTGTCATCCGATAATTACTATCATTATTACGGAGAATAGGAGAGAGTCAAATGATTGATTTGCATTGTCATATTTTACCAGGCATCGATGATGGTGCAAAAACGATGGACGAATCTATTGTAATGGCTCGTTTAGCTGTTGCTGAAGGAATCACTCATATCCTTGCTACCCCTCACTATAAAAATGGCCGTTGGACAAATGAAAAGGACACGATTATACAAGGTGTTCAGCTTGTGCAAAAAGAGTTAGACGATAGAGAGATTGCCTTGACGCTGTTTCCAGGGCAAGAAGTCCGGATTGTTGGCGAGTTGATGCAAGATATTGCAGAAAATAGGATTCAATTTATTGATGAAGACAACCAGTACCTTATGATTGAGTTCCCGACTGCGACAATACCCGCATATACGGACTCTTTATTTTTTAATTTAAAAAAAACAGGTGTCACGCCAATTATTGTCCATCCAGAACGAAACCATGCGTTACTTAAAGATCCAAATATTCTCCTTAGTTTGATTCAAAAAGGAGCTTTAGCGCAATTAACAGCAGGAAGCTATGTGGGGACTTTTGGGAAAAAAATCCAACAGTTCAGCAAACAATTAATCGCTGCGAATTTAGTTCATTTGATTGCCTCCGATGCACATAATATAACAACGCGCTCTTTTCATATGAAGGATGCTTATCGAAAGTTAGAAAAAGAGTTTGGTAAAGAAACAGTCATGAATTTTAAACAAGTAACGAAGGACTTAATTAATGGTGAAATGATTAGTCCCTCTTTACCAAATGAGATTAAAAAATCAAAATTTTTAGGCTTATTTTGATAAAGAAAGAAGGGATAATAATGAGTAGAACAATAAAAAGAATTATCTTAATCGGTTATGACAGTATGGCTATTGTGTTATCAGCTATTATGGCCTATTACTTTTTAAATCCATATATAGGACTATCCTTTGAGAACCTATCGATACTCGTTGCACTAATTATTTTTATCTATCTAGCATTAGCGGTCTATTTTAATTTATTTTCAAAAATTAATCGCTTTATGAGCATTAAAGAGTCACTTACCATCGGACTATGTGTATCGATTGCTTACGTTTTATCGGCTAGTATCTACTTAATCATGGGACAAACGGTTAGCTTTCGATTTATCTTATTGGGTTATCTCTTTTCGGTAGCTTTGATTATGGGAAGTCGAGTCGGTTGGCGTATTTATCATGAACACCATTACCGTAAGTTGAATGCCCATCGAATCGAACGCCAAGTTCCAACCCTAGTTATCGGTGCAGGTCATGGTGGCAGTATTTTAATCAGAAGTCTAAAAAGAAGCGATACAGACGTTAAATTAGTCGGGCTATTAGATGATGATTTATCCAAACACAATCTGCTGTTATATGATGTCCGTGTCTTAGGTCAGATAGCCGATATTCCGTTATTAGTGAAACAATATCGTGTAGAACAAGTAACGATTGCGATACCCTCATTAGATCCTAAAGAATACGAGCGTATTTTAGATTTATGTAACCAAGCAGATGTAGCGGTTAATCAGATGCCTTCTATTGAAGATGTCTTGCAGGGCAAATTATCGGTTAGTCAGTTTAGGGAAATCGATGTGGTCGATTTGTTGGGACGTGCAGAAGTGAAATTAGATATGAAACAAATTTCAACTAAATTAGTCGGCAAAACGATTTTAGTTAGTGGTGCCGGTGGATCAATTGGTTCCGAAATTTGTCGTCAAATAGCGCGTTTCTCACCAGCACGAATTATTTTATTGGGCCATGGTGAAAACTCTATCTACTTGATTGATAAAGAATTGAAGAATGCATTTGGGAAAACGATTGAGATTGTTCCTATTATCGCAGATATTCGTGACCGTAAACGGATCTTTCATATTATGAAAGACTATAAACCAGCAAGAGTTTATCATGCAGCAGCGCATAAGCATGTGCCGATGATGGAATACAATCCACGTGAAGCGGTAAAAAATAATATCTATGGAACGAAAAATATGGCGGAAGCAGCAAAAGCTGCTGGAGTTGATAGTTTCGTGATCATCTCAACGGACAAAGCGGTTAATCCTCCGAACGTGATGGGGGCAACCAAACGTATCTCTGAAATGATTGTGACTGGTTTAAACGAACCAGGTAAAACGAAGTTCGCAGCGGTGCGTTTTGGAAATGTCTTAGGCAGTCGTGGAAGTGTTGTCCAACTATTCAAAGAACAAATTAGGAACGGTGGGCCTGTAACGGTGACCGATTTTCGAATGACACGTTACTTTATGACCATTCCGGAAGCGAGTCGTTTAGTTATCCAAGCAGGAGCTTTAGCCCAAGGTGGCGAAATTTTTATTCTAGATATGGGTGAACCGGTTAAAATATATGACTTAGCTAAAAAAGTAGTCAAGTTAAGTGGCCTTACAGAAAAAGAAATTCAAATCACTGAAACGGGTATTCGACCAGGTGAAAAACTATATGAAGAATTAATGGTGGATAGTGAAAAAACCAAAGAACAAGTTTTCGAGAAGATATTTGTTGGAAAAGTAACAGATATGACTGTCGATACAGTAATGGAATTCGTGGAACATTTAGATAATTGTACAATTGAGGAACTAAGAACTGAGATTATTGAGTTTGCGAATGAGAAAACAGAAGTTGAATCTGAAGTAGATAAAAGTTATTCTTATCAAGGAAATCAATTAGTGGGGGTGCAAGAATAACAAGCAATATACTAGATTCAATGATATAGGAGTATAAAAAGTGATACAAAATACTGATAACTATAAGAAATTTTTTAGCATAAATTGTAGAGCAGTATATTTTTACTGAGGAGATAATAGAGAGGTGTTTTCTAAAATATGACATATAATGAAAATAATAAATTAAATTACATTTATTTTAAAAGAACAATCGATATTTTTGTCTCATCAATTGGACTGATACTGACATCCCCTATTCTGTTAATTACTGCAGTGGCAATAAGAAGTAATACACCTGGACCGATTATTTTCAAACAAAAACGCTTAGGTCTTCATGGAAGAACGTTTGAGATATACAAATTTAGGTCCATGGGTATGAATGCGGAGAAAGGTGGTGTCTACGAAAAAAAAAATGATTTGAGAGTCACAAGTGTAGGAAAGTTTATTCGCAAAACAAGTATCGATGAACTACCTCAATTCGTGAATATTCTTAAAGGAGAAATGTCTCTTATTGGACCTAGGCCCGCTTTAATGTATCACCCTTGGAACTATGATAAATATAGTGAAGAACAGAAAAGAATGTTTTCTGTGAAACCTGGAGTAACCGGTTGGGCACAAATTAATGGTAGAAAAGATGTAGAGTGGCCTAAAAGAATTGAACTGAACGTGGAGTATGTAGATAATCTATCATTAAAATTTGATACGATGATTTTTTTCAAGACTATTTTAAAAGTTGTGAAAATGGAAAATAATTTAAACGTGAACGAAACGGCTACAAAACAAAAAGAAGTAAAATGAAATAGATAAAATACAATATATTAGGAGGGTGCCAGATTGTCTTTGAAGTTAATGTATATAACTGATGATACACAGATAGCTCAAATAGCAGAAAAAAGCGGCGTTGACCTGATTTTTGTTGACCTTGAAATTAATGGTAAAGATGAGAGGCAGGCCCATTTAGATACAGTTATTTCTCGGCATCAAATTGAAGATGTAAAAAAAATAAAAGATGTATTAAAGATAGCAAAATTATTAGTCAGAGTTAATCCACTATGTGAAGAATCTAAGGCAGAGATTGAAAGAGTTATTAATGATGGTGCTGATATCATCATGCTTCCTTTTTTTAAGACAAAAGAAGAGGTAAATACCTTTGTTCGCTACGTAGATAACCGTGCTGAGGTTATGCTCCTTTTAGAAACACCTGAAGCTGTCGGAAATCTGGATGAAATTCTAGCTGTTGATGGTATTGATTATGTGCATATTGGTCTAAACGATTTGCATATTGGATATAAGATGCAGTTTATGTTCGAGCTCTTAGCAGATGGAACTGTTGATAAGATATGTGAAAAAATAGAAAAAAAAGGTATTCAGTATGGGTTTGGTGGAATTGCAAGATTAGGTCAAGGAGAACTTGCATCAGAATATGTCATGGGAGAACATTATAGATTAAACTCATCTATGGCAATTCTTTCTAGAAGTTTTTATAATACAAATAAGGTTCCGGGACCAGACAAAGCAAAACAAGTATTTGATAAAGGTGTTTCTGAAATAAGAAATTATGAACTAGAACTAATAAAAAAAGATAGAAACTTTTTTGAAGAAAATAGAGTAACTGTAAAAAATAAAATAATAGCTATAACTAATCGGAAACAAACTGTTTCAAGTGGCAAATGATGCTACTTCCAATTACTAGTCTCAATTTTTGGGAATCATATCTAAAAAAAACTACGAATTTTTGTATGTATTAAAAGTGATCTCTAGATTCGAAGATATCTATTTAGATAGATCAGCGAAAGATCAATTAATAAAGGTGTACGAAGAAAAGAACAGACATAAAAAACAAACAAAAGATGTTTTAAAAATATATTTCATTATACTTCAATATAGTAAATCTACTCTCGGTTCTTTACTTAATAATTCAATCAAGAAGTTTATTGTCATGAAGACTAAATACATTACCAAATAAGAGTTTGGATAATCTAATAGCCGGTGTAAATCTAATGTATAAGTACAAAAAATAGTTTAATTCGTCTAATAAATATATTAGTTTTAAAAAGCTATAGCCTAAAAACTGATCAGGCAAAAAAATATTTAAATAGACATATAAGATAAATATTTTATTAGTAAAAGAATTTGAAATCTGAACTATAATATTAAAAGGATGGAGTTAAAAAATATGGTGAATCGTGTAAATAAAATTATTAAAGATTATTCAAAGCAACTAGTTACAACTGCTCAAAGTGTAAATAAAATAAATAGTAAGAATAAAATTTCTATAATTATAGATCAAGTATACTGTACATTAAAATATGGATCTAGCCCAAACAATTACTTAAACTTTTAGTTTTATGCATTAAATTCATCTAAAAGAAATAGTTATGTTACACATAGGGTCAGCGAAAATATGATTAAAAGATATAATAATGATGCATATAGAGAAATATTTGAAGACAAAAGTAAGTTTGCAGAAGTGTTTCAAGAATACTTTGGTAGAGAATGGATTTCACTAAAAGAATTAAATTATGATAAGTTCTTAGAATTTATTAAGGATAAAGAGATGTTTATCTATAAGCCCATAAATTCAGCACAAGGACAAGGTATTAAAAAAATAGAAACTAAGCAATTTCAAAGTAGTAGAAACCTATATGACTATATTAAAGATACTTATAAAGAAAATGGCATTATAGAAGATTGGATCACACAGCATCAAGAAGTATCAAATTTATACAGCAAATCAGTTAATCCAGTTAGGATTGTATCAGTTAACAAAAATGGGAGATTTAATATTGTAGCTGCCGGCTTAACCATAGGTAATGGTAGGGATATCCAAATGTTTGTTTGAACGATTTAGTATGTCCAATTGATATTAATACGGGCTTATTAAAATTTTCGGCAGAAGACGGTAATGGGCAAACCTACGAAAAACATCCGATTACGGGTGAAATTATAAAAGGATTTAAAATTCCATTTTGGAAAGAAATTATAAAGTTAGTCTATGAAGCATCTTTGGTCGTCCCTGAGGTCGGCTATGTTGGATGGGATATAGCAATAACCCCTGATAAAGCAATTATTATAGAAGGCAATACCTCCCCAGGATATAAATTTTATCAATTACCCAATCATTTACCAAATGGAGTTGGTAATAAAGAAATTTATGAAAAAAACAATTGATTTCGATAGCAAAAAACTATGTTGGTTAATTTCGTGAAATACTAATTAATATACTGAAAAAGAATGATTATGTAATATGTACGTCTGTAATAACTATTTATGGCTCTTGACTTACCTTATGATTTTGCGTACTTATTGAAAAATAAAACTTTGTCTATAATAGGTTTAATAGTCTTTATTCCAGCGAAGAACTGAATTTTATATTCTAGTATCTTAGCTGGGATTTATTCACAACATTTTATCAACTGTATATTTTTACGAACTTCTATATCTTAGATAAGATTAGTAATATAAATGAAGTGAAAAAAGTATGGCATGATGATTCCCTGAGACAAGATAGCATGAAAAAAGCTTAAAAGGAAAAGATAACAAGTTCTGTAAGAAATAGACCGATTATAAAAGATGAAATTAGGAATTAGGAGGTGGGTTTAGATGATAAAGTTGTTGTTAACAGGTGCTTTTAAATACAGTCAAGAACAGCTTGATAACCTAGAAGGTTTGGGCTATGAAATTATATTTATTCAAGACGAGAGAGTATCAATCAATATTGATGTATCTAATATTGAAGTAGTCGTATGCAATAGTTTATTCCTTTATAACAATATTAGTAAATTTAAAAATCTGAAAGTTATCCAACTTACGAGTGCCGGAATGGATAGAGTACCACTAGATTACATAAATAAAAATAAAATAAAAGTGTTTAATGCAAATGATGTTTATAGTATACCAATAGCAGAGTGGGTTGTACTCAAGGTTTTGGAAACATACAAGATGAGTAAATTTTTCTATAAAAATCAAGAAATACATGAATGGACTAAGCGTAGAGACTTATTGGAGTTAACAAATAAAACAGCTTCAATCATTGGTTTTGGTAATGTCGGGCGGGAAGTAGCGAAGCGGCTTAAAGCATTTGGTGTGAAAATAATAGGCGTTGATAGAAAAGAAATAGAATCTGAGTATTTTGATGAGTGTATCTTGATTAAAGATAGCGACAAAGCGCTAGAAAAGTCAGATATTATTATTTTGACCTTGCCCTTAACTAAAGAAACTCGTAGTTTCATTAATAAAGATACGATCAAAATGATGAAAGACAATGTTGTCCTTGTGAATGTAGCCCGTGGTGGCTTAATAAACGAAGCTGAATTAATAACTGCACTTAATGAAGGTAAATTTTTAGGTGTTGCTTTAGATGTATTTCAAGAGGAACCTCTCAGAGAGAGTCGTTTATGGGATTTCGAGAATGTTATTATAACACCACATAATTCATTTGTTTCAGATAGGATTGATGACAGGTTATTTAATTTGATAGCTGAAAATTTAAATTCTAATTTAATACATATAGTTTAAAGGAGATAAACCGTGGTGAATGTAGCAGATAACATGAAAAATATCTTAGAGGAATATCCAAATTATCAAGAGACACTCTTTACTAAGGGCTACTTGATCACAAGTAACTTATTTAAAGAATTAGATTTATATCCTTTTTACAATAATTGGAATAAAGAAGAATGTGGTACATTTAATAATGGAATGCCTGTAAACATTTATTACCATAAGCAGCAAGACTATCATGTATATGAAGAAAATGGAATAACGGCCGCTATTATTGGACATGCTTACAATCCATTTGATATGAAGTATAAAGAAGTAGAAATACTAAAAGACTGCATACAGGAATATAAAAAGAATGAAGAAGCATTTTTGGAAAAGATAAGTGAGTTAACAGGTATCCATATAATTGTTATAAATGATAACGGAAACTTAATAGTTCTCCAAGATTGTGCGGGTATGAAAGCCTGTTATTATGGGATAGCCAAAGATGATGTTTGCATAACCTCACATCCTCAGTTAGTGGGAGATATTTATAATTTAGAAATAGATGCTAATGTAAATGAGCTGATGCAAAAATGGTTTTTTTCTTTAACAGGAAGATATCTTCCTGGAGATTTATCTCCATATAAGTTACTTAAAAGACTAGGGCCCAATACATTAATACGATATTCAGAAGATTTTAAATTAGAAAGATTTTATCCTACTGAAAGACATCCGGAGCTAAGCGAGGACGAATATGAAGAATCATTAAATCTAATAGCAAAGGTACTGAAAAATAATATAGAGTTGTGTACCTTAAAATGGGATGTTCCAGCTATTTCGCTTTCAGGTGGGATGGATAGTAAGACAACACTAGCTAGTGCGAATGGGTTTTATGATAAATATAAGTATTATAGTTTTCATTCTAAACCCCAAGAAATAGAGGATGCAGATGCAGCACATGAGATTTGCCGAGAAATACGCGTTGAACATGACATATATGCTATTCCTGAAAGAAATGAAGATATTCAAGACTTTGAGATTCTTAAAAAAATAATACTGCATAATGCTTCTTATATAGATAATCCTAAAGATAATGAGATTAGAAAATTTATCTATTTAAGTAGATTAAATGATTTTGATGTTGAATTGAAATCTTGGGTATCAGAAATAGGAAGAGCCATGTGGGGGAAAAAATATAGTGTTAGCTTACCAGAAACTTTAACGCCAAGACATTTTACAATTTTTCAAACAAGATACTTTGGATCGCCTAAACTGTTAAGACATTCAGATAGAAGTTACGAAGATTATCTTCAAAGAATAAATCTTACCCAGCCTATCTATAACTACGAACATGCTGATTTATTTTACTGGGAATTTAGATTTGGTTCATGGGGAAGCAATGTTGCAACAACCCAAGATATTTCGAGACACATGGTTACAATGCCTATGAATAATCGTAAGTTAATGGATATGTTTTTGTGGTTTCCGCATGAGTATAGAAAAAAAGATATGGTTAACCGAAAAGTTATTAAAATATCTAATAATGAGATAGCGAAATTAGATATTAATGTTGATAATATGTATTTGAGAGGTAAAAGAGTTTTCATTGAAAAAATTTATTATCATTATAGAACTTTTTTTTATAGAAGTAAGTGATAGATTTATGTTTAAATTAACCATTTTATAAAGAGGAAATAAGTCAAGTCCATAATCCTGTGTAAAAATTCTAGTATAAGGTCTGAGCCGACCCCCGAAAGTTAGACCTGGAAAATCTAAACTTAGGGGGTTTTTGTATGGCAAAATATAGTTTCGAATTTAAGCTAACGGTTGTTAAGAGTTATTTAGATGGAGCTGGTGGATACAAGTTTTTGGCTAAAAAATATGGTATCCCAGGAAAAAGTGGATCCCAACTCAAAATATGGGTCGCTAATTATAGACAATTCGGTGAGGATGGGCTAATCAGAAGTAAAAAAGACAATCATTATTCTGTTCAATTCAAGATAGATACGATAGAGTTGTATCTAACTACTGAGATATCCTATCAGCAGCTTGCATTGAAGCTCAAGATAAACAACCCATCCTTAATCGCTAATTGGGTAAGGGCATTTCATGCCGAAGGCATTGAAGGACTCTCAAAACCGAAGGGACGTCCGGCTAAAATGAAAAATAAAAACACTAACCAACTAAATAAAAACAGCCCTATTAAATCTACTGATAAAAATTCAGAACGGATCAAAGAGCTTGAGAATCAAGTATTATCTTTAGAAATTCAAAATGCTTTTTTAAAAGAATTGCGGAGTCTGCAGACCGAGGAAAACCAAAATCAAACGAACCAACTGCAAAAATTATCTACAGACTCCGAGAAAAATTCCAATTAAAAGATATCTTAATGACTATTGATTATCCTAAATCAACCTACATGTATTGGCAAAAACGTTTTAAACAGAAGGATCCAGATACAGAGTTAAAGCAACTTATATTAGAAATACGGGACCAACACAAAGATTACGGTTACCGTCGTATAAAGGCAGAATTAAGAAATCGTGGTTTCGTTGTAAATAAAAAGAGAATTCAACGCATTATGCAGGAACTAAACTTACAAGTTACTTCTTTTTCTCGTAAATCACGTAAGTATAGCTCCTACAAAGGAACGGTTGGAAAAGTTACTCCTAATCGTATCAGCCGCAGATTTGATACAACTATCCCCTATCAAAAGATAACGACGGATACAACAGAATTTAAGTATTACGAAAATGATCCATCTGGGAATCTGCAGATAAAAAAATTATACCTTGATCCTTTTATGGACATGTATAATAAGGAGATAGTCAGCTATAAAATCACAAAACAACCGAATGGTATCACTATTATGGAGGCTTTAGCCGATGCTATTAAAGCAACTGAAAAGTGTCCATTTAGACGAACTTTCCATTCTGATCAGGGTTGGGCATACCAAATGAAGGCCTACGGCGCTGAGCTGAGAAAAGATAATATATTCCAAAGTATGTCTAGAAAAGGGAATTGTCTTGATAATTCTCCAATAGAAAATTTCTTTGGACTACTAAAACAGGAAATGTATTATGGAAATGTTTTTCATAGTTATAGAGAGCTGGAACAAGAAATCATCAAATATATTCACTATTATAATCACGATCGCATAAAAGAGAAGTTAAATTGGATGAGCCCAGTTCATTATCGGGAACATCATTTCTCTCCTTCTCTAGTAGCTTAAAAGCAAAAAAATAGAGTAGATTTCTCTACTCTAAATAAAGTCCAACTTTTTGGGGTCACTATAGTCACATTAAATATTGGTTATCTTTTTTTAAGTCTGATCTATTTGTAGTTTGTAGCTACTAAAACTGGATATATCTTTGGGATGAACCAATCCACTCTTCATTCTTATCCATTAGAACCGCGCCAACCAATCGGTCAGCCGAAGCAAAACTTGGGAAAATACGGATTGTCTTCTTACGACAACGAACTTCTTGGTTGAGTCGTTCAATTAAGTTGGTACTTTTTAATCGAGAGTGGACCTGCTCCATTACTGCGTACTGGAAGGCATATTTAAAACCGAGATCTAATTTTTCGCCGCTCTGGCTAAATCGATATTGGTGAATCTGAAGACGGCTTTTAAAGAATCTCTAAAGGGCTTAGATTTTTTTAGGAATGCTTTCTAGGATATTTCTCATGAAATGGACCTGACATCTTTGCCAAGAAAGCCCGGCAAAGGATTGACGAATAATCGTAACTAGACCTGGGTGAGTGTCTGAAATGAAGAGCTGTATTCCGCTCAATCCACGTTGTTTCAAGTACTCAAAGAATGTAGTCCATATTTCTACGCTCTCTTCATTTTGAATCATGAAGCCAATAATCTCACGCTCGCCTTCTTAAGTGATTCCCAAAGCGATATGGCAACTTTTTAGAAAAAATGCGGAGATCTTCTCGAACCTTGATATACAAGACTTCAATCATTAAGGATGACTATCTAGAATCCGATTTTGTCATTCAGATATGAGTGGATTGAGCTGTTTAGTTATGCTGGAAACAAATGATTTGGATACAGTCTTTCCTTATAGTTCCTCTACGATTTGAGAGACCTTGCGCGTAGAGAGGCTAGAAACGTAAATCTCTGCTATTGAAGCCATCAGGGCTTTCTCATTTCGTTGATATCGCTCAAATATATTCGGAGAAAATTTTCCGTCACGGGTCTGTGGTATCTTTAAATCAAATGTTTCAAGTATTTAGTAATTTACTAGCTGAATTCGATAATTAGTAACCTTATAAAAATAATAATATAAGATAGTAGGTGAAAAAAATTAAAAAAATATTATTGACTGCGACAGTACTAAGCCATATTGCTCAATTCCATAAACCTCTAATTAACATGTTGAAAGAAAATGATTATGAGGTGCATGTGGCTGCAAGAGATAACTTGATAGAGAAAAATGGACTTCAGCTTAATGAACCAGATAAAATTTACGATATATCACTCGATAGATCCCCACTGAGCAAGAATAATATTACGGCTTTTATGCAATTGAATAAGATTCTTTCCAATAATCACTATGATATCATACATTGCAATACTCCTATGGGAGGTGTGATTACAAGATTAGCAGCTATTAAATATCGTAAAAGCGGAACAAAAATATTTTATACTGTACATGGATTTCATTTTTATAAAGGAGCACCTATGAAAAATTGGATAGTTTTTTATCCAGTAGAGAAATTCTTATCAAGATATACAGATAAGTTAATTACTATATCCAAAGAAGATTATGATTTTGCTAAAAAGAATAAATTTAAAACAAAAATTGAACACATTCATGGAGTTGGTGTAAATTCGGATAAATATTTTTCGCCATCAAATGAGATAATACAGAAATTAAGATTGGAAACAGGCTATTTGATGAAAGACTTTATTTGTATCTGTACAGGAGAATTAAATGATAATAAAAACCAAATATCACTATTACGAGCCGTACCAGCAATTTTGAAAAAAATTCCAAATTTTAAATTGATTTTAGCTGGAAATGGTCCAAAACAAATCTATTTACAAGGATTTATTTCAGAGATGCAACTAGATAACTATGTTAAAATGATTGGTTATGTTAAAGATTTAGAACAATATGTAATGATGAGCGATATTGCTGTTTCCTCTAGCTTAAGAGAAGGTCTAGGACTTAATTTAATTGAAGCAATGCTATGCGCAAAACCGGTTATTGGTTCTGAAAATAGAGGTCATAAAGAGCTCATTACACATATGGTAAGTGGATTTCTCGTTAGTCCTACAATCAGTGAAGAATATGTTGAGGCAATTATTAAGATATACAGAAATCTAGATTTGAAATCTAATATGGGTAAGAATGCTATTATATATTCCCAAAAATATTCAAAGGAAAATGTTGTTAAAGAACTACAAAAAATATATGAATTAAATCAATAAAAATTAGTTGCTTGAGGAGGTATAATAAGTGAATGGTGATAATAGACCTAAAATTTTGATAATTTCTGATGCAACCTGGTCAGATGATAATAACATTGGCAATACTTTTTCAAATTTATTTAGAGACTGGCCTAAGGATAAAATAGGAATGATTTATGCTAGATCAGACTTGCCTAATACAGATATTTGCGATGAGTTTTTTCAGATATCAGAAAGTAGATTAATCAAACGTTTTTTTAATTTTAATATTAAAACTGGTAAAAATATCAAAAATATTTCCTTGAAAAAGATTGAAAAAAAAAACATAGAGATGGATGAAGTGTCCGGAAAAAACTTATATAATTTTTTTTTAAAATATAGATGGAATATTTTTTTAACAGCCAGAGAAATATTATGGAAAGTTGGAAACTGGAAAACAAAAGAATTAGATGGGTTTATTGATGATTTTAGTCCTGAAATAGTTTTATCTTTAGGATGTCCTAATGAGTACATGAATAACTTACAACAGTATGTCATAACTAAATCTAGAGCTAAGTCAATAATTTATTTTGTTGATGACGTATATTCAAGTAAAAGATTTAATTTATCTCCTATATTTTGGTTTAATAGAAGACTTAGAAGACGGGAAATACGTAAAACGGTCAGTATGTGCGATTTAGTATACACAATTATTGATAAGCAAAAGAAAGAGTATGATGACTTATTTGGCGTCAATAGTAAAATTTTAAATAAAGGTGGAAATTTTTTAAATAAGCTAATAATTAAGAAAAACTTAAGTACGCCAATCAAAATAGTATATACAGGTAATATAACTTCCGGTAGATGGCGGACTTTGGTTAAAATCGGTGAGGCTTTAGATAAAATTAATAAAAATAAAATCAAAGCTATACTTGAAATTTACACTAAGAATGAATTATATGGAAAGATAGAAAAAGCTTTTGAAAAAATTGCTAGTGTAGAATTTAAAGGAGGTCTAAATGTAGAACAAGTAAAAGATATACAGAATAGTGCAGATATTTTACTTCATGTAGAATCAATTAAATTGAAAGAAAAGTTAGAAACAAGGCTATCTTTTTCTACAAAAATAGTTGATTACTTTGAACGTGGAAAATGTATTTTAGCTATTGGGTGGGCAGAATCTGCTTCTATTGAATATATAAAAAAAAATCAAGCTGGGTTTGTTATTGAGGATGTAAGTAACATCGAAGTAGAGTTAGGAAAATTAATAAATAATCCCGAGTTAATACGAGACTATGGCAATAAAGGTAGAAATTGTGGATTTAATCATCACCAAATAAATAAAATTAAAGAAAGTATGTTGCATGATTTTAAAAATTTATTAACTCATTAATGTTTATGCTTATATATATTTGCATCAAGTGGCTAACTTAAAATAATAAGAATATTAGATTCAATAAAAAAACGTCTAAAATAAGAAGATAAATCTAATAACGATGAGCAAGATGTTATGATATTGATAATATTTGTTTATTATATAAAAGGAATTGAAATGAATGCATATCTTACAAATAAATGCAGTTAGTGAAATTCGCTCAACTGGTCGCTTCATCAAAGAACTAGATGAATATCTTATTCGAAATGAATATAAAAGTAGTGTAGCATTTTCGGAAGGAATACTTAATAGTAGGGGATACAAAATTGGAACAAAATTGGAAAAAAAAATTCATGGGCTTTGTTCAAGAATAACTGGATTACAAGGATACTTTTCAAAAAATGGGACTAGAAAATTATTAAATCATATTAATAAAATAAATCCTGATATTGTTCATATACATAATTTGCATAGTAATTTTATTAACATGCCTATGCTTTTTAAGTACCTAGCTAAAAACGATATAGCCACTGTTATCACGCTTCATGATTGCTGGTTTTATACAGGTGGACATACTCATTATGTTACAGATAATTTTTATGATTGGGAAACTGGATTTTTTAAAAAAAATCGGAATAAAAAATTGACAGGTAATAAAAGCTGGTTTTTTGATCAGAGCGAAAAAATATTTAATGATCAAAAAAAATGGTTTATGAATATTCCAAGACTAACTTTTGTGGGCGTATCAGGATGGATAACTGAAGAAGCCAAAAAATCAGAAGTTGCTCAAGGATCAACTATACAAACTATTCATAATTGGATTGATATTGAGACTTTCAGACCAACTAATAATACTGATATCAGAGATGAACTAAATATTCAATTTGAATTTATTATTCTTGGAGTAGCTAGCGCATGGACTAATAAAAAAGGACTTGATAATTTTATTGAGCTGTCAAAAAATATCAAAGATGATGAATGTGTTATATTAATAGGAAAAGTTGATAAGCATATTAATTTACCAGACAATATAATTAACGTTCCAGAAACGCATAACGTTAATAAATTAGTAGCCTATTATTCGTTAGCTGATGTATTTATAAATTTATCACTTGAAGAATCGTTTGGTAAAGTTACAGCAGAGGCATTATCATGTGGTACTCCTGCTATAAGTATAGATTCTACCGCTAATGCAGAAATAATAGGGGAAGGGTGTGGATATATCATTAAAGATTGGAATCTTAATGATATATTAAGTAAAATAGATATAATAAGATTTGATGGAAAATATACATACACTGATAATTGTATAAAATTTATAAGAGAAAAATTTGACTCTAAAGAAAAATTAAAAAAATATAAACAATTGTATGAAAATATAATCTTAAAATAAGATTACAAGGGAGAATAATTATGACTATAATTATTGGGTATATAGCTATAGTAGGTATGTCAAGAATTATTTCACCTAATAAAAAATTTTTTTCACTAATTGCAAGTTTTTCATTACTTATTATAGCGGCCTTTAGGTCCATAGAATTTGGATCTGATACGATAGGATATGTTAAGGCATATCAAGAATTAGAGTATAAATCTTTATCTATTTTAATAAAAGAATTTTTATTTGGAAATGGAAAAGATCCTGTTTTTTATATTTTTTCAAAACTTATCAATATGAGTGGAGCAAATTTCCGAATCTGGTTACTTATACTCTCTGGAATATTTATATTTTCGGTAGAAAGAACTATTAGAAAATACTCTCCCTACCCTTATCTTAGCTATGTTGCTATAATTTCTTTGGGATATTTCTTTTTCTCTTTAACAGGGTTAAGGCAAACCCTCGCGCTATCGCTGATCTTACTTTCGTATCCATTTTTAAAAGAAAAAAAGAAACTCCCATTTATAGTTATCGTTTTTATAGCTTCTCTATTTCATTCCTCTGCTTTAGTTTTTTTATTTAGTTATCCTCTGGCGAATATGAGACTTGGGTATAAACATATTCTAGGGCTTGGCGCATCGCTATTTATTTCTGTTTTTTTTAGTGACTATATAAGGTATTTTGTTAAAATATTTAGTTGGACAGAAACGCTATCAAGTTATGCACTTCAAGAAGCTAAATTATCTTATTCTGGATTTATTATCCAGTTATCTATATTACTTTTTTGCGTAATCTTCAAAGAAAGATTAATCAAAGAGGATACAAAAAATTTAATATTATATAATTTGCTGTTTATAGGACTCATATTTCAATCTTTTGCGCCAGTAATTGCAGAGTTTTTTAGAATTAGTATGTATTTTTCTATATTTAGTATAATATTAGTTCCAAGAGCTATTAATGTTGTGAAAGACAAAAATTTAAGAGTACTTGTATATTTTATAATATTTATTCTTTTTGTTTCTTATATATTATGGACAAATAGTTTTTATAGTTATAATTTTTTGGATTAATCTTTACTAATAAAGACCTCATATATATATTACGCATTTTTAAAAATATCTCATTTAAAAAAATATCTTTAAGATAGTTAATATTAAATAGTCATATTTTTTTATAAACCAATCTATTTGGTTCTGTTTTAACTGTATGCTTACTTCCTGTAATATTATACTTTCACGTAATTTTAAATTAGGCTTTTAGATTTCTTTTATAAAGACAAGATAATCTTAACTTAAACATAAGAAATTTTTTCTATCATTAGTTGAATTCTACAAGATATTATGTTTATTATTCAACTGATCATAACCTGTCTACTTTTTATTCATAAAAATAGAATAGATAAAGTCACTAGTGTTGCATAAACATAGCTTAATTTGACCTCATTTCTTGTTTTTCTGAAAAAAGGCAAAAAAAGGGAGTGCTTACGCAAAAGATGACTATTTCCAGAAAATTTTGCTTATTCAACTGATTCCATTACCAACGGACACCCTTTCTTTAAGGATCTAAGTCGGTATCAAAAGATTAAACCATTCTTCTGCCGGTTGAAATAACAGATAACGAAAAAATCGTTTGATTTGGAAAACAGACTGTTTACTTTTTGTTTTTAACTTAATCAAATAGGTTAATAAACTGGCAATCATGGCTAAAATCAGCTGATTGACAACCCCTTTTTCACTTCTCGAAAAAAACTTTTTAATCGTCATATGTTGTTTAATATGCTTGAAGAACAGCTCTATTTGCCAACGTGCTTTGTACATTTCTGCAATGTCAGTAGAGGAGCAGTCAAAACGATTGGTAATAAACTGGAGAGTTTTCCCCTTTTTATCTTGAACGGTTACTAAACGAAATCTGGACGTTAGATGGTTCTGAGCACCTAATGCGACCATTTGGTCGCTGATAACGGACTCACTCTTGGAAGTTACTAATGGTTCTAAAACATGAACTTTTGTATTCTTTTTGATTCTTGTCACAAAGAAGTAGCCCTGCGAGTGCATCGTATCTAATCGTTCAAAATCAAGGTAACCGCGATCAAACACATAAGTCGCTTCAGGTTGATTAACCAATACTTCTAACTGATTTGTATCGTGCTCGACGGCGTTAGTCAGTCTAAATTCATCTGGGTAAAGATGTTCATTATCCATAAAGCAGAGTTTTAAGTGAAGCTTAACTCCTGATGTTGTTTTACGAAAATCAGCCCATTGATAAAGGTTTTGGTTAAGTGAAAACGTCGAAGAATCAATTAGGTAGAGACTATTTCGTTTCGTTACGGGCCTTTTATTTTTAGCCTGACTAACCAGCTGACTAAAAATGGCTAAAAGAATCTCTGAATCTATTTTTGAGAGAGTTCTAGAGAGCTGAGAATAACTGATACTAGTCATACCCATTTCTTTTTGAAGTTCTTTCGAAACAAAAGCCGCATCCATCTCTCTAAGACTTTCTTTTTCGTCATTGATTCCATGAAGAAAAAGTTGAAGAGCTTGGAAGAAACTAAGTTTCTTATGGTATTTATCAAAGTCAACAATCTTTTTTTGAATAGGGCTTGGTAAAAGATTTAGCTTAATGGAAGAAAAACATTTATTAAAAGCAGAATTTGTTTTATACTTATCCATGTGTTAGGTCCTTTTTATTGGTCTTGGATGAGTCATCTGAGTTCAGTATAAAGGACTTTTTTGCATATTGGAATAATATAAACAAATTTGTGAAACACATAATGTTTCATGCAACACTAGTGAGATAAAGTAAATATTAAATTCCAAGAAATAATGAGAGGTATAGTATGAAAAAAAAATTAAGTGTGAAGAATAAGATATTAGAGAATGAAAATAATAGAAATATAATGGTGAATGTACTCGGTGCATTTATGATAAAAGGAGGGGGACTAATAGTCTCTTTATTTGCAATGCCGTCATATATAAGTTATTTTAATAATCAAACAGTTTTAGGCCTATGGTTTACGATGTTATCAGTATTAACATGGATACTAACTTTTGATTTAGGAATAGGAAATGGCTTGAGAAATCATTTAGTACCTGCTTTTATCAAAAAAGACAAACAATCAATAAGAAAATTAATTTCTTCAGCTTACATAGTGATTGGCATGATGATGTTAGTTATATTAATTTTAGCAATACCAATATTTAATTTTATAAATTGGAATAAACTATTTAATATTTCAGAGAAATTAATCGACAGTAAAATATTATTACTATCAGTGACTATTGTTTTTTCAGGAATAATGTTGCATTTCTTACTTAAAATTATAAATTCAATTTTATATGCTTTGCAGAAGTCTGCAATAAATAATTTTATTGGATTATTAAATAGTATAATAATTCTTGCATACTTGCTATTAGCCCCATCTGCTGATCTACCAACAAGTCTATTAAGACTATCAATTGTTAATGTAGTAGCAATAAATGTTCCTTTATTAGTTGCTACAATATATGTTTTTTCAAAGGAACTTAAATTTAGTAAACCTAAACTCAGTTTTTATAGAAAAGAATATGCTACCAAAATATTAAAGCTTGGAGGTTTATTTTTTTGGGTACAAATTATGTATATGCTTATTACAACAACAAATGAATTTTTAATCACATGGTTGTCAATTCCAGCAGAAGTTGTTGAATATTCAATTTATTATAAGTTGTTTACTTTAGTTGGAATTATATTTGCACTTGCATTAACTCCTATTTGGTCTGCCGTGACTAAAGCTCTTTCAGAGAATAATATTAATTGGATAAAAAAATTATATAGGTTATTAATATATTTAACTTTAATTGCAGTTGCTTTTGAATTTATTTTAATACTTTTTTTACAACCAGGAATCAATATATGGTTAGGTTCGAATGCAATTAAAGTGAATTATTATTATGCTTTTACTTTTGCAATATTTGGAGGTATATTTATTTGGAATGGTGTGTTGTCAAGTATAGCAAATGGACTTGGAGAATTGAGAGTACAAGCCTTATGTTATACAGTTGGAGCATTTTTGAAATTTCCAATAGCATGGGTTTTAGTGCATTATCTAGATTCTTGGATAGGTATAATTATAGCTAATATTATTGCAATGGGGTTATATAGTATTATTCAACCATTTTGGTTAAATAGAATATTAAAAAATAAAATTGGAGGTCAAAATAATGTTTGAAGATAAAATATTATTAATAACAGGTGGTACAGGTTCTTTTGGAAATGCTGTATTAAAGAAATTTTTAGATAGTGATATTAAAGAAATACGTATTTTTTCAAGAGATGAAAAAAAACAAGATGATATGCGTAAAAAGTATAATAATCCTAAAATTAAATTTTTTATTGGTGATGTAAGAGACCCGAATAGTATACGTAATGTAATGTATAACGTTGATTTTGTATTTCATTCTGCCGCATTGAAACAAGTTCCTTCTTGTGAGTTTTTTCCAATGGAAGCAGTGAAAACGAATGTGATTGGAACAGACAATGTTCTTAATGCAGCAATTGAAGCAGGAGTCGAAAAAGTTATTTGTTTATCTACAGACAAAGCAGCGTATCCCATCAACGCGATGGGAACTTCTAAAGCAATGATGGAAAAAGTTTTCGTTGCTAAGTCACGAAATGTTAGTCCAGACCAAACATTAATATGTGGGACTAGATATGGTAACGTGATGGCTTCCAGAGGAAGTGTAATTCCGCTGTTTATTGAACAAATAAAAGCAGGGAATCCATTAACAGTTACTGAATCAAGTATGACTCGATTTATGATGAGTTTAGAAGAAGCGGTAGATTTAGTTGTTTTCGCATTTCATAACGCTAAACAAGGTGATATCATGGTTCAAAAGGCACCTGCAAGTACAATCGATACGTTAATAAAAGCGTTGCAAAAAATATTTGATACGAATGTACCTGTTGAAGTTATTGGAATTAGACATGGGGAAAAGATGTATGAATCACTATTAACTAAAGAAGAAGCTGCGCACTCCATTGATATGGGAGGATTTTATAGAGTTCCTTCAGATAAAAGGGATTTAAATTATGGCAAATTCTTTGAAGAAGGAAATATTAACGCTGTGCATATCAATGAATACAACTCTGAAAACACAGAACAGCTTACAGTTGAACAATTAGTAGAAAAATTATTAAAATTAGATGAAATACAAGACGCATTAATCGGCTGGGGGTCTCCATATGCAAATATTGGTAACCGGATCTAATGGATTTGTAGGGAAAAATCTAATTGCTGAATTGAATAATCAAGGCTACAAAGATATAATAGAATTTGATAGAAACACGGATAAAAACTTATTAGAAGAATTTACCAAAAAATGTGATTTTGTTTTCCATTTAGCTGGGGTAAATCGTCCAAAAAATGAAAAAGAATTTATGCAAGGTAATTTTGGATTTACTTCTGATTTATTACAAATGCTCAAAAAAAATAATAACAAAGCTCCGGTACTTATTACTTCATCTATCCAAGCTGAAAAAGATAATCCATATGGGATAAGTAAACGTGCTGGTGAAGAGTTATTGATTAATTATGAAAAAGAAACAGGAGCTAAGGTATTTGTTTACCGTTTAGCGAATTTATTTGGAAAATGGAGTCAACCCAATTACAATACAGTAGTAGCTACTTTTTGCCATAACACTGCTAGGGATATCGATATTCATGTAAACGACCCAGAAGCTAAGTTAACTCTATGTTATATTGATGATGTAATAAAAGAGTTTATATTAGCTCTAGAAAATAAAACTCAAGTAAGTGGGGATTTTTATAGAGTACCCATAGAGTATGAGACTACTCTGGGTAAGGTAGCATCTTTAATTAAAAGCTTTAAAGAGAGTCGTTCTAATTCAATCGTTCCAAATATGGGAAACGAACTAACTAAAAAATTGTATAGTACTTATTTAAGCTTTTTACCAGAAAATAATTTCTCTTATGATTTAAAAATGAATGTTGATCAAAGAGGATCTTTTACAGAATTCATAAAAACCCCCGATAGAGGTCAAGTTTCAATTAATATTTCTAAACCTGGAATTACTAAAGGAAACCATTGGCACCATACAAAAAACGAAAAATTTTTAGTCGTAAGTGGAGAAGGTCAAATACGCTTCAGGAAGCTTCACTCTGATGAGATTATTAAATATAATGTTACTGGAGAAAAATTACAAGTAGTAGATATACCGGTAGGCTATACGCATTCAATTGTAAATATTGGAAATACTGAATTAGTTACTGTAATGTGGGTAAATGAAATTTTTGATCAAAATGATCCTGATACTTATTATGTGGAGGTATAAGATGAAAAAATTAAAAGTAATGACTGTTGTAGGAACAAGACCTGAAATTATTCGTTTATCAGCTGTTATAAATAAATTAGAAGAATCAGAAGCTATTGAGCATGTATTGGTCCATACTGGCCAAAATTATGACTATGAATTAAATGAAGTGTTTTTTGAGGACTTTCATTTAAGGAAACCAGATTATTTTTTAAATGCGGCAACTGGAACGGCAACAGAAACGATTGGAAATATTTTGATTAAAATTGATCCAGTCATGGAAGAAGTGAAACCAGACGCATTTTTAATTTTAGGAGATACAAATAGTTGCTTATGTGCAATAGCAGCTAAAAGAAGGCAAATTCCTATTTTTCATATGGAAGCGGGAAATCGGTGCTTTGATCAACGTGTTCCTGAAGAAACGAATCGTAAAATTGTAGATCATACGGCAGATATTAACTTGACTTATAGCGATATTGCTAGAGAGTATTTACTGGCAGAAGGGTTACCTGCCGATCGAATAATAAAAACAGGGAGTCCAATGTTTGAAGTGTTAAACTCTAAAAAAGAAGATATTAAAAAATCAACTATATTAGAAAAATTAAATTTAAAAAAAAATGAATATTTTGTTGTCTCAGCACATCGTGAAGAAAATATAAATTCAGAAGAAAACTTTACAGATTTAGTCGAAACACTAAACACAATTGCAGATAAATACAAATTACCAATTATTGTTAGTACACATCCTAGAACAAAAAAAATGATAGAAGAAAAAAACATACTATTCAATCAGCATATAAAATTAATGAAACCACTTGGCTTTGATGATTATAATAAACTCCAATTAACTGCTAAAGCTGTTTTAAGTGATAGTGGTACTATAAGTGAAGAGTCATCGATACTTAATTTTCCGGCGTTGAATATAAGGCAAACTCACGAAAGGCCAGAGGCTATGGAAGAAGCATCTGTGATGATGGTTGGACTGGAGAAAAAAAGGATTTTACAAGGCTTAGAAATATTAGAGGGAAATAAAGGAGACACATTCAGAGAGGTCTCAGACTATAGTATGCCTAATGTTTCGGATAAAATACTAAGAATAATAATATCTTACACAGACTATGTGAACAGAGTAGTTTGGGGTAAGTAGAATGAATAAATGGCTTTTGATGTGGCCGCGGAATATGGTGGAGTATTGTCAATATTAAGACATATATCTGTGGGTGCAGACACATTTGCCTATTCGAATAACTATGATAGGATTTCAAATACTAGATGGAGTGATATTTTCGATGAATTTATAGACACCATCTTTTTAGGTAAAGAGGGTAAAGACCTAGGTTATACTATTATCTTCAAGTTTATCCAAATATTTAATAAAAACTACCAGTTTTTTCTAATATTAGTTGATATATTTTTCACTACTTTATTAAAACCTGAATAATTCATAGATTTCTTCAAAAGCTACTTAATGTGTATTGTAGCGCTATTTTTTATTTGATTTTCTTCCACTCTTTGGGTGTGAAAAAAGAACCCCAATCTGTTATGGTTAAAGCGGCCAAAATAAACCATGAAAGTGGTTCTCTCAATGGCTACATTACACGAAAATCACTTGCTTTTCAATTCTAAAATATCCATTTCAAACAATGGAGGAAATCTTTCAACTGATTCTGGATTAATATTGGCTAAACCATTTATTAAAAGCAGAATTTGTTTTATACTTATCCATGATTTTGGTCCTTTTTATTAGTCTTGGATGAGTCATCTAAGTTCAGTATAAAGGACTTTTTGTCTAATAGAATAATATAAATGAATTTACGAAACATTATATGTTTCATGTAACACTAGTGATAGTCGCAGTTATAGCATTTTGGAAGTCAAAAATATGCCACTCAATCAAGCCACTATTATAACGCATTAATTATTGCGCTAATTACTAATCCATTAACGTGAGTCAATCCAAGTGCTATGAAAGTTGTTCAATACTATTCGATATTTTTGATGTTATTGGTGCCTAAAATAATAAGTTTATTTAAGAAAAATGAAAAACTATTGGTTTATCTAGTTGTGATAGGTTTATTAATGATAATGTTGCTATAGAGCAACCCACAATACATGTTTTTTAGGAGAAGTGATAATTTATGACTAGAAAAAAAATTTTACAAGTTACTTCATGTTTTAAGTATGGCGGAACTGAGGCATATATAATGAACAACTATAGAGAAATCGATAGAAATAATTATAATTTTGACTTTTGGATATTTAAGGAAGAAGAATCACCATATGAAGAAGAAATTAATCGTTTAGGAGGAAAAATATATCATGGTGAATTGCCTGAATTTAATAGGATAGTGCCTTTTATTAGATCGCTTGTCCTGCATATAAAGAGTAATGGTCCATATGAAGCTATCCATTCTCATATAAATATAATGAATGGTTGGGTTATGTTAGCTGCTTTTATAGGTGGTATTAGTATAAGAATTTCCCATTCTCATTCGAATTCAGGGAAATATACTGATAATATAATTAAAAAGTTATATTACAAAATATTAGAGTATATGATAAAAGTATTTAGTAACAAGAAACTAGCGTGTAGTTTAGAGGCAGGCAATTATCTATATGGAGAAAAATATTTCAGATTGTACGGTGAAGTTGTAAAAAATGGAATAGAACTTAATGAATATATTAATAACTATTCTGATAATATATCTAAATTAAGAAATGAATATTTAATACCAGAGAATCATATAGTAGTAGGTAATATTACAAGATTTGATGAGAATAAAAATCAAGAATATATAATCAAAATATTTAAAGAATTAAAGAAAATAGAGCCAAACATAACATTAATATTAGGTGGGAGTGATGGAGGGCAATTAGCTTATGTGAAAGAAAAGTCGCGTAAACTGAATTTAGATAAGAGTATCAGATTTATCGGGACGAGAAATGATGTTAATGACTGGTTGCATATAATGGATGCCTACTTATTTCCCTCTTTTCATGAGGGGTTAGGTATCGCAATATTGGAAGCACAAGCTTCAGGACTAAAGTGCTTTGTTTCAACAGGAATTCCAAAAGAGGTAGACTTAGGTATAGGTCTGGTAGATTTTTTGGACTTAGGGAAAAATCCTAAATATTGGGCTAAACACATTTTAAATAATTTGATAAATAATGATGTACATTCAGAACTCATTTCCACTACTTTTGATGCTAATGGATATTCTATTGCATCCTCTATTCTTAGAATCCAAGAAATATATAAAGGAGAATAAAAGATGAAAAAGACTGTCCATTACTTCTGTTTTGGTGTTGATGATCATACAAAGCAAAATTTATACTATTTCCCTTCGGCCCAACCTAAAATACAGTATATAATTGATACCCTAAAGAATAATGAATATATGGTAAATATGGTATCATCATGTTCAATAAAAAACAACGGTTTCTTTAAATCGAAAATATATAAAGTTGATAATAATGAAAAACATGTATTTTTTTCATCCTTCAAGACACCACTTAAAGTCTTAAATAAAATATCAATATTTATGACGTTTGTACAATTTATTTTTTATATGCTTTTTTGCGTTAAAAAAAATGATATTGTGTTAATCTATCATTCTCTTTATTATATAAGACCGATGGAATTGCTAAAAAAACTTAAAAAGGTAAGATATATACTAGAAGTAGAAGAGTTGTACTCATTCTTGGATGATAACACTGAAGTTTTTATGGATCAAGAAATTGAGTTTATTAATTATGGCTCAGCATATCTATTAGTTAACGACTTAATAGATGAAAAAATATCTAGAAGAGAAAAAAAAGCTGTAATATCTTACGGAAATTACAGTGTTCCACCTAAAATTTCATGTCGGAATTTTGAATACCATGACTATATTAATGTGGTATATGCAGGGGTCATCGAAAATAGAAGGAAGGCAGCTTTTATAGCAATTGAATCTGCAAAACATCTAAATGAAAAATATTGTATTCATATTCTTGGTTTCGGTGAAAAGAGTGATATAATCAATTTAAAAAAAAGAATCAATGAAATTAACAAAGAATTATCAGAAGAGCGGATTATATTCCACGGAACAAAGTCTGGTGATGAATATTCTTGTTTTTTACAATCATGTGATGTTGCTCTTAGTACACACTCATATGATAAGAAAGATTTACCAGCTGCGGATTATTCTTTTCCTTCTAAAATAATAACTTATATGGCAAATGGATTAAAAGTAGTATCGTCTGATGTTCGAAGCGTAAGATATTCGAAAATAGGTAGAAATATTACTTTTTATGAAAAAAATACTCCCGAAGATATCGCAAAATCAATTGAATCATTAGAATATGTTTCTCAAGTCGACTCAAGAGAAAAGATAAATGAACTAGATAAACAATTCAAGAAAAACTTGAAAAATCTAATTGATGAATTTTAAAAAGGTAATGTAGGTTTATATTGGTAAAGTGCTATTTGCTCAGAGGCATCTTTGCTGCTTTGGTAAAGCTACATATAGGACTTTGAGGTAGCCGGTTTATTTGGCTCTTTTAAAACCTGCATCGTCGTTTCATCTACATGAATAACTCGTGATTGCAGTAACTGCTTATGTAACAAGTCATATATAGGCTTTAACCATAGGTTAGAAGCTGTGATAACCCAATTTTCCATAGTGGCACGACTCAGTACGATCCCATAATTTTCCCATTCTTTTTCTTGACGATAAAAGGGGATACTCAATTCAAATTTTTGATGCATTAGCCAGGCTACTGAACTTGCAGAAGCTAAACTTCTAGGGATAACCGGTGCAGGTGTTGGAGCTTTTACAATAGCGTCTGCACCATCTTTCTTACAAGTTGGACACTCATAAGCATAACGCACAATTTTTCTCACCTTCAGGTGAGCAGGAATAAATTCAATTTCTTGTCGAACTTCTTCTTTTCCAATAATGTTTAATTCTGTATTGCACCATTCACAATGGCATTCTTCTTCATGTAATAGACAATTAACGTTGACGACTGGAAGTTCTTTTATCATTTTTTCTTTTTATCCAATTGTCCGTCTTTTTACTTTAAAGTCTTCTAAGTGATTGATTTCAGGTGCTTTTTTATCTTGGTCGATTTCTGCCTCATTAAATAGGTTTAAATCTTCGTCCGTAAATAAGCTCAGTTGGTTTTCAACAGGTGGGATCATTTTAGACTTCTCACTAGAACGACCAAATAACTTTTGAGTAAGTAGCTGCACTTGTTCGGTTAATAATGCTAACTGTTCGGTTAACTGTCTATTTTGCTCATTTGCTAACTCTAGTTTTTTGATCAAGATTTGTTCTAATTCAGTCATTTTTCACACCTACCTTTTCTTCAATTTGATACTCTTATTATACCAGAAATCGCATGCGAAAAACAGATAAAATCGTTGGTTTGACAACGATTTTATCTGTTTTTAAATTAATTGAAATACCCAGGTTTCACTTTCTTTATTGCTTTTGGTTGATCCATTTTCAATCCTTCTAAAAGCCATCCCATCAATTTGTCGACGCATATCTGTTTTTCCACAAATAATAAATACGTTCTTTACCTTGGTAAGATCAATGACTTTCATGAGTACTCAATTCCGATAGAATAATTCGCAGAAACTCCGCTTTAATTTCTTCGTATAAGAACAGTTCTGTTCGGGAGAACTTAACACCAGTGACTAACGTAGAAGGAGAAGCCTTCGGCTTATAGAGCTGATTTGTTGGAGCTTTTGAATCATTGGCTAATACCACTGGGACAATAGCTTGTTTTGCTTTCATTAATAAAACCTCCTGTAAAACTTGAATTGGTTTAATTTTTACAGGAGGTTGTGTATTTTGAAAGATACCTTTCTATTAGGCGCTTACGGTTTAAATTTATTTTTATGTAGGGGTACAATTGATAGGTTACAAAAAAAGAATAAAAAAAAGAGACATCCTGTATAATTAAGTTACCACACCAAATCAGGAGGATGTCCCTATGTCAATTATAACAGAAGAAATGCGTGTAAGAAAGAAAATATGATTACTCCATTAAATATGGGGTTTCGAAAGCAGCTAGAAGATACAACACGAATCTTCAATTTATTTATCGGCATTTAAAAAAGTACGATGGTTCAGTTAAAAGCTTAGCCTTAATTTCAAGGAGACCTAAGTCTCCTTATCCCAATCGACATACGGTTGAAGAAATGAAGTTGATTAAAAAGAAATATAAGCATTTTGCTCATGAGGGGCTAGCAGAAGTGTACGCCCAATTAATGAAAGAGGGTTATTTAAGAAGTTTTAACGGCATGAAACGTATGATTAGAAAGTATATTAAGAAAAAAGAAGCTTCAAAGCGAAAATGGAAAAAGAATAATCAGGGACCAAAATAAGAAAAAACCTATCCAGGCGAACTTGTCCAAGTAGATATAAAATATGTCCCTAAAGAAACCATTAGGTTTGACAGCAAAGGCATTAGCTACTATCAAATTACCGCAATCGATACGTATAGTTCTAAAAGAGTACTAGAAATAGTGGATGAAAAAAGTGCAACAAATACAGCACTTTTTGCTGAAAAACTTGAAGAAAAGATGGGTTTTAAAATAGAGTGTATTCAAACAGATAACGGTTCTGAATTTATGTTGGTACATCCTAACTCAAAGGGAAAGACTATTTTCCAACTAGTTTTAGACGCTTTTTCTATTCATCATACCCACACAAGACCTTATTCTCCTTGGTAAAATGGTATCGTTGAACGATCTCATCGGATAGATGGAGACCGTTTTTATAGTAGACATTTATTTAAGTCGAAGGAAGAGTTGATTAAAAAACATAGTCGTTACGCTAACTGCTATAATAGTATCGCTAAACAAAAATATAACTTTAAGTCGCCAAATCAAGTAGTAGAGAGTTATTTTAAACAACTAGCTGAGAACGCTGTAGGATATCTAGAATAAGTTGTTAAAAAGATTTGACATAGAGCCCCCGTAAGGAGCAGCCCACCTTTATAGTCCGCATTTTGATGCGGTGATCACTAATAGGGTAAGCTCCTTACGCTCTATGTTAAATCGTGAATCATATTTGAGCTGAGTTCATTTATAATTTAATTTGCAGGATTCTAACTTTGTAACAAATGATTGTGTTTTCTAGACGCTTACGGTTTAAATTTATTTTTAAGTAGAGCATTAACATTGAGAATGTTATATAATAGAAATGGTGAATACGTTGTTACAATAAAATATCTTATATTACAAAGGGGACTTTATGAAATATTGGCATCAATACACTAACTTGATGACTAGATAAGATGGAGGAAATAATGAATAAAATTAATTGGATGGCGGCAAGGACAGAAGTTACATTAACTGCAAAAGAGTATAGCTATAAAAAATCGAATTATTTATTTCACATTAGTATTGAAAGGATTTTAGAACTTTGTGACCAATATAAGATAAACGCTAAAGATTCTAATAGATCTATTAGTATTGTAGGTGAAAGAGGTAGTGGGAAAACTTCTGTAGTAAAAACGGTAAGTCAAATATTAAAAGCTAAAGATTATTTTGTTTTTGATATTGTAGATCCAGGAGTTTTTTCTGGGACTATAAGTTTGTTAGAATTATTAATAAGTAACATTTATTTATATATTAATAAAAATAGTAAAGCAAATAATTATTCTAATCTATTTGGACACTCAAATAGTAGAGAAATTTTAGAATTTAAAATGATTGAAGAAATTGAAGGTATTATGGATACTTTGGCAAATTTCAGAATCGATAAAAGTGTATTTTCTAATGAAAATACAAGCATGGAAGTATTAAATGATATCAATAATCGAGTATCGTTTAATAAAAATCTTTCAAAGTTAATTAATGATCTTAAGGTATATACAGGTAAAGAAAATATTGTATTATGTATTGATGACTTAGATTTGGTTGATAACAAAGATACTTATAATATGCTAGAAGATATTAGAAAATATTTACTGAAAGATATTACCGTCATTGTTTCATACAGGGATGTCCAGTTGTTGGATGCAGTCGTCCAAAAAAATTTGAACGAAAATAAAGAGCTGAAAAATGAAGGTTTTATAGATAGTAATGATATTTATAATCAGTCAACGAAGTATATTGAAAAACTTCTACCGCTCTCATCAAGAGTTTATTTACAAAAAACAAATGAAGTATGGAGTCAAAAAAATTCAGATGTTTTATATGCACTTTTAAATTTCGAAAAATTAAATTCTGAAAAATTAAATTACGAAAAAGAATTTGTGGAAAAATATGCAGAAGATGAAAAAACAATGAATTTTTTAAAGGGAGCTACTGTAAAAGAATGGTTGATCTTTGCTATTTTTAAAAAAACAAGAATTAACATTACGCCAGTTGACGCAAAAGAAGAAATGATTGTGGGATTACCGGATAATATGAGGGGACTTTTACAATTAATTGAAATTGTTCATGAGAGACTTGTGATGCCGAAAAATAATGATGAAAAATACCTGGAAATAATTAGAAATAATTTAAAAATATATAAAGAATACTATTACGATTTTATCTCTGAAAAACTGCCAACTGATGAAATGAAAATCATCAAAAAATGGGAAGGATCACCCGTAGAGAGTAAGAATTACAATATTTACCAAGCACTTTTTCATGAAATTAAAAAATCGGTAGTAAGTGCTAACAAAGAAATGAAGTCATTTGGAAATATGGATCAGTTATTGAATATTAACTTAGTTTCCAATGAGAATGTCACAATTGGTGATGTTTATGAAATCTTAGAGAGATATAAAATGACAAATGCAGATGACCCAGAGGCTGTATTCTTTGTTTACGTTATCAAGGTTATTTATAGTATTGAACTATTGCGCTTATATATTAATGGAAATATTAAAAAAGAAAATAGTATAGATTCTTATTTAAATTTGCTTAATAATAAGATAACTCCGGATGGTTTAATTTATGTAGAAGAATCAGATAACATAATTAAGTATAACAAACAGTTCATTGAGAAGATTAATTTGAATATGGACGAATTTTCCAATAGGAGCATATTGATATTAGATACTTTGATAAAAAAATTAATGTATACAACATTTACTGCGAAAGGTAATAATAGTCAAAATATCCGATTTAAATTGAATAACACTAAGGAAGCGGAGAATAAAAGTAATGGTAATTTCATTCAAACAAAAAATATTACGTATGCATATAGATCTTACTACAGTAAAAATATTAAAGAAATAACTTTGTCAAAAAACTACTCCTATTATTTTGATTTGCTAACATATCTCACTAAAAGAAATTATATAGAAGATAGTTTTGAAGATAAAAATTATATATATTATTCAATGTTCGATATGGATAAATTACTTCGTGTTAATTTTGGTGGAGCAAATCCTAACTACACACTATATTCTGTAATAGATCAAATAAAGAATCTATTTGTTTTTTCAAATACAGAAAAAGGCTTTACCTATTTGTATGAAAATTTTGAAAACAAAGAAAATAAAAATATATTTAGAGAATATACAAAAGAAGAATGGAATTCACTTGACTTACTACTAAAAAATAGGCAAGAATTAGTAGAAAATTTTGAAGAAATAAAAAGAGCTGATGTAGAAAACAATGAAAAATTATTTAAAAAATATAAAGAATTAGAAAGTGATTTATACTCAATTAATAAACATACAGAATCGCAATCACTAGCAATTGAAATAACTAATTTTAAAAAGAATATAACATCAAATATTGTGTTAATTCCTACTAGTAAAAAAGGGCTAAGAGATGCAATAAAAGATGTCTTAAAAAAAGAAAACGATAAATTAAATAAAACTGAACTCAATGAACTCAATAATATGGTTATTAGGGCGAAGTTAAGGGGTCCATTAAATAAACAAGATAGAGAGCAATTTATAAATATCTTGGATGCAAAAAACATTAGATATGAATTAAAATAGAAAGGTTTCTAAAAGATGATAAATGCAGATAGATTGATGCGAATTATGTATAAAGAACTAGATTTCAACTTATTTGCTTTAAATAAATTGGATACAGAAAATAAATCAGTTGCAGAAAATGGTATGAAACAATTTTCTATGTTTGATTTAAAGAATGATCAGTTTATAAAGATTTTGAAAAATAAATATTTAGAAGTTTACCCTGATAATTATAATATGGATGAAGTAAATATTATTATTGAAGAACAGAAACAAAATATTCAAAATAAGTTTGGACAAACAAATACACTATTCTTATTTCCCTTTTATGCAGAAAAACTATTTAAATTTGTTAATTCTCATATTAGAGTTGATTTTAATGATATTTTAGAATGGGATGGATTTATAAATAAAGTAGATGGAAATATTTTTATTGCAGCGTTTTTAGCATCAAATAATATTAACTCAAATGCTTATCAACCAGATGAAATTATTTCTCATACAAATAACCGTCTTTACAAGATACTGGATAAAGGCGTTGCTGAAAATCACATGCATTTAAAAGCTTCAGGGTACACGTCTGATTTAAATTGGGTAACATTATTAGGTCATAAGATATTTGATACAGAGGCACTAACCAAGTTTGTTAGTAATGAAAATAATTTTGGGAAATTGAAGACTAGCGGGAAAAAAAATGAGGATATCATTTTATACATTCAAAAAATCAAATTGGTTAGAATCTATTTAATGCAGTTCATAGATGTTTATAAATCTGATAATAAGTATTTTTTAGAAGAAAAGAAGAAAGAATATACTGACTATTGCATTAGTGAAAAAGAAATGTATCGAATGCTAGTTGTTAATACTAGTGTAGAATTAGAAGTATTTCGCGAGAAAATTCAAAAAGTAGAACGAATTCGACGACATAATTTTAGGATAAATACAGCAGATATTAAGCAAAGTTATTTGATAGAACGTAAATTTTTAACTGAGTTATTTACAATCCTCTTGAATAACGAATTTACAAGATTCTTCATGTACCTATTTAACTTTTATCTGGCAGGATTAAACCTTATAAAGTTTGAATTTGTTCAAGACAATATTGGTATGGGTTTTGGTAAGTTTAAGGAGAAAGAAAGTGTCAAAGAAGGTTTTTTAAATAACAACTTGTTGATTTATGAAAGTGTATTTGATAAATATTATAAAGAAGGTAATATAAAAAAAATCGAAATTCGCATCGCTCCAAAAAGTAAAAAAGACTTAATAAAATTAATCGATACACTAAATAAAACCAATGAAAAATATTATAGAAAATATAAGGCAAAAAATGAAGCTATTTCAAAAATTGAATATGGGATTATCATTCATTACATAAAAAATAGTGATTCACTAAATAATGGAGATAATATATCAATGTGGAGAAACAAGAAAATGCGCGTATCTCTTGATAGAGAATCAAAGAAAACTTCTAGTTTTTTTAGTCTATCAGCGGCAAGCCATCTTTATAAAATAAAAATTATTGGAATCGATGCTGCAAATGTAGAGTTAAGATGCAGACCAGAGGTTTTCGGCCCCGTGTTCCGAAAACATAGATTAGAAAGTAAAAAAAGTAATAACTTGAATTTTACCTATCATGTAGGAGAAGAATTCAATACGATCTGCAATGGTCTCCGGGCAATTGATGAAGTAGTAGAGTTCTTGAATTTTCGAAGAAATGATAGATTGGGTCACGCGTTAGCGCTAGGAATGGAAATAAAAACTTATTTTACTAAAAAGCGAAATTTTTTGACATCTACTTTACAAGATTATGTAGATGATATTATTTGGATGTATTATCTTGTCGCATCGGAAAATTCTGTTGATTATCACAGCAATATGTTACTTTATTTAGCAGAAGAATTTGAAAAATATTCCAAAAAATTATTTTGCAATACAAAATTATGTTTTGAATTTTCTATGTACGATTATATGTGTGCATATCAATTGCGTGGCGATAATCCTAGCGAATATAAGGTATCTGAAGTATTTGAATGTAGAAAAATGATGATATACGAGAATATAATGAAAAAACCAAATAAAAAATATCAATTGAATAGTGATAATAAAAAACACCAAGAGGCTTTTATGAATAAAAAAGCACAAAAATTGTATTATTTATATCATAATAATCTACTTTTACGTCAACAAGGGCAACAAACTGAAATATTCGAAGTTCAGTCGTATTATATAGAAGCAGTAGAATTAGCACAAAATTTATTACAAAAGAAAATATATGAAAAAGGAATAAGTGTTGAAGTTAATCCATCTTCTAATCGCAAAATTTCATCGATCACAAAATTTATTGATTTACCAGCTTTTGGAATTAACCGTGTAGGACTAAAGAAAGAATCTTTAAAAGATTTAGACTATCATATACCTGTAAGTATTAATACAGATGATAGCAGCATCTTTCAAACCAATTTAAATAATGAATATTCGATGTTAGCGGCGGCATTATTCAGATATGGTTTTGCAAATGAAGATGTTTATCAGTATATAGAATATTTAAGGAAATCTTCTTTAGAGCAATCATTTATTAGAGAAGTACCTTTTTAACACCACTTTACAAGTTTTTATGTCCTTTAGGATATGAAAATACAAATAACTACAAAACTCTTGTATGATTAGTTTGAGATGAAAACCAACAAAAGAAAAGGAGTCGTTTAATTTGCTGTTAGTAGAGATAATCGAAAAGGTTTAGTTAGTGGACTCATTTTTTCAAGTTTAGCGGTATTTAATTGTTTTAATATAGCTATTCGTATGAATACGTTACTAGTAGATTTTTTGTTGCTTTTATTAACCTTAGCTGCTATTTCTGGAATCTATGTTTACCGAGACAACTTCAAGGAAGCCAGTTTTCATACGGCATTTATTTTATCTGTTCTAGGAATTGTAAAGAATAGTGGCGTGTTTTTTGTTTTATTAGCGCTAGCGTTTTATCTGTTTATCGCCATAAAAAATATGGCTTTAGAGTCCAAACATTAGTGCTTGTATTAGGAACAGTCGCGTCTTCTTTTTTATTGGATACTTTATGGGGTAGACATGTGAAAACGACCTTTGTTGAGATGACATCTAAACAAAGGCCAGTCTTTCGTCTTATCAAGAGATTTTTTCAAGTAAGTCTTCAGACATTATTGATGAGGTTACATCAGCCTTTGTAAAGACCATTCTTAGGCTAGATACGTTGTCGACACAAGGTATTTTATTGATTTAGGTGTTATTTATTGGAGCGATGCTGTTTATTCGTTTTGACTTTAAACGCAAAAGCAAGTTGATGGCTATCTTTATCGTTTTAGATAGTACGATTGTGTTGTATTGTGTCGGGATTTTATTGATGTTTTTTTCTATGCCGACAGATGAAGCGCTTGTTTTAGCTGGTTTTGAACGCTATGCATCTAGTATGGTCATTTTTGGCCTTGGCGTGGACACATTGGATATGGCCGTCGAGATGGATAGACTTTTCTATGAGCAGTCCTTAGAAGCTCGTACGTATAAGTTATTTAAAAGTATCAAGCATAAAAAAGCTTATCAAACGTCAACGATGTTGCTTTTCTTTGTTTCAATCGGTTTATTGTTGTCCGAAAACAATGGAATGATTTATACAGCGAATGAGTATCAAACGACTATTCCTTATCAGGTGAAGCAGGTTACAGGCGATAATATGCGTCTAAACGAAAAGCGTTACTTGATTGTTTCTAGTGATAAAGAGGATGTTGACAACTACCTTGTTTCATTTGTTGGGAAATACTTTTTCTATAGCCCGACTGTTGATGCAAGAGAGTTTTTTACGATGGACGATGATCACTTTACTTTCTAAGCTCTAACTAAAAAATTAATCGGGGTAAATCTTAAATCTAGTATGTGTTCAACAACCGATTTACTAAAAGGTATCTAGTATTAGCTAATTCTAGTTGAAATTAACTAAATCAAGATGGATTGATTTAGTTATTTACCGAGCCGTTTCTCACTTAGAGAAGCGGTTTTTTGTTGTCCAAATATTTACAAATCTTCTCCCTCATTTACAAAGACTTAACAAGAAGTTGGTCTGAAAATCACATCCACTTGGTAAGATTTGGGTGTTGAAAGAAAACAACCTTTATAAAAAAGGTATATCTTTTGATAATTTCTACATACAACTGAGGAGGAATAAAAAATGAATCATTTAAAAAAAGGATTAGTATCAACTTTATTAGCTGGAGTCTTGCTAGCCGGTTGTGGCGCAAAAGGCGAAGCAGTCCAACCAACACAGGTTGACTTAAATGCGTTGACGACACAAGAAATTGAAACGAAAGCCAAAGAAGAAGGCAAAATCCAATCGGTCGGCATGCCAGACACCTGGGCGAACTGGGGTGAAACATGGGCTGAAATTGAAAAGAAGCATGGACTTACTCAAGCCGATACCGATATGAGTTCGGCTGAAGAAATAGCGTTATTCGAAGCTGAAAAAGAAAATGCTACCAAAGATATTGGTGATGTAGGTCAATCGTTTGGACCGATTGCAGAAGATAAAGGCGTCACTCTTCCTTACAAGACGTCTTATTGGGATGAGATTCCGGCTTGGGCAAAAGACGATGATGGCGATTGGATTGTGGGGTATACGGGGACAATTTCTTTTATCACCAATACGAATGCGGTAAAAGAAGCACCAACGTCATTTGCTGATATTTTAAAAGGCGACTACAAAGTGAGCATAGGAGATGTTAATGCTGCGACTCAAGCACAAAATGGCGTTTTGGCAGCAGCGATTGCGAATGGTGGCGATGAAACCAATCTTGAACCAGGGATAGCTTTTTTTGCAGAACTTGCTAGTCAAGGAAGATTGGATATGGGCGACACCGATTTAGCTCGTTTAGAGGCTGGAGAAATTGAAGTCGGAATTTATTGGGACTTTAATGCCTTAAACTATGCTGACTCGATTGAAGCTAGTAACCCGGATGCAGCTTTTTTGGTTACCATTCCACAAGATGGCACCGTTCAAAGCGGGTATGCAACAATTATTAATGCTTATGCACCACATCCTCATGCTGCAGCGCTAGCAAGGGAATACATTTTATCGGATGAAGGCCAAATCAATTTGGCAAAAGGCTATGCTCGTCCTATTCGTGAATCCGTTAAATTACCAGCCGATGTACAAGAAAAATTGATTGTTACTGATCAATACGGTGCAGCTCAATCCATTAAAGACACCACTGCTTGGGATAAAGCAGCAGCTACATTAGGACAAACGTGGCAAGAAGACGTCTTAACAAAGGTCAAGTAAGTAGCTAAGGAGAGAAGGTAAGTCTTATGAATAAAGTAATCTTAGTTGTTTTGGATGGTTTAAACGCTAAAACAGCGCACACCTATATGGGTTTTTTGGAACATTTAATCGAAAACAACCAGTGTGCAGCTTATCGTATGAACGCCGAACTACCGGCACAATCTCGACCGCTCTATGAAGTTATCCAGACAGGCGTGCCTAGTTACTTGAACGGCATTGTTTCTAATGGAACCGTTCGACGCTCGAAAGAAACCAGTGTGTTTCAACTAGCTAAGGCTGCCGGTTTAAAAACCGGGGCAGCTAGTTACCATTGGGTGAGCGAGTTGTACAATAAAGCGCCTTTTAACCCAATGACGGATCGCATCCAATTGGATACGGATCAAGCGATTGAAAATGGTCTCTTTTATTATGAAGATCACTATCCGGATAGTCACTTGATAGCGGATGGGGCTTATTTAATCAATGAGAAACAAACCGATTATATTTTGATTCACTCAATGAATATTGATGACATCGGCCATAAGTTTGGCTCACAAAGTAAAGAGTACGTTCAAGCAGCAGTCAGAATGGATGCACTCTTAGCTAATTATCTGATGGATTGGTTAAAGAAAGGCTACCAAGTTGTGGTAACGGCCGATCATGGCATGAATGAGTATTGTACACATAACGGTGTAACAGAGGAAGAGCGACAAGTTCCGTTGTATATTTTTTCAGATAAAGTAACGGTTGGCGATTGCCGCGAAACACTTGTGCCACAACTGCAACTAGCACCTTTATTGTGTTATTTGTTGGCGATTGAAAAAAGTGCGGCGATGCAAGACTTGACGTTTATCTAAGGGAGGATAAGGTAGTGACCACTAAAAAAAGACATTGGCGCTATGGCGTTTTCTTGTTGCCATTTATGGTATTAATTGTTTTATTTGAAATTTTCCCTTTAGTGAGTATTCTAATCACGAGTGTTTCACCTATTGGGACAAGCGGGATGACATTCGAGCACTTTATTAGCATTTTTAAAAGCGACTATTACCGGATGTCCATTTTTAATAGCCTGATGATTGCGGTCTGGTCTTCTGTGATTGGTTTATCGGTTGCTGTTTTAGGGGCTTATGCTATTCATCACGCAACGCCTAAAGTTAAACGGTTTTTTATCAATTTGATCAATATGGCTTCAAATTTTCAAGGTATTCAGTTAGCCTTTGCGTTTATTATTTTACTAGGTAATGCAGGGGTATTGGTATTGATCGGGCAACAAATGGGGATTGGGTTTCTAGCAAATTTTGATGTCTATTCCAGTACTGGTATTTTGCTGACTTTTATTTATTTCCAAATTCCTTTAGCTACGTTGTTATTGTATCCGTCTTTTGATGCTATTCGTCAAGAATACAAGGAAGCAGCCATGCTGTTAAATGCCTCTACCCTTAGTTTTTGGTTACGTGTTGGTATTCCCATTATTTTACCAAGTCTATTCGGTACTTTTTCAGTCCTTTTTTCAAATGCATTAGCGGCATATGCGACACCTTATGCTTTAATGGGCAACAATTATGCTCTCTTACCGATTCGGATTTCAGCCATGTTCACGGGAGACATTGTGCAACAAGTTGAGTTAGGCAGTGCCTTATCGGTGATTTTGTTGTTGCTAATGAGCGTGATGACCATTATTAGTACAACCGTATTGAAAAAAATGAGAAAGGAAGGATGACATGCAGAAAAAACACCCTTGGTTTAGCAACATCATTCTTTTTAGCCTTTCCTTTATTTTAGTTTTGCCTTTGATTGGAACACTGTTGAATTCCTTTTTTAGAGATTTTACGAGTATCATTCCTAAAGGCTTTACTTTTTCTTTTTATACGCAATTGTTTACTGGCGACAATCAGCTGTTACCTGTATTGCTACGAACCCTGATCATTGCACTTGTGCCAACCATTCTTTTACTCGTTCTGTTGCTATTAGCGATGTATGCTATACAAGTGTATTTTCCGAAATTAGACAAGTACTTAGACGTTTTGTCAAAAATTCCTTATGGGATCCAAGGTGTCATTTTAGCAGTTAGTATTCTTTCGCTTTATACAAGTGGTGGTGGCATTTTATCTAACCGGATTTTACTGTTGATTTGTGCCTATAGTATTGTTATCTTGCCTTTTATGTATCAAGGCATCAAGAATGCGTTATTGACCATTGAAGTGCTGCCTATTTTGGAAGCTGCTGAAATTTTAGGTGCTAATAAGGTTTATGCGTATTTTACTATTGTAGTGCCAAGCATGATGAAAGGCTTGTTTGCAACGATGTTGTTATCTACTGGGATTCTATTTGGTGATTTTGTCTTAGTTAATATTCTAGCAGGCAGCTATTATAAAACGATGGGTATTTACTTAAATGAAATAAGAGGCACCTCTGGTCATGCAGCCAGTGCCGTATCGGTTATCATGTTTTTAGTGATGCTGGTGTTGTCTTTTGGTGTCAATCAACTGAATAAAGAGCCTAAACTTAAAGGAAAAAAACAAATAAAAGCCGTTAAAACAAAACAGCTAATAGAAAAGGAGCGAGTTGGAAATGAGTTACATCGAGTTTAAAAACATTCAAAAATCGTATGATGGAGAAACGATGATTTTAAAAGACTTATCTCTGTCTGTTGAAGAAGGACACCTCGTTACCTTGCTTGGTCCATCTGGTTGTGGCAAGTCGACGCTGCTACGTTCATTAGCTGGTTTTGAAAGACTGGATAGTGGCACCATTACAATCAATGGCAAAGATGTCACCAATTTGCCACCGGGTAAGCGTGAGATTGGGATGGTTTTTCAACAATACTCTTTATTTCCTAATATGACAGTTGAAGAAAATATTGCGTTTGGTTTGAAAATGCAAAAGCAAGATAAAACAATCATCAAAGAAAAAGTTGCTCAAATGATTGCTATTGTTAATTTAAGCGGCAAAGAAAAAAAGTACCCTAAAGAATTATCGGGTGGGCAAAAACAGCGAGTAGCCTTAGCTCGTGCGATTGTTAATGAGCCTAAAGTATTGTTATTAGATGAACCGCTATCGGCTATTGATGCTCAATTGCGTAAAAGTTTGCAAAAGCAAATTCAGCGGATTCAAAAAGAACTAAACATCACGACCATTTTTGTGACCCACGACCAAGATGAAGCGATGATTTTATCAGATGTAGTCCACGTAATGAATGATGGCAAAGTTGAACAGTCAGGTAAACCCACTGACGTTTACACGCACCCAAAAACCCATTTCGTCGCTTCTTTTATGGGCAACTACAATATTTTAAAGCCCGAACAGTTTCAACAATTTTCAAGGCAACGCATCGGTGCTAGCATTGCGATACGCCCTGAAGTCATTGATTCATCACGCTTACCATTTGAACCGGATGAAGAACGCTACACTCTCCAAGGGAAAATAGTTGATCAGTCAACTAGTGGCAATATTTTAAGTTATTACGTTGATTGTGCGGGTATAAAATTGCGAGTAGATGAATTGTATCGTTCGTTTAACTTATTTAAAATTGGCGAGGACGTTCATCTGAGTTTTGAAAAACGCAATTGCCTTGAGGTTTGAAGGAGAATCGAGTAGAGTAGACAGTAAGAAGGGCTGACTGTCTATTTTTTGAGGGTTTAAATGAGAAGTGGAGGAGATGCAATAATGACTCGTTATGATCAACACATGCACACGTTTTTTTCATCTGATTCATCTGAAAAATTTGAAAATTATTTAAAGCAAACACCTGGATTAGTGGTAACGACCGAGCACTTAGACTTTAATGATCATTATATGGGTGGGGAAGATACCATCTTAGATTATGAAAAGTACAGCGTAACAATCGACCAACTAAATGAAAAACACGGTAATCGTATCCGTAAAGGCATTGAGATTGGCTACACGAAGGAGTCTTATGATCAAATTCAAGACTATCTAAAAGGCAAGGAGTTTGATGTGCAATTATTGAGTGTCCATCAAAATGGCGAGTACGATTTCTTACAACCGATTGTTAAAGAAAAAAATGTAGAAGATGTGATGAACGAATACTTTCCTCTATTACTAGAAGCAGCAACAAATTTTCCAACCGCCAATGTCTTGACTCACTTTGATTATGGCATTCGCTTATTTGATGTTTCTGTAGAGGAATTACAGGGCCATGAATCCATATTGAAACAAGTTTTGCAAAAAGTAATCGATAAACAAATGGCATTCGAGTTGAATACGCGAAGCATGTACCAATACGGCAATGTAGCACTCTATGAGCAAATGATTGAATGGTATGTGGCATTAGGTGGGAAACTGTTCTCGCTAGGCTCAGATGCCCATTCGATTGATTATTACGCCTATCATTTTGATGATGCGATTGCCTTGTTAGAAAAAAATAGCGTTTCATCGGTTACGATTTTTGAAAAGCAACAATCAACACAATTGCCCTTGAGCGAGATGAAAAAAAACGTTAAATAGAGCAGGTTGAGAAAGTCTTCAGACAGTTGAAGACTTTTTTGGTGTTTTCGTATTTTTGGTGCCGGAAAACGGACGAGTCTGGAACGTTTTTTGTTTTACTTGTCCGATATACGCCAGTTTGTGCCGAGTTAGAGGAGAATGGAGCTTCACTCGGCATTTTTCAAGGTGTAGTGGACAAGTTGGGTTTTTTATGGTGACGACTTGGCTAAAATTAGAGTTTTATCCAATCAGATTACTTTAGATGTTGAAGTAATTTTAAAGATTTTGGGTAGTTTTGTTTTTTGATGCTGGATTGGACAAGTTGGGTGTTTTGTATTGACGACTCGGCTAAAATTAGAGTTTTATCCAATCAGATTACTTTAGATGTTGAAGTAATCTTAAAGATTTTGGGTAGTGGATAGTTTTTTTAAAGTAATTTTGTTTTTTGATGCTGAATTGGACAAGACTGGAACATATTTTGCTCCACTTGTCCAAGATACGCTAGTTTGTGCCGAGTTAGAGGAGAACTGAGCTTAACTCGGCAGTTTTCACGATGCAGTGGACGAGTTTAGTGTTTTATGATGTTGACTCGGCTAAAAATAGAGTTTATCCGATCAGATTACTTTAGATGTTGAAGTAATCTTAAAGATTTTGGGTAGTTGATAGTTTTTTTAAAGTAGTTTTATTTTTTTATTGCTAGATTGGACAAGACTGGAACATATTTTGCTCCACTTGTCCAAGATACGCTAGTTTGTGCCGAGTTAGAGGAGAACTGAGCTTAACTCGGCAGTTTTCATGGTGTAGTGGACAAGTTGGGTATTTTGTAGTGACGACTTGGCTAAAAATAGTTTTTATCCGATCAGATTACTTTAGATGTTGAAGTAATCTTAAAGATTTTGGGTAGTTGATAGTTTTTTTAAAGTAGTTTTATTTTTTTGATGCTAGATTGGACAAGACTGGAACGTTTTTATCTTTACTTGTCCAAGATACACTAGTTTGTGCCGAGTTGGATGAAAACCAATCTTCACTCGGCGGTTTTTACGATATAGTGGACGAGTTTAGTGTTTTGTAATGTTGACTTGGCTGATAATGGGTTTTGTTAGATCGAATTACTTTCGTGGATGCATTCTTTAATCGTTTTTAGCAATAAATGTGAGTTAAAGAAAATAACCCTCACAAGTTCAACGGTTCATGTTATCAAAAAGCAGCGAATCAAGCGAGTTTTGAAAAAAATAGTTGCTAAGACTACACCAATATTAACTTCTGAAGAAGTAGAACAATACGCTCAAGTACTTAAACCCTACACACATGCAGATGAAAAAACAAAAAAATTGCATATTGAAACGATTAAAGTAAAATTAAGTCGTTAAGGATTTTAACTATGAGAAAGACTTCAATAAATTGAAGTCTTTTTTGGTACATGGCAGTTAGAACAAGCGAATACCGACTAGTTGAGCTTGTTTTCTAGTTCACTTGTCTAAACTAAAGCAAAAACTTCCCAGTCGATGATTTTATTTCATCGACTGGGAAGTTTTTAGTTTGAAACAGACCAGTTACCTATTTTTCATAACAAACTTGGCCATAATTAGTTTTTTAGGCAATCTTTTTGTACAAAAAAACAGGTGTCAGTGAGCCTTTATCACTGACACCTTTAAAGCTCTGAGAGATAGTCCTAAGTAGAAGAGACCGCTAGATTCGATTGACCCCAGACTTTATTGCCGCTGCTTTTACAGCTTCAGTAACAGCTGGACAGACTCTTGGGTCTAAGGCATCAGGAATCACGTAGTCAGCCTTCAATTCATCCGTAGAGACAAGAGCAGCAATCGCATTAGAAGCAGCGACTTTCATGGCTTCATTGATATCAGAAGCTCGGACATTCAATGCTCCTTTGAATACACCAGGAAATGCCAAGACGTTATTAACTTGATTAGGGAAATCACTGCGCCCAGTTCCAATAACACCTACACCAGCTTCTATAGCTAAATCTGGCATAATCTCTGGTACAGGATTAGCCATCGCAAAGACAACTGGATCGGGATTCATCATCTGAATCATTTCACTTGTTAGGATGTTAGCTGCAGAAACGCCAACAAAAATATCAGCATCCGTTAAAGCTGCAGTCAGGTCACCGTGTTGATTGGTTAAGTTGGTTACCGTCGTCATGTGTTGTTGTTCAGTATTCAAATTAGGTGTATTGCTAGTTAAGATGCCACTTTTGTCGGTCAAGATTAAATTTTTCACTCCGAAGTTTAACAAGTGTTTTGCGACAGCAATACCAGCAGAACCGGCACCATTAACAACGACTTTGCTCGTTTCAAAAGTTTTGTTTAGCAGTTTTAAAGCGTTAATCAATCCTGCTACCACAACAATGGCTGTCCCATGTTGATCATCGTGAAAAACAGGAATATCTAGTGAAGCTTTCAATCGGCGTTCAACTTCAAAACATTCTGGCGCAGCAATGTCTTCTAGATTGATGCCGCCAAAACTGCCACTGATCTGTTCAATAGTCTGAACAATCGTATCGCAATCCTTGGCTTTAATCAAAATTGGAAAAGCATCCACATCGGCGAATTCTTTAAACAAAATGCACTTGCCTTCCATCACTGGCATCGCAGCTGCTGGACCGATGCCTCCTAAACCAAGGACTGCCGTTCCGTTGGTAATAACGGCTACTAGATTATTTTTACGCGTCAAATCGTAAGCTTTATCAGGTTCTTTTTCAATAGCTAAGCAAGCTTCAGCCACTCCAGGAGTATAAGCCAAAGCTAAATCTTCACGAGTGTTGATCGGAACGCGACTGATCACTTCAATTTTCCCGTTCCATTCGTAGTGTTTGTCTAGTGCTTCTTTTTTATTGTCCATTATAAATCCCCTTTACTCTTCAAATGAGAAGCGGTAATCTGTTAAGCCGGCATCATCACGAATCGCAATCAGTTCTTTTTGAACCGGTTTATTAACTGGTAAACCCGTTTTTTTGCGTTCTTGCCAAATTAAATACTCTTTTTCGCCAGCGGTATAAATGCGTTCTGCACCAGGAGCTTTTTCAGCGGCTCTTAGTTCACGCATAATGTCACCAGTTGTTTTCTTAAAGCTTTCTAGTCCCATAAAGGCTTCTGTATCAATTGCAATGAAGAAGTGTCCTAAATGGAATTTTGTTTTCTCGCCTTGTTCTCCGATACCGGATAACATACTCAAAAAATTTCCTTGTTGCAATGCAGAAGAAAGGACTTCAACGATGGTAGCATAACCATAGCCTTTATACCCTGAAAGTTCTTCGCCAATGCCACCTAATGGAGCTAAAGCAGCTTGACCCGATTGCAGCGCTTTTAAAATTTCTGGTGAATCAGTCATAGCTGAACCGTCATTGGCAACAACTGTTCCAGCAGGTGTATCTTTGCCTTCACGTTCAAACAGTTCGATTCGTCCTCGTTGGATAATGGAAGTAGCGCAGTCTAGTGAAAATGGGAAAGCTTCATCTGTTGGGAAACTAACCGTTAATGGATTTGTGCCTAATTTATTTTGGACACTAAATGTCGGAGCAATAGAAGGGCGCGCATTTGTTCCGGTCATGCCAATGCACCCAGCTTCAGCAGCCATATCAGTATAATAGCCAGCAATTCCATAATGGGTAGAATTACGCACCGCAACCATGCCCATTCCGAATTCTTTAGCTTTATTAATCGCCATTTGCATAGAGCGATGCGCGATAACTTGACCCATTCCATCATGTCCGTCAATAACCGCTGTCGTAGCTGTTTCTCGTACAACTTCAAATTCGGTTACCGGGCTTTGAATACCTGCTTTAATTCGGTCGATGTAAATGGGTTTGAAGCGATTAACCCCATGGCTCTCGATGCCTTTTTTATCGGATTGCAATAAAACATCCGTACAAATTTTAGCATCTGCTTCAGGTACCCCATAAGCCATAAAGGCTTTCTCTACAAACTCAGTCAAAAAATCCCATTCTATAAAACTACTCATCGTAACTTCCTCCTCAAAAATGATTTTTGTGAAAAAGCAAACAATTCAAAGTAAGCGCTTACTCCGTCGCATATAGTTTAGCACATAACAGTTGTCAACTCAATTTAAGTTAGAAGAAGAAAGTCATGATTATGTCTTGAATTTGAGCAGACTAGACAATTTTTAGGAAAATAGAGCCAAACTTGTCTTTCTTTTAGTAAATACTGCCAACATTAGCCAATGTTTAACCTCACTGGTCATATTGCTAATGGAACTAGCCAAGTTGAAGAAAAAACCTTAGCAACTCATCCATTTCTTACACAACTGCGACCAGTTCACTGCTTTTCTTTACTAACTGGGTCGTTGAACAAATTAGGTCTAAAAAACATTTATTTAGGAATAGTGTCTAGCTATAAAAATAATACTTGAAATTATGTGTTTGAGCTGTAATAGTTAAGTGAGTCAATAGATGATAGTCGCTGGACTAATTACTTTCGCTTTTTATAATAAGCTCATTAGAATGGAGAACAACGGTGTACAGAAAGGCACGGAAATTACCTCAACCGACTATAAAAAATAGTGAAGATGAACAGGTATGATTGCTTGTTATTGATTGGACATAAGAGAGAGCACTTAGACAAAATGATAAGAGACTTCTGCTACTAACTAACCTTACCTAGCTAGAGCAAATAAAATACAATAAAAGGAGTAAAAATAATGAAGAGAATTGTAAAATACGCTAATGCTTTGGCTCGCTTATATGGAGTCGTACAGTTTGAAAAAGTTGTTGAGATTTATAATAGTCAAAATAAAACAAAATGGACGTTGGAAAAAGCAAAAATAGCAATCCAAGCCGATAAAGAAGCATTAGAAAAGGATTTTATTTATCTGCATAGAGATTGGATTGTCCATGAGACTGTTTTAGAAGAAGATACTTTTGATGAATTAGTCGTAAACCAACAGTCGAAACCTTTTTATATTCCTGAACAGGATGAATTATTAAAGCGCACTAATGAGTTTTACGAGGAGGAGACTAAAGAGTATCTGAATTTAAAAGAATACATAACGACTAAAGTTGTCGAGGGTGATTCTTTTATAGCTGAAATGATAAGTGATGATATCCGTGGACATTGTCTATACGGCTTTTCACTGGATTATGCGTTAAGAGAATTCAACTTTAGAGAGGTAAGATTTAAGAGTAAAGAGCAAATGGATAAAGTTGCCCAGTTGATTATAGAATTGGCAAACCATACTCGAATAAGAGAAAATAATGGTTTTACACCGGCTGAATTACATGAGCAAATGATAAAATCAGAATCATCACTATCTGATAAACCTGTTATTAAAAAAGTAGGACGCAATGATCCCTGTCCATGTGGGAGCGGTAAAAAATATAAGAAATGTTGTCTTAACAAAGTATAAAATCGTTAAAAGAACAGAAGATAGATTAAATAGAATACCAGATGAGACTTATAAAAAATCGCATATGTAAAAAGATAGTCAAAGATGTTTTAGAATATGATTACCTATTTGATGCTGAAACGGACGAGTTTAAAGTGTTTTTGGCTTCACTTGTCTAAGATAGACTAGAATGTGCCGAATTGGAAAGGATTTGGCCTTCATTCGGCAGTTTTCTTACTGGATTGGACAAGTTGAGTGTTTTATAGTGTTGACTTGGCTGTAAACAGAATTTGTTAGAGCGAATTACTTTAGATAATAAAGTAATTAGGAAACTTTGAGCAGTTGAAGGTCCTTTTGTGTATTATTACTTGTTTGATGCTGGAACGAACGAGTTTGGAGTGTTTTTGGCTTCACTTGTCTAAAATAGGCTAGATTGTTCCGAGTTCGATTAAAACTGACCTTCACTCGGCAGTTTTTATATTGGAGTGGACAAGTTTAGTATTTTATAATGTTGACTTGGCTGTAAATAGATTTTTTAGAGCAAATTACTTTAAATAATAAAGTAATTAGGAAAAATTTTGAGTAGTCAAAGGTTTTTTAGGATATTATTGTTTGTTTGATGCTGGAACGGACGAGTTTGGAGTATTTTTGCCTTCACTTGTCTAAGATAGGCTGGTTTGCGCCGAGTTGGAGAGGAGCCGACCTTCACTCGGCAGTTTTTGTTTATGAGTGGACAAGTTTAGTATTTTATAATGTTGACTTGGCTGTAAATAGATTTTTTATATTTTTTAAAGATATGTTTTAGGGAGCAGTTGAGAGTATGGTGTAGCAGCGTTTCTAGGGGGTGACCAACAACCAAAAGTCTGAGTACAAACAACCAAAAGTCTGAGTACAAACAACCAAACATTATTGTTGTTGTTGATTGTGCTGCTTTTATTGTATAGTATTAGATATGGAAGTGCTTTATTTGGCTAAAATTAAAGTTAGATACAGAAATGATTTAAACCTTATCCCTATGAGGAATTTTGAAGCTAAAGAAATGGATTTGTTTTTCTCTATTTGTGCAAAGATGAAAGATCAAGGAACAGCAAAAGTCCGGTTTGATTTTGAGCAATTAAGAGAATTAAGCGCTTATAAACCTACTTCTTTAGATAGATTTTCTGATAGTCTAGAGAGTGTATATGACAAGATGATGCATTTAAGTTATCGGACAGAAACAGAGGACGAAATTGAAAGATTTGCTTTATTTACAGGTTTTAAAATTAGCAAAAAAGAACAATACGTTGAAATTTCAGTTAATCCTGATTTAGAACATTTAATTAATCGTTTAACTAAAGAATTTACAAAATTTGAATTAGAAGAGTTTACCGAAATTCGTTCAAGCTATGCAAAAACCATGTACAGACTTCTTAAACAATTCAAATCAACAGGTTTTTATAAAGTTAAAATAGAAGAATTTAGAACGATACTTGATATCCCCGAAAGTTACAAGATGGGCAACATTGATCAAAGAGTTCTTAAGCCAATAAAAGATGAATTAGCTCCTTATTTTGATGATTTAAAAATTATCAAACATAAAGCAAGAAAAGAAAATAAAATAGCTGTAATTGAATTTCGTTTCAAAGAAAAGAAATCTAATAAAAATTTTGTACCTTTACACAATTGGTTAGAAGAATCGAATTAAGTAAAATTATAGGAGATTATTTATTATGGCAACTATTTCAGTAAAAAAATTATCTGAAGAGCTTGGTATATCCAAACAAGCCGTTCATAAAAGAATCGAACAATTACCTGACCGCTTTCAACCTAAAAAGGTTGACGGGGTTTACGAGTTGACGGCTGAAACTGCTGATGCGATAAGGAAAAATAAAAAGGCGTCAACCAGCGTCAATCAAATCAAGGTTGACGCAGTTGACGAGGTTGACGCACTAAAAATGCAGATAAATGAATTAAAAGAAGAGAAGAAAAGACTCTACGGGCAACTTGATCAATTTCAACTTTTACTCGACCAGCAACAACAATTAACCCTACAATCGAACCAACAAATACAACAATTACAACTTTCTATTACAACTCAATCAGAAGAGAATACGAGCAAAAAAGACAATATTGTTTCTAGCTCTGCAATGGAAGAACAGACTGAAAAAGAGCCACCACAAGGAAAAAAAAGGTTCTTTAGTCGTTTATTTAACCGATAATAATAGTCGATTAGGTCACATTTCGAAACGTAATCGTGTATTGAAGACAGACATAAAAAAAGAACCCTTTGGGTAAAGGGTTCGGGATACACGATTTTATCTAATTTAGTGTATTTATATATATAATTTCACTAGTGTTGCATGAAACATTATGTGTTTCACAAATTTGTTTATATTATTCCAATATGCAAAAAAGTCCTTTATACTGAACTCAGATGACTCATCCAAGACCAATAAAAAGGACCTAACACATGGATAAGTATAAAACAAATTCTGCTTTTAATAAATGGTTTTCTTCCATTAAGCTAAATCTTTTACCAAGCTCTATTCAAAAAAAGATTGTTGACTTTGATAAATACCATAAGAAACTTAGTTTCTTCCAAGCTCTTCAACTTTTTCTTCATGGAATCAATGACGAAAAAGAAAGTCTTAGAGAGATGGATGCGGCTTTTGTTTCGAAAGAACTTCAAAAAGAAATGGGTATGACTAGTATCAGTTATTCTCAGCTCTCTAGAACTCTCTCAAAAATAGATTCAGAGATTCTTTTAGCCATTTTTAGTCAGCTAGTTAGTCAGGCTAAAAATAAAAGGCCCGTAACGAAACGAAATAGTCTCTACCTAATTGATTCTTCGACGTTTTCACTTAACCAAAACCTTTATCAATGGGCTGATTTTCGTAAAACAAAATCAGGAGTTAAGCTTCACTTAAAACTTTGCTTTATGGATAATGAACATCTTTACCCAGATGAATTCACACTGACTAACGCCGTCGAGCACGATACAAATCAGTTAGAAGTATTGGTTAATCAACCTGAAGCGACTTATGTGTTTGATCGCGGTTACCTTGATTTTGAACGATTAGATACGATGCACTCGCAGGGCTACTTCTTTGTGACAAGAATCAAAAAGAATACAAAAGTTCATGTTTTAGAACCATTAGTAGCTTCCAAGAGTGAGTCCGTTATCAGCGACCAAATGGTCGCATTAGGTGCTCAGAACCATCTAACGTCCAGATTTCGTTTAGTAACCGTTCAAGACAAAAAGGGGAAAACTCTCCAGTTTATTACCAATCGTTTTGACTGCTCCTCTACTGACATTGCAGAAATGTACAAAGCACGTTGGCAAATAGAGCTGTTCTTCAAGCATATTAAACAACATATGACGATTAAAAAGTTTTTTTCGAGAAGTGAAAAAGGGGTTGTCAATCAGCTGATTTTAGCCATGATTGCCAGTTTATTAACCTATTTGATTAAGTTAAAAACAAAAAGTAAACAGTCTGTTTTCCAAATCAAACGATTTTTTCGTTATCTGTTATTTCAACCGGCAGAAGAATGGTTTAATCTTTTGATACCGACTTAGACCCTTAAAGAAAGGGTGTCCGTTGGTAATGGAATCAGTTGAATAAGCAAAATTTTCTGGAAATAGTCATCTTTTGCGTAAGCACTCCCTTTTTTTGCCTTTTTTCAGAAAAACAAGAAATGAGGTCAAATTAAGCTATGTTTATGCAACACTAGTGATATAATTTATAATTTCAAGCTTATTTTTCATTTTTTTGTTTGTTTTTTGTTACAGCTATAATAATCATAAGAAAACAAAAAATTGTTAACCCCACACCCACTAAAAAAACCTCCTTATTTTATGTGACTGCTCAATTATAAGCTAAATACAATATTATAGGAGTACATATAAGTAAAATAAGAAGTACTACTAAAGCTATTAATATTTTATTTTTTTTTTTCATATTAGCACCTTTCTTTTCCGTCATTTTATGGAAATAACTTTCTATTTTCTTTATATGGCATATAAATCATTTGCACTTTACATAATTTCATGTTGAGGTCACTTTATAAATTAATTTTACTTATTACTGTTTACTGTCTCCCAGAAGATGACATCTTCCAATTTCTAATTCTAAAAACAACTCCATGGTTAACTTCTGATCCAAGAATACCACTTAATGTAGCTACCATAGTTGAAGCTACTGCCAAACCAACACCAGGAACCATGGCAGCAATTGCTGTTGCTAATCCAGCACCTAAAACTGTTCCTGCTCCATAGTAAACTTTTAAAAATCCTTTACTTAAATAAATATCCCAAGAACCTTTACCTTTTTTTACAACTTTTGTTACTCCTGCAGACATTAAAGAAATACCTGGCGAAGATTGCTGCGGTTCTAAATCATAACCCATAAAATTGAAAAGTTCGAACATCTGAGAATCTGTTATGATAATTTCGATATTTGTATAAATGCAATAAAAATAAGGTTTAAAAAACCATTTGAAAGTATTTAATGTAATTTGTAAAAAAGAGCTTAGTAGCAGTCATTAGATTGTTGTTATAGCTCTTTTTTTTTATGATTATAACTATAAATCTATGATTTTCCCACTTTAAAAAACGAACATTTGTTCGTATAATGAACACAAATAGATAAAGTTGGTGGTTTAATTGGATAATAAAACTAATGAAAATAATACTATAATTAATCCAATTACTTCTGGTTATGTAGATAGAGGGATGGCAAAGTGGCAAGGATTAATTTTGTCAGAACATAATGAAGTCGTAAACGAAGAAAAGAAAATGAGTAAGAAAATAAATATAGAAAAACCTAAACAATCCTTAGAAGAAATTTCAAAAATAATTGACTATTCATATAGACAAAAAGCAGTTGTAACAATTCAATTAGATTATTTAATAAATGGAAAATATGATGATGATATTTTAGGTGTAGTTTACGGATATTATGAAAACAATATTTATATTCAATCTATTAATGCCGGTATTATATTTTGTGAACTAGACTTAATTCGTAATGTTGGAAAAGTGGATTTATCCATGTCTAACGTAGAATACGAGGGGCGTGTTATTTAGAAAAACTAAAAAATAACGAAAAACCAAAAGACTCTTACGAATGTTGGGATTGGAAAGACACGCTTGAAGCTAACAAAGAAAAGGGGCTTATCCCAGAAAATCGCTTAACAAAGTGGCTTCAACAGTTAGCCGTATGGTTTAAACAATTGTTAACACGAGAAAAACAATTCGAGCAACGAAGAAATCGAGGATTGTCTCGATAACTGCATTTAAAAATTACGAGTAACATTAAATTGGATTTCACTATGTAAGAAGAACATCCACTTACATGAACTGTCATGATTAACAATGTTTTTTTCGACATTCTGAATTGCAAAAAAGTTTTTCTATGTGAATGAATTTTTTATTGTTAAGAAATAAATTTTATGCTATTGTTCAATTAAACTACATAATAAAGTGGTTTCACAGTGAAAAAGTTTAGAAAAATAATAATAGCATCTGTAACAATAATTTTATTATCAGTAATAGTTCCAGCTATTTTGCCACCTAGAAGTACTGGATTATCAATTTTACAAGGAAATATTGCGTATGCAGATAATGATAGCGATGTAATTGAATTAACTGAACATGAGAAAGAAATAATTAATGAGTATGATGATAACGAAATTATTGACGTGAATAATATGACCGTGGAGCAAAAAGAAGTATTTGAAAATATGATAATTCAAGCAGTTGCAGAAATGGATCTCCCTACTAGTGAAGATGAAGAATCTACAACCAATGAAATCATGGATTTTTTTAATTCAGATACAGAATCTTATGGTGATTTAGAAGAAACCACTGAAAATATCATTGAAGAAATTGATAGCAATCATGAAACTGTTTTTGATCGTTTTTATGATGGTATTTCTGGTGAAGAGGTTATTGCTGCTAGAAAAATTGTATCTGTTAAAGTATTAGGAACAATTTTAAATGTTGCCATTTCATTTGTTACAGGTGGGGCAATTAGTTGGTTTATAAGAAAATATGGTTGGTCTGTACTCGTTTCTCAAATCGGAAGTAGAGTTAGTGCCTCATTCCAGATAAAACGATATCAAGTATTAGCAAAAGGACTTTCTAAATCAGCAGTAGCAATCGCTAATCCAGGATTAACAATTGCTAAATTAATTGACAAGAATGATAAAAATAGAAATAATGGATGGATAGACTTTTAAAAGGAGCTTTTAAATGGAATTCATTTTAATTTTTTTTGAAGAAATATTATCAGCTGTTTTAAAGATTAACAATAGAATAATTAAAAATTTTATTTTAATTATTTTATTGTTAATAATGTCCGTATTTGTTTTTTTTATGCTGTATATACTTATTGGGGCTATATTTTCGACAGTAAGTTTGATTATAAAGATAATCCTATTTGCTATATTTATTCCCTGCATGTATGTAATATATATAATTATTTTAAATGGCTATAGCGAATGGAAAAATTAATACCTCTGATGTTTCAATTGCATAGTATACTAAAATCCCAACCACATAAATGGTTGGGATTTTTTCTTGGTTGAGACTATGAAAGAGTAGGGGATAGGAAGTTGCCTCTGTTTCGGAAGGTTACGACGAAAACAATTAAAAAATAGCCGATATACTGGGGGAAACGACAGTATCAAGATAAATAAAATAAATAGGTGCAATTGAGGTGGCTAAAGATGGACAAACCTTACTTTATGATTATACTTTTGTAGCCTTTGTTATTGGAGATATGGTTCGGTAACTGTATTTTAAAATTACCAGTAATATTAAACATAACAACCTTCCCCATTATCCAAAAATAGATTTCACTAAGTAAGAAGAACGCCCAACCTTATAAAATCACGGTTGGGAGAGTAGTCACTTTGTATAACGGATATTATGAAAATAATATTTATATTCAATCTATAAATGCAGGTGTAATTTTTTGTGAATTAGACTTAATTTGTAATGTAAAAAAAATTAATTTTGAGAAATGGTTTAGCGTATAAAATATTCTAAAGAGGGTGTATGAAAGATGATAAAAATGGACTACTCACACCAACCAAAAAGAGATATTCTTTGTATTGACGTTAATTCTTTTTTTGCTTCAGTAGAATCAGTAAAAAGAGGAATACACCCTTTAGAATCGTATATCGTAGTAATGAGCAATCAAGAATTAGAAGGCGGATTGGTTTTAGCAAGTGCTCCTAGAGTAAAAAAAGAATCTTGATTTAATAAGATTCTAAATACACTAATTTAAGCATTTTCATGTATTCATATCGTTTTGACGTACTTGAATAAGTACGTTATAATAAAAGAAACTAAAAGGAGGAATAGTTTATGTCGATCGTAAACCCTAGTCAAGCTAGAAAAGTCTTTTACCAATTATTGAAAGACGTTAATAAAACTAATGAACCCGTTTATATCTCAGGAAAAAATGAAGAAAGTGAAGCGGTTATGGTCAGTAAAAAAGACTGGGATGCTATTCAAGAAACCTTGTACCTTCATTCTTATGGAGTAGCTGATGTGATTCACCAGCGTGAACAAGAAAATGAATTTGTTGCATTGGAGGATATCGATTGGGATACTCTGTAAAATTAGCAAAATCAACTATGAAAGACCTTAAAAATTTAAAATCTGCTCATTTAGATCAAAAATTTAAAGATTTAATGGACGTATTAAAAGAGAATCCGTTTCAAAATCCGCCGCCTTATGAGAAATTAGTTGGTAATTTAAAAGATAAATATTCACGCCGTTTAAACATTCAACACCGGTTGGTTTATTCGGTAGATAATGACGCAAAAGAAGTCATTATTTGGTCTGCTTGGACGCACTATGAAAGATAGAAACTTATTTTTTAAAGTAAGTTTCTATCTTTTTTGATTAAAATGATGAGAAAAAACCTTGTCAAAGTAAGTTCTTCGATACATTATTTTATCTCATTTCATGTATGAAAAAATACTAACTTATGTATATGTTATTATCACTAGTGTTGCATAAACATAGCTTAATTTGACCTCATTTCTTGTTTTTCTGAAAAAAGGCAAAAAAAGGGAGTGCTTACGCAAAAGATGACTATTTCCAGAAAATTTTGCTTATTCAACTGATTCCATTACCAACGGACACCCTTTCTTTAAGGATCTAAGTCGGTATCAAAAGATTAAACCATTCTTCTGCCGGTTGAAATAACAGGTAACGAAAAAATCGTTTGATTTGGAAAACAGACTGTTTACTTTTTGTTTTTAACTTAATCAAATAGGTTAATAAACTGGCAATCATGGCTAAAATCAGCTGATTGACAACCCCTTTTTCACTTCTCGAAAAAAACTTTTTAATCGTCATATGTTGTTTAATATGCTTGAAGAACAGCTCTATTTGCCAACGTGCTTTGTACATTTCTGCAATGTCAGTAGAGGAGCAGTCAAAACGATTGGTAATAAACTGGAGAGTTTTCCCCTTTTTATCTTGAACGGTTACTAAACGAAATCTGGACGTTAGATGGTTCTGAGCACCTAATGCGACCATTTGGTCGCTGATAACGGACTCACTCTTGGAAGCTACTAATGGTTCTAAAACATGAACTTTTGTATTCTTTTTGATTCTTGTCACAAAGAAGTAGCCCTGCGAGTGCATCGTATCTAATCGTTCAAAATCAAGGTAACCGCGATCAAACACATAAGTCGCTTCAGGTTGATTAACCAATACTTCTAACTGATTTGTATCGTGCTCGACGGCGTTAGTCAGTGTAAATTCATCTGGGTAAAGATGTTCATTATCCATAAAGCAGAGTTTTAAGTGAAGCTTAACTCCTGATGTTGTTTTACGAAAATCAGCCCATTGATAAAGGTTTTGGTTAAGTGAAAACGTCGAAGAATCAATTAGGTAGAGACTATTTCGTTTCGTTACGGGCCTTTTATTTTTAGCCTGACTAACCAGCTGACTAAAAATGGCTAAAAGAATCTCTGAATCTATTTTTGAGAGAGTTCTAGAGAGCTGAGAATAACTGATACTAGTCATACCCATTTCTTTTTGAAGTTCTTTCGAAACAAAAGCCGCATCCATCTCTCTAAGACTTTCTTTTTCGTCATTGATTCCATGAAGAAAAAGTTGAAGAGCTTGGAAGAAACTAAGTTTCTTATGGTATTTATCAAAGTCAACAATCTTTTTTTGAATAGGGCTTGGTAAAAGATTTAGCTTAATGGAAGAAAACCATTTATTAAAAGCAGAATTTGTTTTATACTTATCCATGTGTTAGGTCCTTTTTATTGGTCTTGGATGAGTCATCTGAGTTCAGTATAAAGGACTTTTTTGCATATTGGAATAATATAAACAAATTTGTGAAACACATAATGTTTCATGCAACACTAGTGTGTTATTATTATTAAAAAGATAGTAAAAAAGTATTTATTTGCTTTTTAGCTTTAATTTTAAGGAGTTGTTACGATGTTTTTTTCTATTCTTAGCATCATAGGAGTATTCTCCATGCCTTTATGGGGCATTATTTTTTGTTTGAACCTAATTTCCATAATCGAAAATATACGATATGATAAATTATATACGAAAAATGTTTTTTGGTTTACATTCTCATTTGTACTTATTTTAATTATTTTCACTATCCTTATTCTTTCTAAAAATTAATTTTTTGTTTTCTTTATGATTAAATGCCTTAGATCTACTAATAAAAATAAAAAAAAGAACCTTATTTTAGTAAGGTTCGCCATACATGATTCTATCTCATTTCATGTATTAAAAAACAATAAATATTTTTTGATATAGGAATCAAAGTTTGGTTTAACTGATGGGCTCTTTCGGATTGAATAAAAATTAATTATAGATACTCCATAAATGTTTTAAGCCATCAATCCTTTGGGTATTAAACGGATAGCTTATTTCGTTTCCCTTTTCTAAATAACTCCAATCACCAAAGCGTTTTAACGTTTCTCTAGCGGCACCGTAGACATCCAAGTCTTCTTCTGTAATAAACTGATTTATAAAGTAAATCTTTCCACTTTGTTCAATATCTTTAACCGTAAAAGAAAAATCAAGTGCTAAAGACTGTATTTGCTCTCTATATTCTTTGAACTCTTGTATATCGCGGGCAGAGATGCTCTTAAAATATATTCTGTATCCTTAAACGGAAGAACCTCAACGGTTCCTTATCTTTCTTCAATTATCTGTTCTTGCTTTAAAGCTTTAAGAACCATTTTCACTATATCCTTTCCCAAGCTAATCGTTCTATCCTTAGTTCCATTTCTACCCCTTATAATAAGGCTATTCTTAGACAAGTCTTTTTTCTTTAAATACCTTACTTCGTCTTTTTCACTATATTTTGATAATCTCACTCCGTTAAAATACCACTATTTTTTTTAACAAGCCTGTAAATAATTTCATGTGAAAAGTTTGGAAAAGTACTTAAGAGATTATGTGTGTGAACAAGATTTGCAAATCAAAATAGATTTTAACTGCTATGAAAGCTATATCCAAAGACATTCTTCATGATATAAATCCTTATTGAATTAAACTATTTAGCGTATAATTTATGAAATTTACGTATCAATTTTTCTTTTCTTTCCCATCCTCTTTATCGCCTATATAACCTAAAGTTATTGTTAGAATACCCCCTAAAATTCCTATCCCTATTACTATTGAAGCTATATCTAAATCCATAAAAATTAACCTCCTTTTAAATTTTCACCAAATAATCTATAAGTTCCATAATTAACTTCTTTACTTAAATATAACATATGTCGCATATCAGATTACATAAGTCAGATGTAATCTTTATAGTTAATTCATTTGTTTTACGAATACTGTCTTATCTTCAGCATATTTTTCTACGCTTCTAATTTAGTTAGACAAAGTAATGGATAGGTTACACTTTACTGGACAAAAAAGATAAGGTCTCTAACATTAGTATCAATAGAAACTAAAAAGGAGATTTTTAACATGACCAGAAGACAAAGAAGAACCTATACAGATGAATTCAAAAAACAAATTGTTTTGCTTCATAATACCGGAAAATCAAGAAAGGAGATCTTGTCGGAATATGATTTAACGCCTTCGGCCTTTGATAAATGGACTAGACAAGATGCGAACTCAGGATCATTTAAAGAAAAAAACAATAAAACTGTTGAAGAACTTGAGCTGGAAAAGTTGAGAAAAAGAAATGCCCAACTAGAAATGGAAAATGATATTTTAAAGCAAGCGGCGCTGATATTTGGACGAAAGTCCTAGTTATTAAAAATAATGCCCATCTTTATCCCATATCAGCGATGTGCCTGGTCTTAGAGCTTCCAAGAAGTACCTATTACTATTATTTAGAGAAAGACCTAGAAAGACAATAGGATCCTTGTAATCAGGCTGTTATAGACGTTTTTCATAGCAGCCGAAGAAACTATGGAACTAGAAAAATTAAAGTTGAACTTTTAAAAAGAAACATCCTATTATCAAGACGTAGAATTGGGAGAATCATGAAAGATAATGGATTAGTATCTTCTTATACAATTGCTCAGTTTAAACCACAAAAGACACCCACAAATGAAGCAAAGATCAGTAACCAGTTGAACCGCAAATTCAATCAAAATGAGCCATTACGGGTAGTCGTGAGTGACTTAACTTATGTTCGAGTTGATAATCAATGGAACTATGTTTGCTTATTTGCAGATTTGTTTAATCGAGAAATTATTGGCTATAGCGCAGGTGGCCGAAAGGATGCTGCTCTAGTTTATCAAGCACTTTCGACCATACCATGTGATTTAACAAAAATAAAGTTATTCCATACTGACCGCGGGAATGAATTTGATAATGGTTTGATTGATGATGTTCTTGATGCTTTTTCTATCCAGCGCTCTTTGAGCAATAAAGGAACCCCTTATGACAATGCGGTAGCAGAAGCGCTATTTAAAGTCTTTGAAACAGAATTTGTTAGAAAGAAAAGCTTTCCAGATTTATTGAGTTTACAATCTGGTTTAATGGACTGCGTCCATTGGTATAATACCATTCGCATACACGGTACTCTTGGCTATCTAACACCGCATGAATATAAAACTAGACACCTTATAAAAACTGTCTAATAAAGTGTTGCCAATCCAGTAATCAAAGCTCATAGCATACAAGAAACGTTATCTTGTATGCTTGGGCGTAGAATTAAGCTGATCTTCTTTAAATTAACCACACAAAATATTAAAGGATACTTATATAAAACTAGATTAGGAAACTTATGTTATAAAAGATAAGCAAAGATTTATGAAACATAAGCAAAAATTGCATATTGCTTTTATCCTTCTTAATAAATTTTAGATTAATTTAAATTTTTTAAACTAATTTATTTTTAATTTTGTGCTGAGCTGCATTATCCTTTTTTAGACCTTAGAGGTGGTTTCTTCTCCAGTTTCTCTAATAACGATTTGTATTTACATTGATATTCTTGTATTTCCTCATTATATTTCAATTGAATATTTTAATCAATTTTGGCTTAATTATGGTCCCTATTATTATAAAGAGAAATAAAAAAACAAACACACTGTATAAGCTTGTTTACTTCGCGTGTGTTTGTTGTATCTTAATTAATATCTATGCGCTCTATTTTACAGTAGGAAATTATCTAGGCTGGGGTACGACTACAGTAGAAATCGTAGATTAAACGACTACCTATATGATGTTTGATTAATCAAGATTCTAGATACATACTTTTAAGTGTGTTTTATATATATCGCGTTTACGCATGCTATTGTATTTACAAAGGCATTACATTAGCATATAATAGAACTAAATAAGGAGGCGATTGACTTGGAAACAAAAGCAAAAAAATCTCTCATACAAGTACGCATGGATGAAACCGTCAAAACTCAGGCTGTAGAGGTTTTAAATAGCCTAGGAATGGATACCAGTACGGCGATTAACGTTTTCTTCAGACAAGTAATTGCGGAAAATGGATTACCTTTCCAACCAAAAAAAGCCCTATTCAATAATGAAACACTCGCAGCAATTAAGAAATCCGACGAAGAGGTCAAAAACGGAAAAGGCAAACGCTACACTACTGTTGACGATCTTTTTGAGGATGCTTTAGGAAACTAATGTCTATGTTAGAAATGAAACAGACCACAAAATTTAAAAAAGACCTGAAACGGTTAAAAAAACGCAACTTAAATCTTGAAAAACTTAAAACAGCAATGAAAATGATTGTTGAAGAGATCCCTTTGCCCGAAGAAGAATACCGAGCACATCTACTAGAACCAACAAAAGAATACCTCAATTGTTGGGAGTGTCATATTTCTGGACGAAACAACGATTGGCTCTTAATTTATAAATTCTATCCGGCTGAGAATCTTGTCTCTTTTATCCGAACTGGAACACATTCTGATGTCTTTTAATTTTTGAATAATCCAGTTTATTTTCGGATAAAAAACCGAGAATAGAAATCGTACTTGCTAAAAAAAGGCTTGAAATGGGTGCATTTCGGCCTTTTTTTTTAGCTCAAAACGGACACGTTATGAAGAGGTTTACCGGAGGATTTGGGGAGCGAAACGTCCACCAACAAGGTCGTTTGCGCCACGAATTGACTAACAAACATGGAGTTTGCCAAACCCTTAAACCAATCATATTGGTAACAATCGAAAGTATTTTAGGGATAACTGGAATAATAAAAAAACCTTAATTTAATAAGGTTCTGGATACATGATTCTATCTCATTTCATGTATAGAGGTAACTACTTGAATAATCAGACAACTGCTTATTATAATTATCTAAGCAAAAAGATTACACCATTAGAAGTAAGTACATACTTTACTATGAAATTATTTTGAAAAACGTTATCATTTATTTTTAGTATCCAACAAACTTATGAGCTCGTGTTAATTTAAGGGCACGGACTTCTCTTGGTAAGAAACAACCAATTTCATCTTCGTTATACCCAACTTGCAATCTTTTATCGTCTATCATGATTGGGCGACGCAATAACCCAGGGCTTTCTTGAATTAAAGTAAACAACTCTTTAAGCGGTAATTCTTCCAAATCAATAGTCAACTCTTGAAAAGCCTTGGATCTTGTAGAAATAATTTGGTCTGTACCATCTTCTGTCATTCGCAAGATAGATTTAATTTCAGAAACATTCAAAGGTTCTGAAAATATATTCTGTGCTTTATAAGGAATATTATTTTCTTCAAGCCAAGCAAGTGCTTTACGACAAGAAACACAACTGGGTGCTATGTATATTGTAACCATAATTTACACTCTCCCTTTTTAAATTAGATGGATTCAGTTGAGGAAAATATTAAGATTATTTTTACCTAAATAATTCATAGCTTTTCTAAAAACATTAATCGATGTTAATTTTACAGCGTTTAAACTAATTTGCTTTATCACCCACTAGGTGATGAAAAAAGAACCCCTTTCTGCTATGGTTATAGCATCACAACCAACCAATAGAAAGGGGTTCTCTTAATGATTACTTTACAAGAAAAAGCAATGAAATTCAATAACCATTTATATGTCTCTCATACAGGCGGTCGTTTATCGAGTGATTCAGGATTAATTTTAGTTGATGAATTAATGGATACTTTTCATTTTGAAGAATTATCAAAAAAACTCATTTCATATAATGAAAATCGTCGCTATTGGAAACACACTAACCATAAAATTTTAAAACAACTAATTCTTCAACTAATTGCTGGCTATAAAGCTGATTCGTCTGCGACTATCTTACAATATGACCCAGTATTACAAACTCTATCACAAGAAGAGTGTTTGGCTTCTCAACCGACTATCTCTCGGTTTCTTGATCGCATTACAGACCAAACGATTAATGATTTACAAACCTTTAATCAAACATTAATTGACCAAGCGAGATTTGTTCGCAATGATATGAATATGATTATTGATTTGGATTCTACACACTCTGATACCTTCGGTATTCAGGAACAAACAGATTATAATGCCCACTATCGAACAAACGGTTATCATCCATTAGTCGCATTCGATGGATTAACGGGCGATTTTTTAAAAGCTAAACTTCGTTCAGGAAATCAATACACGTCTAAAGGAGTTAAAGAGTTTCTTGAACCGTTATTAGATCATTACAATCAAGCAGTCCCTACGACAGATATTTTAGTGCGTGGAGATAGTGGATTTGCAACACCTGATATTTATGAGTTATGCGAAGAATATGGGTCAAACTTTGTCATTCGCCTAAAACATAATAATAATTTATACCGATTAGCAGAAGAGTTTGTGTATTACGACGATAATTATCCTTGGAATGAAAAAGAAGAATACTATTATTCCGTTTCCTATCAAGCAGCGTCTTGGTCTAAACCGCGTAGAGTATGCATTCAATCCATTCGAGAAATGGGTGAATTACTTTTCAAGCATACGTTTATTGTCACAAATTTTTCAGAAAATATTTCATCAAAACAAGTTTTTAAGACGTATAAAAAGCGTGGTGCTATGGAAAACTACATTAAAGAAGCAAAAAATGGTTTCTATTTTGATAAGACAGATAGCCCTAAATTTATTGAAAATCATGCACGTATGATGATAAGTGTCCTTGCATACAACCTAATCAATTTTTTGCGTACAACTTGTTTTGATAAAAATTATAAAGGACTTCAAATTAATACGATTCGTCTTCGCTTATTCAAAGTAGCTGGTAAACTAGTGAGTACTGCGAGAGAAATGTATCTAAAAATTTCTAGTTCGCATGTTTATCAAGCGGAGTTTTATGCCGTCTTTAATCGAATCCAAAGGATTCGGCATTATATTTAAAAACTCCTTAATTTTTTTTAAAAAAACCAATCAAAACCAAGGACCAACTATGGCCAAAATTCGTACTTTCTTAATGAGAAACCAATAAATAAATGAATTAAGTACCAAAAAGTAAAACTACTAAACGTTAATTTGAAAAAAATTTGAAAAAAGTGTGTTAATTGATTAAAAACAACAAAAAATTAAAGGTATGAATTATTCAGGTTTTAGTTAATAGCTTATAAAATATATAGTATCCTAGATAATTCATAGTTTTATTAGTTTATACTCAAAAACGTTATCTCTTCAATATTTATAAGAATTTTTGCTTTTCACCCATTTGGTGCATGTAAAAAGAACACCTTTCTGTTATTGTAGATTTGACGAAAAAACAAGACAGAGGTGTTCTATATGTCAAATTTACGTGATAATCGACTAAGTTTCAATAAAAATATATAACTTTCTTCAAGAAGTGAAGAATTATCTTCTCATGGTGGATTGATTTTGGTTCGTGAGTTTCTCGAAAAAATTCAATTTGACGAACTAGTGAAAAGAAATGTTCATTTTGAAGACAATCGGAAATTCTTTGCCCATTCAAAGAATACAACATTTCTTCAGTTATTGTATCAACTTATTTTAGGGTATAAGGTAGATAGTGCAGCCAATGCCTTACGGCATGATCCAATTTTCAAGCTCATCCTTAATGAAGTTGAAGGGAGTTCGCAATCGACTATTTCTCGGCTTCTTTCAGAATCAACAGAAAAAAATTTAGATGAACTGAATCAGTTGACACAAGCTTTAGTCAAACTTTTTCATGAATCTCAAGCCTCACAAGAGGTAGTTTTAGACTTAGATTCTACTCATTCTGATACATTTGGTCACCAAGAATCGACTGATTACAATGCCCACTATGGGACAACTGGTTACCATCCATTACTTGCCTTTGATGGACTTACAGGTCTTTTTCTTGGAGCTAAGCTTCGTTCCGGAAACCAATACACTTCAAAAGGTGTTGGTCCTTTTGTCCGTGACTTACTAGATTCCTATAAAAATCGTACGACTGAATTAAACATTCTGATACGTGGAGACAGTGGATTTGCCACACCTGAAATTTATGAACTAGCAGATGATTACTCCGTTCAGTTTGTCATTCGAGTAAAAGCCAACACGAAGCTCCAATCTATTGCAGAACATCTAATCACCTATGGTGATGATACAAATTGGGAAGAAACAGAAGTTCAATACTTTAACATTGCTTACCAAGCAAAATCATGGAAAAAGCCTCAACGAGTAGTCATAAAATCAACACGCAAGGGGTTACTTTTTCGTCATGAATTTGTAACAACCAATCTTTCTACGGTTATTCACAACGACCAAGTATTTGAGATGTACCAAAATCGCGGTACAATGGAAAATTATATTAAAGAAATCAAATCTGGTTTCTACTTTGATAAAACGGATAGTTCTGCATTTTTGACAAATGCGATTCGAATGACTATTAGTGGAATTGCTTATAACCTTATGCTTTTAATGAAATACCTAGTCTTTCCAAAAACAGAAAGAAAATCTCTTATTGATACCATTCGTTTTCGATTACTTAAAGTTGCTTCTCGACTGACATACCATGCTCATCGAGTTCAAGTCCAGTTCAGTAGTTCGAATGTGTACGATAAAGAATTTGAAACGATTCTTCAAAACTTGAATTTTCTATGATTCAAGTGTCAAATTGGTTAGTTTAAAAATTGCCTTAAAAAACAAGGGGGTAGTGCGCCTTTTTTTAGCAGAAACAACCTTTTCCCAACTTCCGTTAGGAAGGAATTCAACAAATTTGTAAAAAAAGAAGAAAAAGTATCAGCTTCATTGAATATTTTGATGAAAATATTCCTGGATACAATTCTATGAATGATTCAGGACTGGAAATAACCCTTTGTTTAACAAGGTTCTAGATACACTGTTCTATCCAATTTTATGTATCCAGAATTGACTAATTAAAAGCAGTTATACGTTGAAAAAAATACACGTCCTAATTATTTTTTCTATTATGTGTTACAATGTGTTATAATAGTGAAAAGGAGTGATTATATGAGTACCATTACCATTCGACTTAACAATGATGAACAAAAAGCTTTTAACGAGTATGCTAAATTATATAACGTACCTCTATCGACCCTATTTAAAAAAAGCTTAGAAGAAAAAATTGAAGATGAAATGGATATGAAGTTTATTGAAGAGTATGAAGCTGACGTTCAAAATGGGGCTATTGAACTGTATGAGCACAATAAAGTAAGAGAAATGCTAGGTTTATAATATGAATTATCACGTTGTTTATGAAAAAAAAGCTTTAAAAAGTTTCTCTAAACTAGATAAAGGCCAACAAAAAATGATTCTAGCTTGGATTGAAAAAAATTTAGTAAATACTGAGAATCCAAAAATACATGGTAAAGCTTTAAAAGGGAATTTAAAAGAGTATTGGAGATACCGAGTTGGTAATTATAGATTATTAGCGGATATTGATGATCAACAAATTAAAATAATTATTTTAAATGTAGGTCATAGAAAAGATATCTATACCTAATAATTTCTCTCAAAAGGTATATTTCTACTACACATAACTAGTTGTTAAATTTTAAAGACGTTTTTTTGAAAAAATAGTGGCGCAAGAGTCAAAGAAAAAGAGCACCCTTTTGAGATAAAAAGGATGCTCTTTTTGGGCTAAATAAGAACGTTTTATAGTTGACCAACAAATAGTTGTTTTTGATACATGATTCTATAACATTTCATGTGTCGTTTTATTTTTTATTTAATAATTTTTCATACTCTTCAACGTCATCAAATTCCGTTGCAATTTCTCCTGGATCTTTAGAGGTGTTTTTTGGTTGGAATGGTTTTCCATCGTTAAGCTGGTCTAGAGTAATCTCAAAGGTATAGTCTTTGTCTAAAATAATTTCAAATTCTTGTTTTTCACTTTTTACTAAGTAAATATTATCTGATTTTTTTTCAAATGTCCCGCTATCAACTTTTCTATTGTCAATTAGCTCAACAAAACTAGAATCATCTGGATAAAAGGCTAAAGAAACGAAATGTCCATCTTCAACGGTCTCGTTTTGATAGCTACCTTCTAGAACGGATGCTGTGTCAGGCGAGCAACCTACCAATACTATACTTATCATAAGCAATAAAGAGATTACTATTTTTTTCACAAAAAGCACTCTTTTATAAATATTTTTAGTTATTTAATATCATTATAACTTTTTTCCATAAAAAAAGAACCCCATTTAATAGGATTCTGGATACACGACTTTATGTCATTTCGTGTATCAAAGTCTTTAGCTAGCTGAGGTATACTAAGATTAATTATATAAAGGAGGAATAGCATGAAAAAAACAACTACAGCATCTTTTTTTGGATTAATTATGTCTATATTACCGATTTTAAAAGGAGAAAGCCTAAGTAGAATACTTATCACTTTTATAGCGGCATCTTTAACTATGTTATTTTGCTTATATATTTATGAAGATGACAAAAGTAAAAAAAAAAAGGTCAATTAAAGCTGCTGAAAAGTTCGAATAAGGTCTACCCAAAATAGACAGTTTGCAGGCATTGATTTAATTGAGTTTCCGCTGTCGTTTATACGTGTCTATTAAATCATTTTACCAAAAATCAATTTCTATCTAAATTCAGGAGCGAAATACATGAACAAAGCTATTTTTAAACAACCTTTTTTCTATACTGCTTTAGTCAACTTTATCTTAGCTTTAGCTTTTATCTTCCAAAAAGGATATGTAGCACGTTTAGGTAGTTTTCTCTGTTTTTCAACTTTTATAGTTAGTTTTTATAAGACTAATAAAGCTGTACGCAAAAAGTGACCTTGAAAAGTAAAAAACTACATGAGATTGATAAAATTTTCGATAAATTTTTTTCGAGTTTACCAGACTTAGATCGCTTAGAGATTCGAGAAAGAGAGCGAATTTTTCATGGACATATAGAAAGAAGAGAAGAAAAAGCGAACACTACAAGCTCAGCGAGAGAGAGGGCTATCTTGATAGAGACTTTGGACCTTCTCTGAAGTTTTAATTGCTTATGCTAAACAAGGTCTTATCACTCTGGTTGCAAGAGATGCAAGGGTTTCAAAAGATGACACTTCCATTTAAAAAATTTTTTAATGACTTCTTTTCATACTTATCTCTTGAAGGCGATATCATTTGTGTTACGGTGTTTATGTAGTAATGAAAAATGAAAAGGAAGTGTTATTTTTGTCAATTAATAAGATTTTAGTTGGAACAATAACTTCTCTATTATTAGCTGGTGGCTTTGCAACTACTGCTTCAGCAAGTGAATATATCGATGCGCCGATTGAGAAAAGTGTCGTGGAGAAGTCGGGCGGAATTCGATTACCTAATGACATGAGAGTTGGGGATAGGTATGAAGAGACTATTAACGTAAATGGTGAGGATGTTAATTATACTGTTACTAAGAATGATGAACAATTAGGCGATAGTTCTTCCAATAATTTTTCTACAATGAGTGCTCTACCTCAAACTGTGCCAGTATCAGGCAGAGCTTCTTTTACAGTGAAGGGTGAAGTTGGGGTTAATACTTTGTCATTTAGATTAAAAACTTATCAAGGTTTGATTGATTCTGTTAGCAGACCACAATATAATTTCATTGCTTCAGTTGATTTAGATAAATTAACTATAGAAAATAATAGACTTGCTTCATATCGTATAGCAACTTCTCTTAGCATTCCTTGGATTGGTGGGCCTTCGACTACTCAAACATTAGAAGGAAGAATAACAAGCCCAGGAGCAAATCAAAATATCAATTATTTAGAAATTGAAGTGTATTGATATTAGTAGTATAGAAATGAGGACGTTAGCATGTTAGCAACAGTAGTTTATGATTTTTTGCTCCTAGCAATTCTTTTAATTCTATTGGTATCAGCATATATCATTAAGGTTAATTCGGTGAAAATGTTGGGAAAAAGTAATAGATTAGAACTGGATCAAATTAAAAGTGGTGTCGTTATAGCAAACACAATTTTCTATACGGTTTTAATTGTATTTTTAATGATGATTGCAAGCCCATTTATTATTAGGCTTGTAGCCTTTTAAAGTGTATAAAAAAGAGATGGCTTCTATTTTGATAGACGTCTCTTTTTTTGTTCAACTACTTTATTTTTAGTATAGCTTTTTTGAATTGTTGCTAATTCACCTTCGCTGGAGTGTTATAAATTTAAACCAAAAATAAATTATTTTTAAAGTGTTAATGGACTAGGTTTTAAGAAGAAGAGCATAAAGAGATTCAGGCGCCTGCCGGTTTTCCGCTACGCTTCAAAACGTTGACGTGTCAGGCTGTGCCTGACGAATCTCAAAAATAAAACCAGGCGCCTAAAGGTCGAAAAAAGGCCTTTTCTTACCCCGCTTCAAAAGACTGTTATACCAACGTTTGCAGGAGGTCGAGTATGACATATGTATACACAGGTATTACATTTGTCATACCTAATGTACACATATGTCATACGTTTTGTACACATTTGTATGACACTTTTAAGCTGTTTTTTTTCTTGTTTTTTTGTCTCTATTATTATTTTAGAAAAGTCCCATGCCAAAAAGGCAAAGGGGATTTTTTTGTTTTACACGAAAAAAATAGACGGGAATGCCGTCGTTTTTCGTGCCTGTTCGCGACAATCCTTTTCAGCCCGAAGGCGAAAAAAGGAGTAGAGAGAATAGACGGTTTTTGCCTCGCATAGCCTGACCAAAATTTATTTTGGTATAAAAGGTTATACCAAATGTTTAGTGGTGCGTTCTTCATGTTATAGTGGGAGCACTTTATTGAGGAGGGATTTCATGGCTCACGTTCAAAAATTTACAAGAGGAAACCTCAACGGCTTATCCATTCACTTAGACCGTAAAACAGACCACCATTCAAACGAAGAAATCGACCCGACAAAAACTTACTTAAATGTTGATCTCTGTCAAAAAGAAGGCGACACCCTTTCTAGACTGAACGACCGATTGAAAGAGGTTTACTGCATGAAACGAGACGATGTCAAAGTTGGCTGCAATTGGATTGTGACGTTGCCTAAAAATTTAAAAGAACAAAATGAATCCGATCAGCAGGAATTTTTTGAAAAAACCTATGAGTTTTTGAGTGAACGTTACGGGGGAGAAAAAAATGTTTTGTCCGCTCAAGTTCATTTAGACGAAACCACCCCACACCTGCATTTTGTTTTTACGCCCGTTGTTTGGGACGAAAAAAAACAACGTGAAAAAGTATCGGCTAAAGAAGTGTTGAACCGAAATGATTTACAAAAATTTCATGGCGAGTTAGATACGTTTCTGAAAAAAGAACTGCCGAACATTTATAAAGACGGTATTTTAAACGGCGAAACGATTGAGTTAGATTCCGTCAAAGAGATTAAAAAATACGCCAAACAAATTCAAGAGAAAAAAGAGGATTTATCTAAAGAATTAGAGTTGTTTAGTAAACCCAAAAAAGTAGTTGAACAAGTAGAAAAAGCCTCTAAGAAAAGCTTATTTGGCGATAAAGTGACGCTCCCTTATAGCGAATTTGAAAAATTAAAAACTCTCTCTCTTTCGGGGATCAAATTAAAAACCCAACTAGATCAAGTGTCCGAGGCTTCAAAAAAGGACCTGACAGCTTTAAGAAAAGACGTTGACTTGGTAGAGCAAGAAAAAACAGAACTTAAAGGACAGCTTCAGCAAGCGAATTACTTTAGATAATAAAGTAATCAGGAAAAATTTTGAGTAGTCAAATGTTTTTTAGGATATTATTGTTTGTTTGATGCTGGATTGGACAAGACTGGAGTGTTTTTGGCTTCACTTGTCTAAAATATGCTAGAATGTTCCGAGTTGAAGAGGAGCTGACCTTCACTCGGCAGTTTTTGTTTATGAGTGAACAAGTTGAGTGTTTTATAGTGTTGACTTGGCTGTAAACAGAATTTGTTAGAGCGAATTACTTTAGATGTTGAAGTAAACTTAAATATTTTGAGTAGTCAAAGGTTTTTTAGGATATTATTGTTTGTTTGATGCTGGATTGGACAAAACTCGAGTGTTTTTATCTTTACTTGTCTAAAATATGCTAGAATGTTCCGAGTTAGATGGAAACAGACATTCACTCGGCAGTTTTCTTACTGGATTGGACAAGTGGAGTGTTTTATAGTGTTTACTTAGCTATAAACAGAATTTGTTAGAGCAAATTACTTTAAATATTGGAGTAATCTTAACTATTTTGAGCAGTTGATAGTTTTTTAAAGGTATGATTACCTGTCTGACACTTAAACGGGTGATTTTGGAGTATTTTTGGCTTCACTTGTCTAAAAAATACTAAGCTAAATAAAATCAAAAAAGCCTTGCTGTAAGCAGCAAGACTTCTTTATTTATCGATAATCTCTTTTAATTCTTCAACAAGTTTGTATACTTTAGTGCAGGGATTTCTTTTTGAATAAGTCAGATCAGTATAACGAGTATCTAACTTTTTTGCATTTTTAATTGCTGTATCCATATAAGGTCTTAAAATAGGATAAATACCTGAATCAATTTTGCTATAACCAGAATATCCTTTAGCTTTTAATAGATTATCTAGACTAGCATTATAAGCTTCTCTAGATAATGCTGATTGTTGAAGAGAAAAATGCAAACAATACCATAACTCAAAAGACTCGTTAGACCAAGCCGTTTTTATATTATGTGCCTCAGCTTTTGTTATCGCATTATCAAAATGATCATTAGGGAAATCGTCTTTATCAAACACAGCCCAGGTGTGTTCATAGATAATTGGAGCATGTCTTCTAACGTCTTCAATCTCTTCTATTACCCGTAAGGTTTCTTTACCTAATCCACAAATATCGATAGTAAATGATTCAACTGAATTTGACTATTTTTTATTTATTTCTTCTTTTAACCCGTTAAAATAAAGAACTTCTGTTTTTTCGCCTTCAGTAGCAATTAAATAACTAGAAGGAAGAGGAGCTCTTTTTTCCTTTTTTTTCTTTTTACCAGCTTGTCTTTTAGATTTCAACGTTTTCACTACCCTATCGTTTCAGATTTGGAATAGATTTATATTTCCCGAGAATATAGTCTCGCCCGTAACTGGCATCTTTTCTAACTTTTTTAGTATTTCCATTCTCATCCTCAAGAATATAAGAGTCTAATGAATACAAGTCAGATATGCCATTTTCATTTTTATCTGCAAACCAAATTTCATCGCGTCTAAAATTATCTTTATCCAAAGTAAAAACATCATGAGTAGTAAAAATTAACTGCGCATTTTGAGGATTACTTTTTTCATCATGAAAGAGTATAATATTATACCTTAAAAGAAGTGGATGAAGTTTAGCATCTAATTCATCAATAAATATAGTGCTGCCATTTTTAATTGCTTCACTTATTGATATAAAAAGTGAAATCATTTTCTTTGTCCCACTAGATTCAGAAGATAAAGGTACCGGAATATGCTTTCCATCATCAATATTTTTATGATAAGTTAAGACTTGGTACTGTTTATCTTCGATTGAGCTTTCTTCATTAATAACTGATTGCTCAATCAAACCAAAATCTTCTATTCCTAAATCGATTGCTTTAACAAATTGCTTTAACTCTTCTTTTCTTTCATTATTTTTTATAATATCTATAATAGGAGAATTTTTTCTTGCAATAAGCATCCGTCTTTCTCTGAAATCCTGACCATAATTCATTATCAGACACTCTTTAAACCATTCGTAGATTATTTTAGCTATGGGGATTTTTAATTTAGATGCAACAGTAATGAAAAGAGTTTTCGTATCCATAAGTTTTGCTAAATTTTTTGCTTCTTTTAATTGATTATCTAACTCTATAATGTTGCCATTTTCTAAATAAAAAAGAGTTTTAAATTTTTCTTTTTTGGTATTTTTATCTCTAATATAGAGATATTCTTCTATTACTTCTTCATTACTAAGTGAAAATCCGTATTGAAAAATATTTTTATCTACAGAAAAAAGTACTTCAAATGAAGAGGGATGTTCCTTATTTTCAAAACGAAATTTATCAACAGCTAAATTTTGAGAACCATTCATATTTTCATTAGAGAAAGAATAGAGAACAAAATGTTTCATGAAATGGAATGCTTTAATAACATTTGATTTTCCGCTAGCATTAGCCCCGAAAATTGAAATTACTTTCAAAATGTTTTCATTATAGCTGTCAATTGCAACGTCACTTTTATGTTCTGAGATAGGAGAAGCAATTAAATCTAGCGTAACTTCATTTTTAAAAGATTTAAAATTTTCAAATGTAAATTGGTGTAACATATTTATCACCTCGTACAAATAATATCATATTCTTTTTTATTAATCAATTTTTGAGAGAAATTCTCAAAAAACATGTTTTTATGCTAGTTATTCAAAATTTCTCTTATAAAATAAGAATAACGGACTAAATAATTAGATTTAATTTTCAAAAAAGAATGAAATGAAAGCGTTTAATGGTAAAATAGAGTTAATGAAGTTCTAGTATAGTATGGTTACATGTTTAAATAAATGATAAGTAGGTGAGTGAAATGAACTATGAAGATTTATTGAGAGCGTATAATCAGTTAGAAAAAGAAAACAAACAACTAAAAGAACAAGTGATGCAATTTAAAAATAAGTATGAAAAAGAAATAAAAAGAACCAACTATCAGGTTAAAGAAAATGAGATAGAATTAACGGGAAATACCTTAATAAAAGGTACGAAAAAAATAACTAATGATGGAACCAATTTAAATGTGAATCATCTATTTAATAAATACTCTTCCTCTACTAAAAAAATTGAGTTATATCTGTCACTATTTCGTGGAAGAGAAGATAGTTATGCCAGAAGATTTATTCATTCTAAAACAGGTAAGCCTGGTTATGCGCCAGCGAAATTAAAACCGTGGGATTCTGAAAGTAAAGAATATGCTCCTTTAGACTCACTTGTAATTGAGCAACACTTAAGAGGCGAATTAGTAGCGGGAATTTTTCCGATTTGCCTAGATGATACGTGCTATTTTTTAGCGATAGATTTAGATGAAGCAGAATGGCAAAGAGATGCCTCTATTTTAAGGGAATTGTGCAAGAATCACGAAGTTCCGATAGCGATTGAGCGATCGCGTTCTGGTAATGGTGCCCATATTTGGTTTTTCTTTGAGGAGGCCCTTCCAGCAAAAGTAGCTAGAAAAATGGGGACACTACTTATTACAGCAGCTATGTCATTGAATCACCAAATTGATTTTAACTCTTATGACCGCCTATTTCCAAACCAAGATACGTTACCCAAAGGTGGATTTGGTAATTTAATTGCCTTGCCGTTACAAAAGAAGGCTAGGATAGATGGAAATAGTGTGTTTATCGATCAAAACTTTCAAGAATACGAAGATCAATGGCAATTCTTAAGTCAAACTAAAAAAATGACGCGAAAAAATGTAGAACAGACGATTGAAGCCTTAATAAATGAAATAGGTTCGACTTCTATTCTTCCAGTCTTAGATGGCGAAAATAGTCGTTCAGATAAACAACAGCTAATCTTAGAAAAAAAAGATTTCCCTAAAAAAGTTAATTATATAAAAATGAATCAGCTTTATATTAAAAAAGAAGGCCTTTCTCAAAAGGCTTTGAGTATGCTAAAACGAATGGCGGCTTTTCAAAATCCTGAATTCTACCAGGCACAAGCAATGAGAAAATCTACTTGGCAGATTCAGCGTATGATTTCTTGTAGTGATGAGAATGAAGAGTACTTAGTCTTGCCTCGTGGGTTACAAGAAAAATTTGAAAAGTTATTAAATGAATTAACGGTTTCTTTTGAAGCAGAGGATAGAGCATTTAAAGGAAATGAATTAGCTGTTTCATTTAAAGGAAAATTAAGATTTGAACAAACAATTGCTGTTGAAAAGATGTTGCTTGAAGATACAGGTATCCTGTGTGGAACAACGGCTTTTGGGAAAACAGTAGTTGCTTTAAATATGATTGCTGAACGAAAAGTAAATACACTCATACTTGTAAATAAGACGAGTTTAGTAGAACAATGGCAGGAAAAAATAAAGGAGTTTCTTACCTTTGAGAACGAAGAAGATAAATTAGTGGGACAGTTAGGTGGAGGCAAAAAAAGCTGACGAATAAGATAGATATCGCTTTACTTCAGTCGATGTACCGAAAAGAAAAAGTGCATGAAAGTATTTATAACTATGGAATGGTTATCGTCGATGAGTGCCACCATATTTCAGCATTTAGTTTTGAAAAAGTGCTAAAGCAAGCTAATGCTAAATACGTTTACGGCCTTACTGCTACACCCACTAGAAAAGATGGACATGAACCAATTGTTTTCATGCAATGTGGCCCGATAAGGTATAGGGATGATGCCAAAAAGCAAACTAAAAAAAGGCCCTTTGATCATACTGTTATTACGCAATTTATGCCGTTAAACTCTGAAATTTACCATGGAATGACTTTACAAGAAATCTATCGAAAAATTGCCGAATCTGATGTGCGAAATGAAAAAATTATAGAGGATATTATTAGTTGTTATAAAGAAGGCAGGAATTCAATTATTTTAACAGAAAGAGTCTCACATGTAGAAGCATTAGAAAACGATTTAATTAAAAACATTCCCGATGTTATTGCTATAACGGGGGCAATGGGTAAAAAGAAACGAACAGAGAAAATGAAACGAATTAAAGAAGCACCGCTAGACAAACCATTGACAATTATTTCTACTGGTAAATATATCGGAGAAGGATTTGATGAACCCCGCTTGGATACCTTGTTTTTAGCTATGCCTATCTCTTTTAAGGGGAGAGTCCAACAGTATGCAGGCAGATTACATCGCTTGTATGATGGGAAGTTAGAGGTTAGAATTTACGATTATTGTGATATTCATATACCCGTTTTAGAAAGAATGTATCAAAAAAGATTATCTAGTTACTCATCTATGGGCTATTTAGTGAAAATAAATGAAAAAGGTATAAATCAAAGAAGTCTTGTTTACACAAGAGACAACTATTTTGACCAATTTAAGTTGGATGTAAAAAATGCTGAGATAGGAATTATTATTGCAAGTCCAACATTAGTTCAGGAATCTATTAAACGATTTACTAATGAACGATTAAATCTTAAAAATGACTCTCTAATTGTATCTGTTGTCACAACAGATTACCATACCTTAAAGAATAAAACGTATCAAGAAAATCAAAAACAATTGATTCAACAATTAAAGGCAGACGGTTTGTCAGTAACTTTACAAACGAACGTTCAGCAACAGTGTGTCGTTATTGATTCAAAGATAGTATGGTATGGCAATATAGATATTTTAGGTAAGAGTAAAGGAGAAAGTAGTTTTATTCGTTTGGAAAGACCCCTTGATTGCAAGAGAAATAAAAGAAATTTTAAAAATAAAGGACTAAATGGGAAAGAATGGATGGTTAGATAAATGAATGCCACAGAATTTATGCAAACGGTAGATAAGCAATTACTGAAGATGAGCAACCAGGATAAATTTGAATGGATGCGTAGTTATGCAAGAATACAAACGGGAAATCAACGGGAAATTTTTTTAGAATCTTTAAAAACTCCAGTTATAGCTAATCAAGTTATTTCAACAAAAGAAATAGAAGATTGGTTAGTTAAGGTAGAAGATCAAGAAGTCTATTTCACGTACTTTTACGAAAATAGTTGTGACAATCATTATGAAGATTATACTTATGTGGATGATTTTTCTATTATAAAATATTTACTCAAAGCCCTTGAAATAGCTGAAGAGTTATTAAATAAGAGCGATTACCGTAAAGCTGCAGATTTGTATGATTGGCTATGTACCGTTCCTTTTTTTGTATATGATACAGAAAAAAAGGAATGGATTGATGATGAACTAGATATGGAAAGATTAGCAGAAAGTCAGATGATACAAATTAATATAAGACAAATCGGTATAAATTTACTTTACGCTCACTATCAAGCAACAGTAAAAGAAAAGAGAGCTTCCGTATTGTATCGGTACTTATTATGGGAGATGTGCCAAAATATTACGATAGAGGAATTTTTTTCAGTAAGGCCTCAAGAAGTAAATGATAGCGAAGAATTTCTATTAGAATGGATTGACTTTTTGCAGAAAACTTCAGGAGACAGAGCAGGAAAGTTATTAACGGAGGCGTATCTTTATCAGGGTGGAATCAAGTTACTATGTGAATCAGCTGAAAAAAATAAAAACCGACATCCTCTTTTATATGAAAAAGCGTGCTTTTATCTTTATGAAGATAAGCAGTTTAGTGAATGTGAGGAAATAGGATTAGAAGCAATAAATAATATAGCTGAAAGTAGATTAATACGTGCAAAAGTTGCAAATTTAGCGGCGAAAGCTTCTATTAAGTTAGATCATCTAGATAAGATAGAACAATTTTATGAAGTTGCTTTTTACTCAGAATCTAGTCTTATACATTACCTAAGGCTATTTAAATTATCAGACTATGAAGAAAAAACCGATAAAGCTGCACTATTTACAAAAGATTTACCAGATACTTTTTCGAGAAGATATTTTAATGGCAATACTCAATTAAATGAAAATTGGCTTGGTGACGATTCTAAACGATTGCTTCGTTTTTTTAATAAAGAATTTGATTTTATTTATACTTACTGTGAGGGAGAAAAAAACTACTTAAATTGGAATAATAGTCTCAAAGGGAAAATAGTTCCTCTATTTTTTTTAATTTTAGATAAAAATGACGGAACAAGTAAGGCAAAGAAAGCTATTATCAGAAAACTAGTATCAAGGTTAAACTTTCACAGTATTGAAAAAGAGAGAGAAGAGGATTATCTTGATTTATGGAAAAAAACCATTAAATTAACCCCCGAACAAATAAAGTTTTATCTGGTTTGGTTGAATCAAGAAATAGCTGCTCTTACGGATGTACTTGTGGGAGGTGGGAATCGAAAACTTTATAGTATAGCTGCTGAATTAATTGTTCTATTAGGTGAAGTATTAGAATCTAACGGTACCCAAGATGGAAAAATTGGATTGATAAACTGGTATAAAGAAACTTACTCGAATAAAAGTGCTTTTAAAAATGAGCTAAATAAAATAGGCTAAAGATTTTAGCGATACTTATTTATCTAGCGAAATAGCCAAGTTTACTATCATCCTTTTTAACTTGTCCGTTTAGTGAGAAAAACAGACAACTTTAGTCTATAGCTACTTCCACTTGGGCAAAACGTAGTTAAAGTGGCAGAGTGAAGGGCTAAATTTTAGTAACTGGGAGTTTTTTCAGTCAAAGCAGACGAGTTGCGTGTTTCAAATTATAAACTTGTCTATAAATAATATTTGCCATCAAATGATTTAGATAAATGAATTTAACTTTAAACTGCGTATTTAACCTATGACAGCAAGTAAGTTAATAGGAGGTACGTGATGATTTATAGCAAAAGGACAAAACCCATCTCACTAGTCATAATGGAGTCGTTAGAACGAAGGACAACTTTGTCAAGAAAACATATTCATTATTTAAATGCATTACAAAAAGGTTTCGAAGGCGAATTAGCCTTTGACTGCATGACAGAAGAGCTGGGACTGGGCTGCATAGTTATAAATGACTTATTTTTAAAACCAAAAATGTCGAACGCTTTTCAAGTGGATACACTAATAGTCATAGGAGAGACTCTATACTTATACGAAATTAAAAATTATAGTGGTGAGTATGATTATGGATCAGAAATGCTTTTGAAGAAACCTGATTTTGAAATAAGTAATCCACTGATTCAAGTTCAGAGCACTAAAAACAAATTGAAGATATTCTTGAAAGAACTCGGATATGTCTTTGAAGTAAAGGCTTTCGTAGTTTACGTTCATCCGGAATTCACCTTATTTCATGCACCAGAAGACAAGACAATGATCCTCCCGACTCAGTTAAAAGGCCATTTTGCTACTTTAAGAAATGAAATGGCAACAATGGAAAAACTCCCTAAAAACTTTATAAAAGATTTTATGATGCATAAAGTTAAACAGCCAGCATTTACTGATGATATCCCTAACTATCAGTCTTCTGATCTCAAAAATGGGATGAGATGCGAGGAGTGTGGCGGATTTGAATTGAGTATCTATCGTCAAGCTTATCAGTGTGGTAATTGTGACTACAAAAACAATCTTAATTCTGTGGTTTTGAGTAGTGTTATAGAGTATAAACAGCTGTTTCCAGCGAACAAATTGTCAACGCTCATTGTCTATAACTGGTGTAACCAAAAGGTCTCAAAGAAGCGGATCAGGAGAGCTTTGAACACACTTAGTAAAAATGAAAGTCGCGACTAGCGTTTGTATCGGGACTGCTTGGACAAGTTCACACCCTTTAAGAGCTAACTTGTCTAGATAAAAATAAAAAAGACGAGCGAGCAAAAATTTGGTGAAACTTGTCCAGAACGCAACAAGAGTAGACAAGTGGACGGTTAATGTCTGAGAACACGACTATATTTCTTATAAACTGGACAAGTTTTTGCCTTTTCGCAGTATAATTGTCCGCGGCTTGGTATTCAGTACTGAGTGCAATTAAGGTCGCGAGTAATGTTTGTGTTGGGACTGCTTGGACAAGTTCACACCCTTTAAGAGCTAACTTGTCTAAATAAAAATAAAAAAAGACGAGTGAGCAAAAATTCGGTGAAACTTGTCCAGAACGCAACGAGAGTAGACAAGTGGACGGTTAATGTCTGAGAAAACGGTTATATTTCTTATAAACTGGACAAGTTTTTGCCTTTTCGCACTATAATTGTCCGCGACTTGGTATTCAGTACTGAGTGCAATTAAGGTCGCGAGTAATGTTTGTGTTGGGACTGTCTGGACAAGTTCACACCCTCCAAGAGCTAACTTGTCTAAATAAAGATTAAAAAAGACGAGTGAGCAAAAATTTGGTGAAACTTGTTCAGAACGCAACGAGAGTAGACAAGTGGACGGCTAATGTCTGAGAAAACGGTTATATTTCTTATAAACTGGACAAGTTTTTGCCTTTTCGCAGTATAATTGTCCGCGGCTTGGTATTCAGTACTGAGTAAAATTAAGGTCGCGAGTAATGTTTGTGTTGGGACTGCTTGGACAAGTTCACACCCTTTAAGAGCTAACTTGTCTAGATAAAAATAAAAAAGACAAGTGAGCAGAAATTTCAGTGAAACTTGTCCAGAACGCAACGAGAGTAGACAAGTAGACGGCTAATGTCTGAGAACACGGCTGTATTTCTTACAAACTGGACAAATTTTTGCCTTTTCGCAGTATAATCGTTCGCGGCTCAGTAAAAAAAGATCCGTAAGCGGTGCTTAAAATTAACTCAGAAAGTACCCACAAATGAAAAAAAACACTAGTATATTTAAAAAATAAGGGGTATGATTAAGCCGGTGAAGGCTTAATCATTTGGTTAAAATGTAACCGCTTAATAAGGCGTTAAACCTTTATTATCTACCGAAAGGATAAAAATGAAAAGGAGGTTAGAGAATGAAGGAACTAGAGCAATTTTCAGAGTATTTTAGTGGGTATATAGAAGGAAAAGAAGTCGTCTTATATTATGCAGATACCCGAGAATTAGCCCATACTTATGAATTTGAAACAGAAGAAGAAGCAAAAAAATTCTACCAACTTTGTTTAAATGTTGGAGAGATAGTCGAAGAAGTACCTGAAAAAAAGCGAGCATCGGCACACCAGGTTTTTATCAATGAGAGCTTGAAAAACGTTGAGTATAAAGCAACTACTTATTAATAAAGTTTTACGTAATCAGACTGAAAAATCCGAAACCCACTTTTGATAAGTGTGGGATCGGATTTTTTTATTTTAGAAAAAAAGCGCCCTATTTATGAAATCGAAAACGAAAAGGCGGCTTTTTAAAGGTAGACATAATTTCTTCGATAAATGGATTTTCTTCACCTAAAACTTTTGTTAATAACTCTTGAACTTTAAAATAAACTAAATAGTTCAGAAATTGTTGTAGGGAATGCGGTTCTAAATGGATAGAGGTAGCTGTTTGCAATCTTTTTTGGATGACGTTTAGCTCTTTTTCTACTGAAGGCAATTCGACTAAATTAAAATCAGCCATTATTCGCTGTTTGAAGAGTTGTTGAAGAGAATAAAGATTAATGACACGGACCAGCTGATTCTCATAACCTTTTTTTCCAAGGTCAAACGAAAATTCATGCTGGTTTCGAAAATGCAAAAAGGTTAAGTTAGATTGGCTATTTTTTATCGCATGTACCACATGATGCAACGCATACCAGCTAACAGGTGCGTTAGTCGGCCCTTTTTCAGGAACATAAGCAATCGTATTGTACACATAAGGACAGCACTTTTGAATGCCAATACTGCGTCCAATTAGTTTAACGTAGTGATAAGGTACAAGATTCGCTTCAAAATAACGATTCATAATCTCCGTAGTTGTTTCTTTTGATTTAAGTGGTTCTTGGTTCAAATAAAAAATTAGGCTATTAAAAGGTGAGGAGGCCAACTTACTAATATCTTTGACGTAAATTACTTGATTGGTGATGACGATATGGTTGAATTCAATACAGGTATCAGCGATTTCTTGTAGAGCCGTTTGGGTAAAATGAAGCGATTTTTGCTGACCTTTCTGAGTGTATTCATTTATTGATAGGAGTTGCTCACGTAGCAGTCCATTGTCATGAGCTAATTGCTGATTAACCTGATAATGCGACGAGTGATTAAATTCCTTTTCCCACGTGCTATAAGTATCCATCGCTTGAAACTGATCAAAATCTCTTCCCATGCATCATTCCTCTTTCCTAATTAGACTAATAGAAAAAATAATAGTACAAGTGTATTGTAACCGATTTCACTAAAGAAATCTCACTTTTTAATTGGATGGTAAAATTCTTATTATCTTTTAATCTATTCTTAATTTTTAGGTTCTATATCAAGTAATTGATAGGTGTAAGGGATAGATTAATTATTTTTTTAGTACATAATTTCTCTAAATATAGTTCGATATCAGTCTTTTTTAGCTCATTAAATAAACTTTTTTAGATGTGCATGTGAAAAAAATATTAAAATGAAGTTTTTTAAGTACAAACGCAACAAATTGGTTCGTTTATATCAGTTTTAGCTCTCTTTAAGACGTTGTTATAAGAATATAAAAGCGATTATTCTATGAGTGTACAAGGCCTTGTAACACTTTATAAAGGAATGATTGAGATGGTAAGAAAACTATCTATTGAAAAAGAAACAGCTTTTTTTGAATACCATAGCCGGATTGTATTCGGGGTACTAAAAAGAGAAGGCATAAAAAGGACTCATCCAGATTACGATGACTTTGTACAGCAAGGGTTGTTAAAGTTAGTTGAAGCCTATGAGAGCTTCCCAGAAGATCCGGAAGAAGAAGCGTTTATTTATCCTTTTGGCGGCTTTGCTTTTAAGAAGATTCAATGGCACATTAAAGACTTGCGTCGAAAAGAGTATCGTCTGTCGTCAAATGAATTACCTTGGCCTGATCTGATGCAAGAAAATTATCCAGATAGGCAGTCTCAGTTTGAAAATGAGTGCTTGATAATGGATTTATTTAAAGAAATGCTGGTGTATTTGACAAAGAAAGAACAGCTTTACCTAATAGATGCAGTTATTCATCGCTTAACGGTAACGGAGATTGCTAAAAAGTATCAAGTCAGTCGTAAGACCATTTATCAGTGGCGTAAAAGCATCATCGTAAAATTAGACCCCTTTCTCGTGCAATTGAAAGCAGCAAGGTAACATATAAAAAAGCTAAAACGTTATTAAGGGTGTAAGCAGTCATGACAAACCTTACAAAAAATAAAACACAGGAGGCTACACATTATGGAAAAAGAATGGAATAAAGGGTCGATCGCAGTTCACTTCGAGGATGCAGTGAATGAAAAAATTATCAAACGCAACTACTCAGATACAATTCAAGGCGTAACACCTGTACAAGTTGAAGGATTTACAGCAGCACTAGAAACAATCACGGTCTTACCAGCTTCATACACAGTGGTTGCTGAAGAATACCGCTACACACGCTAATGTTTTAAAAGAATCTCTTAAAAACTAACCTAAAAATTAAAGGAGGAAAAAATAATGGCAAAATCACTAGAATTACTATTCAATACAAGTTTAGGCAAGGCGAAATCACTGAGTGTGGCAGATCCAATTCTTAACCTAACACCTGAAAATGCGAAGGCAGCAATGGAGTCTATCAGTGCCTTGAAACTGTTCCAAAGTGAGGGCGTCGACTTGTACGCAACAGTAGTCGGAGCACGTTATACTGAGCGAATAGTAGAAGACATCTTTGAAGCCTAATTACTAAATGAGTAACAAAAATCTTTGCAGACTAACAACCTGCAAAGTTTTTTTCATTTTTTTATACGAGTATCAGTAGTAGAGTTATGATACAATTCTTGCTAGTAGTAGGGATATGTTAGAAGAGTTTTATTATTTGTTTAAACGAATTGTAAATCAGATTAAAGAAGAGTAAGATAGAGATTAAGAAAAGATGAGGAGGAGATTTTTTGACAATCAATACAGATCTATTAACACAATTTAAAACGCGATTTGAAGGAAATCGTGAGAACCAAGTAATTAAAGGAGCGATTGCTAAAGTCGGAATCAACACAGCTTCTTTAGATAACGACTTACTTAGACGCCATCCTTTTTCTTTTTCACAAGAAACAAAACGTGGTGAAATAACCAACCAAGAATCAAGTGGCCGTTGCTGGATGTTTGCAGCTTTAAATACCGCTCGTGTTGGCACAATGGATCGCTTAAATGTCGAAACATTTGAATTTTCACAAAACTACACGTTATTCTGGGATAAGCTAGAAAAAACAAATTATTTCTTAGATAGTATTTTAGATACGTTAGACGAAGCACAAAATTCAAGAATCGTTGCTCATTTACTAAAAGATCCAGTAGAAGACGGTGGACAATGGGATATGTTCTCCGGTATTTTAGAAAAGTATGGTGCTGTTCCAAAATCAGTGATGCCAGAAACATTCCATTCTTCACACACAGCGGTTTTAAACAAAGTGTTAACCGCAAAATTACGTGAATTTGCAAGTGTCTTACGTGAAGGCTATAAAAATGGCGGAACGACAGAAGAATTAGCCGCTAAAAAAGAAGAAATGCTGTACTTTATCTACAATGTCTTAGTAAAAGCGCTTGGTGAAATTCCTAAAGAATTTACCTATGATTACCGTGATAAAGACAATAAGTTTCATCGTATTGCACAAACAACGCCACAAGAATTCTTCAAAAAATACGTTGGTTGGGACTTAACAAGTTTAGTTAGCTTGTTGAATGCTCCAACTGAAGATAAGCCTTATGGAAAAGCCTATACAGTCAAGTACTTAGGTACAGTAAAAGAAGGCCAACCAATTCGTTATATCAATACGCCAATTGAAGTCTTAAAAAATGCAGCGATTGACTCAATTAAAGCTGGCGAACCTGTTTGGTTTGGTTGTGATGTTGGACAAATGTCTGAACGTAAATCAGGTATTATGGATGAGAATGCTTATCTGTACGACTTAACGCTTGGTGAAGGTCTAAAAATGACTAAAGCCCAACGCTTAGATTATGGCGAAAGTTTATTAACACATGCAATGGTTTTAGTCGGAGTTAATCTAGATGGTGATGGTAAACCGTTAACTTGGAAAGTTGAAAACAGTTGGGGCGATAAGCTTGGTAAAAAAGGCGTCTTCTCAATGAGTGACAAATGGTTTGATGAGTACACTTATCAAGTAGCTGTAGATAAAAAATACGTCGCAGATAAGTGGTTAAAAGCCTTAGACGAACCCGTCACTGAATTAGAGCCTTGGGATCCAATGGGCTCATTAGCAATGGTAAAATAAATACTTAAACTAATAATCGAAAAGAGAGATAGTATACACTATCTCTCTTTTCGATTATTAGTTTAAGTAACATCAGTCTATAATAGAAATATACTAGTTTTAAGTATAAAAATTTGTGTGTTAGAAACAGTTGAGATGAAAACCTCTACTTAATTTGTATTGAAACAATTTATTTTTCAATTTAACTGATTTTTTCGGTTGAGTACTGTATAGTATCTATTAAGAGATAACACTTGTTTCGAGCTATTCATTACTTTGAGCAGGTTAGAAAAGTAGTTGTTTTTTTTGTAGTTCTTAACATTCATTTATGTGGGTGAAAGATAAAGGATAAGGAACGTAGCAATGATTTTAAAGTGATTGGTAGTTGCTCACTAATATATGATCTTTTGATAATAATAGTGTAAGAATAAAATAAGAAAATGAGGAAAAATTCTAACTATATTTTAAAAAAAGGAAGAAGACTATGAACAGTTGGTACAAAAAACAAATAAAACACCTAATGGCTGAAGAATCAGGAATGACACTTGTTGAGATACTGGCTTCTATTTTAATTCTATCTCTTATCGTCACGACTTTTTTGTCTTTTTTTATCCAAGCGGCTAAAACAAATAATCAGACCGATAACGTAAATGAAGCAACTTTTATTGCACAAGAACAAATCGAACTGCTTACATACTATTCAAGCACAAAGAGTGTAGCAGAAACACTGACTCTGATTAAGGATACGAGCACAAAAGCTGGGTTTACTGTTGTATCGAAAATATCCAAAGAATCAGAAAACCTCTATAAAGGTACAGTGGAGATCTCCGAGAGCAAGGGAGGTAAAGTTTATGCACAAATGGAAACGCGGTTATCATTCAGTACAGCAAAATAGAACAAAGATTAATTTACGAAACGAATCAGGAATGACTCTGATAGAACTATTAGCCAGTATTGCTTTACTTTCCGTAGTGCTTGCATTGGCGGGAGCGGTAAATATGTTTGGTCAAAGACAGTATATGACACAATCTTATTCTGCTAGCCAGTCAAATAATTATGCTTATACGCTTTCTGTTATTTCGAGAGAAATTCGCAAACATCCATATGCTTCTATAACTGTGTCAGAATTGGGGGATACTTTATTGATAGATAAGGTTGAGTTTTTTAGTAAAAAAGGATCTCAGCTTTTTAAAAATGGCAATCAAATTTTGGCAGAAGATGTCGGGAGTTTTGTAGTCTCTTCTGACTCTGAAACGGAGAGTATAAAAATCTTATTGAAAAGCATATCAGAAAAAAACAATCAACCTAAAGAATATCAAACGACGATTTATTTGAGAGAGTGAGTGGATAAGATGGGGATTAAGCAACTCCAAGAGGAAGAAAAAGGCAGTGGTCTGGTTTTAACATTAATGGTGCTTTTGGTATTGTCTGTCTTAGGTGTTGCCCTTGGGACCCTTACGATTGGGAGCTACCAATTGAGTGATGCTACTCGTGATAATACATCTACTTATTATGTAGCAGAAGCAGGAGTGGTTGCAGCTTATGACCAGATTCAGAGAGAAGTATTAAGTGCTTATAAAAATAACACAACAGAAGGTGCTTTTTATAGTCAGGTATCAACTATCCTTAGCTCAAAAAATGGTCAGTCGAGTATAAAATTCGATCAGCAATTAGGCAGCAAACCTACTGCAACAATCCGGACTGAAAAAGAGAATGCTCAAAAATATACCATCTATTCTACAGGAAAAATAGATGGAAAAGAACGAACGGTTACAAAACCGGTCACAGTGAAGTGGGTTGAAAAGAATACTGCTGGGGGAGGAATGCAGACACTTCCTGCTAAAACAGCATTGCTTGTGAACGAAGAAATGAAATTATTAGGCGGAACGTTGAAGGATAATGCATATATTCAATCTATAAAAGATAGTGCGGTCCAGGTAGGGACTTATGGATCATTCAAAGAATCAACATTGCACTACTCTAGCCAAACGACACCGGGTAAATTAATAAATTATCCGAATTACATGAAAAATAATCTGCCTAAATTTTCTATTCAAGTTGAGAATGTAAATTTTAAAGATTATGAAGACTTGTTAACACATGTGAAAGTACCCACTGATAATACGATAGACTTTAAAAAATTACCGGATAAAATAATTAAAAAAATGAGAATGAACAGTATAAGGTTCAAGATAATGGGAATTTGTTTCTAAACAATTATTTACTTAATACCTATAAGCTTGAGGTTTATGACAATATTTCTTTTAATAAGATAATAGTTGAGTCTGGAAAAAAGTTAACTATTGACCCTATGGGAGGAAACCACACGATTTTAGTGAACGATTTATCAATTAGTTCAGGTAATATTGATATTGTTGGAAAAGGGACAATCACATTTTTAGTGAACAATTTATCAATTAGTTCAGGGAGGCTTAATGTTGTAGAAGAAGGCAAAATTACATTTTTAGTGAATAATTTAATATTTACTTCAAGTAATCTCGATATTATTGGTAAAGGAATAATTAGATTGGTTGTAGCAAGTACAATCAATTTTAATCAGAATTCATACATCAATGCCTCTGGAACAAGCAAACAATTCTTATTGATATTTACAGGTCCTAATCCAAATTTTACGAATATTAACATGATGAACGCTAATGTGATATCCATCGGAAATGAGAAACCAGTAGATCTCAATAATACCACTATAAATGGCGTATTTCTGACGGATAACAAAGAAATTATTTTGTCAGGTGGCAACTGGAATAGACCTTCCAACGTAATACTTATTGCACCAAAATCAGCTGTCACTTTAACTGGAAGTTATCTTATGAACGGTTCGGTCATCTCAGACACGTTTGAAATAAATGGGAGTGCGAAACTAATTTACAAAGCTATTGACACGACCGGTTTCCCATTTGGCTCATCAGTTACTGTTACTGATCCAAAACCAGAAGACATCATAAACTCAGGGACAATCATAGAAAACTAGCAGAAAGGTGGAAGAACGTGGCAGATTTTAAGAAGAAAAAATTAGGAGATTTATTGAAAGAAGCGGGACTTGTAACGGAATTGCAGATTGTAGAAGCACTCAGTTTGAAAAAGCAGGATCAAAAATTAGGAGACTTATTAGTTGATCAAGGATATATCACTGAGAAGCAACTATTGGACGCATTAGAAATTAAATTGAAGTTAAAAAGTGTATCCTTGTATCAATATCCGATTGATCTTTCTGTATTAGAGTTGGTAACAAAAGATTTTGCGCGTTCTAAATTATTGCTTCCGATAAAAAAAGAAAATACCCGTTTAATTGTGGCGATGAATGACCCACTAGACTTTTATGCGATAGAAGAGATAGAATTTTCTACCGGTTATGTTGTTCAACCAGTGATAGCGACACAAGATGACTTATTACAGACAATCAACCGTTTGTATGACTCAAAAGAAGTAAATATTGACTACATTGAAGGCGAAGATGCTCCTGCAGTAAGAATTTTCAACCAATTATTAGAAACCGGTGTATCGTTACGTGCATCAGATATTCATTTAGATCAAACGGAACGCCACGTATCGGTTAGGTACCGTGTAGACGGTCTACTTCGCAATGAGCGTCCTTTGCCGAAAACCTTAATGAACTCTTTGGTTGCTCGCATCAAAATAATAGCTGGACTAGATGTTACCGAGACTCGTCTGCCTCAAGATGGACGAATTAGTACAAATATTTTAGGGAAAAGAGTAAATTTACGGGTATCAACTTTACCAACCATTTTTGGTGAGAAAATTGTGTTGCGTATTTTAGATATCTCGAATATGTTTCGAAAAGTAGAGGATATCGGCTTAGAAAAAGATGTATTAGCGAATTACCAAAAGTTAATTGCCCAACCTTCAGGGTTAATATTGTTGACAGGTCCTACGGGTTCTGGGAAAACGTCTACTCTTTATGGTTCTATCAACGAACTGAACCATCCTGAAAGCAATATCATCACTATCGAAGATCCGGTTGAATACCAAATTGAGGGTATTAACCAAGTCCAAGTCAATACACAGATTGGACTGACTTTTGCGCAAGGTTTACGTTCAGTATTGCGTCAGGACCCAAATATTATCATGGTTGGAGAAATAAGAGATAGAGAAACAGCTGAAAATAGTGTTCGTGCAGCTTTGACCGGTCACTTAGTATTTAGTACGCTACATACTAACAGTGCTATTGAGGCTATTCCTCGCTTACTTGATATGGGAATCGAATCTTACTTAATCGTCTCTGCGATAAGTGGTATCGTAGCACAACGTCTGGTAAAAACAATATGTAAAGAATGTGCGGAGACAAGAAAAGCTACACCAGTTGAGAAAGAAATCTTCGAAAGACGCAACCAAACAATCGACACGATTACGTTCACCAAAGGTTGTGATGCTTGCCGTCATACCGGCTATCGTGGACGGATGGCTATTCATGAATTAATTGTGATAACAGATGATATAAAAGAATTGATGATGAATAAGGCTTCAATCCAAGAAATCAAACAACATGTCAAAGAACAGGGTATACGCTTTTTGATTGATGATGGATTAATAAAAGTAAAAGCTGGAAAGACAACTCTAGAAGAAGTTCTACGGGTTGCTTCGATTAACGAATAAGGAGGCGGTGATAATAGAACAATTAAATACGATATTAATAGCTGCCTATAAAAAAAAAGCTTCCGATATTCATCTTGTAGTAGGCTCTGCACCGGTATTTCGAATTGATGGGAAGTTAATCACTCAAAGGCTAGCATACCTCACATTTGATGATACAAAGAATTTTGCTAAAACTATTCTTAGTCAAGAAATGTGGGAAACGCTTGAACAAAAGAGAGACATTGATTTTTCTTATGGGATAGCTGAGATTGCTCGTTTCCGTGTAAATGTGTTTTACCAACGTAGTACTCTTTCACTTGCATTCCGAATTATTTCAAAAGAAATTCCCAGTGTGGAAAGTTTGGGCCTACCGGATATCACTAAAAAATTAGTCCAACAATCTTACGGTTTATTTTTGGTAACAGGTCCTACTGGTAGTGGAAAAAGCACTTCTCTAGCAGCGTTAATTAATTATGTGAACCAAACATTGAATCGACATATCATTACATTGGAAGATCCTATCGAATACTTACATGAGCATAAACAATCTATTGTTGAACAAAGAGAAGTGGGATCCGATACAGTATCATTTAAAAGCGGTCTTCGTGCCAGTTTGCGCCAAGATCCTGATATTATTTTAGTAGGAGAATTGCGTGATATGGATACTATTTCCACAGCCATAACGGCATCAGAAACAGGACATTTAGTCCTAGGAACATTGCATACTTCAGATGCTGCTAGTAGTATTGAGCGAATGATTGATGTATTCCCAGGAGGGCAACGGGAACAGGTTCGCTTAATGCTAGCGAATGTTCTCTTGGGAATTATGTCTCAACGACTATTACCGAATAAAAAAGGTGATGGTCGTGTGGCAGCAACTGAGATGTTGATCAATAATCCAGCAATCAAAAATATGATACGGGCTGAAAAAATGCATCAGATCCCTAATGTTTTACAGACATCTGCTGATCAAGGGATGCACACAATGGAGATGAGTATTAACAAACTTATTGAAGATGAAAAAATTCGTCGGTACCATTTTTACCCCTAAATTATAAAGCAGAAAGGAGGAAAATAATGGCTGTTTTTGCCTATAAAGCTAAAACGAGAGATGGAAAATTAATGAAAGGAAAAATAGATAGTATTAGTAAAAAAGATGCCCTGAGTAAACTGAGAAATATGGATTTAGTTGTCTTTGAAGTAGGCAAGTTGAATACGATATTAAATAAGGATATCAGTTTTCGTTCTTCTTTAAAATCAAAGGACTTTATCGTGTTTTTGAGACAGTTTGCCTCTTTAATGAACGCTGGGATTCTATTGGTCGATGCATTGGATCTCCTTTCTGTTCAATCTACTAGTTTGGTGTTGAAAGAAGCCTTGCAAGAGTTAGCTGAGGAAATAAGAGAAGGGGTTGCTTTATCCGAAGCAATGGCAAAAAAACCGAAACTATTTCCTAATCTGTTGATACATATGATCCATTCAGCGGAAGTTAGCGGACGTTTGGAAGAAGTCCTGGAACAAATGGCAGATTATTATGAAAAGCAACACCGAACCAAACAGAAAATTACAACAGCCATGACTTACCCGATAGTTGTAGGTGTATTAGCTTTTTTTATTACAACATTTTTACTGGTGTTCATTGTTCCGATATTTGGTGATATGTTTGCTTCAATGGGAAGCGAACTGCCAATGATTACTCAAGTGGTCTTGATGATGAGTGGGTTATTCCAGCGTTATTGGTGGGTTGTGGTCTTACTAGTTGGCGTGTTGGTAGCTATCATTATTCAGCTTGGTAAAAAAGATCAAGTTGCCTATGTATTTGATGTCCTACAATTAAAAATACCTATATTAGGAACCTTTTTACAAAAAACATTGTTAGCTCGAATGACTCAAACGCTAAGTTCTTTGATTAGTAGCTCAGTTCCAATTCTGCAAGCCATCGAAGTGACAAGTCAAGTTGTGGGTAACCGAGTGGTTGAGAATGTGCTACTACAAGCACAAAAGGACGTTGAAAATGGGGAATCATTAGCTAAACCTATGGTGGATCATTGGTTTTTCCCACCGCTTATCATTCAGATGATTCAAGTTGGAGAAACGAGTGGAGAGTTAGACGATATGTTAGAAAAAGTTTCAGAAATCTATGATCAAGAAGTTCAGGAAGCATCAGACAAGTTGCAAGTCTTGATTGAACCGATTATGATTATATTTCTTTCAGTTGTTGTAGGTGTAATCGTTCTGTCCATTGTTGTGCCCATGTTTAGCATGTTTGAAACTTTTAGTTAATTCTTCGGAAAATAGCTTGTAAAAATACAACGGATGTTATATGATGATTGAGAAATGAGCTTCTATAAAACAAAAGTAATTTTTTAATGAAAACTAGTTATAAATAAGAAAAAGAAAATGGAGGAAAAGAAAATGAGAAATAAAATCAAACAATTGTTGAAAAAAGAAGACGGGTTTACACTAATTGAGTTACTAGCGGTTATTGCAATTTTAGCTTTAATCGTTGCGATTTCAATTCCTTTGATTGGGAATGTGGTTGCTGATTCTAAAACTAAAACGACAGATGCTCAAAAAGAATTGGTTATCGATGCTGCGCAACTGTACGAGTTAGAAAATACAGTTTCAGCTAACGGTGAAATTTCTGTTGCTAATTTAAAAAGTAAAGGTTTCCTTGAATCTGATTTTGATGAAGTAGAAAGTGGAATAACAAAAGTGAATAAAAATACAACTGAAGGAAAAATAACTTACACTGTAGAATAGTATTACCCATTCAAATACATAGAAAGACTCCTTCGTGGAGTCTTTCTTGCTTACTAGGAGTTTTTTTATGCATACAACCGTAACATTTATCTTTTTTATCTATGGATTGGTATTCGGGTCGTTTTTTAATGTCGTGGGTTTACGTGTGCCGAACGGGACATTATTTGCTCAAACGCGATCTTATTGTGATACGTGCCAACGCACATTGACTTGGAAAGAATTGATTCCCGTTTGGTCTTTTTTAAGACAAAGGGGCAGGTGCAAAAAATGTAAAGAGAAAATTTCATTACTCTATCCGATTATGGAATTGGCAACAGGTTTACTGGCTACGATTACCTTTTATCAGTATGGCTGGAGTGAACAAACCTTTCTAGGTCTATTGTTAATTGCACTTATCATTCCAATCACGGTATCTGATATAGCCTACCGAAAAATCCCAAATAAGTTGCTTCTATTTTTCACTCCTTTATTTATATTGTTGCGCATCTTATACCCACAACCATCTTTTTGGATTTCCTTATTAGGTGCTAGTTTAGCATTTGGTTTGGTGTTTGTGATCATTCTTTTATCTAATGGGGGAATGGGCGCTGGGGATTTGAAATACTTTACTTTATTGGGCTTTATTTTCGGACCGGTTCTTTTTTTGTTGCTCTTTTTTGTAGCGACGCTTTACGGAGCCGTTACAGGCATGCTTATCATGAAGCTGAAGAGTGGCAATCGTAAAATGACCATTCCTTTTGCTCCATATATTGGTCTTGCTGCACTAACTATTTTTTATTTCGGAGAAACGATCCTACAGTGGTATCTATCTTTTTTTAGTTAAGGAAGAGCATTGTTTGTGTTTCTGAAACATAAGGAGGTATATGATGTTATTTAAAAAACAACCCTTGCTTTATTTTGAATTTTTAGAAAGACGAATTCGCTATTTAGTAATGGATGCTAACTCTGGTAAAGTACTAGAAAAAAATGAAATTTTATTTGATAACGAGATTCTTCATGAAGAGAGAATTATTGACCCCGCGTTACTTGAGAATCGTTTAAATGCGTTAGTTACTGAAAAAAAATGGAAAAATGCGCAAGCATCCATCTTGTTACCGGATAACTTTATTATTGTACGTGAAGAAAAAGTACCAGTACAGCTAGATCCTTCAGAAATTAAAGCTTATATTGCTCTACATATGGGACAATTAATCCGATCTCCGTTTAAAGAGACACGTTTTCATTTTGAGTTGCTTGAAGTTAGTGATATGGAGCAGACCATTCTTTTGATGCTTTACCCGCAAGAGATTATTCTACAATACGAATCTTTATTACAAAAGGTTTCCTTGGATCCTATTGTAGCGGATATTTCATCATTATGTTTGTACCGAATCATTAAGCAACAAAAGGACCTACAAAAGGACCTACAAAAGGACCCTAATAAGCATGTAATGGTGCTGCAATGGAGCGCAGTAAATAATACGATTATGATTTTTAACGAAGATTTGCCTAAAATATCACGTCAATCGCGTTTAACCAGGTTGATAGATTTATGGGATGTAACCCCAGATGGTGAATGGAATTGGAAGGAAGATATAAATTCATTTGATGAAGCTATTGCAGATACGCTCGATGTTTTAGAAAGATTACTTGATTTTTATCGTTATTCCGTGATGAACGGCGAGGGTGGAGTGACGGATATCTATTTAGCAGGAGATTTTCCTGATCTGGAAAACGTCAAAAAACAATTTTCCAACCGTTTTTTCCAACCGATTCATATTGTACAGGTTTCAGAAGATATTACCACTAAATATTTACCATTATATGGTCTTGCCTTAAAAGAGAAAAAGGCTGCTATTCCGAAACAAGTTGCTAAGAAAAAAGTGAAGCGCATTAGAAAAAAAGCACAGGGGGAAAATAAACATGTTTGAAGTCAATTTTTTTGAAAAAAAACAGAAAAACTTTCTTCCTTATTTACTAATTGGTATTTTTCTTTTCTTGCTTCTTTTAATAGCTATCTATTTTTTCTCAATGCAAGCTTATTATACGAACGTTGAAAAGCGTAATCAAGAATGGCTTCAAGTTGAGGCAGAACAGCTTAATGTTTCGCGACAAATACAAGAATACGCTCAATTGACGCAGCAAGTAGCAGAGAATAAAGCTACTTTTGAAGCAAAGCAATACCCAATGGCTTATGTAACAAAGACGATTCTTGAACAAGTTCCAAACGTGGAACAACGAGTGTCTATTTTTAATAAAAATGAAACGAATCAAATTACGCTAGTACTAGAAGGTTTAACGGTAACAGAACTATCAGATACTGTCGAAAAATTCAAAACGTTAGGTTATGTTTCAAGTGTCCATTTCATACGTATGGAAAATCAGGTAGGTGGAGCAGGTTCGACTGTTGAACTGTGGCTGGAAATTGATGAAATAGCTTTAGGAGAGGAGGTTCTGTCATGAAGCTAAAGTGGAATCGAGTGTCCTCCGTACTAGCATTAGTGATAGGACTAGTCATTCTAGGAGTATTTATTTTAGGGCAAGCCTATTTTCTAGATCCAATTAAAGAGCGAGCTAATCTTTCTGACCAACAGGTTGAGGAATTGACCAGCTTGAAGACTGAATATCCACCAGAAGCTTCTTTATTGAGTGATTTTAAACAAGAGTATGAAGAGACTTGGAAATTTTTACCTGAAAGCGAAAGGGTAAATGAAGAGCTTGTTGTTTTGGAGAAGCTTGCTACCCAAGAAAAAGTTGCTATACAACAAATATTACGTGTCGGAGAACCAGTGACAATTGAAGACCTTGATGAAAGTTACAGAAAAAGTATCTATGAGGTTGAAATGACAAGTACCACTGCGGGGAACATGCAAGACCTTGTTGAAAAATTAGAAGCTCTGGAGCGTATCTGGAATATTCAGTATTTTGGGTTTGAAAAACTAGATGAAGCTTCATTCAGTGGGACATTTACTTTTGAATTGTTCTATTATGTTGTGGCTTCAGAGTAAAGAACCATCTAATCTCAAAGTTATCCAATAATAAAGAGAATAAGGTATCAAAAATACCCCCTACTACAGTATGTAAACTATTTTGTAGTAGGGGTATTTCTAGTGGCTAATTAAAAGTCTTATACGTTTATTCTTTTGTTACTTTTTCAATTTTTACAATTCCTATACTAGCAATCTGAAGCGGTAAAGACATCGTAGTTGGCGCATGTTCAATTAGCGTAACTTTGACTGTGTTTCCTTTTACTAATTCTGATGGAGCAATACTTTCACCTGACTTTTGATCAACCAAAGCTATATCTTCTGTTAATAAAATGACTTCTTCAAAAGAAGCAGCCTCTGATGAGTTTAACGGAGTTAAATCCGCTAAAAATAACCCATCGGTATAGGTCTCATCAAAGTCAATGACCGTTCCAGAATAAAGAATGGTTTTATCTTCTATAGTTGGTGTTTCGCTGCTGTTTTCTTTTGAATTTTCTGCACCACACCCAGCTAGAAAGGCGACAGCGATAAAGCCTACTATTAGTTTTTTCATGTTTATGCCTCTTTTCATAAGGATTTAAATCGACTACTTTTTAGAAAAATTTGTTTAAGAAAGTTTTATTGAATGATCAGAATAAATTGCCTTAATCCTTAATTCTGCTATTAATGATTGGACGTCCTTTAGTTGTTTTTTTGTATAGATAAACGCTTCTTTAGCCAGAGTAGCATTTGGTGCGTCTTTACCGCTTGTACTAAAATAAACTGTTCCATTTTTAGTCAAAGAGGCGGTGACAATGTAAGCTACTTGAATATCAGCTAGATTTAATTCAATTTTATTGGTGATAGTCCCTTTGATAGAAAGAGTATTTTTATCTATTTCTACTGTCTTTTTACTTAGCATTCCAAATGTATAACGAGTCAAATTAATCGTCTCCTTTTATAAAGTAGCGTAGTTTTATTATAGCGTACAAAGAGAATGAACAACACTAGATTGTTTAACAATAAATTGCTTAAAAACAAGAGAATCGTTCATTTTTAAGCAATGAACTATTTTTAAAACTACCTAACTAACTCAATCAATGAGTTGAAATATTAGAATAATGGTTTTGCTTTCAAATCTACCCTAATTCCGATACAATCATTAAAAGACTCAACTAATTGCGTCCATATAATTTTTAATAGCTTAAATAATAGACAGATAAATTTGTTTTAATATTGGTTTTAGTTGAATAATACATATAAAATCTGTTCGAAAGGATTTGTTAGAATGAAACTGATTATTTTAGCAACAAGTGATATGCACGGGTATATCAGGCCGTGTAATTTTAGCACAAAAGTACAAGATGAGCCTTTTGGTGCACTTAGGGTAGCAACTGTTTTGAAACAAGAAAAACAAACAGCAAGTGGGCCTGTATTGATAATTGAGAATGGTGATTTTATCCAAGGATCACCGTTGACTTATTATATTGCGAAACATCGAGGAGAAATGAAGCCAGATGATTTATCGAATGTGTTAAACATGATGGATTACGATGTAGGGGTTATTGGCAATCATGAGTTTAATTATGGGGAAGACTATCTGCGTCAGGCTATTTCAGCAGCTCATTACCCTGTTCTTTCGGCTAATATCCTGAATGAAGTTGGTCAACCAGCATTTGGTAAAGCCTATGAGATTATTGAAAAAGACGGTCTCAAAATAGCGGTCTTAGGTTTAACAACCGTCTACATCCCCAACTGGGAACATCCTGATCATATTAAAAAATTGACTTTTAAAAGTGCTGTTGAAACAGCCAAAATACTGGTCCCTCAATTGAGAGAATTAGCTGATCTAGTGGTTGTTAGTTACCATGGAGGATTTGAAAAAAATATCGAAACGGGTGAAATAACTGAGCCATTAACAGGCGAAAACGAAGGGTATCGATTATTAACCGAAGTTCCTGGTATCGATGTGCTGATCACAGGGCACCAGCATCGTTTAATTGCGACTAAAATAAATGGGATTCCGGTTATTCAACCAGGGTATCGGGGAGAAGCCGTTGGGAAAATCGTTTTAACGATTGAAAAAAATGCTGATAATGCGTATACGGTTACACAAAGTGAAGCCAGTTTAGTAACAACGGCTACAGCAATTCCCGATGCGGCTATGTCAGAAAAACTGGCTAATCTATTTAAAGAAGTTGACGAATGGTTGGATCAACCACTTGGGAGAGTTGAAGGCGATATGCGGATTAAAGATCCACATGCCGTTCGAGCCGTTGAGCATCCTTATATAGCTTTTATTCAGAAGGTTCAAATGGATGCTACGGGTACAGATATTTCTGGGACAGCCTTATTTGTAAATGAAGGCAAAGGATTTAATGAAACTATTACGATGCGAAATGTTGTAACCAATTATGTCTATCCTAATACATTAGCTGTGTTACGTGTGACAGGTGAAGATTTAAGAAAAGCTATAGAACAATCGGCTGCTTATTTTAAAGCTGAAAAAGACGGTTCGGTTGGTATTAACCCAGATTTTATTGACCCTAAACCGCAATATTACAATTACGATATGTATGAAGGCATAGACTATGTAATCAATGCAAAACGGCCAATTGGCGAACGAGTGGTAGAATTAAAGTACCATGGAAAAGAGATAAAACCAGAAGATCAACTCGACATTACGTTAAACCAATACCGCGCCGTTGGTGGTGGGGATTATCCGATGTTTTCAGCCGATAAAATCATTCGTGAAAACCAAAAAGATATGAGTGAACTGATTGCAGATTACTTGGTTAAACATCCTGTTATTAAAGCAGAGACCAACCAGAATTTTAAAGTGATAGTAGAATAGAAGCGTAAAAGAGAGGCCTAGACTAAAAAATCTATGTTTCTTTTTTATTTTTTTTGAAAAAATGCAATTTAAACGGTAGAATTAGCTGGATTATAGGTAAAATAGATGAGCTGAAACTAATTGAGCCCAATGAGACCTGATTGTGAAAAATAAGAATGGACTGAAAGATCATTTCGTAAAAACCGCTTTCATTGTATAGTAATGTATGTAAGGAGGAACAATTAATATGTTTGATAATCGATTGTTAGCATTGCTTAACCACATGATAAACATGCCTCATTTGAGTATATGGAAACTAGGTGTCGTCCTTGATCAACCAGTAGAGCAATTAGAAGAAGATATTCAAGAGCTAAATGACGTACTGGGGAAAATTGGTTATTCAAAAATTGAAATAAAAGAAGGTGAATACAGAGTTCCTCAAAGTTTGATTTGTAAGCAAAAGGAACTTCAAAGAAAACTAAAAAATAGTCAAATTTATTTACAAGAAAATGAAAGAGAGCATCTGATTTACTTATATACCTTTATTCGAAAAGAAGAAGTATCCAATTACCATTATCAAGAATTATTGAAAGTTAGTAAAAATACAACATTAGCAGATATAAAGAAACTGAGAAAAAGATGCGAAGATTTCCAAATTAATTTAAAGTATACACGATCAAAAGGGTATTACTTGGAAGGCAATGAATTAGATAAAAGAAGAATGGCTTTTATCAGCATTTCTTCGTTGCAATTAACCCCTATTGGTTCATGGGCATTGAACTACATTGCTCAAGCTTGGAATGAAGAAATAAGATTAGACGAACTAAAAAAAGAACTGGTTCAGTGTGCAACAGAAAAGCATATCCACTTTGTTGAAAATAGATTATCAGAAGTTGTCGGATTAATTTATTTTGTTTTTTTGAGACAAAAAAGAGTGAAGATTATATTTACGAATAAAGAAAAATTAGTCTTAAAAGAGAGTAGTGTCAATGAAATTAGTGAGACTATTGTAACTGATTTTTTTAAGCTTTCTTATTCAGAAGATGAAACTAGTTTTTTAACAATGGTATTATTAGGTATTGCTGAAGGCGACTCTGTTTTGTATAAAGATGAAAAGTTGTATCAAATTACAAAAGACATCATAAGTAAAATGGAAAAGATTGCAGTGATAGATTTTCGAAATAAAAACGATCTTCAAAGAACTTTATATACACATATTGTACCAACTTATTACCGCTTATTATTCGGTCTTAAATTAGAAAATTCAATGGTTAATCAAATTAAAAGAGAGCATAATGAACTTTTTGGTTTTGTAAAGCAAGCTTTAAAGCCGCTGCAAGAAATAGTGAATTCAGAAATAACAGATGAAGAAATTGCTTATTTCACGATTCATTTTGGTGGTCAGTTTGAAAAGACTCTAAAGCAAGTTCAGTCCTATCGTGCCTTGGTTATTTGTCCTAATGGAATTAGTTCTTCTTTAATCCTACGTTCAGAACTAAAACAATTATTCCCACAAATTAATTGGCTAGGAGAACATTCAATAGAAGACTTGAAATTAACGCCTGAAGATTCTTATGATATGATTTTTTCAACGGTATATATTCGAACAGAAAAGAAATTATATATCGTTAAGCCTATTATGAACCAAAGGACTAAAAATTATCTATTACAAATTGTAACCAATGATTTTGAGCTAATAGGATCATCAAATATAAATATAGAAGATTTAATGTTGACGATTAAGAAATATTCTAATGTAACGGATGAAGAAAAGCTCTACAAAGCTTTATCAAAGAAATTATTAACGCCCTATGAGGAAGAAAGAGAGGAATTACCGATGTTAGAAGATTTAATTACTAACGATACGATTCAATTTATTAAAGATGAAAACTTAACTTGGGAAGAAGCTATTAGATTAAGTAGTGATTTGTTGATAAATAAGAATTATATTGAAGAAAGTTACGTAGAAGCTATTATTGCTAATGTGAAGAAATATGGGGCATTCATTGACTTAGGACAAGGAATAGCTATTCCGCATGCTCGTCCCGAAAACGGTGTGAACCAATTAGGGATGTCGTTATTAAAATTAGAAAAGCCTGTCTATTTATTAGATGATCCAAATCATGGAGTAAATATTATCATTACTTTAGCAGCTATAGACAACCAATCTCATTTAAAAGCACTCTCACAATTAACAAAAATACTAAGCGATAAAGAAAAAATAACGGTATTAAAAGAAGCAACGACAAAGGAAGAAATTTTAAATCTTATAAAAGAAAATCAGGAGGTAGAAGATAATGATTAAATTTGGTACAGCTTGTGGTTCAGGTTTAGGTTCAAGTTTTATGTTAGAAATGAATATAGAAAGTATTTTAAAAGAGTTAGGGTTAGATAGTTCTAAGGTAGAAGTAGAGCATTACGATATTGGTTCTACAGCACCAGGACTTGCAGATGTTTGGTTTGTTGGAGCAGATTTAGAAGATGCAGCTAAAGATTTGGGCGATGTAAGAATATTGAGAAGTATCATCGATATGGATGAGCTAAGAGAAAAAGTAACACAAGCTTGCAAGGACAAAAACTTATTATAAAAAGGGGCGTTTTAAATGAGTGGAATATTAAAAGTTATTATTGATATTGCTAGTACACCAGCGATACTTGTTGCCATGATAGCAGTTCTAGGTTTGTTGTTACAAAAAAAGCCAACCACAGATGTGGTTAAAGGCGGAGTTAAAACGTTTGTTGGTTTCTTAGTTGTAACAACTGGAGCTGGCGCTGTAGTTGCTTCATTGTCACCGTTTGGAGAGATGTTTCAAGTAGCCTTTAATGTGCAAGGTGTTATTCCTAATAATGAAGCAATTGTTGCAGTAGCTTTAAGTGAATACGGAACGACAACGGCATTAATTATGTTAGCAGGAATGATTTTTAACATCATGATTGCGCGCTTTACAAAATTCAAATATATCTTCTTAACAGGGCACCACACACTTTATCTAGCGTGTATGATTGCAGTTATTATGTCAGTTATTGGATTTACTACAATTCCATTAATTCTTTTAGGTGGTTTGGCATTAGGAATTGTAATGACTGTATCGCCGGCAATAGTACAGCCTTTTATGCGTCAATTGACTGGTCACGATAATGTTGCTTTAGGTCACTTTAGTGCAGTAGGTTATGCATTAAGTGGATATATAGGTAAATATTTTGGAAATAAAGAAAAATCAACCGAAGATATTAAATTCCCTAAAGGTTTAGGATTCTTGAGAGATTCAACAGTAAGTATTGCGATTACAATGGGGATTATTTATGTCATAGTAGCGATATTTACAGGCGGAGCTTATATTCGCGAAAACCTAAGTGATGGCACAAACCACATCATTTTTGCCTTACAACAAGCAGGAGCATTTGCTGCAGGCGTTTTCGTTATCTTAGCTGGTGTTCGTTTAATCTTAGCAGAAATTGTTCCAGCATTTAAAGGGATTTCAGAAAAATTAGTCCCAAATGCTAAACCAGCATTAGATTGCCCAATTATTTTCCCATATGCTCCAAATGCTGTTTTGATAGGATTCTTTTCAAGTTTCTTAGGCGGTATTGTAAGTATGATCATTATGTTATTTGCTGGCGGTGTAATTATTTTACCAGGAGTTGTTCCTCACTTTTTCGTTGGTGCAACAGCAGGAGTAATCGGTAATGCATCTGGAGGACTTAGAGGTTCAATATTAGGTTCGTTTGTTCAAGGAATGTTAATTAGTTTCTTACCTTTATTATTATTACCAGTACTTGGAGATTTAGGTTTTGCAGGTTCTACGTTCTCCGATGCTGACTTTGCGGTTTCAGGGTTATTCCTTGGACTTTTAGGAGAATACGGTGGCCAAGTAGCAGTAGTTATTGGTATAGCTCTTGCTTTATCTATAATGATTGCTTTAACTTTGTTCAGCAAAAAACAAAAAGAAACTGTCGAAGCAAATTAAGTTATTACCATAAGGAGGAATAGCCGGTGGAAATAAAAGAACTAGAAAAATTTGCTAAAGAAATACGCTACTATACTTTAAAAGAATTAAATTATATGGGATACGGACATTATGGTGGAAGTCTTTCTATTGTAGAAGTCTTAGCAGTTATTTATGGAGAACACCTAAATGCAAGTCCTGAGACTAAAGATGATCCCAATCGGGACTACTTTGTGCTATCAAAAGGTCATGGTGGTCCAGCACTATATGCAACACTCTCTCTGAAAGGCTATTTTCCCGAAGAATGGTTGTATACACTGAATCAAAATGGTACGAATCTTCCTTCACATCCCGATCGCAATAAAACACCAGGTATTGATATGACGACTGGCTCATTGGGACAGGGCATTTCTGCAGCTACGGGTATAGCTCTTGGTAACAAGATTGCTGCAAGAAATAACTTTACGTATGCGATTGTTGGAGATGGTGAATTGAACGAGGGCCAATGTTGGGAAGCAATCCAAATGGCTGCTCATAATCAGTTAGATAATTTAATTGTTTTTGTAGATGATAATAAAAAGCAACTAGATGGATATACAATTGATATTAGCAATCCATTTGATTTTGCAGAAAAATTTATAGCATTTGGATTTAATACTGTACGTGTTGATGGTCATTCAGTTAATGCTATTTCGAAAGCAATTACAAGTGTAAAGGTATTTAAAGGAAAGCCTTCTGTTATTATTTTAGATACCATCAAGGGAAAAGGTATCAAACATATAGAAGAAATGATGGATAACCATCATTTGCGTCCAGATGACGAGACAAACAAAGCGATTCAAGCTACGATCCAACAAATAGGTGAAGAGTTGGGAGTGTTAGTTTAATGAAAGAATTTATAGTTACATTAGATGAAGCAGAAATGCGGACAACATATGCTAATTTTTTAGTTGAATTTGCACAAAAAGACGAAAAAGTTGTTGCTTTAGAAGCAGATTTATCTAGTGCTATTGCAACAAATAAAATAAAAGAAGCAATGGGCAATCGATTGATTAATGTTGGTATTATGGAAGCAGAAGAAGTAGGGTGTGCTGCAGGTTTAGCGGTAGCTGGCTTTAAGCCTTTCATCCATACTTTTGGACCTTTTGCTAGTCGAAGAGTTTACGATCAAGTATTTTTGTCTTTAAATTATGCTCAATTAAGTGCAGTTATACTGGGATCTGACGCAGGCGTAACAGCAGAAGCAAATGATGGAACACACATGCCTTTTGAGGATTTAGCATTAATGAGAGCGATACCAAAAGCGACGGTTTATGAGGTTAGTGATACGATAATGTTAAGGGCTATCCTCGAACAGTCTTATGAAGATACTGGTTTTAGTTATATCCGTACAATCAGGAAGCAACCTGTTAAATTGTATAGTGAAGGAGAATTATTCGAATCAGGAACAAAAGTGTTGAGAGAAGGCAAAGATGTCAGTATCTTAGCTTCTGGAATAATGGTCTCAGATGCAATGCTAGCTGCTAACGAGTTAGCTGCTGAAGGAATTGAAGCAACTGTAATGGATGTCTATCGCTTGAAACCAATTAATAAAGAAGCTGTTCTTCAAGCAGCTGAAACTGGGGCAATTATAACGGCAGAAAATCACAATATTATAGGTGGATTAGGAAGTGCTGTAGCTGAAGTTTTAGCAGAAGAAAAACCGACTCTTCAATACCGAGTAGGAGTTCGCGAGCAGTTTGGTCAAGTTGGAAAAGCAGACTACTTGAAAGAACAATACGGGTTAACAGTTGAAAATATTGTTTCTCAAGCTAAAGAACTCATTAAGAAAAAAGAAAAAATGAGAGCAGTAACTATTATGTAATTCAATAATTAGGCTAACTAGATTCTGAGTCTAAAAAATAAAAAAAATTATCTAATTTGATTTAAGCTCTAAAAGATTAGATTTTTCAAGTCTATCTTTAGAGCTTTTTTATCATAATAAGTTTTTTTAAACAAATAAAACTAAAATAGATAGATTATCTTTCTTCTATTCAGTACTCAAATTGACCAGGAGAACTGTTAAAATAATTACATTCAACCAAAAAACGACCAGAAACTAAGACTACTCTTAGACTTCATGGTCGTTTTTTAGGTAGTGATCAACTAAATTTAGCTTTGAGAAAAACGAAAAAGTTTGTGCTTGCCAAATAAATAATAAAACGTACTGATTAGTAACAATAAGGTCATTATCCAACTACCGAAAGGAAGAAAACGATCTAGTAAAAAGTTGGCTAATCCAAATAATCCTGTAATGAAAAGAAGAACGAGGATGGGCATAAATCCTCTATTGGCATCTGCTGCAGTAAATTCCTTTGAAAAAGGGTAGGACTTCATAGCTAGTTTTAAATAACCAAAGAAAACAACTGTCGTAGCTAAGAAACCGTTAAGAATAATAGCCAGGTCGTTCCAACCGTACAAAAAGACTAAAAAAACACTTAAAGCTACATAAAAAGGTACAATCAGTCTCATCCAAACGGTTTTTCCAGCAGCTCTAACAAATAAGCCATCGTTATTAACGGGACTCATCTGGAAAATCCAAGCGCCCTTATAAGAAGATGAATAATTTAGAGAAGCCACTAATTGCGGGACCATAAACAAGGTAATGTAAACAGCGAAAGGAAAGCCTTGATTTCTTAAATCCGTAAAGGTCATCCCACTAGCCAAGCTGTTGAAGCTAAAGAATAAAGGGAGGATAAAAGAAACGGCTAATGGCGGATAGACTCTCGTTTTAAATTCCCGTTCATTTTGAATGATTTTCCAAGTGAATTGGTAATAAGCCTGTTCAGTCGAATTGGAACAAAGAATTGTTTTAGTTTGATTCATCCAATAATTGTGTTCTTTAAGATTCTCATTTTGATTGGTTAATTTTTGAATGTTTCGCTCTAATTGAGCACTATTTTTCCTGTAATAGAAAAAGAACAGCGTAGTAGCAGTTATAAACAACAACGTATAAAATAAG